>NZ_VWMY01000117.1:19519-21774 GCF_008905045.1 Streptomyces albicerus
GACTGGGCGCATCACGGTTCCGTGCGAGAGGCCTCCCGGACCTCAGGAAGAGGCGGTGCCGACGGCCGCGTCCTCGAGCGGCCTCGTGGGGATGGAGCCCGCCAGCGCCGGCACGGGCGCCTCGCGGGGTGTTCGGCGGGCCTCCCGCAGGCTGGGCTCGGGTACGGGCGGGACCAGCGGGGCGCGCTCGATGGCACGGGCCCGACGCGAGAACCAGACGATCTTTCCGCCGGTGCCCGTGGCACAACAGCCCCAGCCGTCGCTCAGGGCGGCGATGTGGGCCAGGCAGCCGCGTGTGGCGGAGTCCGGATGGAACTCCCCGTCGTTGTCCGCGACTGCGGTGATGAGGTGCTGGCCGTTCCACCACATCTCGATGGTGGTGTTCTTGTCCGCCGCGTGCTCCTCGATCGTGTGGAGCAGCACTTCGGCGCAGTGACAGACGGACTCGACGAGGTGCTCCAGGTTCCAGTACCGGAGATGGGCGGCCAGGATGCGCCTGACCTGTTCGACCCGCTCCAGACTGACTTCCACGTCGAGGTGGTAGTAGCAGGGCACTACGGTCTTCATCGTCGTTGGCTCCTCACCGGCGAAGCTCTCGCTCCTCCTCGCCCCTGCGGGCCGAGCCCCGAACACGAAGCGTGAGCAGTGATCGCTTCTGAGTCACTCCTAGGGTGAGAGCAGTACTCCATTCGCGCAACACGAGAGCCCTCGCATCCTGTGCGGGAGTTCTACATGTTGTTGAAACGACAACAGGACGCTGCGCGGCACCACGTGCACCATGAGTGAGGGTGTCGATCTCTGTATGCGGTCGACGCCTCTCTGTGCACGGTCTTCACGCACGATCCGGGCGAACCGTGTGCGTTCGAAGGAGTGGAAGGTGACCAGTGAAATGCTGCTGCCTGCCAAGGACGAGGTCGCCAGGCACCTGGAGCTGTACCGCGCCTGGGAACGCATGATGCTCGCGGCCCCCGCCGACCGTGCGGCGCGGGGCAATTTCGAGGACACGGGCTACACGCTGTGCGTGCTGATGGGCAAACGCTGCGCGCGTGAGGCCGTGTACGCCGCCGAGCGTTATCTGGCAGTCGGTTCGGGCGCACGCGGCCGGGCACGGGCCAAAGGCAGCCCGACCAGCGCCATACGACCCGATCGATCCGACGGACTCACGGCAAGCCCCGTGTCGTAGGAGCCCTCCAACGGCATTGACGAAACACGGACCGAGCGCAAGGACGACGGAGGTGAACCCCATGACCGAGAACCCGGCCGACGGCCGCGTCCGCCCTGTTGGCCGCATGCCCGTCCCCCTGATTGGCCGAGTCCCCGTCGTCGACGTCCGACCGGCCGTCGACCGCGGGACCCGCCCGGCGAAGGCGGTCCTGGGGGAAACCTTCCAGGTCACCGCCACCGTCTTCGGCGAAGGACACGACGCGGTCGCCGCGAACGTCGTCCTGTGCGACCCGGAGGGCCGCGCAGGGCCCTGGACGCCCATGCGCGAACTCACCCCCGGCACCGACCGCTGGGGCGCCGACGTCACCCCCGAAGCGGTGGGCGACTGGGCGTACTGGGTGGAGGCGTGGTCCGACCCCGTGACCACCTGGCGCCGGACCGCCCGCATCAAGATCCCGGCCGGCATCGACGTCGGGCTGGTCCTGGAAGAGGGCGCCGAACTGTACGAGCGGGCCGCCTCCGGAGTCCCGCACAAAACGGGGCGAACGGCGGTGCTGACCGCCGCGCATGCGTTGCGCGACGAGTCCCGGCCGCCGATCGCCCGCCTCGCCGCCGCCCTGACCCCGGACGTGGACGCGGCGCTGGCCCAACACCCCCTGCGGGAACGAGTCTCCCGATCGGACCCGCTGCCCCTGCTGGTGGAGCGGGAGCGGGCGCTGTTCGGCTCGTGGTACGAGTTCTTCCCGCGCTCGGAGGGCGCGGTCGTCGAGCCGGACAAGCCGCCGGTGAGCGGCACGTTCCGGACGGCGGCGCGGCGGCTGCCGGCGATCGCGGAGATGGGCTTCGACGTGGTGTACCTGCCACCCATCCACCCCATCGGCACGACCTTCCGCAAGGGTCCCAACAACAGCCTGTCGGCTGACCGTTGGGATGTCGGAGTGCCCTGGGCGATCGGTTCGCCGGAGGGCGGGCACGACGCCGTGCATCCAGATCTGGGCACGACCGAGGACTTCGACGCCTTCGTGGACACGGCGGCGGGGCTGGGTCTGGAGGTCGCGCTGGACTTCGCGCTGCAGTGCTCGCCGGATCAT
>NZ_VWMY01000118.1:0-21543 GCF_008905045.1 Streptomyces albicerus
GGCGCGCCACCACACGGCACCCCGTCGTGGGCGCGGACGGGCGGGATCGCTTGGTTCGGTGTGACCGTGGGACCGGCCCGGATTCAGTGCCGTTTGTATTTCTCCCGCTAGTTCGGGAAGCTAGCATCACATTCATGCGCGGCAACGGATATTTAAGTCCGCTGCATTGGCAGTGCACTCAGGCACAATGACCTTTCCGGCTGCGGCCGTTGGAATTCAAGAAGCTACCTGGTAAGAGAGGCGCCATGTACGACGTGATTGTCATAGGTGCCCGTTGCGCGGGTTCGCCGACGGCCATGCTCTTTGCGCAGCAGGGTTATCGCGTCCTGCTCCTGGAGAAAGCACGGTTCCCGCAGGACACGCTGTCCTCGCACTACATTCATACGCAGGGCGTGGCGCTGCTCAATCGGTGGGGGCTGCTCGACAAGCTCCGCGACGCGGGCTGCCGGCCGATCAGCCATCAGAGCTACGAGGCGCCCGGTGTCCGCATCGACGGCTTCTCCCTGCCGATCGACGGCCAGCGGACCACGTACGCACCGAGGCGGTACGTACTCGACCCGATCCTCGCGGACGGTGCCGTGGCGGCCGGCGTGGAGTTCCGGGAGTCCTGTGCGGTCAACGATCTGGTGTTCGAGGGTGACCGGGTCGTCGGGGTGCGGTACACGACGCCCGGCGGAGCCCAGGCGACGGACCGGGCGCGCCTTGTCGTCGGCGCGGACGGCATGCGGTCGCTGGTGGCCCGCAAGGTCGGCGCGCCGAACGTCATCGAGCACCCGCGGATGACCTGCACCTACTACAGCTACTGGGCCGGGGTTCCCTCGCACTTCGAGCTGTACGAGCGGCCGGGGCGCTGGATCGGTGTCATCCCCACCAACGACGACCTCACGCTGCTCATGGCCTACTTCCCGCAGGACGAGTTCTCCGAGATCCGCAAGGCGGTGGAACCTGCCTACCTCGATGCCTTCCGCACGACGGCGCCCGAGGTGTACGAGCGGATGTCGGCGGGCGAGCGCGTGGAGCAGCTGTACGGCACCGGGCACCAGGAGAACTACTTCCGCAAGGCCTTCGGGCCCGGGTGGGCACTGGTCGGTGACGCGGTGAACCACAAGGACTCCATCACCGCCCGCGGTATCACCGAAGCCTTCGTCCAGGCCCAGTCGCTCACCGACCACATCGCGGAGCGGTTGCACGACGACGCGGCGCTCGAGGACGCGCTGCAGGCTTACGAGGACGACCTGGACGACGACGCCCTCAGCCACTATCAGGGGGCGCTCAACGTGGCCGAGCTCAAGCCCGAGGGGCGAGCCGAGTTGCTGCGGAAACTGGTCGGTCACCAGGAGCTGGTCGACCGGTACTTCTCGACGCTGTCGGGCGCCTGCTCCATCGACGACTTCTACAACACCGAACTCTTGACGCTGCTCGATCAGAGCTGAGTGACGGCTCGCTCCCTGGTAGTTCTGCCGATATTGGAGACACAATGATCCCGTTGTCGTTCGCGCAGCGTCGACTGTGGTTCGTGGACCGGTTCGAAGGCCCTTCGCCGACCTACAACGGCGTTCTCGCCCTGCGGCTGACGGGTGAGCTGGACGTGGGCGCACTGCAGGCGGCGCTCCGCGACGTCGTCGACCGGCACGAGGCCCTTCGTACGGTCATCGTCGAGGACGACGACGGCGTCCCGCACCAGCGGGTGCTGACCTTGGGTCAGAAGCCGTTCGGCATGCGGGTCGTCGAGGCCGCGACGGAGGAGGAGCGGGCGGCGGCGGTCGACGAGGCGGCCACCGGGACCTTCGACCTGGCCGCCGACGTGCCGATCCGCGCCAAGCTGGTGCGGTGCGGACCGCGCGAGCACACCCTGGTGCTGGTGATGCACCACATCGCCGTGGACGGGGAGTCCTTCAGGCCGATGTGCCGCGATCTCATCACCGCCTACGCGGCCCGCCAAGAGGGCAGGGCTCCGGCGTGGGAGCCGCTCCCGGTGCAGTACGCGGACTACACGCTGTGGCAGCGGGACGTGCTCGGTGACGAGTCCGATCCGCACAGCCTGGCAGCCAGGCAACTGGAGTACTGGCGGCAGACCTTGGCCGATCTGGCGCAGCCGCTGGCGTTGCCCACCGATCGCCCGCGCCCGAAGACGATGAGCCACCACGGCGACATGGTCCCGTTCTCCATCGACCCCGACCTGCTTCGGTCCGTGGAGAAGCTCGCCGCGCAAGCGGACACCACGGTCTCGATGGTCATGCACTCCGCCCTGGCGGTCCTCCTGCACCACCTCGGCTGCGGTGACGACGTGCCCATCGGCGCACCGATCGCGGGTCGCACCGATGAAGAGCTGCGCGAGCTCGTCGGGTTCTTCGTCAACACCTGGGTACTGCGCGTCGACCTCTCCGGGAACCCGACCTTCCGCGAGTTGCTCCAGCGGGTGCGGGAGCGGTCCCTCGCCGCGTACGACAACCAGGACATGCCGTTCGAGCGGCTGGTGGAGCTGCTGAACCCGGACCGGTCCACCGCCTACAACCCCCTCTTCCAGGTGATGCTCGCCTGGCAGCCGTCCATACCGGAACTGGAATTCCCCGGCCTCGCCGCCCAGTCCGAGCGGCTTGAGACCAGAACAGCCAAGTTCGACCTGTTCTTCGACCTGATCCCGAGCAGCTCGGGCGGGGCGCGATGCCGTCTGGAGTACCGCACCGACCTGTTCGACAGGGACACCGTCGAGGGCATCGCGAACCGCTTCGTCCGCGTGCTGAGCCGGCTCGTGGCCGACGCGGAACGCAGGATCGGCGGCATCGACGTACTCGACGCGGCCGAGCGGGACCGGCTGCTCACCGAGTTCAACGACACCGCCACGGCGGTGCCCGAACTGACGGTCCCGGAGCTGTTCGAAAGCCAGGTCGCCAGGACGCCGGAGGCCCCGGCAATCGTGTGCGACGACCGGACACTGACTTACCGGGAGCTGGACGAGCGGGCCAACGGCGTCGCCTGGGAGCTGGTGCGCCGTGGCGCCGGGCCGGAGGACCTGGTGGTCCTCGCGCTGCCGCGCACGGAGGACCTGGTGGCCGGGCTGCTCGGCATCCTCAAGTCCGGTGCCGGGTACCTGCCGATGGACCCGCAGTACCTCGCCGGGCGGGCCGAGAGCGTGCTGTCCGAAGCACACCCGCGCTTCGTGGTCACCGACACCAAGACGTCACAGGACCTGCCGCCGAACGACATGTCGAGCATCAACCTCGATGACCGCGCGCAGTGGGACCCGCCCGAGAAGACGCTGGACGACGCGGGCCGGATCTCGCCGCTCGGCCCGGACAACCTGGCGTACGTGATGTACACCTCCGGCTCCACGGGCAAGCCGAAGGGTGCGGCGATCACCCACCGGAGCGTCGTCAACGGGGTGCGGGAACTGGTGCGCGTCCTCGACGCGCCGCCCGGGTGGCGGATGCTGGCCGGCACCTCGGTGAACTTCGACGTCTCGGTCTTCGAGCTGCTGGCCACCCTGTCCACCGGCGGCACGGCCGAGGTGGTGGCGAACGCGCTGGTGCTCGGCGAGCGGGAGCGCTGGGACGGCCACGTGATCAGCGCGGTCCCTTCGGTGCTCGGGGAACTGGTGGGCCACCTGGAGAAGGCGACTGACGTGCGCACGGTCGTGTTCGCGGGCGATGTGCTCCCGGCCCGGCTGGTGCGGCAGGTGCGCGAGGCCCTGCCCGGCGTGCAGATCGTGAACTCCTACGGGCAGAGCGAGAGTTTCTACGCCACCACGTTCGACCTCACGGCGTCCGAGGAATTGGCGGACAGCGACGTCGCGCCGATCGGTACCCCGCTGGGCAACATGCGTGCCTACGTGCTCGGCCCGGGACTGGCCCCGGTGCCGCAGGGCGCGGTCGGTGAGCTGTATGTGGGCGGGACCTGCCTCGGCCGTGGCTACCATGGCCGGCCGGGCCTGACCGCCGAGCGCTACGTGGCCAGCCCGTTCGGCCCCGCGGGCGAGCGGATGTACCGCACGGGCGACCTGGCCCGCTGGAACGCGCAGGGTCAGTTGGAGTGCCTCGGCCGCGGCGACGGCCAGGTGAAGGTGCGCGGCTTCCGCATGGAGACGGCCGAGGTCGAAGCCGCGCTCACCGCGCACCCGGGGATCAGCGAGACGGTCGTGATCAGCCGCGATGTGCCCTCGGGCGGGCGGCGGCTCGTCGCGTATGTGGTGTACACCGGAGAGGGAGCCGTCGGTGACGACGGCGCCGGCGGTATCGGCGACGTGGATGTGCAGTCCGGGGCTTCGGCCGCCGAGCTGCGCAAGTTCGTCGCCACGCGGCTGCCCGACTACATGGTGCCGTCGGCCTTCGTGGCCCTGGGCCGGCTTCCGCTCGGGCCGACCGGCAAACTGGACCGCTCGGCGCTGCCCGAACCGGAGTTCCTGGGCGAGGCCTACCGGGAGCCGCGCACCGAGCCCGAGAAGATCATCACCGCGGCGTACGCGGACGTGCTCGGTGTGGAGCGGGTCGGCATCGACGACGACTTCTTCGCGGTGGGCGGGGACAGCCTGCGCTCCATCCAGGTGGTCGCCCGGGCCCGGGCGAGGGGCCTGGAGCTCACCACCCGGGAGATCTTCGAGTGCCGCACGGCGGCCCGGCTCGCCGAGGTGGCCTCCACCCGCCAGGAGCGGGTGCCCGTGCTCACCGAGGACGAGGGCGGCGGCGTCGGACCGATGCCGTTGCAGCCGGTGGCGCGGCAGGTGTTCGAGCACGGCGGCGGCACGAACCGGTTCGCCATGTCGATGGTCCTCGAGCTGCCCGCGGGCATCGACGCCGGCGGCCTGGCCGCGACGCTGGACGCCGTGCTCGACCGGCACGACCTGCTGCGCGCGCAGCTGGTGCGCGGCGACGAGCTCTCCCTCGTCGCGCGTGCGCAGGGCACTGTGCGCGCGGCGGACCTGATCCGCCGGGTCGACTGCGACGGGCGGTGGGACGAGCCGTCCTTGCTCCAGGCGGCGAAGGCGGAGCTGGACGACGCGGTCGGCCGGCTCGACCCGCAAGCCGGGACCATGGCGGACTTCGTCTGGTTCGCCCCGCCCTCGGGTGCGGGCCGGCTGCTCGTGGTGCTGCACCACTTGGTGGTGGACGGCGTCTCCTGGCGCATCCTCATGTCGGACTTCGCCGAGGCGTGGCAGCAGGTCCGCTCCGGCCAGGCGCCCGAGCTGCCCGCGGTCGGCACATCGGCCCGCCGCTGGGCGTCGGCGCTTCAGGACGAGGCGCACGCCGAGCAGCGGGAAGCGGAACTGGCGTACTGGCGGGACCTGCTCGAGGCGCCCAACCCGCCGCTGGGCACGCGGGCGTTCGACCCGGCGGTGGATGTGTGGTCCACGGTCGACACCGTGCGGGTGGAGCTGCCCGCCGAGGTCACCGAAGCGGTGCTGACCAGGCTTCCCGCGGCGTATCGGGGCACCGGGACCGACGTGCTGCTCGCCGCGCTCGCCCTGGCGGTGAACCGGTGGCGCGGCGCGGACACCTCGACCCTGGTCCGCCTGGAGGGGCACGGCCGCGAGGAGGACGTCGTCCCCGGGGCCGACCTCTCCCGGACCATCGGGTGGTTCACCAGCATGTACCCGGCCCGGGTCGATGTGCGGGGAGTGGACCTGGCCGATGTGCTGGCCGGCGGCCCCGCGGCCGGAAAGGCGGTCAAGCTGGTCAAGGAGCAGCTGCGCCAGGTCCCGGACAAGGGCATGGGGTACGGACTGCTGCGCTACCTGAACCCGGAGACCGCCGAGCAGCTCGCCGAGTACCCGGTGCCGCAGATCGGGTTCAACTACCTCGGCCGGATCTCCGACTCCGACGTGCCCGAGCACCTGCGCGCCGACGGGTGGGGACCGGCGTCCTGGTCCGCCGAGCTGATCGCGGCGCCCGACCCCGACCTGCCCGCGCTGTCCGCCCTCGAGGTCAACTCGGTCGCCACGGACACCGCCGACGGCCCCCGGTTGCAGGCCGCCTTCATGTTCCCCACCGGCGTGCTGTCCCGCGAGCGGACCGTGGAACTGGCCGAGCTGTGGGTCGAGGTGCTGCACGGCATGGCCGCGCACGCCGCACGCCCGCAGGCCGGCGGGCTCACGCCCTCGGACGCCCCGCTGGTCTCGGTGCGCCAGGACGACATCGAGACCTGGGAGGAGCGCTACGGCCGGCTGGCCGAGGTGTGGCCGCAGGCCCCGGGCCAGTCCGGCATCCAGTTCCAGGCCGCCCTCGCCGACGGCACCTTCGACGTCTACCACATGCAGTTCGTGCTGCACCTGTCCGGGCACGTGGACCCGGCGCGCATGCGGGCGGCCGGCCAGGCGCTCCTCGACCGGTATCCGAACCTGCGCTCCGCGTTCCTCACCGCGGCCGACGGCGATCCGGTGCAGGTCGTGGCGGAACACGTCGCCCTGCCCTGGCGGCACATCGATCTGACCGGTCGACGCGAAGCCGAGCAGGACGCGGCGCTCGACAAGGCCCTTGCCGACGACCGGGCCGACCGACTCGACCCCCTCCGGCCGCCGCTACTCCGCCTGGCTCTGCTCACCTGCGGTCCGCAGCAGGCCAAACTCATCATCACGGCGCACCACACCCTGTTCGACGGCTGGTCGTCGCCGCTGGTGATCACGGACCTGATCCGGCTGTACTCCCAAGCACACGAACTCGCCCCGGTCCGAAGCTACGGCGACTACTTGGCCTGGCTGTCCACGCGGGACCGGGAGGCCTCGGCCGCCCGGTGGAAGGACGAGCTCGCCGGATTCGACCAGCCGACCCTCGTGGCCCCGAACGCTCCCCTGCAGGAGGCGTCGTCCGCCCTCGGGAGGGTCGAAGTACCGCTGTCGATCGACAAGGGGCGTGAACTCGCCCGGCGCGCCGCGGAACTCGGGGTCACGCTGAACACGCTCCTGCAGGGCGCGTGGGGGATCCTGGTCTCGAAGCTGACCGGGCAGCAGGACGTGGTGTTCGGCGCCGCCGTCAACGGTCGCCCTGCGGAGCTCCCCGGTTCGGAGGAGATGGTCGGCCTGTTCATCAACACCCTGCCGACCAGGGTGTTCTGCCGGCCGGACCACAGCGTGGGCGACCTCATCACCGAGTTGCAGGACCGGCAGACCGCTCTGCTCGACCACCACTACTACGGCCTTGCCGACATCCAGCGCGGCGTCGGGCTCCCCTCCCTGTTCGACACGATCGTCGTGTTCGAGAACTATCCGATCGACCGCGAGGGCATCGTCGACGCGAACAGCGCGGCGGGGTTCACGATCGACGCCATCCGGCCGTTCGCCGGCTCGCACTACCCGCTCACCCTCAACGCCTCCGACCCCTACCTGCGGCTCTCCCTCGACTACCGCAACAACCTCTACGCCCGCGACGAGGCCGAGGAGATCGCCGCCCGGCTCGTCCGGGTGCTCGAGCAGCTGCTCGACGACCCGACCATGCCGGTCGGTGCCGTCGAGGTACTGGCCGAACAGGAGCGGGACTGGCTGGTACGGCGGGTCAACGACACCGCCCATCCGGTGGCCGCGGACACCCTGCCGGGCGCGTTCGAGGCCCAGGCGGAGCGTGACCCCGGCCTCGTCGCCCTGGTCGGCGAGCAGGAGAGGCTGACCTACGAGGAGTTCAACCAGCGCGCGAACCAGCTGGCGCACTGGCTGGTCGAACAGGGCGCGGGCCCCGAGCGGCTGGTCGCGGTGCGTATCCCCCGCTCCGTGGATCTGATGGTGGCGATCTACGCGGTGGTCAAGGCGGGTGCGGCCTACGTGCCGATCGACACCGAGCTGCCTGAGGAGCGGGTGCGTCACGTGCTGGACAGCGCCGAGCCGCTGCTGGTGCTGGATGAGGCGCTGCCGGATGTGTCCGGGTACCCGACGGCGAACCCGCGGCGTGCGCTGGACCCGGACAACGCCGCGTACGTCATCTTCACTTCCGGCTCCACCGGCGGCCCCAAGGGCGTGCAGGTGTCGCACCGGTCCATCATGAACCGGTTGAAGTGGGGACTTGCGCACTTCGACGTCGGTGTCGAGGACCGGGTGCTGCTGAGCACGTCGACGAGTTTCGACGTGTCGGTGCCGGAGCTGTTCGCGCCGCTCCAGGTCGGGGCGGCCGTGGTCATCGCGCGTCCGGACGGGCGCCGGGACCCGGCCTATCTGGCCGAGCTGATCCAGCAGGAGCGGGTGACCGGTGCGGACTTCGTGCCCTCCTTGCTGGAGGCGTTCGTCGCCGAGCCCTCGGCGAAGCAGTGCGAGAGTCTGCGCTGGATCGAGGTCGCGGGCGAGGCGTTCCCGGTCACGCTGGCCAACAGGTTCGCCGAACTGCTGCCCGACTGCGGCGCGCACAACCTCTACGGCCCCACCGAGGCGTCGGTGGAGGTCACGGCCTGGCAGCACGTGCCGGGCACGGACCGGGTGCCGATCGGCGCGCCGGTCTGGAACACCCAGGTGTACGTGCTGGACGCGGCGCTGCGTCCGGTTGCGCCTGGCGTCGCCGGTGAGCTGTACCTGGCCGGCGCCGGTCTGGCGAGGGGGTACCTCGGGCAGACCGCGCTGACCGCGAACCGGTTCGTCGCCTGCCCCTACGGTGCGCCGGGAACCCGCATGTACCGCACCGGCGACCTCGTGCGATGGAACCAGGACGGTCAGGTCGAATACATCGGCCGGACCGACTTCCAGGTCAAGGTCCGCGGGTTCCGCATCGAGCTGGCCGAGGTGGAGTCGGCGCTGACCGCGCACCCGGACGTCGACAGCGCGGTGGTCGTGGTGCGGGAGGACCGCGCCGACGACCAGCGGCTGGTCGCCTACGTGGTGCCGGGAGGCGGCAGGACGGACGCGGCCGCGCTGGATCTCACGGCCCTGACGGACCTGGCCCGGGAGCACTTGCCGGAGTACATGGTCCCCTCGGCGATCGTGCCGCTCGCCGCGTTCCCCACGACACCGAGCGGGAAGCTCGACCGCAACGCACTCCCCGCACCGGACCACACCGAAGCCTCGGCCGGACGAGGGCCGCGCAACCACAACGAGGAAGTTCTCTGCCGACTGTTCGCCGAGCTGCTCGGTGTGGACGAGGCCGGCATCGACATCGACTTCTTCGACCACGGTGGGCATTCGCTGCTGGCCACCCGGCTGATCGGCCGCATACGCAGCGAGCTCAACGCCGACGTGAAGGTCACGACGGTGTTCCGCAACCCGACCGTCGCCCAGCTGGCCGTGCACATCGAGAAGCGGGCCACGTCGAAACGTCCCCAGCTGCGACAGATGAACGTACAGGAGAACCGTCGATGATCCCGTTGTCCTTTGCCCAGAGCCGGATGTGGATCCTCCACAAGCTGGAAGGCCCGTCCGCGACCTACAACGTCCCCTTTGTGCTGCGCCTGGAAGGGACACTGGACACGACGGCCCTGGCCGCGGCGGTGACGGATGTCACCGACCGGCACGAGAGCCTGCGCACCCTGGTCGTTGAGGACGCGGACGGCACGGCGGAGCAGCGGATCCTGCCTCCGGAGGAGGCGGCCTTCCCCTTCCGCGTGGCCGACGTGGCCGCGGACGCGGTGGACGCCGCACTGCACGAGGCCGCATGCGAGCCGTTCGACCTGGACACGGAGCTTCCCCTGCGGACGACCGTGCTGCGGATCGCTCCGCAGGAGCACGTCCTGGTGTTCGTGTTCCACCACATAGCCGCGGACGGGTCGTCGGTGGCGCCGTTCATCAGGGACCTGGTGTCGGCGTACACGGCCCGCCACCGCGGCAGCGCACCGCAGTGGACGCCGTTGCCGGTGCAGTACAAGGACTACACGCTGTGGCAGCGGCAGCTGCTGGGTGACGAGGCTGACCCGGAGAGCACCGCGGCGGAGCAAATCGCCTACTGGAAGAAAGAGCTGGCCGAGGTGCCGCAGCCGCTGCAGCTGCCGTTGGACAGGCCACGGCCGGCGTCGGCCAGCCACCGCGGCGGCGAGGTCCCCTTCGAGCTGGCACCTGAGCTGATGTCCCGGCTGCACAAGCTGGCCGCGGACCGCGGTGCCACGGCGCCGATGGTGGCTCAGGCCGCCCTGGCGGTGCTGCTGCACAAGCTGGGTGCGGGGGAGGACGTGCCGATCGGCAGTCCGATCGAAGGGCGCGGGGATGAGCAACTCAACGATCTGATCGGGTTCTTCGTCAACACCTGGGTGCTGCGCGCCGACCTGTCGCGGAACCCGTCGTTCGGCGATCTGCTGGAGCAGGTGCGGGACAAGGCCCTCACCGCGTACGACAACCAGGACATACCGTTCGAGCGGCTGGTGGAGCTGCTCAACCCGGACCGCACCACCGCGTACATGCCGCTGTTCCAGACGGCGCTGGGCTGGCAGTTCGTGTGGGGCGAGATCGAGATGCCCGGTCTGCGGGTCACCCCCGTCCCGGTGGGCACCGGCACCGCGAAGTTCGACCTGCTCTTCAACATCGTCCCGAACGCGTCCGGGGGCACGCACGGGCTGCTGGAGTACGCGACGGACCTGTTCGACCACACCACGGCCGAACGCATCGTCGACCGGTTCGTGCGCATCTTGGAGCAGGTGCTCGCGGACCCTTCGGCCCCGATCGGCGCCATCGAGGTGCTGTCGGCGCAGGAGCGGGACTGGTTGCTGCGGGGCGCCAACGACACGCTCGCGGCAGTGCCGGAGCGGACCGTCGACGCGCTCTTCGCCGAGCGGGCCGCTGCGACGCCGGACGCGGTGGCGGTGGTGCGTGGCGACGTGGCAATGACGTATCGGGAGGTGGACGAGCGGGCCAATCGGCTGGCGCGGGTGTTGACCGCACGGGGGGTGGGGCCCGAGTCGGTGGTGGCCGTGGCGGTGTCCCGATCGCCGGAGTGGGTCGTGGCGATCTTGGGGGTGCTGAAGGCGGGTGGGGCGTATCTGCCGGTGGATCCCGCCTATCCGGCGGAGCGCGTGGCGTTCATGGTGGCGGATTCCGGCGCGGTGCTGGTGATCGAGGACGCGGTCTCGGCGGGGCAGATGCCGGAGCTGTCCGTGCCCCTGATCCGCCTGGATGACCCGGACACGGCCGCGGCGCTGGCCGGTGCCGACCCGGGCCCCGTGACCGACGCCGACCGGCGCGGCCCGGTTGCGACGGCCAATACGGCGTATGTGATCTACACCTCGGGTTCGACCGGGACGCCGAAGGGGGTGGCGGTCAGTCACTCGGGAATGGCCGGCTTGGTCGCCACGGAGGTCGAGCGGCTCGAGGTGACGCCGGCCAGCCGGGTGTTGCAGTTCGCCTCGCCGAGCTTCGACGCCTCGCTGTGGGAGTGGGGCATGTCGCTGCTGGCTGGAGCGAGGTTGGTGCTGGCCGGCCCGGACGAGCTGGCCGCGGGCGAGCCGCTGATCGAGACGATCGCCGCGCACGGGGTGACGCATGCGACGTTGCCGCCGGCGGTGCTGGCAGCGTTGCCGGCGGCATCGCTGCCGAGTGTCGAGACGTTGGTGGTCGGGGGTTCGGCGCCCACGCCGGAGCTGGTGGCGCAGTGGTCGGCCGGGCGGCGGATGATCAACGGCTATGGCCCGACGGAGATCACGGTGTGCGCCGCCATGAGCACGGCGCTGGAGGGCGACGGCCGTACACCGCCGATCGGCCGGCCGATCGCCAACACCCAGGTATATGTGCTGGACACGGCGCTGCGCCCGGTCGCGTCCGGGGTCGCCGGTGAGCTCTACATCGCCGGCCCGGGGCTCGCCCGGGGCTACCTCGGGCAGACCGCGCTGACCGCGAACCGCTTTGTCGCCTGCCCCTATGGTGCGCCGGGAACCCGGATGTACCGCTCCGGGGACCTGGTGCGGTGGAACAAGGACGGCCAGCTCGAGTACCTCGGCCGAACCGACTTCCAGGTCAAGATCCGCGGTTTCCGGATCGAGCTGGGGGAGATCGAGCACGCGCTGACGTCGCACCCTGGTGTGGCGCAGGCAGCTGCCGTGGTGCGGGAGACTCCGCAGGGCGACAAGCAGCTCGTGGGGTATCTGGTGCCCAAGCCGTATGCCACAGCGGCTGTTGCCGACGCTCAGGTGGATGAGTGGCGCGACCTCTACGACGACAGCTATGCCGAATCCAGCGAGGAAACGCTGGGCGACGACTTCCAGGGCTGGAACTCCAGCTACACCGGTGAGCCGATCCCGCTCGAGCAGATGAGGGAGTGGCAGGACGCCGCGGTGGCACAGGTGCTGCGGTTCGCGCCGCGGCGGGTCCTCGAGATCGGTGTGGGTTCCGGTCTGCTCCTCGCGAAGATCATCGGCGGAGTCGAGGAGTACTGGGGCACCGATATCTCGGCCACGGTGGTGGACCGGGTCCGGGCCCAGGCCGAGCAGGCCGGATACGGTGACCGCGTCCGGGTGAGCGCCCAACCGGCCGACGACATGTCCGGGCTGCCTCACGGCCGGTTCGACACCGTCGTGCTCAACTCCGTGGTGCAGTACTTCCCGAACGTCGAGTACCTGGACCAGGTGCTGCGCCGGCTGATGGAACTCCTCGAGCCGGGCGGCCGCGTCATCGTCGGTGACGTCCGCAACGCCGCGACACGCAGCCTCATGCAGACCGCGGTGCAGCGTGCGGCACACCCGCACGCCTCGCACGAAGAGTTGCGGACGCTGGTGCAGAGGGAACTGCTGGCCGAGCGGGAACTGGCCATCGCCCCGGAGTGGTTCACCGAGTGGGCAGCAGACGATTCCGTCGCGGTCGACATCCGGTTGAAGCCCGGGCAGGCGCACAACGAGCTGACCCGGCACCGCTACGAGGTCGTCCTGCACAAGCAGCCGGCAGACATGGTCGACGTGGCCGGCGCGCCGTCGGTGCTGTGGGGCCGGGACGTGCACGACCTGACCGGCCTGGGCCGCTGTGCGGACCGGGCGGGCGGCCCGGTGCGGGTGACCGGGATACCCAACGCGCGTCTGGCCGAGGAGGTCGCCCTGACGGTTGCGACAGGCCTCCTCGACCCGGCGCCCCAGCCCGGCGAACCGGTCGATCCGCAGGAACTGCTCCAGTGGGCACGCGAGCACGGCCGGGACGCGGTTCCCACCTGGTCGGGCGAGGACACGCGGTACTTCGACGCGGTGCTGCTGCCCGAGCAGCGGAATGTCTCGGGTCTGTTTGCTCCCAGCGGTACGGGCGGGCGGGTCCGGGCGAACAACCCCGCGCTGGCCAGGTCGATCGGGCCGTTGCTCCTCGAGCTGCCCGAGTACCTGCGTGAGCGCCTGCCCGACTACATGGTCCCTCCCGCGTTCGTGCCGCTTTCGGAGCTGCCGCTGACTCCGAACGGGAAACTGAACCACCGGGCACTGCCCGCGCCGGACTACGGGCAGGTGTCGACCGGTCGGGCACCGCGCAATCACGTCGAGGAGACCCTCAGCACGCTGTTCGCCGAAGTGCTCGGCGTGGACAGCGTCGGCATCGACAACGACTTCTTCGCCAACGGCGGGGACAGCATTCGCTCCATCCAGATCGTCGCGCGGGCCAGGGCGCGTGGCATCGAGGTCAGCACGCGGGAGATCTTCGAGCGCCGCACGGTCGCCCGGCTCGCGGAACTGGTCGAAGGACGCGAAGAGGAACGGGTGACCCTGGCCGAACTGCCGGGGGGCGGCACGGGATGGGTTCCGCTGATGCCGACGGCGAAGCATGTGCTCGCGCTCGGTGGTGGCCTTGACCGGCTCTGCATGTCCACGATGCTGAGCCTGCCCGAGGGCATCGACCGTGCGGGCCTGGTGGCGACGGTGCAGGCCGTGCTCGACCGGCACGATGTGTTGCGTTCCCGACTCGACCGGACGCAGCAGGGCCTGTCGATCGAGCCGGCCGGCAGCATGGACGCCGGCGCGCTGCTGCGGGAAGTCCCCTACGGCGACGCCGATGCGCACGCCGAGCTGGATGCGGCCGCGGACCGGCTGGACCCGGACGCGGGCGTCATGGCGCAGTTCGTGTGGTTCACCTCCGACACGGACACGGACCGGTTGCTGATCGTGCTGCACCACCTGGTCGTCGACGGGGTCTCGTGGCGGCTCCTCGTACCGGACCTGGTCTCGGCCTGGCAGCAGGTCCGGGACGGCCGCACTCCGGAGCCGGCCGGGTCAGGTACCTCGTTGCGCCGCTGGGCGCATGCCCTGGTCGAAGAGGCGGCCAGTCCGCAGCGGGTGGCGGAACTGCCCGTGTGGCAGCAGATCCTGCGCGCGGACGAGCCGGTACTCGGAGCACGGGAACTGGACCCGGCGCGGGATGTCGCCGCCACCGTGGACACGGTGCGCATCCAGGTGCCGGCCGACGTCACCAGGACCGTGCTGAACATGGGGCCCGCGATCTTCCGGGGCGGTGTCGACGACGCGCTGCTGGCCGCTCTGGCGCTGGCGGTGGCCCGCTGGCGTCAGACGCGGGGCGTGCCCGCATCCTCGACGCTTGTCCGGCTGGAAGGGCACGGCAGGGAAGAGGAGGCGGTGCCCGGCGCGGATCTGTCGAGCACGATCGGGTGGTTCACCGCGATGTATCCGGTGTGCCTTGACCTGGCCGGTATCGACGTAGCGGACGCGTTCGCCGGTGGTCCGGCCGCCGGCCGGGCGATCAAGGCGGTCAAGGAGCAGTTGCGGGCGGTTCCGGGCGACGGCATCGGCTTCGGCCTGCTGCGCCATCTCAACCCGGAGACCGCCGCCGCGCTGTCCGCGGACCGGGAACCGCAGATCGGGTTCAACTACCTCGGCCGGACTTCCGGCACGGACATTCCCGAGGAACTGCGTGGCCAGGGCTGGGTACCGGACACCACACAGCGGGACCTGATCGCCGCGCCGGACGCGGACATGCCGGCGATGTCGGCGCTGGAGATCAACGCGGTGGCCACCGACACCGGCGCCGGTGACGAACTGACCGCCTACTTCGGCTTCCCGACCGGTGTGCTCTCCCACCAGGAGGTGACCGAGTTGGCCGGGCTGTGGGTCGAGGCACTGACCGCCCTGGCCCGGCACGCCGCGACACCCGAGGCCGGCGGACTGACTCCGTCGGACGTGCCCCTGGTCGCCGTGAGTCAGAAGGAGATCGACACCTGGGAGGCCCGGCTCGGCCACCTGGCCGAGGTGTGGCCGGTGACCCCGGCGCAGTCCGGGATCCTCTTCCATTCGATGCTGGCCGGATCCTCGTTCGACGCCTACCACGTGCAGCTGGTGTTCCATCTCTCCGGTGAGGTCGACCCGGAGCGGATGCGCCGGGCCGGGCAGGCGCTGCTTGAGCGCCACACCAGCCTCCGTGCGGCGTTCGTCAACCGGGCCGACGGCGATCTCGCGATGGTGGTGCCGGCGGAGGGGGTGACCCTGCCGTGGCACTACCTCGACCTGACCGGGCACGGCGAGGCGGAGCGGACCGAGACGTTCGAGCAGTTCCTCGAGCAGGACCGGGCCGCCCACTTCGACGTGGACACCCCACCGCTGGTCCGGCTGGCACTGGTCGCCCTTGAGCCCGGGCGGGCCGAACTCGTGATGACCGCCCACCACGCGCTGTATGACGGCTGGTCCACGCCCTTGCTGATGCAGGACCTGCTGCTGCTCTACGCATCCCACGGCGACGGGACCGGTCTGCCCGGCACGCGGAGCTATGGTGAGTTCCTGGCCTGGTACACCAGGCAGGACCAGGACGAGGCGGCACGGGCGTGGGCGGCCGAGCTCGGCGGGGTCGAGGAGCCGACCCTGCTCGCTCCGGGAGCCGCAAGCGACGACGGCCTCGACCAGATCGAGGTCACCCTCCCGCTCGACGTGTCCGGCGAACTCAACCGGCGCGCCGCCGAACTGGGCGTCACCATCAACACCCTGGTCCAGGGCGCCTGGGCGCTGCTGCTCGGCCAGCTCACCGGCCGCCAGGACCTGGTGTTCGGCGCCACTGTCTCCGGGCGCCCGGCCGCGGTGACGGGCGTCGAGTCGATGGTCGGGATGTTCATCAACACCCTGCCCGTACGTGTGGAGTACGAGCCCGGCGACACCCTCGCCGAGGTCGTCACGCGGCTTCAGGACCGGCAGGCCGGCCTTCTGGAGCACCACCACCACAGCCTCACGCAGATCCAGCAGTCCGTCGGCCTGCAGACCCTCTTCGACACGCTGGTCGTCTTCGAGTCCTACCCGGTCGACCGGGAGGGCATCAGCGCCGCCGGCGAGGCCGCGGACGGAATCGCCTTCACCGGCATGCGCTCGTCCAACGGCACGCACTACCCACTGGCCCTGATGGCGGCGGTCGAGACGAACATCCAGTTCCTCCTCCAGTACGCGCCCGGTGCTCTCGACCGGGACACGGTGGCGGCGTACGCGGCCCGGTTCGTGCGCATCCTGGAACAGCTGGCGGCCACCCCCGAGCTGAAGATCGCGCAGCTCGACGTCCTGGAGCAGGCCGAACGCGACCGACTCCTCGTCGAGTTCAACGACACGGCCGTGCCGACGGCGGACGTCACGATCACCGGCCTCGTCGAGGCACAGGCGGCGCGGACCCCGGACGAGGCCGCCGTGGTCGCCGAGGGCGAGTCGCTCACGTACCGCGAGGTGAACACCCGGGCCGACCGCCTGGCGCGCGAACTGGCCGACCGTGGCGTGGGCCCGGAGTCGCTGGTCGCGGTCTCGCTGCCACGGTCGGCGGACCTGGTGGTCGCCCTGCTCGCGGTCCTGAAGGCGGGCGGCGCGTATCTGCCGGTCGACCCCAGGTACCCCAGCCACCGCCTTGAGGCCATCTTCGAGGAGGCGCGGCCGCGCCTCGTCCTGACGGACCAGGCGACGGTCGGGGTGCTGCCGGAGCACGACGCCCCGGATGTCCTCCTCGACGCGCTCGACCTGTCCAACGACGCCACCGGCCCCGAAATCCCGCTCCACGCACAGCAGTTGGCGTACGTGATGTACACCTCCGGCTCCACGGGCCAGCCCAAGGGCGTCGCCATCCCCCACGAAGGCGTGGCCAACGGCGTGCTGCGGCTCGCCTCCCGATTGGGCATGGCGCCGGGCAAGCGGCTCCTCGCGGGCACGTCGGTCAACTTCGACGTCTCGGCGTTCGAGATCTTCACGACCCTCGCCACCGGCGGCGTCGTCGAACTGGTCCGGGACGTCCTGGCCCTGGGCGAACGGAAGGGCTGGAGCGGCAGCGTCATCTCCACCGTGCCGTCCGCCTTCGCCGAACTCGTCGACGACATCGCCGAGCGCACCAGCGTGGAGACGGTCGTCTTCGCCGGCGAGGCCCTGCCCTCGTCGCTCGTCGAGAAGACACGGGACGCCTTCCCGGGCGTACGGATCGTCAACGCCTACGGGCAGAGCGAATCGTTCTACGCCACCACCTTCACCGTCGGCGGCGATACCCGGGGCCTGACGGGCAGCGCGCCCGTCGGCACCCCGCTCGGCAACATGCGGGCCTACGTCCTTGGCCCCGGCCTGACTCCGGTGCCGCCGGGCGCGGTCGGCGAGCTGTACGTCGGCGGGAAGGTGGGCCGCGGCTACCACGGCCGCGCCGCACTGACCGCCGAGCGCTTCGTCGCCGACCCGTTCGGCCCGACCGGTGCGCGCATGTACCGCACCGGTGACCTGGCCCGCGTCAACGGCGAGGGTCAGCTGGAGTACGTGGGCCGCGGGGACGCGCAGGTCAAGGTGCGCGGCTTCCGCATCGAGCCCGCCGAGGTCGAGGCCGCGCTCACCGCGCACCCCGACGTCGCGCAGGCTGCCGTCCTCGCCCGCGCCGGGCGCGGCAACAGCACCGGCAAGCAGCTGGTCGCCTATGTTGTGCCCGCTGGCACCGGCGACAGCACGACGACCGGCGACCCCGGCGGCCCGGAGACCAAGGAGCTGCCCGCCTTCGTCGCGGAGCGGCTGCCGGACTTCATGGTGCCGTCCGCCTTCGTGGTCCTCGACCGGCTGCCGCTGGCCCCGAACGGCAAGCTGGACCGGGCCGCGCTGCCCGAACCGGAGTACACCGGCGCCGCCTACCGGGCACCCCGCACCGCCCGCGAGGAGACCCTGGCCGCGCTGTTCGCCGAGGTGCTCGGCGTGGACCGGGTCGGCATCGACGACGGCTTCTTCGAACTCGGCGGGCACTCCCTGCTCGCCACCCGCCTGATCAGCCGCGCCCGCGCCGAGCTGGGGATAGAGATCCCCATCCGCAAGATCTTCGACCTGTCGACGGTGACCGCGCTCGCCGCGTGGTCGGAGGAATCGGCTGCGCCCCGTCGCCCCGGCCTGCGCAAGATGTTCGTAGAGGAGTAGAACAATGATTCCGCTGATTCCGCTGTCCTTCGCGCAGCGCCGCATGTGGATCCTGCACCAGATGGAGGGCGGGTCGGAGAACTGGAACATGCCGGCGGCCTTCCGGCTGACCGGATCCCTGGACCAGGCCGCCCTCGCCGCGGCGATCCGCGACGTGGTCGACCGGCACGAGATCCTGCGCACCATCTATGCGACGAACGACGACGGTGAGCTGCACCAGCGCATCCTTCCGACAGCGGAGGCCACGCCGGAGGTGCCGGTCATCGACGTGGCGCCCGAGGACGTGTCCGGCGCGGTCGACGAGGCCATCGCGTACCGGTTCGACCTGGCGGCCGAAATCCCGCTCCAGGTGCGCCTGTTCCGCTGCTCACCCCAGGAGCACGTCCTGGTCCTGGTCATCCACCACATCGCCACGGACGGCAGCTCGGGCGCGCCGCTGGTACGGGACCTGACCACGGCCTACACCGCCCGCCGGGAGGGTCGGGCACCGGCGTGGGAGCCGCTGCCGGTGCAGTACAAGGACTACACGATGTGGCAGCGCGAGCTGCTCGGCGACGTCGCGGACCCGGACAGTCTCGCCGCGCAGCAGGTCGAGTATTGGCGCAAGGAACTGGCCGGGGTGCCGCAGCCGCTGAATCTGCCACTGGACCGCCCACGGCCCGTGCAGGCGAGTGGGCGCGGCGCCACGGTCGGCTTCACGGTGGAGCCGGAGGTGGCGGCCGGGCTGCGGAAGCTGGCCGATGAGCGCGGGGCGACCATGTCGATGGTCCTGCACGCCGCGCTGGCGGTACTGCTGCGCAAGCTCGGCGGCGGCAACGACGTGACGATCGGCAGCTCGATCGCCGGGCGGACCGACGAGGCGCTGGCCGATCTGGTCGGGTTCTTCGTCAACACGCAGGTGCTGCGGGTGGACCTCTCCGGTGACCCGTCGTACACCGATCTGCTGACACAGGTGCGAGACAAGTCGCTGGCGGCCTACGAGCATCAGGACGTGCCGTTCGACACGTTGGTCGAGGCGATCAACCCCGAACGCTCCGCGGCCTACCAGCCGCTGTTCCAGGTGATGCTCGGCCTGCAGAACTATGCGAGGCCGGACCTTGAACTTGCCGGACTCACCCTGGAAGTCGAGCAGACCACCCCCACGACCTCCAAGGTCGACCTGTTCTTCAACATGGCCACGGACGACTCGGGGGCGCTGCGGGGCGACATCTCCTACGCGACCGACGTGTTCGACCGGGAGACGGTCGAGGCCATCGGCGCTCGGTTCGCGCGTGCCCTGGAGCAGCTGGTCGCCGACCCGGGCATGTGCGTCGGGGATGTCGACGTGCTGAGCGCGGGGGAGCGGCAGCACCTGGTGGTGGAGGTGAACGACACCGCCGAGCCGACCCTGGAGCTGGTGGAGGCGGTGCGCCGGCAGGTACGGGCGACACCGGAGGCTCTCGCCATCATCGGCGAGGAGGAGTCGCTCACCTACCAGGAGCTGGAAGCGCGGTCGAACAGGCTGGCGCACTGGCTGGCCGACCGCGGTGTGCGGACGGAGTCGCGGGTCGCCGTGTGCCTGCCCCGGACCGTGAACCTGGTGGTGGCACTCCTCGCGGTGATCAAGGCCGGCGGAGCCTACGTTCCGATCGATCCGGACCACCCGCGTTCCCGGATCGACTACATCCTTGGGCACGCGGATCCGCTGCTGGTGCTCGACGCCGAGGCGCTGGCCGGCGTGGACTGGTCGGCGTACCCGGATACGGCACCGGAGGTGGCCGTCCGGCCGGAGAACGCCCAGTACGTGATCTACACGTCGGGGTCGACGGGCAGGCCGAAGGGCGTGGCGATCCCGCGCGGCGCGGTGGCGAACTACCTGGCCACCAATCAGCGGCGGTTCCCGCTGTCGGCCGCGGACCGGATGCTGTTCAGCACGACCGTGGCCTTCGACATGGCCAACACCGAGTTGTACCAGCCGTTCATTTCCGGCGCGACCATGGTGATGGCGGGCAAGGACACCGTCACCGACCCGTCGGCCGTGCTGGAGCTGATACGCCGCCACGGGGTCACCGCGGTACAGGCCACGCCCGCCTTCTGGCAGATGCTGTTGATGCACGATCCGAACGCCGCGAAGGGTCTGCGGATCATCATCGGCGCGGAGGCGGTGCCGGTACGCCTGGCCGAGACGCTGGCGACGCAGGCCGCCGAAGTGTTCAACATGTACGGCCCGACCGAGACGGTGACGTGGTGCACCGAGGCGCGCGTGAAGGTGGGGGAGGGCGCGCCGATCGGGAGGCCGGTCGGGAACATCCAGGTGTACGTGCTCGACTCGCGGTTGCGCCCGGTGCCGGGCGGGGTGCCGGGCGAGCTGTACATCGCCGGGGCCGGGACGGCCCGCGGCTACCAGGGCCGGCCGGAGCTGACCTCGGAGCGGTTCGTGGCGTGCCCGTTCGGCCCGGCCGGCGCCCGGATGTACCGCACCGGGGACCTGGTGCGCTGGGACAGCAACGGCCAGCTGGAGTACATCGAGCGCACCGACTTCCAGGTGAAGATCCGGGGTTTCCGGATCGAGCTGGGGGAGATCGAACATGTGCTGACCGGGCATCCCGGCGTGGCGCAGGCGGCGGCCGTGGTGCGGGAGAACCAGGACGGCGACAAGCGCATCGTGGGCTATGTGATGCCCGAGCCCGATGCCGCTAAGGCCGATGGCGGTGTCCAGGCGCTGCTCGCCGAGCTGCCCGAATACCTGCGGGGGCGTCTCCCGGACTACATGGTGCCCGCCACGCTGATCCCGCTCTCGGAGGTCCCGCTGACCCCGAACGGAAAGCTCGACCGCGGAGCACTGCCGTCCGAGGACACGAACGCCGCGGTCAGCCGGGAGCCGCGCAACTCCCACGAAGAGAAGATGTGCGCCCTCTTCGGCGAGCTGCTCGGCGTCGAGCGGGTGGGTATCGACGACGACTTCTTCGCGCTGGGCGGGCACTCGCTCCTGGCCACCCGGCTCAGCGCCCGCATCCGCGGCGAGTTCGGCATCGACATGCCCCTCAGGACGATCATCAAGTACCCCACGGCGGGCGAGCTGGTCGCGCTGCTGCTCGTCGCCACTCCCGCGGAATCCTCCGACTCGCTCGCCGTCGTGCTGCCGTTGGCCGGCGATCCCGGTACGGGCAAGCCGCCGCTGTGGTTCTTCCACGGAGGAGGCGGCCTTGGCTGGACGTACTTCAGCTTCGTGTCCTACGTACAGGACCGGCCGTCCTATGCCCTGCAGGCCCGTGGCTCCGACGGCGTGGACACGCTGGCGGGGTCGGTGGAGGAGATGGTCGAGGACTACGTCACCGAGATGCTGAAGATCCAGCCGGAGGGGCCCTT
>NZ_VWMY01000118.1:21570-25594 GCF_008905045.1 Streptomyces albicerus
AGATGCTGAAGATCCAGCCGGAGGGGCCCTTCCACCTGATCGGCTGGTCCTACGGCGGCACGGTCGTGCAGGCCGTCGCGGAGGCGCTCGACCGGCGTGGGCACGAGATCGCCTTCGTGGCCATCCTGGACTCCCAGCCAGGCGGGCACGGCTTCACGGAGATCCACGCCGGCAAGACGCTGTCGGACTACCGGGCCGAACTCGAGGAATTCTTCGGCCAGTACATAGGTACCGACAACCGGCAAGACTTCCTGGACGCCATGGCGAGGGTCCTGGCCAACAATACGACTCTCATGATGGCTTTCGAATCGCCGGTCTACCGCGGCGATGTGCTGTTCTTCAGCGCGACACTTCAGGACCAGTCGTACGCGCACCTGTGGCGGCCGTACGTCCTCGGTTCCATCGAGGTGCACGACGTGCGCGCAACGCACCACGAAATGAACATGCCCGCAGCCGTGGCCGAGGTCATGCAGGTCATCAACCGCAAGCTGGCGGAGCTGGCGGAATAGCCGCGCATCGATGTGCCCGTCCGCCGTCGTGGACCAGGCTCCCGGCACTGCTCAGGGAGAGGAGGCAGATCAATGATTCCCCTGTCGTTCGCTCAACGCCGTATGTGGGTTCTGCACCAGTTGGAGGGCGGGTCGGAGTCCTGGAACATGTCGGCGGCCTTCCGGCTGACGGGATCCCTGGACCAGGCGGCGCTCGCCGCGGCGATCCGTGATGTGGTCGACCGGCACGAGATCCTGCGCACCGTGTACGTGTCGGACGACGATGGTGAGCTGCACCAGCGGATCCTTCCGGTGGCGGAGGCCGCGCCGGAGGTTTCGGTGGTCGAGGTGGCGCCGGAGGACGTGTCCGGCGCGGTGGACGAGGCCATCGCGTACCGGTTCGATCTGGCGGCCGAAGTCCCGGTGCAGGTGCGTCTGTTCCGCTGCTCGCCTCAGGAGCATGTGCTGGTCCTGGTCATCCACCACATCGCCACGGACGGCAGCTCGGGCGCGCCGCTGGCGCGGGATCTGACCGCGGCGTACACCGCCCGCCGGGAGGGCCGGGCGCCGGGGTGGGAGCCGCTGCCGGTGCAGTACAAGGACTACACGATGTGGCAGCGTGAGCTGCTCGGCGATGTCGCGGACCCGGACAGTCTCGCCGCGCAGCAGGTCGCGTACTGGCGTAAGGAACTGGCCGGGGTGCCGCAGCCGCTGAACCTGCCGCTGGCCCGTCCGCGGCCCGTGCAGGCGAGTGGGCGCGGCGCCACGGTCGGCCTCGTGGTGGAGCCGGAGGTGGCGGCCGGGCTGCGGAAGCTGGCCGATGAGCGTGGGGCGACCATGTCGATGGTCCTGCACGCCGCGCTGGGGGTGCTGCTGCGCAAGCTCGGCGGCGGCAACGACGTGACGATCGGCAGCTCGATCGCCGGGCGGACCGATGAGGCGCTGGCCGATCTGGTCGGGTTCTTCGTCAACACCCAGGTGCTGCGGGTGGATCTCTCCGGTGACCCGTCGTTCACCGATCTGCTCGCACAGGTGCGAGACAAGTCGCTGGCGGCCTACGAGCATCAGGACGTGCCGTTCGACACGTTGGTCGAGGCGATCAATCCCGAACGCTCCGCGGCCTACCAGCCGCTGTTCCAGGTGGTGCTCGCCCTGCAGAACTATGCGAGGCCGGACCTCGAACTCCCCGGGCTCGACGTGGAGTTCGCTCAGGCCGCCCCGTCGACCGCCAAGGTCGACCTGGCCTTCAACATGGCCGTGGACGGCTCGGGGGCGCTGCAGGGCGACCTCCAGTACGCGACCCAGTTGTTCGACCGCGACTCGGCCGAGGTGATCGCTACTCGGTTCGCGCGTGTTCTGGAGCAGCTGGCCGCCGACCCGGGCATGTGCGTCGGGGATGTCGACGTGCTGAGCGCGGGGGAGCGGCAGCAGCTCGTGGTGGACGTGAACGACACCGGCCACGACATTCCCGAGGCCACCCTGACCGAGCTGTTCGAGCGGCAGGCGGCGCAGCGGTCCGATGCGGTCGCGGTGACATGCGACGGCGCCACGCGCACGTACGGGGAGCTGAACTCCCGGGCCAACCGGCTCGCGCGGCACCTCGTCGCCCAGGGAGTGGGCCCCGAGTCCGTAGTCGGGATCTGCCTTGAGCGCTCGGCCGACCTGGTCGTCGCGCTGCTCGCGGTACTCAAGGCGGGCGGTGCCTATCTGCCGATCGACCCCGACTCCCCGGCCGACCGCATCGCCTCCATGGTCCAGGACGCCCAGCCGGTCCTGCTGGTCACCACCAGCACCACCGGCGCCGCGCAGGATGTGGCAGAGAGCCTCCCCGTCATCCACCTCGACCGGGCCGAAGCCTTCGCCGAGGAGAAGGCCACCGACCTCACCGACACCGAGCGCCTCACGGCCCTGCGCCCCGAGCACCCGGCGTACGTGATCTACACCTCCGGGTCGACCGGCCGCCCCAAGGGTGTGCTGATCCCGCACCGCAATGTGGTCGGGCTCTTCAGCGCCACTCAGGACGGCTTCGCCTTCGGTGCGGACGACGTGTGGACCCTCTTCCACTCCTACGCCTTCGACTTCTCGGTGTGGGAGCTGTGGGGCCCGCTGCTGCAGGGCGGACGCCTGGTCGTGGTCCCCTTCGACGTCTCCCGCTCCCCGGGCGACTTCCTCCAACTGCTCGTCCGTGAGCGGGTCACCGTCCTCAACCAGACGCCCTCGGCCTTCTACCAGTTCATCCAGGCCGACGCCCAGGCTCCCGGCCAGGACCTGGCGTTGCGGTACGTGGTGTTGGGCGGCGAGGCCCTCGAGCTGAACCGCCTTGCGGACTGGTACGAGCGCCATGCCCCCGACGCGCCGGTGCTGGTGAACATGTACGGCATCACCGAGACCACCGTGCACGTCACCCGCGTCGACCTGGACGAGCACTCCGTCGCCCGCGACGGGGACGGGGACGGAGCGATCGGCTGGGCCGTCCCGGGCCTGCGCGCCTTTGTCCTCGACGCCGACCTCAAGCCGGCACCCGTCGGCGTGACCGGGGAGCTCTACGTGGCGGGGTACGGCCTGGCCCGTGGGTATCTGGGCCGGCCGGGGCTGACCGCGGGACGGTTCGTGGCGTGCCCGTTCGGCCCGGCCGGTGCGCGGATGTACCGCAGCGGCGACCTGGCGCGCTGGGGCAGGAACGGTCAACTGGAGTATGCAGGGCGAGCCGATTCCCAGGTGAAGATCCGGGGTTTCCGGATCGAACTGGGGGAGGTGGAGCATGTGCTGGCCGGGCATCCCGGCGTGGCGCAGGCGGTCGTGGTGGTGCGGGAAAACCGGGAGGGCGACAAGCGCCTCGTGGGCTATGTGGTGCCCGAGCCCGGACAAGTGGTGCCCGCGCCCGATGCCGGGCGCGCCGAGTTGTCCGAGTACCTGCGTGAGCGTCTCCCGGGCTACATGGTGCCTTCCGAGGTGATTGCGCTGTCGAAGATTCCGCTGACCTCCAACGGGAAGCTCGACCGGCGAGTGCTGCCCTCGGGGGACCCGGACAGCGTGGTCAGCCGGGAGCCGCGCAACTCTCATGAGGAAAAGCTGTGTGCGCTCTTCGGCGAGCTGCTCGGCGTCGAGCGGGTCGGTATCGACGACAGCTTCTTCGAGCTGGGCGGGCACTCGCTCCTGGCCGCCCGGCTCAGCGCCGGCATCCGCAGCGCGTTCGACATCGACATGCCCATCAGGACGATCATCAGGTACCCCACGGTGGCCGAACTGGCCGCGCTGATGCTCGTCCGCGGCATTCCCGATGACGACGCCGACTCGTTCGCGGTCGTGTTGCCGTTGAACAGCGATCCCGGTACGGGCAAGCCGCCTGTGTGGTTCTTCCACACAGGGGGCGGGCTTGGCTGGGCGTACTACAGCTTCGTGCTGCACTTGCAGGACCGGTCGGCCTACGCCGTGCAGTCCCGCGGTTACGGCGTGGACACGCTGGCGGGGTCGGTGGAGGAGATGGTCGAGGACTACGTCACCGAGATGCTGAAGATCCAGCCGGAGGGGCCCTT
>NZ_VWMY01000119.1 GCF_008905045.1 Streptomyces albicerus
CCGCCCACGGCACCCTGCGCGTGGCCGAGGTGGCCCGCGGCACCGTCCAGCTGGAGACGAACTACGGCGCCATCGAGGTCGGCGTCCGTGAGGGCACGGCCGCCTGGCTCGACGTCAGTTCCGACCGCGGGCAGGTGCGCAACACGCTCGCCGGCTCCGAGCCCCCGGAGAAGACCGAGGACACCGTCAAGGTCCGCGCCCGCACCCGCTGGGGCAACATCGACGTGCGCCGCGCCCGGGTCTGAGCACCGGCCCCGCCAACTCGCCCACTCCCCAGTCACTTCAGCCTTCGAAAGGGAGGGCTCCATGCCTTCTTCTGTCATGTCCACATCCAAGCGGGGTGGCGGTCACCCGTCGCCGGCCGCCGTCTCCGCCGACGGCCTGCGCAAGTCGTACGGCGACAAGACCGTCCTCGACGGCATCGACCTGCACATCCCGGCCGGGTCCGTGTTCGCGCTGCTCGGCCCGAACGGCGCCGGCAAGACCACCGCCGTCAAGATCCTCTCCACGCTCATCGGCGCCGACGGCGGTCAGGCCCAGGTCGCGGGCCACGACATCGCCACGGCACCGGACGGGGTGCGCGCCGCGATCGGCGTCACCGGACAGTTCTCCGCCGTCGACGGCCTGATCACCGGCGAGGAGAACATGCTCCTCATGGCGGACCTGCACCACCTGTCCAAGAGCGAGGGGCAGCGGGTGACCGCCGAACTGCTGGAGCGCTTCGACCTGGTGGAGGCGGCGAAGAAGCCCGCCTCCACCTACTCCGGCGGCATGAAGCGCCGCCTCGACCTCGCCATGACCCTGGTCGGAGGCCCGCGGATCATCTTCCTCGACGAGCCCACCACCGGCCTCGACCCCCGCTCCCGCCACAACATGTGGCAGATCATCCGCGACCTGGTCTCCGACGGAGTGACCGTCTTCCTCACCACCCAGTACCTGGAGGAGGCCGACGAACTCGCCGACCGCATCGCCGTGCTCAACGACGGCAAGATCGCCGCCGAAGGAAGCGCCGAGGAGCTCAAGCGGCTGATCCCCGGCGGACACGTCCGGCTGCGCTTCACCGACCCGACCGCCTACCAGTCCGCCGCTACCACGCTGCGCGAGGCCACCCGCGACGACGAGGCGCTGGCGCTGCAGATCCCCAGCGACGGCAGCCAGCGCGAACTGCGCTCCCTCCTCGACTGGCTGGACTCGACCGGCATCGAGGCCGACGAGCTGACCGTGCACACCCCCGACCTCGACGACGTGTTCTTCGCCCTCACCAGCGCCGGCAACGTTCCCAGCCAGCCGAACCAGCCCAAGGAGACCGTCCGATGAGCGCCCTGTCCCTCGCCGTCCGCGACTCGAACACGATGCTGCGCCGCAACCTCCTGCACGCGCGCCGCTACCCGTCGCTCACCCTGAACCTGCTGCTCACGCCGGTCATGCTGCTGCTGCTCTTCGTCTACATCTTCGGCGACGCGATGAGCGCGGGCCTCGGCGGCGGCGCCGCCGACCGCTCCGACTACATCGCCTACCTCGTGCCGGGCATTCTGCTGATGACCATCGGCGGCACCACGGTCGGCACCGCGGTGTCCGTCTCCATGGACATGAGCGAGGGCATCATCGCCCGCTTCCGCACCATGGCCATCCACCGTGGCTCGGTGCTCATCGGGCACGTCATCGGCAGCGTGCTGCAGTCGATCGCCAGCGTGGTCCTCGTGGGTGCCGTCGGCGTGGCCATCGGCTTCCGCTCCACCAACGCCACGGCCCTGGAGTGGCTGGCGGCATTCGGGCTGCTCGCGCTGTTCGCCCTCGCGCTCACCTGGATCGCGGTCGGCATGGGCCTGATCAGCCCGAACGCCGAGGCGGCCAGCAACAACGCGCTGCCGCTGATCTTCCTGCCGCTCATCTCCAGCGCCTTCGTCCCCATCGACACCATGCCGGGCTGGTTCCAGCCGATCGCCGAGTACCAGCCCTTCACCCCGGCCATCGAGACCCTGCGCGGCCTGCTGCTCGGCACCGAGATCGGACACAACGGGTGGCTCGCCATCGCCTGGTGCCTGGGCCTGACCGCGCTCGGCTACATCTGGTCCAAGTCGGTGTTCAACCGCGACCCGAAGTAGCAGCAGAAGAACCGATCGGCAGCCTGCGGGCCGCGGCCCGCAGCCCGTCCCACTCCAGGGCGGCGTACTCCGACACCGCGTCGGCATACGCCGCCCCGTCGGCGTTCTCCGCCGTCTGCCGAGGGCCGAAGCGGCGGACGCTGCGCCGATAGCGGACAGGGCCTGCCCGTTCGGTTCACCTCCGCTTGCTTGCGAAGAGGACCCGAACGTCCACCGGCTGGACGAGGTCATGCGCGCGATTCACCTCCGCTCGCGCGGAGAGGACCTTGCCGGTGCCGGCCGGGCCGGCCATGAACACGGTTCACCTCCGCTCGCGCGGAGAGACACTTGCTGACCTGGGCCTCTTCAGGCACTTTGCAAGTCCTTTACAGAATGCAGCAGGGTTCGCCCTTGATGGTTGAGTTGCTGCGTCAACTGAGGCCCCACGGCGTGGAGTCTAAGGCCCCGTGCTGACTGCGATCTGGTCGTCGCGCAGGTGGGGTCGCGTTGTCAGTGGGCCCTGCTATCTCTTGCCGTCATGACGAAGCGTGAGTCCGTCCCGCCCGGGCTTCCCTCGATCGACATCCGGTTATGGGGCAAGGAACATGGCCTTCCGCGTCCGTATCGTGAACGCGGGCCTGATCGACGAGTTCTCGATCGCGCTGTCACCCGTGCTGTTCGGCTCCGGGATCCGCCTGTTCGAGGGCGTGGACGCGGGCCGCGTAGCCCTGGAGCCGGTCCGCGCGGAGCCCTCCCCAAGGGTGACGCACCTGACCTACACCGTCCGGGAGCGGTAACTGTCCCGACCTCAGCGCTCTCCCGCCGAGGTCAGCTGCCCGCGGACAGCCCGGCCCGCCTGGCGGCGACGACGGATGGCGATACGTGCTCACCTATGGGGGCAGGGGAACTGGCCATGTACGCCGACACGGTGTCCGGACTGCTGTCCGCAGTGATCCCCGGCTACGACGAACTTCCCAGCAACGAGAACGGCGACGAAGCAGCGTTCGTGGCTCGCCACGAGGCGGCGATCGAGCTGGCCAACCTGGTGCAGACCGGGCTGGTGATCGACGCCACCGAGAACGACGGCTGGTCACCGGAGCAGGTCACTGAAGACGAGCTGAATGCCTTGCTCCATCGGAAAACACCGCAGAGTCGAAGGCGGCGGAGCCCCTGCCGCCGTCAGAGACGCGCCGCCGTGAACGCCCCGTCCTTCAGCACTGGCACCACGGCACTGCAGTCCACGTCGCTCGCGATCGCCACATCGTCGGCGAACCCGCCCTGCACGAGCTCCAGTCCCGACGAACACCCGGCAACGGCGTGGGCTGCTTTCGGCCCTCCGCCGAAGGAGCCCCGCGCCACGGCGGCCTCCGGCGACAGCGGCCCGGCCCCGCACTCCTGCAGTGCGGCGATGACCGCGCCCGCCCCGAGCAGGTCCTCCAGCGCGGGGCGCAGGCTGCCGTCGGGCCAGCGCTCGCCGGAGGCGATCACGCCGACCGGCCGCTGCTCGGTGCCGTAGCCCTGGCCGGTGAGCCGGCGGCCCACGGCGGTGGCGTTGCGCAGACAGCCCGCCACCACGGTGGAGTCACCGGCGGCCGCGGAGATGGCCGAGCCGTTGGGGGAGGGCAGCACCAGCCGGGGGGTGAAGGGGGCCTTGCGCAGGGCCGCGGGCGACAGCGACCACGGTGTCCGCGGCGTCATCGCACGCCGCCCCACCGCCAGTTCGGCGTCCTTGTCCCGGGCGAAGCCGAGCGCCCTCTCGTCGCGCCAGCGGTAGGGGAAGACCCGGGTGCCCGCCTCCACGGCGACACTCACCGACGTGGTGAACGACAGGACGTCGACCACCACCAGGCAGGCGACGTCCGGCGCGAGCCGTTCAGCCCCCATGGGGCCCCATTCGAACCGCACGCCGTACCCCTGCTGCACAAACCAGTCACTCATGCCACGCCAGTCTGGCACCACTGCCCGCGCAGCACGCCGATCCACATCGGCGCCTGCATCACCTCGGGGACCGGCTGATCATGTCCTCACCAGCCGTTCTCGCCGAACGTCTCACCGTGGCCGGCGCACACGACGACCACCGCAGGACGCGCAACGCGTCGAGCAGCAGGCCGGGTTCGCGGTCGACGTCCTCCAGGGCGATCCGCTGGGCCTCGTGCAGCCGCGCCATGTCCTGCCGGGCGGTCGCGGCGGACGGCACGACCTCCCCGCCGTTCCAGCTGCCGCTCCACGCCCGGACAATGCGCTGGGTCTCGGCGTCGTACGCGTCACCGGTGCCGCGGGTGCAGGGCGCGTGGGTCTCGGCGGCGTTGACGAACAGGAAGGCCCGCTCGGCACCGGCGACCTCACGGGCCGGCTTCTCCACGTGGCCGGGGGCGAAGTCCCCGCTGCGGCGCTCGGCGAACCTGTCGGTGTCGTTGCCGGTGGGCCCCAGTGCTGGAAGGCGTCGAGCAGGGCGGGGAAGCGGCCGGAGGAGAACCAGCGCACCCCGCCCGCACCGACGGTGGTACCCGACGGCGGCGAAGCCCTCCACGATGGTGTCGCTCGCAGCAGCGTGCTCGTGCGCGGCACGGCCTGCCGCCGGGCCCGGCTCAGCCACCACAGCTGACGGCGCTCGCGCGAGCAAGGCGGGCACCGGTCTGGGGCGGGCCTTCAAAAGCTCGCCCGTTCGGCTGGCCCACCGCCTGTCTGCTGTTGGCGGGCCCGTCGGCACGGTGTACCGCGGTGTGCCGGGGTCAGCCCGAGTCAGCCCATGACTACGTTTTCGCGTGACGTCTTATGCATAGAACGCATACTTGATGCGCATTGCGTGGTATTATGTACAGCATGAGTATGAGCCTCGATGAGCGGGTGCGGTCCGCCGTGGCGGCACTCCTTCACGTGACCGGCGAGTCTCAGGCCGACCTCGCCGCCGCCGTGGGAGTGAGCCAGGCGCAGGTGAGCCGCCGTCAGTCCGGCACCGCCGCATGGAGTCTGGCCGACTGTGAGGCGGTCGCCGCGCACTACGGCATCGATGTTCTCGAACTCCTTGCGGGACCGACCCGGGCTACGGAGTCGTTGCTCGAAGAACGCCGGCGTGTTCCCGGCCGCCATGCCGCTACCGCACGTCCTGCGGCTGTGGACGGGGGAGCCTGATGGGGGAATTCGACGCGATCGACGCCCTGCTCGCCGCAGCCAAGCAGGAGATCCCGCTGCCGCCCGCCGCAGAGCGGCGCTCCCTGCGCGAGGAGCTGAATCTCTCGCGCGCGCAGCTCGCGAAGGCCATGGGTGTCGGCGCGTCCACGGTCGGGGGCTGGGAGTCCGGCCGGGACCCGAGCGGCGAAGTACGGGAGAAGTACGCGTACTTCCTCGAAGGAGCCCGCACCAAGCTGGACGCCGCCGCGGCCGCGGAAGCACCCGCCGACGACCCCGGCCCGGGAGACGACGGCCCGGCGGAAGCGGACCAGGCCGTCGGCACGGACGATGACGACGTCCTGCCCGCGCCCCGGCCGTGCGTGCTGTGCGGGCAGCCGGCCCGGCATCAGGTCGAAGGGTTCCCCCAGCACCTGGACCCTGCCGAGTGCGGCACGGCCGGTCCCGCGCAGCCGGCAAAGCCCACGCCCCGAACGGAGCCGCGACAGCCGGCGCCCGCCGGACGGCAGAGCCGGGCGGCGTCCGACGTCAAAGACGTCAAAGTGGTGCCTGTCGGCCGCCGGGTGCAGGCGGCATCCGACACCCCGGACCTGATCGGCTCCGCCGTCGCGGCCGCGCTCGCGCAGCACGCCGGCGACGTCGAAGCGGCGACGGCCGCGCTGGTGAAGCGGGCGATCCCGGACGCGATGGCGCTGCTGGACGACACCCGCAAGGGCGGCCGGTACGACATCGTCGCCCACCCGTGGCTGCCCGACATCCTGCGCAAGCAGACCGCCCGCGGCGCCGACCAGATCTGGGAGGCCCGCCCCAAATGGACCCGCCCCGAACTGCCCACAGGCCGGCACGAAGTCACCGCGCTCGACATCAACGGCGCCTACCTGTCCGCGCTCAAGACCCACCTGCCGATCGGCCGGCTGGAGCACTCCACCGGCAACCACCACGACCGCCGCCGCGCCGGCGTCCACCTGATCACGCCGCCCGCCTGGGACCACGACGCCTGCCTGCCCAACCCGATCGGCAACCGCGACGAACCCGGCCCGCTGTGGGTCACCGAGCCGACCCTGCGCCTGCTGCTGCGCGTGTCCGGGCCGAAGTACGGCCTGTGCGACCCACCGGAGATCCACGAATCCTGGACCTCCGGTGCCACGGAGAGCCTCCTGGAGAAGTTCCGCGTCGCCCTCAAGGACGCCCGCGACCGGGCGATCGCCGAGGACGACGACGTGACGCTGGAGTACGTCAAGCAGATGTACTCCAAGTTCGTCTCCACGCTGGGGGAGTCGAACTACAACCGGGAGCTCTACCGCACCGACTGGATGCACCTCATCCGCTCCCAGGCCTTCGTCAACCTGTGGTGGAAGGCCCACCGGGCGTACGACGAAGGCCTGATGGTGGTCCGCGCCATGGGCACCGACGAACTGCACGTCACCGGCGACTGGCGCGCGGTGTTCCCCGAAGGCCGCGGCGTCACCGAAGTCAAGGTCAAGGACGTCTACACCGTCGGCACCGGCCCAGACCAGCCCCCACAACCCCCCGAGAGCCCCTCCTAGCGTCGATCCCCGCCCCGGCGCCGACTGGCCCGCGAGGGCGGGTGATCGGCCCTCGCAAGCCCGTACAGTGATCCACGACCCGAGAATCCGGAAGAGACGATGCCTGAGCGGAACATCGAGTTCGGCAAGTACGGCGCCCGCGGCATCAAGGGCCACGAAGCCGTCGCCCGCCAACTGGACGCGCTCGCCGGCTACATCGCCACCCCCGTCACCGCGCGGCGCGGCCTGCTCGCCCGGCTGCACTACCTCACCCGCACCGACCACGCCCGCACCGCGGCCCGTCAGGCCGGCCTGACCGTCACCGCCCGCACCCTGCGCGCCTGGCTGGCCGGCACCCGCTCGCCCTCCAGGAGGAACCTGGAGCGGATCGAGCAGGCCTACCGCACGGTGCGGCGCGAGAACGTCGCCCGCTACCTGCTCGCCCGTCTCAACCGCGAAGGCCGCGGCACCCGGGTGGAAATCCACCCGCTCAACCAGTCCCAGGTCGACCGGCCCCGCCAGCGCGCGGTGGAGTTCCGCACGATGAACGTCCGCCGGTGGGACCGGATCGTCGCCGCGTGGGCGGTGGGCGACGACCAGGGCCTCGACGACGCGTGGGTGGACCAGGTCGTCGACCTCGGCTCGCAGTGGGGCCAGTACGAGTACGTCACCAACGTCGGCTTCGCCGCATAGAGCCCTGCGCGGTTGGTGGTCTTCGGTGCCTGCTGTGATGGCGTACGGTGGGGACACCCGACGCGGGGTGGAGCAGCTCGGTAGCTCGCTGGGCTCATAACCCAGAGGTCGCAGGTTCAAATCCTGTCCCCGCTACTGCTGAAGAAGGCCCGGATCCAGCTGGATCCGGGCCTTGTCGCGTTGCTGGGGTGATTCTTACTTCGTACTCACGACCTCCAGCGCTTCCGAGGGCATCGTGGACGCGTTCGAGAGTTCCAAGGGGCTGTGGGCCTGCTCCAGCAGGGGCCGCGCAGGTTCGGCCGGGAAGTGGTTGTCCCCGCACGGCCGAGGTCTACCTGGACTGCGCGGGCCAGGCGGGGCGTACGGCCACGGAGTTGGGTATCCACCGCCTGAACCGCTACTACCGCCTCTCCCGCGTGCAACAGCTCACCGGCCTCGACTTGTACGACGGCAAGGACCGGCTGCTGCCCCACATCGTCTGCCGTCTGTTCGGCTGCCGAGGGCGGCGCGGTACTGCGACGTCATGGTGCAGAGCCTCTGCCACGTTCTGGTGATCCTTGTTGCTCATGCGCTGGTCACTTTGGATGACCCTGCCGGCTTTCCCGGAGCTGTCCCGTGTGTTCGGCAGTACCCACGGCGTCGGCGGCCTGACCGCTCAGGTCAGCCCGGGGAAGCGGTCGAGGAGGCGTCGTAGGTGCTTCTTGCGGTTTCCTTCCGGCAGCTCTCCGAAGTACGTGCGGAGCCGGTGGACCGGTCCGACACGGATCTGCTCCGGGCCAATGAGGTCGATGACGTTCTCCAGCGCACGGATTCCCCGGCTGACGTTGAAAGCGAAGTCATCCTTGAGGACGGCGTCGAGCAGCGCGTCCAGATAGCGGGGATCCGGATTCAGGAATAGGCGCGTGTAGGCGGCCAGCCGCAGTCCGCCGTTCTCCGACTCCAGCCAGGAGGTCAGCGGCGGGTCGGGCATACGCGCCGTCTCCTGGATCAGTTCCCCGAACACCTGCTGCATCAGGTGCGTACGCTCCTGGCCTGCGGGCAGCGACTGGCGCAGGTGCAGATAGTCGGCGGCCAGCCGACCCACCGATTCTTCCGGATCGGCTCCCGGCTCTCCCGAGGTGCGCGTTTGGGCGACGGTCAGGGCAACCTGGGAGGTGTCGGCGGTTGCCTCCACCGCCCGTTCCAGGCGGGCTGCGGCTGCCTCGGCCTCCGCCACGCGCACGGTCAGCTGCCGGAACTGCACGCCTGCACCGCCGGGCAGAGTGATGCTGTCGAAGATCTCACCCAGCCACGGGACTACTGCGATCACCAGCAACGTCACCGTGACGGCATCCAACTCGATCTGTGGCCACACCAGGCGTACGACCGCGGCCAGGACCGCAATCGCCGTAACCGCCAAGGCTGTGTACTTGCGGCGGGCCTCGGGATTGCCGGCACCACCTGGCTCAAGTCCCCCTTCAGACATAGGCCCAGCATTCCAGAACCGCACCGCAGCGGCCCACCTCCGGTGCCCCCAGGGACAGCGACCACGGACCCGCACTCCGGACAGCGTGCCGCGCACACGGGGCCCACACCGCCTGGCCACCCATCCACGCTTGGGCCGCCGACCAGCCGAAGGAGAGATCGAAATCTCCTGGCGTGCCTCGACGCCTCGGGTCCAGATCGTCTCTATCGACAACCTCGCCAAACGCGTAACGGATGGGATCATCCCGCCTGGGTCGTCTGAGTGGGGCACTCAAAGTTCGCTCATCGAGTGCAGTTGGGCGAACTCATCAGCGAGCATGCCCATTACCACGAGATCATGGTGCCGACCAGCGAGGAACACGTGATCACGGAGGCGGCCCTCCTCGACGAAACCGAGCCGATGTTGAAGTGCCAGCGATGCCTCGTTGTGTGCGAAGACCCGCGCTTCGCACTTGTGATAGCGCCGCTCGGCGAACATGAAGCGCAGCAGCGTCACCACGGCTTCTGCCGCGTAGCCCTTGCGCCGATGTTCAGCGCCCATCGTGACGCCGTACTCGAACCAGCCCGCACGCGGATCAGCTTGGTGCGAGCCGACAGCACCGACTATTTCCGCCGTGTCGAGGGCCTCGATTGCCAACCCGAAGCAGTCGCCATCGGTTTTGGCAGTGGACTGCTCCTTCGCCCAGGCACGGAAGCCCTCTGCGGAACGGGGTGGGTGCAGCAGGTCTCCCAACCGCTCCTCGTCCACGGCGAAGTGCATGAACGCGGTCCAGTCGTCGGGCTCGATACCTCGTAGGCGTACCCGTCGGCCGGTCCAGAAAGACGTCATCCCCTATTCGATCACGCCGCAGTGCGCGATGGATAGGCCTTTCGTCACCCTCGGAACGGCCTGTGACCTGGCACTTGCAGGTCGCCAACACTCACCGGGGAACCGGCCCCGAGACCCTCGCGGCATAAGGTCAGGCCACCATGACTGACTACGACACCTACGGCACCAGCGGCGCGAGAACGTCGCCCGCTACCTGACCGCACGCCTCAACCGCGAAGGCCGCGGCACCCGGGTGGAAATCCACCCGCTCAACCAGTCCCAGGTCGACCGGCCCCGCCAGCGCGCGGTGGAGTTCCGCACGATGAACGTCCGCCGCTGGGACCGGATCGTCGCCGCGTGGGCGGCCGGCGACGACCAGGAGCTGGACGACGCCTGGGTCGACCAGGTCGTCGACCTCGGCTCGCAGTGGGGCCAGTACGAGTACGTCACCAACGTGGGCTTCGCCGCGTAGAGTTCGTGTGGGATCTCAAGTTCGGCTGCACAATCTCACCGCCCGCTTCATATCGACTGCACTCTCGACTGGCCGACGAACCCCGCCGCAGCATCTCCCACCTTGTCTGGGGCTACGCCTCCCTGCCCGTCTCACTCTCCGCGCGCGCGGATCATGGGTGAGCTAACCTGCGCGCATGCGCGGACAGTTCACCGGCTGGCCGGAGCAGGCCATGGACGTGTTGTGGCAGCTCCAGGGCGAACCGACCCACGCGACCCGCGAGCGCTATCGCGCGGACCGTGAACGCCTGGTCCGGCAGCCGATGATCGCCCTGCTCAACGAGGTCGCGGACACCGACCCCCGGTACGAGGACTTCTCCGTCTGGCACTACCGCACCGACTCCTGGTGGTGGCAGCACCAGGGCGCGGTGATCCGGCTCGGCCGCAAGATCGAGATCAGTCTCCGGTTCGACCTGGACGGCCTGCGGATCCAGGGCGCCTGGTGGTATCCCGATCCCGGCCAGGTGGACATGTTCCGCACAGCCGTGGCCTCCGAGGGGAGTGGCCGCGAACTGTCCGCCATCGTCGAGGACGTGCGGAAGAAGGGCTACGACATCTCCGGGGACGTGATGAAACGCCCCCCGCGCGGCTATCCGACGGACCACTCCCGTACGAACCTGCTGCGCCACCGTTCGCTGATCGCCGCCCGCTCCCTCGGCTGCGAGGAGTGGCTGCACACCCCCGAGGCGGTCGACCGGGTCCTCTCGGCCGCCGCAGACCTGGACGCCCTGCTGATGTGGCTGGTCCGCCACATAAAGCGCGCCGCCTGACATCACGAGGGCGCCGCGCGGCACGGGAGGAACCACACCCGTGCCGCCGGCCCCGCGCTCAGAAGGTGATGCGCACCTTCAGCGCCGACCGGTCGCCCATCGCCCGATAACCGTCCGGCACCTCGGCCAGGGGACGGCACGGTCGAAGACGGGCCCCGGATCGAGGGCCCGGAGAGCACACCCGGCAGGAGTTTGGAAATGCAGGCGCGGACCGGGGCGATGCCCCCGCGCAGTGAGTTCGATGCGCTACCGACGAAGGTACTGAAGTCCTTCTCCTCGTTGGCTGGTTCGCAGAGTTCGTTGAGGAGCAGATCCCTTGGGTGATGACGAAGCCTGCGAAGAACGGCGCTCCGGGACGCCAGCGCCGGAGTCGGTGGCCTGAACGCAAGAGGGGGGCGGTACCGGGCCGCCCCCCTCTAGCGTCAGCCGCGCCGGCTCACCTCGCGACCGCGACCGTCTTGGTGGCCTTGCTCACCGCAGACCCGTCCGTGTGACCGGTTTGGTGCGCGACCAACTTGATGGTGATCTTCTTGCCTTCTGTGCCGGTTACCGCGCCAGTGAGGACGCGGTAGCCGACCAGCTGCCGGGCGCTGTGGTGACCTTGGCGCCCGTCGTGGCCGTGCCGGTGGCCTTGGGGGCGGCTGTGTTCTCCCGTTCGGGTTGGGGGGTCACGGTGAAGGTGCCGCTCGAGTACGCGCAGCAGGTGGTCAACACGCTGACGTTCCAGGTACCGGTGGCCGCGCCGGTCAGGTCGAGGGTCGCGGTCAGTGTCCGGTTGTCCGCGGAGACCGACTGGGTCGTGGCGGTCAGGGTCTTGCCGCTCTGGGCCAGCCGTACGGTGGCGTTCGCAGGCAGCGCGGTGCCGGTCACCGTGAGCGTGACCTTGCTGCCGGCGCCCCCGGTGTCCGGGCTGACCGCGGTGACGCTCACCTTGTCCGTGCCGCACAGGGTGGAGGCGCAGGCCAGCTTGGCGCTGTAGGCGGTGTAGGACGCCTTCTCCGGCAGGCCGAGCACGAACAGGCTCGGGCTGGCCGCCGAGGACGAACCGCCCGCCGCGCACTGGGCGCCGGAGGGCGACAGCGTGCACCCGTTGCTCCAGGCGCTGTTGTACAGGGCGGGCACCGCGGTGGTGGCGGCGCCGGCGGTGTCCGTGATCTCCGCGTTGAAGCGGTCAAAACCGGCGGTGGGCAGGACCGCGCACACCGCGGTGTGCGACTCGTCGAGCGTGCCGGTGACGGGCCCGTAGCCGTAGGACACGGACGGGACCTCGGTGCACTCCGGCGCCGGGCCGTCCGCGGTCGCCAGGCGCAGGGCGTCCAGGTGGTACTCGGGTGCCGCCTTCAGTGTGGCCGGGGTCTGCACCAGGACCTGGTGGGTGGTGGACCCGGTGGCCGCGCAGGAGCGGTTGCGGAAGGAGCACTCGGCGGTTCCGTCACCGCCGAAGACGGCGATGTTGGCGGTGCCCAGCGCGTCCCGGACGTCGAGGTGGAGGACATCTGTGGCCGCGCCGGTGGTGACCTGGTGGCAGTTCAGGGTGCCGGGGTCGCCGTACGTACCGGGGACGGACGGGCCGCCGACCTTCGCGGCGGCGGTCTTCACACAGCCCGCCGAGGAGGCGGTCGAGGTGACGTCACGCCTGGTCAGCGTGTAGGTGGCGGCCTGGTCGCGGCCGGTGACGAGCACGGTGTGGGCCGCGCCGGGGGTCAGCGGACAGAGCGTCCAGCCGTTCGTGGTGGCCGTGCGGTCGCAGACCTTCTTGCCGGTGGAGTCCAGCACCGAGGCCTTCGCCGCCACGCTGCCGGAGGTGGCGGTCAGCTGGAAGACCTCGGCGTCGGTGTGCGCGCCCGCCGGAATACTCAGGCACTGGGAGAAGACGCCGTCCCCGGTGGCCAGCGTGGCCTTGGCGCCGTCGGCCGTAAAGCTGCCTGCGGGCAGGACGGGGCAGTCGTTCGCGGCGTCGGTGCGGTGCAGGGCGATGGAGTACGGGCCCGTGGCGTCCTGACCGCTGTCCTGGGTGTGCACCAGCGCCCGGTAGGGGGCCGTACCGGTCAACGCGCAGTCGCCGCCTGCCAGTTCGGTCGCGTCGCACTGGGCCGTGCCGTCCTGGTCGAGGACCTCCACGTCGGCGTCCACACCGGAGGAGGAGAGCGGGGCCAGCGCGGCGATCCTGGCGCCCTGGGGAGCGTCCAGCGTCAGGCAGTCGTACTGCCCGGCCGTGCTCAACTCGCCCTTGTGCAGGCCGGTCCCGGTCGCCAGGCACCCGGCGTCGGAAGCGCGGTCGAGGACGACCAGGCCGGCGCGGGTGTCACGGAAGGGATACGTGCCGTCGAGGACGGCCGTGTAGGTGCCCGGCGCCTCGATCCTGCACGGGTCGGCCCCGTACCGGCACACGCTCAACCCGGCCGCGTCGTACACCCGGGCCACTGCGACCTCCCGGTCCTCGCTCACGGAGTGCACGGTGTACGGGCCCGCCGCGCCGGCGGTGAAGGTGAAGCACGGGTTGGTGGTGAAGTCCTGCTGCTCCAGCGGGCCGTACGGGCGGACCGGAGCGGTGGTGCAGCCCTTCGGGTCGCTGAGCCGGCGCACCTTCACCGCGTACTCGGCGGGGAAGCCGTTCTCCGCGCGCGAGACGGTGGAGATCACCCGGTAGGGGCCGTCGCCGGGCAGGACGCAGCTGTCCTCGTTGTTGTCCGGGAACCGCTCGCAGATCCGGGCGCCGGTCGCATCGGTGATCCAGGCGAGGGAGTCGCCGTACACCTTGGAGCCGTAGGTGAGCCGGACCCGGTCGCCGCGCTCGCCCTCGAAGGGCTGGCAGTCGACCTCGACCGGGCTCACGGTCGTACGGGTGACCTCCGGCTGCTCCCAACTCGTGCCGGCCGGGTCCGCGCAGCCCCGGGTCGAGCCGAGTGGCACGAAGGTGACTGACGTGTCCTCGTCCTCCCAGCCGGTGTTGACGACCTTCAGCGTGTAGGTGCCGGCCGCGGGCACCGCGCACATGCCGTGCGTGGCGTACGCGTCTCCGTAGCAGTCCACTTCGCTGCCGTCGGCGGCGAGCAGTTGCCTGGTCACCGCGTTGCCGCCGCCGTCCAGCGCCGGTGCCAGATACAGGCCCGGTGTCTCGACGGTGACGGTGTAGCAGACACTCGAGTCGGGCGCGACGCGCGCCTTGCCGACGGCGCCGCCCGGGTCGCCGAACGGCGCGAGCGCGAGCGGCGCGCACTCCTCGTCGGCAGCGACGGCGGGGCTCGCCCCGGTCAAGGCCAGCAGTGAGGCGAACAGTGCGGTGAGAGCGGCGAACACGGCCGGTAACACGGCCGCCCGCCCCCGTCTCGCAGGCAGACAGGAGTCATTGTCCGACATGGAATCCCCCCTGGATCAGTGGTCGTTGAGGCGATCGTCGCACAGAGGTACGACACGGCACTCGTGAGTATCCAGAGGCTGAAGAAGCCGCTGGCTGGTTGAACTGCTGCCCGGCTGGGTGACCCACGCGACGGCGTGGCGCCCGGCCTCCCGTCCCGGCTCTCCGGGCTGGAATCCAGCAGGCCAGGAGCGGATCAACAAGGACAGGGCGAGGGAAGCCGAACTCGTCACCTTCTCGTCCGTCACCGCTTGTGGGGCGGGAGCGCGCTGGCTGAGTCCCGTCCGACGGCTGCGGTCAGCGGGTTCGGGGAAGCCGGGCAGGCCCAGCGGCACGGGGCCGGTTCGGTGCCGGTCGTGGCGGACACCAGGATCAGCCGGAAGCGTTCTCCGTCGACGGGCTGAACGCGGAGCGGCATGCCGTCGGCCTGTCCGGCGTCGAGGGCGGCCGCGATCTGCTCGCTCACCTCGGACTCACACCCGACCGTGCCACCCTGGACCAGGAGGGCACCGCAGCACACCGCGGCGGCGCACGTTCGCGCAGACCGCCGAGATCCTCGGGCTCTTCGTCCAGCGCTGGGGACGCACCCCCGGTGCCCGTGAGTGGATCAAGGCCGACGGCGAACGCCTCGCATCGACATTTCCGAGACGTTTGATCGCGAAGTGCTGCCAATGGCCGTTGCCCGCTGCGTTGCTGCCGGCCGCCTTCCGATGCTGGGCCCGGGCGCCAACCTGAAGTCCCGCCAGGCCCTGAGCCGGGGCCGCGGCCGTCGGCCTCGCCGGCGCCACGACGGCCAAGCGTCATGATCGGACCATGGCTCGCGAAGGTGCCGCAGCAAGAGGAACGCTGGCCAACTACCCGAAAAAACAAGCAGAGTTGATGTTCCGCAGGACGTTACGTCCCGTTCGCGAGGGAGAGTCCGTCAGAACGAACGATCCATTTTCAGGCCGAGAGCTTCGGAGAGGCGAGTTGCCGCGTAGCAAGATCGTCGACGGACAGCCGTAGCGGTGGTGGGCCGCTATACCCGTCGACGAGCCGGCTCCCGGACGAGGCGGACGCAGCGTCATTCGGTGCGCCAGGACTCCAGACGCTGCGCGACAGTGCGCAGATCCGCTTCCTGCGCACGGATCGCCTGGGCCAGCTCGTAGAGGTCGTCGTCCTTGGCCTGGAGCGGCTGGCCGGAGACGTGCATGTACTGACTGGTGCAGGCCCAGCCGATGACCAGGTTGTAGTCGGTGAAAGGGCGCAGCAGCAGCGCGGTGTGCAGGAAGGTCGCGGCCCGGGAGGCCGTCTCCTCGTAATACAGGACGCCGCGCTCCCGTTCGAACTTGTGCCGGTCGGCCATGTACCCCAGGCTGCCCCAGTCCGAGATGGGCACGTTCAGCGGGGAGATCGCCGACTGGACCTGCAGGACCCAGCCGACATCGACGCGGATGATCGGGCTCACCGCTGTCCCGCGGGGAAGCGGGCCTCGACGCCGGGCAGCACCCGGGCAGCCTCCGCGACCGCTCCCTCAACGAAGGCAAGCCGGTCGGCTTCCTCCACCGTCACATCGTGCACGTGCTGCTTCAGGCTCCGGCCCGTCAGAGCCGCCCGAGCGCGCAGCCGCGCCATCTCGTCCTCGCTGAATTCCACATTGAGTGCAGGCATAGACCCAAGGTACCTCACCTGGTACCGCTTGGGGTACCAGGTGAGGTATGCGCTGAGAAACGGGGGAGATGCAGCACTCGGCCCCTGCGTCGGCGCGGCCGGGGACCAGCTCCGTCGGAGATCGCCGCGCACGGCCCGGGCGAGGCGGTCACCGGGTCCGGCTGACCACATGAAACCGCGTGTCCTGGCCGCGCTCGCCCACCCGGTACGCGTCGGCAAGGCCACCGTGCAACTGTCCGCGAGCGTGGGGCGCGGCCGATGGACAGGCCGTGTCCTGCCGGATCCCATCCAGCGGCCGTTTTGGACTCAACCGCCGCTCTTGCGTCGGAACGACCGCTGGTTCGCAGCCGGGCCGTGCGCGCCGCGGACCTTTGACGCATTGGTGTTCGCAGTGATGTCGGCGGCGTCCGCCTGCATACCGCGCTTGCGTGCCAGGGCCTCCCGAAACTTGCGCTTCAGGTCGTCCTGGCCGTCATCGTCGGGCGAGAGGACAGGGCTCTCGACGTCAGCTGACTCCGAACCTTCTGGTGATGGAGACTCTGCGGCCATGGTGACCTCCTGGGTTCGGGCAGTGGAGAGCACAGCTTGTCATGCCGGGCACCGCCTGAGACGCGCGCGGCCGGCATCGCCAGCGGCCTACCGCTCGTGGCTGTCTCGCACCGGCCCGGCTGCGGGCGCCAGGGCCGACGGCTACGGCCTCGGCGCAACTGGCTTCGAACGTGTCGGTTGGCCCCGGAGGAACGACCGCGTCTTCGACATCAACACCAAGGGTGCCTTCTTCACCGTGCAGCGTCTCGCCCCGCTCATCAACGAAGGCGGCGCGGTTCTCTTCACGACCTCCATCGCCGACAACATGGGCTGCCCGGGCATCACCGTCTACGGCGGGGCCAACGCCGCGCTGCGGACCTTTGCCAAGGGCTTCGCCGCCGAGCTGATGCCGCGCGGCGTCCGCGGAGCCGGCCGCACGGGGTACAGGGGAGAACCGCACGGGTGCGGGGGAGAGCCGAGCGGTGCGCGAGGTTCACCGGCCGGGTGAGATCCGAGATCCTCACGTGGGGGAGCCGGGGCGGTTTTGTTCGCGCCAGGCCCGAGGTGAGATGCCGTAGGCCCGTTTGAACATTTTGCTGAAGTGGGTCGCGTCGGTGAAGCCCCAGCTCCGCCCGATCGCCGCGATGGTGCGCAGCCGCCCGCTCACGCCGGCCAGCTCGCGCCGGCATGCGGCCAGGCGGCGGGTACGGATCCAGTCTCCGAGGCTGATTCCCGAACGGGAGAGCACCGCGTAGAGGTGCCGTACGGAGATGTCATGTGCGGCGGCTATCCGCGCCGCCGACAGATCCGGATCGGCCAGATGCTCCTGTATGTACTGCGTGACCCGCAGGCCGAGCGTCGCCTCCAACGGGGCCGCGGCCAGGCCGGAGTTGCCGTGCTGGGTCGTCAGCAGGGCGCGCAGGAGCTCGACGCTGGGTTCCACGACGGCGTGTCCGTGCGCGGCCTGGTGCAGCCGGTCGCTGACGGCCAGTTGGGAGAAGTAGGTGTGGGCGAGGCCCGCCAGAGGGTTGTCGGATCCCAGGGTGATCGCGCTGGTGTCCCGTAGCAGCCGGTCGGGCAGCGCGAGTAACGCGCGGGGGAAACGCAGGAAGTGGTGGTCGACTCCCTCGTCGAAGAGCAGCGTGTACGCGGAGATCGACCCGTAGACGGCCAGCTCTCCCGGATGGAGCACGCACGCGCGGCCGTTCTGCACCACCAGGCTGCTGCCCGTGACCTGGACGCCGAGGAAGACAGCCGGCTCCTCATCCTGCCGGGCCAGCCGCTCCGTGCGACGGACGGTGACCGCGGACGCCCGCGCCGAACAGAACTTGAGGGGCCCGACGGCGCCGAGCCCGATGCGCACGGAGATGTCCTCAGCCGCAGGACGGTGCTCGATGTCGACCGCCACCAACGACGACCACACCGCGTCCCGGACCACGTCCTCCCTGTCCCGCGGCGCGATGAACGCGGTGTCCAGGACCGGGCTCATGCAGCAGACCTTCGTTCGCCTCGGTGACCGTTGCCGCCCTCAGTGTGCCGGGGCGCTCTCTCACCGTGCAACGCCTTCCCGACGCCCGCATGGCCTCCTTCTTTGATACGGCGCCGAGTGGAAGCTGTGCACCACGGACCAAGTTCCCTGCACGGACGGCCAAGTCCGCAGCCCACGATGACCTTAAGGTCCAGAAGCGACCTCGGAGACACGCAAGTCACCGGTGCGCCGCGGCCTGTCCTCGCAAGGAAGCTGGATCGTTCATGAGAACCCGCAAACTCGCGTCAAGCCTTCTTTCCGTGACCATGCTGGCGGTCGGCGTGGTGGCCCTGACACCGACGTCGGCGGCCGCCGCGACCCCCAAATGCACCCGCCAGGTCGAGATGAAGCCAAGGGCCGGCTACTCGTACTACATGCTCATCCCGAAGTCGGCCACCACGGTCAACTGCTACATGAACAACGGAACGCAAAACGCCGGCGTCACCGCACTGCAGACGGCGCTCGTGTACTGCTACAACGCCAACAAGGGCATCACCGGCGGACTGTTCGGCCCCGGCGATATCGACGGCATCTACGGGCGCGACACCGAACTCGCGCTGGAGGACGTGCAGTATTCGCTCTTCCCGCAGGAATCGAGCATGCACGACGGGATCTACGGCTCGAGGACCGCAGCCGTCCTGAAATTCCCCTGGCACAACCCGAGCAACGACCGGATCATGGACACGTGCACCAGGCGGGACGGGACCAGCTGACCCGGAAGAATCTCTTTTCGGGGTGCCGGTCCGCGTGCACCGCTGAGCGGCCGGCACTGCCACGAGGCCCTTTTGCAGATCGGTGTCGGGCTCCATCCATCGGACGATCTGCTGGTACCGCTCCTGCGCCCAGGGGCGCGGGCACTGAGTGCTGAGGGGACGTCGACCCGCAGTTCGGAGTTCAGCGAGTTGTGGCTTTCGTCAGAACCCATCTTTGAACCTCCGTTGATCTCGTACACGCGCCCCGATGGAGGGCTTGGTGCGCACTGAGCCCTCTGCTCGCAGTGGCTTCGCAGAGGTTCTACGGAGAGCTTTCGGGTGCTCCACACGCCGCGGTGACGCGCCTTCCCGGTCAGGGCCGGCAGACAGATTCTGCCGCTACCGGGCGGGCCGGGGTTCCCCATTCACGGCCACGGGGCCGTGCTCCGGCCTGGCCGGGGGTGGGCACGGTGCCCAGTACGGAGAAGATCGGCAACGTCAGTGTCCAGCGGTACGAGCATCGTGGAGCAACTGCGCGACGCCGTCGAAAAGTTGTCGAGGAGTCAGTTCATCATCGGCGACAGTGCCCTGGAAGTCGTCCCGATGCAGGAGCACGGCGGCCGGTCCGTGGGAGACGACCTGTTCGGGGTCTCCGCGTGGCTGCACCGGCTGTCCGAGGAGATCAACGTCCCCTACAACACGATCAAGGAGTACCGGTGGGTGGCCAGTCGGTGGCCCGAGCAGCACCGGTGCCCCGTGGTGGCCTTCAGTACCCACCAGATCCTCGCGGCGATCTCGGATCCCGAGGAGCGGTGGGAGGCGATCAAGAATCCGCCGCTGGACGAGCGGAGTGGCAAGCGGCGGTGGACACCGGAGACGACCCGGCAGCGGGTCGGATACCACGGTCCGGGTCCGGAGACGGTGCAGGAAAAAGTCGAGGCCGTGCACGACCTGGTCGCTGACGAGCAGGTCGCCACCCAGGTCGCGACGGACCTGCTGCGTCGTCCGTCGGTGGCGTTCAAGGCCATGACCGACGATACGGCCCGTCACCAGGTCAACCACGCCCAGGTCGAGCAGTCCCGCCAGCTGCGCGACGCGCACGAAGCCGAGCTCACCGGCGCAGAGAGGCCGTTCGAGCCCACGGTGCGCCGGATCAATCACGCGCTGGAGTTCTTGGACCTGGTCGGCGCCTGTCAGCGGTTCGTCGCGGCCACGGGCAGGATCGTGCCCTCGCTGCGCGAGTACCGAAGCCGTCGCGGTACGCGGGAGGCGCATCACACGTTGTATCTGGAGCACCTGCCGTTGGTGGTGGTGGGGACAGTGTTCGTGTGCCACCACAGCGCAAAGAGCATGTGGTCGCGGGCGTAGGGGCCGTAGACGCCGTCGACGTTGCTCCCAGTGAGGCCCCACACGTTTTTCTGGATCCACTTGAACGCATCTCGGGTGCCGGCGCCGTAGACGCCGTCAGCGCCGCCACTGTTCTTGATATAGGTTGCGGCGGGCGTCCCTGCGTAGCAGACGAGGATGTTTACCTGCAGGGCGTAGACATAGTCGCCGCTCATGCCCTGCTTCGCGTAGCAGGTCGAGATCGAGCCCCGGATCCTGGGGACGATGATCAAAGTGAGGGCGCTGCGCGTCCTGATCGTCGTCTCGCCGCACGGGTGGATCGCCGCGGCCGCAGCGGGCCCGCTGGCGGACACCGGGGCTGCTGCGTGGGCTGGGGCAGCGGTGATCACTCCTCCCAGTAGGGCCGCCATCATGGTCCCTGTCGCGAGAAGTGCCTTGCTCTTACCTGTCTTGCGCATGCCAATTGCTTCCTTTCGATATGGAGTCTGATCTATGCGCGTCCGTGCCTGCTGAAGAGCTACCTTTTTCTGACCTCGCCCATGGACCTTAGGGTCGTCGTGGGCTTCGGACTTTGTCGTCCGTGCAGGGAACTTTGTCAGTCGTGCATCGCCCTGCGGGTGAGGTCATTGCGCGACCGCCATGGCCGGTGTCTGCCCCGTACGACGGGCACAGTAGCCCGGCTCGGTCGCTGAGTGTGCCGGTCGTTTGCCCCACAAGGAACGGCCGCCGCGCACACCGGAATTCGGGTAAGGCGGCGGTCGAGACCGCCTCTGGTTTACAGCCGCGGCCTTGTTGAGCTCGACTGCTGCTACCGCTGGGACCACGAGAAGCCGCCCTACGGGTCCGTCGGATCCGTGGATCGCAGCGAAGGCCCCAATCACCGCGGAGTGCGGAGGGCTGGGGGGGTGCTTCTATCTGTTTGGTCAAGGTCTGTGGGCTTGGTCAGGCTGTTTGTTGGTGCCCGGGTTGGTAGAGGGTGCGGTGC
>NZ_VWMY01000012.1:0-55343 GCF_008905045.1 Streptomyces albicerus
GGCGTTTGAGGACGAGGCCGCTAGGCCGATAGCGGGGGTCTGGGGGCGCAGCCCCCAGGGATGGGACGGGTAGGGGCGGCGGGGGCGAGCAAAACCCCCACTACCCCGCCGCCGCCCCCTGATCCCGCACCGCGAGTCTTCGGAGCATCTCGAGTACCCGGTCCCGGGACTCGTCCGCCGCGTCGATGGCCTCCATGCACTGCCAGTACGTCCCCTCGTCGTCCGCCGCGCAGGCGATCCCGACGAGGGCGATACCGACCTCGCCGAGCAGCCCGCCGAGGTCGAGAAGCGCGCGGCGCGCATCGCCGAGCTCGGTGAGCTGGGCGGCCCGCAGGCTTCCCGCATCGAGCGCCGGCGCGTCCAGCACCCCGCATCCCCGACCGGCCAGCTCGGTCAACCCCAGTGCCTCACCTCGCAGTTCAGGAGGCCCGGACACCGCCAGCCGGCTGCCTATCGCCTGGGCGAGGGCCTGCGCCTGCCAGGCCTCCGCCATGATCCCGGGAGCGTCCCCGCTCCCCACCAGGGCACATCTGCTCGCGCCGATGAGCCGCACCGCGTCCATGCGTTGTCCCCGTCTGTCCCGACGCGCTCTTCACACGCCTGCCCGAACTCCGCCTGTCCACTACCCAGAGTGAAGTGACTGGGGACGAAAAGCCAGAGGAAGCCTGAAATCTGCGGACACGGAATTGGATGTGGATAGATCGATAACTCCGGAGAGTGACATTCGGGGTCCTCGAGTCCGTTCCAAGGGCGACCGGCAGACGGTCAGGAACCCTCTCCCACCGGAAACCTCCGTTCGTTCCGGTCGATCTTCGCATCGAGCGCCGCAAGCGGATCGATACCGAGCACCTCGCACAACTGCAGCAAGTACGCCAGCACGTCGGCGACTTCGTCCGTCACACGGGGAGCCCTCTCCGGGTCGTCCATCACCCGGGCCGACTCCTCGGGCGTCAGCCACTGGAAGATCTCGACGAGTTCGGACGCCTCCACGCTGAGCGCGGCGACGAGGTTCTTGGGCGTGTGGTACGGCTGCCAGTTCCGCGCCGCCGCGAACTCGGCCAGCCTGCGCTGCAGCGTCGCCACATCAAGTTCAGTCACGGCTCAAGGTCTACCACCGTCACCCCGCCCACCCCCGCCGCCCAGGACGCGTCACTCACGGCCCCCACCAGCCGGATGTGCCCGCGCTCGCACATCCGCGCCGCCAGCCGCACGAGCCCCTCCCGCTGCCGTACGTCCAGATCGCGGTCGAACCCGTCGGCGAGCACGGTGAGCGTCTGCAGCGCCGCGGGCACCTCACCGGCCGGGTCGACCTCGAGGACGCCGGGGCCGGTGAGCAGTACCAGGGACAGCGCGAGATACCTCAACTCCCCGTCGCCCAGCAGCCCGAGCGGCGTCCGCAGCCCGTCGCCCCGGTCGAGCAGCGCCCGAACCGTCCCGTCGATCCCACCGGCCGGCCGCTCGGCCAGGACGTCGAGGACCGGCCCCGCGCATCCCGCCCGCACCGCGTCGACCAGGAGCCCGTGCCGACGGCCGCACTCCGAGCGCGTACGCCACAGCACTTCGGCGAGGTTGTCGCAGCCGCGCAGCAGCCGTCCCGCGCCGAGCGGTACGGCGGTGCGCATGGAGCGGGGCAGCGGGTCGCAGGCGAAGACGGACCGCAGGGCGACCACCATCTGCTCGGCGGCGGCGATGACTTGGCGCTGGCCGTCCGTCTTGCCCGCGACGCGCAGGGGCAGGAGCGCCGTGCCGAGGCGGTCGTCGGGGAGGGGCGCCCTCGTCACCGGGGACGAGCCCGCCGTGTGCCAGGCCGCCTGCACGGCACGCCGGCTCGGATCGCGCAGGGCCGTCTCCAGCAGGGTCAGGCCGCCGGTCGTCAACCGCTCGCCCACGATGCGCAGTTCGGGCTCGGCCTGCACGGCGACGTCGAGCCGTACCGGGCCCTCGGGACCGTCCGCCGTGCAGCCGATGCGGAACCCGCGCCGCCGCTGGGCGTCGGGCCGGGCCCGCTCGGGCACGCACGCGACCGGATCCGGGAACACCTCGGCCAGTTCGGCCCCGCCGCCGAGCCGGGCCAGGGCCTCGTACGCCCGCAGAGCGCTCGATTTGCCGCTGCCGCTCGGCCCGGCGAAGAGGCTGAGCGGTCCGAGCGGGAAGCCGGCGCGGCGGTGCGCGGCGAACGCGGCGAGCCGCAGTTCGGTGACGCTGGGCCGGTCCGGGCGTGCCTCGGCCGACGGGCGGGTCCCGGGAGATGACAGGGTCATATCCGGACGGTAGAGCTCCGCCGTCAGGCCGAACCGTTTCGCCCGGCAGACCTTCCTACGATCGAGGGATCGGAGGGATCGGAGGGATCGGAGGGATCGGAGGGATCGGAGGGATCGGAGGGATGCTCACGCCCCGGGAATCCCCGCGCCCTCCATCAGCCCGCCCACCTCGGTCCCCGGCGGCGTGAGAAGGAACACGTTCCGGTCGACCCGGTGCATCCCGCTCGCGAGTCCGAAGACGACGCCCGTGCTGAAGTCGAGTACGCGCTTGGCGACGTCCGTCTCCGCGCCTGTGAGGTCCAGGAGGACCGGAACGCCGGCCATCAGGGTCTCGGCGACGTCGCGGGCGTCCGCGAAGATGTTGACCCGCAGGACCACGAAGCGGCGCCGCGCCTCGGTCGCCGCCTCCGGGATCGACCGGTGGTCGACCGCCGACGGCCAGGCATCGCGGCCGCGCAGCGGTACGACCTGGGCGAGCCCTTCCCACTGTTCATCGGTGACGTCGTGGCTGTTCACCGGCTCCCCCCGACCTGACTCGCGCTGATTGCCGCATTGCCGCACTGACTGTCTGCACCGGCCATTCTTGCGCATGGTCACCCGTTCGGCCCAATGCGACACGGTCCGCAGCGACCGCGGTCCTATGGGGCCCCTCACATCGCGCCGACGGCGGCTGTGTGGCGCGTGTAACTCCTCATGATCGCGACATGTGACACAGGCGTAACGGGCAATTCGTACGCTCACGGACGGAGGTTCCGTTTCGAGAAGGGGCCCGAGGACCGAAGAAGGCCGGCGAAAGGCAGCTGTGTGACCACGACCACCCCCACGACGCAGGTGCGCACGGTCTGCTCGTACTGCGGTGTGGGCTGCGGCATGGTCCTCGACATCGGGATGGGCCCCGACGGGCGGCGTACGGTCCTGAAGGCCTCCGGGGACAAGGCGCACCCGGCGAACCACGGCCGACTGTGCACCAAGGGCGCGACCACGGCCGACATGCTCGCCGCGCCGGGACGGCTGTCCACCGCGCTCGTACGGGACGACCGCGGCGCGGAGCCGGTGGCGGCGCCCGTGGACGCGGCGATCGCCGAGACCGCGCGGCGGCTGCGCGCGATCATCGACGAGCACGGTCCGGACGCCTTCGCCTTCTATGTCTCGGGGCAGATGAGCCTGGAGGCCCAGTACCTGGCGAACAAGCTGGCCAAGGGCTTCGTACGGACGAACCAGATCGAGTCGAACTCGCGGTTGTGCATGGCGAGCGCGGGCGCCGGTTACAAGCTGTCGCTGGGTGCCGACGGGCCGCCCGGCTCGTACCAGGACTTCGAGAAGGCGGACGTCTTCCTGGTCATCGGCTCGAACATGGCCGACTGCCATCCGATTCTCTTCCTGCGGATGATGGACCGGGTGAAGTCGGCGGGCGCGAAGGTGATCGTCGTCGATCCGCGGCGCACCGCGACCGCCGACAAGGCCGATCTGTTCATGAAGATCAAGCCGGGCACGGACCTGGCCCTGCTGAACGGGCTCCTGTATCTCCTCCACGAGAACGGGCACACCGACCCCGACTTCATCGCCGCCCACACCGAGGGCTGGGAGGCGATGCCCGGCTTCCTCGCCGACTACACGCCCGCGGCCGTCGCCGAGATCACCGGCATCCCGGAGGCGGACATCCGTGAGGCCGCGCGGCTGATCGGCGAGGCGGACGAGTGGATGAGCCTGTGGACCATGGGCCTCAATCAGTCCACGCACGGCACCTGGAACACGAACGCCCTGGTCAACCTGCATCTCGCGACCGGTGCCATCTGCCGCCCGGGCTCCGGGCCCTTCTCGCTCACCGGGCAGCCGAACGCCATGGGCGGCCGCGAGATGGGGTACATGGGGCCCGGTCTGCCGGGACAGCGGTCCGTACTCGTCGACGACGAGCGTGCCTTCGTCGAGGAGCTGTGGGAGCTGCCGCCCGACTCGATTCGGAAGGACGGGGTCGGGAAGGGCACCGTCGAGATGTTCCAGAAGATGGCCGACGGCGAGATCAAGGCCTGCTGGATCATCTGCACCAATCCCGTCGCCTCGGTCGCCAATCGCCGGACCGTCATCGAGGGGCTCGAGGCCGCCGAGTTCGTCGTCACGCAGGACGTCTTCGCCGAGACCGAGACCAACGCGTACGCCGATGTCGTGCTCCCCGGCGCCATGTGGACCGAGACCGAGGGCGTCCTCATCAACAGCGAGCGCAACCTCACGCTCGCGCGGCCCGCCGTGGAGCCGCCCGGCGAGGCGCTCGCGGACTGGCGGATCATCGCGCGGGTGGCCTGCGCGATGGGATACGAGAAGGGGTTCTCGTACGAGAGCGCGGAGGAGATCTTCGAGGAGATCAAGCGCGCGTGGAATCCGAAGACCGGGTGGGATCTGCGGGGTGTGACGTACGAGCGGCTGCGGGACACGTCCGTGCAGTGGCCGGCCGGGCGGGAGGACGGGCCCGACCGGAATCCGATCCGGTACGTGGATTCCGTGGACGAGGGTCCCGTATTTCCTACCGCCAGTGGGCGGGCCGTGTTCCACGCTCGGCCGCACATGGCCGCCGCGGAGATGCCCGACGACGACTTTCCCTTCGTGCTGAACACCGGGCGGCTTCAGCATCAGTGGCACACGCTGACCAAGACCGGGAGGGTGGGCAAGCTCAACAAGCTCAATCCCGGGCCGTTCGTGGAGGTGCATCCGGAGGATGCCGCGGTGCTCGGTGTCGTCGAGGGTGACAGGGTCGAGGTTGCCTCGCGGCGGGGGCGGGCCGTGTTGCCTGCGGTGGTGACGGATCGGGTGCTGCGTGGGTGTCTGTTCGCGCCGTTCCATTGGAACGATCTGTTCGGGGAGTATCTGAGCGTCAATGCCGTCACTAGTGACGCCGTGGATCCGGTTTCGTTTCAGCCGGAGTTGAAGGTGTGTGCGGTGGCTGTGGCGAGGGTTTCTTCCCCCACCCCACCCCTTCCCGAAAGCGGGGCGCTGCCCCGGACCCCCCTGGGGGCGCTGCCCCCAGACCCCCGCTCCTCAAACGCCGGAGGGGCTGAAATTGCCGCTATCGCCGGAGGGGCTGACACTGCCCTCGTCTTCGGGCTCGCGCCCGCCCCTCCGCCCGTCCTCACCGCCCAGGAACGCCAGTACCTCACCGGCTTTCTCGCCGGGCTCTCCGCCGGCGCGCCCGGTGTGCCCGTGCTTCCGTCCGACGCTCCCTTCATGCCTGAGCACGCGCTGTGGGTGAACGGTGTGCTCGCCGGGATGTACTCCCGGGCGGCCGACGCACCACAAGCGACAGCCACTCCCCTCCGTGAGGTCGTCGTGTTGTGGGCCTCGCAGACCGGGAACGCCGAGGAGGTCGCGACGGCCGCTGCCGAGCGGCTTGCCGCGACCGGGCACAAGGCCACGCTTGTCGACATGGACGACGCCGATCCGCGCGCGCTGCCACCGGGGGCGGATCTGCTGCTGATCACCAGTACGTTCGGCGACGGGGATGCGCCCGACAACGGCTCCGGGTTCTGGGCGGCGCTGGACACGCCCGAGTCGCCGCGCCTGGACGGTGTGCGCTATGCCGTGCTGGCCCTCGGGGACTCCTCGTACGACGACTTCTGCGGGCACGGGCGCCGACTCGACCAGCGGCTGGACGAGTTGGGAGGGGTCCGGCTCGCCCCGCGTACGGACTGCGAGCCGGATTACGAGCCCTCCGCGCAGGCTTGGCTGGACCAGGTGCTCACCGCGCTCGCCCCTGGTCAGGAAACCGCCCCGGCGCCGGTTCCGAGCGCTCCGGCATCGACATCGAGGAAGCCCGCGCCCGTCACCGCCCGACTCACCGGCAACCGGCTGCTCAGCCTGCCCGGTGCGGACAAGGAGGTCCGCCGGTTCACGTTCGACACGCGGGAGAGCGACACCCCGCTGACGTACGAGGCCGGGGACGCGCTCGGTGTGCGGCCGGTCAACTCGCCCGGCCTGGTTCGGGAATGGCTGGAGGTGTCCGGGCTTGACGCCTCAACCACCGTGGAAGTGAACGGAGTTGGCCATACCTCCCTCGCCGACGCGCTGGGCCGGCATCTCGACATCACCAGGATCACCCCGGATCTGCTGCGCTTCGTGGCCGAACGGACCGGTGACAACCGGGAGTTGAAGAGGCTGATGCGGCCGGACAACAAGGACGGGCTGGCGAAGTGGAGTTGGGGGCGGCAGGCTGTCGATGTGATCGCCGAGCATCCCGTGCGGGCGAGCGCCCAGGAGTGGGCCGGGGTCCTGAAGCGGCTCCAGCCCCGCCTGTACTCCATATCGTCCAGCCCGCTCGTCGACCCGCACCTCGTGTCGCTGACGGTCTCCGTCGTGCGGTACGAGAACCTCGGCGGACAGGCCCGCGGCGGCGTCTGCTCGCCCTTCCTCGCCGACGCCGAACCGGACACCCCGGTACCGGTGTTCGTACAGCGCTCCCCGCATTTCCGACCCCCGGCGGACCCGGCGACCCCGATGGTGATGGTCGGGCCCGGCACCGGAGTCGCGCCCTTCGTCGGCTTCCTCGAGGAGCGGCGGGCCCTCGGGCACCGGGCGCCCAACTGGCTGTTCTTCGGTGAACAGCACCGGGCCACCGACTTCTACTACGAGGACGAGCTGACCGCCTTCCTCGACGACGGCACCCTCACCCGCCTGGACACCGCGTTCTCCCGCGACCAGCGCGCCAAGGTCTACGTCCAGGACCGGATGCGCGAGCACGGGCCCGAACTGTGGTCCTGGCTCCAGAGCGGCGCCCGCTTCTACGTCTGCGGTGACGCCTCCCGCATGGTCAAGGACGTCGACCGGGCGCTGCGGGACATCGCCGTCACGCACGGCGGCCTGGGCGAGGCCGAGGCCGCCGCGTACGTCAAGCAGCTCGCGGCGGAGAAGCGGTACGTCCGCGACGTGTACTGATCACCCGGCGACCGGGACACGGCTGCGCGCTTCAAGGAGTCAGAGCGTCACGACGGTCGTCTCCGTCGCCTTCACGCTGGTCCACACCGCGGTGCCGTCGGCCAGACCGAGTTCGGCGGCTGCCTGCGGGGTGATCTCGGCGACCAGGTCGGGCGCCCGGTCCGAGGTGATCAGGACCCGCAGCCTGCTGCCCGTGGCGGTGATCTCGCGCACGGTTCCGGGCCATACGTTACGGGGGCTGCCGCCGGGCCTGTCCCGATGGACGGAGACCGCCTCCGGGGCGATGATCGCGAGGGCTTCGGTGCCCTCGGGCAGCGGGTCGGCGACGACCAACCGGCCGTCGCCCTCGGCGAGTCGGAGTCCATCGGCGGTCGCGGTGCCGGGCCAGGCATTGCGGCCCAGCATCCGGGCCACCCAGGGCGAGCGGGGGTGCCGGGTGACCTCGGCGGGCGGGGCGTCCTGGAGGGCGCGGCCGTCGTCGAGTACGAGGACACGGTCCGCGAGGGACACCGCCTCGACCGGATCGTGCGTGACGATCAGGCAGACCCCGCCGAAGCCGTCGAGGTGACGGCGCAGGGTGTGGCGTACCTGGGCGCGGGTCGTCTGGTCGAGGGCCGCGAGGGGTTCGTCGAGGAGGAGCAGACGCGGACGGGTGGCCAACGCCCGTGCCAAGGCGACGCGTTGGGCCTGACCGCCGGAGATCTGGGACGGCTTGCGGTGCGCGAGATGGCCGACGCCGAGCCGGTCGAGCCACTGCTGGGCGATCCGGCGGGCCTCGGCCCTGCGCACGCCCTGGGCCCGGAGCCCGTATGCCGTGTTGGCGAGCGCGGTGAGGTGTGGGAAGAGCGCACCGTCCTGGGGTACCCAGGCAACTCCCCTGCGGTGCGGGGGCAGTTCGGTGACGTCCGTGTCGCCGAGGCGCAGCTCGGCGTGGGCGCGCGGGGTCAGGCCGAGCAGGGCCCGCAGAAGGGTGGTCTTGCCGGCGCCGTTGGGGCCGACGACGGCGATGGTGGTGCCGGGGTCGGCGTCCAGGACCAGTTGGTTGAAGCCGGTGACTTCGGCGTGCAGGGACCAGAGTTCGCCGTAGGAGGCGGTGGGGTCCGTGTCGGCGGCCGGTGAACTGTCCTCCTCCGCCCGGGACTTGGCCGGGCTCTCGACCAACGGTTTGGCCACATACGTGCGGGCGCCGCCCGGTGTGCCCGTGAAGCGGCCGCGCAGGGCGACGAGGACCGCCATGGCGATGGCGAGCAGGAGGAGGGACACCGAGGTGGCGGCCTCCGGGTTGTCCTGGAGGAGCAGATAGACCTGGAGGGGCAGGGTCTGGGTGGTGCCCGGCAGGTTGCCCGCGAAGGTGATCGTGGCGCCGAACTCACCGAGGGCGCGGGCCCAGGTGAGCGCGGCTCCGGCGATCAGACCCGGGGCCACCATGGGCAGCGTGACGGTCGCGAAGACCCGTACCGGCGAGGCTCCGAGCGAGGCGGCCGTCTCCTCGTAACGCGGCCGGAGCCCCGCGATCGCCCCTTCGAGGCTGATCACCAGGAAGGGCATCGCGACGAAGGTGGCGGCGAGGACCGCGCCCGAGGTGTGGAACGGCAGCGTGATGCCGAAGGTGTCCTCCAGCCAGGGCCCGAGCAGCCCGCGCCGCCCGAAGGCGAGCAGCAGCGCGACCCCGCCGACGGTCGGCGGCAGCACCATCGGCAGCAGCACGAGCGAGCGGACGAGGGCCTTGCCGGGGAACGGCACCCGGGCGAGCAGCCAGGCCAGCGGGACACCGAGGACGAGCGAAAGACCCAGCGACCAGAAGGAGACGACGAGCGAGAGCTCGAGCGCCTGGCTCGCGCCGAGGCTGGTCAGGTGCCCGCCCAGATCGCCCCAGCTCGTGCGCGCCAGGATGCCGGCCAGCGGCAGCACCAGGAAGGCGATGGCGAGCAGGGCGGGAAGGGCCAGCGGCAGGGGCGTACGGAAGCCACGCGAGCGCCTGCTCTCGCGGTCCGGCCCGGTCGTGCGTACGCCTTTCATGGTCTGTTACGGCTTCTCGAAGCCGGCGTCGCGGAGGATCTTCTGGGCCTCGGCCGAGGAGAGCCACTTCACGAAGGACGCGGCCGCCGCGGAGTGCTGGGACTCCTTGAGCGTGGCTGCCGGGTAGGAGGCGATGGCGTTCTGGTCGTCGGGGATCGGGACGGTGTCGACCTTGTCGGTCGCCGCGGCCGCGTCGGTCTTGTAGACGATGCCCGCGTCCGCCTCGCCGAGCTCGACCTTGCTGAGTACGGCGCGGACGTTGGCCTCCTCGGAGACCGGCTTCACGGTGATCTTCTGGGTGTCGAGGATCTGCCGGCTGTAGCGGCCGACCGGGACCTCGGGGGCCGCGAGCACGACCTTCAGCCTGGTGTCGGCGAGGTCCCCCAGCCCCTCGATCTTTTCCGGGTTGCCCTTGTCGGTGGCGATGACCAGGCGGTTCTTGGCGATGACGGCCGGGGTGCCGGTGTCGGACCCCAGCCCGTCCATCGTCTTGGTGTCGGCGGTGACGAGCGCGTCGGCGGGGGCGCCCTGCTCCACCTGGGCGGCCAGTTCCTGGGAACCGGCGAAGGAGAAGGTGATCTTCGTGCCGGGGTGCTCCTTCTCGTACGCCGCGCCCGCGGTCTTGAAGACGTCGGTGAGCGAGGAGGCCGCCAGCACGGTCAGATCGGTTCGGGAGGAGCCCGCTGCCTTCGTACCGCCGTCACCGTCGCCGCAGGAGGCAAGGGACACGAGCAGGGCGACGGTCAGACCGGCGACAGCGGTTCGACGGCGGGTGAAGGCGGGGGACACGGTGGAGGCTCCTTGGGACTGCGGGCGGCGGGCGGACGTCCTGGTCAGGTGCGGTCGATGTGTACGTTCGTCGACTTCACACGGGCGGTGGCCCGCATACCGACCTCCAGGCCCAGTTCCTCGACGGCCTCCCGGGTCAGCAAGGAGACCAGCCGGTGCGGGCCCGCCTGGATCTCGACCTGGGCCGCGACATCACCGAGTTTGATGGCGGTGACGATGCCGGGAAACGCGTTACGGACCGACGTGTACGCGGTGTCGTCCTCGCCGGTGCCCGCGGCGCCGCTCTGGGCGAGTTCGACGGAGAACGCGGCGAGATCCCGGCCGTCGATGAGGCGGCGTCCGCCCTCGTCGCGATGGGTCGCGACCCGGCCGGCGTCCGCCCAGCGCCGCGCGGTGTCGGGACTGACGCCCAGCAGACGCGCCGCCTGACCGATGGTGTAGGACTGCATATGCGACAGATTAAGTCTTCTGATCTCGCACTTGCAATGTTTTGGGTGATTCACCATGGCAGATGCGGTCTCGCTGGTAGGAAGATCCGAGGCTGCTGCGGCGCCCGGCTCCCTCCCTCTGCGGACGCGCGTGCTCGGCGTGCGAGGGGCCGGTCACGCGGCCCCGGCCGGGCTCACCCGGCACACCTCCGCGGCGTACGAACTCCGGTTGCCCACCAGGGAGTTCAGGCTCCTCCAGTCCGGGTCCTCAACGGTTCGGGCGCTGACGCGGCCGGCCGCCCCCGCGACAAGCGGTGGCGGCCGGCTCGGTGAGGTTCGGGTCAGGCCTTGACCTCGGCCTCAGCAGCCTCGGGGGCGGACGGCGTTGCCGCGTCGGGCTCCGGCTGCGCGGCCGCCTTCGGGACCGGGATGAGAAAGGCGACGACCGCCGCCGCGAGGGCCACACCGCAGCCGATCAGCATGGCGACGCGGAAACCGTCCTCGGAGGGCAGGACGAAACCGCCGAAGTCCGTGGTCATCTGGGCCAGAACCACGGCCATCACGGCGGCCGACACGGAGCTGCCGATCGAACGCATCAGGGTGTTGAAGCTGTTGGCCGAGGCGGTCTCCGACTGGGGCACCGCGCCCATGATGAGGGCCGGCATCGCGCCGTAGGCGAAGCCGACACCCGTGTTGGCGACGATGGTCACGGCGAGCAGACCCCAGGGGGAGTCGAAACCGATCAACGGCAGGGAGAGGCCGTAGCCGAGGGAGATGACGAGCGCTCCGACGCTCAGTGTCACCTTGGGTCCGAAGGCGGCCGAGACCTTGGCGCCGATTGGCGACATCACCATCATCATCAGGCCCGACGGGGCCACCCACAGACCCATCGCCAGCATTGACTGGCCCAGGCCGTAGCCGGTGGCCTCGGGCAGCTGCAGCAACTGGGGCACGACCAGCGACTGCGCGTACATCGCGAACCCGACCAGGATCGAGGCCGCGTTCGTCATCAGCACCCGCGGGCGGGCGGTCACACGCAGGTCGACCAGCGGCTCACTCGTACGCAGCTCCCACCAGCCCCAGACCAGCAGCGCGACGACCGCGGCGGCGAGCAGCCCGAGGGTGGTGCCGCTCCCCCAGCCCCAGTCGGCGCCCTTGGAGATGCCGAGGAGCAGACAGACGAGTCCGACGCCCAGGCCGACCGCGCCGAGCAGGTCGAAGCCGCCCACAGCGGTGTTCACCCGGCCCGCGGGCACGACGAACCAGATCAGGGTGGCGACCGCGAGGGCCAGGGCGGCGACTATCCAGAACAGCACGCGCCAGCTTGCGTTCTCGGCGATCGCCGCGGAGAACGGCAGGCCGAGCGCGCCGCCCACGCCCATGGACGCGCTCATGATCGCGATGGACGAGCCCAGTTTCTCGGTCGGCACGACGTCGCGCAGAAGGCTGATGCCCAGGGGGACCACGCCCATGCCCAGGCCCTGCAGTCCGCGTCCCGCGATCATCGGGATCACCGAGGAGGACAGGGCGCAGACCACCGAGCCCACGACGAGCGGGACCAGCGAGGCCAGCAGCATGCGCCGCTTGCCGTACATGTCACCGAGGCGTCCGGCGACGGGTGTCGCCACCGCCGCGGCGAGCAGCGTGGCGGTGATCACCCACGAGGCGTTCGAGGCGCTGGTGTCGAGCAGCGTCGGCAGTTCCCCGATCAGCGGCACGACCAGGGTCTGCGTGATCGCGGCCACGATGCCCGCGAAGGCGAGGATGCCGACGACACCGCCTGAGCGGGTCTCGGCCTTGGGACTGTCGGAACTATCCACCGGGGGCTCCCTCTTGCGCTTCCGGACCATGGCGCGACGCACCGCACCCTCGGGATGCATCATGCACAGAATGTGCATCATACATATCTGATGCATGGCACATATCGCACATGCCGAACCGCCGGCACCGACCGCCACACCGACCGAAGGGCTGCACCCCAGCGGAAGCCGGGCCAGGTTCGTCGAGCGCATCCCCGACCCCGCAGGGGGCATCGCCCGCAAGTTCGCCCTTGCTGTTCAACAACGTCACCCTGCGCCTGCTCGGCAGCGACGACTTTCCAGCCGAGGCGAAACGGCAGGCCGCCCGCGACCTGACCGCCGCGGCCGCCGTCGGCGCCCTCACCGTCGGCGTCGGCGACCGCTATCCGCTGGACGAGATCGCCGAAGCCCATGACCGGGTCGACACCGGCGGCCGGGGCCGTGTCCTCGTCACCGTCCCGCAGTGACGCGGGGTCCGGGCCGTCGGCACTGAACTGGCTTGCAGGAGAGGGCCGTTCACGTCGCAGACCTGTAAGCCGACTCAGTCTCCGGAGACGGCCGCGCGGGAGCCGTCCGCGGGGCCCCGGACTGCGGCGTCGGTCAGCTCCTTCACCCAGGCGGCGGGCACCGGGACGCCCGGGGTCTCGAGGAACCAGCGTCCCGCCTCTTCCTGGCTCAGCCCCTCGGGCCGCTCCGCCATGTACGGGTTGACGTAGACCGGGGTTCCGGGTTCGCTGCGCCAGCTGTCGGCGAGGGTGCCGATGTCCACCGCGTCGTAGCCGAGGGCGTCCAGGAGCCGGGTCACGTCCGCCTTGGCGGCCGGGTCGTCGCCCGCGACGGGCAGGGCGCTGCGGTCGGCCGCGCCGGCGGGCCGGGCGCTGGTGAACAGGCGGCGGAAGTCGATGTTGTTGAACGCCTTGACCACGTGCGAGTCGGCCAGGTGCCGCTGCACCAGGGCGCTGGAGGTCAGCTCGCCCGCGTCCAGCTCCGCGAACCGGCCGTCGCGCTCCGGGTAGTAGTTCATCGTGTCGATCACAGTCTTGCCGGCCAGGGCGGCCGAGGGCAGCCGGCCATGGGTCTTGAGCGGGACGGTCGCCACCACCAGGTCGCCGGCCCGCGCGGCCTCGGCGGGTGTGGCCGCCCGCGCCCGCTCGCCGAGGTCGGCGACGAGGTCGGTGAGCGTCCCGGGACCGCGGGAGTTGCTCAGGACGACGTCCAGGCCGGCGGCGACGGCCAGACGGGCCAGCGCGCTGCCGATCATGCCACTGCCGATGAGTCCGAGAGTCTGGGCCCGGGGGGCCTGGGGCTGAGTCTGGGTCTGGGTCTGGGTCTGGGGCTGAGATTGGGTCACGGCGTCATGTCTCTCATTCGATGGATATCCATACCCGTTGTGAAACTGAGTTTCACAGTAGCCACTTAGACTCTCTACTGCAATCCAGGTTCGTCCAAGAGATACCATCACGAGGTGAGTGGAGCAGCGCGTACGAGCACACGGGACATCGCACGAGCCGCGATCCGGGCCGAACTGGCCCAGGTGGCCTTCGAGTTGTTCCGTCGACAGGGCTTCGACAAGGTCACCTTCGACGGCCTGGCCAAGGCCGCGGGGGTGTCCCGCAGCACCTTCCTGCGTTACTTCGGCACCAAGGAGGACGCCGTCCTGTGCGCCCGGAGCCTGGAGAAGCAGAACGGCTGGCGCCCCGCCATCGCCCAGGCCCTCACCGAGCGCACCGATCCCTCACGCCCGGCGACGCTGGGTCCGTTGGTGCGGGCCGCGGCCGCGGTGGACTGCCTGAACATCGCCGTCAACCACTGGACGGCGTCCGACGGCAGCGTCGATCTCGACGACCTGCTCGACGAGGCCTTCGCCGCACTCGCGACGCGGTGAGCGCGTCGACGCTGGACGCGAAGGAAGCCGACCGCGGCGACACCGTCACGACGACGCCACGCTGACTTCCAACTCCGTGCTGGGCGGCCGTACTCATACCCTCTGGAGCTCAGGCACGTCGGTCCCCACCGCGCCATGAAGCAACGACATGACGCACCAAGGATCCCCACCACCAACTTCCTTTCACATAACGGCCGTTGTCCTGGCTGAAGGTCTCGTGTTCCACTAATCTCCATCCACCACATCGGCCACCCGCTCCCGGGCGGGAGAGCATCCACGGGGGAGATGCGTGTATGAGGACTTGGGCTTCAAGAAACTCCTCGGCGCGGACGGTTTCTTCGCACACCTGTTAGGGCGGTCGCCGTCGGGTGCCGACCGCAAGTTGTTGTACGGACCCGACCTGCCCGTGGTGCTGCTCACCGGCGGCCCGGGGATGGGCAAGGGGCGGCTGCTGCGGGCGGTGCACGACCGTTTCGCCCGCCAGGTGCCGGTAATCCGCCTGGACTGCGCCTCACTGGTGTATGCGGACCGGGCCGCGCCGGAGCCCGGTGCCCGCTCGGCGGTGACCGAGGCCCTGGTCGAGGCCGCCCTGCTGCTGCACACCTGGCGGGGAACGGGCGGCGCGTTCACCTTCCCGCGGTTCTTCGCGGGCCTGGCGGTGATCGCGACCGGCGTCGCGGACGACACCCGTCAGGCGATCAGGACAGAGGTCGAGCGGTACGAGGAACTGATCCAGCAGCCGCGCCTGCGCGGTCTGGGGGCGCGCGACTTCTGGCGCGGCGCGCTCCTCGGGGCCGTACGGAAAATGCTGGAGGTCCTGGCCGGACAGACGCTCGGCCCGTACGGGGCCGCCGCGCTCACCGCGCTGCTCGACTCCCTCTTCGAGCGCCTGACGCCACGGGGCGAGGCGGAACTGACCCGGATCTACGGCGAGTATCCCGGCGCGGCCGGCCAGCCCAAGCACGGGCTGCGCAGGCTCGCCGCCGATTTCCGGACCGGCGACGAGCGGCGGGAGGACGCGGAGCGCTTCCTGTTCCGGGCGCTGCGCGAGGATCTGGAGGCGGCGTACGGCGGGCTGGGGGGCTGGCTGGGCCGGGTCGGCCGCCCGGGACTGCTGCTGGACCACGCCGAAGAACCGCTGGGCGAGCGGCTGCTGCGCGCCGTGCTCACCGACCGCCGGGGCGGGCAGCGCGACCGCGTGGTGATCGTGGGCACGGCGCGCCGGGCGGACGGCGGCGACTTCCTGCACGGAGGTCTGCCACCGAGGGAGGTGGCGGCGTTCCGGCCCGCAGACGGGGTACCGGCCACCTGGTCCCGCCGTAGGGACCCGGAGGGGGACCGGGGCCCGCTGTCCGCCGGGGTGCTCCTGCTGCGGATGCCTTTCCTCTCCGGCGACCAGCTCCGCAAGGCGACCGAGCGAATACAGCTGGGCGCGGAGCGGGAAGACGGTGCGCATCGCCGCCGTATCACCGCCGCCGTGGCCCAGCTGAGCGGCGGACGGCCGCACACGGTGATCCGGCTGGCCACCGCCGCCGCCGACCACCGGATGGAGACGGACGCCAACGACCGGGCCATCCTGGACGCCAAGCTGCACCACCCGGACGGCGCCCCCGAGCGGCCGGTGACGGACGTACTGCTCCAGGAGCTGATCCTCGACCAGCTGCCGGTGCGGCTGGCGGACGAGCACCATGACCAGTGGCTCGATCTCCTGACCCATCTGTCCGTGGCGCACGACCCGGAGTGCGCGGACGTCCTGCTGCGCCATCACCAGGCAGACCGTGTCCTGAGCCTGACGGCAGATGAGGTCGCGCGGCTGCTCAACGACACCGGGTGGCCCAGCTGCGAGCGGCACTTCATCGGGGACTTCGGCCTGCGCCAGCTGCTGGTGCACCGGCTGTACGGGCTGTCGCGCGACGGTGCCGCCTGGTACGCCGACCACCATCTGCTGCGCGACCACTACGCCGTGGGCGGGCCGAGCGGCGGTGCGTTCCACTCGGTGACGACCCACCATATGAACCACCACCTCGTCTCCGGCGGCGTCGACGACGTGGTCCGCCACCTCGCCGCCGCCCTCCCCGGCCGCCCCCGTCAGTGGTGCGAGGAACTGCTGGAGACCGCCCAGGCGCCATATCCGGGCGGGGCGGACGAGCGCCGCAAGCGCGCCCAGGGTCTGGTACGGGTGGACGGACCGCCGCTGCGCCGCACCGTCGACCAACTGCTGCACGCCGTATGGCTGTGCGAGGAGCGCACCAGGCCGACCGGGAGCGAAATGGCCCGCACGCTGGAGCAGTTGCTGAGGCAACTTTCGACCATGGACTTCGACGGTGCCGGAGAACTCGGCCCGACAGCCACCGAGTGGAGCCAACTGGCCGCGAACGAGCAGCCGTTGCTGCGCTGCGACTGCACCGATGAGCTCGGCCGAAGGAGGTAACCGGGATGCCAAGCTGGATACCCAGGTGGAACAGACTGCCCAGGTGGGGAAAGATCCTCTACGCGCTGGCGGGCGTGACGGTGCTCGTGGCCGCCGGCGTATACGGCGTTCCCGCCTTCCAGAAGCCGGACACCTGCCACGACGGCATCGAGAAGATCGACGGCGAGTGCATCGGCGTCGACGGCGCCGGCTACGACTTCGGCACACCGGAGATCAGCGCCGTGGCCAAGGCCATCTCGGAGGAGAACAAGAGGATCGCGAACCAGCCCCACGTCACCGTGGCGATGATGCTGCCCCTCCAGTCGGACACGGCGGGGCTGCGGCGGCAGATGCGCAGCGACCTCCAGGGCGCGTATCTGGGACAGCGGCAGGCCAACTCGGGCGAGGGCCAAGTGCCCAAGATCCGGCTGGTGCTGGCCAACCCCGGGCTGAACTACGGCCATCAGGACAAGGTCGTGAGCACGCTGCTCGACATGGCCGAATCCGACAAGCACAAGCTGCGGACCGTCACGGGCTTCAACCTCACGCTCGACGCCACCGAGGAGGCCGTAGAACGTCTGACGGAAAACGGCGTCCCGGTGCTCGCCTCCCGGATCAGCGGAGACGGGATCGCGAACGTCGACGGGGAGAAGCAACGATTCCCCGGCCTGGCCCGGATCATCCCCACCAACGGCAACGCGGCCGAGGCCCTGGCCAACTTCAACGGCGAGCGGGGCCGGGAGAACGCCAGGACGGTGCTGGTCTACGACACCCGCCCGGACGCCTACGTCGAGTCGCTGGCGAGCGCGTTCCGGGGGATCAAGGAGACGGGTCCCGCCGGTCCCGCCGATATGCCCTTCGAATCCCCGGGGATCGACGAGGCCGGCTCGACCGGCAGCCAGTTCGAGCAGATCGCCAACAACATCTGCGGTTCCGCGGCCAACACCGTCTACTTCGCGGGGCGCACGCTGCACCTGCGGATCTTCGCACTCACGCTCGCCAAGCAGACCTGCGCGGACCGACACTTCACCCTGGTCAGCGGCTCCGACGCCGCCTCGCTGCGGCAGGCCATGTCCGAGAAGGACTGGGCGCAGATGCGCGGCGAGGACGGCGGGGCGAAGGTGACGGTCCAGTACGCCGCCCCCGCGCACCCGGCCGCCTGGGACACCGAACTGGCCGCCTGGACCAAGCAGTGGAAGGCGACCCACGACCGCGAGCCCACCGCGAACGAACTCCCCCACTACCTCGCGGAGCCCAAGGCTGCCTTGGACGCCCTCAGCGACCTGATCAAGAGCACGAGCAAGGCGGGCACGGACCTCGGCTCCACCCCGAACCTGGAGGATTCCCGCACCATGCTCGTCTACGACGGCCTCGTCACCATCGGCACGGCCCTGCACGAAGTACAGGGCAACGACGCCGAGCAGGCGCCCGGCCTCGCGGACGTCCGCCAGGAGTGGTCGAAACTCCAGTCGGTGCACCGGGTGAGGGGCACGAGTGGCCTGATCTGCCTGACCAGCGGCGGGAATCCGTACGACAAGCCGGTCGCGGTGGTCGAACTGAACCCGGGCCAGGGCGTGCGCGGGACCCTGAAGTTCGTCGGTCTGGGCTGGCCCACCGGCAAGGAACAGCCGAAGAACTGCGTGATCCCGAGCGGTACTTCCTGAGACAGCCGACCCCTCTCTCAGCTCACCCCCAGCAGACTCTCGGCCATTCCTCGGTTTGCTGTCGCACTCCTCCCTGCCGGGCTCGGAATGAGCGCTCACTGGGTGCGCAGCCAGGTCGGAGCCATTACATATCCGCAGCAGTGGGAATCCCCACCTGCCCTCCACCCGTGCGTATGGTCCCGCCCGAACGGCACGGCACGGCACCGGACGGGACCTTCCCCTCACACCCAAGGCTTCTTCAAGCGTCCGGCTCTTCCGATCCCGCCAGCGCCCGGGCCGACCGGTCAGACCATGGGCAAGCTCCACGACGAGACGAGTGGAGCGCTCCGGATCCATGGACTCCGGGAACTCCTGCCTGACGGAGACGGTGCACGCGAAGCCGTCGACAGCGACGTCCACTCCGCCCTCGCGTGGGAAGAAGGACGACCGTGCCTTCCGCACCTCATACCCCCGCCGTACTGCCTCAGCCGCCAGACCCTGCAGCAGCAGAAGCGACCTACGGCGCAGCGCAGACGGCATCACCAGCGGACTCTCGTCGTCTTTGAGCGCAGCCACCACCGGATGCAGGTGTCCCAGCCGTGCGGGGACAGGAATCGGCCCCCCGGCCGCCTTCGGCCGCTGACTCCGCGCGTTGGGGTGCAGGCCCTCCGCAAGGAACAGCTCCAGCCCCGGCCCGCCATAAGGGACCTTCTCGATGCGTTTACCCGCCGGCTCCAGGCCGTGGCGCTTCGCGTAATTGACGACGCGCCGCCACTCCGCGACCTCGTCGTCATCGGGATCAGCGATCCGGACGCGCCCCTCGGCGACGAGCCGCTCGATCAGTGCCTGCGCCTTCGCCCGCCGGGCGCGCGCGATGGGCCGCTCGCTATAGGGCGACCGAGGCTTGGCAGGCTCCGTCGGCTCACCGCCGTCGGCGACCGTAAAGTCGTCGTCGATCATCAGGAGCCAACGATCCCGCTCGCATCGGCCTAACGCCAGCCACTTGGCACCGAGGTTCGAGCGCTCTCGTCGACAACATCGCGCCCGGGGAGCCCGTGCTGCCGTTCGATCCAGGCCGACCACCAGCGCACAGGCTCCAACCCATGCCGCGCTGCCTTACCTCGAGTGGAGCGAAAGGGCATCCGCCAGCCGTGGGAGTCCTCTGGGACTTCCGGCCTCAACCGACACGAGCGTGAAGCAACCGAAAGTCCATTCGCGCAACTCAGAGGCCACCACGCCCTCATCACGCCAGGTCACCGCACTCGCTCGCCCCTTCCGGGACAAGCGTCAAGATATCGTCCGTAACGCCCACACCGCACATAAAGCACATATGCAAAACCGCAGGTCAGGAACCCTTCGCGGCCGGTTCAAGGATCGCGACACACTCCACATGATGCGTCATCGGAAACAGGTCGAACGCCCGTAGCGTCCGCACCCGGTACCCCCCGTCCCGGAAGTACCCCAAGTCCCGTGCCAGCGCCGCCGGATCGCAGGCGACGTACGCGATCCGGCGTGCCCCCAGGGAAGCCAGGTGCTGGACCGTCTTCCGGCCGGCGCCGGCGCGGGGCGGGTCGAGGACGATCAGGTCGACCTCGGTGATGCCGGTGCGCGGGAGGACCGCCTCGACCTTGCCCTGTTCGATGCGGACGCGGTCGAACGCGGCGAGGTTGTGCCGGGCGTCCTCCACCGCGCGCTTGCCGGACTCGATGCCGAGGACCGCGCCCTTGTCGCCGAGGCGGTCGGCGAGGGCGCCGGCGAAGAGGCCGACGCCGCAGTACAGGTCGAGGGCCATCTCGCCCTTGCGCGGCAGCAGGCCCTGCATGACCGCCAGGACCAGGGTGTCCGCGGCCTTCGGGTGGACCTGCCAGAAGCCGCCGCTGCCGACGCGGTAGGTGCGGCCGTCGGCGCGCTCGCGGACGAAGGCGCGGCCGTGGACGCGGTGGATCCCGCCGTCCTTCTCCTCGACGCGCATGACGGAGACGGGCTTGTCGAGTTCGACGAGAGGCAGTCGCGCGCCGGGCCTGGGCTCGAGGATCACCATGCGGTCCTGGGAACCCGTCGCCGCGATCGCCTCGACCGACTCCATACCCGACCAGTCGCGCTCCTCGATGCCCAGCTCGCTGACGCCCTCAGCCGCGATCATGCAGTGCTCGATCGGCTCGACCTCGTGCGAACGGTGGCGGCGCAGACCGGCGTTGCCGTCCTCGTCCACCGCGTACTGCACGCGCGTACGCCACGCGGGCACCTCACCGGCGGGCAGCTTGTCGCCCTCGGCGGGCATCACCGTGCCGTCCCAGCCGGCCTCCTCGGGCGTCAGGCCCGCGAGCCGCTGGAGCTGCTCGGCGATGACCTCGCCCTTGAGGCGCCGCTGCGCACCCGGCTTGGCGTGCTGCCAGTCGCAGCCGCCGCAGCGCCCGGGACCGGCGTACGGGCACGGGGCCTCGACACGGTCCTTGGACGCCTCCAGCACCGTCACCGCGTCCGCGCGCAGGAAGCGCGAGTCCTCCTCGCCCTCCGTCACGCGCGCGACGACCCGCTCGCCGGGCAGCGCGTGCCGTACGAAGAGGACCTGACCTGCGTCGGTACGGGCGATGCAGTGCCCGCCGTGGGCGACGGGGCCGATCTCGACCTCGTACTCCTGCCCCACCAGCGACCCCGCCTGCGATTTCTTCGGTTCTGCCTGCATGGCGGGGTGACTCCAGATGCGAAATGGGAAACGGCCGGACAACAGCCCACCAGTCTACGTGGACGCCGCCCGACCGCTCACCACGAGCCCGCCGGCACTCGAACCCGGAGGGCCCTTCAGTTCTTCGGAGCCGACGACTCCTTCGACCGCTGCTCCGCGGGACCACGCCGCACGGAACCCGGCGCGTTCCAGTCCTGCCGCTTGCGGGCCCGCTTCTTGGCCAGCTCGGAGGACTCCAGCTGATACGGCACGGAGGTCACCATCACGCCCGGCGTGAACAGCAGCCGCCCCTTGAGCCGCAGCGCGCTCTGGTTGTGCAGCAGATGCTCGTACCAGTGGCCGACCACGTACTCGGGGATGATCACCGACACCGCGTCGCGCGGGGACTCGCGGCGCAGCCCCTTCACGTACTCGATGATGGGCCGCGTGATCTCCCGGTACGGCGAGTCGAGGACCTTCAGCGGTACGTCGATACCGCGGCGCTCCCACTCCTCCTTCAGCGCCTTGGTCTCGGCCGGGTCCACGTTGACACTGAGCGCTTCCAGCGTGTTCGAGCGCATGAGCTTGGCGTACGCCAGCGCCCGCAGCGTCGGCCGGTGGATCTTCGAGATCAGGACGACGGAGTGGACACGGGAGGGGCGCACGCTGTCGTCGGACGGGCCCTCGGGCGCGGTGAGCTCCTCGGCCACCCGGTCGTAGTGCTTACGGATCGCGGACATCGTCGCGTAGAAGATGACCATGCCGAGCAGCGCGACCCAGGCGCCGTGCGTGAACTTGGTGACGAGGACGACGACCAGCACGAGCCCGGTGAAGAAGGCGCCGAAGGTGTTGATCGCCCGGGAGCGGATCATGTGGCGGCGCTTCGCCTGGTCCTTCTCCGTACGCAGATGCCGGTTCCAGTGCCGGACCATGCCGGTCTGGCTGAGCGTGAAGGACACGAACACGCCGACGATGTAGAGCTGGATCAGCTTGGTCGAGTCGGCCCCGTAGACCCAGACGAGCAGCACGGCCGCGAGCGCGAGCAGCACGATGCCGTTCGAGAAGGCGAGACGGTCGCCGCGGGTGTGCAGCTGGCGCGGCAGATAGCGGTCCTGCGCGAGGATCGAGCCCAGCAGCGGGAAACCGTTGTACGCGGTGTTCGCGGCCAGGAAGAGCACGAGCGCGGTGGCCGCGGCGAGCAGGATGAACATGAAGCTGCCGTCGCCGAACACGGCCTCGGCGACCTGCGAGATCACCGGGTTCTGGACGTAGTCGGCGCCGACCACGACGCCGTCCCGGAGCAGGTCGTGCGCCGGGTTCTCGGCCATGCGCACGTTCGTCGCCATGGCCAGGCCGATGATGCCGCAGAACATGGTGACGGCGAGCAGACCCATCATCGCGAGCGTGGTGGCCGCGTTCTTGGACTTGGGCTTGCGGAAGGCCGGGACGCCGTTGCTGATCGCCTCGACGCCGGTGAGCGCGGCACAGCCGGAGGAGAAGGCGCGCAGCAGCAGGAAGACGAGGGCGAAGCCCGCGAGCCCCTGGTGTTCGGCCTTGATCTCGAAGTCGGCAGTCGGCGCCTTCATGGTGTCCCCGAGGAACAGGCCACGGAAGGCACCCCAGGCGATCATGGCGAAGACGCCCGTGACGAAGACGTACGTCGGGATGGCGAAGAGCCTGCCGGACTCCTTGACTCCGCGCAGGTTCATCAGCGTGAGCAGCACGATGACGGCGATCGCGCAGGGCACCTTGTTCTCGACCACGAAGGGGATCGCGGAACCGAGGTTCTCGATGCCGGAGGAGATCGACACCGCGACGGTGAGGACGTAGTCGACGAGCAGCGCGCTGGCGACGGTGAGGCCGGCCTTGGGGCCGAGGTTGGTGTTGGCCACCTCGTAGTCGCCGCCGCCGCTGGGGTACGCGTGCACGTTCTGCCGGTACGAGGCCACGACGGTGAACATCAGCACGACGACCGCGACGGCGATCCAGGGGCTGAAGTGGTAGGCCGACACGCCCGCGATGGAGAGGACCAGGAGCACTTCTCCAGGTGCGTACGCCACGGAGGAGAGCGGGTCGGAAGCGAAGACGGGGAGTGCGATGCGCTTCGGCAGGAGTGTCTCTCCGAGCCGGTCACTGCGCAGTGCGCGCCCGATCAGAATCCGTTTGGGCACGTCGGTCAGTTTGGACACGCAGAGGATCGTAAGCCGTCGAACAGGCCCTCGCCCACCCTCCCCCGCCCTCGGCGACGCTCAAGGTGGGGACCTCAGTCCGCCATCTGCCCTCCGAGTGAAATCAGGGACGGGCCCGGTTGCGGATTCCATCGCCGGGCGGATCGGCATGCCTATATGAAAAAAGCCAAAACTTTGCCCCCCTTTGCCACTTCCTGGAGGTCCCATGCACGCCACCGCGGAACTCATCGGCGCCGCCGCCGGACTCGTCGGCCTCGGAATCCTCACCCTCGTCAGTGTCCGCAGCATCAGCCGCCGCTGATCGCCGGGAACCCGTGGACGAACGTGCACGGGGGTGCCACGGGCGGACCGCGCGTGTGTAGCTTGGGCGTCGGTCTGAGACGCTGTTTCCGCGTGTCAGCCTGAGCAGCAACTTTTAACATCGGAAGGACGGTCGTGCACATCGTCATCATGGGCTGCGGAAGAGTGGGTTCCGCTCTTGCCCAGACCCTGGAGCAACAGGGGCACACGGTCGCCGTGATCGACCAGGACCCCACCGCCTTCCGACGTCTGGGCTCCGGGTTCGGCGGCCGTCGAGTCACCGGAGTCGGCTTCGACCAGGACACCCTGCGCGAGGCGGGCATCGAGGAGGCCGGCGCCTTCGCCGCCGTCTCCAGTGGTGACAACTCGAACATCATCGCCGCCCGGGTGGCCCGCGAGATGTTCGGCATCGAGAACGTGGCGGCGCGTATCTACGACCCGCGCCGCGCCGAGGTCTACCAGCGCCTCGGCATCCCGACCGTCGCCACCGTCCGCTGGACCGCCGACCAGATGCTGCGTCGGCTGCTGCCCTCGGGCTCCGAACCGCTGTGGCGCGACCCCACCGGCGGTGTGCAGCTCGCCGAGGTGCACACGTCGACGGAGTGGGTGGGCCAGCGGATCAGCCGGCTCCAGGAGGAGACCGGGGTGCGCGTCGCCTTCCTCACCCGGCTGGGCGAGGCGATGCTGCCCTCCTCGCAGACGGTGCTGCAGGAGGGCGATCTGGTGCACGTGATGATGCGCACGGACGACGTCGAGAAGGTCGAGGCGTCGTTCGCCGAGGGCCCTGAAGAGGAAGGCGGTCACTGATGAGGGTCGCCATTGCCGGTGCCGGTGCGGTGGGCCGCTCGATCGCGGGCGAGCTCCTGGAGAACGGGCACGAGGTCCTGCTGATCGACAAGGCGCCGACCGCCATCTCGGTCGAGCGCGTCCCGCAGGCGGAGTGGCTGCTCGCCGACGCCTGCGAGATCACTTCGTTGGACGAAGCGGCCCTGCAGCGCTGCAACGTCGTGATCGCCGCGACGGGCGACGACAAGGTGAACCTGGTCGTCTCGCTGCTCGCGAAGACCGAGTATGGGGTCCCGCGGGTCGTCGCCCGCGTCAACAACCCCAAGAACGAGTGGCTGTTCAACGAGGCCTGGGGCGTCGACGTCGCCGTCTCCACCCCGCGTCTGATGTCGGCCCTGGTCGAGGAGGCGGTGAGCGTCGGCGACCTCGTCCGTCTGCTCCGCTTCAGCCACGGCGACGCCAACCTCGTCGAGCTGACCCTGCCCCCGGAGTCCGCCCTCGCCGGCACCCGGGTCGGCGACGTGGAATGGCCCGAGGACACCTCCCTCGTCACCATCATCCGCGGCACCCGCGTCCTCACCCCCTCCCGGGAGGACTCCCTGGAAGCAGGCGACGAGCTGCTGTTCGTGGCGGCCCAGGCCCGCGAGGAACAACTGGAAGACCTGCTGTCGGTACGCCGCGAGGACGCGGTGGGCTGACCGTCCCCGGAGATACGAGGATGGGGCGCCCCGAGATCTCGGGGCGCCCCATTTTTGGCGTGTCCGACGCTTGAGGACGGGGCCGTTCAGGCCGTTTCCCCACCCGGGTCATCCCACCCATCCACGCCAGCCCAGACCCACCCAGCCCGTCCGGCGTTTGAGGACGAGGCCGTTCAGGCCGAAGCGGGGGTCTGGGGGCGGCAGCCACCAGGGATGGGGCGGGTAGGGGCGGCGGGGGCGATCACTCCTCGGTGACGCCGGCCCGCTGCGCGGCCTGCCGCTCCTTCTCCGCGCGCTCCTCCGCCTCCATCTCGGCGAAGACGTCGATCGGCGGCGGAGCCTTCGCCAGGAACACCCAGGTCAGCCACACCGCCAGCAGGAACGGCGGAATCTTCAACGCGACCAGGACCCAGCCGAGTTGAGTCGTGTCCGCCCACCAGTACAGCGGAAAGAGAATCGCGCACTTGGCGAGCAGGATGAGTCCCCAGGCCCAACTGGCCTTCGAGTAAGCCGTCTTACGGCCGGGGTTACGCGTACGCCAGGAGAGGTTCTCCTTGAAGACCGGGCCGAGAATGAGCCCGATCAGCGGCACTCCCGCAAGCGTCGTGATGATGTAGGCGAGGGCGAGACCGAGCGTGTAGAGCATGCCCGGCAGATAGAAGTCCTTCGCGTTGCCCGTCATCATCGCGAAGACCACGCCGAAGGCGACACCGAAGACACCGCTGAAGGCGTGCTTGACGGTGTCCTTCATGACCAGGCGGACCACGACGAGCAGGATGGAGACACCGAGGGCCGCGATGGCCGCCGAGTGCAGATCCTTGTTGATCGTGTAGATCGTGACGAAGAGCAGGCCGGGCAGGACCGTCTCGATCATGCCGCGCAGACCACCGAACGCCTCGAAGAGCGCGGCCTCGGTCACCGCCCGCGAATCGTGCTGGGCGTCTTCGGTCGGCTTGTCGAGCGACGTCACCGGCTACTCCCGTCCGAGGGGTCTGAGTTCGTATTTGGGATTGAACAGCACCCGGCGGCCCCGGCTCATCGAGATCCGGCCCGATGCGATCAGCTTGCGCCCCGGTTCTATCCCCACTATGGAGCGCCTGCCGAGCCACACCACGTCCAGGGCGGCCGAACCGTCGAACAGCTCGGCCTCCAGGGCCGGGACACCGGCCCTCGGGCGCAGGGTGACCGTGCGCAAGGTACCAGTAACGGTGACCACCTGTCGGTCGTGGCAGTCACCGATACGCGTACAGCCGGCGGTCTCGGCGTCCTCGCGCAGCTCCTCCGACTCCAGGTCCTCCTGCGACGAGGAGAGCCGGTCGATCATGCGCCGGAACCGGCCCGCCGGCTTTTCGGAACGAGGAACAGCACTCATATCTGAAGCGTACCGGGGGGCGCTGAAAGCTACGTACCCCCACGACCCGCCATTCGAACACGCTTTCCGGTGAGCCGACACTCGAACCGGCCATCTCTCGAACAGGTCAGTTCTCGAACAGGCCGCTTCTCACATCGGCTCACTTCTCGAACCGGTACCCCATCCCCGGCTCCGTGATGAAGTGCCGGGGATGCGAGGGGTCGACCTCCAGCTTGCGGCGCAGCTGGGCCATGTAGACCCGCAGATAGTTCGTCTCGGTGCCGTAGGAGGGGCCCCAGACCTCCTGGAGCAGCTGTCTCTGGCCGACCAGGCGGCCCGTGTTGCGCACCAGTACCTCCAGGAGGTGCCACTCGGTCGGCGTGAGACGCACGTCTCGCCCGTCCCGGTTGACCTTCTTGGCGGCCAGGTCGACCGTGAAGTCCTCGGTCTCCACGATCACGTCGTCCTCGCCGGCCCCGGTGGGCTCGGCCCGGCGGACGGCGGCCCGCAGACGGGCGAGCAGTTCGTCCATGCCGAAGGGCTTGGTCACATAGTCGTCGGCGCCCGCGTCGAGGGCCTCGACCTTCTCGTCGGAGGAGTGCCGGGCGGACAGCACCAGGATCGGCACGCGCGTCCAGCCGCGCAGCCCCCTGATCACCTCGACGCCGTCCATGTCGGGCAGGCCCAGGTCCAGCACGATCACGTCGGGGTGGCGAGCGGCCGCGAGCTGGAGCGCGGTGGCGCCGTCGGCGGCCGCGTCGACCTCGTACTTGCGTGCCTTGAGGTTGATCACGAGGGCTCGGGTGATCTGCGGCTCGTCGTCGACCACGAGGACGCGGGTCATGAAGCCTGCCTTTCCGGTTGTACGAGTTCTGCGACTTCCACGAGTGCTCTCGGGTGGGCCGGGCCCGCCCTGAGGGTGAGGACCATGGTGAGGCCGCCGCCGGGGGTGTCCTCGGCGTTGAGGGTGCCGCCCATGGCCTCGGCGAAGCCGCGGGCGACCGCCAGGCCGAGCCCGACGCCGGCGCCGCGCGGCGCGTCGCCGTAGCGCTGGAAGGGCGCGAAGATGCGGTCCTTGGCCTCGTCCGGGACGCCTGGGCCGCGGTCCACCACCCGCACCTCCACCCGGTCGGCCATGGCGCTGGCGGCGACCAGCACCCGCGCGCCGGCGGGGCTGTACTTGACGGCGTTCTCCACGATGTTGGCGACCGACCGCTCCAGCAGCCCGGGGTCGACGGCGGCCATCGGCAAGGTCTCGGGGATCTCCAGTTCCACGCTGTCCTCCGGCACGCCGCCCAGCGCCATCGGCACCACCTCGTCCAGGTCGATCTCCCGGATCAGCGGCGTGACCGTGCCGGTCTGCAGGCGGGACATGTCGAGCAGATTGCCCACCAGCTGGTCGAGCCGGTCCGCACCCGCCTCGATGGCCTCCAGGAGCTCGGCCTCGTCCTCCTCCGACCAGGCCACGTCGTCGGACCTGAGGGACGACACGGCGGCCTTGATGGTGGCGAGCGGCGTGCGCAGGTCGTGGCTGACGGCGGCGAGCAGGGCCGTACGGATGCGGTTGCCCTCGGCGAGCGCACGGGCCTGCTCGGCCTCCTCCTGGAGCCGTTTGCGGTCCAGGACGACGACGGCCTGGGCGGCGAAGGCGGCGAGCACCCGGCGGTCCTCGGCGGGCAGCACCCGGCCGGAGAGGGCGAGGGCGGTGTGGTCGCCGACCGGCATGTCGACGTCCGCGTCCTCGGGGAGCGTCGGCGGGTGCGGGCCCACGCTGCCCGCGCAGGTCCACGGGTCGACGTCGCTCTCCCGCTCCAGCAGGGCCACCGACTCCATGCCGAAGGTCTCGCGGACCCGCTCCAGGAGGGCGTCCAGGCTGGTCTCGCCGCGCAGCACACTGCCCGCCAGGAAGGAGAGGATCTCCGATTCGGCGCGCAGCCGGGCCGCCTGGTGGGTGCGGCGGGCCGCCAGGTCGACGACCGAGGCGACCGCCACCGCGACAGCCACGAAGATGACGATCGCGACGATGTTCCTGGGATCGGCGATGGTCAGCCGATGCAACGGCTCGGTGAAGAAGTAGTTCAGCAGCAGCGAGCCGAAGGCCGCCGAGGTGAGGGCCGGGAGCAGTCCGCCGAGCAGGGCGGCCGCCACGATCAGCGTCAGGAAGAGCAGCATGTCGTTGGCGAGGCCGAGGTCCGCGTCGCTGTGGGTGAGCAGCAGCGCGAGGAGCGCGGGCCCGACGACACCGACCAGCCAGCCGGCGATGATCCGGGACCGGCCGAGCCGGGCACCCCGCGCCACGGGAAGTCCGCGCCCCTTGCCCGCCTCGTCGTGCGTGACGATGTGCACATCCAGGTCGGGCCCCGACTCCCGGGCGACCGTGGCGCCGACGCCGGGGCCGAACACGTACTGCCAGGCCTTGCGCCGCGAGGACCCCAGCACGATCTGGGAGGCGTTGACGCCGCGTGCGAACTCCAGCAGCGCGGACGGGATGTCGTCCCCGATGACGTGGTGGAACGTTCCGCCGAGGTCTTCGACCAGGGTTCGCTGGACAGCCAGTTCCTTCGGCGATGCGGAGGTCAGCCCGTCGCTGCGCGCGATGTAGACCGCAAGTACCTCACCGCCCGCGCCCTTCTCGGCGAGCCGGGCGGCCCGGCGGATCAGCGTCCGGCCCTCGGGACCGCCCGTCAGCCCCACCACGATGCGTTCGCGGGCCTGCCAGGTGGAGCGGATGCCGTGCTCGCCCCGGTACTGCTGGAGGTACTCGTCGACCCGGTCGGCCACCCAGAGCAGGGCCAGCTCGCGCAGGGCGGTGAGGTTGCCGGGCCGGAAGTAGTTGGAGAGGGCCGCGTCGACCTTGTCGGGCTTGTAGATGTTGCCGTGCGCCATCCGGCGGCGCAGCCCCTGGGGCGACATGTCGACCAGCTCGATCTGGTCGGCCCGCCGCACCACCTCGTCCGGCACGGTCTCGCGCTGCCGCACGCCGGTTATCGACTCGACGACGTCACCGAGCGACTCCAGGTGCTGGATGTTCACCGTCGAGACGACGTCGATCCCGGCGGCGAGCAGCTCCTCGACGTCCTGCCAGCGCTTGGTGTTCCGCGAGCCGGGGACATTCGTGTGGGCCAGTTCGTCCACCAGCGCGACGGCCGGAGCCCGCTCCAGGACGGCGTCGACATCCATCTCGGTGAAGACGCCGCCGCGGTACTCCAGCTCCTTGCGGGGAATCTGCTCCAGCCCGTGCAGCATCACTTCCGTACGCGACCGGTTGTGGTGCTCGACGAAGGCCACGACGCAGTCGGTGCCCCGCTCGACACGGCGATGCGCCTCGGACAGCATCGCGTACGTCTTGCCGACGCCCGGTGCCGCACCGAGGTAGATCCGAAGCTTGCCGCGTCCCATGGCCTCATTGTCTTCCCAAACGCACTGCGTACGCTGCGTCGACCTTACGGCCAACAATCCTGACAAATGGGGTGAGGGGCGGGCGTACGGGCGTCTTTGACGGAACTCTGATGCGCCGGGGCCGGCCCTGAGGCGCCCGGCGTACGCGAACCGGCGCTGGCTCGCAGGCCCCTCCGGGCTTCAGTGCTCCACGAACTCGGGCTTGAGTGGTCCACGAACTCGGGCTTCAGTGCTCCACGATCTCGCCGTCGCTCAGCTCCAGGACCCGGTCGGCCAGGTCCAGGAGAGCCGCGTCGTGGGTGGCGACGAGCGCGGTGACCCGCTCGCTGCGGACGACCGCCCGCAGGAGCTCCATCACCGCGAGACCGGTCTCGGCGTCGAGCTGGCCGGTGGGCTCGTCGGCGATGAGGAGCGCGGGGTCGTTCGCGAGGGCGCGGGCGATGGCCACGCGCTGCTGCTGCCCGCCCGACAGCTCTCCGGGCCGCTGTGCCGCGTGATCGGCGAGCCCGACGAGTGAGAGCAGCAGTTCGACGCGCTCCTCGCGCTCGCGCGGGTCGGCCCTGCGCAGCCGCATCGGCACGCCCACGTTCTCGGCGGCCGTCAGGATCGGGATGAGCCCGAAGGACTGGAAGACGAAGCCGATACGATCCCTGCGCAGTTCCAGCAGCCCGTTCTCCCCGAGCCCGGAGAGGTCGAGCCCGTCGACGGTGATCCGCCCCTCGTCCGGCTCGTCGAGCCCCCCGACCAGGTTGAGCAGCGTCGTCTTGCCGGAACCCGAACGCCCCTTGAGGGCAACGAGTTCACCGCGCGGGACGTCGAAGGAGACCCCGCGCAGGGCGTGTACGGCGGTGGCTCCGCTCCCGTACGAGCGGTGGACGTTCTCGACGCGCACCATGGTTTCCGTGGCGACCTGGCTCATGCCCCTCCCCCGTAGGCCGGGCGCCAGTATCACCAACTGACGCCCGGACGGGCAACGGTTCAGCTCGGATAAGAGCCGGTTACCGGCTCGACCCCGGTCAGGCCTGCCCAGTCTGACCGGCCTGCCCGCTCAGTCAGGCCTTGACCGTGAAGCCGTGCTCCTTGCCGAGCTTGCTCAGGGTGGTCTGGCCCGGGATGCCGTTGGCGTCGGCCCCGCTGAAGCCGTACCGGCGCTGGAGGGCCGCGTACGCCTCGACGGTCCTGGTGCCGAAGGAGCCGTCGGCCCACTGGGCGGGCAGCAACCCCTCGGCGACGAGGGCCTTTTCGACGACCAGGACGTCGGCCTTGTGGGTCGTGCCGCCCTGGGGCAGGCCGGGGTCGCGACGCGCGGCCGCGACGAGGTTGCTGAGGTCGACGACCCGCTTGGGCGGCTTGGTGCCGGTGCCGGGCGCCGGCTTCCCGGCCGGGGCCGCCTCGAAGAGGGCGGACTTGTCGATGTTGCCCGGGTCCCAGTGGTCGTTGCCGGGGATGTTCGCGTGGCCGTAGTGGCCGCCCTTGGTCATCCACACCGTGCGGGGGCGGTTGGTCGCGTCGGCGGCCGAGGTCGCGAGGCGGCCCGCGGGGAAGGCGTCCGGGATCTTCCAGGAGCGGATCGCGGCCATCATGACCTTGAAGTTCGGCCCCGGCTTCCAGGTGGCGGTGAACGGCTTGGCCGCCCGCCCGAGCACCTCGATCTGGATGCAGGCCTTTCCGACGCGGTTGGTCCTCGTCGACCCGTCGTTCTTGAGTGCGCGGGCGCTCTTGTCCAGCGGACCGAACTGGCCCAGCCGGTCGGTGGTCGGGTCGTACAGCAGGTGCGGCTCGGCGGAAACGCGGATCAGGTGCGCCGCAACGGCACGGAACGCGTCGTCGCCGGTGCCGCTCTCCGTGGTGTGCCAGACGACGCGGGCCGGGGCCGACGGATGGTCCATCGCGCCTCCGATGCTCCCGTCGCCCAGCCGCTGCGCTTTCTCGATCCAGATCGTGCTCATTCCGGGTCCCCCGTGTAGGTCGCTGAGTCGGTAAGTCGTGTGCGGTACAGGCGAGTTGACGGTTCAGCGTCACCTCTCCCCTGGGTGACGCAGCGTAGCCGCCGACAAGTTCCGGCTCAGGCATTTCTTCACTCGTTCAGCCCAACAAGCCCTCCGCTCTTGATGGCTCTTGACGACAGAAAAGCGTGAGTGGTTAAGTACTCACATGCAGACCGAACGACGCCGCCACCTGTCCACCGCCGAGGAACGCCGCGAAACGGTGCTCCGCACGGCCATCGGCGCCTTCGCCTCGCGTGGCTACTTCGGCACGACGACCACGGAGGTGGCGAAGGCCGCCGGCATCTCCCAGGCGTACGTCTACCGGCTCTTCCCGAACAAGGAGTCCCTGTTCGCCGCGGTCGTCGAGCACTGCTTCGTCAAGGTGCGGGAGAGCCTGGAAGCGGGCGCGGCCGAGGCGAAGGGCAGCTCTCCGGAGGCGGTGCTTTCCTCCATGGGTGACGCCTACGCCCACCTGATCAGCGACAACGACCTACTGCTCGTACAGTTGCACGCCCAGGCTGCCGCGGTCTCGGTCCCCGCGATCCGGGACGCCGTACGAGCGGGATACGCCCGCACGGTGGAGTACGTCCGCGGAGCCTCGGGGGGTGACGACCGCCAGGTCCAGGAGTTCTTCGCCGTCGGCATGCTCTGTCATCTGGTGGTGTCGATGGAGGCGCAGGAAGTGGACGCGCCCTGGACGCGCACGCTCACGGCGGGCATCCGGCACTACTGACGAGCCCGCCGCGGCGGGACGAGGGACCGTTTTTCGCAGCCCCACAGTCCCGCCGTCTTTTTCGACCTGAAGAGTGAGTGGTTGACCACTCATTCGGCCGCTCATGCACGTCATGCCGGTGCAGGGAAAGGAACCCGATGTTCAGCACGCGAGAGGGAGCAACCGCGGTCCGCCACGGCGCCGCGCTCGCAGTCCTCGCCGCCGCGCAGTTCGCGGTCGCGCTCAGCACGTCCATCGTCAACGTCGCCCTGCCCGCGGTCCGCGACGGTGCCGGGCTGTCCGACACCGGCATGTCCTGGGTCGTGAACTCCTACGGGCTCGCCTTCGGAGCGCTGCTCCTGCTCGGCGGACGGGCCGCCGACCTGGTCGGACGGCGCCGCGTACTCCTCGCGGGCCTCGCGCTGTTCGCCGCGGCCTCGGTCGCCGCGGGTCTCGCCACCAGCCCCTGGACGCTGATCACCGCCCGCACCGCGCAGGGCGTCGGAGCCGCCGCCGTGGCACCCGCCGCGCTCTCGCTGGTGATGCGGCTGTTCCCGCCAGGACCGGGGCGTGCCAAGGCACTTGGAGTCTGGGGCGCGGTGTCCGGCGCCGGCGGAGCGGCCGGAGTCCTGCTCGGCGGGGTGCTCACCGAGGGCCTGGGCTGGCCGTGGATCTTCCACGTCTCCGGACTCGGCGCGGCGCTGGTGCTCGTCGGCACCGTGGCGCTGGTCCCCGCCGCACCGCCCGACGAGGGAGCCCCCCGGCGGCTCGACCTGCTCGGCACGCTCACCGTCACGGCCGGACTGGTCGCCCTCGTGTACGGCCTCACGTCCGCCGGACGCTCCGGCTGGACCGACCCGTGGGTCCTCGGCGCCCTGGGCACCGCCGCCGTGCTGCTCGCGCTGTTCCTCCTGGTCGAGCGGCGGCACACCGCCCCGCTGCTGCCGCCCCGGCTGTGGTCGGAGGGCCTGGTCGCCCCCGCCAATCTCGTGATGACGCTGCTGGGCTCCGTCTGGGTCGGCCTCTTCTTCTTCCTGCCGCTCTATCAGCAACAGGTACTCGGCGCAGGCCCGTTGGAGGCAGGACTCTCCCAACTCCCTCTCGCCGCAGCCAACATGCTCGGCTCCTCACTGGCCCCGCGGCTCTCCCGCCGTCTCGGCCCGCACGTCACCCTCGCCACAGGCCTGCTGACCCAGGCCGCCGGACTGCTGTGGCTGTCCCGGATCACGGCCGACGGCACCTTCCTGACCGACGTACTCGGCCCGATCCTCGTGATCGGCCTCGGCCTCGGCACTGCGTTCGTCCAGCTCACAGGGGCCGCCGTGACAGGCGTCCGGCCCGCCGACACGGGACTGGCCAGCGGTCTGGTCAACACCACCCGGCAGATCGGCGGAGCCGTGGGCCTGGCCGTGCTCGGCACACTCGCCGCGTCCCGTACGGCGGCCGCCGCGCACCACCACTCCCCTGCTGAGGCGCTCACCGAGGGCTACCGGCTGGCCTTCCTCGTCTCGGCGGCCGTACTCGCCGCCGGCGCCGCACTGACTCCCCTCCTGGCCCGCCGCGTCCCGGCACCGCCACTCACCGAGCAGGCCCAGGTCCCCACTCCGACTCACTGAAGACCCGCTGAACATCCACCCAGTCCACCGAAGTCCACTGAAGGAGATCCCGTCATGAACGCCATGAACACGCCCCTCCACACCGTCGACGAAGACGCCCCCGTCGTCGTACGCCTCTCGACCGTCGTCGACGCCCCGCTCGCGACCGTATGGGCCCTGCACACCGACATCGGCTCCTGGGCCGACTGGAACACGGACATCGAGTCCGTCGACTTCACCGGCCCTCTCGCCCCCGGCGCCTCCTTCCGGTGGCTCACCCACGGCCTCGACATCACCTCCACGGTCAGCCAGGTCGTGCCCGGCGAGCGGATCGTGTGGGGCGGCCCGGCGCACGGCATCGACGGCGTCCACGTCTGGACCTTCGAGGAGACCGGCGACGGGGCCGTGACGGTCCGTACCGAGGAGTCCTGGGCCGGGGCGCCGGTCGAGGAGCGCCCCGAGGAGCTGCGGCAGGCGCTCCGGCAGTCCCTGGAGAGCTGGCTCGGACTGCTGAAGTCCGAGGCCGAGCGCCGCGGGTGACGCCATACGGCACGTGAGGTGTCCACGTACGCCGGTGAGACGCGCCCCTTCCTGCCCCCTGAGCGAGACCCCACGACGAACCACCAGAGAGGTCACCCGTCATGAGTATCGACAAGCCCTATATGACCGGCCACTACACCCCCGTCACCGACGAGATCACCGCCACCGAACTCACCGTCGAGGGGAGCCTGCCGCCCGAGCTGACCGGCCGGCTGATCCGCAACAGCCACAACCCGAAGCCCGGCATCACCCCGACTCACTGGTTCAAGGGCAGCGGCATGGTGCACGGCGTCCGGCTGCGCGAGGGGCGCGCGGAGTGGTACCGCAACCGCTGGGTGCACACCCCAGCGCTCGAAGGCGCCCCCTACATGACCGACAGGGGCCCCGATCTGACGGCCAGCACCGCCGGTACGCACGTCATCGAGCACGCCGGACGCCTCCTCGCGCTGTGCGAGGCGAACCTCCCGTTCGAGCTGACGGCCGACCTGGAGACCGTGGGCGCGTACGACTTCGGCGGCAAGCTGACCTCGGCGATGACCGCGCACCCCAAGGAGGACCCGACCACCGGCGAGCTGCACTTCTTCGCCTCGTCCCCGTTCCCGCCCTTCCTCATCCACCACGTGGCCTCACCGGACGGCAAGGTCCTCGACAGCCAGGAGGTCCCGGGCGCGAGCGCCGCGCTGAAGCACGACTTCGCCATCACCGAGAACCACGTCGTGTTCCTGGAGGGCTCGGTCACCTTCGACCCGACCGACCACTCGGGCATCCCGTACGGCTGGAGCGACGCCCAGCAGTCCCGTATCGGGATCATGCCGCGCGGCACCGGCGGCGCGGCCCGCATCCGCTGGTTCGAGATCGACCAGGGGTACGGGATGCACTTCGCCAACGCCTACGAGGACGCGTACGGCCGGATCGTCGTCGAGGGCCCGACGGTGGGCCGTACGGGCTGGCAACGCTCCTGGAACTGGTGGGTCGGCGCCCCGGACCGCGGGGCGGAGCCCAACTCCGGGTCCCGGACGAGGCGCTGGACGGTCGACCTCGCGGCGGGCCGGGTGAAGGAGGAGCAGATCGACGACCTCACGGTCGAGTTCCCCACCATCAACGACGCGTTCACGGGCCGCGAGCACCGCTACCAGTACGCGCTCTCGTTCCCGGACGACCTGGGCATCGGCAACCACACGCTGGTCAAGTACGACCGCCGGAACGGCACGCGCCGGCTGCTGCCGGTGGGCAACGGCCAACTGCCCAGCGAGGCCGTGTTCGTACCGGCGGCCGACGCCACCGACGAGGACGCCGGCTATCTGCTGACCGTCGTCAGCGACCTGAACGCCGACGCCTCCCGGCTGCTCGTCCTGGACGCCTCCGACCTGTCCGTCCCACCGGTCGCCACGGTCCGTCTGCCGCGCCGCGTACCGGCGATGATCCACGGCTCGTGGATCCCGGACGCCGGCTGATCCGCGCCGCCGGGAACGGCGATGGGCCGCACTCCCCCGAGGGGAGTGCGGCCCATCGCGCACTTCCGTGTACGCGCCTACCGGACCTCGGTGATCTCCGGTCCGCGCTGCAACTGCCCCATGCCGCCGGAGAAGCGGGAACCGGCCTGCTCCTCCTGCTGGACGTTCTCGGCGACCATCTGCGCGTCGTCCGGCAGCTTCAGGACGATCGGGTCGCGCGGGGCCATCGGACCCTCGCCGCGGACCACCACGGTGTCCCGGAAGATCTGCTCCAGCAGACCGGCGGCCTGCGGCTGCACCGCGCCCTGGCCGGAGATCACTCCGCGCAGGAACCAGCGGGGGCCGTCCACGCCGACGAACCGGACGACCTGGAAGCCGCCCGTCCCGTCCGGCAGCTGCACCGGTACCTGAGCGCGCAGCTCCCAGCCCAGCGGGCCCTCGACCTCGTCGATGACACCGCCCTGCTGGGTGATGCCGGTGGCGATCTCCTCGCGCACCTCGCCCCAGATGCCCTCGCGCTTGGGGGCGGCGAAGGCCTGCAGCTGCACGGCGCTGTCCTTCAGCACCACGGTCGCCGCGACGATGGCGTCGCCCGCGACCTCCACACGAAGCTCCATGCCGTCGACCCCGGGCACGAAGAGACCGCCCAGGTCGACCCGGCCCTCGGCCGGATCGCGTACCTCGGAGCTGTCCCAGGGGCCGTCGGGGCGCGGCTCCGGCTCGAGCCGCACGCGCTCCGCCTCGTCCGCCTCAGTGTCGACACTGTCGACGACCTGCTCGGCCTCGCCCGCCGCGTCCTCGGCGGCACTGCCCTTCTTGCGACGTCCGAACACGTCACTGTCCTTCCCGGTCGGATACGACCGAAGCGTATCGATTCCCACCCGCTGTGCCGCCCACAGCGGCATGCCCGCCGGTGGACCCGAAGCCCCCTGCGGCCCGCGCCGAGTCGGGAAGCTCCGCCACCTCCTGGAAGCGCACCTTCTCGACCTGCTGGACGACCAGTTGGGCAATCCGGTCGAAGCGCTCGAACCGCACGGACTCGCGCGGGTCGAGATTCACCACGATCACCTTGATCTCCCCACGGTACCCGGCATCCACCGTCCCCGGGGCATTCACGAGAGCGACACCGCAGCGGGCGGCGAGCCCGGAACGCGGGTGCACGAAGGCCGCGTACCCCTCGGGGAGCGCGATGCACACTCCCGTGGGCAGCACGGCACGTTCGCCCGGCTCGAGTACGCGGCTCTCCGTCGTCCGGAGGTCCGCGCCGGCGTCGCCGGGGTGCGCGTATTCCGGCAGCGGTACATCCGGGTCGACGCGCTTGATCAGCACGCCCACGGGAGTCGGGGGCGGGGTCACGGGTTCACCTCGAAGGCACGGGCACGGCGGACCTGGTCCGGGTCGTCCATGGCGGCCCGGATCTCCTCCGGGCGGCCGTTGTCGATGAAGTGGTCGACCTTCACCTCGAGGAAGAGGGCGTTCGCGCGGACGGCGACGGGCCCGTCGGGGCTGCCGATCCGTCCCGTGGCGGACGAGTAGATCTTGCGTCCGGCCACCGCCGTGACCTCGGCCTCCAGATGCAGCACCGTACCGACGGGTACGGGCCGTACGAAGTCGGTCTCCAGCCGTCCGGTCACGGCGATGGTGCGCAGCAGCCAGTTCAGCGAACCGAGGGTCTCGTCGAGGGCGCTCGCGAGGACTCCGCCGTGCGCGAGGCCGGGAGCGCCCTGGTGGGCGGGCTTCACGGTGAACTCGGCGATGATCTTCACGCCTTCACCCGCGCGGGCCTCCAGGTGCAGCCCGTGCGGCTGCTCACCACCGCAGCCGAAGCACTGGCCGTAGTGCGCGCCGAGCAGCTCGCCCGGGGCGGGCGCGTCGGGGTGCCGCACCGGCGCCACGGCGTCGGCCGGGGGCCGCAGAGCTGAAGATGTACCACTCACAGGCGCAGACCTTACCTCCGCGTCAGCGGACCGCACGCACCGTGGCAGGCTTGGCCGTATGCAGCCCTCCGCCTCGCCGTACGAAGAACGTCTGACCGCGCCCCGCTCCTGGTGGCTCATCTGCCTCCTGGTGGGCGTCTCGATGGCCCTGATCCTGCTGCCGTTCGGCACGCTGCCCCTCCTGGGCGGCCTCGTCGGCGGCACGGCGGCCGCGGCGGTGGTGGCCAGTTCGTACGGCTCCGCGCGGATCCGCGTGGTGGCCGGCTCCCTGATCGCGGGCGACGCCAAGATCCCGGTCTCCGCCCTGGGCGAGACCCACATCCTCGACCCCGAAGAGGCGCGCGCCTGGCGTACATTCAAGGCCGATCCCCGCGCCTTCATGCTCCTGCGCGCCTACGTCCCCACGGCTCTGCGGGTGGACATCACGGACCCGTCGGACCCGACCCCGTACGTGTACCTGTCGACCCGGGAGCCGGAGCGCCTGGCGGCGGCGCTGGAGGCGGCGCGGACGTCGGAGTAGGTCCGCCTTCGACTCAGCGCCCGAGCTCCTTGCGGATCTCCCCCATGGTCAGTGGGTCGGCGGGCTTCTCCAGGGGCGGCAGCGCGGGAAGCGCGTCCCACGGCACCTGCGCCTTGCGGAGGTCCTTGCGGATGCGCTCCGCGAGCTTTCTCGTGTCACGGCGGTTCATGACCGCCCCGACGGCGGCGCCGACCATGAACGGCATCAGGTTCGGCAGGTTTCTGACCATGCGCTTCATGATCTGCTGGCGCAGCTCGCGCTTCATCTGGCCCCCGAGGGCCGCGTTGAGCGTCGACGGCTTGGTCACGTCGATGCCGCGCTCCTCCGACCACGAGTTCAGATACGTGGTGGTGCGCTGCTTCAGATTGCCCGGCGGCCGCAGGCCGTAGACCTCGTACAGCTCGGCGATCAGCTTCAGCTCGATCGCGGCGACGCCGGTCACCTCGGCGGCCAGCTCCGTGGGCATCGCGGGCGGTACGGGCATCATCGCGGCGGCGCCGACTCCCGCGCCCACCGTGGACGTCGCGTTGCAGGCGCCCGCGACGAGTTTGTCCGCGAGCTGCTCGGGACCGAGGCCCGGGAACTGCTTCCGGAGCGTCGCGAGGTCCCGTACGGGGATACGCGGGGCGTTCTCGATGATCCGGTCGGTGAGGTACGCCAGGCCCGCCCTGGCCCGGCTGCCGCCCTTGCGGACACCTTCCCTGACCCCGTGGCCGACGGCGGCCGCTCTGCGTTTGGCGACAGGCGCCTTCGAATCCGGCACCGCCAGGGCACCCGAGGCGCCTGTCGCTTCCACTGCTTCGAGCGAGGCCGGGCGGCCCCGCTCGTCGTCACGCATGCCGTCCGGAGACGGACCGGCCGCTCCCTGGTCACGAAAGCGGCGCTTCCAGGGCGGGGTCGAGCCAGTCACGGCCGACCCTGCCTCAGTCGCAGTCGCGGCAGATCGGCTGGCCGTTCTTCTCGCGGGCCAGCTGGCTGCGGTGGTGGACCAGGAAGCAGCTCATGCAGGTGAACTCGTCCTGCTGCTTCGGCAGGACCCGGACGGCCAACTCCTCGTTCGAGAGGTCCGCGCCGGGCAGCTCCAGGCCTTCCGCGGCCTCGAACTCGTCCACGTCGACCGCCGAAGTCGACTTGTCGTTCCGGCGAGCCTTCAGTTCTTCAAGGCTGTCCGAATCGACGTCGTCGTCGGTCTTGCGTGGGGTGTCGTAATCCGTTGCCATGTCGCTCTCCCCCTCTGGGTGTCTGCGGTGTCTCCAGCGCACGTAACGCGTGAGAGGCCGGACTTGTGCCCGACCCGAGGCGGAGATTTTGCCTCACATCAAGGTCTGTTACTCAATCGACACCCAACCGGACCCCTCAAGAGTGATCGGCTTGGATGGCGAACGGGACCGTACACGGTCCGAATGCCGCACTTCAAAGGCGTCTCACCGTGTACTTCCCGTGATCTCGACCCCCGAAAACCCGGATTTTCCCGGCTTTCCGACAGCCTTCTTGATCACGGAGAGTAGATGGCCGGAAATTCGCCCTTGTGATCGATCACACACGAGACCGCCAGGTGCATGCCCAGAAAATTCCGCGCAAAGCGAACATCCTCGTGTGTGGGCGACATGGTCTCAGACAGGCAGGGTGACTCGCATCACCAGCCCACCTCCCTCGCGCGGTTCCGCGACGATATGACCGCCGTGGGCACGGGCCACCGATCGCGCGATCGACAGGCCCAGACCAACGCCCTTGTCGCTTCCCGTGCGCTCCGTACGCAGCCGCCGGAACGGCTCGAAAATATTGTCGAGCTCGTACGCGGGGACCACGGGCCCGGTGTTGGACACCACGAAGACCGCCTGGCCGTGCTGAATCTCGGTGGTGACCTCGACCCAGCCGTGCTCCGGCACGTTGTACCGCACGGCGTTCTGTACGAGGTTCAGGGCGATGCGCTCCAGCAGGACGCCGTTGCCCTGGACGACCGCGGCGGACTGCTCTCCACGGATCTCCACGCCCTTCGCCTCCGCCTCGCCGCGTACCTGGTCGATGGCCTGCGAGGCGACCTCGGCGAGGTCGACCGGTTTGCGCTCGACGATCTGGTTGTCGCTGCGGGCGAGCAGCAGCAGGCCCTCGACGAGCTGCTCGCTGCGCTCGTTCGTGGCGAGCAGGGTCTTGCCGAGTTGCTGCAGCTCCACGGGTGCCCCTGGATCCGAGAGATGCACCTCCAGGAGCGTGCGGTTGATCGCGAGAGGCGTGCGCAGCTCGTGCGACGCGTTCCCCACGAACCTCTGCTGGGCCGTGAAGGCCCGCTGCAGCCGCTCCAGCATGTCGTCGAAGGTGTCCGCCAGCTCCTTGAGCTCGTCGTCCGGACCGTCCAGCTCGATCCGCCGCGACAGGTCCGAACCGGCCACCGCGCGCGCAGTGCGGGTGATCCGGCCGAGCGGCGAGAGCACCCGGCCGGCCATCGCGTAGCCGAAGGCGAACGCGATCACAGCGAGGCCGAGGAGGGCGAGGAGGGAGCGGCTGAGGAGGTCGTCAAGGGCGTGCCGGCGCTGGTAGTCGATGCAGTTGCTGATCGCCGCGTTGAACTCGCCGAGCGTCTGGTTGGAGTTGACCGCGGGGCAGTTCTCGCTGGTGACCTTGATATCGGTGCCGCCCGCGATCTTGAACAGCGGATCGCTGCCCGTGTTCAGCGCCTGTGCCGCCAGCAGATAGATGATCGACAACAGCAGGATGCCGGCGATCAGGAACATCCCGCCGTACAGCAGCGTGAGCCGTATCCGGATGGTCGGGCGCAGCCAAGGGAACGGGGGTTCCGGCCTCCGCGGGTCCCAGGTGGGCTTCGGAGGCGCCATGGGGGGCGCGTGCTTCGTGGCCACCACAATCAGATCCGGTAGCCGGAGCCGGGCACCGTGACGATGACCGGGGGCTCCCCGAGCTTCCGGCGCAGGGTCATCACGGTGACGCGCACGACATTCGTGAACGGGTCGGTGTTCTCGTCCCAGGCCTTCTCCAGGAGCTGCTCGGCGGAGACGACGGCGCCCTCGCTGCGCAGCAGCACCTCCAGGACGGCGAACTCCTTGGGCGCGAGCTGGATCTCCTTGCCATCGCGGAACACCTCGCGCCGGTTGGGGTCGAGCTTGATGCCGGCCCGCTCCAGGACGGGCGGCAGCGGCAGGCTCGTACGCCGGCCGAGGGCACGCACGCGTGCCGTCAGTTCACTGAACGCGAAAGGCTTGGGGAGGTAGTCGTCGGCACCGATCTCCAGGCCCTCGACCCGGTCGCTGACGTCCCCGGAGGCCGTCAGCATCAGCACGCGCGTGGGCATGCCGAGCTCGACGATCTTGCGGCAGACGTCGTCGCCGTGGACCAGCGGGAGGTCGCGGTCGAGGACGACCACGTCATAGTCGTTGACTCCGATGCGCTCCAGGGCGGCCGCACCGTCGTACACGACGTCGACGGCCATGGCCTCCCGGCGCAGTCCGGTGGCCACCGCATCGGCGAGCAGTTGCTCGTCCTCGACGACGAGTACGCGCACGTCGCTTGTCCTTCCTCTGTCCACCCGCGTAGCGCCTTCTCGGCGCACGCGGGCAGGGCCTGATGGGGGTTGGACCTCCATCCTGCCCTTTTCGGCCATAAGTCGGCTGTAAGACGGGTGAGGGGGCCAGGGAATGCGAGATTTTCTCGTGCGGTTGAGGTTTCCGTGGAAGGGAGCGCGGGGAGGACGGCTTTACACCCCGCGATCACGCTCTGCTTGTGCCGCACCACCATGCGGTACACCATGGTCCGCTTTCCGCAGGGCGGGCGTGGGTGTCCGGCACCGTCGCCGCCCAGCCCGGGCAGCGCTGGGCACCCAGGAGACGTGATCGCCCCTTCCGAACGGCACACCCCCGTGCCACCGACCCACGACCCAGGACGAGGGGGCGCAGCATGGACGCATTCACCGCAGGACTTCTGCAGCGCATAAGGGCGACCGAGTCCGACCTGACGATGGCTCGCGAGACCGGCGACGACTTCCTCGCGGAGGTCGAGCAGGCCGAGCTCGACGACCTGCACCGCCTTGCCGCCGAGCACGGCGTGGAGGTCGGCGCGTCACGCGTCTGATCAGCTCGCACGAGAGCGGGGCCCCGGCATCGATCCAGTGCCGGGGCGCCCCTTTTTTTGGCTCGGTTCGCCTCCGGGGCGCCAAAGCCTGTGTCGAGACGACGATCGTGCTCGACCCTCCTTCGTCGGGCCTCCGCGCGTTCGCTCTCTCGACACAGGCGCGCCCCTTCGGCTCACTCGCCGCTGTTGTGTACGCGGTTCACTTGTCGCCGTTGTTGGACTCGGTGTCAGGCGCGGTTGTACTCGGTGTCAGCGGCGCCGGACGTGTACGCACCGTCAGTCGTGCCAGGCGCCCAGTTCCTCCAGGCGGGTCTGGAGCGGCTCGAAGAGGTCGGGTGGGGCCGCCACGGTCAGGTCGGTCGAGAGGGGCTCTCCGGGGCGTCCACCGGTCAGCGCGCCCGCTTCCCGGGCGATCAGGTCACCGGCGGCGTAGTCCCAGGGGTTCAGCCCGCGCTCGTAGTACGCGTCCAGGCGGCCCGTCGCCACATCGCACAGGTCGATCGCCGCCGAGCCACCACGGCGGATGTCCCGGACCTGGGGAATCAGCTGCCCGACCACCTCGGCCTGCCGGACCCGGCGCTCGGCGAGATAGCCGAAGCCGGTGCCGACCAGGGCCAGCCCGAAGGCGGGAGCGGGCCGCACACGCGCGGGGCGGTCGTTCACGTACGCGCCCTCGCCCAGGACGGCGCGGTAGGTCTCGCCGCGCATCGGGGCGTGCACGACGCCGACGACCGTCTCGCCGTCCTTGCGGACCGCGATGGACACTGCCCAGCTGGGCAGTCCGTACAGGTAGTTGACCGTCCCGTCGAGCGGGTCGATCACCCACTGGACGCCACTGCTGCCCTCGACGCTGGCGCCCTCCTCGCCGAGCACGCCGTCGTCCGGCCTGCGGTCGGCGAGCAGACCGGTGATCAGCTTCTCGGAGGCGATGTCCATCTCGGTGACGACGTCGACGGCGCTGGACTTGGTGGCGGCCACGCCGAGGTCCTCGGGGCGGCCGTCGCGCAGGAAGGCGCCCGCGCGGTGGGCCGCGTCGAGTGCGATCTCCAGGAGCTCGGCCTTCAGCTCGTCGTTCGCTGTGGCGGTCACGGCGCTCCTCACGCGTACTGGCTGTCGGCGCCCGCGGCGGCGGGCTTGGGGGTGCGGGCCGGGCAGCAGCCCATGGGGCAGAGGTCGTGGCTCGGGCCCAGCGTGCCGAGGGCGCAGGGCGTGACGGCCCTGCCGCTCTCGGCGGCGGCCCGCTCCAGGACGAGGTCGCGGATCGCGGCGGCGAACCGCGGGTCGGCGCCCACGGTGGCCGAGCGGCGCACCGGCAACCCGAGCTCCTCGGCCTTGACCTTCGCCTCCGTGTCCAGGTCGTACAGGACTTCCATGTGGTCCGAGACGAACCCGATGGGCGCCATCACGACGGCCGGGACACCGGCGCCGTGCAGCTCCTCCAGGTGGTCGCAGATGTCCGGCTCCAGCCACGGGATGTGCGGGGCGCCGGAGCGCGACTGGTAGACGAGCTGCCAGGCGTGGTCGATCCCGGTCTGCTCGCGCACGGCGTCGGCGATGAGCCCGGCCACGTCCAGGTGCTGCTGCACGTACGCCCCTCCGTCGCCGTGGCCCTCCACGGGCCCGGAGGTGTCCGCGGACGCGTTCGGGATCGAGTGCGTCGTGAAGGCGATGTGCGCGCCCGCGCGGACGTCCTCGGGGAGCTCGGCGAGGGACTTCAGGACGCCCTCGATCATGGGCTCGACGAAGCCCGGGTGATTGAAGTAGTGCCGGATCTTGTCGACCCGGGGCAGCTCCAGGCCCTCGCCCTCGAGGGTCGCCAGGGCTCCGGCGAGGTCCTCGCGGTACTGCCGGCAGCCCGAGTACGAGGCGTACGCGCTCGTGGCGAGGACCAGGACGCGGCGGCGGCCGTCGGCGACCATCTCGCGCAGGGTGTCGGTCAGATACGGGCCCCAGTTCCGGTTGCCCCAGTACACGGGCAGGTCCAGGCCGTGGTCCGCGAAGTCCTTGCGGAGGGCGTCCAGCAGGGCGCGGTTCTGGTCGTTGATCGGGCTGACCCCGCCGAACAGGAAGTAGTGCTGCCCGACTTCCTTGAGGCGTTCCTTGGGGATGCCTCGTCCACGCGTCACGTTCTCCAGGAACGGGACCACGTCGTCGGGACCTTCGGGGCCGCCGAACGAGAGCAGGAGCAGGGCGTCGTAGGGGCTGGCATCGAGCACGTCTCGCATGCCTCGATCCTGCCACCCGGCTCCGACAGCCGGACAACGGTGGGGGGCCGGACGGCAGGCGGGCAGGGTGACGGGCGAAGTCGGCAGATGCGTTAGGGTCGCCTAACTCGTAAGCTGTATCAGCCGAATTCACGCCTTACCGGATTCTCACCGGAGACCCCCGTGCCCAGCCCCTACCGCGCCCTGTTCGCCGCCCCCGGCTCCAAGGGCTTCACCACCGCGGGCCTCCTCGGCCGGATGCCGCTGTCGATGATGGGCATCGGCGTGGTCACGATGATCTCCCAGCTCACCGGGCGGTACAGGCTCGCGGGCGCCCTCTCGGCGACCCTCGCGCTGTCCGCGGCAGTGATCGGTCCGCAGATCTCGCGGCTTGTGGACCAGGACGGGCAGCGCCGCGCGCTATGGCCCGCGACGCTGTTCGCCCTCACCGCCGCGCCCGGACTGCTGCTGGCGGGCTGTTTCCTGGCGGCCGGCGTCTTCACGACCCAGCGCGCCACCGAACCGTTCCTGAAGACCGAGCGGGAGTGAGCCCGATCAGCCGCACGCCCCGAACGGTCTTGGGCGCACTGGTCCCCGGCGTACTCAACCCCGGGGCGGCGACACGCATCCCGTGCGTGGTCCGATCCCAGGAGGCCAGTTCCCTTGCGACCTGGCCAGTGGACACGGCCAGAGGCGACGGGGAGGCCCTGAACCATCACTCCGGTGGAGCAGGGGCCCCGCACGCTGGCGCCGTATCCGGCGTCCCAGATCGCACGGACACGCTAACCCGGTCGGCCCAGGACCCTGCAAGCCTGCGACCGGACCATCACACGATCGAGCTAATGCGACCTTATGCGCACACGTCGCTGAACGGCGCGGTCGACGTGGTCACCATCGCCTTCGCCGACGAGGAGGGCCACAAGGGGGCAGCGAGCGTCGTCCTGGCCGTGTACGCGGCGGGCTCCTGTGCGGCGGGGGCCGTGTTCGGGCTGCTGCGCTTCAAGGGGGCGCCCGCCCGCAGGTGGGTGCTGGGCGTATGCGCCATGGCCGTGAGTATGATCCCCCTCCTACTGGTCGGAAACTTGCCGTTCCTGGCCGTGGCGCTGTTCGTTGCGGGCCTGTCCATCGCGCCGACGATGATCACGACGATGGCCCTCGTCGAACTGCACGTACCACGCGCGAAACTGACCGAGGGCATGACGTGGGTGAGCACCGGACTCGCGGTCGGGGTCGCGCTCGGCTCCTCCCTGTCCGGCTGGGTGATCGACACGGCCGGGGCGCGGGCCGGGTACGGGGTTCCGGTCGCCGCCGGGGCCGTCGCGGTCGCGGTCGGTTTCCTCGGGTATCGCCGGCTCAGCAGGCCGGTTCCGCAGCGGGGAGGGACCCATGAGCAGCACAGCGAGCGGGCAGAGCGGCACCTGGCGTAACTGGGCCGGGAACGTCACCGCCCGGCCGGCCCGGGAGGTCACTCCGGCCTCCGTCGAGGAACTCGCCGCCGCCGTGCGCCAGGCCGCGGAGGACGGGCTCAGGGTGAAGGCCGTCGGCACCGGCCACTCCTTCACGGCCGCCGCCGCGACCGACGGCGTGTTGATCCGCCCTCAACTGTTGACCGGTATCCGCAGGATCGACCGTGAGGCAGGCACCGTCACCGTTGAGGCGGGCACCCCGCTCAAGCGTCTCAACCTGGCTCTCGCGCGCGAGGGACTGTCGCTCACGAACATGGGCGACATCATGGAGCAGACGGTTTCGGGGGCGACCAGCACCGGAACCCACGGCACCGGGCGTGACTCGGCCTCGATCGCCGCCCAGATCAAGGGTCTTGAGCTGGTGACGGCCGACGGTTCGGTCCTCACCTGCTCCGAGAAGGAGAACCCCGAGGTCTTCGCGGCCGCTCGCATGGGCATAGGCGCCCTGGGTGTCGTCACCGCGATCACCTTCTCCGTAGAGCCCATTTTTCTGCTCACGGCCCGTGAGGAGCCGATGAGCTTCGACGAGGTCACGAGCACCTTCGACGAACTGTTCACGGAGAACGAGCACTTCGAGTTCTACTGGTTCCCGCACACCGGCAACTGCAACACCAAGCGCAACAACCGCAGCGCGGGCCCGGAGAAGCCGGTCGGCACCGTCCGTGGCCTCTTCGAGGACGAGTTCCTCTCCAACGGCGTCTTCCAGGTGGCCAATTACGTCGGCCGGGCCGTGCCCGCCACGATCCCCTCGATCGCGAAGATCTCCAGTCGCGCCCTGTCCGCGCGCACCTACACCGACATTCCCTACAAGGTCTTCACTTCCCCTCGCCGGGTGCGCTTCATGGAGATGGAGTACGGGGTCCCGCGTGCGGCCCTCGTCGAGACGCTGCGCGAACTGAAGGCCATGGTCGACCGTTCACCGCTGCGGATCAGCTTCCCGGTGGAGGTGCGCACGGCGCCCGAGGACGACATCACGCTCTCCACGGCGTCCGGCCGGGACACCGCGTACATCGCAGTGCACATGTTCAAAGGCACGCCGTACCAGGCGTACTTCAGCGCCGCCGAGCGGATCTTCACCGCGCACGAGGGGCGGCCGCACTGGGGCAAGATCCACTCGCGCGACGCGGAGTACTTCGCGGAGGTCTACCCGCGCTTCGGCGAGTTCACCGAGCTGCGGGACCGGCTCGACCCGGAACGTCGGTTCGGGAACGACTACTTGCGCCGGGTGCTGGGGACGTAACCGCGCCGGTCGGTGGGTCGCCCGAAAGATTCGGGCCGGAAGTGTGCACGAGACGCGGGAAGTTTGCGCGAGAAGGGGACGTACGGGCGAAACGATAAGTTCCGTTTCTGGTGATTCCGCATGGCGCGTCGCGCGTCATGGTCACGAGAACGTCGCCCCGGGCGGCCAACTCCCGCCCCCGGACAGAAGTTCGGCGGCGTGCCGATCCACGCAAGTGGCCCGAATGGAGTACTGTTGCGAGCCCTGGGTCCGGACACTCGCCAGGGCGTCCGGGGCCTTCCAGGACCGCCGGGAGGGGGCTCGTTGCACAGGGTGATGAGGTTCGTCACTTAGCGTTGCGAATAGGTAACCGTGCCATAACGGCGATCCAGGGCCACCGCCCGACACGCCGGGCAACTCGGCAAGGTTGTGGCAGGCTGCACCCGGGCAGGCCACACTCGACTAGCGGAAGCAGCGACGCACGTGACGTCGGCAGGCACCACCCGGGAGGTCCCCATGCCCGAACTGCGTGTCGTGGCCGTCTCTAACGACGGCACACGGCTGGTGCTGAAGGCTGCGGACAGCACGGAGTACACGCTTCCGATCGATGAGCGTCTGCGCGCCGCCGTTCGCGGCGACCGTCCCCGCCTCGGCCAGATCGAGATCGAGGTGGAGAGCCATCTCCGCCCCCGAGACATTCAGGCGCGTATACGTGCGGGAGCGTCCGCCGAAGAGGTCGCCCAGCTCGCCGGTATCCCCGTCGACCGTGTGCGCCGCTTCGAGGGTCCCGTTCTCGCCGAGCGTGCCTTCATGGCGGAGCGAGCCCGGAAGACCCCTGTCCGCCGCCCAGGCGAAACCACCGGCCCCCAGCTGGGCGAGGCGGTGCAGGAGAGGCTCCTGCTGCGCGGCGCCGACAAGGAGACCGTCCAGTGGGACTCCTGGCGCCGCGACGACGGCACCTGGGAGGTCCTGCTGGTCTACCGGGTGGCGGGCGAACCGCACTCGGCGAGCTGGACGTACGACCCGCCGCGGCGGCTCGTCCAGGCCGTCGACGACGAGGCGCGCTCGCTGATCGGCGAGACCGACGACCTCGCCACGTCCGAGCCCAGCTTCCCCTTCGTGCCGCGCATCGCCAGGCTGCCGCGCGACCGTCAGATGGACCGGGCCCTGGACCGGCAGACGGAGCGGCCGAGCCTGCCCTCGCCGTCGCCAGAGCCGGACGTCGAGGACAGCCCCGCCGAGCGCGAACGCGAACGCGATTCGCTCACCAGCCTCCTGGAGGCGGTGCCCAGCTTCCGCGGCGACATGGTGGTGCCCGAGCGCCCGTCGACCGCTCCCGCCGCCTCGACCACCTCCACCACGGAGCGTCCCGAGGCGGAGGAACCGCTGGCCCCGGAGCCCGAGGCGGAGGAGCCCCCGGCTCCCGCGGCCTCGGCCGGTTCCGCCTACGCGGACGTGCTCATGCCGCGCTCGGTGGGCAGCCACCGCGACCGGCTCGTCGGCTCCACCGACCGGCAGGCCGAGGCGGACGGGGTCCGACCGGGCCGTAGAGCGGCCGTGCCGAGCTGGGACGAGATCGTCTTCGGGACGCGCCGGAAGAAGCAGGACTAATCGGTTGTACGTGGCTGGGGCTCGCACCGTTTCGGTGCGAGCCCTTTCCGCTTCCGCGGGCCTTTCCGAGGGCGCCCACTCCCTCGTCGCGGAACTAATGCGGGTCGGGCCCGGTCGCGACCGGGCGGCTGTCGTCCTGGGACCACTCCGACCAGGAGCCCGCGTACAGCGCGGCCGGGATGCCCGCGACCGCCAGTGCGAGGACCTCGTGCGCGCCGGAGACGCCCGAGCCGCAGTAGACGCCGACTTCGGAAGTGCCGGTCGCGCCCAGGGACTTGAAGCGTTCGGCGAGTTCGGCGGCCGGGAGGAAGTGGCCGGATTCCGCCACGTTCTCCGTGGTCGGTGCCGAGACCGCCCCGGGGATGTGGCCGCCCACCCGGTCGATCGGCTCGACGTCGCCCCGGTAGCGCTCGGCGGCCCGGGCGTCGAGAAGCAGACCCGTGCGGGCCAGCGCCGCGGCGCCGTCGGCGTCGAGCAGGGGCAGCGCGCCGGGGGCCGGTACGAAGGTGCCGGCGACCGGAGTCGACTCGCCGGACTCGAGCGGGCCGCCCCAGGCCGCGAGGCCGCCGTCAAGCACACGCACCGACGGGTGACCCGTCCAGCGCAGCAGCCACCAGGCACGTGCGGCGGCCCAGCCGAGCCCTCCGTCGTACACAACGACATCGCGGTCCGCGGACACGCCGGCCGCTCGCATGGCCGCGCCGAAGACCTCTATGTCGGGCAGCGGATGACGGCCCGCCGCACCGGCCGGAGCAGCGAGTTCCGAGTCCAGGTCCACGTAGACGGCCCTTGGAATGTGCCCTTCCGTATAGGCGGAGCGCAGGTTCGGACCGCCCAGCTGCCAGCGGATGTCCAGCACGACCGGGGGGTTCGGACCCGCCAGGTCGCTCGCGAGTCGGGATGCGGAGATGATGGCGTTCATGGCCACCATCCTTGCGCACGGGGTGGCCGCATCGTCCAGCTCCGGCTACTCTGCTCGGCCGGACCGGCCCGACCACACGGCGTGCGGGCGCGGCCACACGCTGTACAGCCGATGGACACCAGCAGGCAATCGCGGGGAAACGGATGGGCACCGGCAAATCGGGCATCCTCCCGCCGTGGGCCGTTCGGCCGGGGCGCGCCCAGCCCCCGGTGGTGCGAACATCGGCACCGGGCGCGGAAGCGCTCGGCGGCGGTACGCGCGTTTCGGAAGCGGAAGTGAAGCGGCCTCACGAGGCGCCGAGGAGAGGGTGACGATGACCGAGGCACGGGGGTCGGCCGGCCTGAACGGCACTGCGCACGCGCCCGGCACACCCTGCTGGGTGAGTCTGATGGTGCACGGGATGGCCGCGACCCAGGAGTTCTACGGGGAACTGTTCGGCTGGGACTTCCAGCCGGGCCCACAGCAGCTGGGCGCGTATGTGCGGGCGCAGCTCGACGGCCAGGAGGTGGCGGGTATCGGCCAGCTTCCGCCCGACCGCCATCTGCCCATCGCGTGGACGCCCTACCTCGCCTCGGACGACGTGGACCTGACGGCCGAGACGGTCCGGCACTGCGGCGGCACGGTCGGCGTCGGTCCCCTGGACGCCGAAGACGCCGGCCGCCTGGCGATCGCCTCTGACCCCTCGGGCGCCGTGTTCGGCGTCTGGCAGGCCGCGGCCCACCTCGGCACGGGCATCACCGGCGTCCCCGGCACTCCCACCTGGAACGAACTCATCACCCGCGACTCCGCCGGCGTCGCCAAGTTCTACGAGACGGTCTTCGGCTTTGAGGAGGAGCCCGTCGTCTCCGCCGACTTCGACTACATCACCCTCCACATCAAGGGCCGCCCGGTGGCCGGCATCCATGGTGTCGGCAACGCCCTGCCGCGCGACCGCGGCCCGCACTGGATGACGTACTTCGAGGTCGCCGACGTGGACGCCGCCCTCACCCACGTCCTCGACCTCGGCGGGCACGTCCTCAAGCCGGCCCGCGACACCCCCCACGGCCGCATCGCCACGGTGGCGGATCCGGAGGGCGCGGTGTTCTCGGTGGTGCGGACCAGCCACTGATGTGACTCCGAGTGCGGGCCACCACATGGTCGCCGTCCAGATGACGTCGGCGTGTGAGCGGTGCGCTGAGGCCGGCCCGCTCGTCAGCACCTCAGGTCAGGGTGGGTAACCGCGCTCCTGGGGCCGTCTGTTGGCCGTGCTCCTCCCTCAGGGAAGGTACGGCCGACGGCCCTTCTACATGGCCGGATCCACGGGGCGGCGAGGCTCTCGTGAGGTCCGGCGACTACACGGCGTCGCGACGGGCAGCCGAGGGGTTCACGCCGTACTTGGCGTGGAAGGCGCGGGTGAAGTGCGCCTGGCCGACGAAGCACCAGTGGGCGGCGATCGCCGCGATGCTGCGATGGGCGAGCAGAGGGTCGGCCAGGTCACGCATCGCCGCTTCGAGGCGGCGAGATCGGATGTAGTCGGTGACGGTGCATGACTCGTGCTCGAACAGCCGGTGCAGTGTGCGCGCGCTCATGTGGTGCACGGCGGCGACCCGCGCATGGGTCAGATCCGGTTCGGCGAGGTGCGCTCTGATGTAGTTCAGGATCTGCAACCGCAATGCGTCCGCTGCGCCATCGTCGCCACAGGGGGCGGCGTCGCTCAACGCCGCTGCCACCAGATGCAGCCCTGCTTCACCGAGCCGGTCGGCGGACGTCCGGTGGATCGAATCTCGCTGCGATACCGCGGAGGACACGTAGCCGGCCAGCACCGCGCCTGGTCCGTCCGCGAGTGGATGGGCACGGCTCATCGACGTGACGACCATGCGCTCGGGCAGGCTCAACGCGCCCCGGGGGAAAGCCATGACCGCGCACGACCATTGCCGCTCCAGTCGCAGGTGGTACGGCCTGCCGGTGTCGTAGATCGCCATCTGCCCGGGCGCGATCGAGATCTCGCGATCGTCCTGGCACACGGTGGCGTACCCGCTCAACTGCACGCAGACCTTGAGCAGGTCGATCGGCGTCTGCCGGACGGCCCGGGGAGTGCGCCGCACGACCTGCGGCGTGCCGCTCACCCGGTAGGCCGCGATCGCCCCGAGCTGCGTACCGGCCATCTGCCCATGGGCGTCCCGCGCTCCGATGGCCTCGGGGACGAGCCGACCGAAAGCACTGCCCAACTGCTCTCGCCAGAGTTCGGCCGGGTGAGGGCTTGACTGTTCTGTCCATGCGGTCGACGACATCACTGTGTGCGCCCTCCCACCAGACTTGTCCTTGCACGACAAAGGCCGAGGCGGGATTAGTCAACAACTCTGCAACGTGACTGACAAGAATCTGTAGCAGGTTTTTCACCGCGCGGGCGACGGGGCCCGCCGGACCGCCGAACCAGAGGTGGTGGGCTGTGGTGGCCATGGCTGCTCGTTACGACTACGTGCTGATCGGTGCCGGGTCGGCCGGCTGCGTTCTGGCCGCGCGGCTGTCGGAAGATCACGACACCCGCGTTCTCCTGCTCGAATCCGGTCCTGCCGACGACGCGCCCGAGATTGCCGTGCCACCCGCGTGGCCCGCGCTGTGGGGCACGGAGGTCGACTACTCCTACGACACCGTTCCTCAGTCCGGCACTGGCGGGGTGGTCCACAACTGGCCTCGGGGGCGCACGCTCGGCGGGTCGAGCAGCATCAACGCGATGGTGTACCTGCGTGGGCACGGCGCGGACTTCGACGCGTGGGCCAAGGCGGGCTGCGACGGCTGGGATTACGCCTCCGTGCTGCCCTACTTCCGTCGCATGGAGACCGTCAGCGGCCGGGATCCGCAGTACCGGGGTGAGGGCGGCCCGATGCGTCCGGCTCCGTCGGCGCAGCCGAATCCGCTGTCACAGGTCTTCCTCGACGCGGCGGCGGCGACCGGTCATCCGCTGACGGACGACTTCAACGGAGAGGTGCAGGAGGGTGCCGGCTGGCACGACCTGTCGATCACGGACGGGCACCGCCAGAGCACCGCGGCGGCCTATCTGCACCCGGTCCGTGACAGCCGTCCGAATCTCACGGTCGCGACGGAGTCTCGTGCCCACAGGCTGCTGTTCGACGGCACACGCTGCACCGGTGTCGAGTACGAACGCCGCGGCGAGGTCGTCACCGCGTACGCGGATGCGGAGGTGGTGGTCAGCGCGGGCGCGGTCGACTCGCCTCGGCTGCTGCTTCTCTCCGGTGTGGGCGCGGCCGACGAGTTGGAGCAGGCGGGTGTCGCGGTCGTACACGACCTGCCCGGTGTCGGCCGCAACCTGCACGACCATCCGCTGTGCGGGATCGTGTACGAGGCGAGCCGGCCCATTCCGCCGGGGCTCGCCAACCATGCCGAGGTGTCGATGCTGTGGCGCAGCGACCAGGCCCTCGCGGGCCCGGACATGCAGCTGATGTTCATCCACCTGCCGTTCCACCCACCGACGCTTCAGGCCCCGGAGAACAGCTTCACCTTCGGCGTCGCCACGGTGCCCGAGGCACGCGGCTCGATCCGGATCGCGGGGCCCGATCCGCAGACGCCGCCGCTGATCGATCCGAACTATCTGGGCGCGGAGTCCGACGTGCGCAGGCTGCTGCACGGCATCGAGGTCGCGCGGGAGATCGCCGCCTCCGAACCGTTCGCTCCCTGGCGTGCCCGCGAGGTGCTTCCCGGACCCGACGTCACGGACGAGGCCGGACTGCGGGAGTTCGTCGCCCGGGGCACCGGAACCTACTACCACCCGGTCGGCACCTGCGCGATGGGCGTCGGGCCTGAGGCCGTCGTGGGGCCCGATCTGCGGGTGCACGGCCTGGACGGCCTGCGGGTGGCCGACGCCTCGGTCATGCCGAGGCTCGTCTGCGTCAACACCAACGCCGCCACGATCATGATCGGCGAGAAGGCAGCGGACCTCATCCGCCGGCCCGGCGCCTGACAACCCGAGCTCACGCGAAGCTGAGGAGAACCCCGCGATGACCGAACTTCTCGATGACGTTTCCTGGCAGGGCAAGATCTACAGCAATGGCTGGACCACCGCCCACGGCGGTGTGCTGGACAGCACCGAACCGGCGACGGGTGCCGTCCTGGCCCAGGTCGGCCTGGCCGATGCCGACGACGTGGCGGCCGCGACCGCCCGAGCCGTCCAGGCACAAGCCGACTGGGCCGCGCAGACCGGCCCGTCCCGCGCCGCCGTGATCCGCAAGGCCGCCGCCGTCCTCGCCGACAACCGTGCGGAGTTCGAGCGCTGGCTCGTCCGCGAGGGCGGCGCGGTGCCGGGCAAGGCTGCGTTCGAAGTCGACCTGGTGCTGGGAGAGTTGTGGGAGGCGGCGGCGCTGCCCACCCAGCCCTGGGGACACCTGCTGCCGGCCAGTGAGCCCGGCCGGGAGAGCGTCGCCCGCCGGGTGCCGCTCGGCGTGGTCGGTGTGATCAGTCCGTGGAACTTCCCGCTGATCCTCTCCGTCCGGGCCGTCGCTCCGGCGCTGGCGCTGGGCAACGCGGTCGTCCTGAAGCCGGACGTACAGACGGCGGTGTCAGGAGGCACGCTGGTCGCGCGGCTGTTCGAGGCGGCCGGCCTGCCCGACGGGTTGCTGCATGTGCTGCCCGGGGACGCCGGGCCCGGCGCGGCACTGGTCGAGGACCCGAACGTCGCCATGATCGCCTTCACCGGCTCGACGGCGGTCGGCCGTGAGGTCGGCGCCACCGCGGGGCGCACGCTGAAGCGGGTCTCGCTCGAACTCGGCGGCAACAACGCCCTGATCGTGCTCGACGATGCCGACCTGGAGATCGCCAGTTCGGCGGGAGCCTGGGGCGCGTTCCTGCACCAGGGCCAGGTCTGTATGACCGCGGGCCGGCACATCGTGCTCGAATCCGTCGCCGACGAATACCTCGACCGGCTGGCCAAGCGGGCGCAGGGACTTCCGGTGGGCGATCCGTTCACCGGGCAGGTGGCCCTCGGGCCGCTGATCAACGAGCGGCAGCGGGACAATGTGCACCGGATCGTGGAGGAGACCATCGGGGCGGGGGCCGAGGTCAGGGCCGGCGCCTCGTACGACGGGCTGTTCTACCAGCCCACCGTGCTGGCCGGCGTGACCACGTCGATGCCCGCGTTCCGCGAGGAGATCTTCGGACCCGTCGCACCGGTCGTCGTCGTGCGCGACGCGGACGAGGCGGTCGCGGTCGCCAACAACACCGAGTACGGGCTGGTCGCCGCGGTGCAGACGGGATCCCCTGACCGTGGCCGCGATCTGGCGCGCCGGCTGCGGACCGGCATCGTCCACATCAACGACCAGACCCTGAACAACGACGCGTACGCACCCTTCGGCGGTACGGGCGCCTCCGGCAACGGCAGCCGGTTCGGCTCCCAGAGCAGCTGGGACGAATTCACCCAGTGGCAGTGGGTCACCTTCCGCGAGCAGGCGCACGCCTTCCCCTTCTAGCCATCCGGGGAGCCGCTGTCGAACGTATGCACTTCGGCGTCTGACCGCTGTGCGGTCGTGAGTGTGCCGGGCGGTGAGAACCGCCCGGCAC
>NZ_VWMY01000012.1:55464-197768 GCF_008905045.1 Streptomyces albicerus
CTGAAGCCGGACTCAGATCCGATGCCCGACCCATCTATTACAGACTATTGACGTTACGACGGAGAGTTGTAGATTCTGGCGGCATCCTTCTCACCCCGGCCCACCTCAGGAGCTGTCATGGGTGTTGTCTCTGTCTTCTCTCCGACCAGAACGATCGCCGGACTTGCCGTGGGAGCCATGTTGCTGACGGGCTGCGGGTCGAGCCTCGACGAGTCCAGCGGGAGCAAAGCCGAAGGGGGCAAATCCGGCGGCGCCGTCAAGATCGGGCTCCTGGTGCCCCTGTCCGGGGTCTACGCGCCGATCGGCGAGGACCTGCGCGCCGGCTTCCAGCTCTACCTCGACCAGCATGACGGCAAGCTCGGCGGTCGGGAAGTAGACCTCAAGACAGCCGACGAGGGCGAGGGCCCGCAGACCGGCGTACCCGCCGCCCAGAAACTTGTCACCCAGGACCAGGTCAGTGCGGTCGCCGGGGTGGTCAACTCGGCCACGGCACTGGGACTGCGCGACTTCTTCGACGAGTCCAAGAAACCGCTGCTGATCGCCAACGCCGGAGCCGACGACATCACCGGAGCCCGCAAGTCGCAGTACGTGTGGCGGACGAGTTTCAGCAACGGTGACGTGTCCGCCGCCCTGGGACCGGCCGTCGCCGAGGAGGTCAAGGGCAAGGTCTACCTCATCGCCGCCGACTACGCCGCGGGCAAGGAGATGGTCGCGGGGTTCCGCAAGACCTTCGAGGCGGCCGGCGGCAAGGTCGCGGGCGAGAAGTACACCCCCTTCGGCAAGACGCAGGACTTCCAGCCCTACCTCTCGGCGATCCGCAAGTCAGGCGCCGACGCCGTCTTCGCCTTCTACGCGGGTGCCGAGGCGGTCAACTTCGTCAAGCAGTACAAGCAGTTCGGACTCTCCGGGAAGACATCGCTGTACGGCACCGGCTTCCTCACCGAGGGCGGGGCGCTCGCCGCGCAGGGCACGGCCGCGGTCGGCGTGAAGACGTCCCTGCACTACTCGACCGAACTGGACAGCGCGAGCAACAAGAAGTTCGTGGACGCCTACCAGAACGCGGCGAAGAAGCCGCCGACGGTCTACGCCGTGCAGGGCTACGACACCGCCGCCGTCCTCGACAAGGCGCTGGCCGAGGCGAGCGGCGACAGCGGTGACGCCCTGGTGAAGGCACTGGCCAAGGTCGGTTCCATCGACAGTCCCCGGGGCGCCTGGAAGTTCGACTCCGACCAGAACGCGGAGCAGCAGTTCTACCTGCGTGAGGTCAAGTCCAGTGGCGGGACGGCCGTCAACTCGGTCGTCGGCGAGCTGGACTGAGCGGGTACGGCATGGCAACCCATCTGGTGAGCGTCCTCAACGGGCTGGCGATGGGCTCCCTGCTCTTCGCCATCGCGCTGGGACTGTCCCTGGTGTTCGGCATGATGGACGTGCTGAACCTCGCCCACGGCGCGGTCTATCTGGTCGGCGCCTATGTGGCGGTGGCGCTCGTTTCGGACGGCGCGGGCGTGGCCGCCTTCGTCCTGGCGGTCCTGGCGGCCGCCGCGGCCGGAGCCGTCCTCGGGGCACTGCTGGCCGCCTTGACGCGCGCCACCACCCACCACCTCGATCAGGCCTTGCTCACGCTCGGTGTGGCCCTCGTGGTCGCCGAAGCGCTGTCGCTGGCCTTCGGCAACGACGTGCACTCCATCGCCGCCCCCGAGCCGGTCGGCGGCGGTGTCACGGTGCTCGGCGAGACGTACCCGGTCTACCGGCTGCTCGTCATCGGGTTCGGCGTCGTACTGGCGGTGGCCGTGTACGTCCTGGTGGAGCGCAGCCCGCTGGGCTCGGTCATCCGCGCCACCGTCGCCGACCGGGCGATGGTGGCGGCGCTGGGTATCAACACCGGCCGGGTGCTGGTCGGGGTCTTCGCCGCGGGCGCGGCTCTGGCCGCTGTCGGCGGAGTCCTGGCCGGTCCGATCCTGGGGGCCCAGCCCGGCCTGGACGAGAAGGTGCTGCTGCTCGCGCTGGTCGTGGTGGTGATCGGCGGTCTCGGCTCGGTCCGCGGCGCGCTGCTCGGCGCCGTACTGATCGGGCAGGTGCAGGCGCTCGGTACCGCGCTGCTGCCGGAGTACGCGTCGTTCCTCGTCTTCGGGGCGATGGCCCTGGTCCTGCTGCTGCGGCCGGCGGGTCTGCTCCCGGCGCGGACGGGGGTGCACGCATGAAGGCGGAGGCGGAGGCGATGCGCGGTGACACGGGCGCGCCGCAGGACACGACGACGTCCGTTCTCGAACCGCTGCGGAGCGGACCCGGCGCTTACCTCCCCGGGCGCCGCCGGGCCGTGGTCGCCGTCGCGGTCGTCGCACTGCTGGCGGCGGCCCCGCTGGTGCTCAGTCCCTATCCGGTGTCGGCCATGACCCGGATGCTGGCGTTCGCGGTGCTGGTGATCGGCGTCGACCTGCTGACCGGGGTCACGGGGCTGCCCTCGCTGGGACAGGCGGCGTACTTCGGTGTCGGCGCCTACACGGCGGTGCTGGTCGGGGTCCACATCACGCCGGACGCGATGGTGCAGGCGCTGGCGGGTCTGGTCATGGGCCTGGTGGCGGCCGCGGTCACCGGATGGGTGGCCGTGCGCGCCCGCGGCATCGTGTTCCTCATGCTGACGCTCGCGATCGGCGAGTCGGTGCACCAGGTGGCCGACACCTGGTCGGCCGTGGGCGGCAGCAACGGGCTGGCCGGGATGCCCCCGATCAGCCTGTTCGGCGGACCGTCGCTGCTCGCCGCGGGGTTCGTGTACTGGTGGGTGCTCGCCGTGGCGGCCCTGGTGTTCGCGGCGGTCGCGCTGGTCGTCAGTTCCCCCTACGGCCGGACGCTGCGGGGCATCCGCGACAACGAGGCCCGGATGCGGGCGCTCGGCTACCGCCCGGCGCTCGCCCGGTACGGCGTCTTCTGCCTGGCGGGGGCCGTCGCGGGAGTCGGCGGTGCCCTGTGGGCGCAGCAGGCCCGGTTCGTCTCGCCCGGTGACATGGGGTTCGAAGTGGCGGCGCTGGCACTGCTCAGCGTGGTCATCGGGGGTGCGGGCAGTCTGTGGGGACCCTGTCTGGGTGCGGCGCTCGTGCTGTTCGTACGCGACAGCCTCTCCGCGTCGATCGGCGGGCATGGCCCGCTGGTGCTGGGCGCGGTGTTCATCGCCGTCGTCTTCCTGATGCCGCGCGGCTTGGCGGGCCTCACCGGTACTCGTGCCCGCCTGCGGAACCTCACCAGTGCGCGCCGCCGGAAGGAGAACGCCTCGTGACCGAACCCCTCGTGACCCCTCTTCTGGAACTGCGGGGGCTCACCCGCTCGTACGGCTCGCTCACCGCCGTCGATGATGTGGACCTGGCGATCGCCCGCGGCGAGCGGCACGCGCTGATCGGGCCCAACGGGGCAGGAAAGTCAACGCTGTTCGCGACCGTGGCCGGGACGCTGCGAGCTTCGGGCGGGCACGTCCTCCTCTCCGGGCAGGACGTCACATCACTGCCGGAAGCGGACCGGGCCCGGCGCGGCATGGTGCGTACGTACCAGCACTCCAGCCTTTTCCTCGACTGCTCCGTACTGGACAACGTCGCGCTCGCCGTTCAGCGCGTCCACCGTGTGGCGCATCGGTTCGACCGGGCGGCGCGGCGCTTCAGGCACACCGAGGCTGAGGCGCGCCGTCACTTGGACTCGGCCGGGCTGTCCGGGCGTGCCCGGGACAAGGTGGCCGCCCTGTCCCACGGTGAGCGGCGGCAACTCGAAGTCGCGATGGTGCTCGCCACGGAACCCGCTCTGGTGATGTTCGACGAGCCCACCGCGGGCATGTCCGCCGCCGAGACCGAACGGTTCGTGGCCCTGATGGAACGCCTCCCCGAGCAGCTGACCGTCCTCATCGTCGAGCACGACCTGGATGTGGTGTTCCGCCTGGCCGACCGGGTCACCGTGCTGCACCTGGGCAAGGTTCTCGCCTCCGGACCGCCTGAGGCGATCCGGGCCGACGAGGCCGTGCAGCGGGCGTATCTCGGTTCCGCCAGGGCCGAGGACCTGTTCGCCGATTCCGGAGGACCGCGATGACCGAAACGACAGGGCTGACGGCGGCGGCCGGGACGACCGGCACCGACCTGCTCAGCGTGCGTGACCTGCGCGCGGGATACGCGGGTACCACCGTGCTCGACGGCGTCGACTTCACCGTCCCCGCCGGTGCCGTGGTGGCGCTGCTCGGCCGCAACGGCGTCGGCAAGTCCACGTTCGTCCACACGGTGATGGGCATGCTCAAGCCGTACTCCGGCAGCGTCCGCGTGGGCGGACGCGAACTCGCCGGAGCGGCCGCGCACACCGTTGCCCGCAGCGGTGTCGCGATCGTGCCTCAGGGCCGCCGCGTGTTCGCGCCCCTCACGGTCGAGGAGAACCTTCGCATCGCGGCCCGAGCGTCCAAGGCGCCCAGGGGCGGAGGTGGCCCCTGGACCCCGGAGCGCGTCTACGAGCTGATGCCCCGCCTCGCCGAGCGGCGCGCCAACCGGGGCGATCAACTCTCCGGCGGAGAGCAGCAGATGCTGGCCATCGGCCGGGCGCTGCTGAGGAACCCGCGGCTGCTGCTCCTGGACGAGCCGTCGGACGGCCTCGCGCCGGCGGTCATCGACCTGATCGCCGAGTTGCTGGAGGGACTGCGCGGCGAGGGCATCGCGGCGGTGCTGGTGGAGCAGGACCTGCACCTGGCCTTCCGTCTCGCCGACGAGGTGGCGGTGATGCAGAAGGGACGCATCGTGCACCGGAGTTCGACCGCCGACTTCCGCCAGGACCGGGCCCGGGCCCACAGCCTCCTCGGCGTGGGCTGACCCTGCCGGGCCGGAACGGGGAACCCGTCAAGACCTATGTTCTACAGAACCTTGACGCACTGCGGTACTTCTGTAGAAGATTCCCCTATCGGTACCTGCGCTAGCGCGAGGAGGCGCTCGTCATGGTGGTGGCAAGCAAGCCGGACGTGGTCGATGCCGCGAACGGAGCGCCGGAGTCCACAGGCACGGTGGTGGTGACCTTCGACCGGAGCCCGGACGCGTACCGGCACTGGAAGCTGCGGACCGACGGGCCGGTCGCCTGGCTGGAGATGGACGTCGACGAGCAGGGCGGCCTGGTCCCGGGCTACGAGCTGAAGCTCAACTCCTACGACCTGGGCGTGGACATCGAGCTGTACGACGCCCTCCAGCGGCTGCGGTTCGAGCACCCCGAGGTGCGGTCGGTGGTGGTGACCAGCGCGAAGGAGAAGGTCTTCTGCGCCGGGGCGAACATCCGGATGCTGGCGGCTTCCCCGCACCACTGGAAGGTGAACTTCTGCAAGTTCACCAACGAGACCCGCAACAGCATGGAGGACGCCTCGGAGCACTCCGGGCTGACCTTCATCGCCGCGGTCAACGGCTCCTGCGCGGGCGGCGGTTACGAGCTGGCGCTGGCCTGCGACAAGATCCTTCTGATCGACGACAACTCCTCGTCGGTGGCCCTGCCCGAAGTCCCGCTGCTCGGCGTGCTGCCGGGCACCGGTGGCCTGACCCGGGTCACCGACAAGCGCCGCGTACGCAAGGATCTGGCTGATCTCTTCGCCACCCGCAGCGACGGCGTACGGGGCAAGACGGCGGTGGACTGGCGGCTGGTCGACGAGGTCGTCCCGCGCCGGGACTTCCGTACGGTCGTCGAACAGCGCGCCGTGGAAGCGGCCGAGAACAGCACCCGGCCGACGGACGCCGAGGGTGTTGAACTGACACCGCTGGAGCGGGACGTCACCGAGGACGGCATCACGTACCAGTACGTGCGCGCCGAGTACGACCGTCCGCTCGGCCTGGTCCGCATCACCGTACGGGGCCCCGTCGAGGGCGCCCCCGCCGACGCCGCCGCGATCCACGACGAGGGTGCCGGCGGGTGGCTGCTGGCCGTCACCCGCGAGCTCGACGACCTGATCCTGCGGCTGCGGGCGAACGAGACCGAGCTGGGCACCTGGGTGCTCCGCACGGAGGGCGATTCCGCGCTCGTACTGGCCCATGAGCAGGCGGTGTTGGGTGCCGCCGCCGAGGGCGACTGGCTCAGCAACGAGATCGTGCACTACTACAAGCGCACCCTGAAGCGGCTCGATGTCACCAGCCGCAGCCTGATCGCGCTGATCGAGCCGGGCAGTTGCTTCGCCGGGCTGCTGCTGGAGCTGGCCCTGGCCTGCGACCTGCAGTACATGCTGGACGGCCCGCCCATCGAGGACCCGGACAGCGACGAGCGTGCCCAGCTCACCCTCTCCGAGGCGAACTTCGGCACCTTCCCCATGGGCAATGGCCTGTCCCGCCTCCAGTCCCGCTTCTACCAGGACGACGCCCACGTCGAGTGGCTGCGCCGCGAGGCCGGGCAACCCCTGAGCGCCGCCCAGGTCCGCGAGCTCGGCCTCGTCACCGACGCGCCCGACGACATCGACTGGGAGGACGAGGTCCGCATCGTCCTGGAGAGCCGGGCGGCGCTGAGCCCGGACGCGCTGACCGGCATGGAGGCCAACCACCGGTTCGTCGGCCCCGAGACCATCGAGACCAAGATCTTCGGACGGCTCACCGCCTGGCAGAACTGGATCTTCATACGCCCCAACGCCGCCGGCCCCGAGGGCGCGCTGCGCCGCTACGGCACCGGCCAGAAAGCGGTCTACGACCGGAAGCGAGTGTGACCCGATGCCCACGAAGATCGACTACGACTCCAAGATCCCCAACAACGTCGCTCTCGCCGACGACCGCCGTCTGCAGCGGGCGCTGGAGGGCTGGCAGCCCAAGTTCCTCAACTGGTGGGGCGAAATGGGCCCGGAGCTGGAGAACCGAGGCGTCTACCTGCGCACCGCCGTGTCGGTCGGCCGCGACGGCTGGGCCCATTTCGACCATGTCAACGTGCCGGACTACCGCTGGGGCATCTTCCTCGCCGAGCGCGACCCCGACCGCCGCGTCGCCTTCGGCGAGCACAAGGGGCAGCCGGTCTGGCAGCAAGTGCCGGGCGAGTACCGCGCCGACCTGCAGCGGCTGATCGTCGTCCAGGGCGACACCGAGCCGGCCTCCGTCGAGCAGCAGCGCCTCCTCGGCCTGACCGCCCCGAGCCTGTACGACCTGCGCAATCTCTTCCAGGTCAATGTGGAGGAGGGCCGGCACCTGTGGGCGATGGTCTACCTGCTGCACGCCTACTTCGGCCGGGAGGGCCGCGAGGAGGCCGAGGCGCTGCTCCACCGCAACTCCGGCAGCCCCGACTCGCCGCGCATCCTGGGCGCGTTCAACGAGGAGACCGCCGACTGGCTGGCCTTCTTCATGTTCACGTACTTCACCGACCGGGACGGCAAGTACCAACTCGGCTCGCTCAAGGAGAGCGCCTTCGACCCGCTGTCGCGGACCTGCACCTTCATGCTGAAGGAGGAGGCCCACCACATGATGGTCGGCACCACCGGCGTCGACCGCGTGGTGACCCGCAGCGCCCAACTGGTCCGCGAGCACGACACGTTGGACATCGCCGCCTGCGGCGGCATCCCCCTGGACATCATCCAGAAGTACATCAACTTCCACTACACGGTCTCCCTGGACCTCTTCGGCAGCGAGACCTCCACCAACGCGGCGAACTACTACACCGCCGGGCTCAAGGGCCGCTGGCAGGAGGAGCGCCGCAAGGACGACCACAAGCTCACCGACCACAGCTCCTTCCTGGACAAACCGCAGGCGGACGGCACCTGGTCGCAGGACGAGGTCCCCGCGCTGCTCGCCCTCAACCTTGACCTGCGCGACGAGTACATCTCCGACTGCGAGAACGGCCTCAAGCGCTGGAACCGGATCCTCGAGGAGCACGGGATCGGCTTCCGGCTGAAGCTGCCGCACCCTGGCTTCAACCGGAACGTCGGCCTCGCCGCCGGCCACCACGTCACCCCCGACGGCACGATCGTCGACGAGCAGACCTGGGAGGCGAGCCGCCGCCACTGGCTGCCCACCGCCGAGGACCTGGCGTTCGTACGGTCGCTGATGCAGCCTGTGTACGAACGCGGCAGGATCGCGAGCTGGGTCGCGCCGCCGGTCAACGGCATCAACGGCAAACCGTTCGACTACGAGTACGTCCGACTGGTGTGAGGTGAGCCGGATGCCTGAGGCGTTCAACACGGCGGACTACCTGGTCGACCGGCACGTGCGGGAGGGCAACGGCGCCCGCACGGCGCTCGTCACTCCCACACGCACGCTGACCTACGAGCAGCTGTCGGCGGAGGTCCGCCAGGTGGCCGCCGGGCTGCGGGCCCTCGGCGTACGTCCGGAGGAGCGCGTCCTGCTGTGCATGGTGGACGACATCGAGCTCTTCACCGGCATCCTCGCCGCCTTCCACATCGGCGCCGTGGCCGTCCCCGCGTCGACCATGCTCACCGGTCCGGAGCTGGGCAAGCTGGTGGCCGACGCGCGCTGCCGGGTGGTGCTGGGCTCCGCCGAGTTCGCGCCGGTCGTCCGCGCGGCGCTCCAGCAGGCGCCGGAGGTCGAGCACGCCGTCCTGACCGGAGAAGACAGCACAGGACTGCCCGGCCACGTCCAGGGCCACACCTGGCAGCAGCTGCTGGACGCCGGCACCGGTACGGACGACGGGCCGTATCCGACCTGGCCGGACTCGCCCGCCCTGTGGCTGTACACGTCGGGCACCACGGGCACGCCCAAGGCGGCCATGCACCGCCACGTCGACATCAGGTTCGTATCGGAGAACTACGGGCAGTGGGTGCTGGGCATCGGCCCGGAGGACCGCTGCCTGTCGGTCGCGAAGCTCTTCTTCGCGTACGGCATCGGCAACTCGCTGTTCTTCCCGCTGGCGGCGGGCGGGACGGCACTGCTGGAACCTTCCAGGCCGTCTCCCGCGCTGTTCGCGAAGCGGGCGGCCGGCGACCGGGCCACGGTCCTGTTCGGCACCCCCAGTTTCTTCGGGCCGCTGCTCGCGAGCGCCGACATCCCGGACGACGCCTTCGCGACGGTACGGATCGGGGTCTCGGCCGGAGAAGCGCTGCCCGCGCGGATGTACGAGGGGATGCTGGAACAGTTCGGTGTGGAGGTGCTCGACGGCATCGGGTCCACCGAGATGCTGCACATCTTCATCTCCAACCGTTCGGGCCGGGTCCATCCGGGCTCCTCCGGCGAACCCGTTCCCGGGTACAAGGTGGAGCTGCGCGACGTCGAGGGCCACGTGGTGGAGGGCGACGGGACACCGGGCGAGCTCTACGTGCGCGGTGAGTCCGCGGCCATCGGCTACTGGTGCCGGGCCGAGACCACCCGTCAGGTCTTCCTCGGCGACTGGGTGCGCACCGGCGACACGTACATCCGCAACGCCGACGGCACCTACACGTGCATGGGCCGCACCAACGACCTGCTCAAGGCGGGCGGCATCTGGGTCGCGCCCGCCGAGGTGGAGGAGCGCCTCCTCTCCCATCCGGACGTGGCCGAGGTCGCCGTGGTCGGCGTTCCGGACGCGGACGGCCTGGACAAACCGGTCGCCTGCGTGGTGCCCAGGCCCGGGCGTGAGGTCGATCCGGACGCCCTCGTCGCCTGGTGCCGGGAGGGCCTGGCCGCCTTCAAACGCCCGCGCGGGGTGATCGGGCTGCCCGAGTTGCCCCGTACGCCCACCGGCAAGATCCGCCGCAATGTGCTGCGCGCCATGGTCCGCGACGGTTCCTGGGCGGAGGCGCCCTCGTCGCCGACGACATCGGGCTGACGTTGCCACTCGGCAAGTCACTCTCTTCTTCTGCATCAAGGAGGACGTGCATGTCCCCCATGTCCCCGTGCCCCGCGGATCACAGCACGGATCTGCTCATCGTGGGAGCCGGCCCCACCGGCCTGTTCGCCGCCTACTACGCCGGTTTCCGCGGTCTGTCGGTGACCGTGCTGGACTCGCTGCCCGAGCCCGGTGGCCAGATCAACGCCATGTACCCGGAGAAGCAGATCTTCGACATCGCCGGATTCCCGGCGGTACGCGGACGCGAGCTCGTGGAGCGGCTCCTGGAGCAGGCCGCACCGTACGAGCCGTGCCATCTGCTCGGCCACCGGGCCGAGACGATGGAGCGGCTCCCCGGGGCCGGCGGCGGGCCGGACACCTTCACCGTGACTACGCACCAAGGGGCGCGCGTGCGGGCCAGGGCCGTGCTCATCACCGGCGGCATCGGCACCTTCACGCCCCGCCCGCTGCCGGCCGCCGCCGCGTACGAGGGCGCCGGGCTCGCGTACTTCGTACGCAGGCCGGACGACTACGCGGGCCGGGACGTGGTGATCGTCGGGGGCGGTGACAGCGCCTTCGACTGGGCCAACACCCTGCACCCGTTGGCCGCCTCCGTGACCCTGGTCCACCGCCGCGACACCTTCCGCGCACACCCGGCCACCGTGGCCGCCGTACGGGCCGCGGGCGTGGAGATCCTCACCGAAGCCGAGCTGTCGAAGGTCATCGTCGACGGCGGGGGCATCGAGGCCGTGGAGATCACCCGGCGCGACGGGCAGACGCACCGCCTGCCCTGCCGGGGGATCATCGCCGCCCTCGGCTTCACCGCCAACCTCGGCCCGCTGCTCGGCTGGGGCATCGACATTGCCCACCGGCGCCACATCCCGGTCGATTCGGCCATGCGGACCTCTCTCCCGGGGGTCTACGCGGCCGGGGACATCAACGACTACCCCGGCAAGGTGCGGCTGATCGCGGTCGGCTTCGGGGAGGCGGCGACCGCCGTCAACAACGCCGCGCACCACATCGACCCCGAGCAGCCGGTGTTCCCCGGCCACTCCACCGACGTCTCCACTGCGGCCCCCGCCGCCGCGTAGCACCGAAGAGGACCGATAGCCCATGCCCTACGTCATAGCCGAGCCGTGCATCGACATCATGGACCGCTCCTGTATGGAGGAGTGCCCCGTCGACTGCATCTACGAAGGCGACCGCAAGCTCTACATCAACCCGATGGAATGCATCGATTGTGGCAACTGTGAGCCCGTGTGCCCGGTCCAGGCGATCTCCCAGGACCGCCGGGTGCCGCCGGAGCTGAAGGACTTCGTCGCCGACAACAAGCGGTTCTTCACCGAGTCCCTGCCGGGCCGCGACGAGCCGATCGGCCTGCCGGGCGGCGCCGCCGGCCACGGCCCGGTCGGCGCGGACACCGAACTCGTCGCCGGGTACGACCCGCGCGGCTGAGCACTCTGTGAGGGAGGCGCCGTGATCGACGGCGAGACCGTGGTCGACGCGCACGTCCACGCCCCAAGGCTGTCCACACTCAAACCGGCCTGGTTCGAGTGGGCGGACACGTTCTCCGGCGACCACCCGTGGCGCGACACCTACGACGAGCGGGGCGACCCCGTTCCCGAACTGCTGGACGCCCTGCTGGAGTCCGAGGGCGTGGACCGTGCGCTGTTGTTCTGCGAGTACAGCCCACGGGCCACCGGGATCCAGCCGATCGAGGACCTGCTGCCGATCGTCGCGTACAACCCGGTCCGCTTCCGCCTGGTGGCGAACGTCAATCCGCACCTGCACCACCCGCTGGTGGCAGAGGCCGAACGCCAGCTGGACCTGGGCGCGGTCGCGCTCAAACTGCACCCCGTGCACGGCGGATTCGACCCGGCCGACAAGGAGTTCTACCCGCTGTACGCGCTCTGCGCCGAGCGCGGCGTCCCGGTCGTCGTGCACTCGGGCACCTCCAGTTTCCCGGGTGCCCGTGCCCGGTACGGTGATCCGCAGCTCCTGCTCGACGCCGTGGAGGACTTCCCGGACGTGCAGTTCGTCTTCGCCCACGGCGGGCGGGGCTGGTGGTACGACACCGCGGCGTTCCTCGCCCTGGCCAGGCCCAACGTCTGGCTGGACCTCGCCGGACTGCCCCCGCGCAAACTGCCCGAGTACTACGCCCGGTTCGGCCTGGCGAGGCTGGCCACCCGGTGCATCTTCGGCACCGACTGGCCGGGAGTGCCCGGCGCCTCCCGCAACATCGCCGCACTGCGTGCGCTGGGCCTGCCGGCGGACACCGTGCGTGCCGTGCTGTCCGGCAACGCGGCCAAGGTCTTCCCGGGCCTCGGAGTGTAAGGACATGACGATGGGTCAGCAGACAGGTGTCATCGACACCGCCCCGTCGGCCGGCCGACGGGGCCGGGCGCCATGACCCGTACCGCACCACCCCGGTAAGCTCGGCGGTTCGGTACGGTGCGCCCCGCGATCTCACCTCTCGCCGTGCCCCTCGGCCAGCTCCTCCCAGCGCCGCAGCGCCACCGGATTCCACTCGGCGTGCCTGCTGTGGAAGAGGTCGGCCGCCCTGGCCCCGCTCCAGCCCGGGGGCAGCAGCTTCGACGGAAGCCGCGGATCGAGGAAGGGGAAGCGGCGCCACTCGTGCACCAGCATGGTCTGTGCGTGCAGGACGGCGGCGCCGTCGGCGGGGCGCAGGCCGGTGAACTCGTCGATGAACGCCTCGTAGCGGTCCTCCACCTCGCTGAGATCCCAGGCGCGGGCCACCATGGCCGCCTCACTGCCCACGGCACCGTACGTCGCGGAGAAGGACATCGCGTCGTCGGCGAGCCCGAGTTCCTTCAGGACGCCGAGCGCCTCCGCCTCGCGGTCGGCGTGGGGCGTGATCCACACCCCGGGCTCCGGGGAGCCGAAGCCGGCCCAGGTGAGCCGGGTGCGCACCCGGTGCCGCAGATCCCGCTTGGACTCCGGCACCGAGACCAGCACCACCAGCCAAGTGCCGTCCCAGGGGCGCTCCCCGCTGCCGAAGTCGTAGATGCGCTGCGCGCCCTCGGTCAGCAGCCGCCGCCCCGGCGGGGTGAGCGCCCAGCGGACGCGGCGTCCCATCCGCTCGGAGGCCAGCCAGCCCTCTGCCGCGGTCCGGGCGAGCGACTGGCGGGCCGACTTCTCCTCGACACCGAACATTGCCAGCGCGTCCACCAGCGCGGAGGTCCACACCGGGGTGCCCTTGGGCAGTACGTACTCGCCGAGCATGGTCATCAGCAGCGACCGCGCGCTGACGTCACCGACCTCCCGGCGCCGGCTGACCACCGGCCGTGCGCTCCCCGCTGCGGCCCGGTCGGCACGCTCCCTCCGGCCCGGTCCGCGCGACGCACGATCCACCATTGTCCTTCACTTCCCTTGCTGCCGGCCGATCCGATGTATCACGCCGTCGCGTGACATCGACGTCATCAGCGTATCCAGGGCGCTCCGGCACGAGTGCCCGGAGCCAAGTCCCTCCTCAGGGGAGCCCGCTCCTCCTTACACAATATCTTGTCGTTACGGAAATTATCAGTAGAGTGTCTGTCGCGTCGGCGGGCCGCCGACCAGAACGAGCGAGGTGGCAGCCATGCCGGTCTACGCCCTCGGACCCGACGAGCCGGACATCGATCCCAGCGCCTTCGTCCACCCGGATGCCGTCGTGATCGGGTGCGTGTCGATCGGCGCGGAGGCCAGCGTCTGGCCCGGGGCGGTCCTGCGCGGAGACCTCGGCGGTCGTATCGAGGTCGGCGCCCGCACCAGCATCCAGGACGGAACCGTGCTGCACACGACCGAGCAGTGGCCGACCGTGATCGGACCCGAGTGCGTGGTCGGCCACAACGCCCACCTGGAGGGCTGCACCGTGGAGCGCCGCTGCCTGATCGGGTCCGGTTCCATCGTCCTGAACCGGGCCACCGTGCGCGAGGGTGCGGTGGTCGGCGCCGCCGCACTGGTCCCCGAGGACTTCGAGGTCCCGCCCAAGACCATGGCGCTCGGCGTCCCGGTACGGCTGCGCGGGACACCGGTCGATCCCTCCTGGGTGGAGCACGCCGTACGCACCTACCGGGACGCCGGCGCGCGCTATCTGCGTGATCTCCGGCGCATCGACCGCTGAAAGCCATCGCCCGTGAGAGCACGAAAGGTGGGCCCGCCGTGGCCGCGAAACTGCACAGCTACCTCGCCGGTGACTGGTACGAAGCACCCGACGAGGGGCGTCCCCTGCTGGACGCGGCGACCGGCGCCGAGGTGGCTCGGCTCTCGGAGCGAGCCGTCGACGCCGCGGCCGCGCTGCGTCACGCGCGGGAGGCGGGCGGCCCGGCCCTGCGCGAGCTGACCTTCCACCAGCGCGCCGGCCTGATCAAGTCGTTGGGCAAGCACCTGGCCGCACACACGGACGAGTTCCACGCATTGTCCACCCGCACCGGAGCGACCCGCCGCGACTCCGTGCTCGACGTCGACGGCGGCATCGCGGTGCTCTTCGTCTACGGCGGCAAGGGCGCCAAAGAGCTGCCCGACGGGCATGTCCTGCCCGACGGCGACATGGAACCGATCGGCAAACAGGGCACCTTCGCGATACGCCACGTCCATGTGCCGCGGCAGGGCGCGGCCGTGCAGATCAACGCGTTCAACTTCCCCGTGTGGGGCATGCTGGAGAAGCTCGCGCCGGCTCTGCTGGCGGGCCTGCCGTCCGTGGTGAAACCCGCGGGCCAGACGGCCTACCTGACGGAGCTGGTGTTCCGCCGCATCATCGAGTCCGGCATCCTCCCCGAAGGCGCCGTCCAGCTGATCTGCGCCCCACCGGACGGCATCCTCGACGCGCTCACGGGACAGGACGTGCTCAGCGTCACCGGGTCCGCCGCGACCGCCCGCATCCTACGCAGCCACCCGGTCGTCGCCGGCCGCGCCGTCCGCTTCAACGCCGAAGCCGACTCCCTGAACTGCACGGTCCTGGGGCCCGACGCCACCCCCGGCACCCCCGAGTTCGACCTGTTCACGCAGACCCTGGTCACCGAGATGACCGTCAAGGCCGGGCAGAAGTGCACCGCGATCCGCCGGGCTCTGGTGCCCGCCGGCCTTGTCGACGACGTACAGGACGCGGTGTGCGCGGGGCTCGCCGGCGTCCGCGTCGGAAACCCCGCCGATCCCGCGGTCACCATGGGCCCGCTGGCAGGACTCGGGCAACGGGAGGAGGTGCTGCGCGCGCTCAAGGCGCTCACGGCTGCGGCCCGCATCGTCCACGGCGACCCCGACCGGTTCGAGGTGCTGGACGGCGACCCGGAACGCGGCGCCTTCCTCCCGCCGCTGCTGCTGCGCTGCGACGACCCCGACCGGGCCGAGCCGCACGAGGTCGAGGCGTTCGGCCCTGTCAGCACCCTCCTGCCGTACGACGGGACCGCCGCCCACGCGGTCGCGCTGGCCGCGCGCGGAGAGGGCAGCCTCGTCGGCTCGGTCATCACCCACGACCCCGGCTTCGCCCGCGAGGCCGTGCTCGGGGCCGCCCCCTGGCACGGTCGCCTGCTGCTCCTCGACCGCACCGACGCCGGGGAGTCCACCGGCCACGGCTGCCGCTCCCGCACACCGTGCACGGCGGCCCCGGCCGGGCGGGCGGCGGTGAGGAGCTCGGCGGCATCCGCAGCGTGCTGCACCATATGCAGCGCACCGCCGTCCAGGGGCCGCCCGCCATCCTCTCGACACTTGCCGGGCCCCACCCGGTCACGACCACCGAGCCACCGGGCGAGGAATGACACCATGGCCCGCTACGCCGGCACCGCGTTGCGGATCGAAGAGAATCCGGTGATCCGGTCGAGTCACGCGGAGGAGACCGGCAGCACGTCCGGCGACAGGGTCCCCGCCCTCGACGCGGCACTCGTCATCCGTCGGCGGTGATGGCGTCGGCACAGCACCTCGTAGCCCACCTCGGCCGCCGACCGGGCCACATCTCCCACCACGACCTGCTCGCCCTCGACGACCATCTCCCCGCCCAGGGTGCGGGCGTTGTGAGTTGCCCGCGCACCGCACCAGCACATCGCCTCGACCTGCAGGGTCTCCACACGGTCGGCTAGCTCGACCAGGCGGCGGGAGCCGGGAAAGAGCTTGGTGCGGAAGTCAGTGGTGATACCGAAGGCGAAGACGTCCAGGTTCAGGTCGTCCACGATCCGGGCCAGCTGGTCTATCTGCTCCGACAGCAGGAACTGGGCCTCGTCGACGATCACGTAGTCGACCTTGCCGCCCCGCGACAACTGCTCCACCACGTACCCGTACAAGTCCAGTCCCGGCCCCGCCTCCACCGCATCGGTCACCAGCCCCAGACGTGACGAGAGCTTGCCCTCACCGGCACGATCGTCACGCGTGAAGATCAACCCCTGCAGCCCCCGCGCCGTTCGATTGTGTTCGATCTGAAGCGCCAAAGTCGACTTCCCACAGTCCATGGTTCCGGAGAAGAACACCAGCTCGGGCATGGGAAGTTGAGCACCTTTCGGCAAACCAGGGGGAAGGGGAAAAGGGAGGTCAGGAACGTACTTCCAGGAGCGGGACGTGCTGCTCCACCGGTGTCAACGAGCCATGGTTGCCGACCATCGCCGACTCCTTCGGCTCCCGCTCGGACGCGATGATCAGTACGTCGTCGCGGGCGGCCGCGACCACGTCGCCGATGCGCGCGTACACCCGCTCGTCGATCTGCGGCCCGAACCAGCCGGCCGCGATCGCCTCGTCCCGCGAGGCCACCCAGAACTGCTCGCCGAGCACCTCGCGCCAGCAGGTCAGGACGTCCGACTCGGCGCCCGGGACCGCGTAGACGTGCCGGGCGCGGCCCTCGCCGCCGAGGAGGGCGACGCCTGCGCGCAGCTCCCAGTCCTCGTCGAAGTCGATGCGGTGCTGCTCGTCGAAGGGGATGTCGATCATGCCGTGGTCGGCGGTGACGTACAGGGCCGTGCGCGGCGGCAGTTGCTCGGCCAGGCGCTGGACCAGGCGGTCCACGTACATGAGCTGTCCGCGCCAGGGGTCCGAGTCGACGCCGAAGCGGTGGCCCTTGCCGTCCACTTCCGCGTAGTACGTGTAGACCAACGAGCGGTCCCCGGCGGACAGTTGCTCGGCCGCGAGGTCCATGCGCTCCTCGCCGGAGAGCCGCCCGTGGAACGTTCCGCCGCTGAGTGCGACCTTGGTCAGCGGGGTGTTCTGGAAGGTCGGCGACGAGACCTGGGCCGTGTGCACACCCGCCGCGTCGGCCAGCTGGAACACCGTGGGGTACGGCTGCCACTTGCGCGGCTGCGTCCACGGATTCCAGCGGAGCTGGTTCATCAGCTCGCCGGTCTCCGGATTGCGCGCGGTGTAGCCGGGCAGACCGTGCGCGCCCGGCGGCAGCCCCGTACCGACCGAGGCCAGCGAGGTCGCGGTGGTCGCGGGATAACCCGCGGTGATCGGCCGGCCGGTGCCGCCGCGCGAGCTGCCCAGCAGGGCACTCATGAACGGGGCCTCGTCCGGATGTGCCTTCAGCTGCTCCCAGCCGAGGCCGTCGATCAGGAAGACGCAGTTCCGGTCGGCCGGGCTCAGTTCTGTGAGCGAAGCGGTCATATCCGGTACGTCCATGCCGGCCGCCAGCGTGGGCAGCAGGTCGGCGAGCGAACCGGTCCCGTACTCGGGTACGGGTGCGGAGTCGAGGGCGAGTGGTTCCGGGTGGTCCCAGACTTGCTGGGACATCAGCGCGCGACGTCCACGGTCGCCTCGGAGAGCGACTGGGCGAAGGCGAGTGTCTGCCGCACGGCGTCCGGGCCGTCCCCGGCCTCGCTGACGCGCAGGCTCAGGTCGTCCGCCGTCGAACTGCCCGTGTACCCGTGGTCCGCCTCGCAGTTGGGGTCGCCGCAGGCGGCCGGCTCCAGGTCGATACGGGCCACCGCTCCCCAGCCGATGGTGAGGACGACCTCGCGGGGCAGCGTCCCCGGAACGTACTTCTCCGGATTCGCGACGACCCGGCTGAGTACGACCGACGAGATCCGGCCAAGCTTCACGGACTCGGTGGACGTGGTCGCGTACGGCGTCGGCGACGTGCTGTCCGCCGCCTGCTCGTCGGTGTGGCTCACGATGAAGCGGTTGCCCGTGAGGACGAGCACCGTGACGTGCCGACGCACCTCGTTCGCATCGAACGTCGTCTCCTGGTGGACCAGATACGACTGGATGGGCTCGCCGCCCACAGCGGCCTCCACCGCCTCGGCCACGAGGGCCGGGTAGTAGCCGCTGCGCTCGATCGCCGCTCGCAGCCCCTGGGTCGTCGTACTGGTCTTGGCCATGTCGCCCATCCTACGGGGGCGCACTGACTGCGAGGCACCGCTCAGTACACAGGAAGTGTGCGCGGACCCAGGTCGTCGCGGGCGGGCGGGGGCGCGAGCCGCACGGAGGCACCGAGCACGCTCAGCCCGCGCGGGGCGACGACGACGGGCTCCAGGGACACGGAGACGACCTCCGGGTGGTCGTCCACAAGGCGTGACAGGCGCAGCAGCAGCTCCTCCAGGGCAGCCGTGTCCGCTGGTGCCGAGCCCCGCCAGCCGAAGAGGAGCGGCGCGGTCCGGATCGACCGGACCAGCGAGGCCGCGTCCCGGTCGGTGACCGGAATCAGTCGGTGCGCGGTGTCCCCGAGCAGTTCCGACGCGACCCCGGCGAGCCCGAACGAGAGCACCGCTCCGGCCGCCGGGTCGATGACCGCGCGTACGACCGTGTCGACCCCGCGCGGCGCCATCCCCTGCACCACCGGGCGCAGCTCCTCGGGCTTCCCGAAGAGACTCGTCAACTCGGCGTACGCCCGCCGCAGTTGCTCCTCGTCCGCCAGATCCAGCCGTACGCCGCCCAGGTCGGCGCGGTGGCGCAGGTGGGGGGCGGTGGTCTTGAGCGCCACAGGGTAGCCGAGGCGCTCCGCCGCGGCGACGGCCTCGTCGGGCGTCGGCGCGGGCAGGGCCCGGCGTACGTCGATGCCGTACCGCCCGAACAGGGCACAGGTGTCGTCGGGGCCGAGCGTGAGCCCGCCCATGTCACCGTCGCCCAGCAGCCGGTCGATCTGCTCGGCGGCGCCCTTCTCGTCGATGTCCTCGTACTCGGGCACGCGCGCGGGGTCGGCGGCCTCGCGCCGCCACTGGCCGTACTTCACGGCTTCGCCGAGCGCGCGGACGGCGCGCTCGGCGGCGGGGTAGGCGGGGATGAGGCGGGAGTCGCTGTCGGCCGGGGCTGCCTGTACGGGGGCCGGGCGGTCGGCCGGGCGGATCGGGTGGGCGCTGCCCAGGATCCCGGGTGCGGGTGGAGCGACCTGGGGTGCGGTGCTGGCGGCCGCGGACAACGCCTCCGCGAGCCCTCCCAGCTCGACGTGGACCACGAGAACCGGCTTGGTGGGAGCCGCCGCCGAGGCCGAGCGCAGTGCCTCCGCCAGGGCGGCATCGGCCGCCGCCGTCGTCTCCCCCACCGCCGGAATCGCGGTGACCACGACGGCGTCACAGCCGTCGTCGGCCAGCGCATGCGACAACGCGGCACGGAAGTCCTCGGCCGATGCGGCCGTCGTCAGATCCCGAGGCGGCAGCGGCCGCAGCCCCTCGGCGAGACACGCGTCGTACGTCAGCAGCCCCAGCGACTCGGAGTTCCCCAGAATCGCCACCCGCGGCCCGGACGGGAGCGGCTGCCGTGCCAGCAGAAGCCCCGCGTCGACCAGCTCCGTGATCGTGTCCACCCGGATGACCCCGGCCTGCCGCAGCAGCGCCGACACCGTCGCGTGCGGCAACCGTGTGGCCCGTACCGCATGCCCCTGGGGCGCGGCCCCGCCGTGCCGCGCGCCCTGCACGACGACCAGCGGCTTCGCGGCCGCCGTGCGCCGCGCGAGGCGGGTGAACTTCCGCGGGTTCCCGATGGATTCGAGGTACATGAGCGCGACGTCGGTGTCCGGGTCGTCGTACCAGTACTGCAGGACGTCGTTGCCGGACACGTCCGCTCGGTTGCCCGAGGAGATGAACGTCGACACGCCGGTCACGCCCGTGACCCCACCGCCGCGCCGGTGCAGCCGGGACAGCAGGGCGATCCCGATGGCGCCGGACTGCGCGAACAGGCCGATCCGGCCGGCGCGCGGCATCTCCGGGGCGAGGGAGGCGTTGAGCCGCACCTCCGGGGAGGTGTTGATGACTCCGAAGGCGTTCGGTCCGATGATGCGCATCCCGTACGTACGCGCCTGGCGCACGAGCTCGCGCTGGCGCTCCCTGCCGTCGGAACCGCTCTCGGCGTACCCCGCGGAGACCACGACGAGCCCCTGCACCCCGTGCTCACCGCACTCGGCGACGACTTCGGGCACGTGCTCGGCCGGGACGGCGACGACGGCGAGGTCGACGGGCTCGGAGATGTCGCGGATGGAGCGATGGGCCGGGACCCCGTCGAGCTCCTTCTCCTGTAGTGCCCCGTTCACCGCGTACAGGCGCCCGGTGAAGCCCGCGTCGCGGAGGTTCTCCAGGATGCTGCGGCCCACTCCCCCGGACGCGCGACCCGCGCCGATGACGGCGACCGAGCCGGGAGCGAGGAGCCGGGCCACGGACCGCCCCTCCGCCCTCTGCTCCCGCGCACGCTGCACGGCGAGCGAGCGGTCGGTGGGCTCCAGGTCGAACTCCAGGCGTACGACACCGTCCTCGAAGCTGCGCTTCTGCTGGTACCCGGCGTCGGTGAACACCTTGATCATCTTGCTGTTGGCGGGTAGCACCTCGGCGGCGAACCGGCGGATGCCGCGCTCGCGGGCGACGGCCGCGATGTGTTCGAGCAGGGCCGATGCCACGCCGCGGCCCTGGTGGGCGTCCTGCACGAGGAAGGCGACCTCGGCCTCGTCGGCCGGAGCTGAGGCGGACAGCCCCTCGGCGTCGATGCGGTCGTAGCGTACGGTGGCGATGAACTCGCCGCCGACCGTGGCCGCGAGTCCCACCCGGTCCACAAAGTCGTGGTGCGTGAAGCGGTGGACGTCCTTGGCGGACAGGCGCGGGTACGGCGCGAAGAAGCGGTAGTACTTCGACTCGTCGGACACCTGCTCGTAGAAGCTGACCAGGCGGTCGGCGTCGTCGGCCGTGATGGGCCGGATGCGCGCGGTGCCGCCGTCGCGCAGCACGACATCGGCCTCCCAGTGGGCGGGATACTCGTGCCGGTCCGACGAGGTCTGCATGGCCCCCAGAGTACGGCTCGGCTCCGACAACGGCCGGTGCGCGTCCCGACAATGACGGGCTCGCGTCCGGCGAAGGCGGGCTCGCGCCGGGCAAGGGCGGGCTCGCATCCGGCAAGGGCGCAAGGCAGTCTTGGGGGGCCGAAGCCGCCTTGAGTCCGGGTCCCGCACCCGCTCGGGGGCACGCTTCACGATATGGAACAATGGTCTAGACAACCGTGAGACACCTGAAGGGCAGCATCACATGGCTGAGCGCCGCGTCAACGTCGGCTGGGCCGAGGGCCTTCACGCCCGTCCCGCCTCCATCTTCGTCCGGGCGGCCACGGCCTCCGGCGTCCCCGTGACGATCGCCAAGGCCGACGGCAACCCCGTCAACGCCGCTTCCATGCTCGCGGTCCTCGGTCTGGGCGCCCAGGGCGGCGAGGAGATCGTCCTGGCCTCCGACGCCGAGGGGGCGGACGTCGCACTCGACCGCCTGGCGAAGCTGGTCGCCGAGGGCCTGGAGGAGCTGCCCGAAACGGTCTGAGCACGCACCCCTTTGCGCCTGAGCCGGCGCCGCTCTCGCGGATCTGGTTGCGCGCCGTCGGGGTTACTCAATTGATGGTGGGGGTGTTCTTCGCTCCAAAGACTCCGCCCCCACTCATACGACGAAGGGCTCGCCTCACATATGAGGCGGGCCCTTTGCTTTTCCGTATTATGGGCAGCAAAAATAATCCCCCGCGAATTACATCTCTTTGTATACGGCGCCACTGTTAATGCCGCAGGCTCGGCGTGTTTACGGGATGTTGCGAAGTCCTCACACGTTCCACCCGATCACTGCCACCGGGAAAGCGCAGCCGGTGCGCCGTCATCGCCCGCTCGGTGTGCAGCGCGGTGATCGCCCTGGCCCGGTCGCTGTCGCCGCGCGCGACGGCGTCCACGATGGCGCCGTGCTCGGTCCAGGACTCCGCGGGATGGGCCGGCGCCTCGACCGAATACATCCAGGCGATCTTGTGCCTCAGCTGGGCGAGCGTCGAGGTCAGCGCGGGGCTGCCGGAGGCCTGCGCGAGCGTCTCGTGGAACCAGCCGCCGAGCGAGCGCAGATCCTCGCTGTTGCCCCTCCTGGCCCGCTCCTGGCCCAGCCTGACCAGGCCGCGCAGCACCTTGAGGTGCGCCTCGGTGCGGCGCTGGGCGGCGCGCGCGGCGCCCAGCGGCTCCAGCAGCATGCGCATCTCCAGCAGGTCGGCGGCCTCCTGCTCGGTGGGTTCCGCGACGCACGCGCCCGCGTGCCGGCGGGTGAGGACGAAACCCTCCGCCTCCAGGGTGCGCAGGGCCTCGCGCACGGGGACCCTCGATACGCCGTAGCGGCGCGCGAGCAGTTCTTCGGTGAGCCGGCTGCCGCGCTCGTAGACACCCGCGACGATGTCGTCACGGATCGCCGTGCATACCGAGTGCGCGGGAATACGCATGACCGGACCTCCGCCTTAATCCCCGCGAAACGCGGTCGATCGACGCTTGTTCGGTGACTCTATTGCAGAGAGCGGGAAATTCCGATGGCAGGTCGGAATCCATGGATATTTTTTGGACACACCACGCTTCTGAACAGGCAGTCGTCCGGTGAGAAAGCGGTCATGAAGTGGTGGGGCGCGCGAAGGCCCCGGCTCGGTGAGCCGGGGCCTTCGGGAGTGGTGTCGCCCGCCGTCAGACGTTCACGCCGTGCGAGCGGAGGTACGAGAGGGGGTCGATGTCCGAGCCGTACTCCGCGGACGTCCGCGCCTCGAAGTGCAGGTGCGCGCCGGTGACGTTGCCGGTCGCTCCGGAGAGGCCTATCTGCTGGCCGGGGGTGACCGTCTGGCCGACCGAGACTCCCAGGGACGACATGTGCCCGTACTGCGTGTACGTGCCGTCGTTCATCTTGATGACGACCTCGTTGCCGTACGCGCCGCCCCAGCCGGCTTCCACGACGATGCCGGCGCCCACCGCGTGCACGGCGGTGCCGCTCGCGGCGTGGAAGTCGATGCCGGTGTGGCTGCCGGAGGACCAGACGGCGCCGCCCGCCTTGTAGCCGGTGGAGACGTACGAGCCGGCGATGGGCGCGGTGTACGAGTTCAGCAGGCGCTTGCGCTCGGCCTCACGGGCGGCGCGGGCCTTGGCCTCGCGCTCCTTCTTGGCCTTCTCCGCGGCCTCCTCGGCACGCTGCTTCGCGGCCGCCTCGGCCTTCTCGCGGGCGGCGGCCTCGTCGGCGGCCTGCTGCTGGGCGGCGGCCTGCGCGCCGATCTGGTCGGCGACCGAGTCGCCGATGGTGATGGTCTGGGTGAGGCCGGTCTGCTCGACCGAGCTCTCGGCGGCGAACCCCGGGGCGGCCAGGGTGCCGACGACGCCGGTGGTGGCGAGTGCGGCGACGCCCACGGTCCTGTTGGTCGTGCGCTTCATGCGGCTGGGACGACGGTGCTTCCCGGTGGCGCGGGTGAACGCCATGAAGTGGCTGGTCCTTTCCTTCCTTCTCGCCTACCGGGTTAGCTGACGGGTTCGGAGCAGGAAGGTCTCCTACGGACCCCCTTCGGGAAGGGCGTCCGATTCACCCCAGGGACTGCGTATGGGTCCCCGGCTCCCCTGGCTCGCGCCGTACGGGGACTCGGCGATGACTGTCCGGTGCCGCGGACGCGGCGCACTGCCTGACGAACAGCCGGACCGACGCTAAGCGGGCCGTCTTTCAATCAACAAACGGATCAAGGCTTTTGTAGCGCATGCCACAGGGCAGACAGGCAACCTCCCTATCAATACGGACAAACGGGGGCCCAGGTGACTCTTCAGTCGCCTGGGCCCCAGCGGGTCGCCTGCTTCTCCTCGGTGTCTGCTCGGTGTCTACTCCGCTGATACGACGCTGACTTCGCCGATTCCGAGGGCCCTCACCGGCGCCTCGATCTGCGCGGCGTCCCCCACGAGGACGGTCACCAGCCGGTCCATCGGGAAGGCGCTCACGGCGGCCGCGGTGGCCTCCACCGTGCCGGTCGCGGCGAGTTGCTGGTACAGCGTCGACTGGTAGTCGTCCGGCAGGTGCTGCTCGACCTGGTCGGCGAGCGTGCTCGCGACGGCGGCCGCGGTCTCGAACTTGAGGGGCGCCACACCCACCAGGTTCTGCACGGCGACGTCGCGCTCGGCGTCCGTCAGGCCCTCTGCCGCGAGGGTGCGCAGCACCTTCCAGAGGTCGTCGAGCGCCGGGCCGGTGTTCGGGGTGTCCACGGAGCCGCTGATGGCGAGCATCGCGGCGCCCGTGCCGTCCGGTGCGGAGCGCAGCACCTGGCCGAACGCCCGCACACCGTAGGTGTAGCCCTTTTCCTCACGCAGGACGCGGTCCAGGCGGGAGGTGAGGGTGCCGCCGAGGCAGTACGTGCCGAGCACCTGGGCGGGCCACACACGGTCGTGCCGGTCGGCGCCGACGCGGCCGATGAGCAGCTGCGTCTGGACCGCTCCGGGGCGGTCGACGATGACCACGCGGCCGGTGTCGTCGGCGGTCACCGGCGGCACGGGGCGGGCCTCGGCCGCCGAGCCGGTCCAGGTGCCGAGTGTGTCCCCGAGCAGCGCGTCGAGGTCGACACCGGTGAGGTCGCCGACGACGACGGCGGTCCCGGTGGCGGGGCGTACGTGCTTCTCGTAGAAGGCGCGTACAGCCGCAGAGTCGATCGCGGCGACCGTCTCCTCGGTGCCCTGACGCGGGCGCGACATGCGCGAGGTCGCCGGGAAGAGCTCCTTGGAGAGCTCCTTGGCGGCGCGGCGGGCCGGGTTGGCGGTCTCGTGCGGGATCTCGTCGAGCCGGTTGCGCACCAGCCGCTCGACCTCGCTGTCCTCGAACGCGGGTGCCCTGAGGGCGTCGGCGAGCAGACCGAGCGCCTTGGGGAGCCGGGAGACGGGGACTTCGAGGCTGAGCCGTACGCCGGGGTGGTCGGCGTGCGCGTCGAGAGTGGCGCCGCAGCGCTCCAGCTCGGCGGCGAACTCCTCGGCGGAGTGCTTGTCGGTGCCTTCGGAGAAGGCGCGCGCCATGATCGTGGCGATGCCGTCCAGGCCCTGCGGCTCGGCCTCCAGCGGGGCGGCCAGGAGGATCTCGACGGCGACGACCTGCTGGCCGGGCCGGTGGCAGCGCAGCACCGTCAGGCCGTTGTCGAGCGCGCCGCGCTCGGGTGCCGGGAAGGCCCAGGGCCTGGCCTCGCCGGGCTGGGGCTGCGGGTGGAAGTCCATCGTGGCGAGCTCGGTCACTTGGCCGCCTCCTCGTCGGTGCCTTCAGCGGCGTCAGCATCGGTCTCTTCGGCGGCGACCGGCTCGTAGACCAGCACCGCGCGGTTGTCGGGGCGCAGGCGGGCCTTGGCGACCTCCTGGACCTCCGCGGCCGTGACCTCGAGGACGCGCTGGACGGCGGTCAGGGCGAGCTGCGGGTCGCCGAACAGGACGGCGTACCGGCACAGTTCGTCGGCGCGGCCGGCGACCGTGCCGAGGCGGTCCAGCCACTCGCGCTCCAACTGGGCCTGGGCGCGCTCCATTTCCTCGGCCGTGGGGCCCTCCTCGGCGAACCGGGCGAGCTCCTCGTCGACAGCGGCCTCGATCACCGGAACCTCGACGTCGCCGGACGTCTTCACGTCGAGCCACCCCAGGGAGGGCGCTCCCGCGAGGCGCAGCAGGCCGAACCCGGCGGCCACGGCCGTGCGGTCACGGCGTACGAGCCGGTTGTAGAGCCGGGACGACTCACCGCCGCCGAGGACCGTCAGGGCCAGGTCCGCCGCGTCGCACGCGCGCGTGCCGTCCTCCGGCAGCCGGTAGGCGGCCATCAGCGCGCGGGCCGGGACCTCCTCCTCGACGACCTCGCGCAGCTGCTCGCCGATGATCTCCGGCAACGCGCCGTCGCGCGGGGCGGGCTTGCCGTCATGGCCCGCGATCGAGCCGAAGTACTTCTCCACCCAGGCGAGCGTCTGCTCCGGGTCGATGTCGCCGACCACGGAGAGCACGGCGTTGTTGGGCGCGTAGTAGGTGCGGAAGAAGGCGCGCGCGTCCTCCAGGGTGGCCGCGTCCAGATCCGCCATCGACCCGATCGGGGTGTGGTGGTAGGGGTGGCCCTCCGGGTAGGCGAGGCCGGTCAGCTTCTCGAAAGCGGTGCCGTAGGGGACGTTGTCGTAGCGCTGACGGCGCTCGTTCTTGACGACGTCCCGCTGGTTCTCCATGGACTCGTCGTCGAGCGCGGCGAGCAGTGAGCCCATGCGGTCGGCCTCCAGCCAGAGGGCGAGCTCCAGCTGGTGCGTGGGCATGGTCTCGAAGTAGTTGGTCCTCTCAAAACTGGTCGTGCCGTTGAGCGAACCGCCCGCGCCCTGCACCAGTTCGAAGTGGCCATTGCCCTTCACCTGGCCCGAGCCCTGGAACATCAGGTGCTCGAAGAGGTGGGCAAGTCCGGTACGGCCCTTGACCTCGTGGCGCGAGCCGACGTCGTACCAGAGGCACACCGCCGCGACCGGGGTCAGGTGATCCTCGGAGAGCACCACACGCAGGCCGTTGGCCAGGCGGTGCTCGGTCGCTGTCAGGCCGCCGGAACCGGCCTCAGCTGTGGCCGTGTGACCCATGGGCATGTACGTCCCTTCGATCGCGGAAAACTGCGGAATTCCTGCTAGTCATGCCACTGTATGCAAGCGCGCGGACAGCTGGCGAAGTTCCCGCGTCGCGTACGCCCAGAGCGAGCAGGCAAGCGCTCTCCGGAGCCGGCGCGGACGGACCGGGCACGTGGCCTGCGAGGCCTGTGCGGACGGCCGGCCACGTGGCTTCCAAGGGCCGTACTCATGGGCCGTGGTCCGCGTTGTCAGTGGGCCGGTCCACAATGGAGCCCGTCAGAACCCGTTCATGCCCAGGCAGAGACTGTGAAGGAGCCGCAGCAGCGATGGCCCGCCGCAGCACGAAGACCCCGCCGCCCGACGACTTCGAGGAGCGCATCCTCGACATTGACGTCGTCGACGAGATGCAGGGCTCCTTCCTCGAGTACGCGTACTCGGTCATCTACTCCCGAGCCCTGCCGGACGCCCGCGACGGCCTCAAGCCCGTGCACCGCCGCATCGTCTACCAGATGAACGAGATGGGGCTGCGCCCCGATCGTGGCTATGTGAAGTGCGCCCGTGTCGTCGGCGAGGTCATGGGTAAGCTCCACCCCCACGGCGACTCGTCGATCTACGACGCCCTGGTGCGCCTGGCCCAGCCGTTCTCCATGCGCCTGCCCCTGGTCGACGGCCACGGCAACTTCGGCTCGCTGGGCAACGACGACCCGCCGGCCGCCATGCGGTACACCGAGTGCCGGATGGCCGACGCGACGTCCCTGATGACGGAGTCGATCGACGAGAACACGGTCGACTTCACACCCAACTACGACGGCCAGGAGCAGGAGCCGGGCGTCCTCCCGGCGGCCTACCCGAACCTCCTGGTCAACGGCGCGTCGGGCATCGCGGTCGGCATGGCGACGAACATGGCGCCGCACAACCTCGGCGAGGTCATCGCCGCCGCCCGGCACCTGATCCGCCACCCCGGCGCCGACCTCGAGACGCTCATGAAGCACGTCCCGGGGCCCGACCTGCCCACCGGCGGCCGCATCGTCGGCCTCTCCGGGATCAGGGACGCGTACGAGACGGGCCGCGGCACCTTCAAGATCCGCGCGACGGTCTCCGTGGAGAACGTGACGGCGCGCCGCAAGGGCCTCGTCGTCACCGAACTGCCCTTCACCGTCGGCCCGGAGAAGGTGATCGCCAAGATCAAGGACCTGGTCGGCGCCAAGAAGCTGCAGGGCATCGCGGACGTCAAGGACCTCACCGACCGTGCGCACGGCCTGCGCCTGGTCATCGAGGTCAAGAACGGCTTCGTGCCGGAGGCCGTCCTGGAGCAGCTCTACAAGCTGACGCCGATGGAGGAGTCCTTCGGCATCAACAACGTGGCGCTGGTGGACGGCCAGCCCCTCACGCTCGGCCTCAAGGAACTCCTGGAGGTGTACCTCGACCACCGCTTCGAGGTCGTGCGCCGCCGCAGTGAGTTCCGCCGCACCAAGAAGCGCGACCGGCTGCACCTGGTCGAGGGCCTGCTGGTCGCCCTGCTGGACATCGACGAGGTCATCCGCCTCATCCGCTCCAGCGAGAACTCCGCGCAGGCGAAGCAGCGCCTGATCGAGCACTTCTCGCTGAGTGAGGTCCAGACGCAGTACATCCTGGACACGCCGCTGCGCCGGCTCACCAAGTTCGACCGCATCGAGCTGGAGACGGAGCGCGACCGGCTCAACGGCGAGATCGACGAGCTGACCCGCATCCTGGAGTCGGACTCCGAGCTGCGCAAGCTGGTGTCGGGCGAACTGGCCGCGGTGGCCAAGAAGTTCGGCACCGAGCGGCGCACGGTGCTGCTGGAGTCCGCGGGTTCCGCCGCCGCGACCGTGCCGCTGCAGGTGGCCGACGACCCGTGCCGGGTGCTCCTGTCATCGACGGGACTGCTCGCGCGTACGGCGAACGGTGACCCCTTCGGGGAGAGCGCCGGCAAGCGCGCCAAGCACGACCTGATCGTCTCCGCCGTCCCGGCGACGGCACAGGGCGAGATCGGCGTGGTCACGTCCGCAGGACGGCTGCTGCGGATCAACGTCATCGATCTGCCGCAGCTGCCCGAGACCGCGACGGCCCCCAACCTCTCCGGGGGCGCGCCGATTTCGGAGTTCCTGACCCTGGAGGGTGACGAGGACGTCATCTGCTTGACGACGCTCGACGAGTCGTCGCCGGGTCTTGCGCTCGGCACCCAGCAGGGTGTCGTCAAGCGTGTGGTCCCCGACTATCCCTCCAACAAGGAGGAGCTGGAGGTCATCACGCTCAAGGACGGCGACCGGATCGTCGGCGCGGCCGAGCTGCGCACCGGCGAGGAGGACCTGGTCTTCGTCACGGACGACGCCCAACTGCTGCGCTTCCAGGCCTCTCAGGTCCGCCCGCAGGGCCGGCCCGCCGGCGGCGTGGCGGGCATCAAGCTCACGGACGGCGCCAAGGTGATCTCCTTCACGGCGATCGACCCGGCTGTGGACGCGGTCGTCTTCACTGTGGCGGGATCACGCGGCACACTCGACGACTCGGTCCAGACGACCGCAAAGCTGACCCCCTTCGACCAGTACCCGCGCAAGGGCCGCGCCACGGGCGGTGTGCGCTGCCAGCGGTTCCTGAAGGGCGAGGACTGCCTGAGCCTGGCGTGGGCCGGTCCCGCTCCGGCCCGGGCCGCGCAGAAGGACGGGACGCCGGCGGAGCTGCCGGAGCCGGACCCGCGGCGCGACGGCTCGGGAGTCTCGCTGGCGAAGACGGTTTCGGTGGTGGCGGGCCCTGCTTAGGCGTAAGGCCCGGTCGGCTCAGGCGTGGAGATCCGGGTTCCGGTCCCCCGGCTCCTGAGCGTCCGGGTCCTGCTCCTGCTCCTGCACGTAGCGGAGGACGCTCCACATGCTGTGCTCATCGGCGTGTGAGGCGTCCTCCTTGCACGCCTCCAGTTCCTTGCCGAGGGCAAGGGCGTCGATGCCGGAGCCGATGAGGACGAGCTGGGTGAGGCGCTCGCCCGGAGCCCAGGGCTCCGGATAGAAGCGCAGGAACCGGCCCACGGCGTGCACGGCGTACCGGTTGCGGGGGTCGGCCGCGCCGAAGTCGACGTACCCCTTGATGCGGTAGAGACCCTCGGGCCTGCTGTCGAGGAAGTCCATCAACCGCCGGGGGCTGAGGGGCACTTCGGAGGTGAAGGCGACGGACTCGTAGGCGGAGTGCAGATGGCCGCGGTGATCGTGCCCGTCGCCCTCCTCGTGCGCGTGGAGGTCATCCTGCGTGGGCAGGTCCGTATGCAGGTCATCGAAGGATAGCTGCCCTATACGCTCCTCCGTCGGCCTGCAGTCGAAGAGGAACTCGGGGTCGATCCGCCCGTACGAGGCGGGCACGACGGCGGCGCGGTCGGTGAGCGTCCGGACGAGTCGGATCACACGGTCGGGGTCCGCCGCCCGGTCCGCCTTGTTGACGACGACGAGATCGGCGATGGCGAGGTGCCGGTCGATCTCGGGATGCTTCTCGCGGGTGGCGTCGAACTCGGCGGCGTCGACGACCTCCACGAGCCCGCCGTAGACGATGCGCGGGTTCGCGCTGGCGAGGAGCATCTTCACCAGCTCCTGCGGCTCGGCGAGACCGCTCGCCTCGATGACGATGACGTCGATACGGGTGGAGGGCTGGGCGAGCCTGTCGAGGTAGACATCGAGTTCGGCGGCGTCCACGGCGCAGCACAGGCACCCGTTCCCGAGCGCGACGGTGGAGTCGCCGAGGGCGCCGGCGACCGCCATCGCGTCGATCTCGATCGACCCGAAGTCATTGACGATGGCCCCGATACGGCTGCCTCCACTGCGGTGGAGGAGGTGGTTGAGCAGGGTGGTCTTGCCGGAGCCGAGGAAGCCGGCCAGGACCACGACCGGGATCTGCGTCGGAGGGGAGACCGGGCGGGGAATCGGGATCTGCTGCGCACTCGGTTCCTGCTGCCTGCTCAACGCGCGTCCTCTCACACCGAAGCGTGCGCCGGTTCGGGAATCGGCGCCCGTACGACCAATGAATGCCGCCCCAGGATACGAGTGGGTCGAATCACCGCGAAGTGAACGATTGTTAGCGGCGCTCGCGGGGCACACGTTGGGCAAGGCGCCGGTAAACGCAACCCACACATCCCTCCGTGCGCCTCCTCTCCGCCTCCCTGCCGATCAGAGCCGCTCGGCACCCTGGGAGACGGCAAGCGCGCCGCCAACCGCTCGCCGGTCCGCTCCCTGTCGACCCGCACCGACGACCGGCGGACGGTCGCCTGATTCGGGGGTTGACATGGCCACACGGAACTTTGGGCTTCGGAGGCTGAGGGCTGTCGCCTCGGCAGGGGCGGTCCTAGCGGCAGGCGCCGCCGCCCTGGCCGTACAACGGCCCACGCTCATGGAACTGCGCGCGCGGATCGAACTGCTGGAGCAGGCCGCCCAGAAGCAGCGCCAGACCAACTTCGCCCATCAGCAGCGCCTGCACTGGGAACTGCTGAGCAAGGCCATGGACGATCCGGACCTGGCCGAGGTGCTGGACGCCTACAACGGGACCGTTCCGCCGAGGAAGCAACGGCAGTTCCTCTTCGCCAACGCCCTGTACACCAACGCCCTCTGCTACTACCGCATGGGCAACATGACCCGCGAGGAGTTCTTCGGCTTCGCTCGGAGCATGCTCCAGATCCCCATCTTCCGTGAGTACTGGAACGCCACCCTTCCGCACCGGGCAACGCTGATCGGAACCTCCGACGAAGCCCAACTGGGACGCATGGTTGACGACCTCCTCGTCCAGTTGGAGGAAGCGGACATCGACGAGTGGTGGGTGGTCGGAGAGCCGCCGAGCGAGTAGAGCCGCCCGGTTCGCGCCCTTCGGCCGTGAAGTGCCGTCCTCGCGAGCCACACTCCTGGGCACATCACACGGTTGGGCGGTAACAAACCAATAAACCGCCGCGTTTCCCCAGGTGCCAACAAGGTTGACTACTGCGCATCTTGCGAAACGGGTCGATCCCCGCCGAACCGAAGTCCTTGCCGCCCGGTTGTCGAGGCCGCGGCCCTACCGGGCCGCATCGCGCCGCGCAGCACCAGTGCGCACCCAGCCTCGAGACCCAAAGGAATGCCAGAACAGTGAGCCAGATCATCCGTCGGATTGGTACCCCTCCGAGCGCGCGGGGGAGTGCAACTGGTGCCAATTGCCCCGATATCTTCGAGCTGTCCGACGGAAGGTTCGCTGTCATCGGCACGGACATCACCGACGAGCTCGACGCCGAACTCCCCGCAGACGCGTCCAGAGCCGACTACGAACGCATCGTCGTGGTCACCCGCGAGACCCTCATTCACGCCAAGGCTGACATTCCTGACGCATAGCCGACAGGGATCATTCGCTGCGCGCCCCGCTACCGCAGTCAGCCTGTGTTCGTTTGCCCGTCCATGCCCCAGCGTGCCCTGCAGCCTTCGCGGCAGGGCGCCTCGGGGCGGGCAGCGCCATGACCTCAAGGTCACAGCACGAAAGGCTTGAGACAGATGGTGACAATCGTACGGCGGATCGGCGACTCTCCCCTTGCGCGAGGCAGCGCATCGGGACAGACCTGCCCCGACATCTTCGAACTCAGCGACGGCAGCTTCGCCGTGATCGGCACGGACGCCACCGCAGCGCTGGATCCCGCACTGCCCGCGGACGCATCCCGCGCAGACCATGAACGCATCGTCGTGGTCACCCGGGAGACTCTGATCCGCGCCAAGACGGACATCCCGGACGCGTAGCCGGCCGCGTGACGCAGTGGTTCTGCGCCGGAATCGTCGGCGCAGAACCACTTGAGCTCAAGCCGCGCCGGGCACCGCCGCCGGCGCTGCCGGCCCCACATATCGCGCCACCGGACGGATGATCTTCGAGTCCACCGCCTGCTCCAGGATGTTGGCGCTCCAGCCCACCACTCGGGCAGCGGCGAAGGTCGGCGTGAACATCTCGCGGGGCAGGCCGCACAGTTCCATGACCACACCGGCGTAGAACTCGACGTTGGTGTGCAGCTCCCGGCCCGGCTTCAACTCGGCGAGAATCGCCTCGACTTGGCGCTCGACCTCGACGGCGAAGTCGACGCGCGGGCCGCCGAACCCCTGGGCGACCTCGCGCAGCATCCGGGAACGGGGATCCTCCGTGCGGTAGATCGCATGGCCGAAGCCCATGATGCGGTCACCGGCAAGCACGCGCTCGCGGATCCAGGAGTCGATGCGCTCGGGGGTGCCGATCGCGTCGAGGGTGTCCAGCGCCCGGCTGGGCGCACCGCCGTGCAGCGGTCCGGACAGCGCCCCCACCGCCCCTACGAGGCACGCTGCCACGTCCGCCCCGGTCGAGGTGATGACCCGCGCCGTGAATGTTGATGCGTTGAAGCCATGATCAATGGTTGAGATCAAGTATTGCTCGACCGCCCGGGCCCGGTGCGGTTCCGGCTCCGAACCCGTCAACATGTAGAGGTAGTTCGCCGCGTACGAGAGATCCTCGCGCGGCTCCACCGGATCAAGTCCCTTGCCCAGCCGGTGCAGCGCGGTGAGGAGCGTCGGTACGGCCGCGGCCGCCACGAGGGTGTCCCGGCGCCGCTGGTCCGTGTCGATGTCGTACACTGGCCGGAACCCCTTCGCCGCACCGAGCAGCGACAACGCCGTGCGCATGCCGGCGAGCGGTCCGGAAGCTCCGCTCGCCGCGGCAATGGCGGGCAGCGCCGCCCACACCTCGTCCGGCAGCCGCCGCAGCCCCGCCGTCCGCTCGACGAACGCGGCACGCTGCGCCGCGTCCGGCAGTTCACCGTGTACGAGCAGATGCCATACGTCCTCGAAGCCGCGGGTCTGCGCGAGTTCGACGGCCGAGTACTGGCGGTAGTGATAAAACCCCTCGAGCCCTCTGACATCACCCACTTCGGTGTCGGTGACGACGACGCCCGCGAGTCCTCGCGGTACGTCGACAGAGGCGGTCGCGGCCCGGTTGATCGACATGCTTTCCTCCCTGGACTTGATTCGACTGTCCATGCTTGACTCAATCCTTGTCAATATTGATTGAGTCAATACTCGACTGCACAGATACGGTGTCGCTTATGAGGGATCAAGAACCGGCTGCCGCGCACGAAGGGCGCCGGATCAGCACCAAGGAAGCCGCCGGACTGCTCGGGGTGAAGCCCGAGACGGTGTACGCCTACGTGAGCCGCGGCCAGCTCAGCAGCCGACGCAGCCCGAGCGGCCGGGGCAGCACCTTCGACGCCAAGGAGGTGGAGGCGCTCGCTCGCCGCAACAGGCGTGAACGGGCCGAGAGTTCACCGGCCTCGGGCAGGCTCTCCGTCCGCACCCGGATCACGTTGATCGACAAGGACCGCTACTACTTCCGGGGCGTCGACGCGACCGAGCTGGCCGCGCGCCACTCCTACGAAGAGGTCGCCGAGTGGCTGTGGACGGGCGTGCTGCGTCCCGGTGTCACATTCACGGCTCCCGAGGCATCCGTCGCCGTCGCACGCCGCGCCGTCGACGCGCTGCCCGAGCACGCGGGCCCGACCGACCGGCTCCGCGTGGCGGCCATCGCCGCGGCGACCGCGGACCCGCTGCGGTTCGACCTCTCCGAGGAGGCCGTGCTCGGCACGGCCCGCACCCTGATCCCCACGCTCGTCGCCGCCCTGCCGCCCAAGAGGCACGACCACCAGGACGGGGGCCCGTTGGCACACCGACTGTGGGCCCGGCTCAGCGGCCGCGAAGCCGACGAGGCGTCCCTGCGCGCCCTGGACACGGCACTCGCGCTGCTCGTCGACCACGACCTGGCCGCGTCGACGCTCGCGGTCCGGGTCGCCGCCTCGGCCCGCGCCCACGCGTACGCCGCCGTCTCGGCGGGCCTCGGCGTCCTGGAGGGCCCCCTGCACGGAGCGGCAAGTGGCCTGGCACACCGGATGCTCCTCGAAGTCCTGGACCGCGGCGCGGCGGCCCCCGTGGTCGAGGACGAACTGCGTGCCGGGCGCCGCGTTCCGGGTCTCGGCCACCGCCTCTATCCGGGCGAGGACCCACGCGCGCGCGTGCTGCTCGCCCTCCTGGAGGACGTTCCCGGCGCCGCGCCCGCCCTGGCCGCGGCCCGCGACATCGTGGCCACCACCGCCCGCCACGTACCCCTGCACGCCAACGTCGACCTGGCCCTCGCCGTCCTCACGGCCGCGTCCGGCATGCACGCCTCGGCGGGCGAGACGATCTTCGCCGTGGCCCGCACCGCCGGCTGGATCGCCCACACCCTGGAGGAGTACGACGAGGCCCCGCTGCGCATGCGCCCGAGCGGGCACTACGTAGGCGAACGACCACCTCAGCCACTCCCGGAGCAGTGACACCACCAGTCCCGGAAGTCGCCTGCCGTCAAGTCAGGTTAGGCTCACCTCTGTGAGTACGTGCGCGAAGGTCTCCCGGGACCTGGAGGAACCCCTCGCGGGGACCGCCGCCACGGCGAGGACGTGGCTGCTGCTGGAGCAGCCCGGCCCGTGGGGTACCAAAGCGCTGACATCGAGCCACCTGGACCCCGCGCTGGGCCGCGCGCTGGAGCAGGCCGCCGAGGGCACCGGCGTACGCATCGCACTGATCCGCCGCCCAGGGCGTCACGCCGACTGCCACACGGTTGCCGAGCGCCAGGTGTATGCGGCTCACACCACTCCGGGAAACGTATGGCTCCACGACGCCATCACGTCGGACCCCGAGCAACTGCTCAACCTTGACTTCGCCGAGCTCGGCAGGGGCCTGCCGGACACCTTCGACACCACCCTCGCGGGCCGCCCGCACACCGGCGATCCGCTCGCCCTCGTCTGCACCAACGGCAAGCGCGACCGCTGCTGCGCCCTCCTCGGCCGCCCCCTCGCCGCCGAACTCGCGGCCTCCGGAGTGGGCGGCGCGTGGGAGGTCACGCACTTGGGGGGCCATCGTTTCTCCCCCACCCTCCTCGTGCTGCCGTACGGCTACGCGTACGGGCGCGCCGAGGCCCATGCCGTCAAGGAGGTCCTCCAGGGCGTACGGGAAGGGCGTGTCATCACAGAAGGGTGCCGTGGGAGCTCCGCGTGGGAGCGTCCCGGGCAGGCCGCCGAGCTGGCGGTGCGCACGGCGGCGGACGAGAACGCCGCCGACGTACTGAGCGTCGTCCGCACGGCCGGCGAGGCGCCCCTCTGGGAGGTGACGGTCGCCCACACCGACGGCCGCCTCTGGCTCGTCACGGTCGCCCAGGGCGCCGCGCTGCCACCCCGCCCGGAAAGCTGCGGCTCAGCTCTCGGCTCCCCGGCCCGGATGGACGTGACGGCGGTGCGCGAGCTGTCCCGCACGGCCGTCGTGAGCGCCACAGCCCACTGACCACGACTCCCGAACGAGATCCACGCCACACCTCCTACGGCACGGCGCGCCCCTCCCCGTACCGTCTTAGGCATGAGCCCCACTCCCCCTGCACGACGACGCCGCCTCGGTATGCCGAAGCGGATGTTCTCGCAGGTGCTGCTGATGCAGGTGGCGATCGCCGCCGGAGTCGCCGTACTCGCGACCGGTCTGTTCCTCGCTCCGCTCAGCGACCAGCTGGACGACCAGGCGATGCGCCGCGCCCTCGCGATCGCGCAGACCACGGCCGCGCAGCCGCGCCTCGCCGAGGAGCTGACATCGACGGCCCCCTCGGCCGACGGGCCCGTGCAGGCCGAGGCGGAGCGGATCCGCAAGGCCAGCGGGGCCGAGTACGTCGTGGTGATGAACACGCGCGGCGTGCGCTGGTCGCACACCAACCCCGCCGAGGTCGGCGGGCATGTCTCGACCGACCCGAGGCAGGCCCTGGCCGGCCGGGAGGTCATGGAGATCGACAGCGGCACGCTGGGCCGCTCGGCCCGCGGCAAGGTGCCGTTGCGCGACGCCGACGGCGACATCGTCGGCGCGGTCTCGGTCGGCATCGAGTACGACAGCGTGCGCGCCCGCCTCATCCACGCGATCCCCGGGCTCTTCGCGTACGCGGGCGGGGCCATGGCCGTCGGCGCACTGGCCGCCTACCTGATCTCGAGGCGGGTGCAGCGGCAGACGCGTGACCTCGCTTTCTCGGACATCGCCGGGCTCCTCGCGGAGCGCGAGGCGATGCTGCACGGCATCAGGGAGGGCGTCGTCGCGCTGGACCACGAAGGCAGGATCCGGCTCCTCAACGACGAGGCCCAGCGTCTCCTGGGACTCAGCAACGAGGTCGTCGGACAGCCCCTCGACGCAGCCCTCGGAGAGGGTCGTACGACCGATGTGCTGGCCGGACGTGTCACCGGTACCGATCTGCTCACCGTCCGCGGCCAGCGTGTCCTGGTCGCCAACCGCATGCCCACGGATGACGGCGGCGCCGTCGCCACGCTGCGCGACCGCACCGAACTGGAGCAGCTGGGCCGCGAACTCGACTCCACCCGCGGTCTGATCGACGCATTGCGCGCCCAGGACCACGAGCACGCCAATCGCATGCACACGCTGCTCGGACTGCTGGAACTGGAGATGTACGACGACGCCGTGGAGTTCGTCGGCGAGGTGGTCGGGGACCACCGGGCCACCGCGGAACAGGTCACCGAGAAGATCCACGATCCGCTGCTCGCCGCCCTGCTGGTGGGCAAGGCCACCGTCGCGGCGGAGCGTGGCGTGGCCCTGTGGATCTCCGACAGGACGCTGTTCCCGGACCGGTTGATCGACCCCCGCGGGCTGGTCACGATCGTCGGGAACCTCGTCGACAACGCGCTCGACGCCGTCGCGGGCACCCTCCACGCGCGCGTGGAGGTCGAATTGCGCGCCGAAGGGCGTACCGCCGTGCTCAGAGTGCAGGACACCGGGCCGGGCATCCCCGCCGAACAGCGCGAGTTGATCTTCACGGACGGTTGGTCCACGAAGAAGCCCCCGGCCCACGGCAAGCGCGGGATCGGCCTCTCCCTGGTGCGCAGGCTCGCCGAACGACAGGGCGGCAGCGCACGGGTCGCGGAGGCGGACGGCGGAGGCGCGGAGTTCACCATCGTGCTGCCGGAGGCACTGACGGAACCGGGCCTCGCGCCGGAGCCGGGGCCCGGTCTCGTGCTGGAGAGCGCCGCCACGACCAGCAAGGAGGAGTCGAGATGATCGAGGTACTGGTCGTGGACGACGACACCCGGGTCGCTCGGGTCAACGCCGCCTACGTGGAGAAGGTCGCGGGCTTCCATGTCGCGGGTGAAGCGCACTCCGCGGCGGAGGCGCTGCGGCAGGTGGAGGCGCTGCCGCAGCTGGACCTGGTGCTTCTCGACCACTATCTGCCGGACGAGACGGGCCTCGCGGTCGTCCAGGAGATGCGCCGGCGCGGCCACCAGACCGACGTGATCATGGTGACCGCGGCCCGTGACATCTCCACGGTCCAAGCGGCGATGCGGCAAGGCGCGCTCCAGTACCTGGTGAAGCCGTTCGCCTTCGCCGGGCTGCGCGCCAAGCTGGAGGCGTACGCGCAGCTGCGGCGCACCCTCGACGGCGGCGGCGAGGCCGAACAGTCCGAGGTCGACCGGATCTTCGGCGCCCTCTCCGCGGGCTCCGAGCCCGATCTGCCCAAAGGGCACTCCCCCACCACGGCGGAGGCCGTACGCCGGGCGCTGGTGACCGCGGAAGGCCCTCTGTCGGCCCAGGAGATCGCCGACCGGACCGGCCTCAGCCGCCAGACCGCCCAGCGCTATCTGAAACTCCTGGAGCGCACAGGACGGGCCACGCTGACCCTGAAGTACGGCGACGCGGGCCGCCCGGAGCACCGTTACGTCTGGGCGACCCGCGCCTGAGGACACGGCCGGAGTGCGGGGGAGTCGACCGCGCCCACCTCCATACGGCTGTCAGGGGAGTTCAGTCGTAGGAGGGGCTCAGCCCGCGCCCTTGTCCACGCCAGGGGAAGGTGGCGTCCTGATCGAGCCCGCTGACAACCGTGTGCGGTCCCCCGACGGGGTTCTGAAGACCTTGCTCACGCCTCGCAGTGCGATGGCGGGGCCGGTGTCCGCGTTCATGCCCGGGACCGTAGACGGGTCGTGTGCCGCAGCATCAGTCTTGTGAGCGCAAGGGGTTCTTCTGCTTGCAGAAGGGTGTTGTGCTCGTTTTGCTCGCGCTACAACACTGGAGCCGACAGCACGGGCTCACCGCTCGCCCGGGCTCGGGAAGAGAGGCCCGATGATTGACGTCCTCGTCGTGGACGACGACTTCCGCGTCGCCGAGATCAACGCCAAGTACGTGGGAAAAGTCCCCGGCTTCCGGGTGGCGGCCCGCGCGCACAACGCTGCCCAGGCGCTGGCCGCGGTGGCCCGCGAGCCCGTCGACCTGCTCCTCCTCGACCACTATCTGCCTGACCGGACGGGCCTCGAACTCGTCCAGGAGATGCGCAGAAACGGCCACGGCGCCGACGTCATCATGATCACCGCGGCCGGTGACGTGGAGACCGTGCAGGCCGCGATGCGCCTGGGCGCCCTGCACTACCTGGTCAAGCCGTTCACCTTCGCCGCGCTGCGCGCCCGGCTCGACTCGTACGCCGCGCTGCGCCGCACCGTCGAGCGGGTCGGTGGTCGGGGCGTTGCGGGTCAGGAACAGGTCGACCGCATCTTCGGCGCCCTGCGCACGACACCCACCCCTGCCTCCCCCGGCCTGCCCAGCGGCCACTCGGAACCGACCACGGACCTGATCTGCGCGGTACTCCACCAGGCCGACCACCCTCTCTCGGCCCACGAGGTCGCCGCCGAGACAGGCCTCAGCCGCTCCACCGCCCAGCGCTACCTGCGTCATCTGGAACAGGCCGGCCGCCTCCGCCTCTCACTCAAGTACGGGGACACGGGACGCCCGGAGCACCGCTATGCGTGGGTGACGCCGTGATGTGAGGGGACTTGGCCGTACGCATGTGAGGGGACTTGGCCGTACGCATACGGGGCGCCCCAAGAGACGCCGAGGGCCGGAGCGTTCTCGAGCCCCCTCACACCGCCCCCGCCCCCGTCAGGGCCCGCACTTCGGTCTCCGCGTGCTTGGCCTCGTTCGGCGGCTCCGCCGAGGTGAGCGTGCCGAGCCAGCCCGCGAGGAAGCCCAGCGGGATCGACACCAAGCCCGGGTTCTCCAACGGGAAGTACTGGAAGTCGACCCCTGGGAACAGCGATGCGGGACTGCCCGACACCACGGGCGACAGCACCACGAGCACCAGGGCGGGCACGAGGCCCCCGTACACGGACCACACCGCGCCGCGCGTCGTGAAGTTCCGCCAGAACAGCGAGTACAGCAGCACCGGCAGATTCGCCGACGCGGCGACGGCGAAGGCAAGTCCCACGAGGAACGCCACATTGAGGTCGCGCGCGAGCAGGCCGAGCGCGATGGCGACGACGCCGATACCGACCGCGGCGGTCCGTGCCACGGCCACCTCGCTGCGCGGCTTCGCGCGTCGGCGCCGCAGCGACGCGTACAGGTCGTGGGCCACGGACGCCGAGGAGGCGAGTGTGATCCCGGCGACCACCGCGAGGATCGTGGCGAAGGCGATCGCGGCGACGATCGCGAACAGAACCGTTCCTCCAGTGGAAGCCGCGCCACCGCCCAGATCGAGTGCCAGCAGCGGAACCGCCGTGTTCCCGGCCGCGTTCGACCCGCGCACGGCATCAGGACCGACGATCGCCGCCGCCCCGAACCCCAGCACGATCGTCATCAGGTAGAACCCACCGATCAGACCGATCGACCAGACGACCGAGCGACGCGCGGCCCGTGCGGTCGGCACGGTGTAGAAGCGCGACAGGATGTGCGGCAGCCCGGCCGTACCGAGCACCAGCGCGAGACCCAGGCTGATGAAGTCGAGGCGCGCGGTCCAGTCCCCGCCGTACTTCAGGCCCGGCGCCAGGAACGAGTCCCCGTGCCCGCTCCGCTCCGCCGCCGTACGCAGCAACTGGTCGAAGTCCCCGTGGAACCGCACCAGGACGAGCGCGGTCAGCGCGATCGCCCCGCACATCAGCAGGACCGCCTTGACGATCTGGATCCACGTGGTGGCCCGCATCCCTCCGAACGACACATAGACGACCATCAGCGCCCCGACCCCGATGACCGTCCAGGCCCGCGCCGCCTCGCTCGTACCTCCCAGCAGCAGCGCGACCAGGCTGCCCGCCCCCACCATCTGCGCCACCAGATACAGAACGGACACGGTCACCGAGGACGTTCCCGCCGCGATCCGCACCGGCCGCTCGCTCATCCGGGCCGCGACGACGTCGGCCAGCGTGAACCGTCCACAGTTGCGCACCAGTTCGGCGACCAGGAACAGCACGACGAGCCAGGCCACAAGGAAGCCCACCGAGTACAGCAGCCCGTCATAGCCGAAGAGCGCGATCAGCCCCGAAATACCGAGGAAGGAGGCCGCGGACATGTAGTCGCCCGCGATGGCAAACCCATTCTCCATGGGCGAGAAAAGCCGTCCGCCCGCGTAGAACTCCTCCGCCGAACCGTGCCGATGGCGGCTCACCCAGGTCGTGATCGCGAGCGTGACCGCGACGAACACGCTGAACAGCAGCAGCGCCAGCGTCTGATGGTTCCCCGTCACCGCTCACCACCTGCGACGCTGCGCGTCAACTCCTCTGTGTCCCAGCGCAGATCGAGCGCGGCCCGGTCTCTGCGCAGCCGTGCGTGCCGCGCGTACGCCCAGGTGAACAGAAACGTCGTCAGGAACTGACCCAGCCCCGCGAGCATCGCCACGTTCACCGCACCGGCGACGGGCCGCGCCATGAAGTCCGGAGCCGTCGTCGCCGTCACCACATAGCCCACATACCAGGTGAAGAAGACGGCGACAGCCGGGACCACGAACCGCCGGTACCGGCTGCGCACCTCCTGGAAGGCCGCGCTGTGCTGCACCTCCAGATAGACGTCGGCCGCGCGGGCGGTCCGGTCCTCGTGCTCCCCGCGCGCGGGGAGTACGGCGGGAGCGGGCTCGCCCGTACCGTCCAACTCGCCCCAGCCGGAGGCGAGCGCGTCGTACCAGGGGTCGTCGAACCGGACATTTCCGGAGTCGGGACCGTCGTACTTCTCCACCGAACTCTCCTTGCCCGCTGCCCGTTTCGGCCGCGTGCCCAAGGATGGACAGAACGGGAAGATCCCTGACTCTTCTCTCCACGCTCTTCACCCCATCAGGTGACTCACCCCCGGGGTGGCCGCACCAGTCCCTTCCCAAAGGCGTAACGGACCGTCTGCGCACGGCCTTTGAGCCCTGTCTTGGCGAGCACCACGTCCGGAGCGAGTTCGACCGCCGGCCGCCGGCCGTACGGCCGGCGGATCGGAGCCAGGGGGGATCATGGGTGGACCCCCGGGAGGTGCCGCGTCTCCACCCAGGGGTGGAGACGCTCTCCCGGGCGTCTCCTTGCCCCGACAGGACCCCGAGGGGACGGGACCTCGCCGGAGGGGAAGGCACCCCGCCGGAGGGGAAGAGACCCCGCCGCGACTCCGAGGGGCCCTCGGAGTCGCCTACGCGTCGATGCGCGAGCGGTCCAGCGTCGCCGCGGAGCTGGAGATGAACTCCTTGCGCGGGGCGACGTCGTTGCCCATCAGCAGGTCGAACACCTGCTCAGAGGCTTCCAGGTCGGAGATGTTGATCCGGCGCAGGGTGCGGTGGCGCGGATCCATGGTCGTCTCGGCCAGCTGGTCGGCGTCCATCTCGCCGAGGCCCTTGTAGCGCTGGATCGAGTCCTTGTGCCGCACGTTCTTCCGCTGGAGCTCGAGCAGGGTGTCCCGCAGCTCGCGGTCCGAGTACGTGTAGATGTACTTGTCCTGGCCCTTCTTCGGCTGGCTCAGCTCGACCCGGTGCAGCGGCGGCACCGCCGCGAACACCCGGCCGGCCTCGACCATGGGCCGCATATAGCGCTGGAACAGCGTCAGAAGCAGGGTCCGGATGTGGGAGCCGTCAACGTCGGCGTCGGTCATCATGATGATCTTGCCGTACCGGGCCGCGTCGATGTCGAAGGTCCGGCCCGACCCCGCTCCTATGACCTGGATGATCGCACCGCACTCGGCGTTCTTGAGCATGTCCGTCACGGACGCCTTCTGAACGTTGAGGATCTTGCCGCGGATCGGCAGCAGGGCCTGGAACTCGGAGTTCCGGGCGAGCTTGGCGGTGCCGAGCGCGGAGTCACCCTCCACGATGAACAGCTCGCTGCGCTCCACGTCGTCGCTGCGGCAGTCGGCGAGCTTGGCGGGCAGCGAGGAGGACTCCAGGGCCGTCTTCCGGCGCTGCGCGTCCTTGTGCTGGCGGGCGGCGATCCGCGTACGGGCGGCGGACACGGCCTTCTCGAGGACGACGCGAGCCTGCGCGGCCGCGTCCCGCTTCGTGGAGGTCAGGAACGCCTTGAGCTCCTTGGAGACCACGTTCGTCACGATGCGGCGGGCAGCCGAGGTGCCGAGCACCTCCTTGGTCTGGCCCTCGAACTGGGGCTCCGCGAGGCGCACGGTGACGACGGCGGTGAGGCCCTCCAGGGCGTCGTCCTTGACGACGTCGTCCTCGGCGACGCGCAGCAGCTTCTTGGTGCGCAGCACTTCGTTGACCGTCTTGGTGATGGCCTGCTCGAAGCCCGCGACATGCGTGCCGCCCTTGGGCGTGGCGATGATGTTCACGAACGACCGGAGGGTCGTGTCATAGCCCGTGCCCCAACGCATCGCGACGTCGACGCCCAGCTCACGGGTGACTTCGGTGGGGGTCATCTGACCGTGGTCGTCGAGGACCGGCACCGTCTCCTTGAAGCTGCCCTGTCCGGAGAAGCGGAGCACGTCACAGACCGGCTTGTCAGTGGCCAGGTACTCGCAGAACTCGCTGATTCCGCCGTCGAAGCGGAAGGACTCCTCGCCCTTGCTCCCGTCCTCGCCGAGCCCGAACTCGTCGCGGACGACGATGGTCAGGCCCGGTACGAGGAAGGCGGTCTGCCGGGCGCGCTGGTGCAGGTTCTCCAGGGAGAGCTTGGCGTCCTTGAGGAAGATCTGGCGGTCGGCCCAGTAGCGCACGCGCGTGCCGGTGCGTGTCTTGGGGATCCTCTTGAGCTTGCGCAGCCCGCTCGACGCGTCGAACGCGGCGTCGGAGCCGGCCCCCTTGAAGGCTCCGGGAGTGCCCCGCCGGAAGCTCACCGCGTGGGTGTGGCCTCCCCGGTCCACCTCGACGTCCAGGCGGGCCGAGAGCGCGTTCACCACGGAGGCACCCACGCCGTGCAGACCGCCGGAGGCCGCGTACGAGCCGCCGCCGAACTTGCCTCCGGCGTGCAGCTTGGTCATCACGACCTCGATGCCGGAGAGACCGGTCTTGGGCTCGACGTCGACCGGGATGCCCCGGCCGTTGTCCCGCACCTCGACCGAGCCGTCGTCGTGCAGGGTCACGTCGATGTGGTCGCAGTAGCCTCCGAGGGCCTCGTCCACGGAGTTGTCGATGATCTCCCAGAGGCAGTGCATCAGACCGCGGCTGTCGGTCGATCCGATGTACATGCCGGGGCGCTTCCGCACGGCCTCGAGCCCCTCGAGGACAAGCAGGTGCCGCGCGGTGTAGTTGGAACCGTCCCGGTCTGCTCCGGTCAGCAGCGCTGTGGACGGCACGGACGTCTCGGCGGTCACGCGGTTCGCTCCTCGCTGAATTTCAGGTGGGGCCCTTTTGGGTAAGGGCGCGGCTTGGTTCGCCGCTCCGAGGGTACCGAGGCCTGGTAGAGCCGTTGTACCGCCACCCTCGTCTGAAGTCAGACTAGTCCAGAGTCGCATGCATGTTCGATCCCTCGATTGAGTGAAGTACATATCACGTTCCCTTCCAGGCATGAACCATTTAGGCTCCGGGCACGTCCTCATGAACAACCGGCAACCCAGCCGGGAGGACTGAACCTGACAGAGCGCGAACCCGTAAGACACAAAGACACGCAATACGGCTCATTCGCCGCCAACCGGCAGCAGACAGCCGACTCGGAAAGATTTTTTTCGAGGAAGAGCCACGAGCGGGAACGTTTTCGGCCTGGTTGGATGTTGACCCTGGTACGACAGCTCGTCGAGCTAGAGAAGAGGCGACGTGACTACTGTTCTGACCCCCGCGAGCCCGCTGACGGCCGCTGACCGCTGCGACCGTTGCGGCGCCCAGGCATATCTGCGCGTCGTCCTCCTCAGCGGTGGTGAACTGCTCTTCTGTGCCCACCATGGGCGCAAGTTCGAGCCGGAACTCAAGAAGATCGCCGCTGAGATACAGGACGAGACGGAGCGGCTGACGTCCGCCCCGGCAAGCGCCAACGACGAAGAGCACTGACACTTCGCGCAGACGACGAGCCAGCTCCGGCACAGGCCGGTGACCGGGCGGCCGCTCCTGGACCCAGGAGCGGCCGCCCGTGCTCGTGCACGGCGACACCGTCAGACCGCCCTCAGCGGCCCGCTCCCAGCGTCCTGACGACCTCGGAGACCCGCGTGTAGACCCCTGGGCTGTCGGCCCGCCCGCAGCCACTCCCCCACGACACAAGGCCGATCAGCCGCCCCTGAGCGACCAGGGGCCCGCCGCTGTCCCCCTGACAGGCGTCCCGGCCACCGGCCCCCTCCCCCGCACACAGCATGGAACCGGCGAGGTACGTTCCGTCCGCGCTGCCCGGATACGCCCCCTCGCAGACTGTGTCGGACAGCACACGCACACGCGCCGCCCGCAGAGCCCGCGCGTAGTCGCCGCCACTTGTCGTGTCACCCCAGCCGTACACCACAGCGTCCGTACCGGTCCGGTACGCGGCGTCCTCGGGACCCGCCATGCGGATGACCGAGCTCGCGGCGAGCGGCTCCGCGAGGGTGAGCACGGCGAAGTCTCCGGCGTTCGTGTAGCCGTCGTACCGCGGGTTGATCCAGGTCTCGCGTATGGCTATCTCCTTGCCTTCGTCCGACAGCAGATCCCCGCGTCCCGCGACGACTCTCAGGTCCCGGACCTGCCGCGGGGGCGCCCCCAGCACCTCCTCACTCAGGCAGTGGGCCGCCGTCAGCACGGTCGACCGGCCGATCACCACACCCCCGCAGAACTGGCCCGCACGCGTACCTCCGAACCGGTCACGGCTGGACAGGGCCACCGTCCAGGGACTCTCGGAGATCTCGACCGGATATCCGCCGATGACAACATCTGCCGTCGCGGGGGCCGTGGATACCAGCGGTATCGCGGCCGCCGCGGCCGCGAGGGCCAGCACTCGGGCGAAGGGACGACGCATGCGCGCTCCTCACTCTGGGGTTGTCCTGAGACACCCAGAGTGATTCAGGGGGCGGCGCTCCGCACTCCGCACAGACCGAGGGCCCGGCTCCCTGGACGGGAAACCGGGCCCTCGTGACGTGCGGCCGAGACCTAGTCGAGGTAGTCGCGCAGGACCTGCGAGCGCGACGGGTGGCGCAGCTTCGACATCGTCTTGGACTCGATCTGGCGGATGCGCTCACGCGTCACGCCGTACACCTTGCCGATCTCGTCGAGGGTCTTCGGCTGACCGTCGGTGAGACCGAAACGCATGGAGACGACGCCCGCCTCGCGCTCGGACAGGGTGTCCAGGACGGAGTGCAGCTGCTCCTGGAGGAGCGTGAAGCTGACCGCGTCGGCCGGGACGACGGCCTCGGAGTCCTCGATGAGGTCACCGAACTCGCTGTCGCCGTCCTCACCCAGGGGGGTGTGGAGGGAGATCGGCTCGCGGCCGTACTTCTGGACCTCGATGACCTTCTCCGGGGTCATGTCGAGTTCCTTGGCCAGCTCCTCCGGGGTGGGCTCGCGGCCCAGGTCCTGAAGCATCTGGCGCTGCACGCGCGCGAGCTTGTTGATGACCTCGACCATGTGCACCGGGATACGGATGGTGCGGGCCTGGTCGGCCATGGCACGGGTGATCGCCTGGCGGATCCACCACGTGGCGTACGTCGAGAACTTGTAGCCCTTGGTGTAGTCGAACTTCTCCACCGCGCGGATCAGACCGAGGTTGCCCTCCTGGATGAGGTCCAGGAAGAGCATGCCGCGGCCGGTGTAGCGCTTGGCCAGGGAGACCACCAGACGGAGGTTGGCCTCCAGGAGGTGGTTCTTGGCGCGGCGGCCGTCCTCGGCGATGATCTCCAGCTCGCGCTTGAGCTTCGGCGCGAGCTTGTCGGCGTTGGCCAGCTTGTCCTCGGCGAACAGACCGGCCTCGATGCGCTTGGCGAGTTCGACCTCCTGCTCGGCGTTGAGCAGCGGGACCTTGCCGATCTGCTTGAGGTAGTCCTTGACGGGGTCGGCGGTGGCACCGGCCGCGGCGACCTGCTGCGCGGGCGCGTCGTCCTCGTCCTCGTCCGACAGGACGAAGCCCTGGGCACCGTCCTCGGCGGGCTCCTCGGCACCGGTCTTGGCCGCTCCGGGGGTCTCCTCGACCGCCTCGTCGTCGGCCAGCTCGGCGTCGTCCTTCTTGGTGGTGGTCTTCTTGGCCGTCGTCTTCTTGGCGACGGTCTTCTTCGCGACGGCCTTCTTGGCGGTCGTCTTCTTGGCAGCGGCCTTCTTGGCGGATGCGTCCTCGGCGGGAGCGTCGGCAGCAGGCATCGCCGGAGCGGCGGTGGCGGTGGCCTGCTTGGCCGTCGCCGTCTTCGCCGCGACGGTCTTGGTGGCGGTGCGCTTGGCTGGACTCTTCGCTGCGACGCTCTTCCGGGTGCGCTTGGGCTCTGCGGCACTGACCATCAGCGTCACACCCTCTTCCTCGAGGATCTGGTTGAGGCTGCGCAGTACGTTCTTCCACTGAGTGGCCGGAATCTGGTCAGCTTCGAAGGCCCGACGCACGTCATCGCCGGCGATCTGCCCCTCAGCCTTTCCCCGCTCAATGAGCGCCATGACAGAGACGGACTCGGCGATCTCCGGCGGGAGCGTACGGGATGTGCTGGCCGACACGAACAACCTCTCGGAACGTTGGAAAACGGCTTCCGGCCCCGTCCACTGCGGACAGGAGCCGACGACCGCCGACTTGGGGATGGCCGACGGCGCGGGCGGGGGCCGGGAAGAGTCACAGCGCCTTGAACGGCGTCTGTATTCCCTACTCGGCTGTCACCTCTTAGGTCATCGCGCTGTTCCGAGGAGCGTTACGCCCAATCTGCGTGGCCCGAGTCACACCCCGTAAGCGCTCAAAAGCGGCCAGACACGGTCAGAGGTGGTCAGCCGACAGCCTCAGCGGCTCATGGCACCGCCGGACCCCGGCGGATTCCAGAAGAATCCGCCGGGGTCCGGCGGCAGATGGTTCGCCGGCCAAGCGATGTCACGCGGGGGCACTGGCCCCCGACCGCGCCGCCCTCGGTACGCGGTCAGTGCTCGCGCGGCGCGGGCACGACGCGCTCCACCTCGGGGTGGACGGTGAGCAGTTGGCGCATGGCTGCCTCGGCGCCCGGCCCGTCGCCCGCCGCGAGGGCGTCGACGATGCGGGCGTGGTGCGCGAGGGAGGCCTCGGTCGGCCGGTCGCAGCCGGCGATCGGGCCGCCGGAGACCTGAAGCGCGGCCGACACGATCCCGGAGAGGTGCTCCAGCATGCGGTTGCCGGCGACCTGGATGAGCAGGGAATGGAACTCCGCGTCGGCGCGCGAGAAGGTGAGCGCGTCGCCCTGCCCCATGGCGTGACCCATGATCTCGACCATGTCGGCGAGCCGCTGCTGCACCTCCTCCCGTCCATGTCCGGCGGCGAGGCGGGCGGCCAGCGGCTCGATCGTCCAGCGCAGCTCGCTCAGCTCACGCCGCTGGTCGTCGCGCTGTGGCCCGAAGGCCCGCCACTCGATGATGTCCGGGTCGAGGAGGTTCCAGTCGCTGACCGGACGTACGCGCGTGCCGACATTGGGGCGGGCGCTGACCAGGCCCTTCGCCTCGAGGACGCGGAGTGACTCACGGACGACGGTGCGGGAGACCTCGAACCGCTGGCCGATCTCCTCGGGCACCAGCGGGCGGTCCGCACCCAGGTCTCCGGAGACGATCATCTGGCCCAGTTGCTGGACCAGTTGGCCATGCAGGCCGCGGCCGCGGCTGCCGGCGGCGCGCCGGCCCACGCGGCCCAGCTCCGGGTCCGTGCCGTCCCACACGGAGGCGCTGACACGGTCTGCGCCGGGGGCCTCCGCATAGGGGTAGCGGTCGAGTTCGCCCGGGCCGGCGAGGCCGGAGTCTGCGGAACGGGCGGCGGTCATCATGGTGTGCGCAAGGGTACTCACGGATCCTTTGTCGGCGCCGTCTCCAACTCCCTTGAGGTCTTTGGTGAAAAGCACACGAAAGGGTGATCGCTCACCCCGTCGCAATTGACGCCTTATCGGAAAGAAATGGGCGTTCCATGCGGAGTTGCGCACATGCCGCGAACACGTGTGCACGGACAGTCATCATCGGACCCTGCTCCGCAGGGTCGTGAGCAGGTATGCGCTGAGCAGGGCGGTGAGGGACAACATCAGTGCGCCGCCGACGGGTTGGGCGATCACCCGCGCCGCGGCGGCCAGATACTGCTCGCCCCCGAACGGCCACTGCACCAGGACGAGCTCACGCAGCCGGGTCGAGAACCCGGCGGCCGTCCGTACGGACGGCCCCTCCACGACCTTTTGTACGAGCGGCACGACGAGGATCGGCACGGCGAGAACCGCCGCGAGTCCGGCGGTCGTCGACCGGAAGATGCCCGCCGCCAGGACGCCCGCCCAGGCGCAGCCGACCACGAGACCGATCCAATTCGTACTCAGCGAAAGCCAGTCCGCGGGAACTCCGGTGAGCTCCCGTCCGTAGACGAGGTAGAGCAGTTCGGCGTCCACGCCCACCGTGAGGAAAGCGAGCATCAGTGCGGTGGCAGCGGCGACGAGGAGTTTGGCGGCGAGCAGTCCCAGGCGGCGGGGGACGGTCCCACGGTCTGCGGCCAGGGCGGGGTGGCGGAACTCGTCACCGAAGGCGATGGCACCGAGCAGCCCCGCACCGAGCGCCGCGGGCGGCAGCGGGAACTCCTGCGGCCACGCGGCCAGCAGTCGCGGCTGCGGCGTGCGTCCCATTCGGGCCAGGAGTACGGAGATGACGGCGGAGGCGACGAGCACGGCGGCGACGGTCAGGTAACCGGTACCGACTCCTGCCGCACGGCGCAGTTCGTAGCGCAGCGGCCGCAAGGGGCTGGGGCCCGGGCGAACGGTGATGGGGGGCGGGAGCGGGGACAGCGCGTCCGCATCCTCCGCCTCGGCGGTTCTCGAGGGCGCCGCGGTCTCCGGAGGGTCGCCATCGGGGGATCGCGCGGCCGCAGGCCCCATGTCGCCGATTTCGTCAGCGAGTTGATGTACGAGGATGCCGTGGCGGTAGGCGGTTTCGCCGACGTCGGCGCAGGTGCTGCCGTACACGGAGAGGCGGTTGCCGTCCTCCCGTACGACCTCCAGGGAGCGCCGGGCGGTGCGGGCTTCCTTGGTGAGCAGGGCGCTGAGCCGGGCGGCGTGCGGGCTGCGGACGGCGACGCGGGGCCGGAGGCGGGTGCGGGCGAAGTCGGCGACCTCCTGGTCGGCGACGAGCCTGCCCTCCTCCAGTGTGACGACCCGGTCGGCGGTCCGCGCGGCTTCCTTGGGGTCGTCCGTGGTGAACAGGACGGTGCCGCCGCCGGCGGCGTGGGCGCGCAGAATCCCGTGCAGCCAGCGGCTTTCGCGGGCGCAGAGCCCGTCGGCGGCGTCGTCGAGCACGAGGGTGTGCGGGTCTGACAGCAGTGCGCAGGCCAGGCCCAGGCGGCGGTCCATGCCGCGTGAGAGCGCGCCCAGGCGTTGGTCGCGCAGGCTGACGAGGCCCACCACTTCGAGGACGTCGTCGGCACGCCGGGCGGGCACGCCCGCCGCGGCGCACAGCATTTGGAGTTGGCCACGGACCGTGCGCGCCGGATGGCCGGGGACCTCCCCGAGGAGAACGCCGACCTCGCGCGAGGGATGGGCGATGCGGTGCAGCGGGCGGCCTCTGAAGTAGGTGATTCCGCGGCCCTGTTGGAGTTCGAGCATGAGCCTGAGCGCCGTCGTCTTACCTGCGCCCGGGGCTCCGAGGAGCGCTGTGACGCGGCCCGCGGGCACCTCGAAGGAGACGTCGTCGACGGCGGGGGGAAGCTCCTTGCGCGCGTTGCTGGTCAGTCCGATCGCCTGGATCACCTGAAGCAAGATAGCGCGATATGTACGGTTTTTCGGGCACCTTGGGCGTGCTCCAGGGCAGGCTCCGGGCCAGTCGGGACACCTGGCCGGACTGCGACCTGGAGTGCGTCAGACCTCGGGGCGGAGCATCGGCGGGTTGAGCAGCGTGGCTCCGCCCGCGCGGAAGAGCTGGGCAGGGCGGCCGCCCTGTCGGGTCGTCGTACCGCCCGTGGGGACGAGGAAGCCTGGCGTGCCGGTCACCTTGCGGTGGAAGTTGCGGGGATCGAGTGCCACGCCCCATACCGCCTCGTAGACCCGGCGCAGTTCACCGACCGTGAACTCGGTCGGGCAGAAAGCGGTGGCCAGCGACGAGTACTCGATCTTGGAGCGGGCGCGCTCCACGCCGTCCGCCAGGATCTGGGCGTGGTCGAAGGCGAGTGGCGCGGCCTGTTCGCCGTCGCGGCCGTAGCCGCCCTGCTGGAGCAGTTCCTCGACGGGGGCCCAGCGCGCGCTGTTCGCGTCGCCACCCGCCCTGGGCGCCGGCAGATCGGGGGCGAGGGCGAGGTGGGCGACGCTGACGACCCTCATCCGCGGGTCACGCTTGGGGTCGCCATAGGTCGCGAGCTGCTCCAGATGCGCGCCGTTGGCCTGTGCGGGGGCGGCCGGGTCGTGGGCGCACAGCCCGGTCTCCTCGATCAGTTCCCGCGCCGCGGCCTGCGCCAGGTCCTCGTCCGGCCGTACGAAGCCGCCGGGCAGCGCCCACCGCCCCTGGAAGGGCGGTTCACCCCTCCGTACCGCCAGCGCGCACAGGGCATGGCGACGCACGGTCAGCACGACCAGGTCAACGGTGACGGCGAACGGCGGGAAAGCTGACGGGTCGTAGGGCATGCCGCGATCATAGTCGTCTGCCTGACGATAAACACTCCCTTCGTCGGTCGCTTCAGTGGCTGATCCACTGCTCTCCGGTACGGACGTCATGGGGCGCTGCCTGCTCCGACCCCGTTGGATTCCATCTGCTCACACTCCCAGCTGAAGCCCGTCGGCCGCCTCCTCGACCATGGCGAGGCCGAGCCTGCTGACGCGTACGGAGAAGGGGGCGCCCGCGACACGCAGGCCGGTCAGCCCGATCTCGCCCAGGGGCGCGCTGCGGACCGGGCACAGGGTCACCGTGCCGGCCGGGGCGTCGGGGCGGATTCCGGCCAGGGTGGTGAGCAGGAGGACCCCGGCGGCCGCGGCCGTGGCCGCCGGCCGGCAGGCCGCCGGATGCGGCACCGGGGCGTCGCCTTCCGTGCGTTGTTCCCCCCGCGTACATCTCCGGCAGCCGGTGCCCGAAGGCCTCCGCCGCCGACAGCACGCCCCTCAGCAGTGAACTCGCCTCTCTTTCGTAACCCGCGTCGGCCAGGCCCGCGACGGCGACAGCTGTCTCGTGGACCCGCACCGCCCCGCTTCGATGCCCGAACGGGTTGTACGCCGCCTCCTTCGCGCCAAGGCTGCGCAGCCCCCAGCCGGAGTCCATGGCGGGCCCGCCGAGCAGCCGCGCGAGCTGTTCCGTCTGCACCTTGTCGAGCAGGCCCGGGGCCGGTGCGCCCGCGCCCAGCAGCCCGGTGTCGAGCAGGTGGACGCTGCCGGCGCCGAGGTGCGGCACGAGTCGCCCGTCCGGCAGGCGCGCCGAGGCCGGTCTGCCGCCTCCCCTGTCCTCGATCCAGAAGTCCTCCTGGAACGCGCTCCTCATCTCCCGCGCCCACGTCAGCAGCTCGGCACCGCCTCTCCTGCCATACGCGTCGAGGAGGTCGGCGCCCAGCAGCGCGGCTCGGTGGGCATGCGCCTGGGTCTCGCAGCGCCAAGGCCCACCGGGATGGGGGTCGGGCAGATACGTACCGTCGCCGACGGCGGTCCGCAGCCACTGGAGGCAGCGCTCGGCCGCGGGGAGCAGCTGCTCGGTCTCCTGTTCGGGCAGCCCCCAGCGTCTGGCCTCCGCAAGGACCACGGGGAAGAGAAGGGTCGCCTCTTCGCCCGTGCAGCTCGGTGGCAGATGCGTACCTGCATGCCGTCGCGGCCCGGGAATCAGGCCGGACCGCGGCCCCGCGCCCGCGAGTTGAGCGCGGGCGAGGGTGCGCAGGGTGCCCGCGGCGAGCCTGGTGCCCAGCGGAAGGGTCATGCGCGCGGCCGCGAGCGCCTCGGCCGGTGCCATGCCGCAGCGCCAGGGTGCGCCCGCCGCGAGGTGCGAGTCGGACGGGTGCGCGGGGTCACGGAGCAGCAGGGCCTGGAGGTCCTCGATGCTCGTGCGCAGCAGTGCCTGGACCCTGGGGTCGTCGCCAACGGCCCGTGCCGGAGCGAGCGGGCTCGTGGCACGGCGCGCGACGGTTCGGACGGGCCCCGCACCGCCCGGCCGTACCCTCAGTTCCACGCTTCGAGTGCCGCCGGGTGGCAGTTCCATCTCCCAGCGCAGCAGCCCGGCGGAGGCCAGCGCGTCCGAGGGCGGCGGGTCGGCGGTGACGACAGAGTGCCCGGTGTCACTCGACCACCGCATGCCCGAGTCGTGAACGCTGGGGAGCAGCTCGGGACCGGCTCGTCCGGAGGCGACCGCGCCCAGTTCCGCCAGGTCCGTGCCGAGTGCCAACTCGACGGGCAGGCGCAGATGCCGTTGGGCGGCGCTGCGCAGGGTGATCCGCTCCGTGCCGTCCGCGTATCGCGTCCGTTCGACGACGACGTCCGGGTCGGGGCCGCCGTCGGCGGAGAGGGTCAAGGTCGCCACGAAACGCGCCTGGTCGGCCGCGACCATCCGGGCCTGGACCGCAAGCGGCTCGCGCCCGGCCACGCGCAGTCGGCACCGAGAGAGCATGCGCCGGCCCGCACGGTAGAAGCCCTCGAGCCCCTGGCCGGTCAACTGGCCCTGTTCCGTGGAGATCGCGAGCCCTGGCAGGGCGACACAGATCAGTGCGGTGTGCGCGGGTGGCAGGTTCGCAGTCCCGCGCGGCGCGGACGGCGGTGCCTGCGCAGTCGTGGCACCGCCGGGGCCTATGGAAGGCGACGCGGGCCTGCGGAGCAGAGAGTGGTCGTCGTGCGGGGTTGTGGACCGGGTGGGCAGGTGCATGGGGCGGCTTCTTATGTGCTCCGCGCGCTGAGTGCGCGCTCGGCGGCGTGTGGGGGCGTGTGAGGGCTCCGGAAAGCAGGGTTGGCGCGACGGCACGGACCGGCCGTGGGTTGCGCCACTCAGGTGAACGGAGCGGGCCTGTCCCGGGTCACGCCCCGGCTCGTGCGAGCCGGCCGAGCGGCGGTGAGCTCGGGGCTTGGAGGTGCGGCGACAGCTGAGTGCTTGAGCAGGGTGCGTGTGCGTGAGGTGTCGAGATTTCTCGCCCGGGGCACTTCGGCTGCGCCCCGCGGCAACACCGGTCGGGGAGTGCCGCAGATCCAGGTCGGCTACTGCCTGTGGGCGGCCCAAGCCCGCGGCGACAGCCGGGAGTGGGCGCATGTCTGGAACCACCGTGAGCAGTCGGTCCAGGCCCGGGACACCTTCCGACAGCCGGCCCCGGCCCGGCCTACTCGTAAGAGTCCAGTCCTTCGCAGGCACAGGAGCCCCCAGGCCACGAGCGCACACCCCACGCCGCACCGACCTGAGCCTGGTCGCCCACGCCGGGCCAAGCCCGCTCCGCCCCCACACCGGACCAAGCCCGCTCCGCCTCCACACCGACCCGAGCCCGCTCTGCCTCCCTGCCAACCTGAGCCCGGCCAATCCCGACGCCATTACCCAGAGCAGCCAAGCCCACCACCGATTCCCAGCCGCGCAGGTTGTTCGAAACCGCTCCCCCACCCTCGTGTCCCCCGCCTTCATGTCCCGCTCTTCTTCGTCCCATGTCGGCCGACCCCTCGGCGGGACCGAGGAGCACCGCCCTTACCGTCACCGGCCCGCCCGGGTACCTCTGCGGCAGGCGAACCGTCGTCGGCGGACCGGGGGCGACGCGCGCCTCCGGGCTCGGGGGCCCGGGAACCGGGACGGCCGGCCCCGCTCCCTGTGGACCGGGGCCTGCGTCGGCGACGGGAAGTCACCCGCGTCGACTGTGTCGGGGTGTGCCCGGACGGTCCGCCGGCATCGACGGGTGAAGCCGAGGAGGCGATCACCTCCGCGTCGGCGCGCTCCGCACGCTCCCTGCGGAGGCAGCGGCGGATCGACTCCGGGTCCAGGCCCTCGTTGCACGCCTGGTGGAGTAGGCGGGCGAAGAGATATCCCGGGTCCGCTCCGAGCGCCATCGCCAGGGCTTCGCGGGCCTCCAGTTCGTCTCCGGAGGACCAGGCGACCCATCCCGCGAGTGTGAGCGGCGCCGCGGCGTGTTCGCCGTACGGGCCGACGCAGCGCCGGGCCAGAGCCCTCCAGAGGCGGAGGGCCGGGCCGGCCTCGTCGCCCTCCATCCACTCCGCAGCACGGTCCCGCGTCGTGCGGTCCTGGAGTCCGAGGATCAGGGCCGCTGCCTCGTCGTGGCGCAGCAGTTCGTCGTCCTGGAGATCCGCCGGAAGCGTGCCGGCCGCACCGGCCACAGGCGTGGCGTCGGCGAACCGGCGGATGACCCGGTGAGCCAGTTCCAACGTCTGGGTCGCCACGCCTGTGCGGCTGTCGTCGTCCAGGATCCGGGGGATCAGCGCCGTGCTCACCGCGTCGAGCGCCGACTCCTGCTCCAGTGCGGCCGCGGTCTCCCATGGAATGAGCCTCGCCCTCAGCTCCCGCAGGGAGCCCCGCACTTGGAGTCCGGCGTAGGTCGCGGCGGCGGCCAGCACCGAGGTGCCGGGCAGGCCCATGGGCGTGCCGTCGGGCGGGCAGCAGCGCTCGCTGGGGCAGCAGTACGACCAGAAGCGGCCGTCCGAGATGCACAGGGCCTCGATCACGGGGACGTCGAGGACGCCGCAGGCCGTGCGCAGCAATTGCGCGAGCGGACGAAGGCGTTCCATGACGTCCCGGCCCGACTCTCCGTCCTTGGGGTCCTGGCAGAGGTAGGCGACCATGCTCTCGGGAAGCGCGCCCCTGCGTTCGCTGCCCTTCACGAGTCCGTGCGCCAGTTGCTCGGCCACGGACGGCCAGTCGTTCGCGTGGCCGGGGATGCCGAGCCGGGCCCGTCCGCCGAAGCGGCCGCGCCCGTCCCTGTCGTGCAGGGCGACGAGCACGATGCTGTCCTCGGGCCGGTATCCGAGCAAGTACGGCAGGGCGTCGGCCAGTTCGGCCGGAGTACGGAGGGTGACCTGGTGCTCGGCGCCCGGGACACCGGACGCGCCGTGTACTGAACCGGCAGCCCCCTCACCTCCACGGCCTTCGCCGTGCTCGCCCGGCCCCGAGTCGCGTTCACCGCACAACGAACCGTGTCCGCCATGTCCTGAACCGTGGCCGCGATGCCCTGAGCCCTCTGCGGCCTGCCCTGGGTCATGTCCGCCACAGTCCGCGTCACACCCACTACGAGCGTCGCCGCGCCCATCACCCGCGCCCCCAAGCCCCCCAAGTCGTTCAAGTCCTCCAAGTCGTTCAAACCCGCCGCGCTCGCCACGCCCTCCCTGCTCACCGCACCCGCTGATGTCACCGTCGCCGAGGTTCCCGGCCGCTTCGCTGTGATTCGTCATGCCGTGACCATCCCGCGGATCCTGAGATTCCGCTTTGGCCTGTGGATAACCACGACCATGATCACGTCAGAAGTTGTCCACAGCCTGACCGGCTCATTCGCGTGATGTCCGACCCATCGGGTTGCATGGGGGCCATGAGCAACGAAGAGCTGCGTACCGCGGCCGATACCGTCCTCGCCCGCCTCGTCGGCGCCCCGGCGGGCGAGGCCCGGCTGCGCGAGGACCAGTGGCGTGCCATCGAGGCACTGGTCGCCGACAAGCGCAGAGCCCTGGTCGTGCAGCGCACCGGCTGGGGCAAGTCCGCCGTGTACTTCGTCGCGACCGCGCTGCTGCGGGAGCAGGGCGCGGGTCCCACCGTCATCGTCTCTCCCCTTCTCGCCCTCATGCGCAACCAGGTCGAGGCGGCCGCGCGCGCCGGCATCCGGGCGCGGACCATCAACTCATCCAATACGGAGGAATGGGACACGATCCAGGACGAGGTGGCCGCGGGTGAGGTCGACGTGCTCCTCGTGAGCCCGGAGCGGCTCAACAATCCGGACTTCCGCGACCAGGTGCTGCCCAAGCTCGCCGCGGCGACCGGCCTCCTCGTGGTAGACGAGGCACACTGCATCTCCGACTGGGGCCACGACTTCCGGCCGGACTACCGCCGACTGCGCACGATGCTCGCCGATCTCCCGCCGGGCGTTCCGGTCCTCGCCACCACTGCCACGGCCAACGCGCGCGTGACGGCCGACGTGGCAGAGCAGCTCGGCACCGGCGGCAGCACGGACGCGCTCGTCCTGCGCGGCCCGCTGGACCGGGAGAGTCTGAGCCTCGGTGTACTGCAGCTGCCGGACGCCGCCCACCGGATGGCCTGGCTCGCCGAGCACCTGGGCGAGCTGCCCGGCTCCGGAATCATCTACACGCTCACGGTGGCCGCGGCCGAGGAGGTCACCGCGTTCCTGCGCCAGTGCGGCCACACCGTGGCGTCGTACACGGGCAAGACGGAGAACGCGGACCGTCAGCAGGCGGAGGAGGATCTGCTCGCCAACCGCGTCAAGGCCCTGGTCGCCACCTCGGCGCTGGGCATGGGCTTCGACAAGCCCGACCTCGGCTTCGTGGTGCACCTGGGGTCGCCGTCCTCCCCCATCGCGTACTACCAGCAGGTCGGCCGCGCGGGCCGTGGCGTGGAGCATGCCGAGGTGCTGCTTCTGCCGGGCAGGGAGGACCAGGCGATCTGGCAGTACTTCGCGTCGATCGCCTTTCCTCCGGAGGAGCAGGTCCGGCGCACCCTGGATGTCCTTGCCCAGGCAGGTCGGCCGCTCTCCCTGCCCGCGCTCGAACCGCTGGTGGAGCTGCGCAGGTCACGACTCGAGACGATGCTCAAGGTGCTGGACGTGGACGGCGCGGTGCATCGCGTCAAGGGCGGCTGGATCTCCACGGGCAACCCGTGGACGTACGACACCGAGCGCTATGCGTGGGTCGCCAAGCAGCGTGCGGCCGAACAGCAGGCGATGCGCGACTACGTGACGACGACCGGCTGCCGGATGGAGTTCCTGCGACGGCAGCTGGACGACGAAGGGGCGGCTCCGTGCGGGCGCTGCGACATGTGCGCGGGGCCCAGGTTCACCGACTCCGTGTCCTCGTCCGCTCTCGACGAAGCGAAGGGTGAGCTCGGCCGGGCGGGTGTCGAGGTCGAGCCCCGGAAGATGTGGCCGACGGGCCTGCCCGCGGTCGGCGTCGAGCTCAAGGGACGTATCCCGGTCGGTGAACAGGCCACGACCGGGCGGGCGTTGGGACGGCTTTCGGACATCGGCTGGGGCAACCGGCTGCGGCCGATGCTCTCGCCCCAGGCCCCGGACGGCCCCGTTCCGGACGATGTGGCGAAGGCCGTGGTCGGTGTGCTGGCCGACTGGGCGAAGGGACCCGGCGGCTGGGCTTCCGGGAGCCCCGACGCGCAACCGCGCCCGGTCGGCGTCGTCACGATGGCCTCGCACAGCCGCCCGCGCCTGATCCAGTCGCTGGGCGCGCGGATCGCCGAGGTCGGGCGGCTGCCCCTACTGGGTTCCATCGAGTACGCCCCGGGGGCCGAGGCGGCGCAGGCCTCCAGGAGCAACAGCGCGCAGCGGCTGAAGGCGCTCGACGGGGCACTCGTGGTGCCGCCCGGTCTGGCCGCGACTCTCGCCGAGACCCAGGGGCCCGTCCTGCTCGTGGACGACTCGACCGAGACCGGCTGGACGCTCGCAGTGGCCGCGCGCATGCTCCGGCGTGCCGGTGCCCAGGGGGTGTTGCCGCTGGTCCTCGCCGTGCAAGGGTGATCCATGCGTGCCGCGGGGGATATCGGGCAGGGATATATACGGCGGATCACCGGATAACGGTCGGTGGCCCCAATTGCTCGTTGCCGCAACCAAGTTCGACAGGAAGAATTGGTCTCGCGCCCCGCGCGGCCCCACCAAGGCCGCCCGTTCGGGCTGTGCCGCGGTGCGCTCCCCCAGCCCGACCCCCGCCCGCAGTGTGGGCGCGTAGCCGAAGGGAGGACCGTGACCTTCGGATTCGCTCCGTCCTCGGCGGCATCGATGTCGACGTCCGCCACTTCCGCCAACCCACTGACGCGGATGCTCGAACCCGCCGAGTGGGCCGCCGCGGGGATTCCGCTGCTGCGCAATCCCCGGGACGTCGTCAGCGGGCTGCACTCCCGGCATCGGCCCCGGCCCGATACCGCGATCGTGGCCGTCCTCGATCCGGACGAACGGCTGAGGGCGAGCGCCTCGTTCACCCGGCGGACGGCTCCGGCGGACGGCTGGATGTTCCGTAACTCGCTGCTCGCGCAGTTGCGCCGGGTCATCCCGCACGACCTGCGACGCCGCACACCGGTGCGTACGGCCGTGCTGCTCTACTGCCGTGAGGGCGACGCACGATGGACGGAGGAGGACGGGGCCTGGATGTGGGGGCTGCGGGACGCCTGCACGCTGCACGGGCTGCGCTGCGGGGCGTACATCACGCTGACGCGTGACGGCTGGCAGGTGCTCGGCGAGGGGCGCGGCGGGCGGCGGCCCAGCGCGGACTCACAGCCGGAGTCCCTGGAGTCCTTCGGGGCGGCCGAGACCGTCCAGCCGCGCACCGGTGGCGCCGCCTCGGACGTGCTGCGCCGCGCGGCCGCCCGCTGAGCCGCCACCCCGCCCGCGGCACCGGTCGTCCCTCAGCACCAGGACCACCGGCCGCCGCGCGATCGTGGACACCGGCCTCACCGGCCACAACAGGCACGACGCTGTCGACATGCGCGCGGGCGGGCATACAACCGAGCCCTCGGGTACGTACAGGCACTCGCCGGCAGGTCCACCGCTCCATGACCATGACGGCCGCGCCGGACCATGACGACCACGCCGGCACGTCCCCCCGTACCGGCACACGTCGAACCGTCCACCGTGCAAAATGCCACCGCAGTGGCACCCCGCCCCAAGTACCCCCAAAAAAAGCGGAGGTTCTCAGACCCCCGCGCCCAGCACCGAGTTGATCTGCTGCGGGTCCCCGCAGACGATCAGCAGGGTGCCGGCTCGGCCGAGGGCGAGCGGCAGGGCGGTACCGACGGCAGCGTCGGACCCGCCGTTGACGGCGACGACGACCACGGGCCGGGACGCGGCACGACCGGCGGCGGACGCGTCGGCGTAGAAGACGTCGTCGCCCGTGTCGTGCTGGGCCCAGTACGCGGCCTCGCCGAACGAGAGCTCGTGGGCGGCCCACGGGTGCGGTTCGCCGGTGGTGATCACCAGCACCTCACCAGGGGACCGGCCCGAGTCGAGAAGCAGGTCGACCGCTTCCTCGGCGGCGTCCAGCGCGCCCTCGGCCGAGGCCGGGATCAGCTGGATCTGCGGAGTCGGGGCAGCGGTGGGGGCCGCCGGAGCGGACGGCCCCGGCTTGTCGGCCACGGCTGTGTCGCGCGGCGCGCGTTGCACCGGCGGCATCGGCCGGACAGGACCCGGACGGCCGGGACGCGGCGCAGCCGCGGGACGGGGTCCGGGTACGGGGCGGGGGGTCGGCGCGGTGCGGCCACTGGCCGGAGTCGCGCGGGGACCCTGGGCACTCTCGTGAATCTGAGGCTCCTCGGGAATGAGAGGCATGAGCTGATTTTTATCAAACGCCGGTGCGAGTCGCGTCGGCGGGTGGCACATGAGGGCGAGCGGATGCGTCAGAAGTCGAAGCCGAGCTGGCCCTCGATTTCCGGAATGCCTCCGTCCGCCCACGTGCGGGCCTTCTTGAGGTGCCGCCACTGGGGCAGCGCATCAAGATACGCCCACGACAGCCGGTGGTACGGGGTGGGCCCCCGCATCTCCAGCGCGGCCTTGTGCACCGGTGACGGATACCCGGCGTTGGCCGCAAAACCGAAGTCTGCATGGTCGATACCCAGTTCGGCCATCATTTTGTCGCGCTGGACCTTCGCGAGGACCGAGGCCGCTGCGACGGCCACGCAGGACTGGTCGCCCTTGATCACCGTACGGACCCGCCAGGGGGCCCCGAGATAGTCGTGCTTCCCGTCGAGGATGATCGCGTCGGGACGCACCGGCAGGGCTTCGAGAGCGCGGACGGCCGCCAGCCGCAGCGAAGCCGTCATCCCCAGGTCGTCGATCTCCTCCGGAGAGGCATGACCCAGGGCGTACGACGTCACCCACTTCGCCAGTTCCCCGGCGAGCGCTGTGCGCCTCTTGATGGTGAGGAGCTTGGAGTCGGTGAGGCCTTCGGGCGGGCGACGCAGGCCTGTGATCGCCGCGCAGACGGTGACCGGGCCGGCCCACGCGCCGCGCCCCACCTCGTCGACACCGGCGATGACCTTGGCTCCGGTCGTGGCGCGCAGGGAGCGCTCGACTGTGTGGGTAGGTGGTTCGTACGGCATGGCGCCCTCAGCCTACGCCGCCCGGAACCCCACGCGACACCTCGGTTTCCCAGGGCAACCTCAGCACCTGTGGCCGTACCGCCTCAGAGGCCGGTCATGCACGCTCCGGCCGCAGCAGTGGAACCGCCAACTGATCGACCATCTCCTCGATGTCACGCTCGCTCCATTCGCTCGCGTGCACCTTGGAGCGGTACATCATCATCGCCGGAATGGCGTCGAAGACATACGAGTTCGCGGCGTCCGGCCGTACTTCTCCCCGCTGGATACCGCGGTTGATGACCTCACCGAGCAGCCGGATGGTCGGCTCCACCACCCCTCCGATGATCACCTCCTGGAAGCGCTGGGCCTGGGAGGCGTCGCATTCGTGAATCACTGAGCGCAGTGCGAATCCGGGGCGCGAGTACATCGCCTCGCGCGCCCGCCGGCACAGCTCGAGCAGGTCCTCTCGTACGCTCCCCAGATCGGGCACGTCCTCAAGTGACGGCAGCCCGGCCCGGAGCGCGTCCGCGACGAGGTCTTCTTTCGACGGCCAGCGGCGGTAGACCGCGGCCTTGCCGGTCTGGGCGCCGGCGGCGACGCCCTCCATCGTGAGGCCGTTCCAGCCGACCGTGCTGAGCTGCTCCAGTGCGGCGTCGAGGATCGCACGTTCGAGTACGGCGCCACGGCGGCGCGGGGAGGCCGCGTGAGCGGGAGCGGCCGTCCAACTCGAAGTAACCATGAGCGTGTCTCCGTTTGAGCGGGCAAGCGGCACGCGCGTGCGTGCATGCGTGCCGTGCGGACTTGGGGTCCGTGAGCGGTCAAGCGCCATAAAGCGGTTGCGACTTCAGTGAACGCTTGCGTTCACTGTCGGGGACTCACTACCGTTTGGCGCGGCAGTGAACGCGAGCGTTCACTAACGCACTCGTGGGGGACTTAATAGTGACAACCTCTCCGTTGATTCAGGATCAAAAGCCAGGAGCGGCCCGCCGGGAGGGGCATCCCGGCATCGCACTCACCGTCATCGCCGCCTGTCAACTCATGGTGGTACTCGACGCGACGATTGTGAACATCGCGCTCCCGCACATTCAAGACGCGCTCAAGTTCTCCACCACCGACCTCACCTGGGTGGTCAGCGCGTACACGCTCACCTTCGGTGGCCTGCTGCTTCTCGGCGGCCGGGCCGGTGACATCCTCGGCCGGCGCCGGGTCTTCATGACCGGAATCCTGCTCTTCACGGCCGCCTCGCTGCTCGGCGGTTTCGCCCAGGAACCCTGGCAGTTGCTGGCGGCGCGCGCCCTCCAGGGCGTGGGTGGCGCGATCGCGTCGCCCACCTCGCTGGCGCTGATCACCACGACGTTCCCCGAAGGGCCCGAGCGCAACAGGGCGTTCGGCGTCTTCGCCGCGGTCTCGGCCGGCGGCGGCGCGATCGGTCTGCTGGCCGGCGGCATGCTCACGGAGTGGCTCGACTGGCGCTGGGTGCTCTTCGTCAACGTACCCATCGGTATACTCATCGCGGTCGTCACGCCGCTCTACATAAGTGAGTCCGAGCGGCACCCCGGGCGCTTCGACATCGCGGGCGCGCTGACCTCGACGGCCGGTATGGCCTCCCTCGTCTACGGCTTCATCCGGGCCGCGGAGGAGGGCTGGCGGGACAGCCTCACCATCGGGTCCTTCGGCGCGGCGATCGTCCTGCTGCTGGCCTTCACGCTGGTCGAGTCCCGGGCCAAGGAACCGATCACACCACTGCGGATGTTCGCCGACCGGAACCGGTCCGGTACGTACGTGATCATGCTGAGCCTGGCCGCGGCGATGTTCGGCATGTTCTTCTTCATCGTTCTCTTCGTGCAGAACGTGCTGCAGTACACCCCGATCGAGGCGGGACTCGCCTTCCTCCCCGTGACGGTCGCGATCGTGTTCGGCGCGGGTCTGTCGCAGCGATTCCTTCCGGTGCTCGGCCCGAAGCCCTTCATGCTGGTCGGCTCGGCGCTCGTCGCGCTCGGGCTCGGCTGGCAGACCTTCATCGACCCGGGGAGCTCGTACGTCGGAGGCGTGCTCGGTCCGATGCTGCTGTTCGGTTTCGGCATGGGCCTGAACTTCGTGACGCTGACCCTGACCGCGGTCTCCGGGGTCGCCGCGCACGAGGCGGGCGCGGCGTCGGGCCTGCTCAACGCCACGCAGCAGGTGGGCGGTTCGCTCGGCCTCTCCATCCTGACCACGGTCTTCGGCTCGGCCAGCCGTGACGAGGCGGAGAAGCAGGTCCAGGACTTCATGGCCAACGCCTCGGCCGAGCAGAAGGCCGAGTTCGCCAGGACACAGCAGTTGCCCGCTCCCTGGAGCCACGAGGTGCTGTCCCAGGGCATCTCCACGGCCTTCATACCGGCCGTCGCGATGGCCGTACTCGCCCTGGTCATCGCCACGTTGGTGATCCGGGTCCGCAAGAGCGACCTCGACGCTCTGGCGGGCACGGCGGGGCCCGCCGGAGGCTGAACGGGAAGGCCGGGCCGCCGTCCTGGGGACGGCGGCCCGGCCTTGGTGGTTCGCTCCTGAGGCCTCGAGGACGGCGTGTACGCGGTCGGTGCGGCCCTCGCCTCAGCGATACGCCCCATACGCCAGCTCGCCGCTCAGCCGACTGCACACCCGCCAGTGGGCCTCGGGAGACAGCGACCGGTCGTCGAGGACGTCCCGGGCGCGCATCTCGCCCCAACTCGTGGCGTACCAGGGCTCGTCCTCCCGCTCCAGGTCCCGCGCGATGGACTGCAGCGCGCAGGAACGCAGGGGCTCCTCGAGCCCGTCGAGAGCCGGTACGGCGTCGGCGGACAGCCCGCGCGCGTAGTCGAGGTCGAAGGTGCCCGTCTTCTCGTACCGCTGGACGTTGCGCTCGGCGATCATGCCGTCCGGCGACATGAGACCGAAGGCGAGCACCCCCGCGGCGGCACTGGCCAGCACCGCACGCGGCAGCCAGCGGGCGCCCCAGACGCCGGCCGCCATGATGAGCACGATGACCAGGCCGAGCCAGAGCTCGACGGTCACCACCGAGATCCTCAGACGCGTCAGCCCGTACTCCCCCACGTACATGTCCATACGCCGCACCGCCGATGCCACGACAACGAGCGCGAGGACACAGAGGGTTCCGAGGACGGCGCGCACCAGCGTCCGGTCGCGCGAGCCGTCGCGCGGGGCCCAGCGCAGGGCGAAGACGATGACGAGCAGGGTGAGGAGTGTGACCAGCAACAGCTGCCAGAAGCCCTGGCGCGCGTACTCGGCGTACGTCTGGCCTGTCTTGTCCAGTACCGCGTCGTATCCGCCGAACAGGACTGCGAGCTGGACGGCGTTGAAGACCGCGAAGAGCACGGCGAGCACGATCAGGGGCAGCGCCCACTCGACGCGGCCGCGAGCGCGGCCCGGGGGTACCTCGACGCGGTCCCACTGAACGGGCGCGGCGGCCGTGTGCGCCGCCGCGAGCGCGCCGACCACGCCGATCACGAACAGGACGATGTGCCAGGGTCCGCCGGAGACCGACGCGTCCGGCACGAGACCGGCGAGGAGATCCGCGAAGGCGGCGTCCGCCCCGGCGAACAGCGCGCCGAAGACCAGCAGCAGGACCGCGGCCACCACGACCGCGCGCAGCACCGGGCCCACGTTGCCCCGGGCGCCGCCGGTCCGCTCGCGCAGCCCGCGCCAGCCCCAGGCGGGGCCGGTGAGCAGCGAGGTGTAGAGACCGATCGGGCCGAACAGCACCCCGGTCCAGGTGCGGCCGCCGTGCAGGGCGAGCGAGCCCGCCGCCATGGCGGCCACGAGGGCGAGGAAGGACGGCCAGTCGGCGTCGCGGAGCGCCGGTACGGTCAGCAGGGCGAGTCCTCCGACGCCCCACACCAGCGTCCAGCGGCGCACGCTCCGGCCCGCCGCCTGGGCCGCGAAGTACGCGCCGAGCGTGGCCGGTATCGCCACCAGGAGGAGATTGAGGGCCAGGCCGTCACCCAGCAGAAGCATGCTGAGCACGCCGGTGGCGAGGGCGGCCCAGAGGGTGGCGGTACGGATGGGAGGCGGGGGCTCCGCCTGGCTGTCGGCGAACCAGGACTCGACGACGGGGCCGTCCCAGTCTTCGTCCGCGACGCCGACTGGCCGTCCTTCCTCGTCCGAGCCGTCGCCGGAGCGGGACACGGGAACGGCGTCCTCGGGCTCTTCGGCATCGATGCCGGGCTTCTTGGTCAGCGACCCTCTCGGCTCGGCCTCGGACGGCGTGTCGGACACGGGACCCCCTCCCGACCGGTCCGGGCAGCGCGCAGCTCGTGGCTGCGGCGGAAGCCAGGGACCGGTGTCTCGTCGTGCACGCCCGTGATGATCAACGAGCGGCGTGGCGGAAAGATTAACCGCGGGACAGTCGGCACAGCGGGTCACAGCGCCTCTGTGGCAGGGCTGTGACAGTGGACAGCGCTTGAGGCGGGAGAAATCGGGGCACGCACGCGTGCCCCGCCACTCGCGGAGCCGCATGGCTCACCCAAGTGATCGCGACAGCCCAATTGATCGCGACAGCATGGCTCTGGGCTCGCCTGCCGACAGCCGTGAGCGAGCCGACAGCACGGCTCTGGGCTCGCCTGCCGACGGCCGCGGGCGAGCTCTAACCCGCAACCCCCACCGACAGCCACTTCGGTAGTGCCTCGGTCCGCTCCACCCACTCCGCAGGCGGTGCCCCGGCCTTCCCGGCGGCCACGACGCCCCCGACGATGGCGCAGGTCGTGTCCATGTCGCCGCCCACCTGAGCCGTGGCCCAGAAGCCCTCTTCGTAGTCACCGAGGGCCCGCGCGGCCGACCAGAGAGCGAAGGGCACGGTGTCGTGCGCGGTCGTACGCCGCCCGCAGCCGAGGACCGCGGCGACCGTCGTCGGGTCGCCGTAGTCGAGCATGTCCCGGGCACGCCGCAGACCTGCGCCCACGGCGCTGCGTGGCACGAGGGCGATGACGCCGTCGAGCAGCGCCTCGGGAGGTGGCGGACCACCCGGAGACGCGACCAGCGCGGCGGCCGCGGCCACGGCCATGGCGCCGACGACGGCTTCGCGGTGCTGATGCGTGGGGTAGGCCGAGATCTCGGCCTGGTGCGTGGCCTGCTCCGGGTCGTCCGCGTACCAGGCGCCCAAGGGGGCGATCCGCATCGCGGCGCCGTTCCCCCACGAACCCTGTCCGTTGAAGAGGGCCGAGGCCAGCTCGCGCCAGTCGCCGCCCTCCCGGATCTGCCGCAGCAGCCGGTTGACCGCGGGTCCGTAACCCCGGTCGAAGTCGTGGTGCTCCGCGAAGGAGCGGGCCAGCGCGTCCTGGTCGATGCGACGGTGGGCGGCCAGAGTGGCCACTACGGAGGAGGCCATTTCCGTGTCGTCGGTCCACTGCCACGGCCCGGGCGGCAGCGCGCGGCGCTTGAGGAGCGGATAGTTCGCGGGCACGAAGAACTGCGAGCCCAGCGCGTCCCCCACCGCGAGTCCGCGCAGGCTGGCCACGGCGCGGTCCAGGCGCCCGTCGGGTGAGGAGTCAGCGGTCATCGCCCTGCCACTCTATCCGGTGACTCCGTACGGTTCCGGATCACGCCAGCGTTCGAAAGGACGGTCAAGCGTGTACCTGCCGTCCTCCCCGAGAACGAGCATCCGCACCTCCGCGTTCCCCGGGTTCGACAGCGACTCGAATTCCGCGACCGTCCAGTGGAACCAGCGCATGCAGAACAGCCGCATGGCCAGGCCGTGGGTCACGAGGAGCACGTTCGGCGGGTGATCGGGCGCCTCGAAGCTCCGGTACAGGCTCTCCAGGAAGCCGCCGACCCGGTCGTACACGTCGGCACCCGACTCACCCTGCGCGAAGCGGTAGAAGAAGTGCCCGTACGCGTCGCGGTACGCCTTCTGCAGCCGTACGTCGTCCCGGTCCTGCCAGTTTCCCCAGTCCTGTTCGCGCAGCCGCGGCTCCTCGCGCACACGTACTCGTTCGGGGTCGAGGTGGAAGGCGCGGAAGGTCTCGTGCGTACGGCGGTACGGGGAGACGTAAACGCTTACGCGCTCATTGCCGAAGACCTCCCGCAGCCGCTTTCCCGTCTCCTCCGCCTGCCGCCACCCCTTCTCGGTGAGCGCCAGGGCGTGGTCGGGTTCACGCTCGTACACAGAGTCATCGGCATTGCCCACCGACTCGCCGTGCCGGACAAGGACGATGCGCCGTGGTCGTGCCATACCGAAACACTAGATCGAGTCGCGGCCGATCGAGCACTCGTACGGACTCCGTAAGGCACAGGTCACATAAATCGTGGTCGTTTCAGACCGTCCAGGCCGGTTCCAACTGGACGATGTCGCCCGCGAGCGCCACGACGTCCGCCTCGATCTGGGCCCGCAGGGCGAGCCGCTCCACACGCTCGGCGCGGTACTTGCCGTGCTCGGCGGCCGACTGCCACATCGACAGAACCAGGAATTCATGGCCGGGCGCCTCGCCGAACAGGCCCCGCACCATGCCCGGCGAGCCGGCCATCGCCGGGTTCCAGACCTTCTCCTGCATCAGCGCGAAGTGCTCGGCGCGCTCCTGGTGAACGCGACAGTGCGCCACCCGCACCAGATCGGTGTCCGTGAAGCGCGGCTCGAAGCCGGTCTTCACATCGAAACGGTGATCGAAGAGTTTGACCTGCGAATCCTTGAAGGTGCCCGACTGGGAAGCGGCGAGCCGGTCATGGGAGCGCGCCATGAAGGAGTCGTAGAAGGCACGGCTCTCCCAGAAGGCGAAGATGTGGGCCACCCCGGGCCTTCCCCGGCTCCAGCCCCCACCCTGCCCCCGGAATCCCGGCTCCCCCAGAAGTCCCGCCCATTTCCGCTGCCCCCGTTCAAAACCGCGGCGGTCCACCACGGTGCAGCGAATCCACTTGACCAGCACCGCGCCATCGTAAGGCCACGGAACGTGGCGTCGGTCACGCTCCGGCGTACTGCCTCCGCACGAGCGCCCCCGCGCGCGTGGCACGATGGGCAACATGCCTCACCTGCCCGGCAGTTGAGGCGGCTGACACAGGGGGACCACGAGGGGAGAACCGGTGAACGGCCTCAACAAGGGCATCAGCAAGGTCGAGATCTCGGCGAAATGGGATCCCAGTCCCGCCGGCGAACCGCCCACCGATCTCGACATCGTCGCCGCCACCTACCTCGCGACCGACACACGCGAAAACCCCGACTACGTAGTGCACTTCGGCAGCCGCTCCCCGGACGGCACCATCACTCTCAACCGGGACAGCAAGGACGGCAAGGGCTTCGGCTGGGACGAGGTGATGACCCTGGAGCTGACCCGTCTCGACAAGCGGTACGCGCGCGTGGTGGTCGGCGTCGCCATCCAACAGCGCACCGGGCTACGCACTTTCGTCAGCGTGCACAACCCCGGCCTGCGGATCCGCGAGGGCTACACCGTCCTGGCCGAGGACGACTTCGGCGGCGTCCTCGGGGCGACGGCCGCAACGGTCGCGGAGTTCGTACGCGACGAATCCGGAGAGTGGACTTTCTACCCGGGCATCCGCGGCTTCGACACGGACCCGGCGACCTTCGCCAGGACCATGGGCAGGGCCCACGAATCCTGATCCACGCGCACCGGAGGGACGCGTGCCCTGGCTGGTGGCGCAAGGCGGGCCGGCCAGGCAGCCAGGCCTCACACACGCCAAGGGCGGTGGCGCCGAGAAATCGGCTCCACCGCCCTGACCACCAGGATTCACACCCGGGCAGTGCCCAAAATCAGCTGCAGCCGCTGGTCGAGCCGCAGCCCTCGCAGATGTAGCAGGAACCGGCCCGCTGCATCTTCGTGCCACAGGAGAAGCACAGGGGGGCGTCCGCCTGGATGCCCAGCTGCATCTCCACCAGTTCGGCACTGGTGTGGGCCTGCTGCGGGGCGGGCTTGGCCGCCTCGACCTCGGCCTTCGGGGTGACGACGGCCTTCAGTTCCTGCGCGCGGGGCGCCGACTGGGCCAGGCCCTCGACGTCCAGCTCGTCGTCGGTCGGCTCGTACGAACCGGTCTCCAGGTGGCGCTGACGCTCCTCGGCGGAGTGGATGCCGAGTGCGGAACGCGTCTCGAAGGGCAGGAAGTCGAGCGCCAGGCGTCGGAAGATGTAGTCGACGATCGACTGCGCCATCCGCACGTCCGGGTCGTCCGTCATACCGGCCGGCTCGAAGCGCATGTTGGTGAACTTCGAGACGTACGTCTCCAGGGGCACGCCGTACTGCAGGCCTACGGAGACGGCGATCGAGAAGGCGTCCATCATGCCCGCGAGGGTGGAGCCCTGCTTGGACATCTTCAGGAAGACCTCGCCGAGACCGTCGTCCGGGTAGGAGTTGGCGGTCATGTAGCCCTCGGCGCCACCGACGGTGAAGGAGGTGGTGATGCCGGGACGGCCCTTGGGGAGGCGCTTGCGGACCGGGCGGTACTCGACGACCTTCTCGACCGTCTCGCGGATGGTCGCCTCGGCCTTCTCGGCGGCCGCGGTGGCCTCGGGGCTCTGGTTGCCCTTGTTCTTGGCGGAGAGGGGCTGGCCGACCTTGCAGTTGTCGCGGTAGATCGCGAGCGCCTTGACGCCCATCTTCCACGCCTCGAAGTAGACCTCCTCGACGTCCTCGACGGTCGCCGACTCCGGCAGGTTGACCGTCTTGGAGAGCGCGCCGGAGATCCAGGGCTGGATCGCGGCCATCATGCGGACGTGGCCCATCGCGGAGATGGAACGCTCGCCCATGGCGCAGTCGAAGACCTCGTAGTGCTCGTGCTTGAGGCCGGGGGCGTCGACCACATTGCCGTGGTCGGCGATGTGGGCGACGATCGCCTCGATCTGCTCCTCCTGGTAGCCCAGGCGGCGCAGGGCCTGCGGGACGGTGCCGTTGACGATCTGCATCGAGCCGCCGCCGACCAGCTTCTTGAACTTGACCAGCGCGAGGTCGGGCTCGAGACCGGTGGTGTCGCAGGACATCGCGAGACCGATGGTGCCGGTCGGGGCGATGACCGAGGCCTGCGCGTTGCGGAAGCCGTTCTTCTCGCCGAGGCGGAGCACGTCCTGCCAGGCCTCCGTGGCGGCGGCCCAGATCGGCGTGTCCAGGTCGTCCATGCGGACAGCCACGGCGTTGGCGTCGGAGTGCTGCTTCATGACGCGCTGGTGCGGCTGCGCGTTGCGGGCGTAGCCGTCGTACGGGCCGACGACCGCGGCGAGCTCCGCGGAGCGCTTGTACGAAGTGCCGGTCATCAGCGAGGTGATGGATCCGGCGAGGGCGCGGCCGCCGTCGGAGTCGTACGCGTGGCCGGTCGCCATCAGGAGGGCGCCGAGGTTGGCGTAGCCGATGCCCAGCTGGCGGAAGGCGCGGGTGTTCTCGCCGATCTTCTGCGTCGGGAAGTCCGCGAAGCAGATGGAGATGTCCATCGCGGTGATGACGAGCTCGACGACCTTGGAGAACCGCTCGACGTCGAAGGACTGGTGGCCCAGGCCGTCGTCCTTCAGGAACTTCATCAGGTTCAGCGAGGCGAGGTTGCAGGACGTGTTGTCCAGGTGCATGTACTCGCTGCACGGGTTCGAGCCGTTGATGCGGCCGGACTCCGGGCACGTGTGCCAGCGGTTGATGGTGTCGTCGTACTGGATGCCGGGGTCGGCACAGGCCCAGGCGGCCTCGGCCATCTTGCGGAAGAGCTCCTTGGCCTCGACCTCCTCGATGACCTCGCCGGTCATGCGGGCACGCAGGCCGAACTTGTCGCCGTTCTCCACGGCCTTCATGAACTCGTCGTTCACGCGGACCGAGTTGTTGGCGTTCTGGTACTGGACGGACGTGATGTCGTCGCCGCCCAGGTCCATGTCGAAGCCCGCGTCGCGCAGGGCGCGGATCTTCTCCTCTTCCTTGACCTTGGTCTGGATGAAGTCCTCGATGTCGGGGTGGTCGACGTCGAGGATGACCATCTTGGCGGCGCGGCGCGTCGCGCCGCCCGACTTGATCGTTCCTGCAGAGGCATCCGCACCGCGCATGAAGGAGACCGGACCCGAGGCGTTGCCGCCGGAGGAGAGCAGTTCCTTGGAGGAGCGGATCCGGGAGAGGTTCAGGCCGGCGCCGGAGCCGCCCTTGAAGATCATGCCCTCTTCCTTGTACCAGTCGAGGATCGACTCCATGGAGTCGTCGACGGCCAGGATGAAGCAGGCGGACACCTGCTGGGGCTGCGCGGTGCCGACGTTGAACCACACCGGCGAGTTGAAGCTGAAGATCTGGTGCAGGAGGGCGTACGCCAGCTCGTGCTCGAAGATCTCGGCGTCGGCGGGCGAGGCGAAGTACTTGTTGTCCTCGCCGGCCTTCCGATACGTCTTCACGATGCGGTCGATGAGCTGCTTGAGGCTCACCTCGCGCTGCGGGGTGCTCACGGCACCGCGGAAGTACTTGCTGGTGACGATGTTGACCGCGTTCACCGACCAGAAGTCGGGGAACTCGACGCCACGCTGCTCGAAGTTGACCGAGCCGTCGCGCCAGTTGGTCATGACGACGTCACGGCGCTCCCAGGCCACCTCGTCGTACGGGTGCACGCCCGGGGTGGTGTGGATGCGCTCGATGCGCAGCCCCTTGTTGGCCTTGGTGCCCTTCGCTCGGGAACCTCGTGCCGGGCCGCTCGCCGTCTCTGTCATGCCGCCTCCCTGTATCGGGCTAAAACGCCCTGAAGTGCCTCGTTCTTCCCGTGGCACGGTGTGTGTCTGAATGTTGCGAGCTCCGCCTGCGCGGCCGCCCACACCAGGTCTGTGGTCGCCGCCGAACGGCCGGGCCGGTCCGGCCCCCCTCGTCAGTCGGCGGCGCTGGCGGGCACGGGGACTTCGACAGTCCCCCCGGACCCGCGATCCGTTCCCTGGCGCCCCTCGCCCGCGTCATCGTCGTCCGCGGCGGGGCGCTGTTCTTCCCTGAGTTCCGTGATGGCGGCCTCGAAATCCTCCAGCGAGTCGAACGCCCGGTACACGGACGCGAACCGCAGATAGGCGACGAGGTCGAGCTCCTGCAACGGGCCGAGTATGGCCAGCCCCACGTCGTGGGTGGTCAGTTCGGCGCTTCCGGTGGCCCGCACCGCCTCCTCGACCCGCTGGCCGAGCTGGGCGAGTGCGTCCTCGGTGACAGGTCGTCCCTGGCACGCCTTGCGCACGCCGTTGATGACCTTGGTACGACTGAAGGGCTCGGTGACTCCGGACCGCTTGACCACCATCAGCGAGCACGTCTCCACCGTCGTGAAACGACGGGAGCAGTCGGGACACTGGCGGCGCCTGCGGATCGACGTACCGTCGTCCGTCGTACGGCTGTCGACGACGCGGCTGTCGGGGTGCCTGCAGAAGGGGCAGTGCATCGAACTCCAACCCTCCTTCACAGCACGACTCAATAGCCTCGACAGGCCCCTTGGGCCCCTCGAAGCAGCCCCAAGCATAGGCGATGACCATGGGTCCGGAGGACCGGGGCACCACAACTTCTGGGCTGCTACTGCAATCCAACCACTAGATGTGGTGCTTGGCCCATAAATTCACACGTCGCGCGCGTGTCGCTCCCGTATTGGCATGTGCCGCATGGCCATACCGGCGAAGGGGTGTACGGGGATACGGTGGGCGCCACGGACAAGGGGGCCGGTACCCGGCCGACGGGACACCTGGTGGCAGACTGGCCCTCGCGCCCGCTCCGGCCCACAAGGCCATGGCCCCGGCGGTGGAGAGTACAGCAATGAGCGCTTTTGTCCGCCCGGAGCAGCGTTAGCCATACACCCAGACACATGATCACGTCAGGCTATCCGCGATTTTTCACTCGAACGTGTGTTTGGCGCAACCTTTCGAAAGCAACTACCGTTGTCCAGCAGGGAGACGAACGAGAGGGGCCGACGTGACCACCACCGCAGACAGTGCCACCATCACTGCCCAGGACCGCTCCCAGGGCCGATTTGAGCCGGTGCATGCCATGAATGAAGTGAACCAGGAGGGGCCCAAGCCCACACGCTCCCTGCCGGGCCGACCTCCAGGCATCCGGGCGGACAGTTCCGGACTCACCGACCGGCAGCGCCGGGTCATCGAGGTCATCAGGGACTCCGTGCAGCGGCGCGGATACCCGCCGTCCATGCGGGAGATCGGACAGGCCGTGGGCCTCTCCAGCACCTCCTCGGTGGCACACCAGCTGATGGCACTGGAGCGCAAGGGGTTCCTGCGCCGCGACCCGCACCGCCCGCGGGCCTACGAGGTCCGGGGATCCGACCAGTCCACCGCGCAGCCCACCGACACCGCGGGCAAGCCGGCCGCGTCGTACGTCCCGCTGGTCGGCCGGATCGCCGCCGGTGGCCCGATCCTTGCCGAGGAGTCGGTCGAGGACGTCTTCCCGCTGCCCCGGCAGCTGGTCGGCGACGGCGAGCTGTTCGTCCTGAAGGTCGTCGGCGACTCGATGATCGAGGCCGCGATCTGCGACGGGGACTGGGTGACGGTCCGCCGCCAGCCGGTCGCGGAGAACGGCGACATCGTGGCGGCCATGCTGGACGGCGAGGCCACCGTCAAGCGCTTCAAGCGCGAGGACGGCCATGTATGGCTGCTCCCGCACAACTCCGCGTACCAGCCGATTCCCGGCGACGAGGCGACCATCCTCGGCAAGGTCGTGGCGGTACTGCGGCGGATCTGAGTCTCCGCCCCTGACCGGGCCCCGGGACCCCTGCGCCGGTTCCGGGGCCCTGTGCTGTCCACGATTGCGCACGTCAGTGGGCTGCCCCCCGGCCTGAGCCGGGGGGCAGCCCACTGACGTCTACGCGCCTTCTGCTACCTCTGCGCTCTCCGCCTTCTTTGCCGCCTCGTCGATCGCGGCCAGCGACCGCCGCACCTGATTACGGTCCGTCGTGTACCAGAAGTCGGGCAGTGACGCCTTCAGATAGCTGCCATAGCGGGCCGTGGCGAGCCTCTGGTCCAGTACGGCGACCACACCGCGGTCCCCCATCGCCCGTACGAGGCGGCCGGCGCCCTGGGCCATCAGCAGGGCCGCGTGGGTGGCCGCGACGGCCATGAAGCCGTTGCCCCCGGCGTCCTCGACCGCTTTCTGGCGGGCGCTCATCAGCGGATCGTCGGGGCGTGGGAAGGGGATCTTGTCCATGACGACCAGCTGGCAGCTGGCCCCCGGTACGTCCACGCCCTGCCAGAGCGAGAGCGTGCCGAAGAGACAGGTCTTCGGGTCGGCCGCGAAGTTCTTGATCAGCTCGCCGAGTGTCTCCTCGCCCTGAAGCAGGATGGGGAACTCCGGGATACGGGAGCGCAGTTCCTCCGCGGCGAGCTGGGCGGCGCGCATCGAGGAGAAGAGGCCGAGCGTGCGGCCGCCGGCCGCCTGGATCAGCTCGGTGAGCTCGTCCAGCATGTCTCCGCGGTCGCTGTCGCGCGCGGGCCGTGCCAGGTGCTTCGCGACGTACAGGATGCCCTGCTTGCCGTAGTCGAAGGGCGAGCCGACGTCGATGCCCTTCCAGGGCGGGACGTCCTCCCCCTCGGTGCCCTCCGGGGCCAGACCCAGCGAGGCCCCCACGCCGTTGAAGTCGCCGCCGAGCTTGAGCGTGGCCGAGGCCAGGACGACGGAGCGGTCCGCGAAGAGCTTCTCGCGCAGCAGGCCCGAGACGGACATCGGGGCGACCCGCAAGGAAGCGCCGAATCGGTCGTGCCGCTCGTACCAGACGACGTCCCACTCGGAGCCGTTCGTGATTCGCTCCGCCACGTCGTGGACCGTCTCCACGGAGGCGAGGGCCTGCTTGCGGACCGCGTCCTCGTCGCCGACGGATTTGTCGCGGGTCGCGCCGATCGCCGAGATCACCGTGCGGGCGGCGTCGCGCAGGGCCATCAGCGCGTACCCGAGGTCCTCCGGGATCTCCTCCAGGCGGCCGGGCAGGGCGAGCTCCATCAGTCGCTCGAAGCCCTCGGCGGCCGTCTGGAGCTGGTCGGCCGCCTTCTCGTTGACCAGCTTCGAGACGCGGCGCACGGCGCGGTTGACCTGGCCCGGCGTGAGCTCGCCCGTCGCGACTCCGGTGACGCGGGAGACCAGCTCGTGCGCCTCGTCCACGATCAGCACCTCGTGCTGCGGGAGGACCGGGGCGCCCTCGATGGCGTCGATCGCGAGGAGGGCGTGGTTCGTGACGACGACCTCGGCGAGTTTGGCGCGCTCACGGGCCATCTCGGCGAAGCACTCCGCTCCGTAGGCGCATTTCGAGGCACCCAGGCACTCCCTGGAAGACACCGAGATCTGTGACCAGGCCCGGTCCGAGACACCGGGGGTGAGATCGTCGCGATCGCCGGTCTCGGTCTCGTCCGCCCAGTCGCGCAACCGCAGCAGGTCCTGGCCCAGCTTGCTGGTGGGCGCGGCCGCCTCGAACTGGTCGAAGAGGCCCTCCTCCTCGTCCTGCGGCATGCCTTCATTGAGGCGGTGCAGGCACATGTAGTTCGACCGGCCCTTGAGCATCGCGAACTCGGGGCGGCGGCGCAGCAGCGGATGCAGCGCGTCCACCGTGCGCGGCAGATCCCGCTCCACGAGCTGCCGCTGGAGCGCCAGGGTCGCCGTCGCCACGACTACCCGCTCCCCGTGCGCGAGCGCGGGCACCAGGTAACCGAGCGACTTTCCGGTGCCGGTGCCCGCCTGGACCAGCAGATGGGAGCCGTCGTCGATGACCTGCGCGACGGCTTCGGCCATGGTCACCTGGCCAGGGCGCTCCGTACCGCCGACGGCTGTGACGGCGGCATGCAGGAGTTCAGGGAGTGAGGGCTCTGTCATAGCCAGACCACCCTACGGCTCGGCACTGACAACCGTGCGATCAAGGCCGGAGCGAGGGACGCGATCAAGACGTGTGCACGGGCGGTGATACAGGTGGCGATGCGGGCGGTGCTGCGGGCGGCGATCAAGACTGGTGCAGTGGGTTCGGGACGGTGCCGTGCACGGCGGCGTGCGGGCGCTGGGGGCGGTCGCGGTAGCCGTCCAGGTGCAGTCGGTTGCGGTTGAGGCACAGCCGCTCGATACGGGGAGTGAGCAGGTCGAACGTTTCGTAACGCTCCTTGAGCTCCGGGAACCGCTTCTGGTGGCGGAGGATTTCCGCCCGGACGAGCGACCAGAACTCGGCCTCGGGAACACCCAGTTGCTCCTCGCACAGCGGGGCCAGATAACGGAAGACACCGACGAAGAGCCCGGAGTGGATGAACTGGGTGAGGAACGCGGCCGGTTCCGTGAGCAGAACGGCCCGCACGTCGTCCGGCATGGAGGCGTGTTCGGGAAGCGGCTCGGAGCTGACGTTCACGTCGTCCACGAAGTCCTTCACCGCGAGACGGGCGGGTACGTCGTGGTCGTCGAAGACAACGATCGCGTTCTCGCCATGTGGGCTGAACACAGTGCCGTAGCGATAGAGGAAGTGCAGCAGGGGCGGCAGCAACGCGGCGAAGAGACGGCGCAGCCAGGTCCGCGGAGCCAGACCCGAGCGCTCCACGAGCTCCGCCGTGAAGGCACGGCCGGCCGGGTCGATGTGCAGGAGAGCCGCCAGGGTACGGGCGCGTTCGCCGGATACGAGATGGCGGGACAGCGGCTCGCGCCAGATCGCGCCGAGCAACTCCTTGTACTGGTACGGGACTTCCGGCAGCGCGTCGTACACGGGGTGCCCGACCGTCACCGAAGCGACCTCGCCGAGCAGGACGACCTGGCAGGTGTCGCGCAGGAACGGGTCGGCGTCGCGCAGGCCGTGCATCCAGGTGGTGACGGCGGGAGCCGCGAGCGTGCGTTCCGTCGGGAGGCCGCGCCACACCAGGGTGTTGAGGACGGACAGCGGCAGTTTGACGGTGTGCCGGTCCGGTCGTGAGGTGTTGAGGAAGGTGCGGATCGACTGCTGGGGAAGGCGCAGATCGCCGTCCGGGGGCATGGGGACGATGGCGCCCGCGGCGACGGAGGGCGCGAAGAGCGGCAGCACGACGTCGTTCCACTGCCAGGGGTGCACGGGCAGGTAGAGGTACGACTCCGGAGCGAGCCCACGCGCGCGTAGTGCCGTGTCGTAGGACTCCCTGGTGGTGGGGCTCAGCTCGCGCGCGTACAGCTGGTCGGCGGTCTCCAGGCCCGCGACGCCTCGATAGGTGGCGAGTGAGGTGTGCACTGCGATCCATGGCAGGGCTGTCACTCTGCGGCCCTCGGGTGCCCAGTGGGCAGCGTCCGTCGCCGAGAAGCCGAGGCGGCCTTTGTTGAGGACGATCCAGGGGTGGCCCGTCTGGTGGCCTTCCAGCTCGGCATAGCTGAGATCAGCGAGGCGGGCGGCGGGGAGTGCCGTGTGATCGAGGCGGGCGTCCGCGGCGAGGGTGGTGGTCAGTTCGCGGATGACGTGGCCGAGGGTGGAGCCGTCCAGGCCCAGGGTGGCGCGGGCGCGGGTGAGCAAGTCGAGGGGGTCGGTGTAAGGGCGGGGAGATTGATTTCCTGAGGTGCCGTCGAGGCCGCCGGTTTCGCTGGCACCTTCTGCGACTTTGGTTGCGTTGGTCTCTTTGATTGCTTTGGTCACTTTCGTGACCTCAGTGGCTTCGGCGACTTCGGTGGCTTTAGTAGCTTCAGCGACTTTGGTGGCTTCGGTGCCTTGGGTGGCTTGGGTGGCTTGGGTGGCTTCAGTCAAGGTGAGTGACGACGGATCGACCTGCCAACTCTCGTACGCGCCACGGCGGGCGCGGAAAGAGAGGATGCCTCCGGCGTCGAGGCGGAGCGTGTAGGGGCGCTCGCCGGCTGGGTCTGCTTCGTTCGGGGCGGTCGGGGGCAAGGCCTGTCGGCCAGGGGTAGGGAGCGAGGTCGAAGAATCTTGGACGTCTGCGCCAGGTGGCGAATCGTCTCCTCTAGGGGTTGAGGCGCCGACCGGTGCCGTGGCCCCAGCAGGAGCGGAGGCTGCTGCCGTGCAGCTGACGCGGTTCACATCCGGTTCCGGTACCAGGATCTCCTCGTGCGCGAACTCCCCGATCATCTTGGCGAGCAGTCGGCGCCCCGCTCTTTCCCAGCGCTCCGGGCTCAGTTCAGGCGGGTCGTAGAGCCATGACGGCTCGCCTGGAGTCGGGGCGGCGGGCGGGTTCGGCACGGGGACTCCTCGGCTGGGAACCTGATCGGGACGAGCGGTGTACTAAAAGTGACGGCGCTACAACAGATCGCGCAGGGCCCGGTCTCTGACCATGAGGGCTGCCCGCTTGTCGGGCAGATCGACCTCGGCGGAGTACCGGAAGCCGGCGCTGAGAAAGGCGGACACGGAGGGGGTGTTGCGAAGGTCGGGCTCCGCGATGACGCGTGCGCATGAGGGGCGCCGGTCGAGGACCAGGTCGGACACAGCTCTGAGCAGGGTCGTGCCAAGTCCGCGCCCGCGGTTGGCGACACCGCCGATGAGGAGGTGGATTCCGGTGTCGTGGAGGCGGGACGGGTAGTGGCGGGCCAGGGGGTCGAGGTCCGCGCGGTAGATCTCCCAGTAGCTCATCGGCGTGCCGTCCAGTACGCCGAGGCAGGGGACACTGCGCCCGTCGCCGGCGAGCTGGGCGCGCAGGTGGTGCTCGGTCGCCGTGTCGGGACCGGAGAGCTCCCAGAAGGCAGCCACGGCAGGGTCGTTCATCCAGCGGCTGATGAGCGGGAGATCACGGTCGATGCGTACGGGGACGAGGTGGAAGACGCCCACGGAAGTGGCGGTCGGCCCCCAGTCGCCGACGCGGTCGAGGAGGTGGTCACCGGCCTGGGTGACGGGGGCGGGCCACTCCATGTCCCGCGCCGCGCCCGTCTCCCCGCCCGGTTCCGTGGCTCCCCCGGCTGCTTCGGCATCCTCGGCCTCGGCCTTCTCGGCGAAGAGTGCGAGGAATTCGTCGGGCAGGCGCAGATCGAGGGTGTCCTCGCTGTCCGCACGGGGGCCCGGGTCGCTGCCGACGGCGGTGAAGGGGGCGGTACCGGCGTCGGTGCTCGCATCGGTGGGAGGCACGGCGACGCTCCTCTCAGGAGACGGGGCGGATCATGTTCCTCAGGAATGAAGGGGGTTGGCGATGGTGACGTAGACGGACTGCGTGTCGACCGGGCCGACGAGTTCGTCGAGGCCGTGCAGCCGGGTCAGCAGGTTGGCCTTGCAACGCAGGACGGGTGAGTCGAGCAGGCAGGCGGGCAGGGAGGTACGAAGCCGGGCGGGTCCGGAGGCGACATCGGTGAGGAAGCGGCGGAAGGCGGCGAGCAACAGCCGTTCGTCGGCGAGGCGTTGTGAGCCGAAGGCGCCGATGAGGCCGAGCACGTTGTTGATGGCGAGGTAGTAGGCGAAGCGTTCGTCGGTGACCTCGTCGGAGACGAATGTGTCGCTGCGTCCGCCGATGCCGGGGAGTCGTTTGTCCAGGTCCGCGCGCCGGGACTCGCGGAAGTAGTAGCCCTGGTTGTCGCGGTAGCGACCGCCCGTCGGCCAGCCTTCCGGGTCCAGCAGGAGCAGGGTGTTCTGCTGGTGGGCCTCCAGAGCGATGCCGGCCTCACTGTCCAGCCAGAGCACGGGGCGGACGACCTGCTCCAGGTAGCGCAGGAACCACTCGGTGGCGACGGCGCCGCGCGGTCGGCCCGTGCGTCCGGCGAGGCGGGTGACGATCTCGGTGAGCCGGGAACGCGTCGTGGGCCTGCTCTGCCCGGGCTGCTGCTCCCCGGTGTGCCGCTGTCCGGTGGGCAGAACCTGGGGCTTGGGTGAGACGAGTCCGGCGATGCAGGAGACGTCGTCCGTCGACGCGAACGGGTTGTGGCGGATCATCACGTCGACGCCGGGTACGGCGTTGCCGTCCGGGTCGTTCACCGCGAGCCAGGCCGGGTCGCGGACGATGTCGAAGCCCGGGTGGGCCGCGTGCCACTGTTCGGCGAGGCCGCCGCGCAGGAGACGGTGGACCTCGACGCCGCGGTGGAGTTCCTTGCGGAGGTTCTCCCGACGGGAGTTGGTGATGCGCAGGCCCAGTGACAGCTTCAGCATCGCGGGGGCACCGGAGCGATAGAGGGTGCGTACGGAGGAGGTGGGGTGCCACGGGGAGCCGTGAGGACCGAGGTCCCTCAGCAGTCCGGCGTCCAGAAGTTTCGCCGTTTCCGGGCGGTGGCGGACCTCGCGGACCTGCCAGGGGTGCATCGGCAGCGCGGCGTACCCGTCGGGCAGGTGCAGTCCGGCACCGGCGAGACGGGGGGTGAGCTGTTCCGCGGGTACGAGGCGGCCTCGCTCGGTCCAGGCCGAGTCGGTGGCGAGTACGGAGGGGGCGACTGCCATCCAGTGCAGCGGGAAGGAGCCGCGCAACTCCGGCGAGTAGAGCCGGGTTTCGGCCTCGGAGAGTCCCTCGCGGCTCTTCGGGGCGGGGTGCAGCGGGTGCCCGAGCAGCAGCGCCTGCTCGGCGGAGAGGAAGAGGTCGGGGCCGTCGGCGGCGTTCTCCCTGCGGTCCGTGATGAAGACGACGGTCCGCCGGACGGAGTCGGCGACTCGGCCGACCAGGTCGCCGTCGTCGGCCGAGGCTTGTCGCTCGGCAGCCGCGTCCGGCTGGGCGGAGGCGGCTGGCTCGGCGGAGGTGATCGGCTCGGCAGACGCGTCCGGCTGGGCGGAGGCGGCTGGCTCGGCGGGGGCACATGGCTTGGCGGAGGCGTTCGTCTCGGCGGAGGCGAGTGGCTCGGCGGGAGCCGCACCCGTAGGTGTCTCTCGGCTCAGGAGGGCCGCCAGTGTGGCCGCGTCCGTGGGAGGCGCCTGGTCAGGCGCGTCGGAGAGGTAAGGAGGGCCGAAGCGGTGCCATCCCGTGGGGGACCAGTAGTGGACCGGGACGACGAGGGCTGTGCCGCTGGCGGGCAGGGGGATGCGCAGCGTGCCGTCGTCGGGCGCGGGGAGATCGTGCTCGCGTACCCAGCAGCGCAGCAGGTTCTCGATGGCCGCGGCCTGGGCCGCGGTGTAGGGATCGGGGTGTTCCAGCAGGTCGGTGGTGGCGCCGCGCAGCCGTTCGGACTCCCGGGGCCCTCCCTTCTGCCTGGGGACCGAGTCGGCCCCCGGCCCGAGCGGGGCCTGCGTGCCGCGGGCTCCTCGCTCGTGGGTGTGGGGGCGGCCGTCGGATGCGGGGGTAGCGTTCAAAGAGGGTTCCTTGTGGGGTGGTTCAGGCTCGTGCGGCGACGAACCGGGGCTGTTCGGGGGTGCGTTGGACCTGTGCGTTTCGTGGTTGATTCGGGTGGGGGTGCGTCGTCTTCCGGTCTCTGGGTGGTCAGGGAGGAGGCTGCCTTTCCGGTACTGCCCTGCGGTGTGTCACCGAGCGACAGCACCTCCAGGGCTCCGGGTCGAACCGTCCACCGGGTCGGCCGCCTATCCGGAGTGCTCGGCCCGTTCGGTGTTCTCGGTCGCTGTCCGCCGGGTGTCCTTGTCTGCCGTGCCGGTGGACGCTTTCGCGACCGCCGCCACCGCGTCCGCCAGCCGGTCGAGCACCGCGCTCGCCTGCTCGTCGCTGATCGTGAGTGGTGGAAGCAGGCGCACCACGCTGGAGTGCCGGCCGCCGAGTTCCACGATCAGGCCGCGGCGCAGACACTCCCGCTGGACGGCTGCCGCCACTTCGGGGGCGGCGGGAGGTGGTCCCCCAGGAGACGCCGGCGGCTTTTCGGGGTCCACGAATTCGACGCCGATCATCAGCCCCCGGCCGCGTACGTCGCCGATGGAGGCGAAGTCCGTGCTCAGACCCTGGAGTTGGGCGATCAGGCGGGCGCCCAGAGTGGCGGCGCGCTCGGCGAGATCGTTCTCGCGGACGTACGCGAGAGTCGCGGCACCCGCTGCCATGGCGAGTTGGTTGCCGCGGAACGTGCCCGCGTGGGCGCCCGGTTCCCACACGTCGAGGCCGTCGCGGTAGACGACGACGGCCAGCGGCAGGCTGCCGCCGATGGCCTTGGAGAGGACCATCACGTCCGGGGTGATGCCGCTGTGCTCGACCGCCCAGAAGGTGCCGGTCCGGCCGACCCCCGTCTGCACCTCGTCGGCGATCAGCGGGATCGAGCGCGCCGAGGTGATCTCCCGCATCCGGCGCATCCAGTCGTCGCGTGCCGGAATCACTCCGCCCTCGCCCTGTACCGGTTCCAGGATCATTCCGGCGGGGCTCGGCACCCCGGACTTGGTGTCGTCGAGGATGGACTCGGTCCAGCGCGCGGCGAGTTCGGCCCCGCGCTCGCCGCCGATGCCGAACGGACAGCGGTAGTCCTGCGGATAGGGCAGGCGCGCGACGCGTACGTCGGACGCGCCCCCGGATGCCGCGAGCGCCCCCGCGGTCATCCCGTGGTAGGCGCCGGCGAAGGCGAGAATCCCGCTGCGGCCGGTCGCGGCGCGCACCAGTTTCAGCGCCGCCTCGACGGCGTCCGTGCCGGCGGGCCCGCAGAACTGCACGCGCGCACGGTCGGCGAGGCCGGGCGGCAGCGTGCGGAACAGCTCTGTGGTGAAGGCGTCCTTGACCGGTGTGGCCAGGTCGAGGACGTGCAGCGGCGCCCCCGAGTCGAGGACCTTTCTGATGGCTTCCAGGACGACCGGGTGGTTGTGGCCGAGGGCCAGCGTCCCCGCGCCCGACAGACAGTCGAGGTAGCGGCTCCCGTCGGCGCCCTCGATCGTCAGCCCGCGTGCCCGCACGGGAACGATCGGGAGGGCGCGCGCGTACGTGCGCGCCGCGGACTCACGCGCCGACTGCCTCCGCAGGATCCCCTCGTGCGCCGCGCGCGCCCCCGCGTTCACGTGCCCGGTGCGCGCACCGGTCTCGTACGGCGCGGGCGCTCCCACGGCCTCGTGCATCGCGGGCGCCACCTCGGGCGCAGACTCGGTCACAGCCACGTCTGTCGGTCCTCCCGCAGTCCAGAGGCGAGTTGCTCGGCCGCCCGGTGGGAGGCGGCAGGGGGATGAACGCGGCCGGAACGTCCCCCGTACGTACCAACGACGGCGACCGCGAGGGGCAACGGTGGGACGAAGATCCTTGCTGTGACGGCACCGATGGTCCTGCGGGCCCGCCCGGACAGAGCCCCGGCCCTCCTTCCTCGGGTCAGGCGCGCGGAAGCAGCTCAGAGGCGTCGCATCAGTACCGCGGTGAACTGCTGGGAGGTGCCCCACGGGGTGAGGTGGTCTTCGCCGGCGGTGTCGACGAGCTGGAAGCCGGGAAACTGGCCGGCGAGTTCGGCGTGGGTGTAGCGGACGATCGGGAGACCGCTGCACGTGGTCGGGCCGTCCGGGCCGAACGTCGCGACGACGAGCCAGCCGCCCGGTCGCAGAGAGCGCTCCAACGAGGCGAGGTAGTCGGCGCGTTCCTCGGGCTCGGTGAGGAAGTGGTAGACGGCCCGGTCGTGCCACAGTGCGTAGGTCCGCCCCATGCGCAGGTCGAGAACGTCGGCCACGGTGAGGACGACGTCCGCGCCCGCCGGACCGAGCCGGTCGCGGACGGTCCGCAGGGCGGTGAGTGACAGGTCGACCGCCGACAGGTCTCGGTAGCCGCGTTCGACCAGGTGGTCCACCAGCGTCGACCAGCCGGCACCCACGTCGATGACCGGCTCGTCGAGGCCGAGCCCGGCCTTGTCGACCAGGCTCAGTGAGAGCCCCGGGACCGACTGCCACCAGGAGACCCCGTCGACGTCCTTACTGTGATGGACGCCTTCCCAGAACGCCGTCCGGCCCGCTGCGTCGTCGGGGTGCTGTGTGGCGTGGTCGCTCATGGTTCTGACGGTAGTCCTGGCGAGTGCGCCTCGGTCGTACGGCGACACGCCGTCATGGTTCCGTAAGGACCCGGTCCGGTCCATGCCGTGCCCGGCCGTGGCACGGTGACGCCATGGTCGAACGGACAGATACCGATTCTGGTCGGGCGCCGAATCTCCTCGGCGAAGTGGAGGTCGAGGCCCTGGTCGACGGCGGCGACATGGACTGCGGCAGCGGTCTGCTGCTGCTGATCACCCGCGCGATGAGGCGGCTCGAACCCGGGCAGCTGCTCGGGGTGCGCAGCGCGGAGGCAAGCGTCGTCACCGATCTGTCCGCCTGGGCGGACCTGGTCGGGCACGACGTCGTCACCGAGATCGCCGAGTCGGCCGAAGGCCCGTGGTGGTTCGCCGTGAGCAAGGCGGGCAGGGGCGCCCAGGCGGTCACGGTCTTCACCCAGGGCGAGCGGACACCGGTGGGCCGTCGGCTGTGGATCTACACCAACTTCGACTGCAACCTCGCCTGCGCATACTGCTGCGCCGAGTCCTCCCCGAAAGCGGCGGCCCGGCGCTTCGAACCGGCCCTCGCCACCGCGGTGTTCGACGAGTTCGTGGCCCAGGGCGGTCGCGAGGTGTTCTTCACCGGCGGCGAGCCCTTCATGCACCCGGAGCTCGGTGCCCTGGTCGCGGCGGCGGCCGGTCTGGAGCGCACCGTACTGACCAACGCGATGATCTTCGCGAGGGGCACCCGCCGGACGACCCTGGAGAATCTGGATCGCGACGTGGTGCTCCAGATCAGTCTCGACTCGGCGACACCCGATCTGCACGACCGGCAACGCGGTGCGGGGTCGTGGTCGCGGGCGTTCGACGGCATCACACTGGCGCGTTCGCTCGGGTTCCGGGTGCGGGTGGCCGCCACGCTGTACGACGAGGACCCGAAGGGTGTCGACGCGCTGCACCGGCGCCTCGACGAAGCCGGGATCGCCCTGCCGGACCGGGTCATTCGGCCGGTGGCCCGGGAGGGCTTCGCCGACAGGGGTGTGCACGTCTCTCTCGACAGTCTGGAGCCGGAACCGACCCTCACCGCGGACGGCGCCTGGTGGCACCCGGTGGCGGTCACCGACCCGCATCTGCGGATCGCCGACGCCCCGCTGCCGTTGGCCGAGGTCTTCGGCGTCGTACGGGACACGCTCGCCGTCCAGGACGCCGCTGCCCGGTCGGGACGTGAGGTCTTCCGCTGTGCCTGAGAAAGAACCCGGGAACGGGATGAAGGAGGCGAGAGTGAGAGCCACGGCTTCAGGGGCGACCACGTTCGTCCGCTGGCTTTTCGCACCCGCGACCGACGTCGTCCGTCGCGAACAGGCCGTCGCCGCGGCCTTCTTCCGCGTCCTGCTCGGGCTCATGTGGCTCTACAACGTGGCGTGGAAGCGCCCCCCGGACTTCGGGGAGGACTCCGGGAGCGGGCTCTACAAGTTCACGGCCTTCGCCGTGAGCGACCCGGTGTTTCCGCCGTACAGCTGGGTCGTGGAGCACGCCGTACTGCCCAGTATCGAGGTCTTCGGCTGGGGGGTGCTGATCGCCGAGACCGCCCTCGCGGTGCTGCTGCTGACGGGCGCCTGGGTGCGGGCGGCCGCGCTCCTCGGGGTGGCCCAGTCCCTGGCCATCGGCCTCTCGGTCGCCTACGGTCCGCACGAATGGGCGTGGTCCTACTGGCTGATGATCGGGGGCCATCTGGTGATCCTGTTCTCCTCGGCCGGGCGGGTCCTCGCCGTCGACGCGGTGCGCTCCGGCGTGGGCTCCGCCCGGAACCTCGGCCTGGTGTGGGGCGCGGTCGCGGTGGTCGCCGGCGCCGTCGTCGTGGTGGGCACGGCCGGGGACGACCCCCTCGACGCGCGCGGCTATGCCCTGGGGTCCTCCGATCCGTCGGTCAGCCTCGGCACGTACAACCTCGTCGGCGGCCTGGCGCTGGTGGTGGTCGGCGTACTGGTGCTGGTGGCCGCCCGCGGCCACATCGCCCTCCTCGGCGGGGCGGCAGCGGTCGTCGGTGCGGCGGCCGGGCTGTCCCTGTACGCCCAGATCGGCTTCACCGATCCGTTCCTGGGCGGCACCGCGACCTCGGCGGCCTTTCTGTTGTCCCTCGCCCTGGTCGCCGTGATGGTCGCCCGTGCTCCGGGCCGGGCGTCGCCGCGCGGGTGAGACCTCGATCGCTGGAGTCCGATCGCTGGAGTCCGATCACTGGGGTCCGATCACTGGAGTTCGATCACTGCCCGGCCCGGTGGAACACCCGGTCCGGAACACCGGGTCCGGAACAAGGAAGTGTCCATGCCTGTACGACAGATGACCCGTCGCACGTTGCTCCTCGGCACCGGCGCGACGCTCCTGCTGAGCGCCTGCGGCGGCGGTGGGACCGCCGGGTCGGACGCGCGACAGCTCGGGATCTCCGCCATTCCCGATCAGGATCCCGAGCTCCTCAACCGGCTCTATCCCGCCGTGGCCGAGCGGTTCGCCGACACGACCGGCCTGGAGGTCGCCTACCGCCCCGTCACCGATTACACCGCCGTGGTGCGGGCCTTCGAGATCGGCGACATACACCTGGCCTGGATGGGCGGGCTGACCGGCGTCCAGGCGCGCGAGCGGGTACCGGGTGCCACCGCCGTCGCGCAGCGCGACATCGACGCCGACTTCCGCAGTCTCTTCATCGCCCACACCGACTCGGGGCTGCGGCCGTTCGACCAGGTGGACGGGTTGCGCGGCCTGGCGGGGCACACTCTCACCTTCGGCAGCGAGACATCCACCTCCGGTCGGCTCATGCCGCAGTACTTCATGCGGCAGGCCGGACTCGAGCCGGGCGATCTGAAGGGGAAACCGGGCTTCTCCGGCTCCCACGACGCCACCATCGAGCTCGTCGCGGGCGGCAGCTTCGAGGCCGGGGCCGTCAACAAGCAGGTCTGGGACGCCACCGTCGCGGCGGACGACATCGACCTGAGCAAGGTGGTCGTGCTGTGGCGCACCCCCGGCTACGCCGACTACCACTGGCTGGCCCGTCCGGATCTCGACAAGACCTTCGGCGCCGGCACCCAGGAGAAGGTGCTGGATCTGCTCCTGGGCCTGGACCGGCAGGACGCCGAGGACGCCGAGCTGCTGGGGCTCTTCGGAGCCAGGTCGTTCGTACGGACCAGGAATTCCGCCTACGACCGGATCGAGGACGTGGCCCGCGAACTGGGGCTGCTGCGGTGAGCGGCTCCTCGCCGGTGATCCGGCTCCTGGGCGCGGGACGCCGGTTCGGCTCGCACGAGGCGCTGTGCGATCTGGATCTCACCGTCCACGCCGGGGAACGCGTCGCGGTGCTCGGCACCAGTGGCGCCGGCAAGAGCACGCTCCTGGCTCTGCTCAACGGTTCGCTGGAGCCGACCACGGGCAGCATGGAGATCTTCGGCGAGAACCCCGCACGCCTGCCCGCCCCACGGCGGCGACTGCTTCAGCGACGCATCGGCTCGGTGAGCCAGGAGCTCGCCCTGATCGAGCAGGTCCGGGTGGTGCACAACGTCAACGCGGGCAGGCTCGGCCGGTGGAGCACCGCCCGCGCGCTGGCCTCGCTGGTCTGGCCCCGTTCGCTCGACGTGGTCCGGGACGCGCTGGACCGTGTCGACCTGGGCTGGGCTCTCCACGAACGCACCGAGCGCCTGTCCGGCGGCGAGCGGCAGCGGGTCGCGATCGCCCGGCTGCTGGTGCAGGAGCCCGAGCTGGTGGTGGCCGACGAGCCTGTCTCCAGTCTCGATCCGGTGCGCGCCGCGGGCATTCTCGGCCTGCTCGGCACCTCGCCGACCGTGAGCACGCTCGTGGTCAGCCTGCACCAGCCGGCACTCGCCCGCGAGCACTGCACGCGCGTGGTGGGCCTGCGCCAGGGCCGTATCGTCCTCGACCGCCCGGCCGCCGACGTCGATGACGCGGACCTGAACGATCTCTACACGCTCGCATGACACTCGGACTCGACGCCCCGCCCGCACCACCGACCGCATCCGCGCCGGGGCGAAAGCCCGTGAGCGGGCGCAGGGCGCTGCTGCGCAAACTCGTGACGCTGGTGGCGGTGGCCGGGCTGCTGGCCTGGTCGGTCCATCGCGCCCTCCCCTCCGGGAGCGAACTGGTCAACCACGGCGGCCTGGCCCTGCTCGACGACCTCGCGGCGACCGCGCTGCACCCCTCCCTCGAAGCCGACTTCCTCGGCGTGGTCCTCGATGCGATGGCTACGACCCTGGCCCTGGCCCTGCTCGGGACGGCGGGGGCGCTGGTGATCGGCCTGATCGGCGGCCTGATCCTCAGCGACGTGGCGTGGGCCGGTGCGCTGCCCTGGCCGGTACGGGTCGCACGGCTGCTCCTGCGCGGCGCACTGGTGGCCGTCCGCTCGGTCCACGAGCTGGTGTGGGCGCTGTTCTTCGTCAGCGTGCTCGGCCTCGACCCGCTCGTCGCTGTTCTGGCACTCGCCCTGCCGTTCGGCGCGCAGAGCGCCCAGGTCTTCGGGGAGACGTTCGACGCCGTGCCCGACGCGCCGCTGCGCTCGCTCCGCGCCGCCGGTGCCAAGCGCTGCTCGGCCCTGGCCTACGCCCTCCTCCCCGGGACGGCGCCACTGCTGCTGTCGTACTCCTTCTACCGGTTCGAGTGCGCTCTGCGGTCCGCGGTCGTACTCGGGGTGGCCGGCGTCGGAGGCCTTGGATTCGAGCTCACAGTGAGTCTGCAGTCGCGCAACTGGGGCGAGGTCTGGACGCTGGTCGCGGCGCTGCTGGTACTCGCGGCGGCGGTCGAGCTGTGGAGCAACCGCGTCCGCTCCGATGTCGCGGTGGTGACCTGCGCCGACTGGTCGGTCGGGCAGGAGCGCTCCGGCGACGAGGGCCGGTCGCCGCGTGGCCTGTCCCGCTCTACCCGCTGGTCGCTGGCCCTGACGGTGCCGGCGATCGCGGTCGCCTGGTGGTGGGCCGGCCTCTCACCGGCCGGACTCACCTCGGCCCGCACCCAGGACCTCGCCGGCCGGCTGCTCGGCGACCTGTGGCCTCCCGCGCTCCCCGAGGGCGGTCTGCGGGCCCTGACCGGCGCCGCCCTCGACACCGTGACCATGGCCGTCCTCGCCATGGTGGTGGCGGTCGTGATCACCCTGGTCGCGGGCCCCTGGGCGAGCCGCCCGCGCGCCGACCGGCGCGGCCCGGCGGCCTGGGGCCGATGGGCCGTCTGGTGGACGGCCCGGCTGCTGCTCCTGGTTCTGCGGTCGATCCCTCCGACGGTGTGGGCCGTCGTCGCGCTCCTGGGCCTCTTCCCGGGCGTACTGCCCGGGGCCCTGGCGCTGGGCCTCTACACCGGCGGCATCCTCGGCCGGCTGGTCGCCGAGGCCTGGGAGACCATGAACCTCAAGCCCCGGGAGTCCCTGCGCAACGCCGGCGTACCCCGCGTGGTGTCGGCCGTCGTGTCCGTGGGACCGCCGTCCGCGAACCATCTGGTCACCTACACGCTCTACCGGTTCGAGATCTGCGTGCGCGACACCGCCGTCGTCGGTGTCGTCGGCGCCGCGGGACTCGGCCGCCTGCTCAGCGAGCGTCTCGCGGCCTTCGACTTCCCCGTGGTCACCAGCGTCCTGCTGGCATCGTTGCTGGTCAGCCTCGTCGTCGAGATACTCGGACGCCGACTGCGACGCGCGCTCCGGGCCTGAGCCCAGGCCGACCGCAGGCGCTCCCCCCGCACCCGCTTCGCGCCGTACTCTCCGGCCATCGCCGCGATCATGGAAACAATCCGGGCCGGTCGGTGCGAAGGACCGCCGGCCCGGCCTGCCGGGGTTCGACCCGGGGTTCAACTCTGGGTCGGGGTAAGCACCACGAAGTCCGCGTTCGAAGGGTCGAGGCAGACGGCCAGGCGGCCGACGCCCTCCGCGTCCTCCGGTCCCATCTGCACGCTGCCGCCGTCCCCGGTGACCTGGGCGACCGCGGCGTCGCAGTCGGTGACGTTGAAGACCGGGTGCCAGTACGGCCGCCCGTTCGCCAGGGCGAGGTCCTCCTTGCCGAGCTCCATGAGGCCGCCCTGCATGCGCTCCTCGGGAAGCTCGGCAGGCGTGATGAGGGTGTACGTGCCCCCGCCGCCCGGCAGCTCCATGTCGCTGAACTGCCAGCCGAAGACATCGCCGTAGAACTCCTTCGCCGCCGCGGCGTCGCTCGTGTACAGCTCGGTCCAGGACAGCGAGCCCGCCTCGTCAGCCAGCTCGAAGCCCGAGTTCTTCCCCGGCTGCCAGACGGCGAACTGGCCCCCCGACGGGTCGTTGTACTGCGCCATCCGGCCCCAGTCGTCGAGGTCCCGCGGCGCCACCCGCACCGTGCCGCCCGCGCGCTCCACGGCCTGGGTCGTGGCGTCCGCGTCGGTGACGGTGTAGTAGATCATCCAAGCCGAGCGCGCGCCCTCCTCGGTGAGCTTGCCGAGCCCGGCGACGGTCTTGCCGCCCTTCCTGAACATCCCGCCTTCCATGTCCTCCCCCTCGCCCATGGACTCGTACTCCCAGCCGAGCACCGCGCCGTAGAAGGCCGCGGCGGCCCGGACGTCGGGGGCGCCGAGGTCCAGCCAGCAGGGGGAGCCGGGAGTGAGGTCAGTGGTGATCACGACGATTCCCTTTCGCAGGTCCTGTGTGACTTCAGCGTGACACCGAGTACTGACACTCGCCCGTCGGCGTCACCTGGTCAGTCCTGCGGCGGGCGTTCGATCGCCTTGCGCCGGTTCCCCGACGACCGGTTGGTGGCCGATGCCGGGAACCATGGACCATGGGAATCCGCCGAGCCTTCTGCGCACCCACGAGAGGACGTCAAATCGGTAGCTCTGTGGACGAGTTGCCAGCTCAGACAGCCCGTAGCGAAACCGTTGCGGTTCCGTCGGAAGTCCCCCACAGCGACGGCATAGTCTGTGGTGCCGTTCAGCGATCCCCGCTGATCAGCATCCACGGTCCACGTGCCGGACACATCCGGGTCCCCGGATCCGTACGAAGTCCCATGTGGCAGCACAGAGTTGTTCGTTCACCTCCAGGGGGAGTCACACCATGCGACCCATACGCCCGTCCTTCGCCGCCCGTCGAGGGAGGAGCCCGCGCCGCAGAACCTCCCCCGTACTCGCCGCGGTCGGCCTCGCCACCGCGCTGGCGCTGACCGCCACCGCCTGCAACTCGGGTGACGACACCAACGCGGGCGGCGACGCGTCCGCCTCGGCGGCCGCGGGCGGCGACGGCAAGATCACGATCCCGGACGACATCAAGGACCGGCTCAAAGAGCACGGGATCGACATCGACCAGTGGAAGGGCGGCGCCTGGAAGAACTGGGACAAGGACGACTGGCTGCGCGAGGCCGGGGACTTCATCAACCCGATCATCGACGGCCTGTGGGACCCGGACCGTATGCGTGAGGCCGAGGACCCGGACCAGGGCAAGGGCGTCGACGAGAACGACCTCTCGGGTGACCAGGGCGTGACCGACCCGGAGCCGGCGCCCGTGGAGGCGAAGGCCGTTCCGGCGGCGTACCACGACAACGTGCCCGAGGCGGGCAAGGTGTTCTTCGACTCCCCCGAGGGCACGATGGTCTGCTCGGCGACCGTGGTCGAGGACCCGGCCAACCCGGGCAAGTCCAACCTCGTGTGGACCGCGGGCCACTGCGTACACGCCGGCAAGAAGGGCGGCTGGTACCGCAACATCGCCTTCGTGCCCTCGTACAACAACGACGCCAAGTCGGCGGCGGAGCTCGCGACCGCCACCAAGGAGGAGGTCGCTCCGTACGGTCTCTGGTGGGGTGACTGGGCGCAGACCTCGGACCAGTGGATCGAGCAGGGCGGTGCCACGGGCGGCCAGGGCGCCTCGTACGACTTCGCGGTCATTCATGTGACGCCGGAGAAGGGCAGCGGCGGCAAGTCCCTCGAGGAGACGGTCGGTTCGGCGCTCCCGGTGGACTTCAACACCCCGGCCGTGTCGAAGGTCGGGGACATCACGGCGACCGGTTACCCGGCGGCGAAGCCGTTCGACGGGGAGACCATGTACCAGTGCGCGGACAAGCCGGGACGGCTCTCGCTCGCCGAGTCCGAGCCGACGATGTACCGCATCGGGTGCACCATGACCGGTGGCTCCTCGGGCGGCGGCTGGGTCGCGGCGGGCTCGGACGGCAAGCCCGCGCTGGTGTCCAACACCTCGATCGGCCCGGTGACCGCGGGCTGGCTGGCGGGCCCGCACCTGGGCGCTGAGGCCAAGGGGATCTACGACGCGGTGAGCAAGAAGTTCGCAGGCCGACAGTAGCGGCAGGGGGACGGACGGCGACGGGTGCCTCACGGAAACCTTCACCTGTACACCGCCGTTCGTCCCCGACTCCGCAGGCATAGTGGGGTGTCGCGGCGGCGTGGACCCCGCGGAGAGCTTTGACACGGGATCCGCGGAGAGCCTTCTTCGGGTTCTTCATGTCTTTCGCTTTCTTCATGTTTTCGCGTTCTCCGCGTTCTCCGCGCCTCACCCGCATGCGAAAGATGCACGTTCTATCGGGGGTAACAACACCATGCGTTCCACACGTCCGTCCTTCGCGAGGAGCCGCGGGCGACGCCGCGTCCTCGCCGCAACCGGACTGATGGCGGCCCTGGCGCTCACCGCCACCGCCTGCGAATCGGGCGACGACAACGCCGCGGACAAGCCGACCGCCGGCGAATCCCGGTCGCCCGGCGACGACAAGATCGAAATTCCCGCCGACATCGCCGACAAGCTCAAGGAGCACGGCATCGATGTCGACGACTGGAAAGACGGCGAATGGAAGAACTGGGACAAGGACAAGTGGCTCAGTGAGGCCGCGGACTTCGTCAACCCGGTGATCGAGGGCCTCTGGAAGCCCGAGCGGATGAAGTCCGCCGAGGACCCGGCCAAGACGATCTCCGCGAAGGACGCCTCGGCCGACCAGGGCGTGAGCGACCCGGCACCCTCCCCGGTCGACGCGACGCGGGAGAAGACCCCTTACCACGAGTCCGCCGCCCCGGTCGGCAAGGTCTTCTTCGACTCCCCCCAGGGGTCGATGGTCTGCTCCGGCACGGTCGTCAAGGACCCGCGCAACCCGGGGAAGTCCAACCTCGTGTGGACCGCGGGCCACTGTGTGCACGCCGGCGGTGGCGGCGGCTGGTACCGCAACATCGCCTTCGTGCCCGCGTACAACGACCTCGGCAAGACCGAGGCCGAGCTGGGCACCGCGACGCAGCAGGAGATCGCCCCGTACGGCCAGTACTGGGCGGACTGGGCCTCGACCTCCAACGAGTGGATCCAGGGCGGCTCGGAGTCGGGCGGCGCGGGTGCCGCGTACGACTACGCGGTGCTGCATGTGAAGCCGGAGTCGGGTTCCAAGTCCCTTGAGGAGACCGTCGGTACGGCGCTGGACGTGGACTTCTCCACGCCGGCCGCGGCGGACTCGGGCGCGATGGGTGCCTGGGGCTACCCGGCCGCGCCGCCGTACAACGGTCTGATCATGCACAAGTGCGTCGACCGTCCGGGCCGGCTCTCGCTCAGCCCGAACCTGCCGACGATGTACCGCATCGGCTGCACGATGACCGGCGGTTCGTCGGGCGGTGGCTGGTTCCGTGTCATCAACGGCACGACGAAGCTGGTCTCGAACACGTCGATCGGCCCGGCCGACAACACCTGGCTCGCGGGACCGCAGTTGGGCAAGGGTGCCGAGGCGATCTACGACCAGATGAGCGAGGAGTACGGCGACAAGTAGGCACCGCCGTACGCGCGTCGGCTTCCGTCGCCGGCGCCACCCACATGACGAAGGCCCGCCCCCTCAAAGAGGGAGCGGGCCTTCGCTCTACAGCGCGCAGGGCGTGCGTCAGAGAGCGGGCGCCGGAACGTACGGAGCCAGCTCCGCCGCCAGTTCCTCGTGCACCCGCGCCTTCAGCAGCGTGCCCTCCGGGGTGTGCTCCTCGGAGATCACCTCGCCCTCGGAGTGGGCGCGCGCGACGAGTCGCCCGAGCGTGTAAGGCACGAGCACCTCGAGCTCGACCGAGGGGCGCGGCAGTTCGACGTCGATGAGCTCGAGCAGCTCGTCGATGCCCAGGCCCGTACGGGCCGAGACGGCGATGGAGCGCTTCTCGATCCGCATCAGCCGCTGGAGCACCAGCGGGTCGGCCGCGTCCGCCTTGTTGATCACCACGATCTCGGGCACGTTCGTCGCGCCCACGTCGCGGACGACCTCGCGCACGGCGGCCAGCTGCTCCTCCGGCGCCGGGTGCGAACCGTCCACCACGTGCAGGATCAGGTCGGCGTCGCCGACCTCCTCCATCGTGGAGCGGAACGCCTCGACGAGGTGGTGCGGCAGGTGTCGTACGAAGCCGACGGTGTCGGCGAGCGTGTAGATCCGCCCGCTGGGCGTCTCGGCCCGGCGCACGGTCGGGTCGAGGGTGGCGAACAGCTCGTTCTGCACCAGCACGCCCGCGCCCGTGAGGCGGTTGAGCAGCGAGGACTTGCCGGCGTTGGTGTAACCGGCGATCGCGACCGAGGGCACCTTGTTGCGACGGCGCTCCTGGCGCTTGATCTCGCGGCCGGTCTTCATGTCCGCGATCTCCCGGCGCATCTTCGCCATCTTCTCGCGGATACGACGCCGGTCGGTCTCGATCTTGGTCTCACCGGGACCACGCGTGGCGAGACCGCCGCCCTTGCCGCCGCCCATCTGACGGGACAGCGACTGACCCCAGCCTCGGAGCCTCGGCAGCATGTACTGCATCTGCGCGAGGGCGACCTGCGCCTTGCCCTCTCGGGACTTGGCGTGCTGGGCGAAGATGTCGAGGATCAGGGCCGTACGGTCGATAACCTTGACCTTGACGACGTCTTCGAGGTGGATCAGCTGGCCCGGCGACAGCTCACCGTCGCAGATGACGGTGTCCGCGCCGGTCTCCAGGACGATGTCCCGCAGCTCATTGGCCTTGCCGGAGCCGATGTACGTGGCCGCGTCGGGCTTGTCGCGGCGCTGGATGACGCCGTCGAGCACGAGCGCTCCCGCTGTCTCCGCGAGGGCGGCAAGCTCCGCGAGAGAGTTCTCCGAGTCGGTCACTGTCCCCGAGGTCCACACGCCGACGAGCACCACACGCTCCAGGCGGAGCTGTCGGTACTCGACCTCGGTGACGTCCTCGAGCTCGGTGGAGAGGCCCGCGACGCGGCGCAGGGCCGCACGCTCGGAACGATCGAACTGCTCGCCGTCCCGGTCCCCGTCGATGTCGTGGCTCCAGGCGACGTCCTCTTCCATCAGGGCATCGGCCCGAAGACCTTCGGGGTAGTTCTGCGCGAGGCTCTGCGAGTCCTGGGAAGGGGAAGAAGAGGAGGTCATTGGGTCCTTACGTCGATGGAGACAGCTGTGCGGCGACGGACTTCGATCCGTCACTCCCGACAACGTCCGGGGCCGCCGGGAGATTCCCGACCGGAGTCCGGAGGGCCGTGCCGTAGGCCCGAAGCGTCGTCGACGTGAAGATGGTCGCACGGCACGGCCCGTCTCGTCACCCGACTTTTCGCGGGCTATCGCGCGCGCTTCATGGCCTTCTCGGTGGGCGCCGCGCTGCGCCAGTCGGGGTGCCCCGGCATGGGCGGGGTCTTCTTCCCGTAGAGCCATGCTTTGAAGAATCCGCTCAGGTCGCGGCCCGCGATGCCCGAGGCGAGGTGCTGGAAGTCGGCGGTGTCCGCGACTCCGTCACTGTGGGCGTTCACCCAGGTGCGCTCCAGCCGCTCGAAGGCGCGACGCCCGATCTCCTCCCGCAGCGCGTACAGGACAAGGGCGCTGCCGTCGTAGACGTTCGGCCGGAAGATACTGAGCTTCTCGCCGGGTTCGGCTCCCTTGGGCGCGGCGGGCGGGCCTCCGGCGGCACGCCAGGTGTCGGACGCCCGGTAGGCGTTGCGCATCCGTGCCTCCATGGGCTTGCCGGCCTTCTCGTCGGCGTACAGGGCCTCGTACCAGGTGGCGTGTCCTTCGCTGAGCCACAGGTCGGACCAGGTGCGCGGGGAGACGCTGTTGCCGAACCACTGGTGCGCCAGTTCGTGCACCATGATCGCCTCGACGAACCACTTGGGGTACTTGGGCTGGTTGAAGAGCTCTTTCTCGAAGAGGGAGAGTGTCTGTGTCTCGAGTTCGAACCCCGTACGCGCCTCGGCGATCAGCAGCCCGTACGTCTCGAAGGGGTAGTCGCCGACCTTCTCCTGCATCCAGGCGATCTGGCCGGGCGTCTTCTTGAGCCAGGGTTCCAGCAGCTCGCGGTCCTTGGTGGGCACCACATCGCGTACCGGCAGACCGTCCGGCCCGCGTCGGTGCAGCACGGAGGAACGGCCGATGGACACCTGGGCCAGCTCGGTGGCCATGGGGTGCTCGGTCCGGTACGTCCAGGTGGTGGCCGCGGCGCGACGGCTGACCCCCGCGGGCAGCCCGTTGGCGACGGCCTTGTAGCCGTTGGGCGCGGTGACCCGGATGGTGAACATCGCCTTGTCCGAGGGGTGGTCGTTGCCGGGGAAGACCCGGTGCCCTGAGTCGGGCTGGTTGGCCATGGCGAGGCCGTCCTCGGTCCGCACCCAGCCGCTCCGTTGGACCTTTCCGGACACCGGGTCGCTGTCGTGGCGCACGGTGATCCGCATCGGGACGCCGGGCGGCAGCGACTCCGCGGGCGTGACCACCAGATCCTCGCCGGTGCTCCGGAACTCCGCGGGCTCGCCGCCGACCTCGACGGATCGCACTGTTCCGTGCGAGTAGTCAAGATTGATCTGCTCCAGCCAGGCTGTCGTCCGGGCCTCGATCGTGGTGACGGCCGACAGCGGCTTGCTGTTGCTGCCGGGATAGGTGAAGGCGAGGTCGTACGCCGTGACGTCGTACCCGGGGTTGCCGAGGTGCGGGAAGAGGCGGTCGCCGATGCCGAGCGGGGCCGGCGAGGGGACGCTCGCGGCGACGAGGCAGACGGAGGCGGCGGAGACGACGAACGTCGTCCGCAGCCGTCGGGCGGTCTTCGGGCGTGGAGTCCCGGTACGGGTGGTCCTGGGGGTGCGCAGCATGGACCACGGCTATCAGTGCCGCCCCGCCTTACGGTGACGACTCGCGCCGGGCCCACCCGAACGGGCTCCTCTACGGTGCCGTCGCAGGGTGCTGGGCCCGGCTCACGTCGAACACACCCGGCACGTTGCGCATCGCCCGCATCAGCGCGGGAAGGTGGGCGGCGTCCGGGAGTTGGAGCGTGTAGGTGTGGCGTACGCGCTGCTGGCTGGGCGGTTCGACGGTCGCCGAGACGATGGCGACGCCCTCCAGGGCGATGGCTTCGGTGAGGTCGGCGAGCAGATGGGGCCGCCCGAAGGACTCGGCGACGAGCGTGACGCGGCACTCGGTGGTGTCACCCCAGCGCACGTCGACCTCCGCGCGCCCCGCGCCCTTCATGCGCGCCACCGCGGCGCACGCGACGCGGTGCACGGTCACGACTCCCCCGCGCACGGAGAATCCGGTGACCGCGTCGGGCGGTACGGGCGTACAGCAGCCCGCGAGGCGTACGGTCGCGCCGGGCTGGTCGACGACGACGTCCGCCGCGGCCGGGCGCGCGGCGGGCCCGTCCGCGGACGGGCGGGGGGTCGCGGCGGGCGCCTCGGGCGGTGTGGCGGGCGACGGGTGCGCGGCCAGCCAGCGGGTGATGGCGATCCGCGCGACGGGTGTGTGGGCGTGCTCCAGCCATTCCCTGGAGGGCTCCGAGGTCGGGTCCTGACCCATGAGCAGTTGCACGGTGTCGCCGTCGCTCAGGACCGTACTCAGCGTCGCCAGGCGGCCGTTGACGCGTGCGCCGATGCAGGCGTGCGCGTCCTCGCCGTACTGGGCGTACGCGGCGTCCACGCAGCTGGCGCCCGCCGGCAGCCCGAGCGTGCCCCCGTCGGGGCGGAAGACGGTGATCTCCCGGTCCTGGGCGAGGTCTTCGCGGAGCGTGGACCAGAACGTGTCGGGGTCAGGGGCCGCCTCCTGCCAGTCGAGGAGGCGGGAGAGCCAGCCGGGGCGGGTCGGGTCCGCTCGTTCCCCGTCCACGGGCTCCTCCGAAGGAGGAGCGTAGGGATTGCCGAGCGCGATGACGCCGGCCTCGGCGACCTTGTGCATCTGGTGCGTGCGGATGAGGACTTCGACGACCTGGCCGTCGGGGCGGGCCACGGCGGTGTGCAGCGACTGGTAGAGGTTGAACTTGGGGACGGCGATGAAGTCCTTGAACTCCGAGACCACGGGTGTGAGACAGGTGTGCAGTTCGCCGAGGACTCCGTAGCAGTCGGCGTCCTCGTTCACCAGGACCAGGAGGCGTCCGAAGTCGGCGCCGCGCAGCTCGCCGCGCTTGCGCGAGACGCGGTGCACGGAGACGAAGTGCCGTGGCCGGATGAGGACTTCGGCCTGCAGACCGGCCTCGCGCAGGACCGCGCGTACCTCTTCGGCGACCTCGGCCAGGGGATCGTCGCCGCGGGAGGCGTTGCTGACGATGAGTTCCCTGGTGTGCGCGTACTCCCCGGGGTGCAGGATCGCGAAGACGAGGTCCTCGAGCTCGGTCTTCAGGGCCTGGACGCCGAGGCGTTCGGCGAGCGGGATCAGCACGTCCTTCGTCACCTTGGCGATGCGCTCCTGTTTCTCGGGGCGCATGACGCCGAGGGTGCGCATGTTGTGCAGCCGGTCGGCGAGTTTGATCGACATCACGCGTACGTCGCTGCCGGTGGCGACGAGCATCTTGCGGAACGTCTCGGGCTCGGCGGCCGCTCCGTAGTCGACCTTCTCCAACTTCGTGACGCCGTCGACGAGATAGCGGACTTCCTCGCCGAACTCCTCGCGCACCTGATCGAGCGTCACTTCCGTGTCCTCGACGGTGTCGTGGAGCAGAGACGCCGTCAAAGTCGTGGTCTCCGCGCCGAGTTCGGCGAGGATCAGCGTCACGGCGAGCGGATGCGTGATGTAGGGCTCGCCGCTCTTGCGCATCTGACCTCGGTGCGAGGACTCGGCGAGGACGTACGCGCGGCGCAGCGGGTCCAGGTCGGCGTCGGGGTGGTGGGCGCGATGGGCCTCGGCCACGTGACCGATCGCGTCGGGCAGCCGGTCACGGGCTGTCGGCCCCAGGAGAGCGGCCCGGCCGAGGCGTCGCAGGTCGATACGGGGGCGGCCCCTCCTGCGCTGCGCTCCGGGCGTCATGGGGCCGGGCGTCGCGGGGTTCGTGGCCTCCGCACTCATGGGCACCTCCGGCTGCGTGGACCGGCGGACGGGGTGCCCCAATGGCGTACACGGCTCTGGGGATGGCGTCGTTCCCCCGTCCGGGCCGGTGCTTGATGCTACCGAGCCCACCACGCCCGACTGACCGCCTCTCGCCGAGCGTGAAACGGATCACCCATTCGAGCGAAGGTTCAGGGGGTCGCGGTTTCGAGCCACTCGGTGTCGATCTCACCCTCCGCGACGATCACCGCGGGCCCGGTCATCTCGATCTCGCCGTCGGGCCGCTCGGTGATCACCAGGCGTCCGCCGGGCACATCGACAGTGTACGTCGCCGGGATGCCGGTCATGGCGGGGTCGGCGCCGTCCCTGCGCGCCGCGGCCACGGCCACGGCGCACGCGCCCGTGCCGCACGAGCGGGTCTCTCCGGAGCCTCGCTCGTAGACACGCAGAGCGACGTGACGAAGGCCACGGTCAACGACGAACTCGACGTTCACACCGTCCGGGTACGCGGACGCGGGGCTGAACGGCGGCGGCGTGTACAGATTCCCGGCGTGGCCGAGGTCGTCCACGAAGGCGACCGCGTGGGGGTTGCCCATGTTGACGTTGCGCGCGGGCCAGCTGCGATCGCCGACGCTCACGGTGACGTCCCCTTCGGGGAGGAGCGCCTTGCCCATGCCGACGGTGACGTCGCCCTCCTTGGCGATGTGCACCGTCTTGACGCCTCCCCGCGTGGCGATCGCGATATCGCCTTCGGCCACATGTCCGGCACGCTGGAGGTAGCGGGCAAACACACGCACTCCGTTGCCGCACATCTCCGCGATCGAGCCGTCGCCGTTGCGGTAGTCCATGAACCATTCCGCTTCGGCCGCCATCGCCGCGGCCTCGGGGTGCGCGGCGGACCGAACGACATGCAGCAGGCCGTCCCCGCCGATGCCCGCGCGGCGGTCGCACAGGGCGGCGACGGTGGCCGGGGGCAGGTCGACGGCGTTCTCGGGGTCCGGGACGATCACGAAGTCGTTCTCGGTCCCGTGCCCCTTGAGGAAGGCGATCCGCGTGCTCATTCCTCGATCGTAAGGGGTCGGTACGACAGCCCGGCCGACCGGTCCGGCAGGCGGACCGCACGGCACAGGGGCGACCGGTCCGGCAGCTGGACCGGGATGCTCAGCGCAGCCGGGCCACGCGCCACACGGCCAGCACCACGACCGCGCCGACGACGACGGCGTACGCGATCACGACGCGCCAGTCCGGGCGTCGGCCGGATCCGCGCTGCGGCAGGCCGGGCCACGTGTAACCCACGCGGCGGGCGGCCATCATGCCCCAGCCCGCGGCGCAGGAGCAGATCAGCAGGCCGAGCATGGCGATCATGGCCCCGCTGTCGCCGAAGTCGAAGGCCAGCGGGAAGGCGAACATCAGGGAGCCGAGCGCGGCGAGGCCCACGATGGGCGCGAGCTGCCAGATGCGCATCCGGCGCTGCGGGCGCAGCTCGACCTCGACCTCGGGCCCCGGGAACATCTCATCGGGCTCAGGTCCGTCGGCGGTCACCCCGCCGGTGGTCTCGTCGGGCCCGTCCGGGCTCAGTCGGTCCCCGTCAGGGTCCTGCTGATCCTGTGCGGTGTCGTGCGCCCCGCCGGTGGCGGTGCCTTGTTCCGCGCCTTGTGCGGTGTCGCGAGGGCCGGCCTCCATCGCCACGCGCCCTCCCAACTCGGACTCCACTTGGTCGATCGAAGCTCGATGATGGCACGGCCTCAGAGGCCGGGATGACGGCCGGAGCGTCCCGATGCCATGACGTGATCAGGCTGTAACCGGTCGTTCTACCAACGCCAGCGCAAGCTGCGGAAGTTCTGTGAGATCCGCCGCAGCCCCACTGAGCCAATGCACCCGTGGATCGCGTCTGAACCAGGAATCCTGGCGGCGCGCGAAGCGCTTGGTGGCACGTACGGTCTCGGCGCGCGCCTCGTCCTCGGTGCACTCCCCGGAGAGCGCCGCGAGCACCTGCTGGTAGCCGAGGGCACGCGACGCCGTACGCCCCTCGCGCAGCCCCTGCGCCTCCAGTGCGCGCACCTCGTCGACGAGACCCTCCTCCCACATGCGGTCCACCCGGCGGGCGATGCGGGCGTCGAGCTCGGGGCGCGCCACGTCGACGCCGATCTGCACGGTGTCGTAGACGGAGTCGTGGCCGGGGAGGTTGGCGGTGAAAGGCTTGCCGGTGATCTCGATGACCTCGAGGGCCCGGACGATACGGCGGCCGTTGCTGGGCAGGATCGCGTGGGCGGCCTCGGGATCGGCGACGGCCAGCCGGGCGTGCAGGGCGCCGGAGCCACGCAGGGTGAGCTCCTCCTCCAGGCGGGCGCGTACCTCGGGGTCGGTGCCGGGGAACTCGAGGTTGTCGACGGCCCCTCGCACGTACAGCCCGGAGCCGCCGACGAGGATCGGCCAGCGGCCTTCGGCGAGCAGCGCGTCGATGCGGGTCCGTGCGAGCCGCTGGTACTCGGCGACGCTCGCCGTGACCGTCACGTCCCAGATGTCCAGGAGGTGGTGCGGGATGCCGCCGCGTTCCTCGGGCGTCAGCTTGGCGGTGCCGATGTCCATCCCCCGGTAGAGCTGCATCGAGTCGGCGTTGACGATCTCGCCGCCGAGGCGCTGGGCCAGATAGACGCCGAGATCGGACTTTCCCGCCGCGGTGGGACCGACGACGGCGATGACCCGCGGGGCGGGGGGTGCACTACTCACCGCAACAGTCTCGCAAACCTCCGGGCCTCTTCTCGAACGAGCTACGTGACGGCACGGGGCCGGGGTCGTTGCCTGTTGCGAGGTTCCAGCCGCCGGTTTTGAGGACCGGTGACCCGGGCGACGCAATGGGACGCACCGGGTGACGCGGGATTTCGCCCACACGAGTAGGGTATGGAGATGATATGGGCGTTTTTGCACGACTTCTTCGTAAAGATGGGCCTAAGTCCAAAGGACCGGAGGAGGCGTCAACCGCCGAGGCACAGGCCGACACACTGATGGCCGAGTCCGGGGCGGATGCGGAGGAAGCGGCGAAGGGGTCGGCCGAGGCCGAACCCGAGACCGAATCCGCGGCGGCGACGGCGACGGCAACAGCGGAGTCCGACGAGTCCGCGGCGGACGGCGTCGACATCCCCAAGCAGCAGTCCGCCGAGGAAGCGGCCGACAGCGACGCCGGCGAGGGCGCCCACAAGTAACTGTCTCGCGAGGGAAGGTGAACCATGAGTCTCCTGAAGAACTTGAAGGCCAGGCTCGCGCCTGCCAAGGAGAAGGTCTCTGACCTCGCGCAGCAGCACGGGGGAAAGATCGACAAGATCGAGCAGGGTCTCGACAAGGCCGCGAAGGTGGCCGATGAGAAGACCAAGGGCAAGTACAGCGACAAGATCCAGACGGGCACGGGCAAGGCCAAGGGCGCCCTGGACCGACTCGCGCACAAGGAGAGCGACGGTACGGAAGGCGGCGCGACGCCTCCGTCACCCCCGCCGCCACCGCCCTCGGCATCCTGAGCGACACCACATCGGCGGACGGCCACGGAGCGTTTGGGCTCCGGGCCGTCCGCCGTGTTCATGGGGTGCACCAGGGTTGCGTCCTTGGGGTGCGCCAGGGTGGCATCCTTGGGGTGCGCCACGGTTGCGTACGGGCTGCGCCCGGGTCACGCGCGTAGGGCCTGCGACTTTCTTACGACGGTGCGCAGGGCCTACGACCAGGCCGCCACCACATACCCAACGCCATAGGGCGCGTCCTCGTACAACAGCGCGCCCTCGAGCCCCGCACCCTCCGCCGCGCCCGCGAGTACCTGCCAGGGCGCCCGGCCGGAGGCCTTCAACTCGTATGCGAGCTCGGCGTCCAGTGCCTTGAGGGCGGACACATCGGCCGCGCCCAGCGCACGCGCGACCTCCGCGTCGAAGCCCGCCGCCCGCTCGTCCAGATAGCCCGGCGCCTTGAGTGTGCGGCACGCGCTGGCGTCGCCCATCACCAGCAGCGCCACCCTCTCAGCCCGCCCGCTCTCCGTCCGCCCGCTCCCCGTCCGCGCGACGATGTCCTCTCCGGCTTGGATACACCGCTCGGCCGCGAGAGGTTCCCCGACGCCGAACCCTTCGACGGGAGCGTCGGACCAGTCCGTACGACGGAGCAGCCAGGCGGCGACGGCGAGCGAGGACGGAAGCACACGTGCGGAACCCTCGGCGGGCTCCGATCCGGCCGGGCCTTCCGGCGCACGGCCCCCGTTCCCGCCCAGCCGCACATCAAGATCCACGCCGAACCCGCGGAAGGAACCCCGCGCGCCCTCCGGATACGGCCCGCGCCGGCTCTGCTCGGCGGGACCCACGACCACCAGCCGGTCGGGCCGCGCGGCGGCCAGCACCCCCAGGGCATCCATGCACGCGGCGCGCACGGCGTCCAACTCGTGCGCGGCATCCGCGGCGAGGTCGGGCACGAGCAGGGGTGGACAGGGGCAGACGGCGGCGGCGACCAGCATGATCGGCAGCGTAACCCCGCGCGGCGGCCCGACGTCACTCCTCGGCGGCCCGACGTCACTCCTCGGCGGCCGGACGTCACTCCTCGATGAGCACGTCCGTGAGATCGATGACCGTGAGGAGGAGCACCACGAGCTTGCCATCGCTGATCACGTACTCGATGAACAGGTTCCGCGACAGGGCTATCTCACGGGTCGCCTCGTCACCGCCCACGGGGTGCGACAGCTTGTGGCGCGGGTCGGCCACCAGAATGGCCAGCCCGCGGTCCAGGACCTCCAGGCGCTCGGCGGGAAGGCTGTCCCGGACGCGTGCGGCACGCTCGGTGAACTCCACGCTGTACGGCATGAGGGACCCCTTCCCGGCCCGTGACAGGGTCAGTCGCGGCCGCACCCGCTGCTCGTGGCGACCGGCAGCGGCTCCGGAATCCCGATCTGCGGGAGCCCGAGCATGACACCCGCCGGCTTCGCGGCCTCGGCGGCGTTGCGCTTCTCCCAGGCGTCCCCCGCGCGCGTGCGGCGCACATCGAGGACGGCGCCCTCGGCGAGCAGGTGGTGCGGGGCGGCGTACGTGATCTCGACGGTGACGACGTCACCGGGACGGACCTCGACGTCGGGCTTGGTGAAGTGCACCAGGCGGTTGTCGGCGGCGCGCCCGGAGAGGCGGTGCGTGGCGCCGTCCTTGCGGCCCTCGCCCTCGGCGACCATCAGCTCCAGCGTGCGGCCGACCTGCTTCTTGTTCTCGTCCCAGGAGATCTCCTCCTGGAGCGCGACGAGACGCTCGTACCGCGCCTGCACGACCTTCTTGGGGATCTGGTTCTCCATGGTGGCCGCCGGGGTGCCGGGGCGCTTGGAGTACTGGAACGTGAACGCCTGCGCGAAGCGGGCCTCGCGGACCACGTGCAGGGTCTGCTCGAAGTCCTCCTCGGTCTCGCCGGGGAAGCCCACGATGATGTCGGTGGTGATCGCGGCGTGCGGGATCGCGGCGCGGACCTTGTCGATGATCCCGAGGTACCGCTCCTGCCGGTACGAGCGGCGCATCGCCTTCAGGACGGTGTCCGACCCGGACTGCAGCGGCATGTGCAGCTGCGGCATCACGTTCGGCGTCTCGGCCATCGCGGCGATGACGTCCTCGGTGAAGTCGCGCGGGTGCGGCGAGGTGAAGCGGACACGCTCCAGGCCCTCGATCTGCCCGCAGGCCCGCAGGAGCTTGCTGAAGGCCTCACGGTCGCCTATGTCGGAGCCGTAGGCGTTCACGTTCTGGCCGAGCAGCGTGATCTCGGATACGCCCTCGCCGACGAGTGCCTCGATCTCGGCGAGGATGTCGCCGGTCCTGCGGTCCTTCTCCTTGCCGCGCAGCGCCGGGACGATGCAGAAGGTGCAGGTGTTGTTGCAGCCGACGGAGATGGAGACCCAGGCGGCGTACGCGCTCTCGCGGCGGGTCGGCAGCGTCGACGGGAACGCCTCGAGCGACTCGGCGATCTCGACCTGCGCCTCTTCCTGTACGCGGGCGCGCTCCAGGAGGACGGGCAGCTTGCCGATGTTGTGCGTACCGAAGACGACGTCCACCCAGGGCGCCTTCTTCACGATGGTGTCGCGGTCCTTCTGGGCGAGGCAGCCGCCGACGGCGATCTGCATGCCGGGCCGCTTCGTCTTCATCGGCGCGAGCCGGCCGAGGTTGCCGTACAGACGGTTGTCGGCGTTCTCCCGCACCGCGCAGGTGTTGAAGACGACGACGTCGGCGTCACCGTCGGAGCCCTCGGGCGCGCGTACGTAACCGGCGTCCTCCAGCAGCCCGGAGAGCCGCTCGGAGTCGTGAACGTTCATCTGACACCCGTAAGTGCGGATTTCGTAGCTTTTAGATTCTTGAACGTCCACTGTGAGGCTCCGGTCACTGCTGCTGGTCATCCCCCTAGGGTAGGCGCTCCCGGGAAGGCCCTGCCCGGGAGCGGTCCGGCGGAGCCCTGCTCCGGCTCGACACCGATGCCGTCGCCGGACAGCGGTGCCGCGCCTGCGCACGGGCACCGTCCGAACCCGTACGGGACGCCTCGGTCACAAAGCTCCGGCGTACGAGCTCGGCGGAGTCCGCGGCGACGTCGTCGGACCAGTTGCCGACGTGGTGGATGCCGGAGCCGGCCGGCTCCCCGTGGGGCCCGGCCCTGGTCATCCCGGCCGGTGAGCTGGCAGGATCGCGCGCATGTTCCAGGCACTCCCCCGTATCGGCAGACGCCGCGCCCTGCAGGGTTCGGCCGCCGCCTTCGTGGCCTTCGGGCTGCTCCTGTGGTGGCTGCTGCCCCTGGGCGAGAGCTCGCCGAGCGGAAAGGTGTCCATCAGCACGGGTTCGCCGACCGGCGTGTACCAGCTGTACGGGAAGTTGCTGCAGAACGCGCTCGCGAAGGACATGCCACGCCTGGACGTGACGCTGCACCACAGCGTGGGCTCCCAGGAGAACGTGGAGCGGGTGGCCACCGGGGAGGACGACTTCACCATCGCGGCGGCCGACGCGGTGGAGAAGTACAAGCTGGCCGGCGGGCCGGGCGCGGACCTGCTGCGCGGCTGCGCGCGGCTGTACGACGACTACGTACACGTGGTCGTCCCCCTTACGTCCTCCGTGGACACCGTCGAGGACCTGAAGGGCAAGAGGGTGGCGGTGGGGCAGCGCAGCTCCGGAGTGCGGTTGATCGCGGAGCACGTGCTGGAGGCGGCCGGCCTCGACCCGAAGAAGGACATCCAGCCGGTGTCCGCGGGCATAGGGACCATGCCGGAGCTGCTCGAGGGCAGGAAGATCGACGCCTTCTTCTGGTCCGGCGGGCTCCCGACGACCTCCGTGACCGACCTCTCGAACAGATTCGACATCAAGCTCGTCCCGATCGGCAGCGACCTCGTCGAGAAGCTCCACGAGCAGCGCGGGGAGTCCAGCTACTACCGGTCCGCGGTCATGCCCGCGGACGCCTATCCCAGCGCCCAGGTCGGCAGCCCCGTGCCGACGGTGGCGGTGGCGAACCTGCTCGTGACCCGGGCCGGGACGGACGCGAAACTCACCGAGGGCGTGACCCGCACGGTGATCAACAGTCGCGACCGCATCGGCGAGGAGGTCCACGCGGCACAGCGCGTGGACCTGCGGACCGCGATCTACACAGACCCGCTGGAGCTCCACCAGGGCGCACGTCGCTATTACCGCTCAGTCAAGCCGTAAGGACTCGTACGGCGTCCGTGGCTGGTCCTGCGTCCGCGGGCCGCCGCAGGACCCGAACAAGACCCTGGGCCGGCAACTAGGGACGCCAGCGGGCCCCGCAGCCGGCACAGGGGCCCTCTCAGGTCCCGGGCACCGCCCGCGGCACGGTCACCGTCACCTTCAGCCCGTGCGGCTCGTGGCGCTCGTACGAGATGGAGCCGCCGCCCGCCGCGAGCAGGGCCCGGGAGATGGACAGGCCGAGGCCCGAGCCCTTGATGTTCTGGTGGCCGGGGCTGCGCCAGAAGCGGTCGCCGACGCGGGTGAGTTCCTCGTCGCTGAGGCCGGGTCCGCGGTCGGCGACGACGACGGTCGAGACCTCGCCGTTGGAGGCCACCTCGACCTTGACGGACTCGCCCTCGGGGGTGAACTTCAGCGCGTTGTCGATCACCGCGTCCAGGGCGCTGGAGAGGGCGACGGGGTCGGCCCAGGCGGTCGTGGCGGGGCAGGTCCCGACGAGTCGTACGCCCTTGCCGTCGGCGAGCGGCGACCAGGACGCCACGCGCTCGGCGGTCAGCTCTCCGATGTCGGTGAGCCGCAGGTCCGCCTCGGCGTGCTCGGCGAGGGCCAGGTCCAGGAGGTCGTCGAGGACCTGGGCGAGGCGTTTGCCCTCGGTACGGACGGAGGCGATCTCCTCGTTGCCCTCGGGGAGCTCCAGGGCGAGCAGTTCGATGCGCAGCAGCAGGGCGGACAGGGGGTTGCGCAGCTGGTGCGAGGCGTCGGCGACGAAGGCGCGCTGCTGTTCCAGGACGTCCTCGACGTTGTCGGCCATCTCGTTGAACGACCGGGCCAGACGTCTGAGCTCCGGGGGTCCGCCGGCGGCCGCGACCCGGGACTTCAGACGGCCGGTCGCGATGTCGTGGGTGGTGGCGTCGAGGACCCGTACGGGCCGCAGCACCCAGCCGGTCAGGCGCAGCGCGGCACCGAGCGCGAGGAGCATCGCGGCGCCCTCGCCGGCACCGATGACCAGCCAGCCCTCAAGGATCTTCGAACGCATCTGCCCGGTGGGCGATTCGGTGACCACGACGGCGACGACATCCCCGTCGTAGATGACGGGGGACGCGACGACGAGACGGTCGCGTTCCCACGGCCAGACCTGCTTCGGGTCGTGGCTGCGGCGGCTCTGGAGCGCCTCGTCGAACGCGTCGCGGACCTCGCCCTCGTCGGGGATGTACCAGCTCAGCGGCGCGTTGGCCATGACTTCTTCGTCGCGCCAGAAGACTCCGGCCTTGATGTCGTACAGCCCGTGGTACTTGACGAGTTCCCTGCTGAGCGTCTCACCGCGCTCGTCCGTGGAGCCGGAGTCCACCCGTGAGCCCCTCGGGCGGTCGCTGACGAACTGCGCCAGGGACGCGAAGCGTGCCGTGTCGTCGATCCGGTCGACGACCACCTTCTGCTGCTGGGCCGCCGCCAGGCTGACGGCGAGCGGGATGCCGAGGGCAAGCAGTACGGCCGCCATCAGGATGATGAGCAGCGGGAGGAGACGTGCGCGCACCTGGGCCCGCTACGAAGCGGGCGCGACGAGTCGGTATCCGACGCCGCGCACGGTCTCGATCAGGGCCGGCATGCGCAGCTTGGAGCGCAGCGACGCGACATGCACCTCCAGGGTGCGGCCGGTCCCCTCCCAGCTGGTGCGCCAGACCTCGCTGATGATCTGTTCCCGCCGGAACACCACTCCGGGGCGCTGGGCGAGCAGCGCCAGAAGGTCGAACTCCTTGCGGGTCAGTTGGACAACCGAACCGTCCACGCTGACCTGGCGGGTGGGCAATTCGATGTGTACGGGACCGAGGCGCAGCGCGGTCTCGGCGGGAGCGGCCGCGTCGTCGGGGACTGTGCGCCGGCTGACGGCGTGGATCCGGGCGAGGAGTTCCCCGGTGTCGTAGGGCTTCACTACGTAGTCGTCGGCCCCGAGGTTGAGGCCGTGGATCCGGGAGCGTACGTCGGCGCGCGCGGTGACCATGATCACGGGGGTGCTGGTGCGCTTACGGATCTTGCCGCAGACCTCGTAGCCGTCCTGGTCGGGCAGGCCCAGGTCGAGGAGCACCACTCCGAAGCCTGCGCCTTCCGGGACGAGTGCCTGGAGGGCCTCCTCGCCGCTGCGGGCGTGCACGACGTCGAAGCCGTGGCGTGCGAGGACCGCGGACAGAGCGGCGGCGACATGGTTGTCGTCCTCGACGAGGAGCAGTCTCATCCCAGCCCCCTCAGGTTCATCGGTCGGACGTTCTCGGCGGATAATGGTGAGCACGCGCGTGTCCCCTGGAAGTCAGGCCGATGGACGCGGACGGCGTCAAGTGGGTTCGGGGCGAGGGTGGCTTCCGTTACTCAGCCGGTACGTACCCGGAGTGCCCTTGACGAAGAGTGTCCGTTTGCTGCCGGATCGTTATGCTCAATTTCCCCTCAGATGTAATGACGCTGGTCGTGCGGGGTTACTACTGTCCTCGCAACCGAGGAGGACGGAGCAAGAGGCCGATGACCGAAGTATCAGTGACCAAGGACGCCGTACCCATGGCTGGCGATCTGGTGGTGCTGAAGAACGTCAACAAGCACTTCGGCGCGTTGCACGTGCTCCAGGACATCGACCTGACCATCGCCCGTGGTGAAGTCGTCGTGGTCATCGGACCCTCCGGGTCCGGAAAGTCCACCCTGTGTCGCGCCATCAACCGCCTGGAGACCATCGAGTCGGGAAGCATCTCGATCGACGGAAAGCCGCTGCCGGAGGAGGGCAAGGAGCTCGCCCGACTGCGCGCCGACGTCGGCATGGTCTTCCAGTCCTTCAACCTGTTCGCGCACAAGACGGTGCTCGAGAACGTGACGCTGGGCCAGCTCAAGGTCCGCAAGGCGGACAAGAAGGCCGCGGAGGAGAAGGCCCGCGCGCTGCTCGACCGGGTGGGCGTCACCGCCCAGGCGGACAAGTACCCCGCGCAGCTCTCCGGCGGCCAGCAGCAGCGTGTCGCGATCGCGCGGGCGCTGGCGATGGACCCCAAGGTCATGCTCTTCGACGAGCCGACATCGGCTCTCGACCCGGAGATGATCAACGAGGTTCTGGAAGTCATGCAGCAGCTCGCGCGTGACGGTATGACGATGGTCGTAGTCACACATGAGATGGGTTTCGCCCGTTCGGCCGCCAACCGCGTCGTCTTCATGGCGGACGGGCGCATCGTCGAAGAGGCTGTGCCGGACCAGTTCTTCAGCAATCCGCGCAGCGATCGGGCGAAGGACTTCCTTTCCAAGATCCTGCACCACTGACGACCTGCGTCACCCGCCACCGACGGTTCGCACATCTTCACCACTCAAAGGATGTTCACCATGAAGCTCCGCAAGGTCACCGCCGCCTCGGCCGCCGTCCTCGCGCTCGCCCTCACAGCCACCGCGTGCGGATCGGACGACAAGGACAGCGACAGCGCTGACACTGGCGCCGGCGGCGACAAGAAGATCACCATCGGCATCAAGTTCGACCAGCCCGGCGTCGGCCAGAAGACGCCGCAGGGTTACGAGGGCTTCGACGTCGACGTCGCGACGTACGTCGCCAAGGAACTCGGTTACAGCGAGGACCAGATCCAGTGGAAGGAGGCGAAGAGCGCCGACCGCGAGACCATGCTCCAGCGTGGTGACGTCGACTTCATCGCCGCCTCGTACTCGATCACCGATGAGCGTGACGCGAAGGTCGACTTCGCCGGCCCGTACCTCCTGGCCCACCAGGACGTTCTGATCCGCGCCGACGACAACTCGATCAAGACGCCGGAGGACCTCAACGACAAGAAGCTGTGCTCGGTGGTGGGTTCGACCTCGGCACAGAACGTAAAGGAGAAGCTCGCCCCCAAGGCCCAGTTGCAGGAGTACCCGACGTACTCGGCGTGCCTGACCGGTGTGCAGAACAAGGCCATCGACGCGCTGACCACGGACGACTCGATCCTCGCCGGTTACGCCGCGCAGGACAGCTTCAAGGGCAAGTTCAAGCTCGGCGGCTTCAAGATGACCAACGAGAACTACGGCATCGGCGTCAAGAACGGCAGCGACCTCAAGGCCAAGATCAACACGGCTCTGGAAAAGATGGTCTCCGACAAGTCCTGGGAGAAGGCCGTGGAGGCCAACTTCGGCCCGGCCAACTACAAGTACGAGCCCGCCCCGAAGATCGGCAACATCGTCAAGTGAAGCGGGATCTGACCTGACAGGTGCGCCGCCCCCGGGGGCGGCGCACCTGCTCGAAAGAGCCCTCCACACACGCGGAAGCGCGGGAGATCGTGTTCGACTTTCTTGAAGGTTACAACCTGTGGGAAGCCTTCTGGACGACGGTGCAGCTGACCGTCCTCTCAGCCGTCGGCTCCCTGATCTGGGGAACCCTGCTGGCCGCCATGCGGGTCGGTCCGGTGCCCCTGATGCGCGGCTTCGGGACCGCCTACGTCAACATCGTGCGGAACATCCCGCTGACTGTGATCATTCTGTTCGCCTCGCTCGGCCTCAACCAGACGCTGGGCATCAGTCTCGGCGCGAACACGTTCGAGACCATCAACTTCCGGCTCGCCGTACTCGGTTTCGTCGCGTACACCTCGGCCTTCGTGTGCGAGGCGCTGCGGTCCGGAATCAACACGGTTCCCGTCGGCCAGGCTGAGGCGGCGCGCGCCATCGGCCTGAACTTCACGCAGGTTCTGACGCTGATCGTGCTGCCGCAGGCGTTCCGTTCGGTGGTGGGTCCGCTGGCGAACGTACTCATCGCGTTGACGAAGAACACCACGGTGGCCGCCGCGATCGGCGTCGGTGAGGCGGCACTGCTGATGAAGGAAATGATCGAGAACGAGGCGCAGCTCCTGCTGATCGCGGCCGTGTTCGCTGTCGGATTCATGTGCCTCACCCTGCCGACCGGCCTGATTCTCGGTTGGGTGAGCAAGAAGGTGGCGGTGAAGCGATGAGCTCGGTCCTCTACGATGCGCAGGGCCCCCGCGCCAAGCGCAGGAACGTCGTCTTCACACTGCTGTTCCTCGTGGCTCTCGCCGCGGTGCTGTGGTGGCTGTACAGCATGCTCAACGACAAGGGCCAGCTCGAGTGGGCGTTGTGGAAGCCCTTCTTCACCGGCACCGAGGCCTGGACGGTGTACATCTGGCCGGGCCTGAAGAACACACTCATCGCGGCGGCGCTCTCGATGGTCATCGCGCTTCCGCTCGGCGCTGTCCTCGGTATCTGCCGGCTTTCCGACCACCTTTGGATCCGCGTTCCCGCCGGGGCGATCGTGGAGTTCTTCCGCGCCATCCCGGTGCTGATCCTGATGATCTTCGCCCTCGCGGCGTACTCCGAGTACACGGGCGTCAGCTCGGACGACCGTCCGCTGTACGCGGTCGTCACCGGCCTGGTGCTCTACAACTCCTCGGTCCTCGCGGAGATCGTCCGGGCCGGCATCTTGTCGCTGCCCAAGGGCCAGTCCGAGGCCGCGATGGCGGTCGGCCTGCGCAAGAACCAGGTGATGCGGTTCATCCTGCTGCCGCAGGCGGTTACGGCGATGCTCCCGGCGATCGTCAGCCAGCTCGTGGTGATCGTGAAGGACACGGCGCTCGGCGGCGCGATCCTCACCTTCTCCGAGCTGCTCGCGTCAGCCAACACGATGAGCGGTTACTACGGTGCGAACACCATCGCCAGCTTCACGGTCGTGGCTGTGATCTACATCGTGATCAACTTCTCTCTCACGAGCTTCGCGAGCTGGCTGGAGGGCAGGCTCCGCCGCGGCAAGAAGTCCACCGGAGCGGTGCTCGGCGCGGACGCGGTCGAGGAGCTCAGCGCACCCGGTGAGCACGTGGACGTCACCCACGACGTCGAGAAGGGCCCGTGAACGGCTCGAGCGCACCGAAGAACTGACGAGATGTGAGCGGCCGGAGGCAGTGGCATGATCGGCCACTGCCTCCTCGCGGTCGAGGTGACACATATAAGGCTGACCGAGAGCCTTCAGTGCTCAGGCACGCTGGTGAGATCGCAGGCAAGCATGGTTCTCCCACCCACGCTGAGTGGACGTGTTCCGGTGTGCACGGTGAGAACGAGATTGCAGGCAGAAACGGTTCACACTCAGCGCGGTGGGATACCGACGGTCAGCAGGTTGGGGACAAGCAGCGTTATCACTGCCGGTGTAACCCACTCCCCGCCAGAGTCCAGCACTGGTCACTCCAGCCGGAGGAGGCCGGACCAGCATCCAACACCGCTTCCAGTACGCGCAGTTGGCCCGCGTCGAGCTTGCAGCGTGCACCGCCGGGTTCCTTGGAAACCAGGGCCTGCCGCCCGCACGCAGCCACTATCTGCCGCACAACTTCGCGCCCTGGGAGACCGCCTATGGGTACTTCGTCACCTGGTAGAAAAAAAGGGCATCTCCAACCAGCTCAACGGCCTTCTGCGTCTGGCGCGCGAGGCCGAAGTCGCGACGCCGAGCCAAGCGCCTGCGTGCTGAACGCACATACCGTCAAGACCTCCGCCCATGTGTCCGCGGCCGGCCAAGGCATGGATGCGAGTAAGAAATCGCAGGCCGCAAGCGCTACCTCGGCATCGACGCCCTCGGTATCCTGCTGGCGGTCTGGGTGACGCCGCCTGCGTCTCCGACAACACCGGCGGCATCCACATACTCTCCCATATCACTTCCACGAACCCTCGCGTGATCAGGGCTTGGGCCAAACCGGCTACCGCTCCAAGGGCATCGACCACGGCGCCCACCGCGGCATCGACGTCGAAGGCATTCGCCGCGCCTCCGCGCAGAAGGGCTTCAAGGTCATCCTGCGACGCTGGGTTGTCGAACGGCCCAACCAGCTGGCTGATGCGTCAGCACCGACTTGCCCGAAACTACGAAACTCATCCGTTCACGTCGCGGTGGTCGACCTCATAAGCCGCCGACTCACCCTCGAACTGGCTCGACAGCTGAACCTCGAAGCAAACGTCTCTGCCGGAACAAAAGGCTCTTCTAAATGAGTTTGATCACTAGCCTCAAGGCTCCGTGTGGTCCAATCCCATGGAGGGCACCGGCATCCGCCGCTGGACGCAGTCATCCATGACCCGCCCGGCAGGTAGGCGTCTTGAGGACAGGCAGTGTCGCTATGGCGTGCACCACAATGGCGCCAGAAAACGGACCGCACGTGGTGACGATGTCGCGCCATATCCTGACAACAACCTGATTAATGCAGTTGAAATGGCCCGCCGGGTGTTTCGGCGGGCCATTTCAACATCACTGTCGATGTAAACGATCAGATGTCGGCGCAACGGATGCGGCGTCCCAACCGGGAAGCCCGGTGGGCCGCCGCATTTACTAGCCCGGCTCGCAGGTGGTCGCCGCGTGGGACTGTGCGCGACCACGGACGCTGTCGAGCGGTTCGGCCTATTTACGTGGACTTGGTGATGATCCCGGCCGAGGAGAACTGCGTCTGTGCCGGGCAGAAGACCTGCGACCAGCCGCTGGTACGCCACCTGGGAGCATCGATGACGACAATGCCGCCCCCGTCCCAGCGTGTGCAATTGACGCTGGCCTTGTAGTGGCCGCCGTTGCTGTTGGTGCAGCGGGCCATCGCACCGTTTTCGAAGTTGTTCTGGTAGGTGCAGCCTGTCGGCCAGGCGGTTGCTCCAGCGGGCGCTGCGGAGGCTGCCCCCTGGAAGCCGAGGGTGAAGGCGGCTACCACGCCACCCATGGCGAGAATCGACCATTTCTTCATTGGCGTGGATCCTTTCGCTGCGCGGTCATTTAGAGGTGTGCCGTGTGCGGGAGGCTGGCGCCTCGCATTCAGGACGCCTTGGTTGTGATGCCGGCGGACACAGTTCTGGTCGATCCCTGGCAATAGGCCCTGGAGAACGAGCCATTATTCCGCCAGTCGCCCTCGAAAAACTTGATGGCGCCAGTGTCTGTGTCCTTGCACATCGCGGAGGCGCGGTAGTGGCCGCCATGCGAGTTGCTGCACCTCGCCACAGTCATTTTCGTGTCAACGACCTCGTACGAGCATCCCGTCGGCCATGCCGTAGTGGCTGCTGACGCCGTGACGGGCGCCGAGAGCATAAGGCCGAGCATTGCGGATCCTGTAAGGATAATTCTCGTTGTCGTACGCACTCAGATCCCCGTTCTTTTGGATTCGGTCCCTTTGTGTCGGGTTGACATGCTTGAGACCCCCGCTACGAGGCTCAACCATTTCCACAACCAACCTCTCGGACTTGGAGCACGCAGAACACCCCCCGACGGATGGAAGCCTCACCCAACTCCCCCCAAGGTGGGGGTTGACATCCTCCCCAAAAGGACCCCAAGCGCAGAACCATTAGCGGTAGTTTGTTAAACCCGGCGGTAGTTGGGGTTGACGTGCGGTCTCGTCGGGCGTGCAACGGTGGAGCGGGGTTCCGTCGAGCATTGGAGGTCGGCGACGACTGCGCGTCGTCCGTGCCCGCCCGCGCCGGGGCCGTTGGCGGAGTACACGGCCCGGTTTGACGACCTGTTCGCCGACCTGGCCCAGAGGCGGGGGTTTCGCGACTACCTCACGGGGCTGCTCACGCCACGGGACCGGAACAAGACGATTACTTGTCTGGCCGGGGCGGAGCCGGTGGTCGGCGCGGGTGGCACGGTGGTGCAGCGGCTGCAGTTCTTCCTGTCGGAGTCGTCCTGGGACGCCGACCGAGTCAACGACCGGCGGCTTCAGATGCTGTGCACGCAGGAGACGACCGCGCCGCACGACGGCGGGGTGATCGTCATCGACGACTCCGGCGACCGCAAGGACGGCACGATCACCGCACATGTGGGTCGACAGTGGCTGGGGCGGTTGGGCAACACCGACAGCAGAATCGTCACGGTGACCACGGTCTGGACCGACGGACACGTGTACTTCGCGCTGCGCGAGGCCGACCTTCCCTATGTGGTGGCGCTCAAGCCGCACCGCGGCACCTGGGCACGCGCCGACCAGCCGCACACCCCGATCGACGCCGCCCGTGCCCTGACCGGGACCGATCCCGACCATCCGGGCGACTGGACACCGGTTGAGCGCCACTTCCGCGACGGGCACACCGAGACCTGGTGGACCGCCGATGCCCGCCTGGGCGGCTATGATCCCGACAGCCCGTGCCGCCTGGTCGTGGCCACCACCGACCCGGGCACACTGCCGGAGAAGGCCACCTGGTACCTGGCCACCAACCTGCCCCACCCCGACGCGCCGCACGCCGCCACCAGCCAGCACCCGCCGGCCGACCTCGCCGAGATCGTCCGGTTGTACAGGCTGCGGCCGTGGATCGAGCAGAGCTACAAGCAGATCAAGGACGAGCTCGGCTGGGGCTTCCAGTCCGCTCCGACCGGGCCATCCGCCGCCACCAGACCCTGGTGAACTGCGTCTTCTCCCTCTGCTGGAATCAATGGTTCGCCCCACCCGGACCGCTGGACGCCACCGCACCGGACCCCTGCCCCGACGACCGGCCAGAGAGCGGGACCAGGCACACCCCACCAGCCCCAACTGCCTTGCTGGCCCAGGACCTTACGCGCCGTTCGGTCCTGGCTCACCCCTGCCACCACCCTGCGTCGCTGGTGGCGGGCCTGGATCGACAAGGACCCGCCGCCCGAACTCCAGGCCCTGCTCGACGCGGTCGCAGCCGGTCACGGCCTTGATCTCTACTGCCGGGTTTAACGAACTACCGGTAGCTCACGCAATTGCAAATGATTGCCCTTTATGACTCAAAGAGAATATATGCACGATGGGCGATAAATGCAGAATGATTCACATTGACGAGAGTGAAGCTCAAGAAGGGCTCAATTTTGAGTAATCGCACTCGAGCTTCTTCAGCGAGATTGATAAACTGAACTGAGTACACTTACCGCGCTGCCCTCCTGACCAGAGTGGCAGCCTTTGCGAGGCACGGATTACGGGGGCCACGTGATACGGGTCACACTTGTTGACGATCGGCGATTTTTTCGAGCAGGCTTGCGCGCCATCTTGGAATCTCAGCTCAAACTGAGCGTGGTCGCCGAAGGGAATACACACGAAGCGTCATCCTTGATTGAAGTCACACGCCCCGAACTTGTCTTGTTCTGCTTTTCTTCGCATACAGAAGCAATTCGACCCCTCGCCCAACTGAGGCAGCTTGCACAGTCTCCTGCGGTTCTCGTTATAGCGGAATCCATCTCGAAAAGAGGAGCGCGCCAACTGCTCACCCTTGGCGCATCCGGAATCCTGCTGCAAGAAAGCGCATCACAGCATCTACCATGGGCCGTTCTTGCGGCATCTCAAGGGGGCTGCGCCCTCTCTCCTGAGATCTCCAAACAGGTCATCCACGAATACACTGCCCCAGCCACAGAGTCGGCACTGAAGAGAGCTGCACAGACGAAGATCTGCGCCCTCACCGCAAGGGAGCGCGAAGTCCTAGAATTATTGAGTGAGGGCCTCCCAAATCAAGCCATAGCCCATTTTCTGACCATCAGTCCGGGGACCGTGAAGGATCACGTACGTTCCGTATGCTCGAAACTGAATGCCGATAGCCGCTTCCACGCTGCTCGCATCGCATGGCAGGCCAAAGAATGCCGTATCTCGGCTTGACGTAATAGGTGAATCCTCGAGATCTCTCACCGGGCCCGGCGAGAGTGTGCGTCATGGCGACCGCTCAGCCGTAGGTTGCCCGTAAGGCGCCATAGCCCCTTGGCCGCTCCGGCACGTGGCTCGGCCTTGATTCAGTAACCGTCTGCCGACCAGCCGTGGAGGGCACTGCCTCCGTCACTTGACGCAAGCACCGGCAGTGGGTTGCATACGTTCTGTGATCGTGCACCCCGCTCCAACTGCCAGTCCCGGTAAGACACTCTGGACACCGCTCCGGGCAGGGGGCACCGCGCCGTGGACCCGGTGATCATCGTCGGAGCGGGGCCCGTCGGACTCACGCTCGCCCTGGCGCTGGCGCGGCAGGAGGTCCCGTCGGTCGTCCTGGACGAGGGGCCCGGCAAGGACGAACAGCGGCTCGCGCGGACCGTCGTACTGCGTGAGGACACCGCCGCGCTCATCGAGCGGCTGACGGGTTTCCCCGTCACCGAAGCCGGTTTCCGTTGGGCCGGATGGCGGTCGATGCGGCGCAAGCAGGTGATGCGGCAGATCACGTTCGGCGACGACGAACCCGCGCCGTTGCACGTCCCCCAGCACGTGCTGACCGCCGCCCTCAGGGAGGCGATCACAGCCGAGAGCCTGGTCAAGATCGCCGTGGAGAGCCGCCTCGACTCGATCGAGCAGGAGACCTCGGGCGTCACGGCGCACACCCGCGGCCCCAAGGGGACGTGGTGGCGCGGCAGCTACCTGGTCGGCTGCGACGGACCGCGCTCGACGGTGCGCAAGCTCCAGGACATCCGCTTCCCGGGCCGCACCGCCGTGGAGCGGCACGCCGTCGCCGCGCTGCGTACGGAACTTCCGTGGCCCGGTGAGGCGTTGCTGCACCGGATGCCGCCGTGGCGGACGTCGGGCCCCTCGGCCGGAGAGGTGACCGCACGACCCCTCGCCGACGACGTGTGGCGCCTGGACTGGCTGCTGCCGCCGGGCAAGGACCTGGTCACCCCGGACCTGCTGGTGGCGCGCGTCCGCGAGACCCTCGCGGGTTGGAGCGGGGGTTCCACACCGCCGTACGAACTGCTCGACACCGGAGTCCACACCGTCCACCACAGGCTGGCGCGACGGTGGCGGGCCGGCCGTGTCTTCCTCGCCGGGGACGCCGCGCATCTGCTCGGCGCGCTCGGCACGCAGGGCCTCGACGAAGGCCTGCGGGACGCCGACAACCTCGCGTGGAAGCTGGCCTTCGCCTGGCACCACGGCCCGCACGAGGCGCTGCTCGACAGCTATCAGGTGGAGCGGCGCGCCGTCGTCGCCGCCCGGCTGCGCGCCGCCGACCAGTCACTGCCGGTGCTGCGCGCCGGCGGCCTGCGCTCCGCGGTGCGCGGGTCGGCTCGCGGCCACGACGCGTTGCTCACGGACAGTCACCTGGGGCGCGGCCTGCTGGGCGCGCCCGGAGCGTACGCCGATTCGCCGCTCGCGCCTCCACGCGCCGAGTCGTCGGTCGAGGTCGGCACGGCCGTGGGTGACCAGGTCTTCGATGTGCGGGTGACGGCGGAGGACGGTTCCTTCGTACGGCTGCGGGACCGGCTGGGCCGTGGGGCGCTCCTCGTGCTGCTGATCGCGCCGGGGACCGGAGTGTGGGAGCGCAAGCACTGGGTGACGGCCGGGATCATGCCGCGGCTCGCGGCCGCCGTGACCGCGCTGCCGCACCGCGCCGAGCTGCTGGTCACCGAGAGCTACCCTGGCGCGGCCGCGCACACGGTGCTGCTGATCCGTCCGGACGGGCACCTCGTCACGGCGTTGAGCGGGGTGCGTCCGGCTGATCTGTACGAGGCGGCGGAGGCGGCGCTGGGCGGCCCCCGGACCACGGCAGAGGCCACGGCTGGTACGTCCTGAGCGCCCTCTGTCCATACGGTGACACCGAATTGACCGGCCTGCACCGTCATGGTGTACTCCGGATCGTGACCGACACCTGTGTACGCCTGTGGCGGAGGGTCCATATGGACCTCGTCCGCTACGCGGGCTGCGTGTGTCGCCCGTCCTTCTGAATTCGCATTCCTCTTCACCCGCGCGCGCCACCGAAATGTACTGCCGCGCGCTCCCACGCGAACGCTGATCAGGACGGTGCCCGTGTCTGTCTCCCCTTCTGTTGCATCCCCTTCCGTCTCCGCTCCGGCTCACACGCCCACCCAGGCCGAGCTGCTCGACTTCGTCCGGCGCACGGCCGCGGACACGGAGCTGATCACTTCCCTGCCGCTCGACCCCGAGGGCCGTACATGGGTACGCCTCGACGGCCCCGGTGGCAGCGAGGCCTGGCTCATCGGCTGGCCGCCCGGCACGGGGACCGGCTGGCACGACCACGCCGAGTCGGTCGGCGCCTTCCTCACCGCGTCGGGCGAGCTCAAGGAGAACTCGCTCACCGCCCGGCTGCCCACCGACGGCTGGAAGACCCTCGAACTCACCGAGGACATCGACCGGGAGCGGCGACTGCCGGCCGGCAAGGGGCGCTCCTTCGGCCGCCACCATGTGCACGAGGTGCTCAACGAGTCCACCGAGGAGCACGCGATCTCCGTCCACGCGTACTACCCGCCCCTGCCGCGGATCCGCCGCTACAGCCGCAGCGGCCAGGTCCTGCGCCTCGAGCAGGTCGAGCGTCCGGAGGACTGGCAGTGACCGCGGAACGTCCCGCGGGAGCCGAACCGTCGTGTCGGATTCGACGAGTCGCCGGAGCGGGCGGGACCCCGACCTGCGCGTCGTGATCGTCTGCTTCCCTGGCGTGCCCCGGCGGCTTCCTGGGCATATGTAGCGGTGGGGGCCCCTTCATGTAAGGGGCCCCCACCATTGCGTACCGCCCCTTACTCCCTGGTCACTCCCTGGCCGTCGCCACCGTGACGGCACGGGCCTTGAGGGCCACGCGCCCCGGCAGCGCGGTGGCGACGAGGGCGAGCAGTCCGGCGGTCGCGACCACCGCGACGTACACCAGGGGAGTGACGGCCGGGGCCGCACTGCCCGTCATTCCGATGCTGAAGGCCGTGAGGACTGCGAGCGCGATGCCGCTGCCGAGGGCCGTGGCCAGGAGCAGCACCGACAGTGCCTCGGTCCGCAGCATCCGCAGCACCTGACGGCGGGTGGCGCCGGCGAGGCGGAGCAACGCGAACTCGCGGACGCGCTCGGAGACCGACATGGCGAGCGTGTTGACGACGGCGATGGCGGTGAAGGCCAGGACGAGCCCCATGGCGAAGTAGTTGACCTCGGCGTTCGCCTGCTGGCGCTCGGCCTGCAGCGAGTCCGCGGTGGCGGGTGAGACAACCCGGACACCCGGGAACTTCCGGACAGCGGCCGCGAGTTCTTCCTGTGAACGGGAGGTGGAGACGAGGACGGTGGCCGCGAGCGGGTTGTCGACATGCCGGGCGACCAGGTCGTGGGCCATGGTGAGGTCACCGAAGCCGAGGCCCCTGGCATAGACGGCGGCGACGGTGAGGGTGACGGGCGTACCGTCGCCGAGGGTGAGTTTCAGTGTGCTGCCGGGCTTCAAGTGGAGCTGGTCCGCGGCGAGTTCGCTGATGGCGACGGTGTCCTTGGTGAGCTCGGCGAGGGAGCCCGCGGTGACGTCGGGGTCCCAGGTGCGGGTCAGGCCGGCGGGCGTGACGCCCTGTGCCGCGTACTTGTCGAGTCCCACGCGGACGGTCGTGCGGACGACTTCGGTGGCGACGTCGTGGTCCGTACGCAGCTGCCGTGTGGCCTGCTCAGGGACGCCAGGGCCCTGTGCGGCGAGGACCCAGTCCGCGCGGATGCCTTCGCGGGCCTGGGCTCGGGCGGCGTGCCCCAGGGTCGGCTGGACGAAGAGGACGGTGCAGGTCATACCGATGAGGAGGGTGAGCGGGGTGACGACGGAGGCCATACGGGCTGCGTTCCCGCGCAGGTTGGCGGTGGCGAGCCTGCCGCCCGGGCCGGTGAGCCGAAGCGGACCGCCCAGGATCGCCACGGTCGCCCGAACAAGGAGGGGCCCCAGCAATGCCACGGCCGAGGCGAGGACCACAACGGCCAGGAATGTCACGGGAGTCGAGGCCGGCTCGGTGCGCAGGACGCTGAGTACGGCGACGAGGACCGCACCTCCGGCGAGCAGCACGAGCCCCGCGAGAATGCGCCCCCAGGCGGGTCGGGTGCGCTCGGCCCTGGCCTCGGCGAGCGCCTCGGCCGGGCGAATACGGGCGATGCGGCGGGAGGAGACACGGGCGGCGGCCCAGGCTCCGAAGAGGGTGGCGGCGACGGCGGCGAACAGCGGGAACACACTGACCGTGTGCTGAAGCGTGGCGGGCACGGCGCCGAGGGCGACGAACCTGCCGTGCAGCCAGCCGCCCAGCGGCAGCCCCGCGAGAGCTCCGGCGACTCCGGCGGCCGCGCCGACGAGCAGGGCCTCGCGACCGAGGAGCTTGCGGATCTGTCCTGGTGTGGCGGCGATGGCACGCAGCAGGGCGAGTTCACGGTGCCGCTGCTGCACGGAGAGCGCGAAGGTGCCGACGACCACGAGGACGGCGACGAGCAGGGACGTGCCGCCCATCGCGCCGCCCATGCTGACGAGCTTGATCCGGGCGGCGGCCGCGTCCAGGAACTCGACGCGGCCTCGCTCGTCACCGGCGCTGATCTGCGCGGTGGTGCCGTGCAGCGCCTTGGCCACGGACGCTTTGAGCGTGGCCGTGTCCGTGCCCTTGGCCGGGACGACACCGAACGCCGTGACCTGGCCGGGGTGCGCGGCGAGGTCCTGGGCTTCGGCGGTGGAGAAGAAGAGCGAGGTCTGGTGACGTATGCCGTCCCCGGCGGGCGCTGCGATGCCGGTGACGCGGTACGTACGCGGGTTCTGGGTGGACTGGACGGTGAGGCGGTCACCTGGCTCGAGGTGAGCGCGGTCGGCGAGGTAGCGGTCGACGACCAGGTCGCCGCGCGCTCGGGGAGGGGTGCCGGTGGTGAGGGTGTACGGGGTGAGGGCCGCGGAGTCCCAGGCGTGCCCGTAGGCGGTCCGGCCGCCTGTGCCGGTGGGTGTCAACGGCTCGGCGAGGAAGGTCAGTTCGGGGATGACGCGATCGGCGCCGGGGACTTCGCCGAGCCTCGTGGTGAGTTTCTCCGGCAGCCAGGCCCGTTCGGCGATGGGTTTGGCCTTGTGTTTGGTCTTCGTCTTGCCCTTCTTGTGCTTGACGGTGGTCTGGTGGACGTTCTGGTCGGCGGAGACCACGACGGGGGCGGCGGCGTAGCGCTCGGTGCCGATGGTGCCGCGCAGTCCGGTTTCGAGGAGGGTGCCGCAGGCCGTGATGAGGGCGGCCGCGCACATCAGGGCGAGGAAGGCTCCGAGGAAACCGCCTTTGCGGTGCCGGACGGTCTGCAGGGCGTAGCGCAGCATCATGAGATCTCGGTCTCTCTTCTGTTGTCTGCGTCGTCGGGCACGGAGTCGGGCGAGGGACCGGGCATGGGGTCGTCCGCGGCTTCGGCCTGGGCGGGGAAGGCGAGGAACCGGGTGAGCACCGTGCGCGCGCCGGCCGGGGTGTCCGCCTCGGGGCGCTTGTAGCGGTTCAGGAGCGCGATGTACTCCTCGAAGAACTCGCGCAGTTCGGGGAGCGTCAGCCGGATCGTGCCGCGTGAGTACGGGAAGGCGTCGGCCCATGGCTCGTCGGCCGCGTCCCGCTGGAGCTGCTCGAAGAGTTCGAGGTCGGCGGCGTACGCGTGGTGGTTCAGCTCGTCCATCACGAGCCGCATCTCGGGGCTCTGCCGACTGCGCGGCGGGAAACGGCGGTCGCCGGGTACGGCCCGCCACCAGCGCTCCCTGCCGTGTCCCGCACCGCCCGTCTCCTCGACGAAGCCGTAGCGCGCGAGTTCGCGCAGGTGGTAGCTGGTGGCTCCGGTGTTGAGCCCGAGCGCCCGGGCGAGCGTCGCGGACGTGGCGGGGCCGTGCACGGTGAGGTGCTGCAACATCCGCTGCCGACGGGGTTGAGCGAGCGCCTTCAGCGCGGCGAGGCCGGAGAGCTCGATGGGGGCGGAGCGGGTTGCGGAGGCGTCGGGGTATTCGCTGGAGGTGCGTGTGGATGGGGGCGCGGTGGCGGCGGGCTCAGTCGTGGAGGGCTGAGTGGGCGAGCCCTCCCCTTCCGCCGGGGTGTTGGAGACGTGCCCTGCCGGCGGAAAGTCTGCTGCCGAAACGTGTCCCGCGCCTGCAGACCCGTCGCGACCGGCCCGCCGAGCGCCTCGGCGTCCTCCGTCGGCTTCGACGCCGCCGCGCTCTGTTGCCGAGGGCCGAGCAGGTGAACTCTCAGCTTCCGCCGTCCGGTTGGAGGCGTGCGGTGTTGCCGTCGGCTCGCCCGGGGCCTGTCCGGCGCCCTCGGGGGCGGGAGAGGTGCGTCCAGTTTCGAGAGGTCCGGATATGCGCCCCCGGTCCGCGGGATCGGTAGTGCCGGGTTCCTGTGCCATGCGTACACAGTCGCCTGTGCACAGCTACCTGTGCACTGCGGTCGTCCGGCGTCTTGTACGGGGGATAACCCCACCCTCGGCCACCGCAACGGAGGCTCTCCAGCAGGGAGTTGTCTCTCATCCGGGATCGAGGCTCCACCACGATGGCGGCCCGCGGCCACAGCCCGGCCCGGGTCCGGATCCGGACGCGATGGGCGCCCCCGCGCGTCCACCGTGTCCAGGATCCGTAGCCGAACGGCCCGGAGCCGACAGGCCCGCAGCCGACAGCCCCGGAGGCAGCTTTACGCCTCCTCAAGGGCCCGGCTCAGAACCCCTCGTCGCCGAGGAACTCCGCGTCCTCGCCCTCTTCCTCCAGCGCCTGCCGGACCACTCTGAGGGCCATGCCCTCGGAGTAGCCCTTGCGGGCGAGCATGCCCGCGAGGCGCCGTATCCGCTTGTCGCGGTCGAGGCCACGCGTGGCGCGCAGCTTGCGGGCGACGAGCTCGCGCGCGGTCGCCTCCTCCTGCTCGGAGTCGAGCTGTCCGACCGCCTCGTCGATCAGCGTGGAGTCCACGCCCTTGGTCCGCAGCTCCTGGGCGAGCGCCCGCCGGGCCAGGCCCCGGCCGTGGTGCCGGGACTCCACCCAGGCTTCGGCGAAAGCGCTGTCGTTGATCAGCCCGACCTCTTCGAAGCGGGACAGCACCTCGTCCGCCACGTCGTCCGGGATCTCGCGCTTGCGCAACGCGTCCGCGAGTTGCTTCCGCGTGCGCGGGGTCCCGGTGAGCAGGCGCAGGCAGATCGCCCGCGCCCGCTCAGCCGGGTCCCCTGGGGGCTCCCCCTTCTCGGCCCTCGACGAGGAAGGGGGGCCTCCGTCCTGTGGGCCGCCGTCGGTCTGCGCCTCGCCGAAACCGCGTCGCCGGCCGCCCCGGCCGCCGCGACGCGGGGTTCCGTCACCCCGCGGCTCTTCGCCCCGCGACCCGTCGTCCCCGTACGACCAGCCATCGTCACCACGCCGCCGACCAGCGCCGCGACGCGAGCCACCGCTCGGCGAACCGTCACCGTCCGGCGGACCGTCACCCCCTGGATCGCCGTACGCCCCCTCGGCGCCCCAGGCCTCGAGACCGTACGACCCGTCACCTTCGTACGCCCTGTCCCTGTCTCCCGCGGAACCGATGTCACCCCCGCGCCCCCGTCCTTCGGAGGCGACGGGGTGGACGTACTCGGCCCAGTCGGTTCGTCGCGTCATGGACTAGCTCTTGGCCGCCGCGGCCTTGGGCTTGACGGCCTTGGCCGCGGGAGCGGGAACCGTCTTCGCGGCCTCGCCAGGAGCGGTGGCCGACACCGCCGCGTCCGCCCCCGGCTCAGCGGTCGGCTTCTCCGGCTTCACACCGACGCCCAGCTTCTCCAGGATCTTCTTCTCGATCTCGTTGGCGAGGTCGGGGTTGTCCTTCAGGAAGTTGCGCGCGTTCTCCTTGCCCTGGCCGAGCTGGTCGCCCTCGTACGTGTACCAGGCGCCGGCCTTGCGGACGAAGCCGTTCTCCACGCCCATGTCGATCAGGCCGCCCTCGCGGCTGATGCCCTGCCCGTAGAGGATGTCGAACTCGGCCTGCTTGAAGGGCGGCGCGACCTTGTTCTTGACGACCTTGACGCGCGTGCGGTTGCCGACCGCGTCGGTGCCGTCCTTCAGCGTCTCGATGCGCCGGATGTCGAGCCGCACCGAGGCGTAGAACTTCAGCGCCCGGCCACCGGTCGTGGTCTCCGGGGAGCCGAACATCACGCCGATCTTCTCGCGCAGCTGGTTGATGAAGATCGCGGTGGTCTTCGACTGGTTGAGCGCGCTGGTGATCTTCCGCAGGGCCTGGCTCATCAGTCGGGCCTGCAGACCCACGTGCGAGTCGCCCATCTCGCCCTCGATCTCCGCGCGCGGCACCAGGGCGGCGACGGAGTCGATGACGATGAGGTCGAGGGCGCCGGAACGGACCAGCATGTCCACGATCTCCAGAGCCTGCTCGCCGTTGTCCGGCTGCGACAGGATCAGGTTGTCGATGTCGACGCCGAGCTTCTTCGCGTACTCGGGGTCGAGGGCGTGCTCCGCGTCCACGAAGGCCACCTGACCGCCGGCCTTCTGCGCGTTCGCCACCGCGTGCAGGGTCAGGGTCGTCTTGCCGGAGGACTCCGGGCCGTACACCTCCACCACTCGGCCGCGCGGCAGGCCGCCGACGCCGAGGGCTACGTCGAGTGCGGTCGACCCTGTATGGATGACCTCGATGGGCTCGTTCGGCCGCTCGCCGAGGCGCATCACCGCGCCCTTGCCGAATTGCCGTTCAATCTGTGCGAGCGCGGCGTCGAGCGCCTTCTCGCGGTCGGTTCCTGCCATGGGTTCCACCCGATTTGCTTGAGTCGATCGCTTCACGTCAAAGACGCTAACGCCTGCCACTGACAATGCGCCCCGACGCCCGTCCGGCCTGTGGATAACTCGGGCACTTCTCCATCAAATCCCCGTCGACATCCCGTCTCGGGCCTCGCCAGAGCCTCCATAAGAATGGATGTTCGATTTTGGTGTCAAGCGCACCACACGCTCCCACGGGAGCATGGCGCGGACGGTGACACCCGGCTGCTTCCAGGGTCGTACGCGCAGCGCGCCAGTGCGACTGCCCCGACGCGCTACGCGGTGTCCCGGGGCTCCGCGTCCTCTGCCGGCCTCGCCTCACGGGGTCCTCGCAGCACGCGTCCCATGCGTACGAGGAGGGTGCCCGAGGCCCGCTCGCGGCGCCCGTGCACCCGGGGGTCGTCTGTGACGTCGTAGCGCTTCACGTACGCCCCCAGGAAGGCCTGCAGCGTGGCGACCGCGGGGATGGCGATCAGCGCGCCGACGGCACCGAGCAGGGCCGTGCCCGCGATGACCGACCCGAAGGCGACCGCGGGGTGGATGTCCACGGTCTTCGCGGTCAGCTTGGGCTGCAGCACGTAGTTCTCGAACTGCTGGTAGACCACGACGAAGATCAGCACCCACAGCGCGTACCAGGGGTCGACGGTGAAGGCGATCAGCATCGGCAGGGCGCCCGCGAGATACGTACCGATGGTGGGGATGAACTGCGAGACCAGGCCCACCCAGACGGCGAGCACGGGCGCGTAGTTCACGTCGAGCGACTCCAGCAGGATGTAGTGCGCTATGCCGGAGATCAGGGCCATCAGTCCGCGCGAGTACAGATAGCCGCCGGTCTTGTTGACGGCGATCTCCCACGCGCGCAGCACCTCGGCCTGCCGGGCGGGCGGCAGTACGGAGCACAGGGCGCGCCGGAGCCGCGGGCCGTCGGCGGCGAAGTAGAACGCGAACAGCGTGATCGTCAGCAGCTGGAAGAGTCCGCCCAGTACTTGCGTGGACACGTCCAGGACGCCGGTGGCGCTGTTCTGCACGTACTTCCGGAGCCAGTCGGAGCGCAGCAGGCTGTCCTGGATGTCGACGCGGCTGAGCTCCGTGTGGAAGGTCGTGTTGATCCAGCTGATCACCGAGTCGACGTACTTCGGGAAGTCCTCGACCATGTCGATGATCTGGTTGGCGAGCATCGACCCGAGCAGCGTGATGAAGCCCGCGCTCACGATCAACACGGCGAGGAACACGATCGCGGTGGCCAGCCCTCGGCGCATGCCGTACGAGGCCATCCAGCTCACCGCGGGCTCTATGGCGAGTGCCAGGAAGAAGGCGATCAGGATGTTGATCAGCAGCCCGGTCAGCTGGTGGAAGGCCCAACTGCCCAGCTGAAAGCAGGCGATGAGGGTGAGGGCGAGCACCATGGCGCGCGGCAGCCAGCGTGGCATGCGGGCGCGCCCCTCGGCCGCGTCCCCGGCCGGGGGGCCGGGAGGTGTCGTGCCGAGCGGGGATGCGTGATGTCCGACCTGCGCGGTCTCATCTGTCGATGCCACGGACCAAGTCTCGCCCACGCCACCGACAATCGGTCCCCGCTCCCGGATCTTCGTGGCTTGTCAGCGCTTTTCGTACGGAACGTTCACCGCTGTACACACCGCGCGCCACACGTCCTTCGCCTCCCAGCCCGCGTCCAGCGCCTGCTGCACCGTGCGTCCGCCGAGTTCCGACATCACGTGGTCGCGCGCGAAGGAGTCGGCGTACCCCTCGCCGAAGTGATCCGCCATCCGCTGCCAGAAGACCGTCAACCGCATGACTCCAGTATCCCGCCCCTGAGGGTGGGCCCGAGCCGGGACCGCTTGCCGAGAACGCTTTCCGTCCTACGGTCTGACTCATGGCCGAAACCGGAGCATCCCCACTCCCCCCGACGCCCCCGGCGCACACCCCCCTCGCCCGCGCCGAGCACTTTGTCTGGCTCACCGCGCGCGTGCTGGAGCAGCGCCGTTTCGAGTACCACTTCCTGGGTGGCGGCGCCGACGCTGTCGAGACCGCGCTGTCCGCCTACCGCAACGAGGACGACGGGTACGGCCACGCGCTGGAACCCGATCTGCGCGGCCCGGTCAGCCAGCCCCTGCACACGGGACACGCGCTGCGTGTCCTGGACTCGATCGGGCGCTGCGGCGGGCAGCGGGTGGAACGCGTGTGCCGCTATCTGACCTCCGTGTCGACTCAGGACGGTGCGCTGCCGGCGATCCATCCCAGCCAGCGCGGCTATCCGGCGGCACCCTTCGTGCCGATCGTGGACAACCCGCCCAGCGAACTGCTCGCCACCGGCCCCGTGGTGGGCCTGTTGCACCGCAACGAGGTGTGGCACGCCTGGCTGTTCAGGGCCACCGACTTCTGCTGGCAGGCCGTGGAGTCCCTGGAGAAGTCCCATCCGTACGAGATCGAGGCGGCCGTGGCCTTCCTGGACTCCGCGCCCGACCGCCCACGCGCGGAGGGGGCCGCCGACCGGCTCGGCCGCCTGGTGCGCGAGCACCGGCTCGCGGCGCTGGATCCTGAGCGTCTCGAGGCGTTCCCCGTGTCACCCGGCTACGCGCCCGGAGAACACCACTTCCCGTACGACTACGCGAAGACACCGGGCTCACTCGCGCGCGCGTGGTTCACCGACGAGGAGATGACGCGCTCCCTGGAGTACCTGGTGAGCCAGCAACAGGAGGACGGCGGCTGGCCGATCAGCTGGCGCCAGTGGGCGCCGAGCGCCGCCCTGGAGGCGCGCCCGATCGTGACGATCGAGACACTGCGCACCCTACGGGCCTACGGGCTGCCCGTCGGCTGACGCTCCCTGGGCCTCCAGCGCCGTGACCAGCACGGCCGCGGTGCACCGCCGGGCGCGGGCGTCGGCCTCCAGGACGGCGCACGCGTCGACGTACGTCTCGGTCACGGCGCCCGCGGCCCGGTGGTGCCACGCGCACGCGTGCCGCCGCCCTCAGCCCGTCATCGCCCGCACCCCCGCCGTGACCAGCACGGCCGCGGCCACGACCAACAGGAAGGGGGCTCGCAGCAGCAGCGCCACGGCGGCCGCCGCAAGCCCGGCGGCCTTCGCGTCCAGCACCAGGACGCGCCCGTCGGCGAAGGTCTGCTGGGCCGTCAGGGCGGCCAGCAGGGCGACGGGCAACAGGGCGGCCAGCCGCTGGACGAGCGGCCGTTCCAGAACGCCCGCGGGGACCAGCAGCCCAATGAGCTTGACGGCGTAGCAGCCGACAGCGGTCAGGCCGATCGCGATCCAGATGTTCAACGGTCCTCCCCCGGTACGTCGTCGGGCTTGGCCTGGGTCGTACGTCCCCTGCGGCGGCCCTCCGCCCAGAGAACGGCCGGGGCGGCGAGCGCGGCCACCAGGACGGGAACACCGGCAGGCAGTACGGGCAGCAGTCCGAGCCCCAGGACCACCGCGAGCCCCCCGACGGCCCTCTCCATGGTGGTCTTGAGCATCGGCGCGAGCAGCGCCAGGAAGACAGCGGGCCCGGCCGCGTCCAGACCCCAGGCGTCTGTGTCGCCGATGGCTTCGGCACCCAGCGCGCCGAGCAACGTGGTGAGGTTCCACAGCACGTAGAGCGACAGTCCGGTGACGGTGAAGCCGATCCGTACGCTGCGCCGCGTGGGCTGGGCGAGCGCCACGGCCGTGGTCTCGTCGATGACCCACTGGGCGGCGAACGGCCGCACCGCGCGCGGGAGGGCCAGCAACTGTGACAGACGCAGCCCGTAGAAGGCGTTGCGCACCCCCAGGAAGAACGCGCCCGCGGCGGCCGTGAACGGGTTGCCCCCGCCGGCCAGAGCCCCCACGAGGGCGAACTGCGAGGCGCCGGTGAACACCAGAAGACTGAGGGCGCAGGTCTGCAGCAGCGTGAGCCCGCTGCCCGCCGAGGTCACCCCGAAGGCGAAACCGGACAGGCCGACGGCGACCCCGACTCCTAGGGCGTCCCGTACGACGGCGGCGTCGGGTTTTCCGCCGTCTTCACTGTGTATGTCTGCGAGTGCTGTCTGTTCTGCCACGCCTCGGACGGTAGGAGCAGCCCCTGCCGCGGGTCTTGTACGTTCTTGCGCTCGCGTTGGTACGCCCCCGGCGGCACACCCACGATCCGGGTGAAGTGGCGGTTGAGGTGCGGCTGGTCGGTGAAGCCGACGGCGAGCGCCGCTTCGGCGGGTGCGGTGCCCGTGTCCAGGAGGCGGCGTGCGCGGCGTACGCGGACGTCGGTCAGCCAGGTGTGGGGAGGCATGCCGTAGGCGTCGCGGAATGCGCGCAGCAGCGCGAAGGGGCTGGTCCCGAGGCCGGTGGCCAGCTGCTCCAGGCTGGGCGGCTCGGCCATCCGTTCCTCGAGCACGGCACGCGCGCGTGCCGCGACTCGGGCTCCCGCCGTCCGCAAGGCCCGCTGCGGCAGCGGGCCGCCGTTCAGGCGCAGCAGCCGGGTCACCGCAACCCGAAGAAGTGTGTCGGCGGCGAGCGCGTTGCCCTCGTCCGCGGCGCGCAGCACCTGGTGGACCAGGCCTACGGCGTACGGGTCGTCGAGCACCGGACTGGTGAACCCGGGGGTTCCGCGAAGAGCGGTGGTCTCGGCCGCGATCTCGGCCACCAGCTCCGGTGACGGATAGACCGCCCCGTACCGCCAGCCCTCCGGAACACCGGCACGCCCCGTGTGCGGGGTATCGGGATTGACCAGGGCCAACGCCCCGGCTCCCGCATACTGATCCGCACCACCGTGATGGAAGACCTCGACGCCGTCCGCGATGGCGGCGATGACGAAGTTCTCGTGAGTGTGCCGGACGAAGGTCTTGTGGACATACCGGGCCCGCAGCAGATCGACGCCGGGCAGCTCCGCGTACTGCCAGTGCCGTGCCCGCTCCTTCCCCGCACCCGCCATGCCCTCATTCTCCGCCATCGCGACGGAGACCGGCCGAGGGGCAGCCCCGGCGCCCCGCCGCGGCTGCCCTCGCCACCCACCCCACCGGCAGGCGCGAACCGCCCACCATCCACGTTCGCGCAGGTCAGCGCCATTGTCAGTGGCTGGGTGCAGGATGGACGCATGGTCAGCTCCGCACACCGAGCCCTGAACGGCTTCTCCCCCGCGACCCGCGCCTGGTTCACGGGGGCCTTCTCCGCGCCCACCGCGGCCCAGGCCGGAGCGTGGCGAGCCATCGGCGAGGGCTCTGACGTGCTGGTGGTCGCCCCGACCGGGTCCGGCAAGACCCTGGCCGCGTTCCTCGCCGCCCTTGACCAGCTGGCCTCGACCCCGCCACCGGCCGACCAGAGGAAGCGCTGCCGGGTTCTGTACGTATCACCGCTGAAAGCCCTCGCGGTCGACGTGGAGCGAAACCTGCGCAGTCCGCTGACCGGCATCCGCCAGGAGGCAGTGCGCCTGGGCCTGCCAGAGCCCGAGGTGAAGGTCGGCATCCGGTCCGGCGACACCCCGGCCGCCGAGCGCCGCGCGCTGGCCACCCGCCCGCCGGACATCCTGATCACGACCCCGGAGTCGCTGTTCCTGATGCTCACGTCGGCGACGCGCGACGCGCTGACCGGCATCGAGACAGTGATCCTGGACGAGGTGCACGCGGTCGCTGGCACCAAGCGCGGCGCCCACCTTGCCCTCACCCTGGAGCGGCTCGACGAACTGCTGCCGAGGCCGGCGCGCCGGATCGGTCTCTCCGCCACCGTCCGCCCGGTGGACGAGGTCGCCCGCTACCTCTCGCCGCAGCGCAAGGTGGAAATCGTCCAGCCCGCGTCCGGCAAGGAATTCGACCTCTCCGTGGTCGTGCCCGTCGAGGATCTGGGCGAGCTGGGCGGCTCCCCGGTCGCAGACTCCGACGAAGGGGCCGAGCGACCGTCGATCTGGCCCCACGTCGAGGAGCGGATCGCCGACCTCGTCCAGGCCCACCGCTCGACGATCGTCTTCGCCAACTCCCGCCGCCTCGCGGAGCGGCTCTGCAACCGGCTCAACGAAATCGCGTACGAGAGGGCGACCGGCGAGCCCCTGGAGGAGCACCACGCCCCGGCCGAGCTGATGGGCGGCTCGGGCGCGGCCCAGGGCGCCCCGCAGGTCATCGCCCGCGCCCACCACGGCTCGGTCTCCAAGGAGCAGCGCGCCCTCGTCGAGGAGGACCTGAAGGCGGGCCGCCTGCCCGCGGTGGTGGCCACCTCCAGCCTCGAGCTCGGCATCGACATGGGTGCGGTGGACCTGGTCGTACAGGTCGAGTCCCCGCCCTCCGTGGCGTCCGGCCTCCAGCGTGTGGGCCGCGCGGGCCACCAGGTCGGGGCGGTCTCCACGGGCGTGGTCTTCCCCAAGTACCGGGGTGACCTCGTACAGGCCGCCGTGGTCACCGAGCGGATGCGCACCGGCTCCATCGAGTCCCTCCGTATCCCCGCCAATCCCCTGGACGTGCTGGCCCAGCAGCTCGTCGCCATGACCGCGCTCGACACCTGGCAGGCCGACGACCTGCTCGCGACGGTGCGCCGCGCCGCGCCCTTCGCGTCGCTTCCGGAGTCGGCGTTCACCGCGGTGCTCGACATGCTCGCGGGCCGCTATCCGTCCGACGCCTTCGCGGAGTTGCGGCCGCGCGTGGTCTGGGACCGCGTCGCCGGGACGGTCACGGGGCGTCCCGGCGCACAGCGCCTCGCCGTCACGTCCGGGGGCACGATTCCGGACCGCGGCCTCTTCGGAGTGTTCCTCGCGGGTGCCGACCCCAAGAAGGGCGGCGGCCGGGTCGGCGAGCTCGACGAGGAGATGGTCTACGAGTCCCGCGTCGGGGATGTCTTCACGCTGGGTACCAGTTCCTGGCGCATCGAGGACATCACCCGCGACCGCGTCCTGGTCTCCCCCGCGCCCGGCGTGCCGGGCAGGCTGCCGTTCTGGAAGGGCGACCAGCTCGGGCGCCCGCTCGAACTGGGCCGCGCGGTGGGCGCGTTCCTGCGCGAGGTCGGCTCGCTGCCCAAGGAGGACGCGCGCCTGCGGCTCCTCGCCGCGGGCCTGGACGCCTGGGCGGCCGACAACGTCCTGTCCTACCTCGCCGAGCAGCGAGAGGCCTGCGGTCACATCCCGGACGACCGCACCATCGTCGTCGAACGGTTCCGCGACGAGCTGGGCGACTGGCGGGTCGTCGTGCACTCCCCCTTCGGCGCCCAGGTGCACGCCCCGTGGGCCCTCGCGCTCGGCGCCCGCCTCTCCGAGCGGTACGGCATGGACGCGCAGGTCATGCACGCCGACGACGGCATCGTGCTGCGCCTCCCGGACGCCGACCTGATGGGCCTGGACCTGCTCGACCAGGAACCCGTGAAGCTGGGCACGGAGTACGACTCCGATCAGGCTCCCGTGGGCGCGGCGGATGTCGCGTTCGACAAGGGGGAGGTCAACCAGATCGTCACCGACCAGGTCGGCGGCTCCGCCCTGTTCGCTTCCCGCTTCCGCGAATGCGCGGCCCGCGCCCTGCTCCTGCCGCGCCGCAGCCCCGGCAAGCGTACCCCGCTGTGGCAGCAGCGCCAGCGCGCTGCCCAACTGCTCCAGGTGGCCAGCGAGTTCGGCTCCTTCCCGATCGTCCTGGAAGCGGTCCGCGAATGCCTTCAGGACGTCTTCGACGTGCCCGGCCTCGCGGAGCTCATGGGCGACCTGGAGTCCCGCAAGGTGCGGCTCGTCGAGGTCACGACACCGGAGCCGTCACCGTTCGCCCGGTCATTGCTGTTCGGTTACGTCGCCCAGTTCCTGTACGAGGGCGACTCCCCGCTCGCCGAGCGGCGCGCCGCGGCCCTGTCGCTGGACTCACGGCTGCTCGCCGAACTCCTCGGCCAGGCGGAGCTGCGCGAGCTTCTGGACGCCGAGGTCCTGACCGAGCTGGAGCGCGAGCTTCAGTGGCTCACCGAAGACCGCCGGGCCAAGGACGCCGAAAGCGTCGCGGACCTGCTGCGGATGCTCGGCCCGCTCACCGACGCCGAGCTGGCCGAGCGTGGGGCGGAACCGGAGTGGGCCCAGGAGCTGGCCGGAGCCCGCCGCGCCATCCGGGTCCGGATCGCCGGGGCCGGCCACTGGGCGGCGATCGAGGACGCGGGCCGGCTGCGCGACGCGCTCGGCACGGCGCTGCCCGTCGGCGTCCCGGAAGCCTTCACCGAGCCCGTCAAGGACCCGCTCGGCGACCTCCTCGCACGGTACGCGCGCACGCACGGCCCGTTCACCTCGACCGCGGCGGCGGCACGCTTCGGCCTCGGCGCGGCGGTCACCGACGGTGCCCTGCAGAGGCTCGCCGCGGGCGGACGTGTCGTACAAGGGGAGTTCCACCCGGCGGGGATCGGCCAGGAGTGGTGCGACGCGGCGGTGCTGCGCCGACTGCGGCGCCGTTCGCTCGCCGCGCTGCGCCATGAGCTGGAGCCGGTGCCGCCCGCCGCGCTCGCACAGTTCCTGCCGCAGTGGCAGCACCTGGGCAGCGGGCACGGTCTGCGCGGCCTCGACGGGCTCGTGCGCGCCATAGAGCAGTTGCAGGGCGCTTCGGTGCCCGCGTCCGCGCTCGAGAAGCTGGTTCTGCCGTCCCGTGTCGCGAACTACGCCCCCGCGATGCTCGACGAGTTGACCGCCGCCGGAGAGGTCGTCTGGGCCGGAGCCGGCGCGCTGCCCGGCAAGGACGGCTGGGTCTCCTTGTACCTGGCGGACGCGGCTCCCCTGCTCCTGCCGTCCCCGCATCCACTGGAGCTGACCGCCCTCCACCAGTCGGTCCTGGACGCCCTCTCCGGAGGCTACGGCCTCTTCTTCCGCCAGATCGCCGACCAGATCCGCGCCACCACGCACCCCGATGCCACCGACCCCCAACTCGCCGACGCCATCTGGGACCTGGCCTGGTCGGGCCGGCTGACGAACGACACGCTCGGCCCGATGCGCTCCCTCCTCGGCTCGGGCCGCACCGCGGGCTCCACCGCGCACCGCGCGAAGCGCACGGTGCCCCGCGGGCGCTACGGAAGCCTGACGGCCGCCGCGCGCCCCGCCTCACGGACCGGCCCACCGACCGTCGCGGGCCGCTGGTCCCTGCTCCCCGACCGCGAGCCCGACCTCACTGTCCGCGCCCACGCCCTGGCCCGTACCCTGCTCGACCGGCACGGAGTGGTCACCCGGGGCGCGGTTGCCGCGGAGGGCGTGGAAGGCGGCTTCTCCGCCGTCTACCGCATCCTGTCCGCCTTCGAGGACAGCGGCCAGGCCCGCCGCGGCTACGTGGTGGAGGGACTGGGCGCCGCACAGTTCGCGATGGACGGCGCCGTGGACCGGCTGCGCGCGGCGGCCAACGCCCGCGATCGGGGCGAGACCCTGCCCGATCCCGGATTCCCGGGTACTCCCCCGTCCGGCTACCCGAGCCCGGGCACGCAGGCCCACTCCGAGGGTCCCGCCGGACACCCGGACCCCTTCGCCGACGACCCGGCCTTCCCCGACACCGACACCCTCCGGTCGGGCAGCGACCCTTACTCCCTGGGAGAAGGTTCTGGACCGCCCTTCCCCGGCGGCCCGACACCCGGCTCCGAGCGGGCCTACGCGTCCCCCTTCGCCGAGACTCCCCGTACGGCGCCGCATGCCTTCCCAGGAGGCCCGGCTTCCCGCCCCCGCGCGAATACCGCCAACCGCGCCATCGTCCTGGCCGCAGCCGACCCCGCGAACGCCTATGGCGCGGCCCTCTCCTGGCCCGAGCCCCCCACCGGGGCAGGTCACAAGCCGGGCCGCAAGGCGGGCTCCCTGGTCGTGCTGGTGGACGGCGAGCTGACGCTCTACATGGAGCGAGGCGGCAAGACGCTCCTGGCCTGGCCCTCGACTCCGGACGACGCGCCCCTGCAGGACCCCCGCCTGCGCACAGCCGCCGAGGCGCTCGCCGCGGCCGCCCGCGCGGGTTCCCTCGGCACGGTCACGGTGGAGCGCATCAACGGCGCCTCCGCGCTGACGTCCCCCTTCGGCACCCTCCTGGAAGGAGCCGGCTTCCACGCGACGCCACGAGGACTCCGCCTTCGCGCGTGAAGGGACCGGCCCGTGAAGGGGTCCGCCCAGCACAACCCCGCCCCCTCGCCACCACACAAGACACCCCCACCCGCCCCGTGCCACCCTGGACCCCATGCCCGAAGGAGACACCGTCTGGCAGACCGCCAGGCGCCTGCACACCGCTCTCGCGGGCCGCGTGCTCACCCGCTCCGACCTGCGGGTGCCCAAGTACGCCACGGCGGACCTCACCGGGCGCACGGTCCTGGACGTCACCCCCCGCGGGAAGCACCTGCTCACCCGTATCGAGGGCGGTCTGACCCTGCACTCGCACCTGCGGATGGACGGCTCCTGGAAGGTGTACGCACCGGGCGAGCGCTGGAGCGGCGGCCCAGGTCACCAGATCCGGGTGATCCTCGGCACCGCCGAGCGCACGGCCGTCGGCTACCGGCTGCCCGTACTGGAACTGCTCCGCACCACCGACGAGGACCGAGCCGTCGGCCACCTCGGCCCCGACCTCCTGGGCCCGGACTGGGATCTCGACAGAGCCCTGGCGAACCTTCTGCGCGACCCGGCCCGCCCCCTGGGCGAAGCCCTCCTCGACCAGCGAAACCTCGCCGGCATCGGCAACGTCTACAAGAGCGAGCTCTGCTTCCTGCTCCGCGCGACCCCCTGGCTCCCCATCGGCGACCTCCCCGCCGCACACGCCGCCCAACTGCCCGCCCTCGCCAAGAAACTCCTCGAAGCGAACCGCGACCGCCCGGCCCGCAGCACCACAGGCCGCCGCGACCAGAACCTCTACGTGTACGGCCGCGCACCCCGCCCCTGTCTGCGCTGCCGCACCTCGATCCGCTCGGCGAACCAGGGCGACGGCTCCCGCGACCGACCCACCTACTGGTGCCCGGCGTGCCAGTCGGGCCCGTCCCCGCAGCCCGGGCCGACTCCATGACTGGCGCCCCACCCAGCCCATGACGTACGTCCCAACCCCATCACGCACAACTAATTGACGACCCGTCAGAAATCCTCGTACCGTCCCCTCATGCCCGTCACGGCGTACGACCTCACCGGACGCACCGCATTCGTCACCGGCGCCGCGAGCGGTATCGGCCGCGCCTGTGCCGTCCTGCTCGCGGAGGCGGGTGCCGTCGTCCACTGCGCGGACCGCGATGCCCAGGGCCTCGACGAGACAGCGGCTCTGATCAAGGACAGAGGCGGTGCGGCCCACACGCACGCCCTCGACGTCATCGACCGAGCGCAGCTCGGCGAGGCGGTCGCGGCCTGCGAGCGCCTGGACGTCATGGCCGCCGTCGCCGGGATCATGCACCGCAGCCCGGTCCTGGAGACCCGGGACGAGGACCTCGACCGCGTGCTCGGCGTCAATTTCAAGGGCGTCCTGTACGCCTGCCAGGAGGCGGCCGGCGCGATGATCGCCTCCGGTACGCGCGGCAGCATCGTCACGATGGCCTCGGGAGCCGTGGATACCGGCGGGCCGGGTCTGCTCTGCTACGGAGCGGCGAAGGCGGCCGTCGTCCAGCTGACGAAGACCCTGGCGACCGAGATGGGCCCGCACGGCATTCGCGTCAACGCGGTCGCGCCGGGCTGGATCCGTACGCCCATGACCGACCGCAACGACATCGAGGCCCAGACGCGGACCGAGACACTGATGGCCCGGATGTCACCACTGGGCCGGGTCGGCGAGCCGGAGGACATCGCCCACGCGGTCCTGCATCTCGCCTCCGACGCCTCGTCGTTCACGACGGGCCAGATAATCCGGCCCAATGGAGGCGTGGCGATGCCTTGGTAGAACGCGACAGCGCGCAGCCCCGCGCAACAACACACGCCCTCGCACAACACAACGAGCGGCACCGGACGACCTGCCGCAAGAACACCCAAGCGCCCCGTGACAACACAACCCCTCAGGAAGACCCTCCTCGCCCAAGAAGCGGCCCCCGCCTCCTCCGCCAAGCCTCCAAAACGCGCCGCAACCACTGATCCGACCCGACCGCCCCCACAGCCCGCCCCTTCGGCACACAGTGCACCGGAAGCAGACTCAGTCCCCACCCGCCGGCCGCGACCGCCCCCTCCAGCACCCCGGCGCCCGGAGCGAACACCAGCCGCATCACGGCCCACCACCACAGCCCCCCGACCGCCAGGGCCAGCCCCCACCCGCCTATTCGCCCCATCCGCCCCGCCATGGCACCGCCTCCAGCCCGACGCTAGACCGCCGCGTTCACCCATCGACAGGGCGCACCAGCACGAACGGGGCGCGCCCGGCGCACCGACGGCTCCCACTCCACCGTCGCGCGCCCAGAGCCGAACCCGACGCCGACGTCACCCAGCAAGCCGTAACAACCCTGCAGGCCGAAGCCACGTCGGCGAGCCCACGTCACCCGTTCTCCGCCTGGAACATCCAGTGATGCTTCTCAAGATCCGCGGTGATCCCGATGAAGATGTCCTGGCTCACCGGATCCGCCTCCCCCGTCGCCTCGACTCGCTCCCGCATCCGCCCGATCACAGCCGAGAGCGCGTTCACGAGCGCCCCCACCGCATCGTTGTCCTTGACCCACCCGTCCGGTACGGCCCCGATACCGCTGCTGCTCGCGACGGTCTCGGCACGCCCGTCCGGCGAGACGCCGAGTGTGGAGGCGCGCTCGGCCACGGTGTCGGAGTGCAGCCGAGCGGTGTCGACGACCTCGTCGAGCTGGAGATGGACGGACCGGAAGCGCGGCCCGACGACGTTCCAGTGAATCTGCTTCGCCACGAGCGACAGATCCACCAGATCGACCAGCGCACCCTGCAGCGCCTCGGACACGGTCTTCAGATCGGCATCGGACAGCGGGCTCTTCACGACGTACATCGACATCCTCCGGTCAGCAGCACCCCCGGCCTTGGCCCCCGCCCTCCACCATGGCCGCCCTGCCTCATACCGGCAAACGCGAAAAAAGCCGCACGAGCACACCAGCCGGTTCCAACGGCACCCGTCCAGACCAGTGCACCAACCGGCCCCAACAGCACCCGTCCAGACCAACGCACCAACCGGCCCCACGGCATCCGCCCAGATCGCCACGGCCCCTCGCCCCGGCCCACGCATCCCCGCGACCCGCTCCACCCTGCGGCGCCCACGCAAAAGCCCCGCCCGCACCCCTCCAGGTCTCCCTGGAGAGGCCCCGGCCGGGGCTCTCACACAGTTCTTCTCATCTCAGCCCACAGGCGCGAGCCCGTGAGCGTCAGGCGGCGACGACGTCGACCGCCTCCGCAGGCGCCTTGATGGTCACCCGTTCCGGCGGCACACCGGTCACCGAGACGGAGTTGAGCATTGGGCGTACTGGCGTGCGCACAGGCTCAGTAGCCGCTGCCGACTGGGCCAGCTCGGCGAGGGCGAGCTCGTCGCTCACTTCTCGCATGAGCTCGGACATCCGTACGTCCAGCGCGTCGCAGATCGCGGAGAGCAGCTCGGAGGAAGCCTCCTTCTGCCCCCGCTCCACCTCGGAGAGATAGCCGAGTGAGACTCGGGCGGACGAGGAGACTTCGCGCAGAGTACGGCCCTGGCGCTGGCGCTGCCGACGCAGCACGTCACCAAGCAGGCGACGGAGCAGAATCATCGGTGGCTCCCTCCTCGGACCGCGTAGCCGCATCCTTCTCGCCCCACCGTACCGCCTCGCGCTGCGGCCGTGCGGGGAGCGATGTCGTGTTCACTCAGGGCTGCAAACATCAAAACCCCCCGTTCTGTTCCGTATCCTGTGCCCGCTCATTCCCTGTACGTTCGCCCGCGAGCTGCTCCAGAAGCAGTGCGAGTACGCTCCGTACACTCTCCATACGGATTTCCGTCCGGGCGCCGTTCAACCGCAGCGCCACCACTTTCCCGCCAACAACGCCCTCGGCGGACGCTCCGGAGGGCCCGTCCACGGCCACGAAAACCGTGCCGACCGGCTGCCCGTCCTGCGGTTCGGGACCCGCGACACCGGTCGTCGCGATCCCCCAGTCCGCGCCGAGCACCTTGCGTACGCCGGCCGCCATCTGGGCCGCGACCTGCGGATCCACCGCTCCGCGCTGATCCAGCAGAGTGGCGTCGACACCGAGTACGTCGCGCTTGAGATCGGTGGCGTATGCGGTCACCGAACCGCGGAAGGCCTTGGAGGCCCCGGGGACCGCCGCGAGCTCCGCCGCCACCAGGCCACCGGTCAGCGACTCGGCGACAGCGAGCGTCTCGCCCCTCACTGTGAGTAGTCGCAGCACCTCGGCGGCCGTGGAGGTCACGCTTCCGCCTCCTCGGCGGCGGCCTTCCGCTCGGCCAGTCCCTGGCGGCGCAGCACAATGGCCTGTCTCACATAGTCGAGCCCGGTGACGACGGTCAGGGCGACCGCCACAGCCATCACCCAGAACCTCAGAGTCGCCAGCGGCCCCGTCAGCGCCAGAATGTACATGCCAACGGCCGTGCCCTGCGCGAGCGTCTTCAGCTTGCCGCCGCGGCTGGCGGGGATCACGCCGTAGCGGATCACCACGAAGCGCAGCAGGGTGATCCCGAGCTCGCGTCCGAGGATCACTCCGGTCACCCACCACGGCAGATCGCCGAGTGAGGAGAGACAGATCAGCGCCGCTCCCATGATCGCCTTGTCGGCGATCGGGTCGGCGATCTTCCCGAAGTCGGTGACGAGGTTGTACGTACGCGCCAGATGGCCGTCGAAGATGTCCGTGATCATGGCGACGGCGAAGGCGGCCCAGGCCCAGGCCCGCCACACGGGGTCGTATCCGCCCTCGGCCAGCATCAGCGCCACGAAACCCGGCACGAGGACGAGCCGGAGCATGGTGAGGAGATTGGCGACGTTCCACAGGCTCGCCTGGTTGACGACCGCTGCGCTCAGCTTCGCGCCACGCGGCGTTTTCGAGCCTTGGGCGCCGGAGGCACCCGTAGCAGAGGTTCCCTTACCGGAAGCGCCGGCAGCACCATGCGTACCGGGCGCACCGGGGCCGCCCGCCGCGGATGCCGGGGCTCCGGTCATCTGGCCGCCTCCTCAGTACACACGGTCGAGCCCGGGAGCGGCTCGGCCACCAGATCGACACCTTCCGTACCGACCACCTTCGCCTCGACCATACGGCCGACGGTCAGACCTTCGCTGCTCGTGAACAGCACCTGGCCGTCGGTCTCGGGCGCCTGGTGCGCACCGCGGCCGTACGCAGCGTCCTCCTCGCCGCCGGAACCGGCGGAGCCGACGGACTCGACCAGCACCTGCAGGGTCTCGCCGACGCGCTCCTCCGCCCGCTGCGACACCAGCTCCTCGGCGAGCCGGGACACGCGCGCGAGGCGCTCGGCGACGACGTCCTCGTCCAGCTTGTTCTCGTACGTCGCCGCTTCGGTGCCCTCCTCGTCGGAGTACCCGAAGACGCCGATCGCGTCCAGTCGCGCGCCGTTCAGGAAGCGCTCCAGCTCCGCCAGGTCGTCCGCGCTCTCGCCGGGGAAGCCCACGATGAAGTTGGACCGCACACCGGCCTGCGGGGCCTTGGACCGGATCGTGTCGAGCAGCTCCAGGAACTGGTCGGTGCTTCCGAAGCGCCGCATCGCGCGCAGCACACCGGGGGCGGAGTGCTGGAAGGACAGGTCGAAGTAGGGGGCGATCTTCGGCGTGGAGGTCAGCACGTCGATGAGCCCGGGCCGCATCTCGGCGGGCTGCAGGTAGCTGACCCGCACCCGCTCGATCCCGTCGACGGCGGCGAGCTCGGGCAGCAGCGTCTCCAGGAGCCGGATGTCGCCGAGGTCCTTGCCGTACGAGGTGTTGTTCTCGGAGACCAGCATGATCTCCTTGACGCCCTGCTCGGCGAGCCAGCGGGTCTCACCGAGGACGTCGGACGGCCGCCGCGAGATGAAGGAGCCGCGGAAGGACGGGATGGCGCAGAAGGAGCAGCGCCGGTCGCAGCCGGAGGCGAGTTTCACCGAGGCGACCGGGGACCCGTCGAGCCGGCGGCGCAGGGGCGCACGGGGGCCCGACTCCGGAGCGAGCCCCTCCGGAAGATCGACCGGACCGTGCCCCGGAAGGGCGACCTCCGCGCCCGCGCTCTGCCGCTCGGCGGGGCTGATCGGCAGCAGCTTGCGCCGGTCGCGCGGGGTGTGGGCGGCGTGGATCCCGCCGTTCAGAATCGTCTGGAGCCGGTCGGAGATGTCGGCGTAGTCGTCGAAGCCGAGCACGCCGTCGGCCTCGGGTAGGGCCTCGGCCAGCTCCTTGCCGTACCGCTCGGCCATGCAGCCCACGGCGACCACGGCCTGCGTTCTCCCATGACCCTTGAGGTCGTTGGCCTCCAGGAGGGCGTCGACAGAGTCCTTCTTGGCGGCCTCGACGAAGCCACAGGTGTTGACGACCGCGACGTCCGCTTCCTCGGCGTCCTCCACAAGGTGCCAGCCGTCCGCCTCCAAGCGGCCTGCGAGCTCCTCCGAGTCCACCTCGTTACGGGCGCAGCCAAGAGTGACGAGTGCGACGGTACGGCGTTCAGGCATGGGCTCAAGACTACTTCGTCCTACTGACAGCCCACGTCGAC
>NZ_VWMY01000120.1 GCF_008905045.1 Streptomyces albicerus
ATCACCGCTCGGATGAGATCGTCCTTGTCGGTGAAGTAGTGGTACAGCTGGCTCTTGCTGGCGCGGGCGGCGGCGAGGACGTGGTCGATGCCGGTCCCTTCGACGCCCCGCTCGGCGACGAGCGCGGCCGCCGCCTCGACGATGCGGGCACGTGTCTGCCTCCCTCGCTCTGTCATGGGCTCCTTTGGCATGGAGGAAATCCTAACGCATGACTGGACAGATCCGTCCAGTACCTCCTACGGTGACTGGACAGATCAGTCCACTCCTGGATGTGGGGGCACCAATGAACCGGTTCGAAGACAAGGTGGTCGTGGTGACTGGCGGCAACAGCGGCATCGGCCTCGCCGCGGCCACCGCCTTCGCCCGCGAGGGCGCTCGGGTGATCATCACGGGCCGAGACCCGGCCACGCTCGAAGTCGCCGAGAAGGCAATCGGCGCCACGGCCATGCGCAGCGACGCCGGCAGCGTCGACGAGGTCAGGTCGCTCGCCCGCGACATCGCCGGCAGCACGGGACGCGTCGACTCCGTCTTCATCAACGCCGGTTTCGCGGCGCCCGCTCCTCTCGCAGCGGTCGACGAGAGCGCGTTCGACGCCTTGTTCGACGTCCACGCCAAGGGCCCGTACTTCCTGATCCAGCAACTCGCGCCCCTCATGCCCGACGGCGGGACCATCGTCGTCAACGGATCGATCCTCGCTCGCACCGGCATGCCGGGCATGGCTGTCTACGGCGCAGCGAAAGCCGGTCTCATCTCACTGATCCGGAACCTGTCCGCCGAGCTGCTCCCCAAGGGCATCCGCCTCAACGCCGTCAGCGCGGGTCCGGTAGCCACCCCCGGCATGGACCGTGCCGGTCTCCCTGACGAAGCCCGGGCCCATCTCATCAGCCAGATCCCCCTCGGGCGCATCGCCGATCCCGAGGAGATCGCCTCCAGCGTGCTCTTCCTGGCCTCCACCGATTCATCGTTCGTCGTGGGACACGACCTCATCATCGACGGCGGCATGAGCACCCTCTGAGCCAGGCGCCCGCCACCGGTCACTCCGGAGACCGGGAGTCGTCCGGTCCCTGAGGCAACGCGTCCCCACACGACGTCCGGACGCTCTCGAAGCCCTCGTGGCCGAAGCCCACCAGCACCACGTATGCGCACTGCTCGCGGTCGACCGCCCGCCGCGGCGACCAGGCCATCCAGCCATCTCCGACGAAGACGAAATCGAGGCCCGCGACGTGACCACCCCCTCCATCGAGGCCCATGACCTCACGAAGCACTTCGGCGAACTCGTCGCGGTTGACCACCTGTCCTTTTCCGTTTCGCCCGGGGAGATCTTCGGGCTCCTGGGGCGGAACGGTTCGGGCAAGACGACCACCGTCCGCATGCTCACGACTCTGCTGCGACCGACATCGGGCGCCGCGGTCATCGCCGGCTTCGACGTCGCGCGGCAGCCGGATGACGTTCGCCGCTCCTCGGGCGTCACCCTGCAGGACGCGGCGCTCGATCCGAACATGACCGGCCGCGAACACCTGAACCTCATCGGGCGCCTGCTGCAGTTCGGCAAGAGGGAGGTCACCGCACGCGCGACCGAGCTCCTCGAAGCGTTCGGGTTGAGCGCCGCCGCCGACCGGCGCATCGGCACCTACTCCGGTGGCATGCAACGACGACTGGACATCGCCACCGCGTTGTTCGCACGGCCGCCCGTGCTGTTTCTCGACGAGCCGACATCCGGACTCGATCCGCAGAGCCGACGAGCGCTCTGGGACGAGATCCTTCGACTGCGGGCGGATGGCACCACCGTGCTGCTGACCACCCAGTACCTCGAGGAGGCTGATCAACTCGCAGACCGCATAGGCGTCATCGACAGCGGGAAGCTCATCGCCGGAGGCACGCCACGCGAGCTACGTGCCGCGCACGGGCTCCGCACGATCACCGTCCCTGGCGAGCACCACCTGACGACTCTGGTCGTCACCGTCACTGCCGGCACAGTCACGGCACGCGACGGTCTGACCATCATCGACGTGCTGCCCGACGCGAGCATCGACGAGGCGCTGGCTCAGATCCGCTCGGTCGCCGGCACTCTCGAGGACATCACCGTCACCAAGGCCAGCCTCGAAGACGTGTTCGTGCATCTCACCGGCCGCGAGATCAACACTGCCTCGGCCCGCTCGACCGACAGGGCAGCGGCATGAACGCCCTTACGGCGGCAACCGGCCCCAGCTCGGCGGTGTTCGCCCGGTCCGTCCGCGAGGGACTGCGCGACCCCGGCCCCGCCTTGTTCCTGCCCGCCCTTCCCCCACTCCTGCTCGTCATCGCTATGACATCTCTGTTCGGCCGGCTCAACGGGGTGATCGCGTTCCCCACCGGGTCGTTCAAGGAGTTCTTCGTCCCTGGAGCGATCATGATCGTCGCGATCGCCGGCGGTGGCTTCACATCCGCCCAGGTCGCCGAGGACCTCCGGTCCGGATTCATCGACCGCCTCCGGCTCCAGGTGCGAGGCCCACTCATCCTCCTGCTCGGCCGATTCGGGTTCGAGGCGATCCGGATCATCCCAGGCGTCGCGGCAGTCCTCTGCGTGGGATTGCTCTTCGGCGGTGCGCTGCCCAACGGCCTGCCCGGAGCGCTCGTGATCACGCTTCTCGCGATGCTGCTCTCCGCGGCGTACGCCGGCCTGTTCTACATCGCCGCGATCGTCACCGAAGACCCCCAGACGCCGCTCAACCTCAACCCCGTCGGCATCATCGTCTCGTTCCTGTCGACCGCGTTCATTCCCCGAGCCGCGATGCCGAGCTGGGCCGACACCGCAGCCGGACTCAACCCCGTCACCGTCATCGTGGACGGGGCCCGGGCCGCCATGATCGGTGACCTCACCTCCGCCACGGTCGCGGCGGCCCTCGCAGTCGCGACCGCCGGCGTCGCGATCTCTGTCGTCGCCTCCGGCGCCGTACTCAATCGAAAGCTTTCCAGAGGATGACCATGTCTGCCGCCCAACTCATGTTCGCTCGGACAGCCACACAGGCACGAAGGAACCCCGGCGTCGCTTTCGGTCAGCCGCTCATACCGTCGTTGCTCATCGGCACGATCTTCACCGCTCTCTTCGGTGCCGTCGAGGAGATCCGCGGGTTCCCGCTCGCGTCCTATGACGACTGGGTACTACCCGGGACTCTCTTCCTGTCGGCCGTCGTCGGCGCCGGCTTCACCGCCGCCGAGCTCCTCCGAGACATCGAAACCGGCTTCATCGACCGAGTTCGCCTCACGCCGGCCGACCCCGCCTCGCTGATTGCCGGGCGTGCGAGCTTCGAGGGCCTACGCGCCGTCGTCGCCGCCACGGTCATCCTCGCCATCGCCACGACCCGAGGACTCACGAATGAAGGCGGCATCCTCGGAGCACTCGCAGTGCTCGCCCTGACCGCCGGCTTCGCCACGGCCTGGAACGGGATCTTCTTCTACTCGGCCATCACGACCCGCAACCGCGCCGCAGTCCTGGGTCTGCAACCCCTGTTCTTCCCCATCATGCTGTTCTCCACCTGGTTCGGGCCACGCTTCCTCATGCCCTCCTGGTTCGAGCAAGTCGCCCGCTTCAACCCCGTGACCTGGTACCTCGACGCAACCCGGTCCATCCTCTCCGGCCACCCCGACTGGGGCTTCATCGGAATCAGCGTCGCGTTCATCGTCGGGCTCGCCGGCACAACCTTCAGCCTGTCGATCAGCGCCTATCGACGGCTTGCCGCCGAGTAGCGAGGGCCCTCAGGGCTGTCATGGTCGTCTGAGGTTCCGCTCGATCGCCTGCCGTGCCGCTTCGAGGACGGCCGGCCGGCCGGGGATCGGTGTCGCTGCGGCGGTCGCGGTGTGCGCGGTGGGTTCGGCGTCGTGAGAGCGGTCCGGGGCGGGGCGGGTGCCCTCTACGGCGGGTGCGTCGGGGGCCTGGTCGGCCGCGGCGTCGATCAGGGCCGCCGGCTCGTCGTCGCCGAGTCGGCGCAGCAGGTCGGCGAGGTTGCGCAGGGCGGTCCACAGGTGGGTCCAGTTGCCGTTGCGGGCGAAGTACTCGATGGCGTCGCGGTAGCCGTCCAGCGCCTCGTCGACCCGGCCCGCACAGGCGCGTACCGAGTGGAGCCCGACGGTCGCGACGCCGACGAGGAAGGTGGCGCCCGAGGTGCGGGCCAGGTCGATGGCACGGAGGTAGTGCCGTTCGGCCGGCTCGCTGTGGCCCGCGAGGCTGTCGATCTCCCCGGCGACGTAGGCGCCCCACGAGAGCATCGAGGGCGACACCGCGGCGGCCAGTCCCCTGTCGTTCAGTCTCCGCGCCTCCTCCAGATCGCCGGCATAGGCCTTCGCGAGGGCGGCGATCCCAAGGCTCTCCCGCTGCGGGCCGGCGAGCTCGACCGCGGCGAGGGAGTGCTCGACCACGTCGTCGTAGGCGCCGCGAGCCAGGTCGGCCACCGAGAGGACCATCAGGCAGTGCCATGATCCGGCGCTGTCGGCCGCTTTCGCCAGCCCGGTACGGGAGAGCCGGTCGGCCCGGCGGTAGTCGCCGCGGTGGTAGGCGGCTTCCGCCGCGACTCCGAGCACGGCCACAGCACTCGGGTGGTCGGCGAGCGCCGGGTCGTCTGCCAGTTCCTCCGCCCAGTCGCGAATCTCGACGAGGTCGCGGTAGGCGACCGCGTCGAACAGCGCGGCGACCATCGTCACGGCGTCGTCCAGTGGTCCCTGGCCGCGGACCAGCCGCCACGCGGCCCGCAGGTTCGGCAGTTCGCGGCGCAGCACGGCGTCGGCCTCGGGTTCCCGCTCGGTGTCCATGGCGGTGCCGATCCATGAAGTCAGCTCGACGGCCCAGCGCAGCAGGCGTTCGGCCGCGGCCTTGTCCTCGCCGGCCGCCGCGAGTCGGTCGAGACCGAAGGCCCGTAGCGTCTCCAGCATGCGGTAGCGGGTGGTCCCCTCGAAGGAGGCCTCGATCATGGAGGCGTCGACGAGGCGGGCCAGAGTGCTTCCGGGGTCGCTCTCCAGGCCCACGTCGGCGGCGAGCCGCTCCGCGGTGTCGAGGTCGACACCGTCGACGAAGACCGACAGATGCCGGAACAGCCGCCGTTCGTCCTCGGTGAGGAGCTGGTACGACCACTCGATGGTCGCGCGCAGTGTCCGGTGCCGGGAATCCGTGCTGGGGCTGCTCCCGCCGAGCAGGTCGAGCGAGCGGTCGAGGCGGCCCCGCAGATCAGCCAGGGAGAACGTGGACAGCCGGCCGGCCGCGAGCTCGATGGCCAGCGGCATCCCGTCGAGCCGGTGCACGATGTCGGCGATCGTACGCAGCTGTGCCGGCGTCGGTGGCGGCCCGGGGCGTACCCGGCGGGCCCGGTCCAGGAAGAGCGCCACGGACGGAACCCGCGAAGGGTCCTGATCGGGGTGGGGCAGCGGCAGCGGCGCCAGCCGTGAGACATGTTCGGCCGCCAGACCGAGAGGTTCGCGGCTGGTGGCCAGCAGGGAGATTCCGGAGCACGTGGAGAGGATCGTGTCCACCGTGTCCCGTACGCCGTCGAGCAGGTGCTCGCAGTTGTCGATCATCAACAGACCGGGGCGGTCGCTCAGCACGGCGACGCAGGCGGACAGCACGTCGCCCCGGTCGACCTTCAGGTTCAGGGCCGCCGCCAGCGCGTGCGGGATGGCGGCGGGATCGGTGACCGGTGCGAGCAGTAGCACCGTCACTGTGCCGCTCTGCCGCGCGACCTCCAGGGCGACCCGGGTCTTGCCGACGCCGCCGGGACCGACGAGCGTGACCAGCCGCTCGGCCGCCAACAGCCGGTGCAGGGCCGCGACTTGCGCCGAACGGCCGATCAGCGGGGTGGTCGGCCGGGTCGGCGCCCCGGGCCCGGCGGCAACCCCAGGCAGGGTGGGTACCCCGGGCAGGGCGGGCACCTCGCGCCGGCCGGACGCTGAACCCTCGGCGCCTCCGATGACCTCGCGCTCGAGCTCGTCCAGCGCGGGTGAGGGATCGAGACCGGTCTCGTCGACCAGTCGGCGCCGGTACTCCCGTCCGGCCCGCAGGGCCTCCGGCGCCTGTCCGGTCGCCGCCAGCGCCCGCACGAGCAGGAGGACCGCGGGCTCCCGCAGTGGGTCGGCGGCCGATGACGCGGCGGCGAGGCCCAGGATCCCGTCGGCCTGTCCCGCGGCGACGGCGCCGGCGATCAGCGCATCGGTCACCTCGCGGCGCAGCTGCGCGTACTCCTCGACAGCGGTGGCGACGGGCGGGATGTCGGTGAGGCCGGCGAGAACCGGCCCTCGCCACAGCCCGTGCGCCTCCTGGAGCAGGCGGAACGTGCCGGCCGGGTCGCGCTGCGCCGTCGTACGCGCCGTCGCGAGCAACGCCCGTGCCTGCGTGACGTCCAGTTCGTCGCGTCCGAGTGCGAGCCGATAGCCGTCCTGGCGTGTCTCGAGCCGGGCCACCGCCGGACCGAGGTGTCCGCGCAGCCGGGACACCTGGTTGTGCAGGGCCTGACGCCCTGATTCGGGTACCTCCGACGGCCACAGCGCGTCCATGAGGTGGTAGACCGTCACGGTCCGGCCCTCGGCGAGCGCGAGCAGCGCGAGCACAGCACGCCGCTTCGGGCCGGGGACGTCCACGGAGGCGCCGTCCACAACGAGCCGCAGCGGCCCGAGCACCTCCACACGAACCGACGGCGACGGCGACAAACGTCCGACTGCCATGGCACCCCCCCCGTGTCCGGCATGCGCGTGCGACGACGAACTGGGCCTGTTAGCACGACGATAGCCCGTGCGAGGGCCGTGACAGGTCGCACGCCAATCCTTTCTGTCGTGACCGGCAACGAGCCGGTTCGACAAGAAGGAGAACTGGGATGGACCACGAGAAGGTCAACGAGTTCCTGGGCCGGTTCGTGACCGACCTGGCGGCGACCGAAGCCGCCGGCTCTGTCGCGATCGGCCATCGGCTGGGGCTCTACCGTGCACTCGCGGAGGGCCCCGCGACGCCCGAGGAGTTCGCCGAACGCACCGGGTGCCACCCGCGCTACCTCACCGAGTGGCTGCGTGGACAGGCCGCCGGCGGGTACGCCGGCTACGACCCGGAAACCGGTCGGTTCGCTCTGACCGAGGAGCAGGCGTTCTGCCTGGCCGACCCGAACGGCCCCAACGTGTCCGCGGCCTTCCTTACCGCACTGGGAATGCTGCGCGCCGAACCGCGGATCGCCGAAGCGTTCCGCACCGGGGCCGGCTTCGGATGGCACGAGCACCACGAGGACGTCTTCGTCGGGGTCGACGCGTTCTACCGGCCCGGCTACGTGGCCGAGCTGATCCCGAGCTGGATCCCGGCGCTGGAGGGGGTCGACGCGAAGCTGACCGCCGGCGCGCGCGTGGCCGACATCGGCTGCGGTCTCGGCTCCACGTCACTGCTCCTCGCCGAGGCCTACCCGCGCACCACCATCGTCGGCTCGGACTACCACGGCACGTCGATCGAGCTGGCCCGTAAGAAGGCCTCAGAGGCCGGGGTCACCGACCGGGTCACCTTCGAGGTGTCCACCGCGCAGAGCTTCACCGGCACGAACTACGACCTGGTGATGATGTTCGACTGCCTGCACGACATGGGCGACCCGCTCGGCGCGGCCCGGCGCGTGCGGGAGACGCTGGCCCCGGACGGCACCTGGCTGCTGGTGGAGCCGTTCGCCTCCGACACGCTCGAGGACAACTTCAACCCGATCGGCCGGCTCTACTACAGCGGCTCCACGTTCCTCTGCGTGCCCAACAGCCTGTCCCAGCCGGGCGGCTACGCCCTGGGCGCACAGGCCGGCGAGGCCGCCGTCCGCCAGGTGATCACCGACGCCGGTTTCACCGGGTTCCGCCGCGCCGCGCAGACGCCGTTCAACGTGGTCTACGAGATCCGGCCGTAAGGACGGTGGGCGATCCGACCGTGAGACGGAGGCGGCGGTCGTGCTCGCCCGCGACCGCCGGCCAGCCGAACGACCCTGCCCTTGCCGCAACGGCCCACGATGCACCTCACGCACGGGAGAAACCTGGTCGCAGGCCTGCCGGCGCAGGGGCAGGAACTCGGCCAGGTGCCCCGGACACTGCGGGTGCCCGTATCTGCGAAGACATCCAGCAGGTGTCGCGGGCGGTGTCCAGGACGACCTACTCCCGTCCTGTCAGGCCGCCGGGAAGTCGGGGACGGACAGAGAGACCGCATAGGGCGCGCCTAGGGCTTCGCTCAGCCATTGAGACCCCGCCGACCTCAGCGGGCATCCCGGACGCTCAGGTGGCGTGCCTGCCCGCTCCCCCCAGGTCGGGGGGATCGCCCGATGCGTCCTCAGGCCCCGGTCCACACCCGGGAGCGCATGACCACGGACGGCGGAAGCGGCCGACGGCCGCTTCCGCCGCCGGGAGCCAGCAGAAATCCGATTACCAGACGAATGAGGAGACATGAGCAACCACCATACGAACCTGGCCAGGCCGCGCCGCAGGAGCGCCACGCTGACCACGGTGACCGCGTTGACACTCGTTGGCGGCGTGCAGGCCACTGGTGCCCCACCGGCCGACGCCGCGGTGCCAGGGCTGATCCGGACCACCCACCCCATGACCCAGCTGGACTCGGCGTCATCGAAGGCGCGGACGCCGGAATGCCCGCAGGGCATGAAGGTGGTCGGGGGCGGCGGCCGCGTCGTCGGTCCTGCCGCGGGAGTGATCCGGCTCCGCACCCTGCGACCGGTCACCACCAACGGTCTCTCGGACCGATACGAGGTGGTCGCCGTCGAGCCGACGGGCGGCGTCGCGGGAAACTGGGCGCTGGAGGGGTACGCCCTGTGCGCGCCGCACGACCAGCTCCCCGGCTACGAGATCGTCTCGCAGGCGTCCCGCTGGTCGTCGGTCTCCCGCCAGGAGACGGCGGCCGGCTGCCCGAGCGGCAAGCGGGTGATCGGTGCGGGGGCGAACATCCTCGGCGGGAATTACGGCGAGGGGCGCGGCCTGCAGATGTCACGGGCTTCCGGGCCGCTGGACATCACCCGCGCCGCGGCGGCGACGGACACCGCATCCCCGGCGAACTGGCAGGTCGTCTCGCACGCCATCTGCGCCAACCCGATGGGGGCCGTCGCAGAATCCGAGGTGGTGCACAAGCGGCGGGATGCGATCAAGGAATGCCCGGGCAACGAAAGGGTGCACTCGGTCGGCGGGGCTGCCGGAGACGGCCCCGCGGGTCCCCTCTTCCTCAGCGACCTCTACCCAAGCGCCGATCTGCGCGCCACGGCCCTGCGGCTGACCGGGATACCCGCCGACGGCCTCGCTGTCCAGGCGATCTGCTCCTGACCGGCGCTGTCGAATCCGCTGCCGGGGCGGCGTCACGCCGCCCCGGCCCTCGGCGCTGACCGCTTCCCATCTCCTCCGCCCCGACCTGCTGCGGCCCTGTGCTGGCCCGCCGGATCGTCCTGCGGCGTCCGGCGGTCGTACTGTCGAACCCGCTACCGAGGAGGACTTCTGCCTGCTCAGCACGTCATTGTGCGGCTCGATTTCGGAGGGGTCGGCAGTGGCATACTGGACCGATCAGCTCGACCCAGTGCGCGTCGCCCGTCGCTACGGCCTGCCGCACGTCGTCGACTACGGGCCGCAGCGCGCGGGCCACGGTCTTCTTAGCCGAGTACGCGCTTCAGTTCCAAGCCGCCTCCGGCGCCTGGCAGATGCTCGACTGACCGGTCACCGACCACACCTTCGGCGACACCCGCGCGGCCATCCTGCGGCACGTCCGCGCCCACCCCGGCGCCCGCCCCAAGGGCATCGTCGCCGCACTGCCCCAGCTCGATGCCGAGAACGTCCGCCGCACCTGCTCCTGCTCACGCATGGCCGCGGACGGACAGCCCACCAAGGACGGCGCCGGGCGGTACTACCCGGACACCGAGACCCGGACCGAGGACACGCCGGGGGTGTCCCAGGTGTCCGACTGTCCCAGTACATCACCTGACCTGCGCAAACAGGTGGGACAGCCGGAATCGGGACTGTCCCACCTGTCGCCGCTGATCCGTCGCTGGAGCGTGCTCGGCGGCCGGACGCTCGACATCGGGAACTGCATCAGCGCCCGGTCTCGGCTGAGTCGCTGCGCAAGGAATTGCGGATCAGTGCGGACCGGTCGAGACAGTTGGCGGCTCGGGTACGAGCGAGCCGCAATGCCAGCATCCGAGATTGAGTGCTGACGCCAGGGGGAAACGAGCCGTCGTTGCGGGGTCAGCGGCTCAGCTCGGTCTCCTGCTCCACCCGCGACAGCTTCTCGGGATTGCGTACGAAATAGAGCCCGGTGATGAGGCCGCCCTCGACCCGCATCGCCACGACGGTCTCGATCTCTCCGTCGCGGCGCACGATGAGCCCAGGGTGGCCGTTGACCTGGACGGGTTCGACCGACCTTTCGACGGCGAACCTGGTCAGGCCGGAGGCCAGCGTGCGGGCGACCTTGTCCGCTCCGACGATGGGCTTTGGCACGGTCCGCCTGAGCCCGCCGCCGTCGATCAAGGCGACGACGTCGGGTGCGAGGATGTCGAACAGGCTTTGCAGCTCACCGGTTTCGACCGCCTGCTGGAAGGCCTCGATCGCGGCCCGGGTCTCGGCAGGGGAGACGACGTCGCGTGGCCGGCGGGCGGCGACGTGTGCCCGTGCCCGGTGGGCGATCTGGCGGACCGTGGCCGGGGTCTTGTCGACGGCTTCGGCGATCTCGTCGTAGGCGAGGTCGAACACCTCGCGCAGTACGAACACCGCCCGTTCGGTCGGCGCGAGTGTCTCCAGCACCAGAAGCATTGCCATCGAGACGCTGTCGGCCAGCTCGACGTCCTCGGCCACGTCGGGCGCGGTCAGCAGCGGCTCGGGCAGCCAGGGGCCGACGTAGGACTCCTTGCGCCGGCCGAGCATGCGGAGCCGGTCCAGCGCCAGCCGGGTGGTGATCCGCACCAGGTAGGCGCGCTGATCCTGCACCGTGTCGAGGTCGACGCCCACCCATCGCAGCCAGGTCTCCTGCAGGACGTCCTCGGCGTCAGCGGCCGAGCCGAGCATCTCGTAGGCAACGGTGAACAGCAGGTTGCGGTAGGTGACGAACGCCTCGGTGGCGGGGTCCACGCGGTCGTCGCGTGCGAGCCGCTCGGCTGTGCCCGTTGTCGGCTCTCTGGGCTCGCTCATGGCCGGTTCTCCTGTCTGTTCGCTTTCGACTTCACGCACAAGACGCCGGTCCCCGCCGCTTTGTGACACCGGTGAGCGGTGACGCACGTCACGAGCCGCGGCTGTCACGGAGAGCGGATGGCCGACGTCTGGTGTTCGTCAGAGCCGCGGGAACGATCCGCGCGGCACCCACCACAACGGGTGAGGACGAAGTCATGGCATCCACGAAGGCGCAGGCCCGGGCGGGCACGTCGCGCCGATGGGCCGCGCTGTTCTTCATCGGGTCGGTCCAGCTCATGATCGTTCTCGGCGCCACCGTCGTGAACATCGCGCTGCCGTCGCTCCAGCGGGACCTGGGGATCTCCAGGGCGCCACCACCACCTGACGTCCGGGCCCGCACTGGCTCACCGCGCCACCGCGCCAAGCGCTGCGCGCGGCGGTCGGGCCCGCACCCACCTCATTCACTCGGCGACCGGTCCTGCTCTGGCGCTGATTCTGCATGCCCTTTTGAGAGGAATCCATGAGTACGAACCCTGCACAGGCGGCACCCCCTGACGGGAGCGGCGGGGGCCTGCCGGATGCACGTCAGCTGCGCATGATCCTGACCGCCGTCTCGATAGCGCTGATGGCCGTCATCGCGTCAGTGGCCGGGCTGATCGTCGCCCAGACGCAGATGGCCGTCGAGTTCGACGCCTCGCAGGACACGGTCCTGTGGATCATCAACATCTACACCCTCGCCCTGGCCGCGCTGTTGCTGCCACTCGGCGCGATCGGTGACCGCGTGGGCCGCAAGCCCATGCTGATCGCCGGGCTGGCCGTCTTCGGCGTTGCGAGCATTGCGGGGGCCGTGGCCCCGACCGCTGAGTTGATGCTTGTCGCGCGTTTGGCCAGCGGTGTCGGCGCAGCAATGATCATGCCCATCACCCTGGCCGTCATCACCTCCACTTTCCCCGAGGAGCAGCGCGGCAAGGCGATCGGCGTGTGGACCGGCGTCGCCGGAGGCGGCGGCGTCCTGGGCATGTTCCTCTCCGCCTTTCTCACCGACGTCGCCGACTGGCGCTGGCTGTTCGCCCTGCCCGTAGCCCTGGTCGTCGTGGCCCTGGCCCTGACGCTGAAGTCGGTGCCCAACTCCCATGAGCGCTCCGCCCACGCCTTCGACACCGTCGGCGCACTGGCATCCACCGTCGCCGTGGTCGGCCTCATCTTTGTCCTGCAGGAGGGACCGGAGGGCGGCTGGACCGAACCTCTGACTCTGATCAGCCTCGCCGTCGGCCTCATCGCCGCGGTCGGTTTCGTGTTCTGGGAGCTGCACCGCCGGGACGCCGCGCTGCTGGACGTGCGCCTGTTCCGTGAGCGCGGCCTGTCCGGCGGCTCGATCACGCTGGTAGTGGTCTTCGGTGTCCAGGCGGGTACCCAAGTGGTCCTCTTCCCGTTCCTCCAGGCCGTGCTCGGCTGGTCGGGACTGCTGTCTGCGGCGGCGCTGATGCCCCTGGCCATCGGGATCATGACGTCCGCCAACGTGGCCCCCAAGATGGCCGTGCGCATCGGCCCCCGCTCGACCATGGCCGTGGGGATCGCGCTGACCGGCGTCAGCCTGGCGCTCATGGCCCAGTTCGTCTCCGTCGACGGTGGCTACCTGTCGATCCTGCCCGGCATTATTCTCATGGGTATCGGCTTGGGCCTGTCCATGGTGCCCTCCACCGAGGCCCTCACCCGCTCCCTGCCGCAGGAGAAGCAAGGCGTCGCCTCCGCCCTCAACGACGTCACCCGCGAATTCGGCACCGCACTCGGCGTCGCCATGCTCGGCGCAATCCTGACGGCCGGCTACCGCAACGCCATCGACGACAGGCTGGACGGCATCCCCCAGGGGACCGCGGACACCGCACGGGACGGCATCGCCAACGCCGTCGAGGCGTCGGGCAGCGCAGGCCCACACGCGCAGGACCTGGTCCACGCCGCACAGCAGTCCTACATCGACGGATGGCAGCAGTCCATGTGGGCAGGCGTCGCCGTCATGGCCGTGCTGCTCGTCTACATCGCTCTCCGCGGCCCGAAGAACGCCACCCCCGCGCCTGCGTCGGACGAGGCAGAGGATACCGAGACCGTCGCCGCCCTATGACCGCATAACTGGCCCTGACAGAAGTGGTTGATCATGTGACTTTGGGCTTGTCTGGTCGTTGGTCTCGGTGTGGGGAAGCGTGAGTCGCGGCCATGGATCGTGTCGGATGAACTTGGGTCGCTCATCGAACCGTTACTGCCGCAGCCCGGTCCCAAGCTGGTCGAGGGCAGACCTCGAGTGCCGGACCGGCAGGCCCTGTGCGGGATCCTGTTCGTCCTGCACACCGGTATCCAATGGGAGTACCTGCCCCAAGAGTTGGGCTTCGGCTCGGGCATGACCTGCTGGCGACGGTTGGCCGCGTGGAACGAGGCCGGCGTCTGGGACCAGTTGCACGCCGTACTGCTCAAGAAGCTGCGGTCGAGGAACCAGCTCGACTGGTCCCGGGCGGTGATCGACTCCTCCCACGTCCGGGCCGCCCGCAGGGGCCCAAAAGCGGGCCCAGCCCGGTCGACCGCGCACGGCCGGGCAGCAAGCACCATGTCATCGTCGACGGCCAGGGCATCCCGCTCGCGGTGTCGCTGACCGGCGGAAACCCCAACGACGTCCCCCAACTTCTGCCGCTGCTCGACAAGATCCCGGCCATCGCGGGCCAGGTAGGAAGACCGCGCCGAAGGCCGGACGCACTCCTGGCCGACCATGGCTACGACCACGACAAGTACCGCCGCCTGCTCTGGCAGCGCGGAATCCGCCCCGTCATCGCTGAGCGAGGCCAGCCACACGGTTCCGGCCTCGGTATCTTCCGCTACGTCGTCGAGCGCACGATCTCCTGGCTGCATGGCTTCCGCCGACTTCGGATCCGGTGGGAGCGGCGCGACGACATCCACGAGGCCTTCATCGTCCTCGCCATCTGCCTGATAACCCACCGACACGTGAAACGCCTTTGTTTCACCCGAGTCCGCTACGGGGAAGTCAGGGTCAACGTCACAGCCTGTACGGGAGACAATCCCTCCGGGTGGAGCGTCGATGCGACGCCCGCCACGAACGGTCTGGGAGAGTTCGCCTCGCTGGAAGTGGTGTCGCAGGTGAACAACGTGCGCATCGGCAGCTACTACCGCTTCTGGGACGCCGTGATCTCCATGAAGGAGTGCTTCGTCTGGGACATCTTCGACTCGTGCAGTACGGCGACGTCGTGGACTGTTCAGTACTACATCGCCGATGTGGAAGACGAGATCGTCAGCACCACCAGCATCACAGCGGATGAGAACCAGGCCTCCTCAGGGTACAGCCTGTTCAGGACCCCTTAACGAGACCGGCTACGGCTTCTGCCGCCCGCATCGACGCGGGCGGCAGAAGCGAAGGCTCTCATGGATCCTGGCCACCACCTCGGTGTGGAGCGACGACGTATGGGTCGTGGACTCCACCCCGGTGGAATGCGGCCGCTCCCGCGAGACCGTCAAACGCTCCAACCTGGCAGGTTGGGCCGAATACGGCTACTGCGCCAGCCACAGCCGCTTCTTCTGGGGCCTGCGCCTGCACCTGGTCTGCACCCTTCAGGGCCTGCCCATCGCCTTCGCCCTGACCGGGGCCAAAGCCGACGAACGCGAGACCCTCCTTGACCTCCTGGCAGCCGAATGCGAGCTTCTGCGAGAGCCCCCGACAGACTCTCATCGGCGACAAGTACTACTTCGGCCGTGGTTTCGAACGCGAACTGTCCGAGCATGGAGTCCAGTTACTGCGGCCTGCCCGTAAATGTGAACGGGAACGGCCTGGCGCAGCCCTGTTCAAGCCGCTGCGACAGGTCATCGAATCGATCAACGAGACCTTCAAGGGACAGCTTGACCTCGAACGGCACCGAGGGCGCACACCCGGAGGTGTCATAGCCCGCGTCATGCAACGCATCCTCGCGCTAACCGCCGCGATCTGGCACAACGACGCCACCGGACAAACCGTCCTACGCTCACTGATCGCCTACGATCACTGACCCCTTGGACTAGATCATCTAGTGCTGGGGGAGATTGAGGACCGGGGTCTGGGGCGGCCCGCTGCGCTTGCTGATGAACCGGCTGCGCAGCGGCCTGGTCCAGGCGTTCCTGATCGTCGTCGGACTGATCTGGATCACCCCGATCGCCGGGCTGTTCTTCTCCTCGCTGCGCGACGAGTGGACAACGCGGCCAGCGGCTGGTGGACCGCCCTGTCCAAGCCCGGCCAGCTCTCCGTGGAGAACTACACGGCGCTGCTTGAGGACTCGGGCATCACCCAGGCGTTCTCGAACACCGCGATGATCTCGGTGCCGACCACCGTGCTGTTCGTCCTCATCGCCGCGCTGGTCGGATACGGTTTCGCCTGGATGGAGTTCCCAGGACGGGACTGGACCTTTCTGCTGGTCGTGGGAATGCTGGTGGTCCCGATCCAGATCGGGCCGCTGCCGGTCGCCAAGACGTTCGGCACGCTCGGGCTGTTCGACACCATTCCCGGCGTCGTGCTCTTCCACGTCACCTACGGACTGCCGTTCGCCATCTTCCTGCTGCGCAACTACTTCGCCGAGATCCCGCGCGAGATGCTGGAGGCGGCCCGGAATGGACGGCCGCGGTGAGTGGCGTATCTACGCCCAGCTCGTACTGTCGCTGGGACGGCCCGCCATCGCCAGCCTGGCCATCTTCCAGTTCCTGTGGGTGTGGAACGACATGCTGGTGGCGCTGCTCTTCGCCGACAACGGCGCGCAGCCGCTGACGGTGGCGCTGCAGTCGGAGATGCGGCAGTTCGGCAGCAACATCGAGATCCTGGCCTTCGGCGCCTTCCTCTCCCTGGTGGTGCCGGTGGCCGTCTTCTTCGCCTTCCAGCGCCACTTCGTGCAGGGCGTTATGGCGGGCTCGGTGAAGTAGCCAGTCATACGTCCGTCGGTCATACGTCCGCCGTTCGTACCTCCAGCAGGAAACAGTCTGTCCGGTAGATCATCCGTCAGCGGTTCACCTCGCGGCCTCCGGCCGCGCCATGGAGCGGCCGGAAGGCGTGCTATACGCCTGCGACAAGGTCGACAAGCGTGGTGATCAGGGCTTCCTCGCTGACTCCGGCGGGCGGGTGCCCGAAGAAGCGGACCGATAGGTGGTAGCCGGTGAGCGCGAACGTGATGACTGCCGCGAGGGCCTCCGCGTCACGCGTCAGGATCGCCCCGGCTGCCATCCAGCCGGCTAGGCGCTGCGAACGGATACTGACGTTGCGGGCGACCAAGAGCTCGCCGAGATGGTCGACCGATGCTCCGAGATGGTCGCGCTCGCGTGCGACGAGCTCCATGAGCGGGTGGAGCCGCCGCAGATTGCCGAGCCGGCGCTCGAACTCGAGCGCGAGCGCGACCCGCACGTCGCCTCCGGTCTCTTCGGGCTCGGGGCCGGTCTGCCGCTCGGCGTTGGTGCGCTCGACCTCGCGGTCGACGACCGCCTGGAGCACCTCCTTCTTCGACCGGAAGTGCCGATAGAAGCTGCCGCTCCCGGCTGACAGGCCCGCCGACGCCTCGATCTGCGTCACGGTCGTCCCGGCGAATCCTTCCCGCAGGAACAGATCCCACGCCGCGTCAAGGATTCTCGTTCGCGTAGGCACTGACATAGGCGCAATTGTAAGGAGAAGGAGGAGGAGAGCCGCTACGACCCAGGGCCTGGGCGACCTCCTTGCGATGCAAGAAGGTTCTTGCACCGGTGCCGTCGAACTGCCAGGCTGCCAAACATGAGTATCCGTCACTTAATCTCCGTCGCGGGATCGATCGCCCTGGCGTGCCTGCTGGTTCAGGTTCACGCGCAGCCGGTCAAGGCCGCGGACACGAATAGACCCTCGGCCATGGCCGAGGGGCAGCGGTCGACGCTGGACTTCGATCCGGACAAGGGCACCCTTGACGGCTCACCGGTCGACCACCTGCCCGACCACATCCGGCTGCTGGACATCCAGCTGCCGAACGGCGGCGCACCGCAGCGGGCCGATTGGTCTCCCGACGGGAAGCGCCTCGCTTTCCTCGACGCTCCGATCGGTGACCTCTGGGAGCACGACCTGGCGACCGGCGCGAGCCGCAATCTGACCAAGACGTCTGCGCTCCACGGGGGAGTGCTACGGGCGCACCACCTGACCAACGGCGACATCGTCATGTGCGCGGTGGCTGAGCGCAGCGCCGACGACCCCGAGGGCGACCGCTTCCGCGGCGAACTGTGGGTGCTCCAGCAGCCTTTGGGCACACGCGCCCCGGTCCGTCTCGGCGAGAGCTGCTGGGAGGGCGTCGCGGTGTCCAAGCAATCCGGTTCCACCCGCATCGCGTGGAACCAGTCGACCATCGACTTCACCAAGCCGGACGTGATCTTCGACGCCCTGTTGGGCAAGTCGAAGATCCTCACGGGTCGAATCGTCTACCGCGACGGCAGACCGGAGATCGCCGATCGGAAGGTTGCCCTCGACAAGCGCGATGTCTCCCTGGCCACACCCGCCGTGGAGGCTCAGGACTTCCGATCCCTGCCCGATGGGGACGCCGACCCCGACGACGAACTGATCTTCTCCGCCTACTTCCACAAGGGCGGACAGGCCATGGGCGTCAACCTAGACACCGGCGCCGTCAAGGACTACGCGCCGACCTCGCTGCTCTTCGACGAAGCGGAAGGCACTGACCCGGCCGGCCGTTACATGATGGTCGAGCGAGACTTCGCCATCTCCCTGTTCCCCGGCATGGTCGACATCTGGCGCCTTTCGCTGGATGGCTCCGGGACGTTCGAGCGGATGACCACGTTCAACCACTACAAGGGCTTCGGGGCCAACAACCCGGTCGTATCGCCCGACGGCACGCACATGGCCTTCGGACTGAAAGTGGACGGTGCCGAGGGCGAGGGCGACGGCATCTTCCTGATGGACCTCAGCAGATGAGGCGGCGTTGGCGCCGACTGAGCGTGTCCGTGCTCGACCACCGCGAGGTGAACCGCTGACGGATGATCTAACGGACGGGCTGCCGCCCGCGACCAGGGTGAGCGGTTCGAGCGCAGCTACGCCAGAGCCCTGACCAGCGACTTCATGTTGGTCACACCTCAAGCAGGAGGGGGAACGGCCCGTCGTTCAGCAGCGACACCTTCATATCCGCGCCGAAGCTCCCTTCGGCGACCTCTGCGCCCAGCTCCCTGAGCTGGGCGCAGATCTCGTCGCCGAGTAGCCGAGGGGAATTTCACCCCTCGGCTCTCACAGAGTGAACGTAACAGTCGCCCGTTACACGGCTCTTGTCGCTCTGATCCTCAGCTTGACTCTGTCGGGGATCTTGGATGGTCGGGCTCAGCTACCGAGGGTTCGCCAGGACTTCGGCCGGGGGATCTCGTTCTGATCCAGGAAGGCCTGAAGGCGGTCGGCGGTCTCGGTGAAGAGTTTTCCTCGGTCACTGACCGGCCGCTGAGGCGTCCGCCCATGGTCACGCTCCGGGGTGCAGCCCGAGCCAGCCCGGCGTGGGGTCGCCCTTGACCTCGCCGATGTACAGGGCGAACGTCTGCTTCCAGCGCTCCACTTCGGCACGGTCGGCCATGAAGCGGGGGAAGCCGTCGAGGTGGGCGTTCGGGTACTTCCAGATCGGCTTCAGCCCGCCCGCGGGAGTGACGTCGGTCCGTACCGACCAGCCGTTGAAGGCTGCTTGCTGCCGTTCGGCGGACAGCAATGATCCTGCTCCAGGAACCAAGCAGCCGCAGGCTCGGGGGATCAGCCGCGGTCGAGCCGCGGCAGCGACGCACAGAGGTGCTCGGGCAATTCCGGCAGGACCTTGTGGATCCCGGCGCACCCCGCATCACCGATCGTGGCGGCCGGCCGCCAGCCCGAGGACTCGGCCCGGTAGAACCAGCGCTGGGAGACACCAGAGGAGGAGCATCCGTCGCCGGCGTCACCGCACGCCGGCCCCATCCGGGTCGACAGGTCCAGCACCAGCCACGTGTCGTCGCAGCTGCGTTCCTCCCAGCTCGTGTGCTTGGGAATGTCCGTGTCGTTGACCGCCTGCCGGTACGAGGACGAGGTGCAACGCGGCGGCGTGGGGTCGCAGCCGTTCTCACCGCACTGCCGCAGGGCGGGTGGCGTGGCACCGACGGGGGTGTACACGTCCATGCTGTTCACCATGACCCTGCGGGAGCCCAGGGGCTCGCCCAGCTTCACCGTCGCTTTGACCCGCCGCGTGCCGGCGCAGCCGGAGTCCTGGTCCTGGGAACGGGTCTCGTACGTGACCTTCACGTATACCGTGCCGTGCTCGACGGTGTCGAGCTCACCGCGCAGGCTGCGCACGCAGTCGCGTGCCCCGTCGGGCACTTCGGAATCGACCACCAGAGACCGGCCGCCGTCGGCGGTACGGACGCCGTCGATGCGAATCGGAGCGGCGAGCGTCCAGGCGGCGGCCGTGGCCGCGCCTGTCGCCTCCTCATCGGTCTCGGCGGTCTTGGAACCGCAGCCGGCGAGGACCACCAGGGCCGCGCCGAGCACGACCACCCATATCCCCCGCTGCCACATGCCATGCCCCCATCCGCCGAAGCACCGCAGCCTAGCGTGCCCCCAGGTGTCCCTCACCGTCTCCTCCCGGACCGCCTGCAGGGCAGATCCAGGTCGAGCACGTCGTCCAGGGCATGGAAGATGCTGCATCGGTGACCCGCCGTGAGGGCTCCCCAAGATCTGCGCCAAATCCGTCATTTGGGACCGCCGAGGCGTCTCGGAGCGGCCCCGGATTGTGAAGATCGCCGCCCGGGAAGGCGGGCTGAAGTGGCCCCATTTGGCCCTCGCGGCTGGTCGCCGGTGGGGCCGATTCAGATGTCGCGGGCGTTGTGCGAAGGGCGGAAGCGATGCTGGTCTTGCCGGCCAGGCGGAGGGCGCCGATGGCGAGGTTGCGCCAGGACCCCATGGCGCGGGGTGCGGTCGCAACTGCCGCTACCTGCGGCCAGCGAACGATCAACACCCTCAAGAACTTCCGGGCCGTGGTCACGAGGTTCGACAAACGCGCCTTCATTTTCCACGGCACCGTCAC
>NZ_VWMY01000121.1 GCF_008905045.1 Streptomyces albicerus
CATGCCTTGTCGGCTGCGGGCCGGTGGGGGCTGATCGCGCAGTTCCCCGCGCCCCTAGAAGGGGCGCGGGGAACTGCGCGACCAGCCACGACGGACCCGCACTGGACGACAATCCGAAGCTCGACGGCGCTGAACACACAAACGAAGGGCCCCTCTGCCAAAGAGGGGCCCTTCGTACGGCTGAGCGCCGCAGGCTACCGCAGGCGTGCCATCAGGGCGTGCTCCACGAGCGTGATGAGCGCCGACTTCGCGTCCGCGCGGTGGCGGGCGTCCGTCGTGATGATCGGGGTGTCGGGCCCGATCTGGAGCGCCTCCCGGACCTCGTCCGGGTTGTACGGCTGGTTGCCGTCGAAGCCGTTGAGGGCGATGACGAACGGCAGTCCGCTGTTCTCGAAGTAGTCGACCGCGGGGAAGCAGTCGGCGAGACGGCGGGTGTCGACCAGGACGATCGCGCCGATGGCGCCGCGCACGAGGTCGTCCCACATGAACCAGAAGCGGTCCTGGCCGGGCGTACCGAAGAGGTACAGGATCAGGTCCTGGTCCAGGGTGATACGGCCGAAGTCCATGGCCACCGTCGTGGTGGTCTTGTCCCCGGTGTGGGTGAGATCGTCGATACCCGCGGACGCGGACGTCATGACGGCCTCGGTACGCAGCGGGTTGATCTCCGAGACGGCCCCGACGAACGTGGTCTTGCCCACGCCGAAGCCACCCGCCACCACGATCTTCGCTGAGGTGGTGGAGCGGGAAGGACCGCCGCTAGAGCTTGCGAAGTCCACTGAGCACCCTTTCGAGCAGTGTCACGTCTGGCTGGCCGCCGGCGTTCTCGTCGCCGCCGGGCTGATGAATGGCGACCAGGCCCGCCTCCGCCAAGTCGGCGACGAGGATCCTGGCCACGCCGAGAGGGATCGTCAGCAGGGCCGAGATTTCGGCCACCGACTTGATCTCCCGGCAGAGGTTGCAGATCCGCTGATGCTCGGGCAATTGGCCCTGCATCTGGTGCGGCTGCGCGGTGGTGTGCACCAGTGCCTCGATGGCGAGCTGGTACCGCGGCCTGGTTCGGCCGCCCGTCATGGCGTACGGGCGCACCAGCGGGTTGCTGGCGCCCCCCGCGGGCGACGGTTCGGGCGAGCGGCGCTGCGGCTGCACGGGCTGGATGCGCGGCGCAGGCGGCTGGTCGTACGGCGAGGGACCGGGTCCCTGGGGCGCGTACGGCTGCTGCCGCCGCGGGGTCGGTGCGGAGGGGAAGTTGTACCGGTTCGGCGAGCCGTCGCCGCCCTGGCCCTGGCCAGGGCCATAGGACCAGTTGCCCGAAGACGAACCGCCTGGGGGTGTTGCCACTTTCTCCTCCTCCGACTGTGCCGGGCCCATCACTGTGGAGCCGCGTCCCGAAACCTTACGGCCACGGGACGCCAAAACGCATCGCTTGTCTGTTAGTTGAGAAGGCTCCCCTGGAGCTCCGCACGCAGATCCGGGGTCAGGACCGTACCGGCACGGTCCACCAGAAGCGCCATCTCGTACCCGATGAGACCGATGTCCGCTTCCGGATGTGCGAGGACCGCGAGCGACGAACCATCAGAAATGGACATGATGAAGAGGAACCCTCGCTCCATCTCCACAACTGTCTGGTTCACGCTCCCGCCCTCGAAGATCCGGGACGCGCCCGCGGTCAGCGAGGTAAGGCCCGACGCGACGGCCGCCAGCTGATCGGCACGGTCGCGCGGGAACCCTTCGGACATCGCCAGAAGGAGTCCGTCGGCGGAGACCACCACGGTGTGGGACACCCCGGGGGTGTTGTCCACGAAGTTGGTGATCAACCAGTTCAGGTTCTGTGCCGCCTGGCTCATCGGGCTCACACTAACGCTCCTGGTTGTAGGTGCTGTCAGGGCCGAAGCCCTGGCCGTTCGTGTCACTACCTGCGTTACGTCCCCGCTGGACGCCCCGGCGCAGGTTGCTCAGCCTGCCCCGGACGTCCTCGGGGGCGCGGGAGACCTGGGGGCCGCCCTGTGGGGTCGATTCCGCGGTGCCCTCGACCAGATTGGCCTTGGGTACCCGCCGCGGCAGGCCGGAGGAGGTGACCCCGCCCGCCTTGGGCTTCTTCAGCTGCTCGGCGCGCTGCCACATCTGGTCGTTGTTGGACCGCCAGTCGCCCGTGCCGGAGCCGTTGCTGCCGCTTCCGTTGCTGTCGTTGCCGCCGAAGGGAGCCGGCGAATCCTGCCCCACGGACTGCTGGCCGCCCGCGCTCGTGGTGGATCCGCGGCGGGGAAGCCCGGCGTCGGTGGATCCGCGGCGCGGAAGCCCGGCGTCGGTCAGCGCGTGGGCGGCGGGAGAGGCCGGTCCCGGACGGTCGAAGCCTACGCGGTCCTGCTCGGCCACGTCAGCGGCCTGCGCGGATTCCGCTTCGGGAGCGTAGTCGGAGCGGTAGCCGTTCTGGTATGAGTCCTGCTGCGGCCAGTCGTCCTGGTAGGGCTGGTCTTCGAAGGCCGAGAAGGTGTCCCGCGCCGGAGCGGGGGCGCTCTGGGGCTCCTCCTGGACCGGCTCCGCATAGGCGGGTTCCGGATAGCCGCCGTTCGCCGGGAAGTACGTCTCGTCGTACGACGTCTGCTGCGGCTCCTCGTACGACGTCTGCTGGTCGTACGAGGGCGCCTCGGTGTACGCGGCCGATCCGCCGTCGTACGCGGCCTGCCCGTTGTCGTAGGCCGGCTGCCCGTTGTCGTAACCGGGCTGCGGGGCGAACTCGTCGCCGAAGGACGGGACCTCGCCCTCGGGACCCTGCGTCTGGGCCTCCAGGGCCGCGCGGCGCTCCTCGCGCATCAGCGAACGGCCCACGGGGTCCAGCTCGCGTATGTCGTCCGGGACCTCGGCGTAGCGGCTGTCGTCGAAGCCCAGCTCGGCGGCCGTACGCATCTGCTGCTGGCCGCTCTGGAACTCCTCGCCCTGGAAGGGCTGCTGCTCCGGGATGATCTGCGAGACCGTGAAGTCGTCGCGCTGCATCTGCAGGTCGCCGCCACCACCGTGGGTGATCGCGTCGGGCAGCATGACGAGGGAGGTCGTACCGGCCTGCTCGCCCGAGGGGCGCAGCTGGACGCGGATGCCGTGCCGGTCGGACAGCCGACCGACCACGAACAGGCCCATGCGCTGCGAGATCGCGGCGTCCACGGTCGGCGGGTTGGCCAGCTTGTGGTTGATGTCCGCGAAGTCCTCGGCGGTGAGGCCGATGCCCTTGTCGTGGATCTCGACCATGATGCGGCCGTCCGGCAGCCGGGTCGCGGTGACGCGGACCTTGGTCTGCGGGGAGGAGAACGTGGTGGCGTTCTCCAGGAGCTCGGCGAGCAGGTGCACGAGGTCGGTCACGGCGCGGCCGTGGATCTCGGCCTCCGGGACACCGGAGAGCTCGATGCGCTCGTACTGCTCCACCTCGGAGGAGGCGGCGCGCAGCACGTCGACCAGCGGGACCGGCTGGTCCCAGCGGCGGCCCGGCTCCTCGCCGGCGAGGACCAGGAGGTTCTCGCCGTTGCGGCGCATACGGGTCGCCAGGTGGTCCAGGCGGAAGAGGTTCTCCAGCTGGTCCGGGTCGGCCTCGTTGTTCTCCAGGTCGGTGATCAGGGTCAGCTGGCCCTCGATCAGGGACTGGTTGCGGCGCGACAGGTTGGTGAAGATCGCGTTGATGTTGCCACGGAGCAGGGCCTGCTCGGCGGCCAGTCGTACGGCCTCGCGGTGGACCTGGTCGAAGGCGCGTGCGACCTCGCCGATCTCGTCCGTGGTGGTGATCGGGATCGGCGTGACACGGGTGTCGACACGGCCCGGGTCGGTGCGCGAGAGCTGGTCGACCAGCATCGGCAGACGCTGCTCGGCGACGCCGAAGGCCGCGTTGCGCAGCTGGCGCATCGAGCGGCTCATCTGGCGCGCCACCATGCCGGCCAGGATGAACGCGGCGAGCAGCGCGACCACGACGGCGGCACCGGTGATGAGGGCGTCGCGCTTGGCGTCGTTGGAGATGGTCGAGGCCTCGGCCACGGCCTTGTTGGAGAGGTCCGACTCGATCGTGCGGTAGGCGTCGAACTTCGCGGTGTTGACCGCCCACCAGTTCGCGGCGGTGATGCCCTTCGTCCCGAGGCCGTCCCGGATGCTCTTGTCCGTGGACGTGATCGTGCCCATGCCCCGGATCATGTCCGTGGTGGAGGGCGGCGGCACATAGTTCGGGTTCTTGGCGACGGCCTCCTGGGCCTGCCTCTTGCCGTCCGCCTCCAGCTGCTTCTGTGCCTGGGCGAGCTTGGCGGCATCCGCCTCGGTGCCACCGCCGACGTACTCCTGGATGGCGATGGGCTCCAGGTACGCGTACGAGGTGAGGGCGACGCGCTGCTGGGCGAGGCTCTTGTCGGAGGGGCCCGGCTTGACCATCAGGTGCATGCCGATGGAGCGCTGCAGGGACAGGGCGCCCTTCGCCAGCGTGATGGCGTAGACCGTGCGGCCGTAGCTGGTGATGTTTCCGGTGCCGAGGCCGAGCTCGTTGGCGAACTCCGTCAGCGGGTGCTGGATCTCGACGTAGCCCTCTTCGGTCTTCACACCGTCGAGCTCGTTCGTGTATGCGGCGGCGCGGAGGTCCTTCAGACCGGTCTCGCCCTTGCGGAACAGGGCGAGACGGCGCTCCAGGCCCGCCTTGGCCGGCGCGTTCCGGGCGGCCTCGTTGAAGGCGACCGCGGCCTCGTCCGTGGCGGCACGGGCCTTCTTCACGTCCGCGTTGTTCTTGTCGCCCTGCAGCAGCGGCGCGGCGGAGATGTCACGCTCATCGATGAGGGCGTCCGCGTAGGTCAGTGAGGCCTGCACCAGACGCGCGGTCTTCTCCGCGTCCTCGGCCTCCTGCCAGGTGTCGATCGAGCTCTTCACCTGGAAGCCGCCCATGACAAGGCCGACCATCACGGGTATGAGCAGGATCGCGTTCAGTCTGGTCGGCACACGCCAGTTGCGCGGAGAGAAACGGCCGCCGCTCTTCGCGGGTGGGGCCGTCGGCTCCGAGCCGGGCACGTGTGCGGGTGCCGCTCCGCGCGGCGGCGGGGTGAAGTTGCCCCGTGCCGACGGCTCGGGACCGTTCTTGCTTCGCCTCACTCGACCAACAACCTCTCGGCTCGGCACCTTCTGTCGTGCCGCGTGTGTCTTCCGGCCCTTACTACTGGGCAGTTCTGGCATTCCAGCACGTCAGGGTGTGCTGGTCCAAACACTCGGAACCAAGGATTCCGAGTGATGTAAGCCGCAGATAAAACGGTCATAAAGAGCGAGCCCCGCCAAAAGGCGGGGCCTTTGTGAGCACAGCGGCATCAGACGACCGCGACGCGTGTCGGTGCCACTGGATATCTCTGTCGAAACGTTATGAACACCGAGGCCGACCGTGTCAAACGACACAGCCGGCTCCAATGCGTCTACGACAACTTCCGTACGGCGTTGCCGACTTGGGTGCCAAGACATCCAGGACACAGTCCTCCGGAGAAGCCCTAGCGCAAACGGGCCATCAAGGCGTGCTCGACCAGGGTGATCAGCGCGCTCTTGGCGTCCGCGCGGTGGCGGGCGTCCGTCGTGATGATCGGGGCGTCCGGGCCGATCTGCAGGGCCTCCCGGACCTCGTCGGGCGTGTACGGCTGGTGCCCGTCGAAGCCGTTGAGGGCGATGACGAAGGGCAGGCCGCTGTTCTCGAAGTAGTCGACCGCGGGGAAGCAGTCGGCGAGACGGCGGGTGTCGACGAGCACGACGGCGCCGATGGCGCCGCGCACCAGGTCGTCCCACATGAACCAGAAACGGTCCTGACCGGGCGTACCGAAGAGGTACAGGATCAGGTCCTGGTCCAGGGTGATACGGCCGAAGTCCATGGCGACGGTGGTCGTCGTCTTGTCCCCGGTGTGGGTGAGGTCGTCGATCCCCGCGCTCGCGGAGGTCATGACGGCCTCGGTGCGCAGCGGGTTGATCTCCGAGACGGCACCCACGAACGTGGTCTTGCCGACGCCGAAGCCACCCGCCACCACGATTTTCGCGGAGGTGGTCGCCCGCCCTCCGTCAGAGCTTGCGAAGTCCACTGAGCACCCTTTCGAGCAGTGTCACGTCCGGGGCGCCGCCGTTGTTCTCGTCGCCACCCGGCTGGTGGATCGCGACGAGCCCGGCCTCGGCGAGGTCCGCGACAAGAATGCGTGCCACACCCAGGGGCATGGACAGCAGGGCCGACACCTCGGCCACCGACTTCACTTCACGGCAGAGGTGGCAGATCCGCTGGTGCTCCGGGAGCAGCCCCATCAGCTCGGCCGGGTCGGCCGCAGTGCTGATCAGTGCCTCTATGGCTAGCTGGTAGCGCGGCCGGGTCCGGCCGCCGGTCATCGCGTACGGACGTACCAGCGGCTGGTCGCCCTCATCCTCGTACGGCTGGGCGTACGGATCATGAGAGGCGGTGGGCGGGGTCATGTGGGTCCTCCGGGCGGGACAGCAAGTCGGTCAGTCGTGCCGTCTGACGGGGCCGGTGGGGGGAGGGCGGCCGGACGGTTTTTAGTACGTTCGGTGGAACCTGGCTAGTGGAGCAGGCTGCCCTGGAGCTCGGCACGCAGATCCGGCGTGAGCACAGCGCCCGCGCGGTCGACGAGCAGAGCCATCTCGTATCCGACAAGGCCGATGTCGCAGTCCGGGTGGGAGAGGACCGCGAGCGACGATCCGTCCGAGACGGACATCAGGAACAGGAAACCCCGCTCCATCTCGACGACGGTCTGGGCCACCGTGCCGCCCTCGAAGATCCGGGAGGCACCGGCGGTAAGGGACGTGAGTCCGGAGGCGACGGCCGCGAGCTGGTCGGCGCGGTCGCGCGGGAAGCCCTCGGACATCGCCAGAAGGAGTCCGTCGGCGGAGACGACGACGGTGTGGGACACCCCTGGGGTGTTGTCAACGAAGTTGGTGATCAACCAGTTGAGGTTCTGTGCCGCCTGGCTCATCTGGCTCAACTAACGCTCCTGCTGGTGAGTGGGGCTGGGGAAGCTGCCGGTCTGGCCGGTACCGGCCTGCCGACCCTGCTGAATGCCCCTGCGAAGATTGGTCAGCCGGCCGCGTACGTCATCAGGCGCACGCGAGACCTGCGGACCGGTTTGGTGCTGTTGCTGCTGAGCCGTCCCGGCGACGAGGTTCGCGCGGGGAACCCGGCGCGGCAGACCCGAGACGGTCACGCCACCCGCGGTGGGCTGGCGTACCCGCTCGGCCTGACGGCCGAGTTCGTCATTGGGGGTCGTCCGCCAGGAGGAGGACGCGGAGGCGGCGGGTGCCGCCGGGCGCTGCGGGGCCGCGGGAGCCTGTGCGGGCTGCTGCGGTGCCTGCTCGCCCTGGGCGCCGTTGCCGCCCTGAGCCTGGTTGAACCAGTTGGTTTCCAGGGTGTCGTACAGCGGTGTACGCCCGTCGCCGGGACCCGCCGGCGGCAGCGCCTCGGGCTCCTGAGGGAGCGCGGGGCGCCGGCGCGGCTGCGGACGCTGGGGGCGCTGCGGCCGGGTGCCGTTGGTGCCGGGACGCTCGAACTGCCCGGTGCCACCACCCTGCCGCTCGCCGTGGCCCGGTTCCGGGAACTGTCCGGTGTTGTTCTGCTGAACGTCCTGGCCCGGCGCCGCGTACTGACCAGTGGAACCGCCGTCGTAGCCCGGCATCGGGAACTGGCCGGTGGAGGCCGGGTCCTGGCGGTTGAACTGGCCGCCCGCGGAAGGGTTCTGCCCAGAGGCGGAAGGATTCGGCGCACCGAACACGTCCGGGCGGACGAACTGCCCGCTGTTGCCCTGCGGCGCACCCGCGCCGGGGCGCTGGGCGTCGTAGTCCGGCCGCGGGTACTCGCCCGTGGCACCGGGACCCTGACGGTCGTCGATCCGCGGCATCCGGGAGGTGGCGTCCGGCTCCTCGTGGCCGCGCGGGGCGTCCGGCGAGGAACGCGGCACCGGCGGCTGCGCGTTGTCGTCGCTCCAGCTGGGCACGCGCGGCTGCGGGTTGCCGCCGGGCAGCTCGGCGCGCGGACCACCCTGCGGCGGCAGCTGCGGCTTCTGCGGGCGACGGCCCTGCTCGCCGTTGGTCGGACGCTGCTGGGGCTGCGGAGGCACGGGGCCGCGGTTGCCGCCCATGGTGTCCTGGCGTCCGCCGCCGAACGTGTCCTGCCGGCCGGAGTCGTTGGTGAAGTCGTTGAAGCCCTGCGGCGTACCCGTACCCGCGGCCTGGAGGCCCTGCGGGGCGCCCGGCGCGGCACCGGCCGGAGCCGGCCTGCCCTGCGGGGACTGGGGGCCGCGTGCTCCGCCCGGCCCACCCGGGCGACCGCCCGCGTCCGGCCTTGGCAGCGCGGCCCGGGGGCTGGTGCCTGCGCCGACCTGGCCACGCTGCGGGCCGGGGTTGAGCCGTCCGCCGTTACCGCCTGTGGGAGCGCCCGCGCCGAGGGCGGGACCGCCTCCGGCGCCGCCCCGACGGGCGGCCGCGACACCGGCCGCGGCCTGCGCGGCGGCCGGGCCACCGCCCGAGGGTGCGCCCTGGCCCTGCTTGCCCGGAACCTTCTTGCCGCCCTGGGCGACATCGACGGGCAGCATGACCAGCGCGGTCGTACCACCGGAGTCGGACGGACGCAGCTGGATGCGGATGCCGTGCCGCTGCGAAAGCCGGCCGACCACGAACAGACCCATGCGGCGGGAGACCGAGACGTCCACGGTGGGCGGCGAGGCGAGCCGCTCGTTGATCGCCGCGAGGTCCTCGGGCGAGAGGCCGATGCCGGTGTCGTGGATCTCGATCAGTACGCGGCCGTCGGGCAGCGCATGGCCGGTGACCTTGACCTTGGTCTGCGGGGAGGAGAACGAGGTGGCGTTCTCGAGCAGCTCGGCGAGCAGGTGCACGAGGTCGTTGACCACGCGGCCGGCGACCTCGGTGGCCGGCACGGAGGCAAGCTCGATGCGCTCGTACTGCTCCACCTCGGACGCGGCGGCACGGAGCACGTCGACCAGCGGGACCGGACGGGTCCAGCGGCGGCCGGGCTCCTCACCGGCGAGGACGAGGAGGTTCTCGCCGTTACGGCGCATGCGGGTCGCGAGGTGGTCGAGCTTGAACAGCGAGGACAGCTGGTCCGGGTCGGCCTCGCGGGACTCCAGTTCGGAGATCAGCGACAGCTGGCGCTGGATCAGACCCTGGGAGCGGCGCGAGAGGTTGGTGAACATCGCGTTGACGTTGCCCCGCAGCAGGGCCTGCTCGGCGGCCAGTCGTACGGCCTCGCGGTGCACGTCGTCGAACGCCGCGGCCACCTGGCCGATCTCGTCCTTGGAGTGCACACCGACCGACTCGACGGACGTGTCGACGTCCTGCGGGTCGGACTCGGACAGCTGCTTGACCAGCTCGGGCAGGCGGTCCTGGGCGACCTTCGTCGCGGTGTCCTGGAGTCGGCGCAGCGAGCGGATCATGGAGCGGGCCACCACGAAGGCGCCGACCAGCGAGACACCGAGCACCAGCAGGATCAGCGCACCGGAGATGATCGCTTCCTGCTCGGACTCGTTGCGCAGCTCACGGGCCTTCTGCTCCATCTCGTTGAGCAGCGTGAGCTCGATCTTCGACATCTCCTGGAGCCTGGCGGAGTCGGCGTCCACCCAGTCCAGGTACGAGCGCTTGGCCTGCAGCTGCAGACCGTTCTCACGGTCGAGCACGCGCGCCACGTAGCCGTCGGCCGCCTTGATGGTCGGACTCGGCTCGTCGAGCGGCTTGGTGAGCTCGGCCGCGTTGCCCTCGTAGATGCTGGCGAAGCTGGTGAGCTCGAACTTCTGGTTGTCGAGGGCCGAGAGGCCGTACTGCCGGTCGTTCTCCGAGAGGTCGCCGAACGTCTTGTCGGTGGCCGGCAGGGCCGCGGCGATGACCGCGCGCTGGATGGACGCGTACTCCTTGGCGGAGGAGAAGGCCGCCAGGGCGCGCGTGCGCTGGATCATCTCGGGGTTGCTGGTCGCCTCGGCCATGTCCTGGGAGAGGCCGAGCAGCTGGTCGATGAGCCGGTGGTACGCCTCGACCGTCTGGGAGGAGTTCTGATCGTCCTGGAAGGCGTTGTTGCGGACGCTGCTGAGGGTGTTCAGCTGGGTGGCGATGGCCACGACGTTGTCCCGGACGCCGTCGAGGTTCTCGTCGTTGCCCGCGTCGTCCAGCTCGTGGGTGCCCTCCAGGAAGGCGGCACGCGCACGGTCCGTCTTGTCGCGGACGCCCTTGACCGTGAGGTCACTCGCCCGCGCGCTGTTGGCGAGCGGACCGGCCGACTTGTCGCGCTCCTCCTGGAGCGCCGCGGCGAGCTCGGTCGCCTGCTTGGTCATGTCGGTCAGCAGCTTCATGTTCTCGAGCTGCTGGATCTCGTCCATGGTGTCGCTGATGCGCAGGGCGCCCAGCGAGGTCGCGGCGACCACGGGCAGTGCGAGCAGCGAGACCAGACGCGTGGAGATGCGCCAGTTGCGCAGGGCTATTCGCGAGCCGGGGCCGCTGGGGCCCTTCGCCTTCGGCGGCGCCGCGGGCGGAGTGCCGGGAGCACCGTTCACCGCGGTCTGACCACCCTTGCCCTTGGGCGCGCCGGGGCGCGAGGAGCGCTCACCGCTGTCGCCGGCCTGTGCCGGTCCCGGGTTCTGGGCGTGCTGGGGCGAGGAACCGCGGTCGGTCCCGCCTTGCGGCTCCGACTCCGCCGAAGCGCTGCCATTCCTCTTGAAACGTCCCTGCACTAGCGTCGCAACCTCTGGACCAGGCGCCTCTCCGCGTGAACGGCGAGACGGTGTCGGCGTCTCGGGGGCGCAATGAACGCGCCCCCATGGTGGTCGTGAGTGACCGGCGCAGGCTCCCCCTTCCCGCCGCCACTCGGCGCTGCGTTGCGCCCTCTGCGCGCCGGTTCGTTCCCGCGGCGGTCCGTGGAATTCCAGCACAGTGCCGGATCTCCAACAAGGCCCATGGGTCATGCTGTGACCACCGTGACACTTTGTGAGGGCTGGGTTACCAGACGTAGAAAGTGATCTCATCCATAACGGACACATGGGTACGAGTCATCCGCAGGTAAGCGGTGTCCCAGTCGCCATGATCAGGAGCGGAATGATGGCTTCAGTGGAGTAATGTCCGTTTCGGTAGGGGGAGTTGGGGGTCTGAATTGACCCGTTTGCCTGCTAGTAAGTGAGGAAACTCACACGGTGATCACGGCGTCTTCACGGCTTCGACAGGGAATGGCGTGTTTAACCTGACGCTTTACAAGGATGGCAAATCCGACAACCCGCGCCCGCGTGATGGTCCTCCGACCAGCCGGCCGCCCGCACCGACAGGGTCCGAAACCGCAGATGAAGACGATGATGTTCCGCGACATAGCCAACCCGCGACGCACCACCCTGGCGCACCTCGAGGACGCCGAAGAACTGCGTACGCCGGAGCATCAGGAGCACTCCGTCGAGCTCCCCGCACAGACCGCCAACCCCCGCCGCACGATCCTGATGGACGTCCCGGCCGCGGCCACGGTTGCGGAGTAACCCTCCCACGAGCCCATAGCCGCAATTGCGCGAGGTGGCGGCCCCTCGCCGCGTTAGCCTGGAGCGTCAGACTCCGGCCAGCTCAGTGAGGGGCGCAAGCATCCCGTGCGCATCGCCAGGTTCTCCATCGACGGCAACGTCGCGTTCGGCGCGGTCGAGGGCGACAGCCCTCCTGGATCGACCGACGGGCTCGTGCTCGACATCATCAAGGGCATTCCGTTCGGGGACTTCGAGCTCTCCGGCACGAAGGTCCCGCTGACCTCTTCTGATGCGAAGACGAGGGTCCGGCTCCTGCCGCCCGTCCTCCCGAACAAGGTCGTGGCCTTCGGCCGCAACTACGCGGAGCACGCCAAGGAGCTGGGCAACGAGGTGCCCGACGCCCCGTTCGCCTTCTTCAAGCCGTCCACCTCGGTGATCGGCCCCGGCGACGAGATCGCGTACCCCTCCTTCTCGAACGAGCTGCACCACGAGGCCGAGCTGGCCGTCGTCATCGGCCGCATGTGCCGCGAGGTCCCGCGCGAACGCGTCAAGGACGTCATCCTCGGCTACACCTGCGCCAACGACGTCACCGCACGCGACGTCCAGAAGCGCGAGAAGCAGTGGGCCCGGGCCAAGGGGTTCGACTCCTCCTGCCCGCTCGGCCCCTGGGTGGAGACGGACCTCGACCCCTCGGACCTCACGATCCAGTGCACGGTCAACGGCCAACAGCGACAACTGGGCCGCACCAGCGAGATGATCCACTCCGTCGAGGATCTGATCGTGAACATCACCGAGGCCATGACGCTGCTCCCCGGCGACGTGATCCTCACGGGCACCCCGGCAGGGGTCGGCCCGCTCAGTGTCGGCGACGAGGTCGCCGTCACCATCGAAGGCATCGGCACTCTCACCAACAAGGTGATCAAGCGTGGCTAACGCGAACGTCCGCGTACGTTTCTGTCCCTCGCCGACCGGCAACCCCCACGTGGGCCTGGTCCGCACCGCCCTGTTCAACTGGGCGTTCGCCCGGCACAACGAAGGCACCCTGGTCTTCCGCATCGAGGACACCGACGCGGCCCGCGACTCCGAGGAGTCGTACACCCAGCTGCTCGACTCGATGCGCTGGCTGGGCTTCGACTGGGACGAGGGCCCCGAGGTCGGCGGCCCCCACGCGCCGTACCGCCAGTCGCAGCGCATGGACATCTACAAGGACGTCGCGAAGAAGCTCCTCGACGCCGGCCACGCGTACTACTGCTACTGCTCGACGGAGGAGCTGGACGCCCGCCGCGACGCCGCGCGTGCCGCAGGCAAGCCGTCCGGCTACGACGGCCACTGCCGCGCCCTGACAGCCGAGCAGATCGCGACCTACAAGACCGAGGACCGCGAGCCGATCGTCCGCTTCCGCATGCCCGACGAGACGATCACCTTCACGGACCTGGTCCGCGGCGAGCTGACCTTCACGCCGGAGAACGTGCCGGACTTCGGGATCGTACGAGCCAACGGCGCGCCCCTGTACACGCTGGTCAACCCGGTCGACGACGCCCTGATGGAGATCACCCACGTCCTGCGCGGCGAGGACCTGCTCTCCTCCACCCCGCGCCAGATCGCCCTCTACAAGGCGCTGACCGAGCTGGGCATCGCCAAGTCGGTGCCCGCCTTCGGCCACCTCCCGTACGTGATGGGCGAGGGCAACAAGAAGCTGTCGAAGCGCGACCCGCAGTCGTCGCTGAACCTCTACAGGGAGCGCGGTTTCCTCCCGGAGGGCCTGCTCAACTACCTCTCCCTGCTCGGCTGGTCGCTCTCCGCCGACCAGGACATCTTCACGATGGACGAGATGGTCGCGGCCTTCGATGTGACGGACGTGAACCCGAACCCGGCCCGCTTCGACCTCAAGAAGTGCGAAGCGATCAACGGCGACCACATCCGCCTGCTCGACGTGAAGGACTTCGCCGAGCGCTGTGCCCCCTGGCTGAGGGCCCCCTTCGCGCCCTGGGCGCCGGAGGACTTCGACCAGACCAAGTGGGACGCGATCGCCCCACACGCCCAGACCCGCCTCAAGGTCCTCTCCGAGATCACGGACAACGTCGACTTCCTGTTCCTCCCGGAGCCGGTCTTCGACGAGGCGTCCTGGACGAAGGCGATGAAGGAGGGCAGCGATGCCCTGCTCCGGACGGCCCGCGAGAAGCTCGAGGCCGCCGACTGGACCTCCGCCGAGTCCCTGAAGGAGGCCGTCCTGGCCGCCGGCGAGGCCCACGGCCTCAAGCTCGGCAAGGCCCAGGCCCCGGTCCGCGTCGCCGTCACCGGCCGCACGGTCGGCCTGCCGCTCTTCGAGTCCCTGGAGATCCTGGGCAAGGAGAAGACGCTGGCCCGCGTCGACGCGGCGCTCGCGAAGCTGACGGCGTAGCTCACACACGCGTGAGGGGCGGCACCCGGATCACCGGGGCCGCCCCTCACGACGTTCGTCACACGGCGTCGCCCTCGTCGACCTCGTCGACCGGACAGGCACCCTCGTCGAAGATCTCCCGCACCACTGCAAGGCGGCGGTCGGCACGACCACCGTCGACCGACGGACAGGGCCATTGGTCCCGGGCTACCGTCGAACCATGACGATCAGAGCCGTGGTCTGGGACATCGACGACACGATCTTCGACTACACCACGGCGGACCGCGCCGGCATGCGCGGGCATCTGGCGGCCGAGGGCCTGCTCGACGGATACGCCTCCGTCGAGCAGGCCCTCTTCCGCTGGCGCGAGCTCACCGACCAGCAGTGGGCGAGGTTCGCGGCGGGGGAGGTGGACTGGGAGGGAGGCCGCCGGGACCGGGTGCGGGCCTTCCTGGGCGAGCCCCTGACCGACGCCGAGGCGGAGGACTGGTTCCTCCGCTACATGGGGCACTACGAGGCGGCCTGGGCGCTGTTCCCGGACGTCCTGCCCGTCCTCGACACCCTGGCCGGCAGCCACCGCCATGCCGTGCTCTCCAACTCCAGCCTCCGGGTCCAGGACCACAAGCTGCGCGTCCTCGGCGTACGGGACCGCTTCGAGTCGGTGCTGTGCGCGGCCGAACTGGGCGTCTCCAAGCCCGCTGCGGAGGCCTTCCACGCGGCCTGCGAGGCCCTGGAACTGCCGCCGCACCAGGTCGCGTACGTCGGGGACCACCCGGAGATCGACGGGCAGGGCGCGGCCGACGCAGGGCTGTTCTCGGTCTGGATCGACCGCGCGGGCGTGAGTGCGGTCACGGCGCCGGGCCCGGACACCGCATCGGACCAGCAGGCGGATCAGCTCGCCGGCCTGCGCCGGATCGCCTCGCTGGCCGAACTGCCCGCGATCCTTCGGCCCGATACCCGTTTTGGAGCGCCGTCCACCTTCGGGTAATGTTCTTCCTGCGCCGCCGGAGTGCGGGCCGAAAGGTCCGGAGCCGGAGGCGCAAGCTAAAACAAGATCCCCACAGGGGATTGTGTTTCAGTGGCCTATGGTGTAATTGGCAGCACGACTGATTCTGGTTCAGTTAGTCTAGGTTCGAGTCCTGGTAGGCCAGCTCGCAGATGTTTTGAATCAAGCACCGCATCTGCAGTCGCGGAGATCCAGATCCGCAAAGCCCCCGTTGTGTAGCGGCCTAGCACGCTGCCCTCTCAAGGCAGTAGCGCCGGTTCGAATCCGGTCGGGGGTACAGATCCTTCCCGCGAGGGCAGCATGGGTAGCTCCCGTTGACTTCGATGCAGGATCGCTAGGGCCCCCGTTGTGTAGCGGCCTAGCACGCCGCCCTCTCAAGGCGGTAGCGCCGGTTCGAATCCGGTCGGGGGTACAAACTGGTCTAAACCACTTTGGTCTATGGTGTAATTGGCAGCACGACTGATTCTGGTTCAGTTAGTCTAGGTTCGAGTCCTGGTAGACCAGCTCGGATCTGCGGAGACGCAAGATCCTCGCCCCCGTTGTGTAGCGGCCTAGCACGCCGCCCTCTCAAGGCGGTAGCGCCGGTTCGAATCCGGTCGGGGGTACATGAAGAAGAAGCCCTCCCCAGCAGGGGAGGGCTTCTTCGTGTTGAGCGACTTGCCGTTATGTCGAGCGACTTCGTGTTGAACGGGGGGACAACGTCAACTCATGCCGGTCGCTGCGGCGTTGAAGCGACGGGCCGGAGGAAGTCGAAGTGGGCTCAGCCCGTACGGCGCAGTGCCTCCGAGAGGCGGGCGGCCGCGTCGATGACCGCCTGGGCGTGCATCCGGCCCGGGTGACGCGTCAGGCGCTCGATCGGCCCGGAGACCGAGACGGCGGCGACCACGCGGTTCGACGGGCCGCGCACCGGCGCGGAGACGGACGCGACGCCCGGCTCGCGCTCGCCGATCGACTGGGCCCAGCCCCGGCGCCGTACACCCGACAGGGCCGTCGCCGTGAAGCGGGCGCCCTGGAGGCCGCGGTGCAGGCGCTCGGGCTCCTCCCAGGCCATCAGGATCTGGGCCGAGGAACCCGCCTTCATGGTGAGCGTCGAGCCGACCGGGACCGTGTCCCTGAGGCCCGACAGGCGCTCTGCCGCGGCGACGCAGATGCGCATGTCGCCCTGGCGGCGGTAGAGCTGTGCGCTCTCGCCCGTGACATCGCGGAGGTGGGTGAGCACCGGGCCCGCCGTCGCGAGGAGACGGTCCTCGCCCGCGGCCGCGGCCAGCTCGGCCAGGCGAGGGCCGAGAATGAAACGGCCCTGCATGTCGCGCGCCACCATCCGGTGGTGTTCAAGTGCCACGGCGAGGCGATGTGCCGTGGGTCGTGCCAGCCCGGTCGCCGCGACCAGTCCCGCGAGGGTGGCCGGACCGGACTCCAGGGCGCTCAGGACAAGGGCTGCCTTGTCCAGAACGCCGACGCCGCTACTGTTGTCCATGAAACGATATTCCCGTCTCACTCTGTGAAACGCAAGTTCAATTTTCCGTGGAACGCGCCACCCTTGTACACACAGGTGCCCGCGGACCAACGGGCCCGGCGGAAGGCGTCCGGTACGAGGGGTAACGGACGCGCCGCACCGGAAATCTCTAGTTGGGCCGGCGCCACACAGGCCGGCCGGAGGGAAAGCGATGGGTAGGACACTCGCGGAGAAGGTCTGGGACGACCACGTCGTCCGGCGCGCGGAGGGCGAGCCCGACCTTCTCTTCATCGATCTGCACCTGCTGCACGAGGTGACCAGCCCCCAGGCCTTCGACGGCCTTCGCCAGGCGGGGCGCCCCGTGCGCCGTCTCGACCTCACCATCGCGACCGAGGATCACAACACCCCGACCCTCGACATCGACAAGCCCATCGCGGACCCGGTCTCCCGGGTCCAGCTGGAGACCCTCCGGAAGAACTGCGCCGAGTTCGGTGTGCGCCTGCACTCGCTGGGTGACGTCGAGCAGGGCGTCGTCCACGTCGTGGGACCGCAGCTGGGCCTGACCCAGCCCGGCACCACGGTCGTGTGCGGTGACTCCCACACCTCCACGCACGGCGCCTTCGGCGCGCTGGCGTTCGGCATCGGCACCTCGCAGGTCGAGCACGTGCTGGCCACCCAGACGCTGCCGCTGGCCCGCCCCAAGACCATGGCCATCACGGTCGACGGCGAACTGCCCGAGGACGTCACGGCCAAGGACCTCATCCTGGCGATCATCACCAAGATCGGTACCGGCGGCGGCCAGGGCTACATCCTGGAGTACCGCGGCTCCGCCATCGAGAAGCTCTCGATGGAGGCCCGGATGACCATCTGCAACATGTCGATCGAGGCCGGCGCCCGCGCGGGCATGATCGCCCCCGACGAGACCACCTTCGCGTACCTCAAGGGCCGCCCGCACGCGCCCGAGGGCGCCGACTGGGACGCGGCCGTCGAGTACTGGAAGACGCTGCGGACGGACGACGACGCGGAATTCGACGCCGAGGTCGTCATCGACGGTGCCTCCCTCGCGCCGTTCGTCACCTGGGGCACCAACCCCGGTCAGGGCGCGCCCCTTTCGGCGTCGGTCCCCGACCCTGCTTCGTACGAGGACGCTTCGGAGCGCCACGCCGCCGAAAAGGCCCTGGAATACATGGGGTTGGAGGCCGGCCAGTCGCTGCGAGAGATCCAGGTCGACACCGTCTTCGTAGGTTCCTGCACCAACGGCCGTATCGAGGACCTGCGTGCGGCCGCCGCGATCGTCGAGGGCCGCAAAGTCGCCGACGGCGTACGGATGCTGGTGGTCCCCGGCTCCGCGCGCGTCGGTCTGCAGGCCGTGTCCGAGGGCCTGGACCTGGTCTTCAAGGAGGCCGGCGCCGAATGGCGGCACGCGGGCTGCTCGATGTGTCTGGGCATGAACCCCGACCAGCTGGCCCCCGGCGAGCGCTCCGCGTCCACCTCCAACCGCAACTTCGAGGGCAGGCAGGGCAAGGGCGGCCGTACGCACCTGGTGTCGCCGCAGGTCGCCGCCGCCACCGCCGTGCTGGGCCATCTGGCCTCCCCGGCCGACCTGAACGACCAGCCCGCCGCCCGTACGCCCGCTGGAGTCTGAGAGTCATGGAAGCATTCACCACGCACACCGGCCGGGCCGTACCGCTGCGCCGCAGCAACGTCGACACCGACCAGATCATCCCCGCCCACTGGCTCAAGAAGGTGACCAGGGACGGTTTCGAGGACGGGCTGTTCGAGGCCTGGCGCAAGGACTCGTCCTTCGTCCTCAACCAGCCCGAGCGCGCGGACGCCACGGTCCTGGTCGCAGGACCCGACTTCGGTACGGGCTCCTCGCGCGAGCACGCCGTGTGGGCGCTGCAGAACTACGGCTTCAAGGCCGTCATCTCGTCCCGCTTCGCCGATATCTTCCGCGGCAACTCGCTCAAGAACGGCCTGCTCACGGTGGTTCTGGAGCAGAAGATCGTGGACGCGCTGTGGGAGCTCACCGAGAACGACCCCGAGGCCGAGGTCACGGTCGACCTGGAGGCCCGCGAGGTGCGCGCCGAGGGCATCACGGCCGCCTTCGAGCTCGACGAGAACGCCCGCTGGCGGCTGCTGAACGGGCTGGACGACATCTCCATCACCCTGCAGAACGAGGCGGACATCTCCACGTACGAGTCCAAGCGGCCCGCCCACAAGCCGCGGACCGTTCAGGTCTGATCCCCTTCGGGTCTCCGATCCCTCGGATCCGGTCGGACCCGAACCCGCAAGGCTGATTCCAGCCATCGCAACAGGCCTCTGTACCCCCAATCGTGGACGGTTGGGGGTACATCTGTGTCTGCCTCCGGACGTGCTGTTCAGGCCCTTGCGATTGGCTTCAACTGCCCTTGTTTCAAGGGGTCTTGATGGGGTAGGCGAGCCTCGGCAGAGCCTTGTGCTGAGACGCGCAGGAGGCCCTTGGGAGGCGGTAGTTACCCCCTGCGCAGGCGACAACTCGCCCCAGATGGCACAATCTGTGCATGGAACACGACGGCCAACTCGAGCTCTATGCGGCAGTCGCGTCCCAACTCAAGGAAGCGCACACAAGGGTGCGCGCACTGCAAGTCCCGGAGGGCGTACGGATGGCGCTGACCCGGAAGCTGCTGGTCATTACGGCCGTGGCCAAGCACGATCTCGCCGATGCGACAAGGCGGCTGGAGCGGTTCACCACGGACCTCGACGAGGGCCGAATCCCCGAAGAGGAACGCTGAGGAACTTCGCGACAGTCCTAGTTCGTTGCGGCACAAGGGTGATTAGCCCGTTTCGTGTTTGATTTGCGGTATATATCTGCCTAACGTGCGAAAAAGCTTGAACACTTTCGTTCTGGCAATGTCTCCGAAGGGGAAGACGTGAACAAGGCGCAGCTCGTAGAAGCGATTGCCGACAAGGTCGGCGGGCGTCAGCAGGCCGCGGACGCGGTCGACGCCGTACTGGACGCCATCGTCCGTGCAGTTGTCGGCGGGGACCGGGTCTCGGTCACCGGCTTCGGTTCCTTCGAGAAGGTGGACCGTCCGGCCCGTTACGCCCGCAACCCGCAGACCGGGGAGCGTGTTCGGGTCAAGAAGACCTCCGTGCCGCGCTTCCGCGCGGGCCAGGGCTTCAAGGACCTGGTGAGCGGCTCGAAGAAGCTCCCGCGCGGGGGTGAGGTCGCCGTCAAGAAGGCGCCCAAGGGCAGCCTGACCGGCGGCGCTGCCGCGACGGTCAAGAAGGCCGCGGCCAAGAAGGCGACCACCGCCAAGAGGGCGGCGGCGGCCAAGAAGGTCACGCCGACCAAGAAGGCGGCCACCGCCAAGAAGACCACGGCGAAGAAGACCACGGCCAAGAAGACGACCGCCAAGAAGACCACGGCGGCCGCCAAGAAGACCACGGCGAAGAAGACCACCGCCAAGAAGGCGGCGGCCAAGAAGGCCCCGGCGAAGAAGGCCCCGGCCAAGAAGTCGACGGGTCGAAAGACCACCGCCAAGAAGACCACCGCCCGCAGGTAGGCAGGGCGCTGGGTAACTCACGCGCCGGGCC
>NZ_VWMY01000122.1 GCF_008905045.1 Streptomyces albicerus
GCACCGCACCCTCTACCAACCCGGGCACCAACAAACAGCCTGACCAAGCCCACAGACCTTGACCAAACAGATAGAAGCACCCCCCCGGCCACGCCGGGAGGGCCACTGAGCTTGTCCTTTAACCTCTGGCGTCGAAATGGTCCTCGAACTAGGCCGCTCACCTGGGTGTTCGCCGGACGCCGAGGCGGCCTTCGTCTGATCATGTGCTCCGACCAAGGACACACGTGACCACGACGAAGGCCGTGAAGGTGAGTTTGCTGCCTGATCATGCTCCGGGGGAAGCGTTCGCGAAAGCGTCACGCTTCCGGGAGGACTTATTCGACTGCCTGACCGCGCGTGGGGACGAACTGTTCGACCTCACCGACGCGTTGCTGTGTGCGGACGGACCGGTCAGAGCTCCGGTGGACCTGACGCTGGTGGCCGAGCACCGGCGCGGGCACGGCGCGATGTACGACGCACTGAACAGCGGAAACGTGGACGCGCCCCGGCTGCGGCAGGTTCTGGCGGGCCTGCCCATGCCGCAGGCCGCCGACGGGCGCTTGGTCCTCGCGGTCGACGTGAGCAACTGGCTCCGCCCCGACGCGCCGACCAGCGCGGAGCGTCTGTTCTGTCACGTCTACGGCCGCAGCGGACGGTCCTCGGACCAGTTCATTTCCGGCTGGCCGTACTCGTTCGTCGCCGCCCTGGAGTCGGGCCGGACGTCCTGGTGCCAGCTCCTGGACGCCGTCCGTCTCGGGCCGGACGACGACGTCGCCGAGGCCACCGCCGCCCAGGCCCGCCGAGTGGTCGTCGATCTGATCGAGATGGGCCGCTGGCACGCGGGTGACCGCGACATCCTCATTGTCTTCGACGCCGGCTACGACGCCCCGCGCATGGCCCACCTCCTCGACGGCCTCCCGGTCGAGGTCCTGGGACGGATGCGCTCCGACCGCGTCATGCGACGGCCGACGCCCTCGCTCAAGGAGTACGCCCTGGCCTACCCCCAGGGCGGGCGACCGCCGAGGCACGGCAAGGAGTTCCGCTTCGCCAAGCCGGAGACCTGGGGCGACCCGGACGCGGCGACGGTGCAGGTCACCGACCGGTACGGCACCGCCCGCGCAATGGCCTGGGACCGCATCCACCCGAGGCTGACCACCCGCTCCGCGTGGATCAACCACTCCAGCGAACTCCCCATCATCGAAGGCACGTTGATCCGACTCCAGGTCGACCGCCTGCCCGGCGGCGGAGACCCGCTGCCCCTCTGGCTGTGGTCGTCGGCCACCGCCCTGACCGGCGAGGACGTCGACATTCGCTGGCAGGCATTCCTGCGCAGGTTCGACATCGAGCACACCTTCCGGCTGATGAAACAGACCCTCGGCTGGACCCGCCCGAAACTCCGCACCCCCGAGGCCGGAGACCGCTGGACGTGGCTGATCATCGCCGCCCACACCCAGCTCCGGCTCACCCGCGAAGCCGCAGCGGACCTCCGCCGCCCCTGGGAGAAACCAGCCGAGCTCGCACGGCTCACCCCGGCCCGAGTCCGCCGAGGGTTTCGGAACCTCCGCCCGCACCTGCACTGTCCAGCCCGTGCACCGAAACCCTCAACACCCGGACCAGGAAGGCCACTTGGTTCGAAGAACCGCCGCCCCACGACCCACTATGACGTCGGAAAAACGACCAGACGCCCCGAGAGCATCATCGAGCGCGACAGCCTCGGAGGTTAGAAGACGCGCTCAGGGCCCACGCTGGTCCAGGACACGATCTCGGTATGCACGCCAGGCTTCGAAGGCCGACTGGGCGCAGTCCGCGGTGAGGAAGTCTCCCGACCCGGTGTCGAAGGCCCGTGCTTTCAACGCATCGGCGACCGCGAGGGCAGCATGAGCTGCCATTTCGCTACCGCCATGGATGAAGAGGCTGACGCCGGCGACCGGCGCGTCGTCAGCCTCGTTGACCGGGGGGCTGATGGAGAAGCCGGGACCCTCGTAATCGCCCCATCCATTCTGCGAATACTCGATGCCCGGCAGCACCTCTGCAAGGACAGCACGAACATCGCAGCCCGCGCCCAGGCTCGGCGGCTCCCAGTCCTCGGGGATCTCGTCTATCGCCTCGGCCTTGGGCGGAAACCGCATGATGAATACATCCCAGCTCACCCGCTCAACCTACGCGCCAGCACTGACACTCAGCCCGGGCCTGAACCGGCCGCCTGGTTAAAAGACAAGCTGAGTGCCTGTGACGAAACCTCTGGTCACGGTGCCGGTGGCGCGGCGCTCCGACCGGTCAGTCGCTCACCCCGAAATCGCCCTGGCCTGGGCCGGCTCGGCCTACGGCCCGCTCGTCGGCCGGGCCAACGGCTTCCTCGCCACTCACCCTCCGGACCGTGGCCCGACGCAAGGGGCAGACGGGCTTCCAGCTGCTGTCGAAACGCTGGGTGGCCGAACGCGCCATTGGCTGGATCATGAGGGCCAGGAGAATGTGCGGGACTACGAGCGTCTCGTGCAGCACAGTGAGGCGCACATCGCGTGGGCCACCCTCACCCTGATGACCAGACGGCTGACCGGGCCGGCCAGACAGCGGCCCACGGCCCAGCCCGCACCGGACGGGAGGCCCGGCAGACCGTGGCCGCCGTCGGCCGGCTCGATGAGGACCCGCTCCTCGGCGGAGTGGGCAGGCAGGGCCGTCCCGTGGCCCGGCAGCCCTGCGGAGGCGAGTGCCCTGGCCGACTGCGGAATCGTCATGCAGTCGCCGACCGCTGTGTCACCGGAGGGAGTCGACTCGAGCAGACTCCTGCCGCTGCTGGTACTGCTCGTTCCAGAGGTCGGCGAGTTCGCCGAGTGCGCTGTTGATCCGGCCGAGTTCCCAGAGCAGGTAGACGCCGGCTCCGGCGAAGGGATCCACTCACCCCATTGGAAGATGAGAACCGGCATATACAGCAGGCCGACCAGGACAAAGAACGTGAGGAAGATCTCGGCCGTGAACGTCTGTTTGCGTGCGACGACGACACGCTCTGCGCGGCCGTGGATCCACTGCAGGCGCGATCTCATGACCACCCCTCGGGCTCTGGGCGGACATCGTGCCGTCCGCCGCTCCGTGAGGTGCCAGTGCGCGATCGGGGCGGGTCAGGCCTCGATGCAGGCGACGGCCACGGTGCGCAGGACGGTGACGAGTAGCGTATGCGAACCTGCCCGACGCTCGATGAACGCAGCCGTCCACGCCTCCCTTCCGCGCCCGGCCATCAGCCCTCTCACCAGCTCCCCGGTGATACGTGCGGCCGAGGACGGAGGCGGCCGTGTCCTGTGCTGCTTCAGGTCGCCCCACAGCTCTTCCACCAGGCGGTCCACGGACAGGAGTTCGCCCGCGTGGATGACCAGGGTGGTGAGCAGCCGGAACTCGGTCAATCGCCGCGTACCGGAGTCGGTGCGGCGAGGCCGAGGACGGTCATCGCGCCACCGCGGAGGGCGCCCGGGCCAGGAGCAGGGCGCGGCGCACGTCGTCCTGGATCAGCCCGGCGACCTCCGGGAGCCGGCCCTGGAAGTAGAAGTGGCCGCCGTCGAAGAGATGCCGGCCCATGAAGTGCTCGGAGGCGGCCGCCCAGCCGTCCAGGCGGTGCGGCGGCGCCACCTGGTCCCGGGTGCCGCCGAACACCGAAAGGGGTACCGGCAGCGGCGCGGTGAGGGGCTTCGTGCGCCAGGTCTCGCTGATGCGCAGGTCCGCGCGGATGGTCGGCGCGAACAGCTCCCACAGCTCCTGGTGGTCGAGGACCGAGGACGGCGTACCGCCCATCGCCACCAACTCCCGGCGCAGTTCTGCGTCGGACAGCAGATGCCGGCGCGTGGGGTCCCCGTCGGCGTGCAGCGTGCCGCGTGCCGACACACCGAGCCAGACCGGCGGTGTGCGCCCCAGATCGATGAGCCGGCGGGTCAGTTCGTACGCGACGAGCCCGCCCATGCTGTGCCCGAAGAACGCGAAGCGGCCCGTCAGTCGGCTGTCCAGCTCGTGCAGGAAGTACTCGAGCAGGGCGCCCGTGTCGCTCAGCGCGGGGCGTTCGTCGCGGGGGCCGCGGCCCGGTGCGTCGGGGGTCTGCACATCCCAGCCGGCCGGGAAGTGGGCCGGCCAGTCGCGGTACACCAGATGTGAACCACCGGAGTGGTGGAACACGAACAGGCGCAGTGCCGGCTCTTCCATCTTCTGCATGGCTACTCCATCGACGAGGCCCTCCGGCGTCGGCCCTGACCAGCGGTGCCAGGCCGGGGCAGGGAGGTCGGATGACAGCCGCGTCCCGGCCGCGGCGGCACGAGTGGGCTTCGATCCGCTCGGCCTGCATGCTCACAACCGCTTGTGGAGGACTGCTCGAGAGCGGATCCAGCAATGCGGGTAGCGGCCGAGAACAGGTCCGGCGTGCCAGGACCGCGGCGGAGCGCTTGAGGAGTATTTAAAAGATGCTCGATCCGAGCCTCAAAGACTGTCCGTTCCGAGTTCGGATTCCCTGGAGTGCCCAGGGATCCCCTCGGTGTCCCTCACCACCTCAAGGACACGGACGGAAATCGGGGGCTGAGATCATGATCGTCGAGCTGGTGGGCACCGCTGAACGCATGCTCGAGAGCCAGAAGTTCGCCGCCCTGTACGCGCAGGTGCAGCAGTTCTACGCGTGCCAGATGCAGATCCTGGACGCGCATGACACCGAGCGCTGGGCGGGCCTCTTCACCGAGGACGCCGTCTTCGAGCTGCCTTCCCTGCCCGAGCCGGTGCGTGCCCGCGCCGGGCTCGCCCACTACGTGCGCGCCGGCGCGCAACGGCAGCGGCGGGCAGGCCGCCGCCTCAACCACTGGGTCGGCATGCTCGACGTACAGCCCCAGGCGGACGGGTCGCTGCGTACCCGCTGTTCGGCCCTGGTGTACGTCACACCGAGCGGAGGCGGTTCCAAGGTCCTGTATGTGTGCGTCATGGAGGACGTCCTGGTCCGCACCCGTGGCGAGTGGCGCACCGCGCACCGCCGGGTGACCCGCGACGATCTGGCCTGAGCAGGGGATGTCAGGACCGTGGCAGAAGTTTGTGGATGGTCTTCTCCATGCCCCCGCAGCCTGCGAACGGGTGTCGGCGAGCCGGATCCACGCCTGGGCCCGCCGGCCGCGTCCGCCCGCCTGTCCTCACCGTCTCCTGCCACTACGTGCGGCTCTCGGAGATCACCGAGCAGAGCGTGCCGGTCACGGGCCCCGGGCCGGACGGAACAGCGGGACGACCGCGACCCGGGAGAGACGGCGTGAGGTGGAACACCGCTGCAGCTGAGCTCGAAGTTCCGCACGGCGCAAGGGACTCGGGACCGCCCCTTGCCTAGAGTGGGCCCGGCACATCCCCTCCCTGTCCGCGCCCGCCCTGCCGTCCACCCGGACGAGGGCGGGCGCGTCGACGTAGGGGGAAGTCTTCGCGCACCGGACGGCCGGTCCCGCGCCGTGCACCCCCGTGCGAAAGCCGGTGAGCCACGTGGAAGAACGCTTGAACGCGGAGGGGGGATCGGGGTGCGGAAGGTGTGCCGGACTAGTCGGACTAGCATGGAGGAAGCCAACTGCTGTGTTTCATAAGGGAGTTGGGGCTGCTCGGTAAAGCTGTGCGGAAGGTCTGGACCCCTCGCGGTCCCGCCCCGCCCCGCAGCACGCCCGTCCCTGCCCGATTCCCGCCCTCGGCCCGATGTGCGGCCACCGCTGCCCCGGCACCCCACGGGCCCCGGGCAGGCGGCCTGATCGAGGTCTGACGACGGCCCGTGCGCGGGCCAGAGCGGCCGGCGCGGCACACCCCGCCGCGCCGGGCGCGCATCCCTCTCTCACGAAGAACACAAGGAGGAACCCGCCATGCCTTTGAACGGCGCCGCAGTCGACGAACGGGCACCCCGGGCGGAACGGAAGGCGGTTTCGCACCGTCTGCTCATGTGCCGCCCGCAGTACTTCGACGTGACCTACAGCATCAACCCGTGGATGAACCCGGAGAAGCCGACGGACACCGGGACGGCCCTGCTCCAGTGGGAGCAGCTGCGGGAGCTGTACCTCTCGCTCGGGCACACGGTCGAGGTGGTCGAGCCGGTCGAGGGCCTCCCGGACATGGTGTTCGCCGCCAACGGCGCCACCGTGGTGGACGGCAAGGTCCTCGGCGCCCGGTTCCGGCACCGGGAGCGGACCGCGGAGGGGCCGGCCTACCTCGACTGGTTCGCGCAGAACGGCTTCCGCGAACTGCTGTGGCCGGAGCACATCAACGAGGGCGAGGGCGACTACCTGCGCGTGGGACGCCGGATGCTGGCCGGCACCGGCTTTCGGACCGACCCCCGCTCGCATGCGGAGGCCCAGGAGTTCTTCGGCATCCCCGTGACCGGCCTGACCCTGGTCGACCCGGACTTCTACCACCTGGACACCGCGCTCTCGGTGCTCTCGCCGGACGAGATCATGTACTACCCGGCGGCCTTCAGCCCGGGCAGCCGGGCGGTGCTGCGGGAGATGTTCCCCAACGCGGTCCTCGCCTCGGACCAGGACGCCGCGGTGTTCGGCCTCAACGCCTTCTCCGACGGCCTCAACGTGCTGCTGCCCCAGGCGGCCACCGGGCTCAGCGAACAGCTGAAGGAGCGGGGCTTCAACCCGATCGGGGTGAGCCTGGGGGAGCTGCTCAAGGCGGGCGGCAGCGTCAAGTGCTGCACCCTCGCGCTGTCGTGACACGGCGTTGAGCGGCCACCGCCGACCGGTCCTTCAGGACAACGGGGCCGGCGGCGGTCCCGCCCGCAGCTCAGGGCAGGCTGGTGAACGCGGCGAAGACGTCGTCGAGTTCGTGGGTGTGCACGGTGAGCGACTCGGCCGTGATGGCTGCCGCGTCGAGGACCGCGAGCACGGCCCGCAGGGTCTCGACACTGGCGTCGTCATGGATCCGGAGGGTGAGCGTCGCGGGATCGCTCCACGCGTCGCCGAAGCCCGCGCCCGATGCGGCGCCGAAGGCGGCGTTGGCACGTTCGAGCGCGAGCGCGTCGGCGAACCGCAGGCGGATGAGACCGGCGGGCGGATCGTTCCGGGGCGCCGGCCGGAACTCGGGATCGCCGGACTCGGGTCGGCGGCCCGGTCGGCCCGGCCCGGGCTCCTGGTCCGTCGGCAGGATGCTCAGGCCGGAGGAAGGCACGGCCCTGGTGAGTTCGGGTGCGCCGCTGGGCGCGCTCGAGGAGAGCTCACGGCCGGTTCCGAACGCGATGGCATGGCCGGTCTTGTGCACCGCGTCGGCTTCGGCCAAGGCGTTCAGCAGGACGAACCGGGTCTCGGGCGAGAGGGAGACGGCGAAACGGCGGGCGAGTTCGCGGGCCTCATCCCCGTCCGTCTCGGTTGCGACGGCCAGCTCGTGGCCGATGGCCGCCAGCTGTGGAGCGAGATCCACCGCGTGCGTCAGGCGGTCGGAGTCCGGCGGTTTCCGCATGAAGTCGGCCGGTCCTCGGGCCTGTTGATCCGCCGGACCGGACGACTGCATGGTGTAGACGCGGCCATCGGCCGAGGGAGGGGCCCAGGGCGTGTGTGTCACGGGCAATGCCCTCGCCTTCGCTCGAGTGTCGTCGTTCGGGTGCCGGTCAGCCGGGATCGGCCGGTCCTGCCGTTTCCGTTGCTCGCTCACGGCAGGACCTCCGCCTCGTCCGGGTCCGGCACGATCACCGTGCCGACCCCGTCGTCGGTGAACATCTCGAGGAGGACCGAGTGCGGGATCCGTCCGTCGATCACCCGGGCCGCGCCCACGCCGCCCCGCACGGCGTGCAGACAACCGGTCATCTTGGGTACCATGCCGTCGCTCAGATCCGGCAGAAGCTTCTCCAGCTCGCGGGCCGTAAGCCGCTGGATTACCTCGTCACTGTGCGGCCAGCCCGCGTACAGACCCGCGACATCCGTCAGCATGACGAGCGCCTCGGCGCGCAGCGCGGTCGCGAGCGTTGCCGCCACGGTGTCGGCGTTGACGTTGTAGACCAGGCCGTCCTCGGCGCTGCGGGCGAGCGGCGAGACCACCGGGATCCGGCCGTCCGCCAGCAGGCTGTCCAGGGCACCAGTGTCCACGGCGGTGATGTCGCCGACCCTGCCGACGTCCACCGGCTCCCCGTCGATCCACGGCACGTGCCGCACCGCAGTGAGGGTGTCCGCATCCTCGCCGGTCATGCCGACGGCGAGCGGGCCGAAGCGGTTGATCAGCCCGACCAGCTCGCGTTGCACCTGGCCGGCAAGGACCATCCGCACCACGTCCATCGCGGGCGGCGAGGTGACTCGGAGCCCGGCTTTGAACTCGCGTTCCAGGCCGCGCCGCGCGAGCTCGGCATCGATCTGGGGGCCTCCTCCGTGCACCACCACGAGCCGCAGCCCGGCGTAGCGCAGGAAGACGACGTCGCGGGCGAAGGCCGCCGTGAGGTCCTCGTCGACCATGGCGTGTCCGCCCAACTTGATGACGACCGTCCGGCCCTGGTGGCGGGCCAGCCAGGGCAGGGCGTCGCCGATGGACTGGGCCTTGGCCAGGGCCGGGTGCACGCTGACGGTCATGAGAACCTCGCACGCGGGGGGACGACGAGACCGCTGACCGGGCAGTTGGCGCTCATAGGCACGACTCCTTCTGCGGAGGAACCCGGCCACGGGCCGGGCCTCGAAGACCGGTGGACCTGCGCTTGAGTACGGCGGAGTACGGCACGAAAACACTTGGCTGAAATGCTGGCTCTTGGGAAGGTGAATACCCGTCGGCCCGAGCTGTGCTTGCACCGCAATCATCGCGCGGCGGACGCGGGCCCACGGACGTTGATTCCTGCTTGAGTGTCGCTCTGTCGAGCCACGTCCTGTCAACGGGACAGTGGGGCGCGGATATCAAGGCAATGGGTTCCCGCAGGACTCCACTGGGTTCCCGGAAGGTGCCATGATCGGACTTGGCGGCCTCGCCGACTCCATCTCATTGTTCGATGATGATTCACTCTCCACTCGAAAGTGAATCGTGGACGGCTTGAATTGGAGTGGATTGATGAGCAGCAACCCGTTCGACGACGCAGACGGCCGGTTCTACGTTCTGGTGAACGACGAGCAGCAGCACTCGCTGTGGCCCTCGTTCGCCGAGATTCCCGCCGACTGGCGCATCGTGTTCGGCGAGGAGAGCCGCGACCCGTGCTTGTCGTACGTGGAGGAGCACTGGACCGACCTGCGGCCGCGGAGTCTGCGGGACGCGATGGACGCCGGCACGGTCGCCGCCGACGCCGCGTGAGGTGACCGGAGGCACTCCGGAACTGCAATGGGTGGGCCCCGGTGCTGCAGCCACAGCACCGGGGCCCACCCCGCTGTGTGCCGTCTCAGACGGCCGAGGGCGCGACCTGCACGGGGCAGGTACGGTCCAGCTCCCGCTCGGTGCGCCGCAGCATGATCGAATCGGCAATCTCGCCGCTGCGTACCGCGATGTTCGACAGCAGGGACGACGACAGGCCGTGGCTGTGCTCGGTGCCGCCCTGAAGATAGACGCCGCAGGTCAGTCCCGATGCGGTGACGAGGCGGTAGTCGCGTTCCACCTGGTGCCGGCCCGCCGCGCCACGCTGGAAGTGCTGGTCGAACTCGCCGAGCAGGTGGGACGGGTCCAGGCCGTCATAGCCGGTGGCGAACACCAGTGCGTCGACGGCCAGTTCCTCCGTCCGGTCGTCGAGCAGCGAGCGCAGGACCACCCGCGTCCCGCTCCCGGCGCGTTTGACCTCGGTGACCCGGGTGAGGTTGCGGAAGTGCAGCCGCTGGCTGCCGCCCACCTGCTCGTCGTACGAACGCTGGTACAGGGCCCGGATGACGTCGGCGTCGACCACCGAGTAGTTGGTGTTGCGGTGATAGCGCCAGAACGCGTCTTGCGCCCGCTCGGTGCCGAAGTAGTACTCGTCGACCGCGCCGGGGTCGAACACCTGGTTGGCGAAGGGGGTGTCGTCGGCGACGGAGTAGCCGTAGGACGGGATGACCGCGGACACCTCGGCGTGCGGCAGCGAGTCGTAGAGGAACCGGGTGATCTCGGCCGCGCTCTGGCCGGCGCCGACCACCGCCACGCTCTTGAGGTCGTCCGGGGTCTGTGCGTTGAACCTGCTCAGGAACTCCGAGCTGTGCCACACCCGTTCGTCGGCCGTCACGCCCTCCGGCAGGCGCGGCACCAGGCCCGTCGAGATGGCCACGTTGCGTGCGGTGACCACGCTGGTGGTGCCGTCGCTGCCGCGCACCTCGATCTCGAGGAGGTCGGGCGTGGTGGCCCCGGCCACAGCGGCGGGCCGGATCGAGGTGACCTCGGCGCCGTAAGTGACCCGGTCGCGGAGGCCGGCGGCGGCCCACTCCAGGTACTGGTGGAATTCCTGCCGGGTCGGATAGAAGTCCTGGTTGTTGACGAACTGCACCAGCCGGTTCGAGGCGTGCAGGAACGAGACGAAGCTGAACCGGGACATCGGATTCCGGAAGGTCGCCAGGTCCTTGAGGAACGAGATCTGCATGGTCGTCGACGGCAGCAGCATGTTCCGGTGCCAGCCGAACGTGGGCTGCCGCTCGAAGAAATGGGACTTGACCGGTTGCTCCGGAGCGCTCGCCCCATGCTCCTCCAAGGCGATCGCGAGCGACAGGTTGGACGGGCCGAACCCGATGCCGACCACGTCGTAGATCTCTTGGTTACGCCTACCCGTTATGCCCATAGAAAATTCTCCCGATTGCGTCTGGAAAACTCGGCCGGTGGCCCGAGAGACCGTTCTGCAGTGTGCTCCGGAGAGGGTCTCAAAGGCAACTCGAAGACAGCATGAAGACCGTCTGAGAGCTTCTCTCGAGGTGCTCGACATCCGAAAGCTATGTCCTGTCGACGGGACGGAGATATGGTCGGAAAGGATTCTCAAAATCTCCGCGTGGCGCGGCCGATGGCGTATATGCCTGGGGTGATTCGATCAGTCATTCCTGGAGCCGGAGCCATGCCCCGAGTCAATTACCGAAAGGGTGGATCCGGATGTTTGTGCCCAACTTTTACCGTGAACCGGAAAGTTCGTGGATGGTGAACCTGATCCGTGGTAATCCATTGGCGCTTGCGGTGGCAAATGGAAGCCCCGAGAACGGTCCGTTCGCCACGCATCTGCCGGTCATCTTCGACCCCGAGACGTCGGGCGACTGGTCCGGCGAGCTGCCGGGGGCCACGCTGCTCGGACACATGAACCGGGCGAATCCGCACTGGGCGGCGCTGGAGACGGGCAGCGTCCTGGTGCTGACGTTCACCGGTCCGCATTCCTACGTGTCGCCCACGGTCTACGAGGTGACCCCGGCAGCCCCGACCTGGAACTTCACCGCGGTGCATGTCCGGGGCGTGGTGGAGAAGATCGACTCGACGGAGGAGACGCTGGGCGTGGTGCAGTCCACCGTGCGCGCCTTCGAGGGAGCGTTCGGCAACGGCTGGGACATGACCGAGTCGCTCGACTACTTCCGCAAGCTCGCGCCCGCCGTGGGGGCCTTCCGGTTCACCGTGACCGGGGCCGAGGGCATGTTCAAGCTCAGCCAGGAGCAGCCGGGCGAGGTGCGCGACCGGGTACGGGAGTCGTTCGGGCGGAGCGCGTGCACGTACAAGCGCGAGACCGCCGGGCTGATGAGCCTGCTGCCCTGACGTGCTGGAGGCCTCGGCGCCGGAGACTCAGGCGCCGATGGCCACCGGCCGGGTCCGCTCGACAAGGCCCTCGGGCCGCGCGTTCTCCTCGGGGAGGCCCGCGACCGGCGTGGTCAGCTTCCTGCCCTTGAGCTCGGAGATCTCCTTGGGCTCCTCCCGCTTGCCTTGGTCCTCCAGGGCACTCGCGGCCGCGCTGTCCAGCGTGGCCGTCACCCACTGCTCGAAGTCGATGCCCAACCGCTCCGCGGCCTTGTGCCACCACTGAAGACGGCTGCCGGGGACCTCCAGGCGGTGGTTCGGCTCGGTGGGAGTGCGTGGCTGCTGCTCACTCTGGCGCGTGGCGCGGATGGCGCCGCGCAGCTGCTTGGTGGTCCACTGCCGCTGCTCGGCGCGGTCGAGCCAGAGGTCCTGTTCCTCGACCGGCATGGAGGCCAGCTCGGCGTGGTGCTGGAAGCTCAGGGTGGGCCGGCGCCGCGTGTGGTCGAAGCGCCGTGAGACCCACGCATAGTTGCGCAGCGTCTGGTACGAGAGGCCGGCGGCGCGTATCCCTCGCTGGTACCGGTCGGTGTAGTGGTCCTTGCCGTATACGAGCCAGTCGCCCAGCCACCAGGAGGACGAGTCGAGGACATCGGCGAGCTGGCGCCCGGCCCGCTCCCACTCGTCGTAGGCCATCCCGGTCGGCATCTGCAGGCCCACCCTGGTCGTCAGCACCTGGCCCCGGCGCGGCGCGGCGCCCCCGGTGCGCGGCTGCCGTGGCGGGGGCTGCGGGAGAACGGTTGTCGGGCCGCCACGCGACCCCGCGGTTTGACCGGCCTGACGCGCCATCATGCCTCCATGAGAAGGGTGCATATATCCGGCCAGAAGTCTCGCGGGGCTGGCTGAAGCGACACCGGAGCGGCGCTCGAACGGTTGCACGGTGAACGTCTCTTTGGCGCGGCGCGGATCGTCCGGTGGCATCATCGAGGGGCTTCTGGCGGCCGGGTACGTGATCGTTCAGGTGACCGCCGGGGGAGTCATCCCGTCGGCGCGGCTTCACTGCCGTCTGGCCGGAGGACATGTTCGGTCTCGGCCAGAATCCATTGCCGTGGCACGGCTCTGCTTCCGGAGCGGCCCGCTGGATTTCCCGGGGAAGGGTGTCCGAAGGCCGTCGTTGCCGTTGCCCGTCACCAGGCTGGGCAGATGGCGCTCCACGGTGTCGTCGAGACTGAGATTCTTCGCCGCCTCCATCTGGAGGAGGACCGTCGCCACGAAGGTGCTGGTGATGTGCCCGACGCGGACTCGGTCGTTCTTGCCGCGCGGCGTACCCGTGTTCAGGTTGCCCACGCCCGACGCCGACCTCCGGAGAGCGTCGCCGTCTCGTGCCTCGGCGGTGATGCCGGCCGCGTCGATCGCGCGCGCTGCGTCGCCTGGTGGTCGCCCGCCGCGGGAGCGGTGTCCTCCGATACCTGGGCGGGACCCGTGAAGGCGGTGGCCGTGATCGCGGCTGCCGCGAGACCGGCCATGCCGGCCCTTGGTCACTTCAGTATCGTCGTTTCCCCGCTCCTGAGAGTCGCCTGCACCTGGCTGATGCCGTACTTGTGCGCTCCGCCGGCGGCAGCGGGCCGCCCGGGTGCGGGTAGCTTGTGCAGCAAGACCGCGGACGACGACGCAGTGGTCGAGCAGTACGCTCGGGAGGCACCGGGGGGCGACGATCAGCGGGCTCATGACGACCTCGCCTCGCCGGACCGCACGCCGGTGAACTCCAGGTCCCCGGTACGGCTAGGCGCCCAGCTGCGGTTCGCCACGCACCACAGGGGCTGTCAGCCGGCTGGAGCTGCTCATCACGTCGGCGCGTGAGACGGCCCCGGTGTACACCTTCTAGGCGAGCCCCGAGCCGGCCGTCACCCGCTGTTCGGTGCTCGCCGACAACTCATTGAAGCGGCACAGCAGTTGGTTCTGCTCCTGCTGCAGTCGCTCGATGCGGCGGTGCAGGCGGGCTATCTCCTCGTGGAGGGGGAGCGCCCCGTCGTCGGCCGTCGCGTTCGCCTCCGCGCGTGCGGCATCGGCCTGAGACGCGTCCGCCGGGCGGGGGCCCGCCGCCGGGGCGAGCGCCGGGTCGTGGTGGAGGATCGCATCCATCAGGCCGCGCAGAGCGGGGCCCGGCTCGACGCCGAGTTCACGCACCATGCGGTTGCGCGCCCGTTCGTACACGCGGAGCGCCTCCGCCTGCCGGCCGCAGCGGTAGAAGGCGACCATCAGCAGGCCGTAGAACCTCTCCCGAAGGGGGTAATCGGTGGTGAGTTCCACCAGCTCGCCGGTGATCTCACCGTGGCGCCCGGTGCGCAGATACGCGTCGTACATCATCTCCAGGGCGGTCAGGCGGTGTTCCTCGAGCTGGGCCGCCTTGCCCGCGCAGATGTCGCCGAGCACGCTGCCCTCCAGCGCCGGGCCGCGCCACAACGACAGTGCGCGGCGCAGCAGTTCACTGGCCTGCCCCGGATCGTTGGGCAGGACCCGCCGGGCCTTGTCGGTCAGGTCCTGGAAGTGCGTGGCGTCCGTTTCGACGGGGGCGAGCCGCAGGGTGTAGCCGCGCGAGGTGGTCACGATCCACGGGCGCTGTGCGTGCTGTTCAACGTCCTGGCTCCGAGGGCCGGACAGCAGCCGGCGCAGCCGGGCCACATGGACCTGCAGCGCGTTCGCCGCGTTGGCGGGCGGGCGTTCGCCCCACAGCTCGTCGATGAGCCGCTGCACGGAGACGTTGTGCTCGGCCTTCACCACCAGTGCCCCCAGCAGTGCACGCTGCTTGGCACCCATGGGAAGGATCTGCAGACCGGTCTGCTCGTCCTGGACTTCCACGAGACCGAGAATGCGGAACTGCATCTCTTCCCCTCACATGCTGGCAGCTCAGTCAGTTGCAGGCGTCGGGCGGACACGCGTCGGCAGGGCACCAAAGGTTCAGGACAAGCGCGTCGCACTCGCTGCCTCGAGCGCAGTGGTCGCGTCCCGTTCGATCTGCCGCAGCAGTGGCCCGGGATCGTCCAGGAAGTAGAAGTGACCGCCGTCGAAGACACGCAGGCCCAGGAAGTGCTCGGTGTGCTCTTCCCAGCCGGCCATCCGCGGCGGTGGAGCGGCGTGGTCCTCGACGCCCGCGAAGGCGGACAGTGCCACGGGCAGGGGGCCGGTATCGGGAGCGGGACGCCAGTTCTCCACCAGACGCAGGTCGGCCCGGACGATCGGCTCGAACACGGCCCACAGGTCGGGGTCGTCGAACACCCCGTCGGGCGTGCCGCCGAGCAGCTTGAGACGGGCCCGCAGTTCGACGTCGGGCAGCTCGTGGTACCCGTTTCTCTGCCCCGTCGGCTGCGGTGCCGCTCGTGCGGAGACACCGACCCACACCGGCAGCGGCAAGCCCCGGTCGGCGGCCCGCCGGGTGATCTCGTACGTCACGAGGGCGCCCATGCTGTGCCCGAAAAGGGCGTAGGAGCAGGTCAGTTCGGGCTCAATGCTGTACAGCAGGAAGTCGGCGAGGCGGCCGGCGTCCGTGATCTGCGGCAGGTCGAGGAGGTGGCCGTGGCCCGGGGCGTCGAGCAGCCGCACATCCCATGTGTCCGGCAGCTCGGCCGGCCAGTGGCGGTACGGCAGGTGTGAGCCTCCCGCGTGGTGCAGGACGAACACGCGCAAGGCAGGTCGTGTGCTGTCCATCGCTCCCCCTCGGATCGGGCCACGCAGCTTCGACCATAGGGCGGTGTCCGACCGCCAGGGCGCGGTCACGAGGAGGGCTATGCCGCTGGTGTAGCGGCTCTTGAGCGACTCCCGGACGGCTACCGGCAACGTGGGCCGCCAGCCCGTACGACGCCGGCGGTCCGGCCCGGAAGGCCAGGGTCTGGCACGACCGCTCGAACCGGAGCGGACAGCGGACGGGCCGATCGGCTGCCGTACGTTCTCATCCCAGGAACGCGAGGCGGTCAATCTCCCTTGTGCATGTGACGGACCGGCGCCTCGCCGCTGAAGCAACGTTCTCGCCGGTCGGTTGCACTCCTGCGGCTCCTGCAAGTCGGCAGCGCGGCTGCCGAAGATCGGCTTGAGGTTCATCCACCGGGATCGACCGAACCCGAACCTCAGCAGGCCCCTGACGGGCCCGTCCACGGGACACGGCCCGGCATCCTGGCACAGGAATCCAGTGGGGTACAGAGGATCCCGGTGGGGGGCAGATCCGGGCGGACGACCGGTTGGCCGGCGAGCATGCTGCCTTGTAGCGCCGACGGTCGAGTCCTTACGGTGACGTGGCAACGCCGGGGTCGCTCCCGATGCCGGGTGTCCTGTCGACCGGACAACGCCGATCGGCGAACCCGCGCCCGGTGCTTTCTCGCACCCGGCCCGGCGATTCCCAATCCCGAGTCATCCCATGACGGTTAAGGACGGTGCCAGTTGAGCACGAACCCCTTCGACGACGAGGACGGCCGCTTCTACGTTGTGGTCAACGACGAGGAGCAGCACTCCCTGTGGCCGGTGTTCGCCGAGGTGCCCGCAGGCTGGCGGGTGGTCTTCGGTGAGGCGGCCAGGGCCGAGTGCCTGGAGTACGTCGAGCAGAACTGGACCGACCTGCGCCCCAGGAGCCTGCGGGAGGCCATGGCGGCGGACTGAACGCCGCTCGGATTCTCGTCGAGTCGATACGGCGGAACCCGTTGGCGGTGCTCGTGCCCCATGGGGTGACGCGGGAGGGGCCTACGGCACGCACCCTGCGTCACCCCGGACCAGCGGTCGCCCGCTGATGGGCCCACACCTACGTCTCGCCGGCGCTCGCGAAGAACATGCGCGGGCCGGCCCAGTGGAACGACAGTGATCGCCGCCCGGGTGCTCGGTCCTGTGATCGGTTCACGCCCGGGCAAACACTCTGAGTTGGGAGATGAAGGTTGTGAGGGGCGCTGTGAAAACCGTGAACGCGGGGCCGGTGGACAACAGCGGTGAGCCCGCGCAGCGCGATGCGGTCCTGTCCTTCGTGGGGACACAGGCCAAGGCGCAGAAGTCGGGGATGATCTTTCCGGAGAACCTGTCGGAGCGGTCCTGGGAACGGATCGGGACCAGCCTGCGCGAGCTCGTGAACTCCTCTGCGTGGTGGCTCGCCGACTGGCTGATCTACGGGGAGACCACCTACGGGTGGCGGCGGTACAAGGAGGCGATCGAGCGAACGGGGCTCGACTATCAGACCTTGCGCAACTACGCATGGGTGGGCAGGCGGTTCGAGCACCACCGCAGGCGGGACAGCCTCAGCTTCGCCCACCACGCCGAGGTGACCCGCTTGTCGCCACCGGAGCAGGACTACTGGCTGCGCAAAGCCGAACAGCAGAGGTGGTCGCGCAACGAACTCCGCAAGGCGGTTCGCGCCAGCCTGGCCGTGCAGAACGGCAAGGCCGAGATCCCCCCGAGCAGCGGCGACGACACGCAGGAGGTACTCCAACTGGCCACGTCCCCGGCCGCGGAGAAGCACCAGCAGAAGGTCACCACGCTCACCATCGAGCTGTCCGCCGACCAACTGGAGTACCTCTCGAAGGCGGCTGCCGCGCACGGTCTGCCCGTCGACAAGTGGGTGACCCAGGTGCTCGAGACCGCCGATCGGCGTACCGCCTAGAGGCGCATCGCCTGGAGGCGCATCGCCTGGAGGCGCATCGCCTGGAGGCGCATCGCCTGGAGGCGCATCGCTCGAAGGGGCCGCCAGGCCTGTTCCCCGTGGTAGGCCGGCGGCTCGTCCGACCGGACACCCCTCACATCGGAGTCAGTTGATGATCCTTCAGGGAAAGCGGGTTGCCCTGCCCTCGGCGCCCGTCGTCCACCAGCAGTTCGAGGCGCACGCGGAAGCCACCCCCGACGCCGTTGCCGTCGTCTGGGCCGGCCGGCAGGTGACGTACGCGGAGCTGGACGTGAAGGCGAACCAGTTCGCGCACTTCCTCGCCGCGCGGGGACACGGCCGAGGCGCGAAGGTCGGCGTCTGTCTCGACTACTCGATCGACATGCTCGTCGCCATCCTCGGCACGCTGAAGGCCGGCGCGGCCTACGTACCGTTCGACCCGGCCTACCCGGCGGCGAGGCTCCAGCTGCTGCTGAACCAGGTCCCCGGCCTCGCCCTGATCGTGGCCTCCCCGGCGACCGCCGGGATGGTCGAGTCGGCGGCCGCCGAGGTCATCGACCTCGAGGAGCTCTCCGATCACCTGGCACATCTCCCGGCGACCGCTCCCGACGTCCCCGTCACCGGCGACGACGTGTGCTACGCCGTCTTCACGTCCGGGTCGACTGGCACGCCGAAGCTGACCGCGGTACGGCACGAGGGCTGGTTCAACCTGATGAACTGGCTGAAGCTCGAGTACGGCCTGCACCGCGGGTCGCACAACCTGGTCGTCAGCGCGTTCGGCTTCGACCTCTCCCAGCGCGCCCTGATGACGCCGCTGTTCTGCGGCGCCACCCAGTACCTGCTGGCGAGCCGGAACTTCGACGCCATGATGGCCTACCGCATGCTGACCCAGCACGAGATACGTGTCGTGCACTGCGCCTCCAGCACGCTGTACGTGCTGGTGGACTGGGAGAGGGCACGCGGCGGCGACGCGCTCACCAAGCTTGACTACGTGCTCTTCGGCGGCGAGGCGCTGAAGGTCGAACGGCTCACCGACTGGGCGCGGCGCGCGGGCAACACCTGCACCCTGCTGCACCAGTACGGCGTCGCCGAGTGCACGGATGTCGCGACGTCGTACGACCTCGCCGAGTACCGGCCCGGCGAACAGGACATCGCACCGGTCGGCAGGCCGGCCTACAACATCGACATCCACCTCCTCGACGAGCAGCTGCGCGGTGTCGGGGCGGGGGAGTACGGCGAGATCTGCATCTCCGGGGCCGGCGTCGGCGCGGGCTACCTGGGCGCCGCGGGCCCCGAGAACGCGAAGTTCACGACGATCGTGGTCGACGGCGCGCCGGTCAGGCTGTACCGCACGGGCGACCGCGGCCACGTGAACGAGGCCGGCGAACTCGTCGTCGCCGGCCGGATGGACGCGCAGGTGAAGGTGCGGGGCATGCGCATCGATCCCACCGACATCGAGCGCGCGCTCGGCAGGCTGGCCGGGGTCCGGGAGGCCGCCGTGGTGGTCACGTACCCCGACTCCGGCGAGGCCGAGCTGATCGCGTTCATCGTCCCGGCGGGGGACGATCTCGACGAGAACGACGTGCGCACCGGCCTCCTCAGGACGCTGCCGCGGAATATGGTGCCGGCCAGGTTCAAACGCATCCCGAGAATTCCATTGAGCCCGCACGGGAAAGTGGACCGCGCCGCGCTGCTCGATACGTGCCGGGACCAGTACGCCGCCAGCGGCACGACGGCATAGTCGACGGACCTTGATGACAACCGAAAGGACTGTGATGATTGCCGATGAGGTGCGCGCCATTTGGTGCCGGGAACTCCAGCGCGACGACATATCGGTCGACGACGACTTCTTCGCCCTGGGCGGCCAGTCCGTGATTATGGTCAGGATTCAGGGTGCTTTCATCGAGGAGTTGGGCGTCGAGGTCCCGGTGGACCAGATGTTCCTCAACCCGACGGTGGCGTCCATTTCCGCGTACATCGAATCCCAGGGTGCGGTACCCCTCTAGCGTCAGGCCTGGCTGATGCCGTGTGGTGTCTCGCCGGCGAGACACCACACGGC
>NZ_VWMY01000123.1 GCF_008905045.1 Streptomyces albicerus
CCGCATTCGTTAAATCCCCACGGCCCATACCGCCAGCCTGACCCCAACACCCCACTCACATCAGGAGATCCGAGAAACACCGCCTAGGGCTGCCTGGCCCTGCGGGGCGGCCCGTCGCGCTGCCAAGTAATCGGACCAGTTCCCGCCGGCGAGGGTGGCCCAGCGTTCGGCTGTCTTGGGGTGGATGCCGAGCAGGTCGGCGATGACCATGGCGGCAGGTCTACCAGGGCGTCCATCATGGCGGTGTTCCGTGCTGCGCGGGCGGGCGGACCGTGGTGTCTCAGGGTGTCGGCGAGGCCGAGGGGGGTGCGCGGGCGTCCAGGGCTGTGACCGGGCAAGAGGTATCTGCGCCCGGCCGTGTTGCCGTGCCGGGGGCCGTGCTGGAGCTGATCGTCGATGAGGAGGGCGAGCTTCGGCGGGAGCACGAAAGGGTGGTAGTTGACCGTCAGGTAAGTATGTCCCCTGGTCGCGGCGAATGTGGTCGTCGGTGAGTTCGACCATGTGGGTCAGGGGGAGGGCGTAAAGGCGGACGAGAGCAGCCGCGACGCGGACCTCCAGAGGCGACGCGGTGTCGTTGAAGCAGCGAAGCAGATCTTTTCGGTGCTCGTCCTCGGCCTGGAAGTGGCCCGGGAGTTGGGCGGCTGGGCGCTCGATGCCCAGATCGGGCGGGCAGAGGCGTAGTGCAGTGCTCCAGCGGAGGAAGGGGATGGAACGGGAGCGCAGGGTTGGCCGGTCGATCGCCCAGGTGTCCAGATGCCGCTGCTGGAGCTGGGAGAGACTCAGGTGCTGGGTGTCGAGCCAGTTCAGGAAGTTGATGGCGGCGAGGAGGTTGCCGCAGTCGACCTTGTGTGCGGCATAGGTGTAACGGCCGCGGGATGAGCGTCGGCGGGTGTCGCGGATGATGTGCCACTCGGCGAACGGACTGGTGAGATTGGCGTGCCGCGGTGGCAGTTCGGCCACGGTCCGTTCGACCCAGTTGGTGAGGAGGGCGAGATTCTCATCGTGTGACGGCAGAGCGCCGGCGGTGACGAGCAGCCCGCGCACGTTGGCGGTGACAGCCCGTTGCGGCAGCGTGTCGAGGGATTCGTGGTCCAGCGCTTCGGGATCAAGGGCCAGGCGTCCCAGGAGGCGGGCGGCAGGACTTCGGCGCAGCCACTGCAGGACGCGGTAGGGGTTGTCCGCGCCGGTCAGTACCGCGGCGAGGGGTTGGAGCGGCTGGGCCACGCTTGCGCCGTCCGCGGAGAGCAGATCGGTCACACGGGCAGCCAGGGTACAGCGGGGGCAGCGGCGGCCGGAGTAGAGCGGGTCGTTCTTGCGTCCGCGATGCCCGTGGATGGCCAGTTGGACACATCGGCGGCATCGGTCGAGTGCGTCGCCGGCCAGACGCACGACGTGGAATGGGTCCATGACTGCGACCGCGTCGGGCAGTTCCTCGCTGGCGGCGGTCATGAACCCTGTGAAACCGTCCATCGCGACGACCTCGACGCGGTTGCGCCAGGACTCCTCGCGTTCGGCGAGCCAGGTCTTGAGGGGCTGCTTGGAACGGTCTTCGACCATGTCGAGCAGCCGGGCAGCGCCGGTGCCGTCGCGGTTGCCGGTCAGGTCAGGTCAGGTCAGGTCAGGTCAGGTCAGGTCAGGTCAGGTCAATGATCACGGTGACGTCCTTGGCGCCACGCCTGGTGTGGCGCCACACTTGCTCGTCGACGTCGATCGCGGTGACGTCGTCGAGCTGGCCGGTGTCGTCGATGAGGACGCGCTTGCCCTCGGCCAGAGCGGCATCGTTGGCGGTGTTCCAGGCGACCCCGAACCCTTCGGCGACACGAGGGATGGTGAGGTGCCGACAGACGATGGCTTCAAGTGCCCACCGCAGCCCGCGGCGTGAGAGCTTCGCCCGCGGCTCAGCGGCCTTGGTGGTGTCTTGCCGCTACACGTGCGCACAGTCGATGCACCGGTAGCGTCGGATCGTTGTGTGAAGGATCGTGGGCCGTCAGCCGAGTGGCTCGTGCGCCAGTCGCCGGGTCACGGTGTCACGCGGTGTGCCTTCGCAACCGCAGCGGCGGCACCACTGATCGGACTCGACGACCCGGCACGCGAGAACCGCACGATCCGGGGCGAGTCGCTGACCGGTGACTTCGAGCCCGGGCTCGTCACGGCGGCAGAACGTATTCATGTCAACGCGGGCGAAGCCCGCCTCAGGGGTAGCGCCGTGCAACGTCGAAGTCTTCCGGATGGGCTTGATGTAGGAAAACCCCTTCCTCGGAAGACCTCGACGCCTACCCGGCCACCGACGCGGGGTGAGCTGTCACCGCCGGTGTGACACGAGTTCCTGTCGGTTGATGATCTGAAGTCAACCAGGTGAGGGCGAATCGTCCTGCTTCGGCCCCGGTCGCGCGAAGGTGACCGGGGCCGAAACTTGAACGGTGGCTTCGGTCGTGACTTGTGGGCCGTTCAGCTACGGGGCATTCAGCGGCCGATGTCGTCCAGCTCGGTCAAATCCTCAGGCGAGAGGGAGCGTCCCGCGCCGACGATGTTCTCGCGCAGGTGTGCCGTCGATGACGTGCCGGGGATGAGCAGGATGTTGGGTGATCGCTGCAGCAGCCAGGCCAGTGCGACGGACATCTGTGTCGCCTTCAGTCGAGCGGCGACCGCCGAGAGCGCCGAGGACTGAAGCGGGGTAAAGCCCCCGAGGGGGAAGAAGGGCACATACGCGACGCCGTCGGTGGCGAGCCGGTCGATGAGCTTGTCGTCGTGGCGGTGGGCGAGGTTGTACAGGTTCTGCACGCACACCAGCGGCGCGATGCTCTGTGCCTCGGTGACCTGCTCCTCGGTGGCGTTGCTGACCCCGAGGTGGCGGATCAAGCCCTGCTGCTGGAGTTCGACGAGCGTCTCGAACGCCTCGGCTAGCGAGCCGGGCTGGGGACCTTCGGCGTTGCCGAGTCGGAGGTTGACCAGGTCGAGTACGTCGAGCCGGAGGGACTTCAGGTTGTCGTGGACCTGGCGGCGCAGATCTTCGGGTCGCCGGGCCGTAGGCCAGCCACCCTGTTCGTCGCGGGTCGCGCCCACCTTGGTCACGATGTGCAGCGACTCGGGATAGGGGTGCAGTGCCTCGCGGATCAACTCGTTGGTGACGTGCGGCCCATAGGCGTCGCTGGTGTCGATGTGGGTGATACCGAGGTCGACCGCTTCATGCAGAACGGTCAGGGCACCCTCGCGATCGGTGGGCGGCCCCATGACCCACGGGCCGGCCAGTTGCATGGCGCCGTAGCCGAACCGGGTGACGGTCAGGTCACCCAGAGTCCAGGTGCTGCCGGGAAGAGAGAGGGAGGGTGTGCTCATCCTGCTGCCTTTCGTCGTGCACTTGGGGGGGTGGCGCCTGCTGCCTCCCTGCATCAGCATTGGAGAGAAACTTCCTGTCGGGAAGTAGGCACTTTGGAGTGCGTAACCCACCATCTGTGAGAGGTGCGATCAGTGACGACGATGAAGGCGGCCCAGAAGAGGGCTCAGGCCAAGGTGGAGTACAACGCGTTCCTGGCAGGGTGCCCCAGCCGGCAGCTACTCGACCGAATCTCGAACAAGTGGGTCGTCCTGATCCTGTGTGCGCTGGGCGGCGACAACAGCCCTGGCCAGCCCGGTGCAGCACACGCAGACGCTCCGAAGGCGATGCGTTACTCCGAGATCTCTCGTCTTCTGGCCGGGGTCAGCCAGAAGATGCTGACCCAGACGCTACGGTCGCTGGAGCACGATGGTCTGCTCACCCGAACCGTGACGCCAACCGTCCCTGTCACCGTCTCCTACGAGCTGACCGACCTCGGCCTCTCGCTCCACCACATGACGCGCGGGCTCAGAAACTGGGCGCAGACACACATGGCCGAGGTCCTCGCAAACCGCGAGAACGACGACGCTCGCACCTCCTGACGACTCACATCCAAGCGTCCAACAGCTCTACATTCTCGGTGCTACACCCTCAACTGCGAAGAGCCGGTCAAGTGCGAGGAGGACTCCCCCGGCAAGCACTGGTGGATCATCGAACCGGTCGCCCGAGCCCTGGCCCTGGCCCTGGCCCTGGCGATCACCTCGCACCCCGAGCGGCTGTTCACCGGCATCGCCGGAGAGGCCCGGAACGCGGAACGGTTCACGGCGAACGAAGGGATCAAGGCGTTCGTCGAGCACGTGAATGCCAGGGCCGATGTCAACGGCCTTGAGCTCATCCCGTCCGAGTGGGTCGCCCCGCACATGTTCCGCCGAACCATGCCCATGCTGACCGACCAGTTCCCCGGCTCCGAGATCGCCCTGGGCATCCAGCTCAAACACGTCGCCTCACGGGCCCTGGCCAACCGCACCACGCAGGGCTATGCCGCCTCTGCGGCGTCCTGGGCCAAGCACCTGGACGCGGCGATCGAAGCCGCCCGGATCCGCGGCCTGCGGGACCTGTTCGACGCCCACAAAGCGAACGAGTCGATCGGTTTCGGACCCGGCGCCGAGCAACTGACCAGGACCTTCGACAAGATCCGCGACAGCGTCGCTGCGCAGGGCGATGACGCGACGGTCGAGCACGCCCTGCTGAAACAGACCCGCGTCTCCATCCGCTTCGGAACCCTGAACAACTACTTGTTCGACGCCGCCAATCCAGCCGGCGCCGCCTGCCTGGAGAACACCGTGATCCCACCCAGCCACACCGGCCCCCTGCCTGACCGCTGCCGCCCGGACCGCTGCGGCAACAGCGTGATCGGCCCCCAGCACGTCGAGATCTGGGACAGCGAGGATCGGTCCCTCACCAGGCTTCTGGAAACCCCCGTTCGCCGAGATCGCCGACGTTCTCGGCCGAACCCCTGCGGCCTGCAAGCAGTTGGCGGCCTCCGCCCGGCGGCGGGTGAGCGTCGCGCGCGCTCCGGTGACGGCGACCGGCCAGGCCGACGTGGTGAGGCACGTCAAAGAGGCGTGGGAGCGCAAGGACATCGCAGCCCTCGCCGGCCTCCTCAACCCGGCCGCTGTGATGACGGCCGACGGCGGCGGCATGGTCGGCACCGTCATGCGCCCTTTCGAGGGCGGCGCACGCATCGCCCAGTACATGGTCGCCATTGCCGATATGGCGCCGGGGCTCGAACGCCTGGAGCGGTCCGTCAACCGTGTGCCGGGCCTGGTGGCCCAGCGTGCCGGCGTCGTCATGACCGTGGCCTCGTTCGACGTCTCCGACGGACGCGTCACCCGGATCTGGGCAGTCCGCAACCCGGCAAAGCTGCGGCCGTGGGAAGGCCAGGGCCTGTCGTTTGGATCAGCCCGGCGGCGCGGGGTGGCCAAGAGGTACCGCCGGGCTGACCCAAACGACGGCCCTAGTGCTGCGCCGCGGAAGTTCCGCCGATGAGTTTCCGGCGGTTGTGCGGTCTACCCGTCGACGAAGGGAGCGCACCATGCGCAAGATCATCGTTTGCACGTTCCTGACGCTGGATGGCGTCATGCAGGCGCCGGGCGGTCCGGACGAGGACGCTGAGAGCGGCTTCGAGCACGGCGGCTGGCAGAAACCGGTGGCCGACGACGAGGTCGGCACGGCCATCGCCGGTTGGTACGAGCACTCCGACGCGATGCTGCTCGGCCGCAAGACGTACGAGATCTTCGCGTCGTACTGGCCGACCGCCGATCCCGACAACCCGTTCACCAATCGGATGAACAGCATGCACAAGTACGTGGCGTCTCGGACCCTGACGTCCGTCGAGTGGCAGAACTCCACGCTGCTGGAGGGCGACATCGTCGATGCCGTACGCAAGCTGAAGGCGTCCGACGGCGGCAACATCAACGTCGTCGGCAGCGGCGACCTCGCCCAGACCCTCATGCAGCACGGCCTCGTCGACGAGTACCGGCTGACCATCCATCCGGTGATCATCGGCACCGGCAAGCGGCTGTTCGCCGATGGAGCGATCCCCACTGCGCTGGAGCCGGTCAGCGTCTCGACGACGAAGGGCGGCACCATCGTCGGCGTCTACCGGCCGAACGGTAAGCCCAGCTACGACAGCTACTAGGCGGTTTCGTTTGGGTCACCGAGCGGACGAGAGAAAGATGCCCGCGACGTGGAGTCCGACCAGGTTCTTTGTACCGTTCCTTGTCGAAGCCCGGCGGCCTGCCGGCGCGTGAACCCCGGCGCAGGCGGGCGGCCTTGTGGTCCTTCTTCTCCGGGATCACGTGCCGGATTCCGCGGTTCCGGAGGTAGGCGCGGATCGTGCGATTGCTGTACGCCTTGTCGGCGCTCACGCTGTCCGGAGTACGGCGGGGACGGCCGAGTCCCGTGCGTGGGACGCGGGTCTTGTCCATGACCGGCTCGAACTGGGTGCAGTCCGCCCGCTGGCCGGACGTGACGAGCAGGGACAGCAGGCGGCAGCGGGCCCTCCGCCCTCCGCGGGTATGTGAATCTTGGTAGCCAGCCCGCCGCGGGACCGGCCCAGGGCTTCGCCCGAGGCACCGCCCCCGCCAGGAGGCCGCGCAGGCTCACGAGTGTCGGCAGCCGCGGGGGCCGGCCGTCGGCGGCCTCCTTTTGAAGGGCCGGGCGGTGGGGTCTGGGGTGCGCCTGCGGCGTGCTGGTGAGAACGCGTGATGGTGGAGTCGACGTTGATGTTCCAGTCGATGTCACCTTCGGCGTCGGTGACGGCCTGGACGTGCTGGAGGAGCCTCTCCCAGGTGCCGTCGGCCGACCACAACAAGTGCCGTTTGTGGACGGTCTTCCACAGGCCGAAGCGATCGGGCAGCTCCCGCCACTGCACCCCGGTGCTCAGCCGGTGAATGATCCCGTTGATCACCTGCCGGTGATGGCGCCATCGACCGCACCGGTTGTCACTCACCGAGAGCAGCGGCTCCAGCACCGCCCACTCGCCGCCCGTCAGATCCCCCCGGCTCATCATGGCCAGACCCACGCTCTCCCTGATCGAGCGATACGGCTATTCGATGACCGCGGTGGCCTCGACCTCGACCAGGAGGTCCGGTTCCCCCAGCGCCGCAACGCCCAGCAGGGTGATCGGTTTGACCGGATCGATGCCCAGCTTCGCCGCCGCCCGGCCCACCCCTTCACCCAGCAGAGGCATCTTCTCGGGACTCCAGTCGACGACGTAGATGGTCAGCTTCGCCACGTCATCGAAGGATCCGCCGATCTCGGCCAGCGCCGTGCCGATGTTGAGGTAGCACTGCTCGACCTGAGCGGCGAAGTCTCCTTCGCCGACGGGTCGGCCGTCGGCATCACGGGCGACCTGCCCCGCAAGGAACACCAGCTTCGATCCGCTGGCGATCGACAGCTGACGGTAGACATCGGGTTTCGGCAACCCGTTGGGATTGACCAGCGTCACGGTCATGACCCCTCCTTCGCGTCAAGTGCGGCAAGATCAGCATTCCGCGAAAGCATAGCGATGCTATGTATTGTGGCGCCATGGCGAGGACGAAAGATCCGGCGGTCCGCTCCCAATTGCTGGACCGGGCCGCGCACATGCTCCGGACCCGGCAACCAGTCACACTCCGCGCACTGGTCGCCGGAACCGGCGTATCGACGATGGCCGTCTACACCTATTTCGACAGCATGGACGGCCTGTGGAAAGCGCTGCGACAGGAAGGCTTCACCCGCCTTGCGGCCAAACTCGCAGCCGTCTCGATGACCCCGGACCCCGTGCGAGACCTCGCCGCCCTGGGAGCCGCCTACCTGGCCAACGCCCTGAACAGTCCCGACCTGTACCGCGTCATGTTCGACGCGGGCTTCGAACTCGAGGACGCCGACGCCGCGGATGAAGCTCTGCACTGCCTCGTCCGTGCCGTCGAACGGGCCAAGACGGCCGGTCGCTTCCGTGACGACGTGGAACCGCTGGAACTGGCAACACAGAGCTGGACCATCGGCCACGGACTCGCCTCACTTGTCGCCACGGGTCCCCTGCCGCACCAAGCACTCACCCACGCCGTGCCCATGCTGACCGCACTGTTCATCAGCGCCGGCGACGATCCCGCCAGATGCCGCCGATCGGTCGAGCACGGCTGGGGCAGATACCTCCGGCCGGACCTGGCACTCATGATCGAAGGGACGCGCCCTAGCAGCACCGCAAAGTGCCCGGGGCCGCCGAACTCGCCCACCGTGCACGCGAAGCACTGGCCAAGACTGCCCACCATCGAATGAGCCGAGCTCGTCCGGCAGGTCGCGCCAGGGCCAGCAGGTGCGGTACTTCCACGCGATGGCCTACAGAGCGCGGCGGTGGTCGGCCCATCGCCGCCCGCGGACCTGATCGGTCGGCATCAGCGGCTCGATCCGGTCCCACATCGCATCAGTGATCACTAACCGAACAGACACATCCGATCAACTGACCAGCCCATCAAAGAGACACGCCCAAGGCGGCCGAGTCGCCGATGGGCAGGCAGGCCGATACCGACGAGCGCTGAGGGCTGATCGAGTCCGTGATCACCGCAGGGAAGGCCCAGCACCGCCCCGTCAGCGGCCACCCGGGAACCCATGACATGTGGGAGATCGTCACCATCCACGGCCGCAAGCTGAGATCAGCTGGATGAACCGCCGGATGCAGGCCCACATGTCCGAGGGTCGGGTAGGAGGGCCGGGCGCCCTGGCCCTCCTACCCGCTTTCAGATGATCAGGCGGTGGGTGCCAGTGCGATCAGGATCGACTGGAGGTCGTAGTTACTGCCACTCGGGGCCTGCAAGTAGGCGCCGCCGTACCGCGTGACCGCCGTCGGCGACTTCAGCTTGCCGTTGTACAGCGACATGTCCGAACCGTTCGCGCTGGCCGGGTCATTGCCCTGCGACGGTGCACCGTCGGCCGATGTCGAGCCGGCCGAAGGCTTCGAGGACGAAGCCGGCGTGCCGGTCGGCACGTCCGCGCCGGTCGCTGCGTCCATCAGCACCGGCTGGGCCTCGGTCTGGGCGTAGACGATGCCGTGGAAGGCCGCGGTGACCGCCGGGATGACTCGGCTCGCCGACTTGTCGGTGTACCCCCAGGTCTTCTTGCCGGTGGTGTCGTCGAAGCCGATGATCTCCTTGCCGCCGGACTCGCCGGACGTGCAGACCACAGCCTTGGCCTGATCGCCCCAGCAGGTGAAGGTGCTCACCTGCTCGTCCACAACCTGTGACTTGGTCTGTACGACGGCGCCGCTGGCGATGTCGACCGAGTACAGGGCGTTGTCGTACTTGTCGTTGCCCACGTACGAGTTGGAGGCGAGGTAGGCGCCCTTGGAGCCGCTGCCTGCCGCGTTCAGGTAGTCCTGCTTGGTCGGGGTCTGCTTGGTGATCTTGCCGGTCGTACCATCGGCGATCACGATCGTCCCATCGGCCGCACCCTCCTGGTTGCTGCCCTTTGCACCGGCGACGACACCGTTCAGCACGCCTGCTGGGGTGACGAACGGGATGACGGTCGACTTCTGGGTCTTCGGGTCGGCATACACCGTGAACACCTCGCCACCCTTCTTGGCGGCCTCCTCGCCGGCGGCTCCGACACCGACGACGATCTGCCCGGTGGCGGCGTCGTATGCCTGGCTCACCACGTTGTCGCCGCCCTGGCCGGCGCCGAGGGCCGGGGTGAGGTCCGCGGTGACCTCGGCAACCTTCTTACCGTCGGTCGCATTGAGCCACTGGAACACCACCTGCCCCTTGGCCTTCTGGGTGCCTTGGCCCTTGTCGTTCTGAACATAAGCGATCGCGACGACGTCCTTGCCATCCAGTTGGACGCCCATCGGTGCGGTCACGTCCAGCGTCTCGGTAGTGGACGCCGCAGCGGACGGGGCGGTCCACGGCGTGACGTGCGCGGCGATGTCGCGGCCGGTGACACCGGTGAGTCCCGCGATCAGAGAGGTCTGGCCGACCATGCCGGCCTGGAGCGTGTACGCATTGTCCTTGGCCGTGCGCTCGACCCCGAACGCCGACATCGCGACGAATGCCTTGGGTGGGTCGAAGGAGGCGGCTGTCGGCGCCGACGGTGCGGTTGCGCTGCCACCGCTCTCGGGTTTCGAGTCGGACTTGTCGCCGTTGCCACTGCACCCTGCCAGCAGAACAACGGCGGTGGCGACGCCGACAATGGCCATCGGACGCTGCATCGTTGGTTACTCCCCCAGTCGACCCCGTAATGATCGGCTGGAACGGTAGCAGTTGCCGTCTCCAGCCGGACGACACCTCCTCCCGATCAGCAAGACGCCTGCTCAACTCCTCCACCTTGTCCCGCAGTTCGGCGAGCTCCTCCCGGGCGCCGCCCTCCCGCCGATCGAGCTCCTCCCACCACGACACCATCGCCGCCTCCAAGACCGCTTCCTGGGACACGACGATCGGCCGTCCGACCGGCATGGCGCCGGGCGGCACTAGTGAGGAAGGGTGTGCGTGGCCAGTTGAGCTCCCCACCGACGGCCAGTCGGTGGGGAGTTGTCTGGCCGTCAGGGATCACGCGTAGTGAGCGATGCGCGTCTGCCGACGAGTTGGCGGCGCTGCCGGCTGAGGCGTGGCGGCTGGCCGGCGAAGACCGTGCAGCGGGCCGGCCGTTGCGGGATTACTCGGGTGCCGCAGCCGACTGGGTCCGGGTGTTGAACACCAGTTCCCACAGATGCCCGTCAGTGTCGGTGAAGTAGCCCATGTAGGACCCGTCATAGGTGCCCGCGGCCTTAGGGACCGTCCCGCCCGCCGCCGCGGCTCGGGCGAGGATGTCGTCCACCTCTGCCTTGCTGCCGATGGCACAGGAGATGACGCACGCGCCCGCCACGGTAGCGTCGGGAGTGGCGACGCCGGCACGGTCGGTGTACGTCGCGTACTCCTCGCGCTCGATCAGGAAGAGTGACAGGTTCGGCAGCTCGAAGACGATGGCGCCTTCGTCGATGCCTGCCGTGGACAGACCCAGTCCGTCCCGGTAGAAGCGCAGGGACCTGTCCAGGTCGGCGACCGGAAGCGAGACGACGACGGCTTTCGGCTTCATGGTTTCTCCTGACGTGGCTGGGGTTCACGGTATTGACGGTGCCACGCCATTCAGTACTACACCGCGGTCCGTCCCTCGCGCCTGCCACGATCAATGCCGGTGTGAACTGATGTCACTGGATCGCTGCAGCAGCCGTCACGGTCCCAGGAGCGAATCACCGCCCTCGGCATGAAAGGGTGGCAGCAGCTCCTGCCCGGCTGTTCGTTGAAGTGGTTGCACGAGAGGCAGGTGCCCGGCTGGAGGCACAGGTGAAGAGCCCTGACATGTCCCGCGGTGCCCGTCTGGCCGCCCACGGTGCCGTCTCCACATCGCTGGCGCTGTGCAGCGATCGCAGACTGCACGAGCTCGTGGACGCCGCCGCACCGATCGGTTCCGGCATCGGTGGGAAGACAGTACTGCTGGACGTCGACGGAACCCCGGTCTTCGTCAAGCAGGTCCGCCTGACCGATCTGGAGCGACACCCGGAGAACGTTCACTCCACGGCGAATCTGTTCGGACTGCCGGTCTTCTGCCACTACGGCGTCGGCAGTATCGGCGGCCCGGGGTTCGGAGCCTGGCGGGAGCTGGCCGTGCACACCATGACGACGAACTGGGTGATCGCGGGAGACTACGAGGGTTTCCCCCTGATGTACCACTGGCGGGTACTACCAGACCCTGGCCAGCCACTTCCCGAGGAACTGGCCGATGTGGAACGGGCTGTCGCCTACTGGGGAGGCGGATCGGGCGTACGCCGCCGGATCGAGGCTCTCCAGCACTCCTCGGCGAGCATCATGCTGTTCCTGGAGTACATCCCGCAGAACCTGCACGACTGGTTGGGCGTCCAGGTCGGGGCCGGTGACGAGGTGGCCGAGCGGGCCTGCGCCATGGTGGACAACGAGCTCAAAGCCGGCACCTCGTTCATGAACGCCCGCGGGCTGCTGCACTTCGATGCCCACTTCGAAAACATCCTCACCGACGGCCGGCGGCTCTTCTTCGCAGACTACGGCCTCGCGATCTCCTCGCGCTTCGAGCTCACACAGGACGAGGCCGACTTCTTCGACGAGCACCGCACCTACGACCGGTGCTACACCGTCACGCATCTGGTGAACTGGCTGGCCGTCGCTCTGTACGGGTACGAACCGGAAGAACGCACGGCGTTTGTCCGCGCGTGCGCCCAAGGGGTGTCTCCGGGAGAAAATCCAGCGGCGGTCGAGGCAATCCTGGTCCGTTACGCGCCCGTCGCCGCAGTGATGGGGGACTTCTATCGCCAATTCCAGCAGGAGAGCCGGGCAACCCCCCACCCTCTGGAGGCGATCCGCCGGATCGGACAGCAGGACAGCCCCCCTGATCCGGCGACGGGGCCACCGCGAGGAACGCCGCGCAACTCGCACACAGGATCGCGTCTCACTCGAACATGCGAGTGAGAGAGCCGGGGGCGGTGGGTGGCCATCGACAGGTGCCGCGAGCCTGCACTCCGGCCGGGGCCGCCCGCCTGCTCATGATGAGAGTTGGCTTGTCCCATCAAGGGCGCTTTCGGCGTCGCCTGCATGGCTTTCACGGAAGCGGACTGACGGCAGGACAGCCGACTCAGCCGTCTCGGTCTTCGCGGTGAAGCTGCCCGTGGTCTTCCTGAGACGGTGCCGTGCTGCATCGAGACGCTCCGCATAGTCAGCGGCGAAGTTCCCGGGAGGTGCCTTGTTCGACGTTGCTGCGATCTTGTGGATCGGGGCCGTCGATTCCTCCCATCTCTGCGTCAGGGGGCGTTCACGAGACCAGGTGTGAACGGTTGACGAGATCCCGCCGATCTTCGTGATCGGTCGGGATCTTTGTCGTTTCCGGGGCTTGTTCGAGGTGGTGTCCGGCGGCACAACCGCACCCGTATTTTGTGACCTGCGCCACAGCTGATCATGGGGGCACGGGGTGTCTCGTCTGTTGTTGGTGAGCAGCGACGAACGGAGACGTTATGAAGATCTTCATTGCCGGAGCGTCCGGCGCGATCGGCGGCCACCTCGTTACCCAACTCGTAGCACGCGGGCACGAGGTGGTGGGCACGACTCGCTCGGCGGCCAAGACCGGCGCGCTGCGCGCGCTCGGCGCCGAGCCGGTGATCGTCGACGCGCTCGACCCGGACTCGGTGGCCGACGCGGTGGCCAAGGCAGAGCCTGAGGTGATCGTCCATCAGCTCACCGCGATAGGCGGGCCGATGAAGATGCGCAACATGAGGCGGATGGTGGCCGCCACCAACCGGCTGCGCACCGAGGGCACCGACCACCTGCTGGCCGCCGGCCGCGCCGTAGGCGTCCGCAAGTTCGTGGCGCAGAGCAACGCGATGTGGATGGAGCGCACCAGCGGGCCGGTCGTCGGCGAGGACGGTCGGATCGAGCCGAACCCACCTGCCGACGTGCAGGAGACGGTGGCCGCGTTGCGCCACGTGGAGGACGCGATGACCGGCCTGACCTGGGCCGACGGCATCGCGATCCGCTACGGTGGCTTCTATGGGCCGGGGACTGGTATCGAGGCCGCACCGGACGCCGTCATGACCCAGATGATCCGCAAGCGAAGGTTCCCGATCGTCGGTGGCGGCGCCGGGGTGTGGTCGATGGTGCACATCGCCGATGCGGCGTCGGTCACGGTCGCGGCGATCGAACGCGGCAAGCCCGGGATCTACCACGCCGCCGACGACGACCCGGCAGCGGTGCACGTCTGGCTGCCGGAGCTGGCCCGCGCGCTCGGCGCCAAACCGCCGCGCCGCGTACCGGCCTGGCTCGCCGGCCTGCTGGGCGGCAAGGGCCCGGTGGACATGATGACGCGGGCTCCCGGTATCTCCACCGAGAAGACCAAGCGCGAACTGGGCTGGACGCCGCGGTACCCGAGTTGGCGCACCGGTTTCACCGACGGAATGAGCTGACGCGACATGTCCACCTCGGATCTGTATGGCGAGCTGCGGTCGCGGGCGTTTGCCATCGCCTACCACATGCTCGGAAGCGTCGGTGAAGCTGAGGACGTGGTGCAGGAGGCGTTCCTGCGTGTGCACCAGACCTTGCGGCAGGACGAGTCGATCCCCTCGCCGCGGGCGTACATCGCCACGCTCGTCACCCGGCTGGCCATCGACCAGCTTCGCTCGGCACGGGTGCGGCGGGAGCGGTATGTCGGCGAGTGGCTGCCGGAACCGCTGGTCACCGATCCCACGCCGGCGGAGCACGCCGAGACCACCGACTCGCTGTCGCTGGCGTTCTTGGTGCTGCTGGAGAGCCTGTCGCCACGACAGCGGGCTGCGTTCCTACTGCGCGAGGTGTTCGAGTATCCGTATGCGGAGGTCGCCGAGATCATCGGCACCGATGTGGACAGCACACGGCACCTGGTCGCGCGGGCCCGCGGCCACGTGCGGGAGCACCGACCGCGCTACTACGCCTCTCGGCGACAGCGAGAAGAGCTGGCTCAGCGCTTCTTCGCCGCCGCCGAGCAGGGCGACCTGCGGGCGCTGGAGGCGCTGCTGGCGCAGGATGTGGTGGCGCACGGCGACGGCGGCGGCAAAGTGCCCGCTCTGGCCCGTCCGGTCAATGGCCGGGAACGCGTGGCGAAGATCGTGCTGACCGGGTTGTCCGTGCTGGCGCGCGCGGGCGGGCGCATTCAGGTCACCGAGGTCAACGGCCAGCCCGGCGCCACGGTGTTCGACGCGCAGCACCAGCTGGTCGCGGTCATGGGGCTCGACATCGCCCAGGGAGGGATCCAGACGATCCACTCCATCGTCAACCCCGACAAACTGCGGCACTTCGACCAGGTCGGTGACCTCACCGCCCTGGTGCGCGCGGCCCGCCGATCCGGCCACGACGGCTGAACCACGGGTGCGGTTCCCGCTGTGGGTGGGGTCGATGACCGCCCGCGCCAGCCCGCTGTCGGCCATGAAACTGAGCGCAAGGCCGTCGCACGAGGGTTGAGCCGGCGTCCGTTCTCAACGAAGAGAGTCGGCTGCGAGCTGCCGACCAGGGCAGACCAAGTTCGTTGAGACGGCCGCTTACCGAGCAACCGGCTGTCCTGACCTGGTCCGACTGGGGTGACGTCAGCGACGTGCGGTATCCGCCGACGCGCGTATCAACCTTCGAACACCGGCTAACGGGGATGTTGGTGGAGGATGAATGCATGATCGGTGACCGTTGGGGTGTGAGCGACAGCGAGATCCGGCGGTCCTACCCGTGCGACGACTTCGTCACCTCACCCGCGCTGCAGGCATGGCGGGGCGTGGGTGTCGAGACGCCTGCCGATGCGATGTGGCCGTGGGTCGCACAAGTGAGGCTTGCGCCATACTCGTACGACTGGATCGACAACCTTGGCCGCCGCTCGCCTCGCGAGCTGGTAGACCTTCCCGAACCTCAAGTAGGAGAAAAGTTCACTACCGCTGGCGGGCGTGAACTGGGTCGGATCGTCTCGGTCGAACCCGGGAACCAGCTGACGGGCACCATCATGGGCGCCTTTATGTCCTACGTCCTCATGCCCCAGGATCACGACACGACGCGCCTGCTACTCAAGGTCGTCATGCAAACCAGCCGCTGGGCGGCCATCGGCCTGTCGGTCGGCGATCTGATCATGGCTCGACGGCAGTTACTGAACCTGAAGCTGCTCGCCGAGCGGCACGAGCATTGAGCTGCGGAAGCCGGTTGAGGGGCTTGGCTGAGCCGGGATCGAGGCGCTTGAGCCGTGTGATCTGACGTCCACGGATGTTGCTGTCGATGGATGTGTAGGAGACGGAGATCTCGTGGTCGTCCATGAGATGGACCCAGATGGTCTTGGGGCCCAGCCCCTGGACGACCCGGTCGTCGATGATCTGGCGGAGTGATGCGTCAATCACGGGATTCGGCCGGACCTGACGCCGTTGGCGCCAGGTGCGGGGTCCCGGTTCGTCCGCGGCATGTTCAGGATCAGGCGGATCACGGCGCGCGGGACGTAGTGGCGCCGGGACAACTGACGCGGGGGCATTGCTCCCTGCTCTGCTTCGCTGCGGATGAGGGGCACGAGGTCGGGCCGCGTGGGAAGGGGGATGGTGGGGGTAGCGGACGGTCGGCTTGCTGCGCCGACGGGGTGACGCCACGTCGGTCAAGGCCAGATGCAGGGACCGCAGCCCGGGCTCCCCGGTGGTGACGTCACTCATCGGAGGAAGAGGCGACCGCTGATCATCCATGGGCAAGACCGTACGCGGGGCCACTGACACCCAACGATGCCCGGGCCCCATGCTGCTACCGACCGGCCACGGCGCTTCGGCCACAACCCACTCGGCACACCGCGCAACGACCCCCGCTCAGACCTCCATGGCCGTCGTGGGCAGCGTAGGGCAGTTGGTGCCGATTGCGGCGCCGCGGTGCAGTACGTTGCTGGTCATGCTCACCACGCGCCTCGATCTTGCCCGGATCCGCGCTGCCCGCCGGGATATCGACCCAATCTTTCTGGATACTCCGTTGTACCCGTGCGATGCGCTGGGACACGAGCTTGGCTGCACGGTGAGTATCAAGCTGGAAACGGCGAACCCGGTGCGCAGCTTCAAGGCCCGCGGCACCGAACTTGTCGCCGGCCTGCTGGCCGACCAGGGCCGCACAGCCGCGGTGTGCGCCAGCGCCGGCAACCTCGGCCAGGCACTCGGTTGGTCCGGTCGCCGCCGTGGCCTCGACGTGACGGTCGTGGCATCACGCAGGGCACCCGCTGCCAAACTCGCTCGGATCCACGCGCTGGGTGCTCAGTTGGAGCTGGTCGACGGCGACTTCGAGATGGCCCGCGAACGGGCCGTGAGTATCGCGCAACGGCGCGGCGTCCGGCTGGTCGAGGACAGCCTCGACATCGAGACCTGCGAGGGCGCGGCGACCATCGGCCTGGAACTGGCGAGCGGGGCGTCCTCCTTCGACACTGTCCTGATCGCCCTGGGCGGCGGCGCGATGGCCACCGGCGTGGGCTACGTCCTGAAGACCCTTTCGCCAGACGTCGAGGTGATCTGCGTGCAGCCCCTCGGCGCACCCGCGTTGACCCGCTCCTGGCACCAGCGCCGGGTCATCACCACCGACTCGACCGACACCATCGCCGACGGCGTCGCCGGCCGGTGCCCCATCCCCGCAGTCCTGGACGACCTCCTCGCGGTGGCCGACGACGCCGTCCTGGTCCACGAGGCGTCCATCGTCACGGGCATGCGGATGCTCCTGGAGCGCGCGGGCCTGGTCGTCGAACCCTCAGCGGCCCTCGGCGTCGCGGCCATCCTGGAAGACCGTGACCGCTTCGCCGGCCGCCACGTGGCCACCATCATCTGCGGCAGCAACGTCGACCTGGACGCCTACCACCGCTGGGTGGGCACGTGAGCCGCACCGCCGACCGGCACGGACGGTGCAGCGCCCCCGCCCCCACCCGGCCGAAAGGAGAGCCACCCGCCCGCCCACTCCCGCACCGAGCCGGCACGCACCAACAGCTGCGACCGCCCGGACGCGTTCTCGGAGCGGACGGGGCCCGCGGCGGCAGGGTGCCCGACGGTGCGCGGGCACACGTGTCCGTGTGGGTCCGCCCCTCGCCCGGCGCCATGGACCTCACCCATCCGGCGCAGTAGGTGGCCGTGCCGGGGTTTCGGTCACGGTTCTTTGTGGTCGCGGTTGTTGCAGGCGTCGTCCACCTCCTGGCCGGTCCATGGTGCGGCGACGGGAACGAGCGCGAGTGCCTCTTTGCAGAGGTTGGTGGCAAGAGCGTTGCGGTGGGTCGTGAGGTTGGTGGCGCGGCCGGCGTTGCTGTCGTTGTCGGCGTGGGCGGGTGTGGCGAGCGCGAGACCGGCCAGGGTGAGCGCGGCGAGCGCGCTGGTCTTCTTCATAGCCGGGTCAACGACATCAGATTGGTCCAGGTCACGCCGCTGAATTTGCCGATCGCGTCGCCGATCTCAAATGAGGGCCTTCCCTGGTGACGAGGAAGCCCGCCAGGTTGCCGATCTTGCGGCGGTCGGAGACATGACCCGCTCGAACGGGATCCGCCACAGACCACGCCAGAAGGCGAAGCCGCCGGTGTCCCCTGGTCCGGTGGCGACCCGGCAGCCACCACTTGCGGGAGGGCGAAGCCGAAGAAGGGCCGCCGCATGCGGCGGCCCTGACGCGGGTACCCCCGACGAGCACTGTGACACGGCCCTCGCCGAAACTGCCGCCCGGCCTGACCCCGCAGCAGACGACAGGACAGTCACGGTCGCCGCTGTGGTCCGGCCAGGCCGGTGGGACAGGAGGTTGAGGAACATCGGAACGAAAACCGGCGCTAAGCCCGTCGCGCGCCCGAGAGCGCTTTGACGCTTTGACCTGGTCTTCTGTGGGGGCGGATCCTTCGACAGTCGTGTTGATCATTGACTGTGGAGGTCCGGGGTGCCGGTCGAGTTTCTGACGGATGCGCAAGCCGCCGCGTACGCGGCGTTTGACGGGGCGCCGTCGCGTACGGAGTTGGAACGGTTCTTCTTCCCGGAATGACGCGGACCGGGAGCTGGTGGAGGCGAAGCGGCGGTCCCACAACCGGCTGGGCTTCGCGGTCCAGCTGACGACCGCGCGGTATCTCGGGGTGTTCCTGGACGACCCGACCGACGTTTCGGCCGAGGTCGTCGACTAGGCGCTGTTTCTCGGATCTCCTGATGTGAGTGGGGTGTTGGGGTCAGGCTGGTGGTATGGGCCGTGGGGATTTAACGAATGCGGAGTGGGATCGGCTGGAGTCGTTCTTGCCTCGTGGTGGTGCGCGTGGGGGTCGGTGGA
>NZ_VWMY01000124.1 GCF_008905045.1 Streptomyces albicerus
CGCATAACGGACGAGACCACACCCACCTGGCGAGGAACCTACTAGGAAATAAACGGCATTTCACCCACACCAAACGCCCTCTCAGAGGTCGTCCACGTCGACCAGCCTGTCTTGGATGGCGCGGGCCACCAGGCTTGCCTTGGTCCGCGCGGGGCGGCCGACGTTCGCGTACTTGATCCGCACCCGGTCCAGATACGAGTTGACCGTCCGGACGGAGATGCCGAGACGCTGGGCGACCAGCTCCTTCGATTCCGACTGGAACCACTCGATGAGCACGTTCTCCTCGCGTCCGGAGAGCTGGGGGCGGTCGGCGCGGGTGTTCGTTCCCAGCGCGCCGGCCAGCGCGGGCGGCATGTAGGGCCGCTCGTCCGCTGCCGCCAGCGTCGCCTCGACCAGGTGGTCTCGGCCCTCGCTCTTGGTCAGGAAGGTCGCGGCTCCCAGGTCCAGGCAGCCGAGCGCGGTCTTCTCGTCGTCCCGCATCGAGTAGACGACCACCTGCCGCCCGGCGTCGACGAGTCTTCGAAGGCTGCCGAAGGCGGGGCCACCCTCGCCCAGTTGCAGATCCAGGACGACGACATCGGCCGTACTGCCCGGCGCGGTCCAGGCTTCTTGCACGGAGCCGCCGGCCGCGACCACGGTGATGGGCCGCTGCGATGCGGCGTACCACGCCTCCACGCCCGAGAGGATGGCGGGATGGTCGTCCACGACGACCACGCTCACTGGTGCGTTGTCACTCATGCCAGGTCAACTCCCCAGGCCGCCGGTCTGCTCCAGCCGGCCTCCACCCACACACTTCTGCCGTGCGTCGTTCGCGCCACGGTCACGTTGGCGTCCCTGGCACGGCCGTGTGCTTTCGCGGCTTCTCCCGTGCCACGGCCGTCGGCGCAGTCCTCGCTGACCACGCTCACCCGTACCGCGCGGGGGGTCCACACGACAGTCACTCGCGCGACCGAGCGGGTACGGCCCAGAACCACCGCCACCGGATCGAGCAAATCCCTGCGTACCTCCACGGGCACCTCACCGGGCCGGCCTCGTACGGCCAGGCTCACCGTCACCCCGTGGTGCTCGGCCACCTCCACGCATGCCCGCAGCTCGTTCAGCAGCGGATCGGAGACGGCATCGCTCTCCGCGAACAGGCGGCGCATACGGGCGGCTTCCACCCCGCACCGCAGCCTGACCTCCTCATCGTGCGGGCTCAGCACACCGTGGCCAAGGCCCACCAGCAGCGGCACTGTCGTCGCCGTCAAGGCGCGGTAGCGCTCCTTGTGATCACGCTGCATGTCCTCGTGGATGCGTTCCCGGGTACGCAGTTCTTCCTCCCGTGCGGCCGCGGTCCCCGCTGCCGGCGCCGTACCGTGCAGCAGGTGCGTCATCAGTACACCGACGGAGAGCTGGAAGCCGCAGTTGGATATCGCGGCGATCCCCATGACGGCCAACTCCGCGGCGGTCGGCGCACCCGACAGGAACACAGCGGTTGCGTTGAGCCCTATATGCGCCCCGAGGAACGCCGCGAACGCCCTGACCCGCAGGTCTGCCAGCAGGAACAGCGCATGCCAGCCCACCACTGCGAACGCCCAGTCCTCCGCACCTGTCGACCGCTCCGGCGGGAGCGTGAACGCGCATACCGCCGAAACGGTCAGCACCGAGCCCAGGCTCCACCAGCGCACCCTCGGCGGGATCCGCCTGCCACGCAGCAGATAGGCACCCCCGGTCACCGCGACGACGGCGAGGCAGACGAAGGCCGCTGTCTGTGCCCACGCAGGGCGGTACACGCCCTGGTAGGCCGTGAGTTGGGGCAGCGACATGGTGAACTGCCACACCAGGCTGATCAGCAGCACGGCCAGTTGGGCCCCGTAAAGGAGCTGCCCGCGGATGAGGCGGACGACAGCCGTGTGCTGTGCCTGGGCGCCAGGCGAGCGCGGTACGCCCGCCGCCTGCGCTCCGCCCCCTTTCTGTGACACACGGGTATGGGCGTGCCAGCGCCACTGCACGCAGGTCCCGGTTCCCGGTTGCGAGTTGACCGTGGCGGAGCCTCCGACCGCGTGCATCCTGCCGATGATGGAACCGGAGATGCCCCGGCGCCGCGCGGGGACGGACTCCGGGTCGAAGCCCCGTCCCGCGTCGGACAGTTCGACGACGGCGCCGTCCCCCTCCATCCATGCCCTGAGCTCCGCTTCCCGCACCCCGGCATGGCGGCCCACATTGGTGACGGCTTCCTGGACCCCGTTGAATATCGCAAGCCCAGGGCCGGACGGCATCACGAGCGGGCCGTCGATGTGCGTCTTGAGCCGCACCCTGGCCTGTCCCTCACCCTCGGGCACACAGCCGAGAAGCGCCGCGAGGTCGACGCTCCCCGTCTCGAATCCGGGTACGGCGGACAATGCCTCCAGATCCTGTCTTGCACGTGGCGGCAGCCATGACCAGTCCCTGCCGTCGCCCTGGGAGACCATCAGCAGCGTCGCGCTCGCCGTGTCGTGCAGAGTCGCCAGGTACTCGCGCTCAGTTGCCCTCCGTGCGGCGGCGACCTCGGCCTCCCGGCGCGACGCCGCCCTGGCCGCGGCCGACCGGTCAGCCGACCTGGCCCGCGCCCGAACCACGATGTAAGCGGCCCTCGACAGGCCCACCTGGACAAATATGCGTACCAGAGGGATCAAGTCGGGGCTGTGCGTGGGTGAGGAGAGGATGTCGCCGAGCGCGCAGACGGCGGCCCCCAACACGGCCAGGGCAGCCCCGGCCACTGGGCGCGTCGCCCACTCGTACTGGAAAGCGATGATGCTGATGCCGACGATAGCCTCCGCCATCACATCCGCGCCGTCGCCGCCGATCACCGGCTGAGACAGTCCCGTCAGCACCACCACGGCCGCGTCCAACGGCCACAGCAGGGCGAACGGGAGCGGGCGGCGCAGCGCGTAGAGGCGCACACCGCAGGCCAGGAGAGCGGGCACCAGCAGAGACATCGTCAGGGGAATCTCCGCCGCGTCCGCCAAGACGACGCCCAGCGCACCGCACAGGCAGACCACGGTGGACCTGAGCCACACCCCGTACCGCTCGAGGGTCAGAACCAACAGGCGCTCGCTGGACCTGGGCCCGTCTATCGGCTCAGCGGCCGCACCCCTGTTCCCCTCATGTCCCCCGTGCCGCACGGAACAAGAGTAGTTGACTGACGATCAAGGTAGGTCACGGCTGTGAACGAGAGCCGGTGCCGTCCCCTGCCTTCCGCGTACTCCGGTGTGTGCGGCGGCCGTTCCTTGTGGGGCAAACGACCGGCACACTCAACGACCGGGCCGGGCTACTGTGCCCGTCGTACGGAGCCGACACCGGCAGGGGCATCCGGCATCAGATTCGAAGCGAGCAATCCTGCCGCCCTTGAAGTGCAACTGACTGCGATGCCGCGTTCGGTGTCCTGCTGACCCCATCGCGCCCGCAGCAGCAGTCCTTGCTGCGCTGAGTGTTCGCGTGGGGCCGACAGGGGGCCGCTTGGCGGAGCAGAAGGTGTTGATTATGTAACAGTCCAACTCAAACAGCTCATATACGGAATCAATTCCGTCAATCGCGCATTCCTAACCTTTATCTCATCACGCACAAACAGGGGGAAATAATGTGGCACACGGGACGCAACAAGAGGATTGCGGCCGCAGCGGCGCTGGGCGCACTGACGGTGCTTCTCGCCACCGGATGCTCCTTCAGCATTGGCGACGCGGAGAAGAAGAGTGACGCGACGGCCAGCGAGGACGCAGCCGCCGTTGAGAAGGCCCCGGACGAGGAGCAGCCGACGGCCGAGGAGAAGCCGGTCAGTGACGACCCGGCGGAGCCCGGGAACACGGCCGTCAGCGAGGAAGGGGCCGTCCACAAGGCCCGAGTCGCGCAGACGATCTCCGACAAGCTCACCGCGGACACCGGCAAACGTCCCGACAGGGTCACCTGCCCTGAGCACCTCCCGGCCCGGGTCGGCGCCACGATCCGCTGCGAGCTCACTGCCGGCAGCGACACCCTCGGTGTCACCGTCACCGCCACGTCGGTCAACGGCAAGCAGGTCAATTACAACTTCAAGGTCGACGACAGCGTCGGGTAAGCACAGAGTCCGAGCGACCCGTTCGGGAAACGAAAGGCCCATTACTGCAGGGCCCGTAACCCCGGTGCTGGGGTTCGGCTCTGGACAGACATGCCGGCGACGCCTGGACCGCTGGCAACAGACCGGCGTCTTCGAGAAGTTGCATCTCATCCGCTCGCCGAGCTGCACGCGCGTCCGGCAACCTCAACTGGGCTCGCGCGTGCGTGGACGGCTCCCACATCCGCGCTGAAAGAGGGGCGCCGCGACCGGTCTTTCACCGGTCGACCGGCGCAAGAGGGGCGACAAGCACCATGCGATCTGCGACGGTCGCGGCACCCCGCTGCACGTCATCACAACCGCGGCCGGCGTCAATGACATCACCCCGGCCCTCCACCTTCGACGACATCCCGCAGATGGCCGGACGTCCGGGAGGTCCAAGGCGGCGCCCCGAGTCCGTGATCGACAGGACGGTCGGCCTCGCCATGGCCCCGCGTGGACGCCTGTTCCTGGTGCTCGGCTTCACGGTCACCGGCGGCAAGAGCCCGCGATCGACGTGATCGCGGAACCGGAACGCCTCGGGCACCTCGAACTCGCCGTCGTCGAGAGCTGAACACGTCAACAGGGCTGTACCGTACGGCTGTTGCGGTACAGCCCTGCGGGTTTCACGTGGGCCCGGTCAGTCGTCCGAGTACCAGGAGGTGCACTCCGTGCCGGACCCCAAGTCCGCGCAGGCGCGCATCCAGCGGTCGGTCACTGTGTCACTGCTGTGCCAGTACCACTTGGTCTCGATGCCGTAGCGCGGATCAGTGATCGGCGAAGGGACGTAACTGTCCGGCGTACGCTCCGAGGTGGTGCCGCACTCTGTGCCGTGATCATCCTCTCCGGGCTTGTCCCCGTGCTCGATCTCCACCCAGGCACTGTCACCTGCATCGGCCCCTGACAGATAGGCGCTTGAGCGGTCGCCGCCGACCCACCACCCGTCCTTGGCGGTCTGGAGGCGGAGTGTCCTTCCATCGCCGAGCCGCTTCGGATCTCCCTTCCACGAGATGAAGATCGAGCCCGGTCCGTCGTACGAGCGGTAATCGCATCCCTCCGGGCTTGCGGCTGCGCTGCCCGCCGGAACGATCACCGCGCCGAGCCCGAGCAGCGCGGCGGTGAGCGCACCGACCGCGCGTCGCTTGTGCATGCGCATGATTCCCCCGATTCCCTGATTTCCCTGCTGTTGCCGCTGATGCGGACAGCCACAACCTAGCCACGCCCACCACACCGGGGCCGCTGCCGACCCGGCCATTCCCCTTGTGCCAGAACACCGCAGAGTCCTCACTGAACCCGTGCGCCGGCCCCGGCGGTTCCTTCACTTCAGCGCGCCGAGCGGGTCAAGTCCGGGCCCCTGGGCCCTGCGCATCCGCCCTACGGGGGCTCCGATTGTGTCGGCCGAGTGCGAGCTGTCGGTCGCCGTGCAGCTGGGATCATGCGGTGATGGGTGTGGCCTGGCACCGATTCCCGAGACCCACGTGCCCCCGGTAGTCCCGGAACCGGGGCTTCCGCGGCTGCCAACAGCCAGGGCTCGCCCTCCGACTCGGGCTTGGCCTGTCCCGACTCCATACAACTCGGGACAGGCCCTCGGCTCCACTCAACTCAGGGCAGGCCGACCGCTCCATCATGGATCACCGAGACCATCAAGGCCTCAGGCGGCCCGGGCTTCAGTGCATCAGCGGGAGCTGAGCGCGGCGAATGCCTGGTCCAGAAGGTCGACGAGGTCGAGACGGCCGTCGGAGGCGGTCCAGTGGTCGAGAGCGATGTTGAGACAGTCCAGCGCGGCGGCGGCCTTCACCGAGATGGCCGGCGTCAGGGGCTGCGGGGAATCGGTGCGCTCGACAAGGGCATTGGCCAGGGCCGGCCACCAGCCGCGCTGCTTCTCCAACTGCCGGGCGCACAGGGCGGGTGTGTCGAGGACGAGCCGAGTCATCGTCAGGGCCCGGGCCGGGTCCTGACGGTAGTGCTCGATGGCGACGTCCAACCCGTGACGCAGCGCCGTCCAGTCGTCTTCGTCGGCCGGGCGGGCGCGTACGGCGTCGGCGATCTGCCTGCCGTGCGCGTCGAAGACGCTGAGAACCGCTTCTTCCTTGCTGCCGAAGTACCGCAGGAAGGTACTGCGGGACACACCTGCTGCGGCGGCCAGGTCATCCAGCGTGACCTTGTCGAATCCCTCGCGCAGGAACAGGTCCAACGCCACCTGGGCCAGTTCGGCCCGTACCGCGGCCCGGGCGATGTCACGGGTCTTCCCGCGCCCGGCTGCCACGTCCACCCGCGCCCCCATCCCGTACTCCGGCCTCGGTCCCAGCATTGTCTTCAAGATGCCAGTATGACACCCGGTTTCACAAAGCGGATGTGCCTACCCCGGCGCGAATGCGGCGAAGGCCTCGTCGAGCAGGGCGTCGAGGTCGAGGCCGCCGTCGGAGGCGGTCCAGTGGTCGACGGCGACGTTCAAGCAGTCCACCGCGACGGCGGCGCGTACCGACGGAACCAGGAGGTCGGGCCACGAGGGATCGGCGCGCTCGGCGAGTGCCTGGGCGATGGCGGGGCGCCAGCCGTTCTGCTTCTCCAGTGTGCGGGCGCCCAGCGCGGGCGTGCGCATGATCAGCTGGGACATCACGAGTGCGCCGTCCGGGTCCCGGCGATGGAGTTCGGTGACGGTGTCCAGCGCGCGCCGCAGGGCCGTCCAGTCGCCCTCGTCGGCAGGCCGGGCGCGTAGAGCACCGACGACCTGTTCGCCCTGGATGTCGACGGCGCCGAGGACGGCGTCCTCCTTGCTGCCGAAATAGCGCAGGAAGGTACTGCGGGACACTCCCGCAGCCGCGGCCAGGTCATTGACGGTGACGTTGTCGAAGCCCTCGCGGCGGAACAGGTCGAAGGCCACCTGGGCCAGCTCGGACCGGATGGCGGCCCGTGCGATGTCTCTCGTGTTCGTACGTACTGCTCCACTCACTTCTCGATCCTACCTCTCCCTTGACCTCGACTCGCAACGATGAGCCATAGTTCCTATCCTGAAACTGAGTGTCATACTGTAGCGACTAACACAAGTGTGGCGCTTAAGCTCAGCAAAGGGAGAGAGTCATGAGGGGTCTGCAGGGCAAGAGGATCGTCATTGCCGGGGGCGCGACCGGCATCGGCGCGGCCACGGCCGAACGGCTCGCCGAGGAGGGTTCCCCGATCGCATCGGCCACATCGCCGAGTTGGACGCCGGCGGGCTGACCTCCAGCACTCTGGTGCAGCGACACCTGGCCGACTCCCGGGTGGTCAAGGCGTTCAACAGCATCGACTTCGTGCGCCTGTTCACCTTCGCCCGGCCCGCCGGCGCCGACGACCGCAGTGCCCTGCCCATCGCCGGTGACGACACGACCGCCAAGGCGCAGGTCGCCGAACTGCTGGACGCGCTGGGCTACGACGCCGTGGACATCGGCACCCTCGCCGACAGCTGGCGGAGCGAGCCGGGCACCCCGGTCTACGTACAGCCGTACCTGGCGGCACAGCCCGACGGGCTGACCCAGGAGGAGCTGGGGCGCTGGTTCTTCGAGACCCCGGGCGTCCCGGTGCCCGCTGCCACGGTGACGCAACTGACCGACACCGCCGTCCGGCGCTCCGCGGGCGACGCCCGCGCGACCCTCAGCCGGGACTGAAGCGCGAGGCGCGGACCAGGGTCTGCGGCGAGGAGGCTGACATGCGACTGGGCATCAGCATCGTGGGATTCGACGACCCCGCAGGTGACTTGAAGAGGCACGGTGGGCTGGGGCCTGAGCTGGCGGCGGTCGGAGCCGCCGCCGAGGTGGCGGGGGTGGGCCGGCTGTCGGTGATGGACCGCTACTTCCAGATGGAGGTACTGGGCGGCGCCGAGAGCGCCATGCCGGACCTGGCCGAGACGGTGTGCGTGCCACCGCCGGTGAGTGCGCCGCACCCGGAGATCATGATCGGCGGAGGCGGCGAGGAGAAGACCCTGAGGCTGGTGGCCCAGTACGCGGACGCCTGCAACCTCACCTCGCTCCCTCACGCCGAGGTCGCGCACAAGCTGGAGGTGCTGCGCTGCCACTGCGCCGACGTGGACCGTGACTACGCGCGGATCCGAAAGACGGCCCCCAGCGGGGCGAGTGGTGGAGCCCTGGCTGAACAAGAAGCTGAGAGCGGGGATTGGGGCTGGAGGGCGTCGGCGCTGGTCTCGTGTGTGAGCTCAGCTGATCGCCGAGGTCGACGACGCGGAGCCGAGCCTGGACCCGCCCCCCGGTCCAGGACGTCAGGGGGTGAGCTGCTGGTGCCCTATGACGGAGAGCAGTTCGAGCTTGCTGTGGCTCTCCGTGCCGGGGCGAGTGGTCAGCACCACCAGGGTCTGGGCGCGGTTCTCGGTGAACAGGACCTGGGCGTCGACGTCGATGCGGCCGAGTTCGGGATGGAGGATGGTCTTGCAGTCGTCGTAGCGTCGGGCGACCTCCTGAAGTTCCCACATGCGGACGAACTCGGGGCTGTTTTCCTGGAGTTCGGCGAGGATCCGGGCGGCTCGGGGGGTGTCGCTGCCGGCGGTCAGCGCGGCCCGCAGGCGGGCTGCCTGGGTGCGGCCGTGGCGTTCGCGGTTCTCCTCGGGAACCATCAGACGTTCGGCCGGGTCCATGAACCAGCGGTAGTAGGCGCTACTGGCCAGACCGGTGTGGCGGGTCTGATCGCCGAGCAGCGCGACGGCCAACGGGTTCATCGCGAGGGTGTCGACCAGGTCGGTCTGTACCAGGGCCGGGGAGTCGTCCAGGCGGTCCAGGACCCGCATCAGCGTCGGGCTGACATGTTCGGAGCGCTGAAAGCGGGCCGGGGCGTTGTGGCCGATGAGGACAAAGAGGTGGTCGCGTTCGTCCAGGGTCAGCCGCAGTGCCCGGGCGAGAGCCGTGGTGATCTGGACGGAGGGCTGCGGAGCACGCTGCTGTTCCAGCCGGGCGTAGTAGTCGGTGGACATGCCGGCGAGCTGCGCGACCTCCTCGCGGCGCAGCCCCTGCGTACGCCTGCGCGGCCCCTCGGCCAGCCCGACGTCGCAGGGCCGCAGAGTCTCACGCCGGTGGCGCAGGAATTCCGCCAGTTCCTTCTTGTCCATGCCCCCATCCTCGCCGCATCCCGCCCGGCTATCCAGGGACCACCGATCCATGGCTGAGCAGTCCTCTCCCACCCGCGCGAAGCCGCTCATACGGCCGACGCCGAGGGCGCTCGCAGTGAGACGACCCGATGGTTACCTGACCTGCCTGACCCGCTGGGAAATTCGCCGACATTCGGCGGTGCGCCGCAGGCCGTCGGCCTGGAAGACGGCCTGCGGCGACGGTCCACCGTCGAGGAAGCCCAACGCTTGGGACCGGCCGACCACCCCGAGGCGGGTCAAGCTCGCGTTCGTCCATGATGTGGCCCACAGGACCCGCCCGCGTGCTGTTGTTCCGCGTCGGTCATTACAGGTCGGTCAGCTGCCGCTGATCATGGCGAGGACGTCGTCGTAGGAGCCGTTGGCCACCGCGTCGCGGATGAACCTGGCGCGCTCGACGACAAGCTCCTTCGCGTCGGGGTTCTCGCGCAGCAGGTCGAGGGTCTCGGTGAGGAAGTCGTCCAACGGCATGGACTGGTCGCTGTCCTGCTGGCCCAGCAGGGTCGTGCGCACGCCCGGCGGGACTACCTCGATCACCTGGACGCCGGCGTCGGCACCGGCGAGCTGGATGCGCAGGCTCTCGGAGAAGGAGTGCAGCGCGGCCTTGGTCGCGCTGTAGGTCGGGGTGCTCTGGAACGGTACGAACGCCAGCGACGAGGTGACGTTCATGACGACCGCGTCGTCCTTGCCCACCAGCAGCGGCAGGAAGGCGTACGTCATCCGGATCGTGCCGAGCAGGTTGACCGTGACGTGGTCCTCGGCGACCGGGAGTCCGGCCGGGTCGAGGATGTTCTCCAGCAGCATGATGCCGGCGTTGTTGACCAGGACGTTCAGCCCTGGGTGGCTCGCCGCCACGGTCTCGCGGGCCCGGGCGATCGAGTCGGGGTCCGCGACATCGAGGACGAGCGCGTCGATGCCCGGGTGCTCAGCCGTGATCTCGTCGAGGAGTTCCTTGCGCCGGCCGGCGACGATCACCTTGTTGCCGGCCTCGTGCAGACGCAGGGCCAGACCGAGCCCGATGCCCGAGGTTCCGCCGGTGATCAGGATCGTGTTGCCGGTCATCTTCATGGGGGTCTCTTTCCTTCGTTACGGCGGGCCGGTGAGCGCCCGCAGCCTCGACCGTAGGAGCGCCCGCCCAGGGGCGGGAGAGGAAGGTTTATCCATGGATCGGCGGTCCCTGCCTGGGGCATAGAAGACGCCACAGCCGGTCAGCGCCTCCAGACCGGGCGCCGCGAGCGGCCGGTAGGAGACCCCGGTGGCCAGGATCACGGTCTGGGCGGTAACGGCGGATCTGCCGAGGGTGGTCGCGGACTTGGCCTGAACGCCCTCGTGCCCGCGGTCGGCGGAATCAGCCGCAGCCGCAAGTGATACCTGCGGCCGACGGTCAGCCGGATGCTTCTGCCTTGATTTGCGCCAGAGCGTCGTTGAAGCCCTTCGGGGTACCGCTGTTGCCGGCCACGCGGTCCAGGCGCACGCTGTCGATGTCCTTGCTGACGACGAGTCTGGGCACCGCGGCGGCGAAGCGCTTCTGCAGGGCGAGCGAGGTCTCGTCCGTGGCACGGGGTGACTCCTCCGTCCCAGGACGGCCGTGCCTGAGCGGCGCACGGCCCGGGGCGGTGCCGGGAGGGGCACCGGGCACCGCCCTTCGTCAACGACCGGCCACCCCCGAAGAAGCCGAAGCCGTCGGCCGAGGACGGTCAGTCGAGGTCGGGCAGTGGGCGTCGGGCGACCTCGCCGGCGTCGCCCGAGGGGAGGCCCAGCATGCGCAGCACCATTTCGGCCAGGTTCGAGGCGACTTCGTCCCCGTCCAGGTCGGGGCGGGTGAACCTCAGCTCGACCAGGGACAGCAGCGTGCCGCCGAGCGCGGAGAGGGCGACGACGGGGTCGAGGGCGGTGAAGCGGCCGGACGCGATGCCGGCCTCCAGGTCGCGCAGGGCCCGGGGAGCCAGGCCGTTCTCCGAGTGGAGGTAGCCGAGTCCGCGGCGGCGCAGCACCTGCATGAGCTCCGGGTGGGAGTCGGCCATGCGGGCGCTGAGCCGGAAGCCCGCCGCGACCAGTTCCGCCGGGTCGTCGATCCCGGCCAGTCGCTCGTCGAAGGTCTGGCCGAACTCCTCCAGCGCGTCCACCACCGCCGCGTCGAACAGTTCCGTCTTCGACTCGAAGTGGTTGTAGAAGGACCCGAAGCCGACATCCGCGCGCTCGGCGATCGCCTGGATGCTGGCGCTGGTGTCCCCGGTCTCGGCGAGGATCTGCCTCGCCGCGCGGATCAGTGCCTGGCGGGTCTCGGCGCGGCGCCGCTCGAAGCGGTTGCGGGGCGGGGCTGACGAAGGCATGCGCAGAGTCTAGCCGCGGTAACGGGAACACCAGCAGTTCTGATGAATCCATCATTTCTTCTGGCTCACCCCTTGACGGCGAGTTCTGTCAAACTTGATGATTTCCTCATTACGGCAATGTTGCTTGGAGGACGCCATGTCCGAAACCCACGTCGACGGGGCCGCCGTCAAGACGGCCCATCAGGACCTCCACAGTGAGCAGGGCGCCCTGCGCGGCGAGCATCCGGGACGCTCCCGGAATCCCGTGGTCAAAGTGGCCGACCTGGCCTGGCTGGAGTTCGAGAAGCCCGACCTGGACCGGGCCGAGGTCTTCGCCCGTGACTTCGGTTTCGGTATCGCCGCTCGGACCGAGCGGGAGCTGTGGCTGCGGGGCACCTTCGCCGGCTCGCCGTGCATGGTGATCCGGCGCGGTCGTACGTCCCGTTTCATCGGCCCGGCGTTCCGGGCGGCCGAGCGGGCCGACCTGGACCGGCTCGCACGGGCAACGGGGACGGATGTACGGGACGCTGATGTGCCCGGCGGCGGCCAGGGGGTGAACCTGCTGGACCCGTCGGGCTTCCCGGTACGGGTCGTGCACTGCGGCGAGGAGCTGCCCGCGCTGCCGGAGCAGCGGCCGCTGCTCCTCAACTACGGCACCGAGCACCGCCGTACAAACGCCACCCAGCGCCCGCCCCGCGAGCCGTCCCGTATCCAGCGCCTGGGCCATGTGGTGCTGGAGACAAGGGTGTTCGCGCGCGCCCTGGACTGGTACCTGGACACCCTCGGCATGATCGTGTCCGACTTCCTGTTCCTGGACGGGCAGCGCGGGCGCGGTCCGACGATGGCGTTCATCCGCTGCGACCGGGGCAGCCTGGCGGTGGACCACCACACCCTGGCGATGCACCTCGGCCCGGGCAACGGCTACGTCCACTCCGCCTACCAGGTCACCGACCTCGACTCGATCGCTGCCGGCGGCGAGTACCTCAACGAGCGTGGCTACCAGCGCAGTTGGGGCATCGGCCGGCACATCCAGGGCAGCCAGCTCTTCGACTACTGGCGCGACCCCGACCGCTTCATGCTGGAGCACTTCGCCGACGGCGACCTGTTCTCCTGCGACCTCGAACCCGGCTGGGCGCCCATGTCGACCAGCGGCCTCGCCCAGTGGGGCCCGCCGGCCACCCGCGACTTCCTCGGCGCCGGCCCCTCTCCGCAACGGGTCCGCGACGTCATCCAGGCCCTGCGCGGCGACAACGAACTCGACCCCGCACGACTCCTCGGTCTGCTCAAGGCCGCCAACTCCTGACCCCCACCCCCTGATGAAGGCAATGACATGAGTACGAACGTCCTGCGCACCGCCGACGGATGGTGGGCCGTCCTCGGCGACCGCGCCCTCCCCGTCGACACCAAGGCCGTCACCACCGCCGACCTGCTCGCCGACCGGGCCGCCGTGCGCGAAGCCGCCGCGAGCGGCGAACCGGGCACGCCGGTCGCCGACCTGGTGGCGCTCTCCCCGGTCACCACGCCCTGCCGCGTGGTCGCCCAGATGGTCAACTACCGCAGCCACGCCCGCGATTCGGGCTTCACCGGCGACATCCCGCCCACCTTCTTCCGCAAGGCGTCCGGCTCGGTGAGCGGACCGGGCGAAGCGATCGTCCGGCCGTCGCATGTGAAGTTCCTCGACTACGAGGTGGAGCTGGGCCTGGTCATGGGGACGACGCTGCCCGTCGGCACCGTCGTCGAGGAGCGGGACCTGCCCTCGTACGTCGCCGGACTCGTGATCACCAACGACGTCAGCGCCCGTGACGTACAGCTGACCAAGACGCAGTTCTACGAGAGCAAGTCGTACCCGACCTTCACGCCCACCGGGCCCTACCTCTCCCTGCTGGAGCCGGAGGACTTCGCCCATCTCCTGGACCTGCGGCTGAAGCTGTCGGTCAACGGCGACCTGCGCCAGGACCGCACCCTCGCCGACATGATCGTCCGCCCGGCGCAGGCGCTGACCCTGCTCGCCCGCTTCCAGACGCTCGACGCCGGCGACCTGCTGCTGACCGGCACCCCCGGCGGCACCGCCCTGAAGGCCCCGCCCAAGGCGGTCGAGAAGATCGGCTCGCTGCTGCCGCCCGCCGTGAAGTGGAAGGCGTTCTTCAAGACCCAGGCCAAGAACCCGCACTACCTGCACCACGGCGACATGGTGACCGCGACCATCGCCACCCCGGACGGGCGGATCGACCTCGGCGAGCAGCGCACCGCCGTGACCGACGCGAACTGAGACCCGAAGTGAGCCGCACATGACCGTCGACCAGGCCGGACCACGGGACACCGCGCCCGGCTCGGCACATGTACCCGTGATGATCGTCGGGGCCGGGCCCGTGGGCGTGACCGCCGCCCTGCTGCTGGCCCGGCACGGCGTCCGCAGCGTCGTCCTCGAACGCCACCAGGACGTCTACCCCCTCCCGCGCGCCGTCGCCACCGACGACGAGATCTGCCGGATCCTCCAGGCCGCCGGAGTCGCCGAGGAGTTCACCGCGATCGCCCGTCCGGCCAAAGGGCTGCGACTGCTGGACACCCGGCACCGGGTGATCGCCGAGTTCCGGCGGTCCCCGCACGGCCGCCACGGCTTCCCGCAGACCAGCATGTTCGACCAGCCCGAGCTGGAACGGCTGCTGCGCGCCGAGCTGGCCCGCCGTCCCGAGTGCGAGTTGCGGGGCGGGGTGGAGGTCACCCGAGTGGCACAGGACACCGGCGGAACGGTCCAGGTGTCCTACCGCGACGACGAGGGCGAACACCTTCTGCGGGCGGACGCGGTCCTGGGCTGCGACGGCGCGGGGAGCCTCACCCGAAAGGCCATCGGCGCGGTATGGGAGGACCTGCGCTTCGAGGAGCAGTGGACTGTCATCGACGTACGCACCAGCCTGCCCGTCCGGAGCTGGGAGGGCGTCGACCAGGTCTGCGACCCGCACCGGCCGGCCACCTTCATGCGGATCGGCGAGGACCGCTACCGCTGGGAGTTCCGGCTGCCGGACCCGGGCGGGCTGGATCACGAGCGGCTGCGCGAGCTGGTCGCCCCGTGGGTGGACATCTCCTACGGCGACGACTTCCACGTCGTCCGACAGGCGCAGTACACCTTCCGGGCCCGCATCGCCGACCGGTGGCGCCGGGGCCGGGTCTTCCTGCTCGGCGACGCCGCCCACCTCACCCCGCCCTTCGTGGGCCAGGGGCTGTGCGCCGGGATGCGCGACGCCTACAACCTCACCTGGAAGCTGGCCCGCGTCCTCCAACAGGGCGTCGACGAACGGCTCTTGGAAACGTATGAGCGCGAACGCAAGCCGCACGCCCGCCATGTGATCCGCCTCGCGGTCGCGACCGGCTGGGCCATGACCGGCGGTCAGGACCGCGCCGCCGCTCTGCGCCGGACCGCCGTGAGCGCGGCGTGCCGCATACCCGGTGTGACGGGCGCGGCCACCCGCAACCTCAGCCCCGCCCTGTCCGCAGGCCCCTTGATACGACGCCGCAACCCCCTGCGCGGGCTCGCGGGCACCCACTGCCCGCAGCCCTGGGTGACCACGGACGACGAGCGCACTCGCCTCGACGACGTCCTGGGCGACTCCTTCGCCGTACTGACCGCGGTGCCGCTCCCGCCCGCCGCGCGTGCCCTGGCCGAAGGGCTCGGCGCCCGGATCGTCCACACGGCAGGGATCAGCGACGACGGCACCCTCGCGGCCTGGCTGCGGGCCGGCCGCGCGGACGCGGTCCTGCTGCGGCCCGACCGCGTCGTCCTGGACGTACTCCCGGCGAGCGGCGCCGACTTCACCGGCACCGCCGCCTGGGCGCCCCTGCTGTGCACCACCCGGCGCCCCGTCGCCGCCCCCACCGAGCACCCCGCCTCCCCTGTGCTGAGGAGCACCACGCGATGAGCACGCAGCCGTACCACACACCCTCCGCGAAACCCTTCTGGACCCCGGACCCCAAGACCGCCGAGCGCAGCCGCATCGCGGACTTCACCCGCTGGGCCGCCGCCCGTCACACCGGGGTCGAGGCCGACTACTACTCCCTGCACCGCTGGTCGGTCACCGACCTCGAAGGGTTCTGGAGCGCCGTCTGGGAGTACTTCGACATCCAGGCGTCGACACCGTACGACAGGGTGCTGGCCGAGGAGAGGATGCCCGGTGCCCGCTGGTTCCCCGGCGCCACCCTCAATTACACCCACCACGCCCTGCGGCACCAGTCCTCCGGGGCGCCCGCGATCATCGCGCTGGACGAGGCCGGCGCCGGCTACGAGGTGTCCGGGGACCGGTTGCGCGCCCAGGTCGCCTCCGTCGCCGCCACCCTGCGCGATCTGGGCGTCGGGATGGGTGACCGGGTGGTTGGCTACCTGCCCAACACCCCGCACGCCGTCGTCGTCTTCCTCGCCGCCGCGAGCCTGGGCGCGGTGTGGTCGGTGTGCGGCCAGGACTACGCCCCCAAGGCCGCCGCCGACCGCTTCGCCCAGCTGGAACCCACCGTCCTGATCGCCGCCGACGGCTACCTCTTCAACGGCACCACGCACGACCGCCGCGAGGCCGTCCTCGACCTGGCCCGCGCCCTGCCGACGTTGAAGGCCACGGTGCTGGTCGACCACATGCGCCTGTCCCGGCCCGACGAAACCCATCCCGCGCTCGTCGTCCCGTGGGAGGACGCGGCCACCCGGACCGAGCAACTCGCCTGCACACCCGTGCCGTTCGACCACCCGCTCTGGGTCGTCTTCTCCTCCGGCACCACCGGCCTGCCCAAGGGCATCGTCCACGGCCACGGCGGCGTCCTGCTGGAGCACCTGAAAACCCTGGGCCTGCACTCCGACCTCGGCCCCGGCGACCGCCTCCTCTGGTACACCACCACCCACTGGATGATGTGGAACCTGGTCGTCTCCACCCTCCTGACCGGCGCCACGACCTGCACGTACGACGGCAGCCCGGCGCTGCTCACCCAGCCGGACATCCTCTGGGAGCTGGCGGCCCGCCATCGCGTCACCCTCTTCGGCACCAGCCCCCAATACCTGCTGGGCATGTCCAAGTTCGGCATCGACCCGTCCGTGCACGACCTGTCGGCGATCCGCGCCATCGGCTGCACCGGCTCCACCCTGCCCGCCTCCGCCTACCCCTGGGTCCGCGACCACGTCGGCGACCGCGTCCTGCTGGCCTCCATCAGCGGCGGCACGGACGTGGTGTCTGGCTTTGCCGGCAGCGCTCCCAACACCCCGGTCTGGGCAGGGGAGTTGTCCGCACCCCACCTCGGCGTGGCGCTGGCCGCGTACGACGCCGAGGGCTTCCCGGTGGTGGACCAGGTGGGCGAGCTGGTCCTCACCCGCCCCATGCCGTCGATGCCACTGTCCTTCTGGAACGACCCCGACGGCGGCCGCTACCACGACGCCTATTTCTCGGCCTACCCGGACGTGTGGCGGCACGGCGACTGGATCACCGTCACCTCCCACGGCTCGGTGATCGTGCACGGCCGCTCCGACTCCACCCTCAACCGCAACGGCGTACGGCTCGGCAGCGCCGACATCCATGACGTCGTCGAGCGCCTTCCGGAGATCACGGAGGCCCTGGTCATCGGCGCGGAGGAACCGGACGGCGGCTACTGGATGCCGCTGTTCGTCGTCCCCGCGGCCGGGGTGACCCTCGACGACGCCCTGCGCGACCGGATCCGCGACGCCATCCGTACCGGTGCCTCGCCCCGCCACGTCCCCGACGAGATCCTCGAAGTCCCGGCCATTCCGCACACCCGTACGGGGAAAAAGCTCGAGGTCCCGGTCAAACGCCTGCTGCAGGGCGCCCCCGCCGAGCAGGTTGTCAACGCCGCTGCGGTGGACGCCCCAAACCTCATCGACTACTACGCTCGCCTGGGAGCCGAACGCCGTAGCCGGAGGAGCACCGGGCTCGGCCACTCCTCGGACGACGAACGAGACAGGGCGTGATGCCATCGCCCGGCCGGTCGGCGGCGCGCGCGTGCCGATGCCAATCTCTGCTGAAAGGTCTTCGGTACGAGAACGGCGGAGATCACCCTCGCCGTTGCGCTGACCCTGATCTTCCTTCCGCTGGACCTGGCGAAGCCGGCCGCAGTGCCGGTCATGCGCCAGGCGGCAGCCCATCTCGGCATGCCGCCACGTCTCTACCGCGTCGTCGGCACCCTGGAGGCGGCCGGGGCCGTCGGTCTGCTGTCGGCGTCGGCGCCGCGCTCACGGTTGCCGGGATCCGGCAAGGTCACAGAGGCCATTGCGCGTATAAGTGATCTGTCAAAGATGCGTCAAGGACCTGTAAGGTTCCCCCCGGTGTGCCGGGAAGCCTGGTCGGCGAGCAGGGGATCACTCTCTCTTCCGATCGGGGGCTTCGGCCATGGTGCTCATTGTGGTCTTCGGGGTGGCGCTGCTTATCGCGGTGCTGTTGTCGGGCCTCGCGGCCCGGACCGTGCTGTCCACCTCCTTTCTCTTTCTCGTGGGTGGTGCGCTGGTCAGCGACGGGTTTCTCGGGCTGATCCACATCACACCGGACAGCGACATCGTGGCTGTGACGGCCGATCTGGCGCTGTTCGCGGTGCTGTTCACCGACGGCATGCACGTCTCCTTCCCGAAGCTGCGCGCCCACTGGAAGAACCCGGCCCGTGCCCTCGGCCTGGGCATGCCGCTCGCCTTCGTCGGCATGGCGCTCATCACACACTTCCTGGTCGGCCTGGACTGGACGACGTCCTTCCTCGTCGGCGCGGTCCTGGCCCCGACCGACCCGGTGTTCGCCTCCGCGATCGTGGGCCGCAAGGAAGTCCCCGCGAAACTGCGGCAGCTGC
>NZ_VWMY01000125.1 GCF_008905045.1 Streptomyces albicerus
TGAGGAGCGGGGGTTCGGGGGCTGGCCCCCGACGGGGTCTGGGGCGGAGCCCCAGAAGGATGGGACGGGTAGGGGCGGCGGGGGCGAAGAAACGCAACCCGAACACCTCGATCGACATCTACCTAAGTGGCCCCCAAGCGGCCTACACCCCGTACAGGGTCCAGCTAGGGACACTTAGGATTAATGGGATGAACGAGGATCTGCTTCGCCGCGCCGCCGAGCCACCGGACGTATCCGTCGTCGTGATCGTCTACAACGACGAGACACGGCTGCCCACAGCCGTGCGCTCCGTGCTGGAGCAGACACTGCGGAACGTCGAGGTCGTGATCGTGGACGACCGGAGCACGGACGGGTCGTACGGAGTGGCACGCCGGCTGGCCGCCGAGCACCCGGACCGCGTACGGGCCTTCCAGCTCGACGAGAACAGCGGCGGGTGCGGAGCTCCCCGCAACCACGGTATAACCCAGGCCCGCGGCACATACGTCCTCTTCCTCGACAGTGACGACGTACTGGAGCGCAACGCCTGCCGGAACATGCTGGAGGCGGCCGAGACGACCGGCGCCGACCTCGTCTCCGGGCTGTGCGTACGGGTCCACGTGGACTCGCGCAACGGCAAGGAGGTCAAGTGGTATCCCTGGCTGTACGCGCGCACCCGCACCCTGGAGTCGATCTCCGAGCTGCCCGACCTGCTGGTCTTCGACACGCTGTCGACGAACAAGTGCTATCGCAGGGAGTTCCTCGTCGAGCAGGGGCTCGAATTCCCGGTCGGGATTCACTACGAGGACCTTCTCTTCTCCGCACAGGCGTACGCCGCCGCCCGCCGCATCACCCTGATCCCGAACCGCGTGTACGACTGGCACGTCGTCGACAAGGCCACGACGAAGTCGATCAGCAACCGGCGCGCCGAGATCGCCAACTTCACGCACCGGATGGAGATCCACCGCCGCGTCGATCAACTCCTCGCCGACAAGGGGTTGCTGGAGCTCAAGTTCCACAAGGACGTCAAGTTCCTCAAGCACGACCTGGTGCTGCATCTGCGCGAGCTGCCCTTCCGGGACGCCACGTACCGGCAGGAGTTCGCGGCGATCGCCCGCGACTACCTGGAGTCCATCGACCGCACGGCCTTCGACGAGGTGGAGCCCATCCACGCCATCTGCGCCTATCTGCTGCAGAAGAGCGACTGGGACAACCTGCTGCCGGCCGTGGACACGCTCACGAACCGCGACAAGATCTCCGCACCGCTGGTGGAGCGCGACGGCCGGATCTACTGGTGCGCCGAGCATCTGGACGACGACCCCGACGACCCCGACGGCTTCGCCCGGCACGTCCTCGATGTCACCGAGCTGGGCTATCACGTCAAGCCCGTCGAGAAGATGTTCCTGCGCAATGTGCTGACCGGGTACGAGGAAGCGGCCGGCACCGTCCGGCTGGCGGGGCGCATCACCAATCCCCTCGGCGTCATTCCGCCCGGCGGGCGGCTGACCGGTGAGCTGGAGTTCGCCGCCCGCCGCAAGGGCGTGCGCTTCCAGACCTTCCGCTTCCCGGTGGCCACCCTGCGGCACGAGGGCGAGGCCGTCGCCTGGGAGGCGGCGGCCGACCTCGCGCGCGGGCTGCGGCCGCTGGGCATCGTGGACGCGGTGTGGGACGTACGGCTGCACCTCGACGTCGACGGCGTACGCACCACCACCCGCCTCACCGCCTCCGAACCCGGCCTGGCCGCCGGGCAGTTGCCCGTCCGGCCCCGGCTCACCCGGCTGGTCGCCGACCATGTCACGCCCGAGATCTCCTCACGCGGCCACCTCTCCTTCCGGATCGTCACCCGCGAGAAGGTGGACGCGCTCGTCGAGCGGGGTGTGCGGGGTGCGCCCGGCCGGTTCGCCAAGTCCGGCTACCGGAAGGCGAAGGAGGTGCGCAGGAAGCTCACCTCCGGCGACACCAAACTCCGGCTCTACCACGAGGCGTTCAGCCGGCTGCCCCTGAAGAAGGGCCTCGTCGTCTTCGAAAGTCACCTGGGCCGGCAGTACAGCGACAGCCCGAGGGCGATCTATGAGGAGATGCGGCGGCAGGGGCTGGAGTTCGAGGCGGTGTGGTCCTACACCGGCAGCCCCACCGGGTTTCCGCCGGACGCCACCCTCGTACGCCGCTGGTCGCTGCCCTATCTGAAGGCGCTGGCCCAGGCCGAGTTCTGGGTCGACAACCAGAGCTATCCGCTGAAGCTCACCAAGCGGCCGGAGACGACCTACATCCAGACCTGGCACGGCTCGGCGCTCAAGCGGATGGGCTTCGACGAGCCGGCGTGGAAGCTCAGGCCCAGGCCCGAGCAGGCGGAACAGCAGCGCACCCTCGATCGCTTCGACCGGTTCCTGATCCGCTCCGAGCACGATGTACGCACCCTCGCCCGGGCCTTCCGCCTCAAGGAGAAGACCCTGCTGCGGGTGGGCTACCCCCGCAATGACGCACTGGTGCAGGCCAAGCGGAGAGAAGAGGAAACAGGCCTTCGCGAACGCGGGGCGCTCGCCGCCGAGTTGGGGATCCCGGACGACAAGGCCGTGCTGCTGTACGCCCCCACGTTCCGCCAGCACGGCGGCAGACAGCGACGGTTCGAGCTGCCCTTCGACGTGGAGCGGTTCGCCGACGAGTTCGGCGACCGGTACGTCCTCCTCGTGCGCTCGCACTACCTCAACCACGTCGTGCTCCCGCCGTCCGTGCGCGGCCGCGTCATCGACGTATCGGCACACCACGACGTGACCCCGCTGCTCGCCCTCGCCGACGGGCTGATCACTGACTACTCGTCCGTGATGTTCGACTACGCGCTCCTCGGCCGGCCGATGTTCTTCTTCGCGTACGACTACGAGGAGTACGTGCACGAAGGACGCGGGACCTACTTCGATCTCCTCGAACGGGCACCGGGACCGGTCGTACGCACCGAGGAGGAACTCCACACGGCCCTCGCCTCACTCGACGAGCAGGCCGTGAAGTACGCGGAGGCGCGGGAGGGCTTCGTGGCGGAGTTCGGCGAATACGACAAGGGGAACGCCGCCCAGAGCATCGTCGATCAGTTCTTCGCGCAATGGAGGCGTGGATGACAGCCATGAGTACGGGCCCGCAGCGGGATATCCTCCGGGACATATTCTTCGTCTCCAACAGCGTCAACGAGCTGGGCGGCGTGACCAGTTGGTCGCATCAGATGGCCCGGCTCCTCACCGGGTGCGGGCATCGCGTCCATGTCGTCGGCATCACTCCGCCCGAGGTCGTCCAGGAGCTCGGCGAAGTCCCGTACCCGATGACCACGTTGTACGCCGGACAGCCGCCGCGTCCCGGCCGCGCGCGCGAGGCGAGCATGCGCGAGCAGGCCACGAAGCTGACCGCGCTGTTCCGGGCGACGCGGCCCGGCGCTGTCGTGATCGTCACGCAGGTGTGGGCCATGGAGTGGGTGGCGCAGGCCGACACGCGGGGTCTGACCGTGATCGGGATGAGCCACGAGTCCTTCGAGTACTCGAAGGCGTCCTCACGCTTCCAGCGGGTGCAGAAGCACTACAAGGACGTCGACCGCATGCTGGCGCTGACCCGCGAGGACGCCGACCTGTGGATCGGGCAGGGCCTGAACAACGCCTCGTTCATGCCGAACCCGCTCCCGTTCATGCCCGACATACCGTCGCCGCGCACCGAGAAGGTGGTCGTCAGCATCGGCCGACTGCACGACCAGAAGGGCATAGACATGCTCCTCGACACCTGGGCGGAGGTCGCACCGCGCCATCCCGACTGGCGCCTGCGGATCTACGGCTCCGGTGAGGACGAGGAGATCCTGAAGAAGCAGTGCACGGCTCTCGGCCTCGACGGCTCCGTCGACTGGATGGGCCGCACGAGCGACGTCCCCGGCGCCCTCCGCGGCGGCTCCGTCTTCGTCCAGTCCTCCCGGGGCGAGGGCTTCCCCCTGGCCCTCATGGAAGCCATGGCAACCGCCGTCCCCTGCGCCGCCTTCGACTGCGCCCCCGGCGTCCACGAAATAGTCCACGACGGCGAGGACGGCCTGCTCGCCACCCTGGGCAACACGGGTGAGCTGGCCCGCCGCCTCGACACGCTGATGTCCGACAAAGAGCTACGAGACAGGATGGGCGAGACAGCGAGAACCAATATCCAGCGCTACACGACGGAGGAGATAGTGAAGAAATGGGAGGACTTGTTTGAATTCTTGAAACGCTGAGACTTGGGGCGCAGATTTCGAGGGGCGCTGAGGGCGCCCCTTTAGGGGCGCGGGGAACTGCGCGACCAGCCCCCACCAACCCGCAGACGAAACCGTACCGTCTACCCCTTCCCCCCGCCCCCGGTGAACTTCTCATACTCCTTCAGCACATCCTCAGTACCCCCATCCAAGCGAAGCTCCCCCCGCTCGAGCCACAACACCCGATCACACGTATCCCGGATCGACTTGTTGTTATGGCTCACCAAAAACACCGTCCCGGCATGCTTGCGCAACTCCCGAATCCGAGCCTCAGACCGCTTCTGAAAGGAGCGATCCCCCGTGGCCAGAGCCTCGTCGATCATCAACACATCATGATCCTTGGCCGCGGCAATGGAAAACCGAAGCCGCGCCGCCATACCGGACGAGTAAGTCCGCATCGGCAAGGTAATGAAGTCGCCCTTCTCGTTGATGCCGGAGAAGTCGACGATCTCCTGATACCGATCCCGCACCTGCTCACGGGACATCCCCATGGCGAGCCCCCCGAGATACACATTGCGCTCACCGGTCAGGTCGTTCATCAACGCCGCGTTCACCCCGAGAAGCGAAGGCTGACCGTCCGTGTAAATCCGCCCGCGCTCCACCGGCAGCAGCCCGGCAACGGCCTTGAGCAACGTGGACTTGCCCGAACCGTTCGTGCCGATCAGCCCGATCGCCTCCCCCCGGTACGCCGTGAAGGAAACCCCCTTCACGGCGTGCACCTTGCGCACCCCCGCCGCCTGCTCGGCCTTCTTCCCGCGCAGGATGCGGTTGAGCGCGGCGGTGGCGCTGCCCCGCCCGGCACCGGTGCCGTTGACCCGGTAGACGATGTCGACGCGGTCGGCGACGACGGTGGGGACGAGTTCGTTCCTGGTTTCAGCCACGGCCGTACGTCTCCTCAGCCTTCCAGAAGTAGATGAACCCGCCGATGCCGGCGAGCAGCGCCCAGCCGACAGCGAGTGCCCACACGTGGTGGGGCAGCTGGCTCGCGTGGAAGGTGTCGATCAGCGCGAACCGCATGAGGTCGATGTAGACGGCGGCCGGGTTGCACTCCAGGGCGACCAGCACGGCGTGCGGCATGTCCTGGTGAGCGCTGAGCACCCTGTCGATGCTCCACATGACACCCGAGACGTACATCCAGGTGCGCAGCACGAACGGCATCAGCTGTGCGATGTCCGGCGTCTTCGCGCCCAGCCGGGCCACGATCATCGCCACGCCCGCGTTGAACGTGAACTGAAGTGCCAGTGCGGGCGCGGCCAGCAGCCAGGACGCGCTGACGGGCACGCCGAAGCAGAGCAGGATCACGATCAGCGCGGCCATCGAGAACAGCAGCTGCTGGAGCTGTTGCAGCGCGTACGACACCGGGAGCGCGGCCCGCGGGAAGTGCAGGGCGCGGACGAGGCCGAGGCTGCCGGAGATGGCCCGGGTGCCCGCCATGATGGAGCTCTGTGTGAATGTCCACACGAAGACGCCGGTGACCAGGAACGGGACGTAGTCCGGCACGCCGCGGCTCGTGCCCATCAGAACGCCGAAGACGAAGTAGTAGACCGCCGCGTTCAGCAGGGGCGTGGCCACCTGCCAGACCTGGCCGAGCTTCGCCTGGCTGTACTGGGCGGTGAGCTTGGCCGTCGCGAACGCCGTGATGAAGTGCCGCCGCGCCCACAGCTGGCGGACGTACGCGGGCAGGGAGGGGCGGGCGCCGCTGATCGTGAGGCCGTGGCGGGCGGCGAGCGCCGCGGGGTCGTCGGGCAGGGCGGCCGGCGTCTGTGCCGACGCCGGAGGCGGTGTGTGGAGGACCTGACTCACATCCGCTGCTTTCGCTCGGGGGGAGGGGTGCGAACGCTTCTTTTACGACGGGACGGGCCCGTCTTTACCCGTACCTGGGACCGACCTGGGACCGTCTTTACGTCGGAACGGGACCGTATCGTCGTAACGTGAGCGTAGGCCGACTCCACGTCGGAACGCAACCGTTTCGTCGTAACGCCCCTATGCTGTTCCGCATGACGACGAACGCCGACGGGACCCCACAGGGACCGCAGCAACCGCGCCGCAGGGCTCCCGCCGGGGCGGCGGTGCTCCGGGAGGATGTGACGGAGGCCATCCGGGCGGCCGTCTTCGAAGAACTCGCGGCGGTCGGGTACGCGCGGATGTCCATCGAGGGGATCGCGCGCCGCGCGGGCGTCGGCAAGACCGCGGTCTACCGCCGGTGGCGTTCCAAGCTGCACCTGGTGCTCGACCTGGTGTCGGCGATCGCGGTGCAGGGGCTTCCGGCGCCGGACACGGGCACCCTGGAGGGCGACCTGCGGCTGCTGTACGAGGTCACGTCACGTGCCCTGCGTCACCCTGTCGCCTCGCAGATCATCCCCGACCTGCAGGCCGAGGCCGCCCGAAACCCGGAGATCGCGGAGGCCATGCAGAAGGCCCTGCGGGAGGGGCAGGAGGGGGTCGCAAGCGGCATCGTCGCCGCCGCGGAGGCCCGCGGCGAGGTCCGTATGGGCATCGACGACGAGCTGGCCCTCGACCTGATCTCCGGGCCGCTGTACTGGCGCTCCGTGGTGATCCGCAGCCCGAAGCTGCCGAAGGGGTACCTGGAGAGCCTGGCCCGGGCCACGGCGGTGGCGCTCAAGGCGTTGTAAGGGGCGGCGCGGCGCCCAAGGCCTGTAAGGGATAGCGCCCAAGGCCTGTAAGGGGTGGCGCTCAAGGTCGGTAAGGGGGCGTGGGCCGGTGCGTCACGTCTGGGCTGACGTGGGCTGGTCGTCCCCCCATTCTCGGCTTCGTTCGAGCGGGGGGACCCCCGTCGCGGCGGAGCCGTAAATGTCACAGTCCCGCGCTCCTGAAGGGGCAGCGGCCGGATCGTTGTCATCCGGGCCTCACTTTCGAGGCCCTCGGGGGCGCATACTGGAGTGACGATGACGAAGCCATCCGCGCCCCGGCGCCACCTGTCCACCAGTCCCTTCAAAGCTCCGGTTGTCCCGGTCGCCAAGCACTTCGCCCTGGGTGACCGTGTTACGCACGACCAGTTCGGCCTGGGCAGGATTGTCGGCGTCGAGGAGGGCATTGCGATGCTCGTCGACTTCGGCTCCCGCCAGGCCCGTATCGTCAGCCCCTACACCCGCATGGACAAGCTCTGACGGGTCCCGTCAGCACGCCCTCGCCGCGGCCCAGGACAACGTCCGGCCCGCGGCGAGTGTGTTTTCGCCCCCAGGGCCACCGCGCCGACCGCTCCGTCGGCCCCGTGAGCTCACCGGCCCCCGAGACCTCTCCGCCCCGGCCTGCCCGTCGAAGGGCGCACGCCGGCTGAGCGAGTCGCCGGGGGCCTCGTCGTCCGGGTCCGGGTCCGGGACCGGGAGTGGGACCCGGGTCACCTCGCCCCGCCCGCGCTGAGCGTGTCGGTCGGCGCTTACTTCGCGTACTCCGCTTACTTCGCGTACGTCGTGTACTTCCTGTGCGGCGCACTTCGCTGTTCTCCGGCCAAGTGCGCCTGCAAAAAGCCGCGTTGACAAATGATCATGCCCCTGACACTGTCTTCATGATCATGTCCGTGTGAAGGAAGGATGACTTCAGTGAAGGTCAAGCGCAGTCTGAAGGTCGCGGCGGCCGCCGGAATCCTCATTGTGGCCGGTGCGACTCCGGCGCTGGCGACCATCAAGCAGGTGGGCGGCGGCACTTGGGACTACGGTGCCGGTACTGCCACCGTGTGGTCGGACTACTACCACAAGGACAAGTGCCACGGCTCGACCTCCGTCGGGAAGACGATCGACAGTGACGAGGCCGCCAAGGGCTCGTGGTCCATCACCCAGGCCGAGGTCAAGCTGAGCGGCAACGAGTCCTACTACAAAACCACCTGCTGACCCGAGGCCGGGCCGTACGGCCCGGCCTCACAGCGATGAGTGTTCCGCCCGCGGGAGAGCCGATGGATCTTCCTCTCCGCGGGTGGACCGCTCGGCACGTGTCCGGTCTCATGAGTCGCGCTCCAGAAGTGCCCTGATCTAGGCAATCGATGCTGCATCGAGGTATCAAGTTCGTTCACGCCGTCGTGCTGGCGTTCTCCGCGGTTCTCGCCTTCCTGTTTCTACGGAGCCTCGACGAGGACTGGGTGCTGGGGCACTCCGCCATCGTCTGGGTGACGGACTCCGACGGCTCGACCAGCGGCTCGCAGGTGGCCCGTGCGGTCGCGGAGTTCGCGGAAGACCACCGGGCGACCGTCGCACGCGAGGTCCCGGACCTCAAGGAGCCGTACAGCCGTCGGCACCTCTACCTCGCCCCCGGCGGTCCGCGTTCCGACTGGCTGAAGGACGGCTATCCCGCGTTCAACCGCGGCTACCGCACCGACGTACACCCCGTCGCCGAGCTCGGACAGCGCGATCCGCGCGGCTTCTACTACGTGTTCGGCTCGGATCAGGCCGTCGCCTCGCTGACCCGGACGTTCACCGATCTCGGTCTGCGCGCCGCGGTCCACCATCCGCAGTCGGCCGCCGAACTGGTCCCGGTCTACTCGGGCAGCGCCCTGCACCGCTCGTTCCTCGTCGTCGCGCTCGCCATCGTGACGATGACCGGGGCGGGCGTCATGCTCAACGCGAAGGCCTACGGGGTGCTGCGGCTCCAGGGAAGGTCGTTCGGGCAGATCCTGCTGCGGGACATGCGGCAACTGGCGGTGTTCTGGTCGGTCGCGTTCGCCGCGGTCGCCTCCGTGACCCTGCTGCTGCTCGGCCTCTACAACGGGCTGGCCTGGATCGGCCGGTTCTCCCTGCTCGCTCTCGGCATCGCCGCCGCGCTGAGCCTCATCGCCCTCGTGACGCACGCGGCCATGCTCGGGCTGACGTTCCAGACCGATGTGCTGCGGGCCCTGAAGGGTGAGCTGCCCGCGAGGGCCGCGTCGTTGAGCGCCTATCTCGTGAGGATCCCCGCGCTGCTCCTCGCGCTCAGCATCGCCACCGCCGTCGTCCTCGCCGGCCAGGACGTCCTGACCCGGGAGAAGAGCCTCGAGGGGTACGCGAAGGCCGGCGACACCACCTCGATCGCCCTCAACGGCAGCCTGGGCAGCGACGACTCGCTGCGCGCCCTGGACAAGAAGGTGGGCAACTGGCTCCGCCGGGCGGACGCGGACGGGGAGATCGTCGTCGCGGGGCACCGGGACCTCCAGCGGTCGGCACCCCGGGAAGGCGTGCCGCAGGGCGACCTGCTGATCGTCAACGAGTCCTTCCTCGCCGAGCAGCCCGTCCTCGACACGTCAGGGCGGCGCCTCGACCCGACCGCGGCGGACCGCGACCAGGTGCGGCTCCTGATCCCCGCCGGCCTCGCCCGGTACGCCGACCGTCTCGACGACCTGGTCCCTGGCCTGCTGAATCCGAGCAATCCGGACATCATCCGTCCCGCACAGGTGAAGACGCTGCGCTCGAAGGACGGCCAGCGCGTCTTCACGTACAACCCCAGGGGCCAGTCGCACGCCGACGCGAACCCGGGAGCGGACGAGTCCTTCGTCACGGACCCCGTCATCATCGTCTTCCCCAACGGATCGCCGTTCCTGAGCGACAAGGGATACACCGCCTACGCCTCTCAGGAGAGCGTCGTCTTCCACGACCCGGACGACGTCGCGGCAGGTATCAAGAAGCATCACCTCGAGACGTACGTCACCGGCATGACCCCCGTCGGGCAGAACGCCGCGCTCGAACTGCGCGATCTCGTCGGAGACTTCCGGCTGCAGGTGTTCAACCTGGCGGTGGCCGTGGCGGTACTCCTCATCACCGGAGTAGGCGTCTGTATCGTCCACTCCCGCAAGAACTCGCAGGTGATCTTCGCCCGGCACATCAGCGGCTGGACGTTCACGGCCACGCACCGCCCCGTCCTGGCACTCGAAGGGATCCTGGCCGTGCTCCTCGCCGGGTGGGTGCCCTTCCAGGTGTGGCAGCAGAACCAGGATCTGGAGAGGTACGAAGCCCTCGGTATCCCTCCGCCCCGCGCACCCGTCGAGATCACCGGGCTCGACCTCGGCGTCACCGGCGGGCTCGTCGCCATCGAAGTGGCAGCGGTGCTCCTGGCCCTTGTCGCGTTCCATCGCCGGATCGTCAAGGAAGGGGCAACCGAGTCGTGACTCCCCACTGGTCCACCCGTTCCGCAGGAGCTGCCGCGTGATCGAGATCGAAAGCCTGTCCAAGTCCTTCGGCCCGCGCACCCTCTGGTCCGGTCTCGGCTTCACCGTGGCGCGCGGTGAGATGCTCGCGCTGACCGGCCCGAGCGGCTCAGGCAAGTCGACGTTGCTCAACTGCCTCGGCCTCCTCGACGAGGCGAGCTCCGGCGCGATCCGCCACGAGGGCCGGGACATCACCGGCTTCGGCCCGCGCGCCGCCCGGCACTACCGGCGCGACGTCCTCGGCTACCTGTTCCAGAACTACGCACTGATCGAGAACGCGACCGTCGCCGCCAATCTCGAGGTCGCCATGAAACCGCGACGCGCGAGGAAGGACGCTCCGACCGTGGCCGCGGCCCTGGAGCGGGTCGGACTGGCGGGACGGGAGAAGGAGCACGTCCACCGGCTCAGCGGCGGGGAGCAGCAGCGCGTCGCGCTGGCCCGCCTCATCGTCAAGCAGCCCGCCCTCGTCCTGGCCGACGAACCGACCGGCGCCCTCGACCACGACAACACCGCCATGGTCGTCGGCATCCTCCGCACGATGAGCGAGGACGGCTGCGCCGTCGTCATCGCCACCCACAATGACGCGGTCCGCGACCGCTGCGACACCGTCCTGGCCGTCGGAAGCGCGACACGGCCCGAGCCTGTGCCCGGACCTGCGCCCGAACCCGCGCCCGAAACCGTGAAAGAAAGGCAGCCCTCATGAACATCCGCCGCACCTGGAGCCTCGCCGTCGGCGCCCTGATCCTCGCCGCTGTCGTGGTCCTCTTCATCTACGGCGAGCAGACCGGCGTCATCCTCGGCCGGATCGGACTCAACGTGTTCTGACAGCCGTGCCTCTGGCGGAGCGCTCAGCCCCGCCGCGCCCCCGGGTGCAGCCGCAGCCACCCCTCCCACGCCGACGTGATCATGTCGCGGACATCGTGCTTGGCCTTCCAGGCCAGTTCCGCGGCGATGCGGTCGGCGGAGGCGACGACGCGGGCCGGGTCGCCGGGGCGGCGGGGGGTGACGACCGGTGGGAGGTCGTACCCCGTGATCTCGTTGATCAGGTCGATCATCTCGCGGACCGAAACCCCCTCCCCACGGCCGATGTTGAGGGTCAGGTCCGTGCCGGGGGCCGCGGCGAGCCGGCGGGCCGCGGCGACGTGGGCCTCCGCCAGATCCACCACGTGGATGTAGTCGCGTACGCACGTGCCGTCGGGCGTGTCGTAGTCGTCGCCGAAGATGCGCGGCGGCGCGCCCTCCGTGAGCTTCTCGAAGACCATCGGGACGAGGTTGAAGACGCCCACGTCGGCCAGTTCCGGTGTCGCCGCGCCCGCCACGTTGAAGTAGCGCAGGGAGGCCGTGGAGAGGCCGTGTGCGCGGCCCGTGGCGCGGGCCAGCCACTCACCCGCGAGCTTGGTCTCGCCGTACGGGCTCATGGGCACACAGGGCGTCTCCTCGGTCACGAGGCCGACATCCGGCATGCCGTACACCGCCGCGGACGACGAGAACACGAAGGACGGCACCGCGGCGGTCGTGACCGCCTGCAGCAGCACCCGCAGGCCCTCGACGTTCTCGCGGTAGTAGTGCAGCGGCAGCTCCACCGACTCGCCCACCTGCTTTTTCGCCGCCAGGTGCACGACACCGGTGACGGAGTGCTCCGTGAGAGCCCGGGTCACCCGCTCCCCGTCCAGGGTCGAGCCGACGACCAGCGGCACCCCGTCGGGGACGCGCTCGGCGATCCCGGTGGACAGGTCGTCGTACACCACGGCCCGCTCGCCCGCCTCGGTCATCGCGCGGACGACGTGCGCCCCGATGTAGCCGGCGCCGCCGGTGATCAGCCAGGTCATGTACGGCCGTCCCCTCGTGTGTCGGTGATGGTGGTGCGGAGGTGATGGTGGTGCGGATGCGTGGACAGTGGTCGCGTACCAGAGTCAGTGAAGCAAATGTCAGTGAAGCAAACGCTTCACCCTGCGGCGTACCACAGCGGTCATTCCTCGCCAACCGGGCGCGAGGCGCAGCGCGAGCGCGCCCGCGTGGGTCGCGTACGGCTGGACGAGCAGTACGCCGTGCCGGCCGTTCGGCACGACGGACCGGCGCAGCAGGCCCGGGCCCGCGACCGCGTGGGCGGTCGTCTCGCGGCTCGTGCCGTCGTGGAAGCGGACGTGGAGGCGAAGGTCCCAGGTGCCGGAGCCGAGCGCCGCGAGGTCGAGCGGCGCCTCGGCCGTCCAGGAGTTGGTCCCGGAGCCGACGTCGGAGCTGTCGTCCGACGCGTCGGCGTCGTCCGGCAGGAAAGCCGCCGTCACCGTGAGCCCGACGGTCCCGTCCTGCCGGTTCACGAACTCGGCGTCCACGGCCGCCGGTGCCGCGTCCGCCATCCGCCCGTACAGCTCGTGCAGGCGCAGCCGCAGCCGGGTGGCACGCGCGCGTGGCCGCAGTTCCGCGTCGACCGCCACAGGGAGGAGGCTGACAGGCCGGAACAGGAGGTGTTCCAGGGTGACTTGGGGCAGGTCGGCGGACCAGACCGGAGTACCGTCCGCGAGCCGCGCGTACGGCGGCCGCAGCCGGGCCGGTCGCGCCGCGACCTCCTTGATACGGGTCAGGTCGCGCGGCTCCTCGGAGGCCATCACGACCTGGGCGACGACCCGCCCCGGCGCCGGGGCGAGCGCGAAGTCGCCCGCGTCGAACGTCGCGAGGTACGCGCGCGTGAGGGCCCACCACTGACGCCGGTACTCGGCGCCGCGCAGATCGAGCTCGCGCGCGTACATCCGCAGCCCGTGGTCGAGGAACCTCGCGCGGGCGGCCCGCGCCAGCCGCTTCTCCCCGGCGGCGAGGAGGATGTCGTACGAGAGGGCGTGGGCGGCGATCCTGGACCGCCAGTTGTCGACGTCCGCACGGTCCAGCGAGATCGACAGGCGCTCGGCGCTCCGGCGCACGTGCCAGACGTACACCGTGTCCGGGATCAGCGCGATGCGCGGCCCGGCGGCGAGCACGCGCGCGGTGAAGACGAAGTCCTCGTAGGGGAAGCGCCCTTCGGGGAAGCGGATGCCGTGCTCGCGCAGGAAGTCGGTGCGGTAGAGCTTGTTGACGCAGAGGGTGTCGTGGACGAGGCGCGTGCGTCGCGAAGGGCGGGTCACCAGGGCGGACTTCGTGTACAGCTCGGGCTGCCAGGGGACCTCGCGGCCGGAGGGCAGCTCGCGGCGGACGCACAGACCGGCCGCGACCTCGGCGGCGCGCCCGGCGGCCGCGTCCAGCAGCGCGTCCACCGCGCCCGGCGGCAGTACGTCGTCGCTGTCCAGGAACATCACGTACGGAGCCGTGGCGGCGTCGATCCCGTCGTTGCGGGGGCTGCCGCAGCCGCCGCTGTTGACCTTGCGGCGGACGACCTTCAGACGCGGTTCGTCGAGGGCGAGGCGGTCCAGGAGATCCGCGCTGCCGTCGGTCGAGCAGTCGTCCACGGCGACCACCTCGCGGACGGCGGGCCCCTGTGCGAGCGCCGAGCGCACCGCGTCCGCCACATGGGCGGCGTCGTCGTACCCGATGACGACGACGCACACCTGTGACTGGTGAGGATGAATGGCTTGCTGGGCTCGCATGGCTCGCATGGCTTCCACGGGGCGGAATAGTAGGTAGTGAGGGTAATTTTCCGTTAAGAGGTACTTACTGTCTCGTGGGGAAGATGACGGGAATTGTGTGAGGGTTCCGTCCGAGGGCACTGTTTTCCGGAAGATCGGGAGCGGCCGGAAGCCCGGCGGTCCACAGGCGGCGGAAGGAGAGGGTCGCGGCGGCCACCAGCAGACCGTTGCGGACGAGCATCAGCAGGGAGCCCGTCCAGGTGCAGGCGATGACGTCCGCGTACAGGACGGGGTACGCGAGGGCGCTGGCCGCGGCGGCCGCCGTGATCAGCGCGGCCACCGGGCGCTGCGTGGTGTGCCGAGAGGTCAGGCACACGGCGGCCAGACCGAGCAGCCACACCAGGTACTGCGGACTGATCACCCGGCTCGTCACGGTGAACAGGAGCACGGCGCTGAGCGCGGCGTCGTACGGAGTCGCCGGCGTCCAGCGGCGCGCCCGCAGCCGCCACAGCAGCAGGGCGCCGAAGGCGGCGACGGTGAGCGCGAGCGACACCGCGGCGATCCCGGTGACGTACGGCCCGGTGAACTCCATCGCCCCGTACCGGTAGCGCACCCGCCCCGGCCAGCCGGCGTGTCGCGCGAACGAGAGGACCGTGCCGCCGAGCGACTCGATCTGCACACCCCGGCCGCTCTGTTGGCGCAGGAAGTCGAAGGGGTCGCGGAAGAGCGCGGCCAGGGCGAGCAGGAGCGCGCCCGCGGTGACGGCCGCCGAGGTCCACGTCTCCCTGGTCGTACGTCCCCTGGGGGTGCCGATCAGCGTCAGCGCGGGCCACACCTTCACGAGAGCGCCCAGCGCGGCGAACGCACCGCACGCGCGCGTGGAGCGCGACAACGTCAACAAGGAGATGACAGCAAGGGCGGTGACCTGCACGTCGTAGCGCGCGAGCGGGATGTGCAGGAGGAGTGGGAGGCCCGCCGTCCAGAGGGCGGCGCCGCGCAGACTGCGGCCCGTCCGGGTGCCCGCGCGCGTGAGGGCGAGGGTAATCAGGGCGTCGGCGGCGAGCGTGAGGACCACGAACGCCTGGAAGTACGTCAGCCCCGGCAGCAGTGCCGGGGACAGCAGGACCGGGCCCGCGCCCGGCGGGTACTGCCACAACCGGTCGCCCGACGGGAACGTGCCTTGGACCAGCACGCCGTACCAGCGGGCGTACAACTCGTGCACCTCGCGCCCGACGCCGCCGACGCCCAGTAGGGCACGGTCGTCCCGGGAGAGCAGCCAGAGCATGAGGGCGCGGGTGGCCGGCCAGGTGACGGCGAGGGGGAGGAGGCGGGGATTCGTCCAGGACTGCGTCCGGGGCTTCACTGGCTTCACTCGGAGGATCGTAAGCCGCAAGAGGGTTGATAGCGGATGATTAGGCATCAATAGCCAATAAAGGTCGGCCAATAGCACAAAATCTGAGCATGGTGGTCACGCACCCGCAGGTTGCCGCTCCCAGTCCCTCTCTCAGTCCCTCTCCCGGTCCCGGTCCCGCTCCCGTCCGCGCCCCGGTCGCCGTCGCCGTAGCCGTACTCGTGCCCGTACTCGTCATGTTCGCGATCGGTCTGTGGGGCATCGACCGCGGCGGGATGTGGCGTGACGAGGCGGTCACCTTCCAGGTGGCGCGGCGCTCACTTCCGCAGATCTGGCAACTGCTCCACTCGGTGGACGCGGTGCACGGCTTCTACTACCTCCTCATGCACCCCGTCCTCGCCGTTCACCCCGGAGAGGTCGCCCTCCGCCTCCCCTCGCTCTGCGCGGCCGCCGCGACAGCGGGCCTCGTCGCGGCCCTCGGGGCACGGCTCGCCCGCCCGAGGGTGGGCCTGTGGGCGGGCCTGCTGTACGCCGTGACGCCGATGGCCGGGCACTTCGCGCAGGAGGGACGCTCGTACGCGCTGGTCGCCGCCGGGGCCGCGGGGTCGACGCTGCTGCTCGTGCGGGCGGTGGCCGCCGGTTCCGCCGGGCGGCACGCGCGCGTGGGCGTGCACGTGGACGAGGAGGTGGATGGGGGTGTCGATGAGGGGCACGCGCGCGTGGGCCGTATCGCTCGGCACGCGCGCGTGGCCGACTGGTACGCGTACGGAGGGGCCGTCGCCGTCACCGCCCTGCTCCACGAACTTGCGGTACTGATCCTGCTCGCGCACGCCGCCACCCTCGCCCTCGCGGGGATGCCCCGCCGGGTGTGGCGCTACTGGGCATGCGCCGCGGGCGCCGTCCTCCTGGTACTGCTCCCGCTGGCCCTGATCTCCAGCGACCAGGCGGGCCAGGTCGCCTGGCTCCGGCCCCCGCGAGGCGACACCGTGGAACACCTCCTGCGCTCCTTCACGGGCCCGACCCAGCTCGTCCTGGGCCCGTACCTGCTCCTCATCGCCCTGGCCCTGCGCGCCCCGCTCACCCGCCGCGGCGAACTCTCCCTCCCCGCGGTCGCCCTCCCGCTGCTCCTCCTCCCGCCCGCGGCCCTCATCGCGGTCTCGCGCCACTGGCCGCTGTACGACGACCGCTATGTGCTGTACGCGCTCGCGGGGGCGCCGCTGCTGGCGGCGGCGGGGGCGGAGCGGCTGATCACGGCTGTGAGCCGTGTACGCCTCCCGATGCGCGGCCACGGCGGTCAACTCACTCCCCTGGCTCACAGAGCTCAGAGCGTTCTGGCGCGGAGCGCTCCGGCTCTCGTACGGGGCTTGCGGATGCGGCATGCCTCCACGCTGCTCGGCGTGCTGGCCATCAGCGTTGCCTTCGTCTCGCAGCTCCCCGTCCTTCGCGCGGATCGCGACCCCGGCCACCGCCCCGACAACCTCGCCGCGGTCTCCGCCGCGGCCGCCCAACGGATGCGCCCCGGTGACCCCGTGCTCTTCCTCCCGTCGGTCGGCAGGCGCTCGGCGCTGGCGTACCCGAAGGGGTTCCAGGGCACGAGGGACATCGCGCTGCGGGAGCCCGGGCCCGTCTCCGGGACGCTCTACGGGCGCGAGACCGGCCCCGACGAGCTGCGCCGCAGGCTTGGCGGGCTCGACCGCGTATGGGTGGTGGCCGAGCCGTACGCGCTGCGGTCGGCCTGGTATCCGAAGGACGCGACCGAGCGGGTCAAACTCGCCGTGGTGGGCGAGGAGTTCATGCCGCGGGCGGAGTTCGTGCGGAAGGGTTCGATTCTGCGGCTGTACGTGCGCAGGCAGCCGGCGGGGTGATGAGCGGGGGATGTGGCTACGCGCAGCCCGGTGTCTCCTCCAGCGCCGCCGCGTCCAGTGCGCCCGTGAGCTTGTCGAGCCGGGCCCGCAGTTCGAGGATCTCGTCCAGGTCGAAGCCCGTCGCGGCGGCGATCCGGCGTGGCACGCGAAGCGCCTGCTCGCGCAGGGCCGTGCCCTCGTCCGTGAGACGGACCACGACAGAGCGCTCGTCCTGCGCACTGCGTTCGCGCCGTACGAGGCCGGCCGCCTCCAGTCGCTTCAACAGCGGCGAGAGCGTGCCCGAGTCGAGCCGCAGGTGTTCGCCCAGCTTCTTCACGGGCAGCTCGCCGTGTTCCCACAGCACGAGCATGACCAGGTACTGGGGGTAGGTGAGCCCCAAGTCCTTCAGGACGATCCGGTACACGCCGCCGAAGGCGCGCGAGGCGGCGTTCAGAGAGAAGCAGATCTGCTGGTCGAGGCGGAGGAAGTCGTCATCGCGCACGGGACCGCGTACCGAGTCGGGTACGGGACCGCGCACCGAGTCGCGTACGGCTGGGTCCGGGGCGGGCGTCGTGGTCATGCCTCCAGGGTACCTCCAGTACGCCATTCAGTTGTGCACAATTGAGTTGTGTGCTCTACTTGTGGTCGTGAGGCGGCCGGATCAAGGCCCGCCGACACGACTTCGACCTTGAGAGGGATGGTTTCCATGGATGCGCTCTACACCGCTGTCGCCACCGCCACCCACGGCCGTGAGGGCCGGGCCTACAGCTCCGACGGGCGGCTCGACCTGCAGCTCGGGATACCGGCGGAGATGGGTGGCAACGGGCAGGGCACGAATCCGGAGCAGCTGTTCGCCGCGGGTTACTCCGCTTGCTTCGCCAGCGCGCTCGGTCTTGTCGGGCGGGCGGCGAAGGTCGACGTCAGTGACGCCGCGGTGACTGCCGAGGTCGGCATCGGCAAGCAGGGTGAGGGCTTTGCGCTGGCCGTCACGCTGCGTGTGGAGCTGCCGGAGTCGGTCGACGCCGCGACCGGTCGCAAGCTGGTGGACCAGGCCCACCAGGTGTGCCCGTACTCCAACGCGACCCGTGGCAACATCCCGGTCGAGATCGTCGTCGAGTAGAACCTTTTCCTCGCCCCCGCCGCCCCTACCCGTCCCATCCCTGGGGGCTGCCGCCCCCAGACCCCCGCTTTATCGGCCTGAACGGCCTCGTCCTCAAACGCCGGACA
>NZ_VWMY01000126.1 GCF_008905045.1 Streptomyces albicerus
GCCGGCCTCCACCTCCGCGCCTCGATGATCTGGATCAACGACCTTCTGAAGGCAACCGGCTGATCACAACGCCACACAGGCCCTAGCTCGGTGAGGTAGCGCACCTGCTCCTCCTCATCGGGTACCGCGCTGGGCGGCACCTGCCAGGCCATGCCGCCGCGTTGGCCCGCGCCCCGGTATGCGCAGGTGCCGTACTCGGTCACCGCGACGGGTTTGCCGTGGGCGAAGTGGCCGCGCAGTTCGTCCCGGAAGCCGTCGGCGTTGTAGGCGGCCCGGTAGGCGTCGATGCCGACGAGGTCGAACGGGCGCCAGTCGGCGAACTCCCAGGGAGCGGACGCGTAGGTGACCGGCCCACCGAAGTGCGTGCGGACCGTCGCGGCGACCTGGAGGAGAAACTCGTTGAGGCGCTCCTGCACCGGGCCGAGCGAGGACCACCACTCCATGTCCGCGGTAGCCGTGGCCCGCAGGCGGTCGCCGTAGGTGACGCCGGGGATGAAGCCGCCATAGAAGGCGCTGATCTCACAGCCGGCGACGAACACCACCTCGGCGCCGGCCTGCCGTGCGGCTTCGGCCCGCCGGGCGCAGTCGGCGAAGAACGGGAGCAGCTGGTCGGGAGGAAGGTCGACGGGGAAGGGGACGAACCAGACCTCGAGGCCGGCGTCCGCCGCATGCCGGGCGGCGATGCTCAGCCGTTCGGGCTCGCGCCCGGAGATGCGGACGGCGTCGCAATGAAGATCACCGGAGATCACTGCCACCTCCTGCCGGACCGTCTCGGGGATGAAGGTCTTGCGGGAGAGGTCCTGCCCGGGAAGGAACCCGGTGTCGTAGTTGATGCCCCGTGCGCGCACGTCACTGCCCTCTCGTGTGGCCGATCCCGTGGTCCAGCAGGTCGAAGGCGACTTCGGCGGCGGTCACAGACGACGCGCATCCGGGCGATCACTCCGCCGGTTCGTTGCCGCCCTCTGTCCGCTGCGAACGCATCGGCGGTCTGGGAGATCTCGCTGACTGCCACGGCGCCGAAACCGCGTTCGCTGAACAGCCTCAACGCCCCTGCGGCGATGCGCCGCTCACCGTCGTTCCCCTCGTCGACCACTTCCTGCCCGGAGTTGGGGCTGGATGCTACAGCGGCCGTTCATCGTGATCGATGCGGCGCGGGCGGTGCCGCGTTCCAGCGGCGCGCGCGAGGGCGGTGCCGCCGTCACCCAACGCCTCGATCGTCTGGACGAGTTGGCCGCTGTCCGTGCCGACCATGTCATCGTGCATGCCTTGACGCATCGCCAGCCTAGGAGGCTAAAGTGCTAGGCAACTAGATAAATGGAGGAGCTGGTGATTGAGTTCCACCTGAACGGCCGGTCCGGCCTGTCCCCGTACCAGCAACTGGTCCAGCAGGTGCGCCATGCGCTGCGGCTGGGCCTGCTGGAGGAGGGGGACCGGCTCCCCACGGTCAAGGAGGTGGCCAGGCAGGTGGCGGTCAACCCGAACACCGTGCTCAAGGCGTACCGGGAGCTGGAGCACGAGGGCCTGGTGGCCGCCAGGCCAGGGGTGGGGACGTTCGTGACCCGGACGCTGGCCGACGCCTCGCTCGCCGCGCACGGCCCGCTCCAGAAGGACCTGCGGCGCTGGCTGGCCAAGGCCCGCCTGGCCGGCCTCGACGACGAGTCCATCGAGGCCCTGTTCATGACCACCTTTCGGACCGCCGCTGGAGAGGACGTAGCATGAGCGCCGTCTTACGGGCCCAGGCCCTGGGCAAGAGATACAAGCAGCGCTGGGCGCTGCAGAACTGCGACCTGGACGTGCCCGCCGGGCGCGTCGTCGGCCTGGTCGGCCCCAACGGGGCGGGCAAATCCACCCTGTTGAACCTGGCCTGCGGCATGCTGACCCCGACCACCGGCACCATCGAGGTATGCGGCGGCCGTCCCGCCACCGGCCCAAACCAGTTGGCCAAGGTCGGCTTCGTCGCCCAGGACACCCCGACCTACGCCGCCTTGAGCATCGCCGACCACCTGCGGTTGGGTGCCCGCCTCAACCCCGGCTGGGACGACGCCCTGGCCCGGGACCGGATCCGGCGGCTCGGCCTGGACCTCAAACAGAAGGCCGGGAGGCTGTCCGGCGGCCAGCGCGCGCAGCTCGCCCTCACCCTGGGCATCGCCAAACGGCCGGAACTGCTCATCCTCGACGAGCCGGTCGCCGCCCTCGACCCCCTCGCCCGGCGAGAGTTCATGCAGGACCTGATGGAGGCCGTCGCCGAACACGAGCTGAGCGTCGTGCTCTCCTCCCACCTGGTCTCCGACGTGGAGCGGACCTGCGACTACGTCATCGTCCTGGTCGACTCCCGGGTACAGGTGGCCGGCGACATCGACGACCTGGTCGCCTGCCACCACCGGCTCACCGGACCGCGTCGTGACCCGGACACGCTCCCGGCCGGACAGCACATCATCACCGCCAGCCACACCGACCGGCAGACCACCCTCCTGGTGCGCACCGACACTGCGGTCCACGATCCCGCCTGGACCGTCCACCCGCTCGGTCTGGAAGACATTGTCCTGGCCTACATGACCCGGCCCGCCGATGCGGTACGTGACACCCGACCGGCGCTGGAGGTCCTTCGATGATCTGGCTGACCTGGCGCCAGTTCCGCACCCAGGCCGCCGTGATGTTTGCTGCGGTGGCTGCCCTCGCCGTCACCCTCGCGGTCACCGGCCCGCAGCTGGCCGACCTCTACCGAACTGCCGGCAGCAGCCTGGTGGACCAGGTCTCCAGTTCGGACCAAACCGTCTACTACACCGGCCTGCTGGTCGTGCTCGCCGTGCCGGCAGTCATCGGGATGTTCTGGGGCGCGCCGCTGATCTCCCGTGAACTGGAGACCGGCACCCACTACCTCGCGTGGAACCAGGGCGTCACCCGCACCCGCTGGCTGGCGACCAAACTGGGCCTTGGTGCGACGGCCGCCATGACCGCTGCCGGACTGACCAGCCTCGCGGTGAGCTGGTGGAGCAGCCCCATCGACCGGGCGGTCAACGGCGGTGGCGCGACAGACACATACTTCCCGCGGCTCGACCCTGTGGCCTTCGCCGCACGGGGTGTCGTCCCCATGGCCCATGCCGCCTTCGCCTTCGTCCTGGGCGTCGCCCTCGGCCTGGTCATCCGCCGCACCCTGGCCGCGATGGCCACTACCCTCGTCGTCTACGCCGCCGTCCAGATCTCCGTGCCGTTGTGGATCCGGCCTTATCTGGCCGCCCCGGACCGGACCACCGTCCCGATCGAGCCTGACGGCGCCCCCATCAGCATCCAGGAGGGCGCCAAGCAGATCGTCACGCACCCCGAAGTGCCCGGTGCCTGGGTCACCTCCCAACAGACGCTGAACGCCGCCGGCCAGCTGGCCCCCGTGCCGTCGTCCTTCGCCGACTGCCTGCACACCGAGTCGGGCCCGCCCACCCTGCAGCAGTTCGACCGCTGCCTCGCCGACCTCGGTGCCCAGGGCTACCAGCAGCAGGTGACCTACCAGCCCGCCGGCAACTTCTGGGCCCTTCAATGGGCCGAGACCGGGCTCTACCTCGGCCTCGCCCTGGCCCTGACCGGGTTCTGCGCCTGGTGGATCCGCCGCCTGACCTGACCGTGCGCCAGGCCGGCTCTTGCCGGAGACGACATGCCGGGCCGCTGCCCCCAGGGGCGTCAGCCCGGCATGTGTCGCGCTCCGCTCAGAGGTCGAACTCGTGCGGCGGCAGGTCGAGCGTGAAGCACGCCTCGCGGACGATGGCCTGCTCGGTCTTGTCGAAGTCGCCGTCGGCGCCGCCGATGACGATGCCGATCTGGATCACGGCACGTGCCTCGGCGGGCTTCTTCTTCGCCTTGGCGATCTCCTGCAGCACGCTGACCTTGCCGAAGTCGAAGTCGGCGACCAGTTTGTTGAGGTTGTCGTCGAAGCGGCGCTGGAGGTCGTCGGCGGGGAAGTTCTGCAGTACTTCGTTGGTGGCGATGAGCTGGGCCACCCGGCGGCGCTCGGCCGGGTCGATGGTGCCGTCGGCAGCCGCGACCAGCGCGCACATCGCCATGCTGGCGTCGCGGAAGGCACCGCTCTTGAGGTCGTTCTTCTTCGCCATCAGCTGGGTCTGCATCGTCGATGCAGAATCCTTGATGCGGTCCCACAGGGCCATGAGAACTCCGTACGTGTCAGAGGTGGGTCCGGGCCCGGCAGTGGCCCCGACCGTCGCGTTCTTCTACAGCAATGTAGAAGTTATCAGGGTGGGGTGACGAGAGAGGGCGAAGCGCCACGGGCTTCACCCTCTCGCCGATCACTCTTCCTCTTCCTCGTCGCCCTCGAAGAAGTCGCCGACCTCGTCGACGACTTCGGCTGCGACCATGCCGCCGACGACACCGACCGCGAGCCCCGCCGCGCCGGCGGCGACGGCAGTGCCCATGCCGGGTCCGGAGCGGTGGCCGTCGTGGTGATGCCCCTCGTGCCCGTGGTGGCCGCCGTGGCCGTACGCGGCGTGCGAGCCGTACGAGGTCCGGTGCTCGACCAACTGCCGGATCCAGCCGTCGACTTCCGTGTTCCAGTCCCGGTGCTCGACATCGTGGTGACCGACCGTGAAGCGGGTGACGGTGTCGTGGCCGGAGGTGAAGAGTCCGCCGCGCTTGTCCGCTTCCAGGACGACCTCCATGCCGCCCGGCGCGGCGAGGAAGGTCAGCTCGATCTCGTTCACCTGGTGCGCGTACTGCGGCGCCGGGGCGAGCTCGATCTCCTGGTAGAAGGGCAGCTGCTGCCCCGTGCCTCCGATGTGGCCGTACTCCAGGTCGGCGGACTTGAAGCCGAAGCCGAGCTGGCCGAGGGCTTCGAGGATCGCCTCCTGTGCGGGCAGCGGGCGCACCGTGAGCTGGTCGAGGTCGCCCTTGTCCTTCGCGCCGGCCACCGCCAGCTCGGTGCGCACGCCGAGCACGATGCCCAGCGGTTGTCCGTACAGCTCGGTGATCGGGGTCTCCCAGGGCAGCGTCACGCTGAACGGAACGCTGTGCCGCTCGCCCGCGCCGAGCCGGAAACCGCCGCCGACCGTGAACCGGTCGAAGACGAGAACGCCTTCGCTCTCCCCGTCCTCGTGCTCGGCCTCGACCCGCGCCACCAGCTCCAGGGCGATGTGCTCGATGTCGAAGTCGGCGTCGCCGCCCTTGAGATGGACCTGGCCCGACAGTGCGCCGCCGGGCAGGGGCGCACCCGGGTCGAGGACCGTGTCCACCGTGGGCCCGCCCACACCGAGCGAGCCGAGCAGTCGTTTGAACACCATCGCGGCGTCCACTCCTTCATGTGCGTGTGTCACTCGTAACGAAAGGCGAGGGGGAGCAGGCAGGTGCCCGGGAACAAGCCGGAAAGTCCTCACGTTCTCCCTCTACAAGCACGTAGAAGCATAGGGTTGCCGGAGCTCGTCCGGGCCGTTTCCCGCGGCCTGTGGCGGGAAAGTCCGAAAAGAGTCGCCGCCGGGTCGGTAGGAGACTTGACCAGGCGGCTTTGCCCGTCTTTTACGATGAACGGGAGGGCGTGTCCGCCCCCCCCGACCCTTGAGGGTCTGCCCGACCCTCCGAGCCGAGAAGGAGCGACGTCCCGCAATGGGTGAGCCTCCCAGTACCAGCCGTGCCATGTCCCGCCTGCCGCATACGCGTGAGGGATCGGGGGTGGCACGGTGACCGAGATCCTGCTGCTCCTGCTCGCCCTGCTCCTCACGCTGGCCTGCGCGCTGTTCGTGGCGGCCGAGTTCTCCCTGACCACCGTCGAGCGCGGTGACCTGGAGCGGGCCGCCGAGGCGGGTGAGCGGGGCGCCGATGGTGCGTTGAAGGCGGTGCGGCGGCTGACGTTCCAGCTGTCCGGGGCGCAGCTCGGCATCACCGTCGCCTCGCTGGTGATCGGCATGCTCGCCGAGCCGTCCCTGGCCGTGTTGTTGCGCGGCCCGCTGGAGGCGATCGGGCTCGGCGGCGGGGCCTCGAGCGTGGCGACCGTGCTGGGCGTGGTCATTTCCACCGTCGTGCTGATGGTGGTGGGCGAGCTGGTGCCGAAGAACTGGGCGATCTCCCGGCCGCTGGCCGTCGCCAAGGTGGTGGCGGGGCCGCAGCGCGGTTTCACGGCCGCGTTCGGCCCGTTCATCCACCACCTCAACAACACCGCGAACCGTTTCGTGCGCCGCTTCGGCCTTGAGCCCGCCGAGGAGCTGGCCTCGGCCCGTGGCCCGGAGGAGCTGGTCGCGCTGGCCCAGCACTCGGCCGCCGAGGGCGCGCTGGAGGCGGACTCCGCCGAGCTGTTCGTCCGTACGCTGCACCTGGGCGAGCTGACCGCTCAGAACGTGATGACCCCGCGCGTGGACGTGAAGGCGCTGGAGGCGCATGCCACGGCCGCCGACGCGGCCAACCTCACGCACGCCACCGGGCTGTCCCGTTTCCCGGTCTATCGCGACAGCTTGGACGAGGTCATCGGCACGGTCCACATCCGTGACGTACTCGCCCTGGAGCCCGCCGTGCGGGACGTCACTCCGGTCACCGAGCTGGCGACGGCGCCGCTGCTGGTGCCGGACAGTCTGCCCGCCGACCGGCTCCTGGAGCGGATGCGGGCGAGCCGCACCATGGCCGTCGTGATCGACGAGTACGGCGGCACGGCGGGCGTGGCGACGGTGGAGGACATCGTCGAGGAAGTGGTGGGGGAGGTCCGCGACGAGCACGATCCGATCGAGGTGCCCGACCTGCTGCCCGCACCCGTGGGGGAGGACGGCCGGGCCGCGTGGGAGGCGGACGGCGGTGTACGGATCGACGAGCTCGCCGGGATAGGACTGCGGGCGCCGGAGGGACCGTACGAGACCGTGGCGGGCCTGGTCGCCACCCGGCTCGCGCGGATCCCGGCCAAGGGTGACGTGCTCGACCTGGACGGCTGGCGTCTCGACGTCCTCGACGTGGAGCACCACCGCGCGGACCGCGTCCGCCTCACGGAACCGGTGAAGGTTCCACAGCAGGTCATGGAGGAGTCCCGATGAGCACGATGACCGTCCTGCAGCTCGCCATCGGCGCCCTGACCCTGCTGACCAACGCCTTCTTCGTCGGCGCGGAGTTCGCCCTGATCTCCGTACGCCGCGGCCAGATCGAACCCCGCGCTCAGGAGGGCAACAAGCGGGCCCGGATGACCCTGTGGGGCCTGGAGCACATCTCCGCGATGATGGCCACCGCCCAACTCGGCATCACGATCTCCTCGCTGGTGCTCGGCGCGGTCGCCGAACCAGCCATCGCGCACCTGCTGGAGCCCGCCTTCGAGACGGCCCACATCCCGCACGGCCTCGTTCACCCGGTCGCGTTCGTGATCGCGCTGACCGTGGCGACGTATCTGCACATGCTGATCGGCGAGATGGTGCCGAAGAACATCGCACTCGCCGCGCCCGCGCAGACCGCGCTGCTCCTGGGGCCGCCGCTGGTCGCCCTCACCCGTGCCCTCAAGCCGGTGGTCTTCGGCATCAACGCCTTCGCCAATGCCCTGCTGAAGCTCTTGAAGGTCGAGGCGAAGGACGAGGTGGAGGCCGTGTTCACCGACGACCAACTCGCCCGCATGGTCGTGGACTCCAGCCAGGCCGGACTGCTCTCCCCGGCCGACGGCGAGCGGCTGCGCGACGCGCTGGAGCTGGGTACCCGCCCAGTCGGCGAGATCCTCGTCCCGGCCCAGCAGATGCACACCGTCGACCATGCGATCACCCCGGCCGAGCTGGAGCGGACGACCGCCCGGGCCGGGTACTCCCGCTTTCCCGTCACCGGCCCGGACAAGGCCCTGCTCGGCTACCTCCACATCAAGGACACCCTCGGCATCACCGACCGGGACCAGCCCTTCCCGCGCACTGCCCTGCACCCCGTCACCAAGGTCCGCATCGACAGCCCGCTGGATGACACGCTCACCGCGTTGCGGGCCGATGGCAGTCACCTGGCCGCGGTCACCGGCGAGGCGGGCACCGTGCTCGGCTTCGTCACCATGGAGGACGTCCTGACGGAGCTGGTCGGCCCGACCCCGGCCGCCGCGTGACGGCCGGGCCGTCCTGTGCGCGCCCTCGCACAGAACGACCCAGCCCGGCATGCGCAGGCTCGTATCCAGCAGCGTTGTACGGAAGTTAAGCCGTGTGGTTAGGGTGCCGGAGATGTGTGCTGACGCAACACCCACATTTGACGTAAGACGCGAGATCACGGGCTCGGGTTGCCCCGGGAGGGCCCGTGAATGACACCACGCGCTCGGCCGACCGAGCCCCGGCCCCGGAACGGCAGGCACAACTGCCGCCCCCACGCACGAAACCCCCTGCGGGCGACACCGCCGCCGCGTCGGTAGCGGCGAAGCCGGTCAAGCAGCGGGACGCGTTCTTCGACAATGCCAAGTACCTGGCGATCGTGCTGGTGGCGATGGGCCATGCCTGGGCGCCGCTGGGCGGCGACAGTCGGGCGGCGGCCGCGCTGTACATCACCGTCTACACCTTCCACATGCCGGCGTTCATCGTCATCTCCGGCTACTTCTCGCGCAGCTTCGACGCCAGCCCGGAGCGGATCAGGCGCCTGGTCACCGGCATAGCCGTCCCGTACGTGCTCTTCGAGGTCGCGTACACCTTCTTCAAGCGGTGGGCGGACGACGATCCGGCGTATCCGATCAGCCTGCTCGACCCCTGGTACCTGACCTGGTTCCTGATCGCGCTGTTCGTCTGGCGGCTGACCACGCCGCTGTGGAAGGTCGTGCGCTGGCCGCTGCCTCTCGCGCTCGCCATCGCCGCCCTGGCCTCCGTCTCGCCCGACATCGGCGACGACCTGGACCTGCAACGGGTCCTGCAGTTCCTGCCCTTCTTCGTGCTCGGGCTGCTTCTGAAGCCGGAGCACTTCCAGTTGGTACGCCGCCCGGAGGTGCGCCTCCTCGCGGTGCCCGTCTTCGCCGCAGGGCTGGCCGTCGCCTACTGGGCGGCACCGCGCATGAACGCCGCCTGGTTCTACCGCCGCGACAGCGCCCAGGAACTGGCCGCACCCGGCTGGACCGGCGCCGTCATGACGCTCGCCCTGTTCGGCTGCTCGGTGATCCTGGTCGCCTGCTTCTTCGCCTGGGTTCCGCGACGCAAGATGTGGTTCACGGCTCTGGGCGCGGGCACGCTGTACGGCTACCTGCTGCACGGCTTCCTCGCCAAGGGCTCCCGCTTCTGGGACTGGTACGGACCCGACTGGATCCACCAGCCGCTCGGCGAGATCACCGTCACCCTCGTCGCCGCCGCCGTGATCACCGTGCTGTGCACCCCGCCCGTGCAGCGGATCTTCCGCTTCGCCATGGAGCCGAAGATGGAATGGGCCTTCAAACGGGACGCGGCCGACATCGTGCGAGCCAGGTGAGCGGTCCGGCCCGCCCGCCCACGGCACGAGTGGAGCGTACGGCCGTGACATTGCCCGCGGGCAGCCAGGCCATTCGCGTCCTGGACGGCGCCGGGCGCCAGATAGGCCGACTCGACTTCCAGGTCTGCCACCCCTGTCGGCTCGGCTACATCGACAGCATCGCTGTCGTCGCCCGCTGGCAGGGCAGGGGACTTGGACGCGAGGCGGTGCACACCGCCCTCGCGCCGTGCACGGACTACAAGTGGTCCACGTCGCGGCAGTCCTCCCAAGGCCGCACGTTCTTCTCCGCCATGCAGGAGGAGACGGACGTGGCTTTCCCGCCGAGCGCCGGGCGATGCCCGCACATGGTGCTGGCGCGTCCCCTGGTTGGACCCGTCCGAGGCTTCTTCGCTTCATCGGGCTCTCCGCGCGCTTGGGCGGCTCGCCCTTGAGCGTGGTCGCCGTCAGAGGTGTCCGTCGGATGTAGCCTTCGCGTTCGCGGTCCTCCATGGCGGCCTCGGAGAGCCGCTCGTCGGCTCGGGTGGCGCCTGTGTTCCTCAGCCGGGCGGACCGGCTCTCATCCGGTCGGGGTATCTCCTGCCTCAACCCGGCGCGTGGCTCCGAGCCGGGCAGCCTGCAGTTCCTCGAACAGCTGCTCCCACTGTGGATGTACCGCTTCGGGGGCGTAGGAGTGGGCGGCTACGAGGGCTGCGGCGCCCATGTCGGCGCGCAGGCCCTCGTCGGCCATCAGCTCGCGCATCGCTTCGGCCAGCGCATCGACGTCCTCCGGTGGGACCAGCAGTCCCTCCTTGCCGTGGGTGATGACCTCGGCCGGGCCGGTGGGGCAGTCGAAGCTCACCACGGGCAGGCCGTGCGTCATCGCCTCGATCATCACCATCGGGAGGCCCTCGAAGCGTGAACTGAGCACGTAGAAGGATGCCTTGGCCAGTTCCTCGTCGAGCTGGGTGGTGTGGCCCATCAGCAGGATGTGGTTGTAGAGGTGGTGTGCGTCGATGAGGGCGCGCAGTTCGTCGCGTCGCTCGCCGCTTCCGTAGATGCGCAGCTGCCAGTCCGGGTGGTCCGCGATGACCTGCTGGAAGGCGGGGATCAGCAGGTCGAAGCCCTTCTGCCAGAACAGTCGTCCGGCGGCGACGGCGATGTGGTTGGCATAGGTGGTGTGCCGCTGGCGAACCGCGTGGACGGCGTTGGGGATGCGGACGATCCGTGCCCCCGGCAGCATCCGCTCGTACTCCTCGCGGTCGCTCTCGGCGAGGACCGCGATGGCATCGAATCGGGCGTAGTGGCGGGCGATGGCGGCCCGGACGTCCTTCTTGTAGACGCTCAGGTTCATGTGCTCCTGGGCGACGAGGGTGACGCCGGACGGCGCGTACTGGGCCGTGAGGATGTTCAGGGCCGGGCGGGTGGAGACGAGCACACCGTCACGCAGTCGGCGCAGGTAGCGGATGAGTGATCTTTCGACGTACGCGTTGAAGTACTGGGCGCCGAACTCGCCCGGCGGGATGTGCTGGGCCGGTCTGCCGGTGAGCTTCCCGCGTCGGCCGGCCTGGAGGCGGGCGAGCGGGCCGCCGTGGCGGTCGTCGGCCGGCGTGTGTTCGCGTTCGTCCACGAGGACGGTTATGGGGATCCGGGGATCGAGATGGAAGCGGGGTTCGTCCCGTCCGCGCAGGACACTGACCACCTCGACGTCGTGGCCGGCCGCCCGCATCGAGTTGGCCTGGTTGAACACAGTGCGGATAGTGCCGCCGGAGCCGTAGGCGTGCAGCAGCAAGTAACGGATCTTCATGGCGTCGCCCGCGCGTCGCCATGCTCCGCCTCTGCATGGGCCTCGTGCGCGTCCGCCTGGCACTCGACGGACAGGTTGTCCTTGACCGTGTAGTACGGCTTCACGAGCAGCGCACCCTCGCCGTTGCCGACCCGCTGGGCAGGGAAGACCAGGACCTTCTTCTTGTCCTGGAGGTCGTCGAGGTGCCGTCCGACCCGCAGCCTCGTCTCGCCTTCCCTGGTGTCGGCGGTGTCCGCGGTGAGGTAGATGTCCCAATGGCAGGGCGCGGGCCCGTCGTCAAGGGCCAGGTCACCAACCGGGAAGGACGCGTCGAAGCCGCCGTCGGCGACCGGGGCCGGGTAGCTGAGCCGCTGTTCCTTGTGCTCGCGCAGCACCAACTGCAGCCGCCACAGTGCGTCAGCGGGTGCGGCGAGCCGTCCGTGCAGGCTGCCAGTGATCCGTACCAGGCCGTCCTGGGCCCAGACCTGGTTGATCTCCGCGTGGGCCGCGTCCGATTCCCGCTCGGAGACCGGGCCTTCGAGGTAACCCCAGGCCGCGCTGATCTCGCGCAGTGACTCGGGAATCTCGTCCGGCTCGGGCAGGCCCCGGCCGGCCTGCACCCGGCCGCTGCGGATCTTCTCCTTCCAGTCACCGAGCCCCTTCTCGAGGTCCCCCTCACTCCCGGCGCCGTACTCCAGCATGCCCGGCTCGAAGTCGACGCCGAGGAACCCGCAAATGCCCTTCAGTACGCCCTCCGGGTCGGCGGTCAGTTCCTCGTAGCGCACCGTGTGGCCGGGCAGCGCCTGGCGGGCCCGCTCCGTGGCCCGCATGTAGCGCAGCGCGTCCAGCGCGGCCTCCTCGGCGTTGCGCTTCTCCGGGTCCGCCTCGTGCCAGGAGCGGGCGATCGACGCCGGGTGGCGCAGCAGGAAGATGAAGCGGGCGTCGGGCCAGCAGGCGGTGATGCGCTGGTAGGCGAAGGCGTTGCTCGGTGTCTTCTCGACGATGACGTCCTTGCCGGATTTGACCAGCTCGCGGTGCATCACCCGGTCCCACAGCAGGTGTTCGAGATCCCCGCGCTCCAGGCCGAGCACGTCCATGGACCGTTCCGCGAGCCGGGTGCCACATCGCACCTCCAGGCGGCGGACATGCAGCTCGTGCGGCGCGTGCAGTTGAGGATGGGCGCCCAGCAGCAGCCGCAGCAGGGTGGAGCCGGAGCGGACCGGACACATGATGAAGACCGGGCCCTTCACCAGCCGGTCGACGGCTGGATCCTTCGGCGGGCGGAAGGCTACCTGTGGTGACTTCGCCCTGCCCGTTGCTTCTTCGGCCTTCGCCGCCGCGGGCGGGCTCGCGGCCTTTGGTGCGCCGGCGCGGCGAACCTTGCGTACCTCGTATCCGACGGCGGCACCCATGCGCTTGTTCAGCTTCCGGAGGAGATCCATGCCCCGACGCTAAAAGCGAGATAGTCCAGATCGCAACGGAAGTTCACCGGAGATTTGTTAACTCCTCGGCTCACGGATACCCGCTGGTAAAGGACAGGTATAGTCGAGTCTCGCGAAGGATGTCAGACATTGATGCGGTAACGGCACCGATGCGAACAACCCCCATGGCTGACTCTCGTAAAGTCGCAGGTGAGCACGGTCGCATAATGAATCGCAGACACGGCGGGCGGCGACCGGGAACACGGATTCCGTCACAATCGTTTACCCGCTGCACACCAACTCAAGGAGCAAGCCCGTGTCCGCCAGACCGACGGACCCTCGGGGGCACAGTCCCCGACCACCCCGCCACCGAAAGCGTGATCGCGGCACACAGCGGGGTGGTGTTCAGTGAGTGCCGCACTGGGCCTGCTGGCCGTCCTCGTCCTGACCGCCGGCACCGGCTACTTCGTCGCCCAGGAATTCACCTACGTCGCCGCCGACCGGCTCGCCCTCGCCCGTGAGGCCGAAGCAGGCGACAAACGCGCCGCCCGCGCCGTGAAGGTCCTGGAGCGGCTGTCGTTCATGCTCTCCGGCGCCCAGCTGGGCATCACCGTCACCGGCCTGGTCGTCGGCTTCCTCGCCGAACCGTCCGTGTCCGCGCTGCTCAAGCCCGTCCTGACAGGCATCGCCATCCCCGACGGCGCGATCCCCGGGATCTCGGTCGTCCTGGCCTTCGTCCTGGCGACCGTACTGCAGATGGTGATCGGCGAACTGGCGCCGAAGAACCTCGCACTCGCCGTGCCGGACCGGCTGGCCAAGTCGCTGGCCGCCTCCACCCTCGGATACCTGAAGGTCGTCGGCCCGGTCGTGCACCTCTTCGACAGCGCGGCGAACAAGCTCGTACGCACGGTCGGCATCGAACCGGTGGAGGAACTGCACCACGGCGCGACCCTGGAGGAGCTCAGCCATCTCATCGGCGAGTCCCACGAACAGGGCGAGCTGCCCCCGCGTACTGCCCAACTCCTCGACCACGCACTGGAGTTCAACGAGCGGACGCTGGACGAGGTGATGGTGCCGCGCGCCGACGTGGCCTTCGTACGCAAGAACGCCTCCGCCGCCGCCACGGTGGAGCTGATCGCCAAGCACGGCCACTCCAACTACCCCGTCCTCGACGACCACCCCGACAACGTGATCGGCGTGATCGGTGTACGCGAGCTGACGCGGCTGCCCGCGGACCGCTTCGACGGCGAGCGGGCCGCGATGGCCGGCGACCTTGCCCGGACCTCGCTCCTGCTGCCCCACACGCTGCAACTGCCCGACGCGGTGGATCGGATGCGCGAGCACGGTGACGAGTTCGCCGTCGTGCTGGACGAGCACGGCGGCGTGGCCGGCATCGTGACCTACGAGGACATCGCCGAGGAACTCGTCGGCGACATCGCCGACGAGTCGGATCAGGTCGTGGAACTTGCTGTGCCCGACGGGGACGGCTGGCTGGTGGACGCCGGCCGCCGCCTGGACGAGGTCGCCGGGGCCACCGGCATCGAGCTGCCCGAGGAAGAGGACTACGACACGGTGGCCGGCCTGATCGTGGACCGGCTCGGACGCTTCCCGGCCATCGGTGACCGCGTCACCGTCGAACTCGCCGGCGGCGGCCACGCGGTGATCGACGTACGCACACTCGACCGTCATGTCCCCGAGCGCGTGCGGCTGCAACGGTACGCGGAGAGCCGTGAGGAGGAGCAGGCGTGAGTTTTCCGATGGCGCTCTTCGTCACCGTGTTGCTGCTGATCGGCAGCGGCTTCTTCGTCGCCGCCGAGTTCGCCCTGGTCGCCTCCAAGCGGCACCGCATGGAAAAGGCGGCGGCCGAGGGGCAGCGCGGCGCCAAAGCGGCCCTCGCCGGGATGCGCGAGCTGTCGCTCATGCTCGCCGGCGCGCAACTCGGCATCACCGTCTGCACGCTGGGCCTGGGCTCGCTCTCCAAACCCGCGATCTCCCACGAACTCGACCCATTGCTGGAGAAGCTGGGCCTGCCCAGTGGGGTGAGTTACGGCATCGCGTTCGCCGTCGCGATGATCATCGTGGTGTTCCTGCACATGGTGGCAGGCGAGATGGCGCCCAAGTCCTGGGCGATCGCCCACCCCGAGCGTTCCGCGATGCTGCTCACCCCGCCCTTCCGGGGCCTGGTCAAGCTCGTACGCCCCCTCATCTCGCTGCTCAACAAGGTGAGCAACGCCCTCGTACGCGCGTGCCGGGTGACCCCGCGCGACGAACTCACCTCGGTGCACAACCGCGAGCAACTCACCCACCTCGTGGCCGAGTCCGAGCGGCTCGGGCTGATCAGCAAGGACGACTCCGAGCTGATCACCAGCTCGCTCACCGAGCCCCAGACCCCGGTCGGCGACCTCCAGGTACCCGCGGAACAGATCACCTCCGTGCCAGCGGAGGCGGGCGTCGACGACATCCTCGCCACGGCGGCCGCGCACGACCGCAGCCGCCTGCTGGTGCGCGACGGCCCTCTGGTCGTCGGCTCCGTCCACACCCGCGACGCACTGATCGCCCGCGCCCGCGGCAGAGCCCTCACCGCCCGCGAACTCGCCCGCCCAGTACCGGAACTGGCCGCACACGACACCCTCGGCCACGCCATCGAGCAACTGCGCCGGCACCGCGCCTCCCTCGCCGTCGTCTCCGACGACAGCGGACGGCTCACCGGCCTGGTCACGCTCGACGACCTGCTGGCCCGCCTCCTGGACCCACAGACGAGGTAAGAGGGCTCGGGTCCCCGCTCCGGTGCGGACCGACGTCGTCTGCCCGCTTCGGGAAACGCAGTGAGCAAGCGGCCTGGCACGGCGGTTCGGATCGGTAGCCGTGGGGCTGCTGTGCTCCCGCGGTCCCGGCCGCGGGAGCCGGCAGCTTCCGGAGGTCCGGGGCGTGGCACTCACGTCGGCGTGACGCAGCCGCAGCGGGCTGACCAAGGCGTGGTGTCGGGGGCAGTGGCTTACTGTCACACTGTGGATACGCGCTGCGCGCGTCGGCCCCTTGCCGCCTCATCCCCGTGACGGCGAGGGGCCGTTCAGCGCTTCCTCGCGGCCGCCAGGCAGTCCCGGACGAGCTCCGTATCAGTTGCTGAGGACGGCGGTGCGGTGCGTCCAATCGGTTCCGGCCGCGGCGCTGAGCATGAATCCGACGACGTCGGCGCGGCTGATCTTGGGCATGCCTTTCATCGGTATCTGTTTGTCGGTGCCGTAGGTACAGGTGCAGGTGCCGAGGCCGTTGGTCAGGAGGACGGAGTAGACCAGTGTCCAGTCCACTGGCGCGGACCAGCCCGTCGGTGATGGCCCTGTCGGCACAGGACCGCATGAACATGGCGTGCATCGCTTTCTGCGCCACGCTGGCCTGGTCCAGGTGCTTCCGACGCCGAAGGAGAAGAGCATCACGAGGCGGGCACACCTGCCTGTTCGGCTGCGGCGGTCAGGGCTTTGGCCGCGGGCGAGGCGACGTCAGTCTTCGGCTTGTCGGCGCCGAGCGCGGAAAGGCCCGCGTCGCGCCCGGGCTGTACGGGGGCGCTTGGGCAGACCGCACCTCCTCCCGGGGACGCACCCAACGCCCTTGCCCACCGCGTAGTTCACCCTGGCGTCTCCACCCAGAGGTGCACACTCTCTAAGATCCACTTCCGCGAGCTGCGCACAGATGACGAATTGCGGAGAGGGAACTGGAACCGCGCGATGACGGATGACATAACCACGCGCTTAACCACCCGCCAGGCCCTGGCCGAACGCTGCCGCGCTCTCACAGAGGACCGCTGGTTCGCCATCCTGGTCTTCGCGCTCATCCTCGCCAACGCCGCCGTCCTCGGCATCGAGACGTACTCGGGCGTGGTCCACCGCTGGCACGAGGAACTGAAGCTCGTCGAGCACTGCTTCCTGGCGGCCTTCACGATCGAGATACTCCTGCGCGTCTGCGCCCACGCCGACCGCCCGCGGGACTTCTTCCGTGACCCGTGGAACCTGTTCGACCTCGCCGTTGTCCTCTCCCCGTTCCTGCCCGTCGTCCGCGAGAACGGCACCATCCTGCGGCTGCTGCGCCTGGCCCGCGTCCTGCGTACCGCCCGCTTCCTGCCCCAATTGCGCATCTTCCTCGTCGCCGTCGGCCGCAGCCTGCCCGGCACCTTCAGCTTCCTGATCATCGGCGCCCTGTTGCTGTACGTCTACGCGATGGTGGGCTGGGTCTTCTTCGCCGACAACGACCCCGAACACTTCGGCTCCCTCGGCCGCGCCGTGCTCACCCTCTTTCTCCTGATGACCCTGGACGGCCTGGGTGACGCGGTCCGCGCGGGTCTGGGGATCTCCCGCTGGAGCATCGTCTACTACGCCTCCTACGTCCTGCTCGCCTCCTTCGTCCTGGTCAACGTCCTCATCGGGGTCGTCATCAGCTCCCTGGAGGAGGCCCGTGAACTGGAGCGGGAGCAGGAGGAGGCGCGGAGTGCGGCCGAGCCGCCCCCGGCCGTGACGGGGGACGAGGCAGAGCGTGAGCTGCGTGAGTGGATCGTGGCCGCGCGACGAGCCCTCGACGATCTCGAAGCGAGTCTTCAGCGCTTCCCCGCGCGCCCACCGCATGAAGCGGAAGGGACTGTGCCGTCGCCCTCGGGGCACACCTGAGGTGACCAGACTTGGCGAAGAGGGGCAGCTGTGGAGATCTCGGGCATCATTAGCGCCATCGTGATCGGCATCGTCATCGGCGTCCTGGGCCGGCTCGTCGTCCCCGGCCGCCAGCGCATCGGCGTGCTGTGGACCATCCTCGTCGGCATCGCGGCCGCGCTCGTCGGCACGGGCATCGCCGCCGCCTTCGACGTGGCCGACACCAAGGGCCTCGACTGGATCGAGTGGCTCCTCCAGATCGGCCTGGCGGCACTCGGCGTCGCGGCGCTGGACCGGGCCAGGGCGCGCCGCCGCTGACCCGGCCCCTGCGACGGGGTGGATACGCTGGCGCCATGCGGGCGGTGGCGAAGAGCGATCTGACAGGGCGGGCACGGCTGCGCGAGGCAGCCCTGGAGCTGTTCGCCGAGAACGGCTTCGAGGCGACCTCGACGCGGGCGGTGGCGGCCGCCGCCGGACTGTCCCCGGCGCTGGTGACCCGCCACTTCGGCTCCAAGCAGGGCCTGCGTGCGGCCGTCGACGCGTACGTGCTGGACCGCATCACCGAGCAACTAAAAGACCTGGACCCGGTCAAGGGGCTGATGGCCTCCCTCGGAGCGGTGTCCGCCCGGGTCTTCGGAGCGGATCCGGTCCTGCGCGGCTACCTGCGGCACGTACTCCTGGAGGACAGCGAGGCGAGCGCGGCACTCTTCAGCCGCCTGCTGTCCGGTGCCCGCGCGGAGCTGACGCGGCTGTCCGCGATCTACGGAGAGGATGGCCCCGACGAGGAGTGGGCCCCGTTCCAGATGCTCTGCCTGATCCTCGGCCCGCTGCTGCTGGAACGGGTCATGCAGCCCAACCTCGACCAGCCGATGTTCGCCCCCGATGTCCTGACCCGCCGCAGCGCGGCCAACCAGCAGCTCCTGCTGCGCGGTTACTACGGCTTCCGGGAAGGCGCGGACGCGGGCTAGTGTCCTGCGCCAGAGATCCGTCGGTAGAAGCGGGCGAGGGAGTCGAGGATCTCTTCGGCTGTCTTGGTCCAGATGAACGGCTT
>NZ_VWMY01000127.1 GCF_008905045.1 Streptomyces albicerus
CCGCCAGCAAACAGCCCGACGAGAACAGCCACAAACTCACCGGGCGGGGATGCCACATGCCTTGACGACCCCAGCCCTCATGGGTGCACTGATGCCTCGGCCGCTGCGTTTGTCCAGGTCAGGGCCCTACGGCCGTCCGCCGGCTCCGAGTCCGAGGTGATCACATGGGACGTGGTGGCCAGGGCCGCCCCAGCAAGCCCACCGCGCTGAAGGTGCTGCACGGGGACCGCTCGGACCGGATCAACGATGCGGAGCCGGTGCCGGACGAGGGGGACATCGAGCCGCCTGCCTGGCTGGTGGAGCTGGAGGCCGAGGCGGAGCCGGACACTGGCAGCGCGCTGGAGGTGTGGCGGGGCCTGGCCCCGGATCTGATCCGTAAGCGGGTCCTGACGGCGTGGGACGTAGAGGCGTTTGCCGTGTTCTGTGACGCGGTGGTCGGACACCGGCGGCCGCGTTGCAGGTGGCCCGGTCCGGGCTGACGGTGGCGGGGGCGCGGGGTCAGGTGAAGAACCCGGCGCTGACCGCGCTCAAGGACTACGCGGAGATCGTCGGCCGGTACGGCGCCCGGTTCGGGCTGACGCCGTCGGACCGCGCGTCGCTGAGCATCGGAGGCGACGCGCGTGACCCGAAGGACGACCTCCTTACCGGCTAGCCGATGCGGATCGGGTGCGGTCCGATAGCCGCATCGAGCTGGCGTGCCACGAGCAGAGCGTCCGCCGCTCGGACGGGTTCGCCCAGGGCGATCTGATCAGCCGAGATGATGCCGCGCACAGCTTCAACCACGGGATCGTCGGGCAGAGACGCCCGGACCGATTCGATCACGGCATCGAGCACAGGAAGAGCGATGCCCTGAACCTCCTGTTCCGGGTCGCCCTTGGTGAGTGCTTCCAGCGTCTGGATCAACGCCTCCACCTTGCGTTTAGCGTCATAAGGGTAGTCCTTGCTCACTGCTGGCGTCTCCTTCACTCGCTTGGCCTGAGCTGCGGATGGCACAGCGTATGCGGTGCCGTGGGCGGACCTGACTCAGGCGACACACGTTCCTGTGGGAGATCGCATGCCGCCAAGGCGCCGCAGCGGCAGGCAGGCAGCGGCGGGCCGCGATTCGCGGCGGCCGCGCACCTGGACAGTGGACCATGACGCCCGGTGGCGGCCGCGGGACCGTCGCGGAGATATCTGCGGCTACACCTTCCGCGGCAAGCAGTGCACGAAGAGGGCGGCTCACTACTGCGAGCCGCGCGCGGACCGGGTGGTGGCGTTCTTCGCCGAGCTGCTGGTGCACACGAAGGGCCCGCATCGGCGCAAGCCGTTCGTACTCAAGCACTGGCAGGAGCACGAGATCATCCGGCCCCTCTTCGGAGAGGTCATCTGGTCGGCGGAGTACGGCTGCTACGTCCGCCGCTACCGCATCGCGTACATCGTCGTCGCCCGCAAGAACGGCAAGTCCGAGCTGGCGGCCGGGCTGCTGCTGTACCTGCTCGGTGCGGCGCGCGGCGCCCGAGACAAGGTGATTGAGGCCATTCGCTGGCTGGCGCTGAAGGTGATCGACTTCTTCGGCAACATCATCGAGGGCGCGGCCAAGCTGTTCTCGTGGGTGCCGGGTGTTGGCGGCAAGCTGAAGAAGGCCCGCGACGCGTTCCGTGACTTCCGCGACGACGTCAATAGGGCCCTCGGCGGGATCAACAACAAGACCGTCCAGACCAAGGGCAACTTCACTACGCCCAGCGGTCTGAACCTGACCGGCGTCAGCGCGGGCCGGTTCGCCGACGGTGGGCGGCTGCGAGGAGGAACGCCGGGCCGGGACTCCATCCCGATCCTGGCCATGGAGGACGAGTACGTCATCCGCCGGGATGCCTCCCGGAAGGTCGGATTCGACACCCTCGAATACATCAACCGGACGGGTGAGCTGCCCCGGTTCGCCGTCGGAGGGCAGGTCGGAATCGGCCGCCCCGGGCGCCCCTCCTACAAGGCGATAAGTTCGGCCATGGGCCGGGACCTCGGCAGCCTGGTGCAGATCAACGCACGGAAACTGTGGTCGGCTGCCGAGACAGCCATGGTGGGTTCTCTCGGGAGCGTCAACGTCGGCGGGTCCGGGGTGCAGCGCTGGGCTGGCGTCGTCCGGCAGGCACTCGGCCTGGTGGGACAGTCCCTGTCGTACGTGGGCATCACCCTGCGGCGCATGAACCAGGAGTCCGGCGGCAACCCGCGCGCGGTAAATAAATGGGATTGTCTTACGCTTGACGCCGTGATCCTGACGCAGCGTGGCTGGCTGGCCCACGACGAAGTTCGTGTTGGCGACGTGACGATCGGCTACAACCCTGAGACTGGACGCAGCGAATGGACCCGCATCACGCGAGTGGTCCACTACGACGACGCTCCCCTGGTCAAGATGGGTAATTCCCGGTGGAGCGCAACGACGACCCCGAACCACAGGTGGGTCAGCGTGCCCTTCGCACGGGTTCAGGAACCGGAGCCCACCGGCGGCTGTCCGCACTGCTCCTGGCCTGTGGGTGTGCGCAGGCGCGGCAAGACCACAGCTGGTGGTCTTCGGATTCACCTGGCGAAAGCTCACGGAATCCGAGGCACCGCTTCTCAGTCGGCGCCGGTGGCCAAGGTTCGGTGGGTGAAGACAGAGGACATTCGGACGAACGACCGACTCCTCCTCGCTGCGCCTGCCGACACCGAGTCGTCGCTGCCCATCACCACGGCGGAGGCCGCTGTACTGGGCTGGATTGCGGGCGACGGCCACATCGAGCGCCCGTGCCCCACACCGAAGGAGTGCGCCCAAAGGGGCTACACCGCGACTGGCGTATGCCGCGTGCACAAGGCGCGTCAGAACCCCTCAGTTTCTATCGCCCAGTCAAAGCCCGACATGGTGACGAAGCTCCAGGTCCTGCTGGCTGACGTGCCGCACGCTGTGTATGTAGACGAGCGGCCTACTCGGAACGGCGGGAAGGCTGTCGGCCCTCGGTACGTGTTCAGGCTTGGGTACGAATTCGCTCAGGACCTCTTGCGGCGTGCTGGCCATCCCAGGGATGACTCCGTTGCTCAGGTCCTTGCCATGTCCACAGATCAGCGAGAGGCGTGGCTTGAGGCCGTCATCAACGCTGAGGGGCACCGCGGCGAAGCCGTCGAGGGACACAAGCCTCAGACCGTCATCTACCAGCGGCCGGGAGAGTTGCTGGAAGCCATCGCCCTGGCCGTCTACCTGTCAGGTGCTCGTCCTCGCATTGCTTACGCGATACGCAAGGACCAGCCGAACTGGAGCCCCGAGGCCCTGATCCGCCTCAACAACCTTGTTGTCACGGGCCATTCGCTGAAGAGGGAGGCCGCTGGGCGCGGCGCTGTCTGGTGCGTCACCACAGAACTGGGGTCCTGGACTGCACGGCAGGATGATCACATCTTCTTGACGGGCAACTCGAACTGGCAGCGCGGCTATCCGAGCGTCGGCCTGATGCAGGTGATCCGGCCCACCTTCCAGCGGCACGCCGGGCGGTTCCGCAACGCGGGGCCGTTCATGTACGGGGTGTCGATCAACCCGCTCGCCAACATCTACAGCTCGATGCGGTACGCGCTCGCCGCGTACGGCAGCCTGCCCCGGGCGTACAACCGGGCCGGCGGCTACGACAACGGTGGCATGATCCCGCCTGGCCTGTCGCTGGCCTACAACGGCACCCGCAAGCCGGAGCGCGTCCTCACCGACCGGCAGTGGTCGGCCCTCATGGGCGCGGCGCGGAGCGGCGACGGCGGCGGGGACACGTACAACTTCTACCCGCGCACCCTGGATATGACGGTGCGGGACCTGGACACGCTGCAGCGGCGCAAGGACGCTGAGGCCCGGGTGGGGAAGCCACGCTGAAACGTGGCCGATCAGTCAGTCCAGGGAAGTCCCTTCTCTTGACTGAAGGTGGTCCCTGGGCTGGTTGTTTTCCCCGTATACGTACTCACAGCCAAGCGCATTCCGTTCCTGGGCAACTTGTCCGGCACAAGGGCTGTGTAGGTTACTTCCGCAGATCCGCCTTCTGGGATTGTTGCATCGTCGACGGCATCGATGATGCTCGGCCACAGGGTAAAGAGGCATATGTCGGACCTGTTGGCGGCATCAAGGGCGTTCATTCCAAAGAAGAACGTCAGTTGGTCACAGTTCTCGGTGCCAATGCCCTTATCGGCAGGGACCGCCTGCCGTACATCATTTCTCGCCGCCGTCACGCTGAGATGATCGCCGGTGCTCAGTGGGCCGGGGTACATGAGTGCGGGCCGATCTGTCAGGAGGTTTCTCAGCGTTCCCTTTACCACGACGTATGTACTACCCGGTACGGCCGGTTCAACTGGTTCTGCCGGGTCACCGGTCGCGTTGAACGAAGACTGGGTGGCGTCGAATCGGTAGCGAAAGCCCTCTGAAGTCGTGAACTTGACAGTTACCGGATCGATCTCCGGATTCTTCTGTTCGGCTGGTGGGGTTGACGCCTCTTCGGATTCTTCTCCCGCGTCTTGCCCGCAGCCGGAGATGAGGAGGACGCCGCAGAAAATCAGCAATCCCCGAAGGTGGTATCCCCACCGCCGCAAGCGACCTGCCACCGTTCCCACCTCTCAGACGGTCTTCAGAACAGTCGGCCCTGTCTTCTTCAGGGCCAGCAGCATGCCGCTCTCCTTCCAATCGCCCCAGACGCGTGTGAGCGCACGGCAGGGGCGTGGGCTGCTCGCCGCACTCCGTCCTGCGCCAGTCCAGGTCCCGTAGGGAGGCCGCGGTAGATGCCGATCCTCGCCGGGCCCCAGGCGGTCGTCACCCCGGTTCTGCTGCCGGAGATCGGGTTCGCCACCGCCCTTTTCCTTGACGCCGACGGCGTGACCTGGCCGCTGACGGACACCAGCGACGGCAACGGCTTCTTCACCCTGGCCGAGGGCGTCAGCGGGCTCGGCGCGGCACCGGTGGAGCTGACCACCGACGACCACCCGCGCGGCGGCTCCCGGCTGCGGCACGTCCAGCCCGTCTCCCGTACCGTCGTGTGCCGCTGTACGTGTACGGCGACACCCACATGCAGTTCGTCACCCGCTGGCGGCAGTTGGCGTCCGCGTTCACCGGCACCTCGCGCCGGAAGATCCCCGGTGTCCTGGAGATCGCACGGCCCGATGGCACCCGGCGCAGGATCAAGGTGTTTTACCGCGAGGGCTTCGAAGGCCAGGGCAAGCAGGGCACCGGCATCAGCAGCGACGCGGCGATCCTGACGCTGTACTGCGAGGACCCGTACTGGTTCGACCCGGTGCCGATCGGCGAGCATCGCGGCATCGACGCGGGCGGCACCATCGACTTCCTGAGCCCCTACCCGTCGGTCTCGTCCTCGCAGGTCCTCGGCGCCACCACGCTGACCAACTCCGGCGACGTGATCGCCTGGCCGACGTGGACGATCAGCGGCCCGGCCACGGCGGTGACGGTCACCCACAACGGCACCGGCGAGTCCTTCGTCATCACCCCAGCCTCGGTGGGCGGCACGCTCGCCGCGAAGGACCAGGTCATTGTCACCACCGATCCGCCGAAGGTCACCAAGTACACGGCCGAGCAGCAGACGATCAACCTCGGCGCAGCCACCGCCGGTTCGATCACGATCACGTTCGACGGGCAGACCACCGGCGCGATCGCCTACAACGCCACCGCCGCCACGGTGCAGACCGCGCTGGAAGCACTGTCAAACCTTGATCCCGGGGACATCTTCGTCTCCGGCGGCCCGCTGCCCGGCACGATCACGCTGACCTTCGCCGGGAAGTACCTCGGCGTCAACGTCTCGCAGGTGACCGTCACGCCGACCGGGCTGACCGGCGGCACGGTCACGGTCAACACGACCGTGCAGGGCGGCACCGCGAACTGGGTCGGCGGCCTCAACTGGCCCGGTGCCCGCCTGTGGGGCCTCCAGCCGGGAGCCAACCCGGCCACGTTCAGCGTGTCCGGCTCCGCCACCGGCTCGGCCGTTGACGTCGCCTTCAACCCCCGCTACGAGACGGCCTGACGTGGCGATCGAACTGCTGATCACCAACGAGAGCCTGGCGGTCCTGGGCGATCCGATCGACGGCTGGACGTCACTGGACTGCACGAAGCGGTTCAACGAGCCTGCGTCCGGCACAGTCGAACTCCCCGCCCGGCCTGAGGTGATGAGCCTGCTTCAGCCCGGCAACCGGCTGCTCGTCGTGCGGGACGGCGTGATCTGGACGGCCGGGCCGATGGAGATCCCGCAGGACTGGACGTGGTCCATCGGCGAATCGAGCGAGCCGGACCCCGGCAAGGTGAAGGTCAACTTCTCGGACGATCTCGCGTTCATCGCCGGGTACATCACCTGGCCGCTGCCCGCCAGCGCCTGGTCCGCGCAGCCGACCATCAGCCGTCGGGAGATCTACACCACCAACGGCGAGACGATCATCCGCACGCTCGTCAACGAGAACTGCGGGCCCGGCGCGCTCGCCGCCCGGCAGATCCCCTCCCTGGTCCTGGACAGCGTGGCCTCGGTCGGCACCACCACCTCGGTTGGCACACGCTTCGAACCGCTGCTGGACACGTGCCGCCGGGTCGCCATCGACGGCGGAAAGATCGGCTTCCGCACGCGGCAGGGCGGCAGCCAGATCAAGTTCGGCTGCTACGCCCCCGCCGACAAGACCAAGGCCGCCCGGTTCTCCACCGGGCTCGGCAACCTGCGGCACATCGCCTACAAGCAGTCCGCGCCGACCGTCACCCACGCCCTCGTCGCGGGCAACGAGAGCGCGAGCCCCTCGCAGGTGTTCGTCGAGGTCGCCGACACCACCGCATCGTCCGTCTGGTGGCGGGTCGAGAAGTACGTCGACGCCTCCGCCGACACCAACACGAACAACGAGCTCACGGCGGCCGGGAACGTCGAACTCGCCGAGGGCTCCAGCCCGGTGGAGCTGGCCACGGTCACCGTCGACACCGCCGACCTGAAGGCCGGACGGGACTTCGACCTCGGCGACAAGGTCACCATCGAGCTACCCACCGGCGTCGAGGTCGCCGACGTGGTGCGCTCCATCCACCTGCAAGCCACCCCCAGGGGTGGCGAGTACGTCACCTCGCTGGTCGGCTCCCCGGAAGCCACCTCCGACCCGCAGATGGTCCGCCTGATCCGCGAACTCGGCCGGCGCCTCGGCCGCCTGGAAGCCAAGTGAGGTGACATGGCGGAGTCGTCCTGGCCCGATCCGGCCGCATCGCGGGTCGTCAACGATCTCCAGTACGAGAGGCTCGTCGCCGTCCAGCACGTCGACGGGCTGCTCGGTGATCCTCCGGATCAGGCGCTGGTGTTCGCGGACGGCTCGGCACTGTCGGTGTTCCTGCGCGCCAGCCGGTACGCGCAGCTGCGCGGCCACGGATGGACGTCCGGCACCGCGCAGCTCACCAAGACCATCACGTCGAACACGTCCGGGCAGACCCGGGTGGATCTGGTGGTGCTGGGCCTCAACCGCTCGACGTGGGCGGTCACGTCGTACGTGAAGCAGGGCACGCCGGGGGCAGGGGTGCCCGCGCTCCAGCTGGACACGGGCGACACGGGCATCTTCGAGATCCCGCTGGCCGAGGTGACCGTCCTGAACAACGCGAGCGTGATCCCGGCGGGGGACGTGAAGGTCCGCCACTGGTATGTGCGCCCCGACGGCTACGCCTCGGCGGGCCCCGAAACCCGGCCGGTGATCGCACCCGTCGGCGGGCTGCTCACCGAGAACAACGCCAAGTACATGTGGAACGGGTCGATCTGGAAGAACATCTCCGACCCGGCCACGCCGCAGCAGTCCGTGCAGTCGGTCTTCCTGAACGGCTCGGCGGACATCACCGGCGACTCCACCTGGCGGGACTTCCCCGGCGCGAAGTGGCCCGCACTCACGTTCACGGTGCCGCAGTCCGGCCGCTGCTACGTGACGATCGGCGGCTGGATCCAGAACGTGAACACCACCTCCGCCGTGATCTGGATGAGCTACCGGGCGTCCGGCGGCGGCTTCGCGACCGGCACCGACGGCACGCTCATGGACCCGCGCGACATCTCCACCCGCGGCGGGCGCCTCAATGCCTCCAAGCGGCGGCTGTTCACCGGCCTGACCCCCGGTGCCTCAGTGACCCTGACGCCGGTCTACTTCGCGTCCTCCGCCAACTCGGATGCGGACCTCACCTTCGCCCGTTACGGAAACCTGATCATGGAGCCTGCCTGATGGCCCGCCACTGGTTCGGGCAGTCCCCGGCCGACTGGACGTTCACCGTCGGCGCGGCAGACGCCGCGACCCTCGCGGGCGGGGTCACGGTCAAGTTCTACGACCAGCCGACCGCGGGCACCCAGTACACCGACCTGCTCGACTCCACCGGCGCACCCATCACCCAGGTCGTGTCCGCCACCGGCGCCACCGGCCTGCCCAAGGGCACCATCCCGCGCTTCCAGGGCCCCGACAACATCACGTCGATGTGGGCGGACGCCGGGGGCGGCTACCGGTCTCTGGTGATGGCCGTCGACCTCGGCGCGGACGTCACCGCCAACACGAACGCGTTCAACGCACACGCCGGCACAGCCAACGCGCACCTGACCAAGCTGGCCGACCTGACCGATACCTCGGTCGCACAGCCCACCGTGGACGTCAAGGGCGGCGGGCTCCTCACCTACGACGCGGTACAGGGGAAGTGGCGGCCGGACGGCTCCTCGAAGGTGCTGATGGGGTGGCATGCGGCGCTGGCCAACCGGCATTACGCCCGCGCGAACATCGTGTGCATCGGCGACTCCATCACCGAAGGGCACGGCACCGACTCCTTCGCCCGCACCTGGCCTGCGCGGTTGCAGCAGCTGCTGCGCTCTCGGTTCCCCACCGACGGCAGCCCCAAGGGCGGCCGCGGCTTCATCGGCGCGATCTCCACCGGCAGCACGTCATTCACCTGGCCCGCCACCGTCACCGGCGGCCCGGCCAACAACGACGACTGGGGACCCAAGCGGCTCATCCCCATGCTCGACGCCGCGGCCCCCGCCGACCGCGTCGCCTACGCCGCCCTGCAAGGCACCGCGGTCGACATCATGTGGGTCCGGGACGTGGCGGGCGGGAACTTCCAGTGGCGCGTGGACGGCGGCGCCTGGACGACGGTGGCGACCGGCGGCGCCCAGCAGGACGGCATGCTGACCCGCGTCACGCTCGGCGCGTCCGGCGCACACTCGCTGGACATCGAGGCCAACTCGGCGGGCTTCCAGGCCTTCGTGTCCGGGGTGATCGAGTACGACGGCGACGAGAACGCCGGGATCACCGTCCACGACTGCGGGCACTTCGGCTGGGACACCTCGTTCTGGATCTCTGTGGCGACCACATCGACCACCTGGCCGTCGGCGATCAGCGCGCTCAACCCGCACCTGATCGTCATCATGCTCGGGGCCAACGACCAGTTCCTCAACAACGACCCAGCGGTGTTCCAGTCCAACCTGGTCAGCCTCATCAGCAGCCTGCGCGGCGCCGCCCTGGCCCCGAACCCGTTCCCGCCGATCCTGCTGGCCATGCACGCCGCCCGCGGCGGCTCCTTCACCTACCCGTGGTCGGACTACGTGGGCGCCGCGCACAACGTCGCCGCCGCCGACGCCCTCGTCACGGTCCTCGACCTGACCCTCGGCCCGCGCCTGCCGGGTCAGGCCGAATCGCCGAACCACGGCCTGTACTTCGACACCGCGCACCTGTCCAACAAGGGCTGCTCCTACGTCGCCGACCGCATCGCCGACTTCATCGCGCCCCGCTGACGCGCGCCCGCCCGCCCCGCTGGAGGACCCATGGCCCGGATCTGGGCTGCTCTCGTCGCGCTCTGCCTCGCCCTCGTCGGCTTCCTGGCGACAGCGACCCCAGCGCGCGGTGACACCGCCACGCTCAACGCGTTCTTCGCCAGCTACCACGCCGACACCGGCTCGTCGGTGCCGCTCGGCGACGGGCGGGTGCTGTGGTTGTTCGGGGACACGCTCACTCCGGCGGGGACGTTCCGCCGCAACAGTGCCGTCGTCCAGGGCACGGACGGCGTGATGCGGCCCCGCTCCGGCACCTTCGCGAAGGCCTCCGCGGCCGGGCACTGGTACTGGCCCGGACAGGCCGTACGCGAGGGCACCCGGCTGCGCGTCCTGGCCATGGATTTCACCTGCACCGACCCGTGCGGGGCGTGGGACATGCGCTACGAGCGCACCGACGTCCTCACCTACCGTCTCCCGGATCTCGCGTACCTGGGGAAGGCGTCCCTGCCGCGCCGGGCGTCGGGGGCGATGTGGTCCCAGCTGCACAAGGCCCGGGACGGCTACACCTACGCGTACGGCTCCTACAGCGTGGCCGGGCAGCTGGGCAAGGCCGTTGAGGTCGCCCGCGTCCCGAGCGGCTACGTCTGGTGCGTGACGTGCTGGCGATACCTCAGCACCCGCATGGGCACCGGCATGGAGCTCGGCACGGTCGTGTCCGTCGTCCGGAAGGCCGCGGGCGGCTACCGGCTGTACTCCAAGTGGCTCGACCTGTGGTCCACCGAGATCATCGCCTACGACTCGGCGACGGCGTACGGACCTTGGGGCTCCCGCCGCACCGTCGCCACGACCCCGCAGAGCGACGGCAAGTGGACGTACGCCGTGGAGGCGCACGCCGAGCAGCACGCCGGCACCGGACGCCTGGCGCTGACGTACGCGACGAACTGCGACCAGCTGTGTGCCGACTACCACTTGACCGCGATCACCGTCGCGGCGCCGTGAAGGAGGGGACGTGCACCTGCTGCTCTACCTGGGCGGGGGAGCGGGTGCCCTGCTCGCCATCGGGGCCTGCCTGCGCGCCGCGTGGCGGGTCAACCGCCGCATCGTGCGCATTGCGGACCTGGTCACCGAGCTGTCCCCGAACGAGGGGCACAGCATCAAGGACGCGGTCGACCGGATGGACGGCAACCTGCTCGACCTGACCACCCGCTTCGAGGACCACCTGCGCAACCACCTGGGGAGCTGACCATGGACTTTCCCCTGTGGCTGTGGGCCATTCCCGCCGGAAGCTTCGCTGTCCTGGAGGCCCTCGCCATCCGCAACCGGCGCCAAGGAGACACGGCCAGCGAGCTGATCCGCCGCCTGGCCGGGATCAGCCCCGCGCGCCCCTGGAAGCCGCTCGGCATCGCCGCGATCACTGCCGTCTGCACCTGGCTCGCCGACCACCTCATCTGGGGCTGACCCGCCACCCGCCCAAGGGAGCACACAATGCAGCAACCCAGCGTGGGCCGCATCGTCCACTACGTCAGCTACGGCACGCCGGGCGGCGAGTACGACAAGGAGTGCCGGGCCGCCATCATCGCCGAGTTGACCGGCGACCCCGACCACCCGGATCAGGTGGGGCTCGCCGTCCTCAACCCGACCGGCATGTTCTTCAATCGCACGGTCCCGTACCACGACGGCGCCGAAACCCTGGGCTCGCCGGACTGCCCCACCTCCGAGTCCCACGGCACCCCCTTCCGCTACTGCGCATGCAGCTGGCGCGAGGCATCCCACGCCGGAGGCACCTGGCACTGGCCGGAGCGCGTGTGATGGCCACTTGCCGCGGCGTCGACATCTCCGGCTACCAGGGCCCGCAGGACTGGGCCGCCCACAAGCGCGCGGGCGTGGTGTTCGCCTGGGCCAAGGCCTCCGAGGGGCAGCGCTCCCGCGACTCCCGGTTCGATGCGCACATCGCCGCCATCATCAAGGCCGGACTGGTGCCGGGTGCCTACCACTTCGCCTGGCCCAACCAGGACGCGGTTACCGAGGCGAACAACTACATCGGCGCGGTCAAGCCATACGCCGCCTCGCACGACTTCGTGCACTGGCTCGACCTCGAGCGCTACTCGGACGGCCGCAACTACGCGGGTCGTACCTCGGCGCAGATCCGGGCCTGGGCCGAGACGTGGATCGCCCGGGTGCAGGCGGCGTTCCCCCGGCAGCGCGTCGGCGTCTACACCTCCCGCGCCGACATCGCCAAGGCGCATCTGCCGCCCGGGGTGCCGCTCTGGTACCCGCAGTACCCGTGGGGCGAGGCGTCGTACGAGCGTGCCGAGGCGGCCCCACAGTCCCGCCCCTCCGGCCGCTCCCCGCTGTTCTGGCAGTTCACCAGCCAGCCGATGGACCGGAACATCTGCTACCTGTCCGCCGCCAGGCTGCGCGCCTGGGCTGCGGGAGAGGAGGACGACGTGGCGCTCAGCGACGCCGACGTGCAGAAGATCGCCGAGGCCGTCTTCGCTAAGCTCTTCAAGACCGACGACTTCCTGAAGGCACCGGCCGACGCCACCGACTACGCCACCAACCCGTTCTGGACGCTCCAGACCCACGTGCAGGCGACCACCGTCGCGGCGCGCGAGGCCCGCACCCTAGCTGGCACCGCCGCGGCGCAGGCCAAGGCCAACAGCGAGGCGCTCACCAAGCTCCTGGACGCCGTCACCGGTGCCGCACCCGACGCCCTGGTCGCCCGTCTCAAGGAGGCCGCGCTGTCCCTTGACGTGCGGTTCGAGATCCCGGAGGAGCCCACCCCATGAAGATCAGCCGGTATTGGAAGGCGATCGTGGCCGCGCTCGCGGCCGGCGCCGGCGCGCTGTCGACCGCCATGAACGATGGCACCGTGACCGGCGCCGAGGGGATCACCGTGGCGGCTGCAGTGCTCGGCGCGGCCGGGTTCACGGCGTGGGTGCCGAACCGGAAGCTGCCTTCCGGCGGGTCGGACGCGAGCGTGTAACGCGCGAATGATCCATGGCGCAGAGAGTGTTGCGCCGATTGGTTATCGGTAGTCGTGGATCCGCCAGGTTCCCCCGTTCCTGCGGATCGGCGCATCCCCCAGCGCCCCTCGCAGTCCTTCGGGACTGCGAGGGGCGTTTCGTTTCTCCGGTACGACTGTTCCCCTCGGTCGGGTGACGCTGCTGGGAGGCGCCGCATGTCACGGCCTGGCAGCCGCTATCAACAGCACATGATCAAGAGAGTTCTGCGGGGCCTCATGGCCGTCGCGTTCGCCCTCATGCCGCTCGCCGCCGCGCCCCCAGCCCACGCTGCGGAGACCGTCCCAATTGTCACCGCTGTCGACCGCCTGCCCCTGGGCACCGAGTCGAGGGAGGGCTACCAGCGCACGTCCTTCAAGCACTGGAACGCCGGAGAGAATCCCACCGACGGCTGCAACACCCGTGCGGAGGTGCTGATTTCTGAAGCCGTCGAGGCGCCGGAGATCGGCCCCGGCTGCCGTCTGTCCGGCGGCCGTTGGTGGTCGTACTACGACGCCATGTGGGTGATCACAGCCTCCGGACTCGACGTCGATCACATGGTGCCCCTCGCGGAAGCCTGGGACCAGTCGGCGCCTCCGCCTGGACGCCGCAGCGCCGCGAGGCCTACGCCAACGACCAGGACGCGCTGACCTCTCTGGTCGCCGTCACCGCCCGCTCCAACAGGGCCAAAGCCGACAAGGACCCAGCCGACTGGCTGCCGCCCGCCGTCGACGTGCACTGCCAGTACGCCGCAGAGTGGGTCGGCACGAAACTCCGGTGGAGCCTGGCTGCCGACGACGCCGAGCTGGCCACCCTGCGGGACCTGGCCGTCGGCTGCCCACTCCAGACCGTGACGTACGAGCCTGCCCCCTGACCCGTGCCAGTGAGCCCCGCCGTCCGCTTCGAGCGGACGGCGGGGCTCACTGGTGTTGGTGAGGAATCCGAGAGCGGTTGCTGATTCGTCTGGTAGCGTTCCAGCGTCCTAACTCGCCTCAAGAGGTGACTAGTTGTCCCAAATCGTTCGTAGGCTTGGCTCCGAACCACCATCATGGCGAATGGTGCGTCGCAGCGGCGTGTTCATCGGTCTAGTGATGACCCTCATCGGCGTCACGATCTTGTTCCACGTGCTACCAGCCATAATCCGAATGCGCGCTGAACTGTCCTTTGTTCTCAAGCGACGGAAGTTCCTCGGAGCCTCCGGCTGGAGGCTGCCGCAACCCAGCGTCGGCGACGCCTGGTCCCCGATCCTGATCTAGGACGGGGCCCCTGGCACCCGGCGGCGAGCGCCGAGTGGAGGGGTGTTCCGAAAGGGCGCCCTGAATGCGTTGGTTGCGACGACTTGTTGAGCGAGCCTGCGACTGGCTGTTCGACGGTTTCGCTGAGGCCATGGACGACTCGGACATTGGACATGTGCCGTCCGCCTGGCTTGATGACGAGGAGACCGACGACTGAGACGAAGCCGCCCGCCTCGGGAGACTGGGCGGGCGGCTTCGTCTGTCAGCCGGCCCATCCGATCTCGCGCACCGCGATGGCTCCCTCGTGCGGCATGTACTGGATCCAGCACCGGGAAACCGAACGCCTCCCGGATCTCCTCCACGCTTCCCGGGTCCCGTACGTCCGACCACGCCCGCGGGGCGGCGCGCACCAGCTCGACGAGCTCCAGCACCTCGCGCCGCGCCTCGTCGGTCGGCAGCTCCGCCATCACCTCGGAGGCCAGCTCCTCCACCACTACGCCGTACCGCATCGCACACCCCCGTGCTCGTGATCAACCGGGGCAGCACCGTACGACGTCCTTAACGATCACGTGCGGGCCTGTGGATAACCTCAAGCACGGGGCTGCGGGCCCCACTCCTCCGGCCCGCCCCCGCGCCAGTCGATCAATGGCGACACCGCCACCTCCATCGGATCGATGTCCATCCCGGCCCGGCGAACCACGCCTCGCGTGCTCGGGGTGGACGATTTCGCCACCCGGCGCGGGCACTCGTACGCCACCGTGATCACGGACGGTGAACGCCACCGGCCCATCGAGGTCCTGCCCGGACGCGAAGCGGCGCCCTTGGCCGCATGGCTGATGGCGCATCCGGGAGTTAGGTGATCTGCAGGGACCGTGCTGGGGCCTTCGCCGAGGGTGCCGCGCTCGGCGCCCCGCACGCCCTCCAGGTCGCTGATCGGTTTCATCTGCTCCAGAACCTCGGTCAAGCCGTCGAGAAGTGCGTTGCCGCGCACCGCGGCTACCTGTGCTCCGTCGCCCCGCAGCCCGGCCAGGCAGCCACCGCTGGGCAGACCGACGGTGCCTGCGATGTCGAGCCGACGCCGCTCGCCCTCCCGTCCGGCCGGCGCGCAGAGCGGATGCGCGCCCATCACGCCCTGGTCCACGGTCTGTTGAGCGATGGGATGGGGCTGCGTGCCATCGCTCGCCACCTGGGCTGGGGGCGGCACACCGTCCAGCGGTATGCTCGCGCCGCCCGCTGGCAGGACATGGTCACCGGACGCCGCACCCGCACCAGCCGCCTCGACCTGCACCGGCTCTTCCTGCAACGGCGCATCGATGAGACGGACGGCAAGATCAGCATCATCGAGTTGCGCAAGGAGCTCGCCGACCGCGGCCATCCGGTGCCCTACAGCAGCCTGCGCGACTGGGCCCGCAGCCGCCTTCAGTGGCCTGATGCACCCACGCCGGCTGCCGCGGCGCCGTCCGTCCGCACCGTCGTCGGCTGGATCACCCGTCACCCCGACACGCTCACCGAGGACGAAGGTAAGCAGCTCAAGGCGGTGCTCGACGCCTGCCCAGAGCTGGAGCAAACTCACGAACTCGTCCGCGACTTCGCGCAGATACTCGCCCAGCGCACGGGTGCTGACCTGCCGGACTGGATCAGCTCCGCCCGCGACGCGCAACTGCCCGGGATCACCGGCTTCGCCCGCGGACTGATCGCCGACCTCGAAGCCGTGATCGCCGGGCTGACCGTGCACTGGAGCTCCGGGGGCACCGAAGGTGCCGTGAACCGCATCAAGAAGATCAAGAGACAGCTGTACGGTCGTGCCGGATTCGACCTGCTCCGCAAGATGATCCTGCTTCAGTGACCTTCCGCGACCGCTCCCCAAGATGTGGCGCCATCGCAGCCTCATCCCACAGGGCATGTCCATGCTCCGACCGCAAGCCCCCAAGCGTGGCCTCCATCCATCGACAGCCCGGGGCGAGGGCATCCGTGCCCTCAGTGACGTGGCGGAGTCTGCCCGGCAAGGGCCCCAGGCTCGTCACTGGCGAATGGTCCGAGAAGCCGGAATGGTTGCAGCGGTCCCGTGATGTGCACTGCGGGGTTGGTCCGGCCACGGTGTGACGCGGATCACCGCAGCGCGGTCCTCGCAGAGGACAGGGAGGAGTGTGGAGATTTCACTGCGGGCCCGCGTGCGAGCCGGGGATCCGGATGCGTTCAGGCAACTCTTCGACGAGCACGCTTCGGTGGTCCACCGGCATGCCGTCCGGATGACCGGCAACTGGGTCATGGCCGACGACATCGTGTCGCTGACCTTCCTGGAGGCATGGCGGCTGCGCGAGCGGGTGCTTCCGGGTGACGACAGCCTGCGCCCGTGGCTGCTGGGGATCGCGACGAACGTCACGCGCAACACCGCGCGGGCGGCGCGAAGACACCAGGCCGCGCTCACCAGAGTCCCACCCCCCGACCCCGTGCCGGACTTCGCCGACGAGGTGACACAGCGCCTGGCCGACACCGAGGAACTGGCCGCCGCGCAGAAGGCGTTGGGGACGATGCGCCGCGGGGAGCGCGAGGTGTTCACACTCTGCGTGTGGGAGGGCCTGGACGCCGCCACAGCGGCCGAGGCCCTGGGCGTGGCCGTCGGCACCGTACGGGCCCGGCTCTCGCGCGCGAGAAAACGCCTGCGCAAGCTCACCGAACTCGAACTCAAGGGCGGCACAGGCAGCACGGGCAGCACGAACGGCGGGGGCAGTATGAACGCCACGGGCGGCAACCCCGGCACGGAAGGCGGCATCGGGCACAGCGGAGTGCAACGCCCGGCCGCGGTCGGACAGTCAACGGGTAGCCGCCCTCAGGCGGCTCGGTCCACGCAGGAGAAGAAGCGATGAACACCAACCCGCGACGACGCGATCAGCCGGTCGACTACCAGGATCTGGCCGAGTTGCTGCCCGCGCCGGGCCGTCCGGTGCTCGCGCAGGACCGCCACCGCGTACTGAGGGAACATCTGATGGAGCACATCACCCACGAGTCCACCCACGAGCAGTCGGGTGCGACGAACACCTCCCCGAACACCTCACCCGCGCCCCCCGCACGCCGGCGCCCCGGGCGGCGCCTCGTTCTCGTCGCCGCCCCGCTGGCACTGGCCGCCGTCGTGGCCCTGGGCGTGGTGGCGGTCGACGGCGCACAGGACGGCAAGCGCGACACGCCTGCCGCAGGTGTCACCGGGGGCGACCAGCAGAAGGCCACGCAGTTGCTGGACCGGATCGCCCTGCTGGCGGCCGACCGCCCGGCGGTCACGGTACGCGAGGGCCAGTTCATCTACACCAAGTTGCAGGGGTCGTCGGACGAGTTGGGCTGGCCCGCGACGCCTCCGAAGGACACCAAGGGGTTCACCAAGGCTCCGGTTGCGTACAAGGGAACCGTCCGACAGGAGCAGTGGGATTCGGTAGACGGCACGCGGGACGGTCTGAGGAAGTCCGTCGGGCTGTCCTCGACTGGCGAGCCCGACCCGTCCCACAAGGACGAAATGACCATGATCGGCAGCGGATACCTGACCTTCGAGCAGCTTCAGACTCTGCCCACCGATCCCGACGCGCTGCTGAAGAAGCTCTCCGGCGACGCCAAGAACGTGGAAGCGAGCCGCCGCACGGAGGTGGTCGTCGAGAACCTCGGAGCAATCTTCGACGAGGCCACCCTGCTGCCCGACCTCAGTGCCGCGATCTACCGTGCCATGGCCAAGCTCCCGGGCGTGCGCGTCGTGGACCACGTCAAGGACGCCTCGGGGCGGGAGGGTGTCGGCCTTACGTTCCAGGGCGCCCCGAAGGGCTACGCCTGGGTCTTCGACTCGTCGAGTCTCGTCTACCTTGGAACAACCAAGAGCGCACTCCTGGGAATTGGCGTCGCGGACAAAACGGGTGAGGTGCCGGTCAGCTCATCCTGAGTCAGCCTCGGCACCGCCGGAACTCCAGAAGGGCGTCCGCTCCGGCGGACGCC
>NZ_VWMY01000128.1 GCF_008905045.1 Streptomyces albicerus
CGTACGACCACCAGGACGTGCCCTTCGAGCGGCTCGTCGAGGCCCTCAACCCCGAGCGCTCCACCGCCTACCACCCGCTGTTCCAGGTGGCGTTCTTCTGGCAGAGCGGCATGGCCGGCCTCGACCTGCCCGGTCTGCGGGCCGTCCCCGAACCGGTCGTGACCGGTACCGCGAAGTTCGATCTGCTGTTCCAGGTCGAGGGGCCGTCCGGGCCGGACAGCTCCGGCGGACAGCGCGGGCACGGGCTGCGCGGGCTCGTCGAGTACGCCACCGACCTGTTCGACCGCGGTACGGCGGAGGCTCTCGCCGCACGATTCGTGCGCCTCGTCGGGGAACTGGCGGCCGACCCGCGGCTGCGGCTCGACGCGGTGGACGCCCTGGCGCCCGCCGAGCGGGACCGGCTGCTGCGCGTGGTGAACGACACGGCCGTGGACACGCCGCAGATGACGGTCTCCGCGCTCTTCGAGCAGCGGGCCATGGCCGCGCCGGACACGCTCGCGGTGGTGAGCGGCGCTCAGTCGCTGACCTACCGGGAGCTGAACGAGCGCGCCAACCGGCTCGCCCGGGAACTGGTGCGGCGGGGCGTGGGCGCCGAGTCGGCGGTGGCCGTGGCGGTGCCCCGGTCGGCCGAGTACGTGGTGGCGGTCCTCGCCGTCCTGAAGTCCGGCGGCGCCTATGTCCCCCTGGCGCACGACCACCCGGCTCAGCGGCTGGAGTTCATGCTCCGGGACGCGTCCCCGGCGCTGCTGCTCACCACCTCCGAAGCGGCGGCCGCCATGCCGCAGGGCGCCTGCCCCCGGCTGGTCGTCGACGACCCGGACACGGCCGCGGCCGTATCCGCCCAGCCGGGCGACGACCTCCCCGACGCGGGCAGCCCGGACCGGCTGGCGTACGTCATCTACACCTCGGGTTCGACCGGGGTGCCCAAGGGCACCGGGGTCAGCCATCGCGCCCTGGCGGACCTCGCGGTGGACCGGCGCTGGCGCGGCGGCATCGACGGGCCCACGGCCCGGGTGCTGATGCACTCGGCGACGACGTTCGACATCTCCGGCTACGAGATGTGGGTGCCGCTCCTGAACGGCGGCCGGATCGTGGTGGCCCCGCCCGGGAAGCTGGACGTGGACGCGCTTGCCACGGTCATCGCCGAGCAGCGGGTGACCGCACTGACCATGTCCGCGGGGCTCTTCTCGGTGATCGCGGACGAGCGCCCGGACAGCTTCGCCGGTGTGCGAGAGGTGCTGCCCTGCGGCGAGTTGGTGCCCGCGGAGGCGGTGACGCGGATCCTTCGGGCCTGCCCCGGTGTCACGGTCACCAACGCCTACGGGCCGACCGAGGCGACGGTATTCGCCACCACTCACAGCGTCACCGCCGCCGCCCGGGTCGGTACGGCCTTCCCGGTGGGGCGGCCCATGGACAACACGCGCGCCTACGTCCTGGACGCGCGCCTGCGACCCGTCCCGCCGGGCGTCGAGGGCGAACTGTACCTCGCGGGTTCGGGCCTGGCGCGGGGCTATGCGCACCGGCCGGGGCTCACGGCGGCGCGCTTCGTGGCCTGCCCGTTCGGCGGCACGGGCGAGCGCATGTACCGGACCGGGGACGTGGTGGTGTGGACGAAGGACGGTGAGCTGGTGTTCAAGGCGCGCGCAGACGACCAGGTGAAGATACGCGGCTTCCGGGTCGAGCCCGGCGAGGTGGAGTCCGCGCTGGTGGCCCATCCGGCCGTGGCCAGGGCGGCCGTGATCGCCCGGCCGAGCCCGGGCGGCACCGGGGGACAGCAACTGATCGCCTACGTCGTACCGGCCGGCGTACCCGACCGGCCCGAAGGCCCCGGCGGCGCAGCGCCGTCCGGTACAGGGCCGTCCGGTGCAGGGCCGCTTGCCGAGCGGCCTGCCGGGGCCGTCGGACCCGAGGAGCTGCGCGGGCACCTGGCCCGCAGCCTGCCGGAATACATGGTGCCGTCCGCTTTCGTCGAGCTGGACGCCCTGCCGCTCACCCGGCACGGCAAGGTGGACCGCCACGCCCTGCCAAGCCCCCGAAGTCCCGAGGTCGGGTCCCCGGCCGCCCTGGTCCGGCCGCGCACGGCCACCGAGCGCGCGGTCGCCGCGATCTGGGCGGACCTGCTCGACCGGGACGAGATCGGCGTGCACGAGAAGTTCTTCGAGGCCGGCGGAACCTCACTCTCCCTCCTCGCTCTGAGCAGCCGCCTGGCCGAACTGGGCCTGAAAAGGCTGCCGTTGAGCGCCTACTTCGAGCACACCTCGGTCGAGGCGATGGCCCGTCTGCTCGACGCGACCGCCCGCGAAACCGCTGACGAATTGGGGTACGAACTATGACGCACCCGAGCCTCCCCCCGACTCCGTCCGGGGGCACCCCCCTCGGCCGGGGGGCCGTGGCGATCATCGGGGTCGCCATGACCTTGCCCGAGGCCGACGACCTGGACACTCTGCACCAGAACCTGCTCGGCGGGCGGATCAGCGTACGGGCACCGGGCAAGGACCGGATGCACTACGCGGGGGCGCCCACCGATGTCGACTACGTGAAGATGGGCTACCTGAACCGGATCGATCTCTTCGATCACCGGTTCTTCGGACTCTCCCGGCGCGAAGCGGAGTTGATGGACCCGCATCAGCGCATTTCCGCCCAGCTCGCCCACCAGGCGATCGAGAACGCCTGTTACGCGCCCGGCGATCTGAAGGGCTCCAACACCGCGGTCGTCCTCAGCGCGCCCGAACCCCACTACGCAGGCCTCTATGCCGACGACGACCCGCAGCAGATCCTCGGCTCGCACCCGTCCGCGGCGGCCGGGCGCATCGCCTACCTCCTCGACCTGGCCGGGCCCACGCTGGTCGTGGACACCGCGTGCAGCGGCAGCCTCACCGCGCTCGCGGTCGCCGCGGACCAGCTCCGCAACGGGCAGGCGGACCTGGCGCTCGCGGGCGGGATCAGCGTCTTCCCCGTCATCGCGCCCGAGCACGAGCGCGTGCCCACGCCCGGACTGGAGTCCCTCGAGCAGGTGTGCCGCCCCTTCGACGCCCGGGCGGACGGCGCCACCGGAGGTGAGGGCGGCGGGCTCGTCCTCCTCAAGCGGCTGGACGACGCGCTCGCCGACGGAGACCACATACACGGCGTGCTGCGCGGCATAGCCGTCAACCACAACGGTTTCCGCGCCACGAGCATGAGCGCGCCGAGCTCCCGCGGGCAGGCCCAGGTACTCGTCGAGGCCTGGCAGCAGGCCGGACCCGGCCCGCTGGACTACATCGAGTGCCACGGCTCGGGCACCCGGCTCGGCGACGTCATCGAGGCCGAAGGGCTGCGGCAGGCCTTCACCGAGGCGGGCCGGAACGGCCCGTGCGGGATCAGCGGGGTCAAGGGCAACATCGGCCACCTCAACCACGCCGCCGGTGTCGCCGGGCTTTTCAAGGTCCTCGCCGGACTGCGGCACGCCACCCGGTATCCGAACCCCAACTTCGAGACGCCCAACCCGCTGATCGACTTCACGGGCCCGGTCCGGGTCGACACGCGGGCCATGGCCTGGGAGCGCACGACGGACAGCACCCGCCGGGCGGGCCTGAGCTCCTTCGGCCTGACCGGCACCAATGTGCACGCCGTCGTCGAGGAGCCGCCCGCCGTGGCCCAGATCCCGGCGCCGCGGAACGCCGTGGCCGAGCTGGTCACCCTCTCCGCCAAGTCGCCCCAGGCCCTCGCGGCCTATGCCCAGCGCGTCGCCGACTTCCTCGACCGGACCGGGCAGCAACTGCCCGACGTGGCCCACGCGTTGAACCGGGGCCGCGACGACCACCCGTACCGCTGGGCCGCGACCGCCCACGACAACCAGGAGCTGGCCGCCCGGCTGCGCGCGCCGCGCTCCGGCGAGCGGGAGCCCGCGGCTCAGGCGCCCGTGGTGCTGCTCTTCTCCGGTGACGCCGAGCTCGGCGACGAGACATGGGCGGCGCTGCGCGCGGCCTTCCCCGGGCTCGCCGGTGAGGAAGACGCCACGGGAGGCACCGACGACGCCTCGCCCGGCGCACGGCTGCTCGCCCGGCAGCACGCGGCGTACCGGCTGGCGCGCTCCCTCGGCCTGACCGAGGCGCGCCTGGTGGGCAATGGCGTCGGCAACCTCGTGGTGCGGTCCGTCCAGGACCCGGCGACGGCGGCAGAGGCCCGGAGCAAGGCCGTGGACGCCCCGCTCACCAGCCAGGTCGACGAGGAGGGGCTGCGCCGCGCGGTGCGCAGCCTCGCCGACGAGGGCGCCGTCCTGGTCGAACTGGCCGCGGACGGCGCGCTGTCGCGGGAGATCGCCCGGATCGCACCGGAGCTGCCGGTCGTACGTCTCTTCGCGGACCCCACCCGTCAGGGCGTGCTCGCCGCGCTCGCCGCGCTGTACTCGCTCGGCGCGGGCCTCGACTGGAACCGCTACTACGAGGGCATCGAGGCGCACCGCATCGAGGTGCCGACCTACCCGTTCGACGTCGACGAGGTGTCCTGCTGGTGCCGACCGCCGGGCGCCCCGCCGCTGCCCGCGCGCACGAGCCGAGCAGCCGGCGCCGAGCGGCCCGCACCTCAGCTCGGGGGAGGCGAACCAGCGGACACCGAACCGCAGTTGGCGGAGATCTGGGCGAGCGTCCTCAAGGCCGAGGAGGTCGCTCAGGACTCCAACTACTTCGATCTCGGTGGCACGTCGATCGCGGGCATCACGGTGCTGCGCAAGGCGCAGGATCTCTTCGGCGTGCGCCTCACGTTCGCCGATCTGCACGAGTACCCCACGCTGCGCGAACTGGCCACGCGGATCGACGTGCTGCGCGCGGCGGGCCCGGACACGGACGACTGGACGATCACTCCGACAGCGCGCCCGGGCCGGCTGCCGCTCTCGTTCAACCAGGAGCAGCTGTGGTACCTCGACCGGCTGAAGCCCGGCACAGCGCTCTACAACATCCCCATCAACCTGCGCTACATCGGCCCCCTCGACCTCGACGCGTTCCGGGGCGCGCTGCGTGACGTCCTGGCCCGGCAGGAGGTCCTGCGCACGCGCATCCCGGACGAGGACGGCAGGCCGTACGCACTCGCCGACCTGCCCGAGCCGCAGCTGACCTTCCTCGACCTGACGGCGCTGCCGGACGCGTCGCGCCGCGCGGAGCTGACCCGGGCGGTGACGGCGGAAGCGACGGAGCCGTTCGACCTCGCGCGCGGCCCGCTGTTCCGCACCGTGGTGATCAAGATGGGCGAGGGCGACCATGTGGTGGCGCACACCTGGCACCACATTGCCTTCGACGGCTGGGCCCCCGCCGTCTTCTACCGGGAGTTCGCGGCCTGCTACGCGGCCCGTCGTGGCGTTCGCGGGGCCGAGCTGCCCGGACTGCCCGTCCAGTACGCGGACTTCGCGGCCTGGCAGCGGCAGTGGCTGGACGCGGAGCGCATGGAGCGCGGCCTCGAGTACTGGCGTTCGCAGCTACGCGGCCTGGACACCCCCGAACTGCCGCTCGACCGCCCGCGCCCGGCCGTGCAGTCCTTCGCGGGCGACAGCGTGAAGTTCTGCCTCGACGATGAACTCGCCCGGCAGCTGCGCGCCTTCAGCGTCCGCGAGAGCACGACGAGCTTCGTCACCATGCTCGCCGTGATCAACGCGGTCCTGCACCTGTGGGCAGACCACCGGGACGTGGTGGTGGGTGCGGCGACCACGGGCCGGTTCAACCCCGCCACGCACGACCTGATCGGCTACTTCAACAACCTCCTGCCGTTCCGTACGCGGGTCGATGAGGGCCTGAGCTTCCGCGAGCTGGTGGCCCGCTGCGCGACCACGGCGACCGGCGTCCTCGACCACGAGGAGATCCCCTTCGCGAAGATCGTCGCCGATATGGACCACCGCGACCCGTCGCGGCACCCGGTGTTCACGGTCTGCTACACCCACCAGAACACCGCCACGGCCCCCTTCGACCTGGCGGATCTCCGCGCCCGGCCGGTCGGGGAAGAGCTCTCCACGGTCTCCGGAATCGCCCCCGGGACGTCCAAGTTCGACCTCACCTTCGGCCTGTACGACCAGGACGGCGGCCCGATGGACGGCTACCTGGAGTACGCGGTCGACCTGTTCGAACCCGCCACCGCGCACCACCTGGTCGGTCTCTTCCAGGAGCTCGCCGCGGCCGCGATGCGCGAGCCCGACCGGCCCCTGGCCGAACTCCTGACGGACCGCGAGCCCTCGCTCCTGGCCGGGAAGCGGTCCGAGTGGCCCGACGGGCGCCTGATCAGCGACGTCTTCGCGGAGCACGCCGCGCGGCGCCCGGACGGGACCGCCGTCGTCGACGCGGCGGGCGAGCACACCTTCGCGGAGCTCGACCGGCGGGCGAACCGGGTGGCGCGGCGCCTCGTCGAGCACGGCGTCGGCCCGGACGTCGCCGTCCCCGTGATCGCGGACCGTGGCGCGGACCTGGTGGTCGGATGGCTCGCCGTCCTGAAGGCGGGCGGCGCCTTCGCCTCGGTCGACCCCACTGTGCCGGAGCAGCGGGTGCGGTCCGTCCTCGCCGGGATCACCGCCCCCGTGCTGCTGGTGGGCGCGGGCATGGAGGGTTACGACGACGCCGGATTCCCGGTGCTGCGGATCGCCGACGCGGCCGCCGCGGACGCGGACCCGGACGCGGGCCCGGACGCCGGGCCGCGGCAGCGGGCGGGGGCGGCCAACCTGGCCTACGTCGTGCACACTTCGGGCTCCACCGGCCACCCGCAGGGCTGCGAGGTCGAGCACCGCGTCCTGATCAACCTGCTGCGCTGGTTCGGCGAGGAGGCGGAGCTCACCGATGACGACCGGTTCGCGCAGCTCGCCGCCGCCGGGTTCGACCTGGCCGCGTTCGAAGTCCTGTGCGCCCTGTACCACGGGGTGACCCTGTGCTTCGTACAGGACCGTCTGCAGACCCCGGAGAACCTCCTCGCCGACTTCGCCCGGCTCGGCGTCACCGTGGCGGGCATGCCGACCCCGCTCGCCGAGCTGATTCTCGCCGAACTCCCCGACGTGCCGGGCCTCAAGCTGCGCTTCGTGCTCACCGGCGGCGACGTGCTCCGGCTGCGGCCGCCGCGCCGGGCGCCGTTCACGCTGCTCAACGTCTACGGGCCGACCGAGTGCGGGCTCTGTGCGACCGCGGGCCGGGTTGCCGGCGCCGAGGCCGGCGCCGAGGGGCTGCCGGACATCGGGCGGACGCTGCCGGGCGCCCGCGTGTACCTCCTGGACTCCCGGGGGCGTCCGGTGGCGCGGGGCGAGCGGGGCGAGGTCTACCTCGGCGGCGTCAACGTCGGCCGCGGCTACCACGGCAAGCCGGGCCTGACCGCGGCCCGGTTCGTGGCCGACCCCTTCGCGGACGAGCCCGGCGCCCGGATGTACCGCACCGGCGACCTGGCCCTGATCCGCGGCGACGGGACCCTCGACTTCCAGGGGCGCCGGGACCATCAGCTCGAACTGCGCGGCCAGCGCGTGGAGCCCGCCGAGATCGAGCGGGTCCTGATGGACCACCCGCGGGTCCGCGAAGCGCTGGTCCTCGCCGAGCGGCAGCCCTCCGGGGCCCTGCTCCTGGTCGCCCACGTCGCCGGCGAGAACGTCCCCGAGGAGGCCGAGCTGACCCGGTGGGTGGCCCGCGCGCTGCCGCAGTACATGGTGCCCGGCCGCGTCGAGTGCCATGCCAGCCTGCCCAGGACGACCAACGGAAAGCTCGACCGCACATCGATGAAGGAGAGCACAGTGCTCAACCACGACACGATCGACGAGCTGGCGTCGGTGACCACGGCCGCGACCCCTGGGGCGGTCATCGACGCGGCCGGGCGCAAAGCCGAGCGGATCCTCGGTGAGATCTGGGCCGATGTGCTCGGTATCGACCGGGTGGCACCGGGCGACAACTTCTTCCGGATCGGCGGCGACTCGCTGCTCAGTGTGGCCATCGCCTCGCGCGCCACGCGGGCCGGACTGCACCTCACCCCGCACGACGTTCTCGAGTACCCGACCCTGCGCGAGCTCGCCGCATGCGCCGGGCAGGCCTCCGCGCCCGCTGCCGCACCGGAGTCGGCCGCGACGGCTGCCGCCCTGGCACCGGTGGTGGAGCCGATACCGCCGAGCCCGCTGGTGCAGGCCATGCTCGCCAAGTCGGGCTACGGCGCACAGGACTTCATCAGGCCCGTGATCCTGGAGACTGCCCCGGCCATCCGGGGTGACGGGGTGCGCGCGGCCTTCGAGCGCCTGGTGGAGGTCCAGGAGCCGCTGCGCTACCGGTTCCGCCACAACAGCCTCGGCTGGCGCATCGAATGTGCCGAGCGCGAGACCGCCCCAGTCGTCGACGTCAGGGTGCTCCCGCCGCTGGACGAAGCGCAGCTGGACGCCTGTCTGGAGGCCGACCTGGACGAGCTCCTTGCGCAGGTGGACCTCGGCCGGGGTCCGCTGTTGCGGGCCAGGTTCTACGACCGCGGTGCCGACCTGCCGGGCGTGATCCTGTTCGTCATCCACCACTTCGTCTACGACGCCGTGTCGTTCGTGCCGCTGGTCGACGACCTGAACGCGGCGTTCGACAGCCAGGCCCCGGCCGTCGCGCGCCCGGCCGCCTGGCGGCGGTGGACGCACCAGCTGCGTTCGATGGCCGCGTCCGACGAGGTGGCCGGTGAACTCCCGTACTGGAAGGGCATCCTGAGCGCCGGGGCCGGGTCGGAGCCGGTGCCCGAGAACGGCACGGCTGGCGAACCGCCGAGCCTGGTCCGCCGCACCGTCGAGGGCCGGGTCGCTACGCAGCTCTCCGACAGCGGGCCCTCCGGCCAGCAGGCCGCGCTGGCCGCGGTCGCCGTGGCCTGGTCCCGGTGGCGCGGTACGCCCGACGCCTTCCTGAGCACGCTGGGCATGGGGGCCGCGCCGAACGCCTTGTGGCACGGCGACCGGAGCGCGTCCTTCGGCTGGTTCACCCATCTGTTCCCGGCCTTCCTGCGGGTCGCGTCCGGGGCCGGGCCCGCCGAGATCCTGCCGGCGGCCGGCGCCGCGCTCGCCGTCCCCAACGACGGCATCGGGTACGGCGTCCTGCGCCACCTCAGCCCGCACACCTTTGAGGTCGCGCGACTGCGCGAGCTGGCTGAGCCGCAGCTCCTCGTCGAGCACCTGGCCAACGCCAACGACGGGCTCGCCAAGCTGGCCGGCGATTCGATCCGGATGCGGTCGATGGCACTGTCGGCCCTGCCGGAGTCGCTGCTCGCCCAGGTGCCGATCGTGGTCGAGAGCCATGTGATCAACGGGGTGCTCCAGCTCGGTGTGGTGTCCCGAGGATCGGTGGCCGACGCCGACATGGAGAACTTCGCCGACCACTTGGTCGAGGCGTTCACCGAGCTCGCCGCCGCGGACGACGCGGACGACGCGGACGACATGGACGGGGGCCGCTGAATGGCCCCGGCGACGGCCCTCAACGCGGTGGCTCTGCACCAGCCGGACGGTGTGCTGCCCGTCGCGGAGCTGCCCGGCCTCGATCAGCTCGGCGAGGCCGAACGGGAGACCTGTGCGCAGCTCGGCATCGACGAGGTCCACGCGGACGATTCGCTGTCCGCGTTCGAGCTCGCCGCCCAGGCCGCCCAGCGGGCTCTGGCGGAGGCCGGGCTCGCGGCGGACGACATGGGCGCGCTGATCCTGATCGACTCGCGCGCCCCCGAGACGCTGATGAGCTCCGCGGTCACCCGGCTGCAGGCCCTCCTCGGTGCCCAGCGGGCGGTGACGTTCTCCGTCGGCGGCCTCGGCTGCGTCTCCCTCACGCCGGCCCTGCTCGCGGCCCGCGGGCTGCTCGCCGCCGACCCGGACCTGGAGCACGTCCTGGTGGCACACGGCAGCAAGCCACCGACGCCGCAGCGCTACCGGCACCCGGTGACCGTGAGCGGCGACGGCGGTGCGGCCGCGGTGATCTCCCGCAGCGGACCTGTCCGCATCCTCGACATCGTCCAGGAGACCAACGGCGACTACTGGGACCTCTTCCACGTCGACTACCGGGACCGGCCCACCGACCGGTGGCGCGAGGAGTGCGGCGACCTGCCCGCGTACTCTTTCAAGCTCGCGGTGGAGACCCGCAACCGTCTGCGCGCCCTGTACCAGCGCCTCCTCGACCGCAACCGTCTGGGACCGCAGGACATCGACTGCCACCTCAGCCACAACCTGTCCCTGGGTGCCTTCCGGTTCACCGAGGAATCGCTCGGCATCAAGATCAGCACGACGTGCTTCGACAACCTCCGGCAGTACGGGCATCTCGGCCCGAACGACGTCCTGCTGAACCTCTGCACGGAGCTGGAACGCGGCGGACTCGAGGACGGACAGCGCGCCGTACTGCTCAGCTCCAGCCCGGCCGCCGCGTGGAGCCTGCTGCTCGTGGAGATCGGTGACGGCGCCGCACCCCACTACCTGTGAGACCAGAGGAGAGATCACCCATGCCGACCGCACCCGCGACGACCACGGTCGAGGACGTCCTGGCCTTCCTGGCCGCCGCCCTCGGCACCGAAGTCGGCCCCGACGACGACTACTTCGCCACCGGACTCGCCGACTCGCTCTTCGCCCTGGAACTGGTCACCTTCGTGGAGCACCGCTTCCAGCTGACGGTGGAGGCCGAGGACCTCGCCCTCGACAACTTCCGTACGGCCGCACACATCATGGCCTTCGCCCAGGCCCGAGGCGGTGCGGCGGCATCATGACGCACGCCGCCGACCCCGCGGGCGTCCCCGACGCGGCGGAGTTCGCCCTTGCCGTCCGGGGCGAGGCCGCCGCCTGGGACCGCTCGGGCACCCTTCCCGAGCAGGTACGCAAGGCCGTCGCCCGGGCCGGGCTCCTCGGGATCGGGCTGCCCGAACGCTACGGCGGCTCGGGCGGCGGCCCCGCCGAACTCGGCGAGGTCTGCGCCGAGATCGGCGGGGTGTGCAGCGCGCTGCGCGGCCTGCTCACGGTGCAGGAGATGGTCGCCGCCGCGCTGCTGCGCTGGGGCACGGCGGCCCAGCGCGCGCAGTGGCTGCCGCAACTGGCCCGCGGGGACCGCTTCGCCGCCTTCGCCGCAACCGAGGCCGGGGCGGGCACGGACCTGGCCGGCGTGCAGACACGCATCGACGAGGACGGCGACCATCTGGTCGTCACCGGCCGCAAACTGTGGATCACCTTCGGCAGGACCGCCGAGGTGTTCCTGGTCCTGGGCCGGACGGCCGGACGCCCCTCGGCGGTGCTCGTCGAGGGAGACCGCGCCGGCGTGCACCGGAAGCCCGTCGAGGGCCAGCTGGGCATGCGCGCCGCCGAAATCGCCCACGTCGACTTCGACACAGTTCGGGTCCCGCGGGACCACCTCGTCGGCCCGCCCGGCATCGGCCTCACCCATGTCGTGGGCACGGCCCTGGACCACGGGCGCTACACCGTGGCATGGGGCTGCGTCGGGATGGCCGAAGCCTGCCTCGACACTGCGGCCGACCACGCGGTGCACCGCCTGCAGCGGGGCGTCGCACTGGCCGAGCATCAGCTCGTACGCGCCGAGCTCGCCCGCGCCGCCGTCCAGGCCGGCGCCGCCCGCGAACTGTGCGCCCGGGCGGGCCGGCTGCGTGGGCAGGGCGATCCGTCGGCCGTGACGGAGACCGTGGTCGCCAAGTACGCGGCAGCCGGCGCCGCCACCGCCGTCGCCGGAGCGGCCGTGCAGACCCTGGGCGCCGCGGGGATCGCGCCGGACAGCCTGGCGGGCCGGTTCTTCCGGGACGCCAAGGTGATGGAACTCATCGAGGGCTCGCAGTTCGTGTCGGAACTCCACATCGGGGACCGGCTGTTGCGCCGCCACGGGTACCGGCCCGCACCCGCCGAACGAACCCGCACAGTGATCCAGGAAGGACCACGATGACCCGCGAAGCGCCCACGCCCGACACCTCCACCCGCACCGGGGTGCCTGCGCCCGCGCCGACCGTGAAGTGCCTGGTGTGGGACCTCGACGACACCATATGGAACGGCACCGTCCTGGAGGGCGACGCCCCCCAGCCCTTCCCCGAGGTCCTCGCCACACTCCACGCCCTCGACGAGCGCGGCATCCTGCACGCCGCCGCCAGCCGTGGCGACCACGCCACCGCCACCGCGCACCTGAAAGCACTCGGCATCGAGGAGCTGTTCACGGTCCTGGAGATCGGCTGGGGCGCCAAGTCCGATGCTGTACGCCGCGTCGCCGAGGCGCTCAACATCGGCATCGACACCCTGGCGTTCATCGACAACGACGCGGTGGAACGCGCGGAGGTCGCAGCCGCCCACCCCGCCGTACGCGTCCACGCGGCCGCGCAGGCCGCCGAACTGCCCGAACTGGCCGCCTTCCAGCCCCCGTTCGTCACCGACGAGAGCCGCGGCCGCCGCCACCTCTACCGCGGCGAACTACGCCGCAAGCGCGCCCAGGACACCCACACCGGCCCCGCGAAGGACTTCCTGGCCACCCTGGACCTGGTCCTCACCGTGCGCCGGGCGACCGAGCGGGACCTCGAGCGCGCCCATGAACTCACCGTCCGCACCCACCAGCTCAACACCACAGGCCGCACCTACGACATGGCCGAGCTGCGCGAGCTGAGCTGCTCACCGTCGCACCAGGTCCTGGTGGCGAGCCTGGAGGACCGCTTCGGCTCGTACGGCACCATCGGCCTCGCCCTCACCGAACTCACCGACACCAACAGCGTGTTGAAGCTCCTCCTGCTGTCCTGCCGGGTCATGTCGCGCGGCGTCGGACCCGCCCTGATCGGCCACATCGTCCGCGACGCGCTCGCCGGCGGGCGCCGCCCGGTGGCGGAGTTCGTGCCCACCGAGGTGAACCGGGTGATGCTGGTCAACCTGCGCTTCAGCGGCTTCGACGTCATCGAGCACAGCGGCGAGCGGATCCTGCTGGGCTTCGACACCGAGCAGGCGCCACCCGCCCAGGACAGTGCGGTACGCGTCGTCACCACCGCCTGACAGTGAGGATTGACCATGGCATCGCCCGGAGGTCTGACTCTCCGCCTGACTGACGCTTCGGTTGTCCTTCTGGGGAATCGTCGGCCTGCCGGGCGATGCCGCTTGGCGCGTGGCCGGCCGGGTGACTGTGACCTAATAGGAGCCTGGCCAGAGGTCCCATCACTGTCTTGTCCGTCTGCCCGACCGGCGCGTGCCCTCATCGACGCCTACGGGGCCGCGACCGCCGTGCTGTCCGGCCGGGCCGGCGGCATCCCGAAGTCCCGCAACGGAATCGCGGAAGCGATCCGGGCCCTGCGGGTGGTCCGCAAGAGCGCGGTCAAGGCCCGCACCCAGACGATCAACCAGATCCGCACTCTGATCGTCACCGCGCCGTCCGCGGTGCGGGACAAGCTACGCGGACTGTCCGCGCGGGAGCTGGTCGACACCCTGGCCCGCTCCCGCCCGAGCGGTGAACTGAACGACCCGGCCTGCGCGATCCGCATCGCACTGCGCCGCTACCAGCAGCTCGACGAGGAGATCAAGGACGCGGACAAGGAGATCGGGCCGCTGGTCACCCAGGCCGCCCCCAAGCTGGTCGCCCTGCCCGGCGTCGGCCCCGAGACCGCCGGCCAGCTGCTGACGAGCGCGGGCGACAACCTCGACCGGCTCCGCTCGGAAGCATCCTTCGCCCACCTGTGCGGATCCGCCCCGGTCCCGGCCCCCTCCGGCCGCACCCACCGCCACCACCTCAACCGCGGCGGCGACCGCGCGGCCAACAACGCGCTCCACACCATCGTGCTGGTCCGCATGAAGTACGACCAGCGCACCCAGGAGTACGTCGCCCGACGCACCGCCGAAGGCATGGCCAAGAAGGACATCGTCCGGTGCCTGAAGCGGTTCGTCGCCCTCGAGATCTACCGGCACCTACCCCATGTGACCCACCCCACCAAACCGCTCCCACAGACCGCTTGACGATCTATAGGAGCTTCCCCGCCCGTCCTCCCGCCGGCCCAGGAGAACCCGTGTCCCACTCCACCCCGCCCCCCACTCCGAGCCGTACGGTCGGCGTCGTCGGCGCAGGCACGATGGGCGTCGGCGTCGCCCACTGCCTGGCGGCCGCGGGCCATGAAGTGACCGTCGTGGACCCCGTACCGGGGGCCCTGGCCACCGCCCCCGACCGGCTGCGCGCCGGCCTGCGCATGGCCACCCTGCTGCGCCGCGCACCAGCCGGCGGGGCCGAGCGCACGGTGGCGCGGGTGCGCTTCAGCGCCGACCTGACTGAGCTGCGTACCGCGTCGTTCGTAGTCGAATGCGTCCGCGAGAGCATCCCCGTCAAACAGGAGCTCTTCCGCTCCCTCAACGCCGTGCTACCGCCCACCACGGTCATCGCGACCTGTACGTCCGCGATCCCGGTCGGCCTGCTCGCCGAGCACATCGACGATCCCGGCCGGGTCCTGGGCATGCACTTCATGAACCCGGCCTACGCCAAGGACTCCCTCGAGATGATCCGCGGCGAGCACACCAGCGAGCAGACCCTCGAAGACGCCCACAACCTGCTGAGGAGCATGGACAAGCAGGGCATCGTGGTCGGTGACGCGCCCGGGTTCGTCTCCAACCGCCTGTCGCACGGCACGTACAACGACGCGGCCGCCGTGGTCCAGGCGGGCACCGCGGACGCGGCCACCGTGGACCGGCTCTTCCAGGAGTGCTTCGGCCACACCATGGGCCCGCTGCGCACCGCCGACCTGATCGGCCTGGACACCGTCGTGGACACCCTGCACGTCCTGCACGAACTCACCGACGACGCCCGATTCGTCCCGTGCGCGCTGCTCACGGACCTGGTCGCGGCGGGCCGCCTCGGCCGCAAGAGCGGGCAGGGCTTCCACACCTACGCGACCGCCAAGCGCTGACGTAGGGCCCCGGCCATCGGATGACGGTGCCGTACGCGAGGCGCGCCTTCCCGCCTGCGGCACCAGGATCTCCGCTTGAAGTGCTCTCCCGGCTGAAGCTGAAGCCTGCCTGCCTTGCGGTGGCGGGCTTGACGCCGCGGGGGCGCCTGAGGACTGCCCTGACCTCGCCAGCCGGTGTGCGGCGCGGACGCGGTGTCGAGGGTTTGGACGCGGGAGGCGATGTGCCAGCCGAGCGCGTCCTTGACCAGCCGGGCGCCGGTGATCTTGTTGTCTGTGTCGGCGTCCTTCCCGATGGGGAGGTCTTTGGTCCAGCGGAGGCGGACCCGGCCGACCTTGGGGATGCTGACCACGCCCCAGCGGCGGTGCACGCGCTTGATCTGCAGGTCGCGGCCCTGCGGGACGCTCACGCTCATCACCGACCGGAAGCGGGCCTTGAAGGCGGGCGCTTCGGCCCGCCTCTTCCAGCAGTTCTTCCAGGCCTGGAAGTACGTTTTGAGTACCGCCTGCGCGGCCTGGGCGGGAAGGACGGCGAGCCAGTCGATGTCCTTGCGGGCCTGGCGGATCGCGGCGTCCGCCGAGGCAAGCGTGCGCTTGTCCTTCGGCAGCATCGTCCACCCGTCGTGCAGGAGGTTCCACGTCGTGCGGGCGGTGTGCGCCCGGGCATCGACGAGCCGGGCCTGCGCAGGGGGCAGTGCCGGCGGGGCGCGATGCTGACGCGCTGCGAAGAGATCATGTGAGAGGTCTGCCAGGACTTCGAGGCCGAACTGAAGCGGTTCAACGGCGAAGAGGACCACGTCCACCTGCTCGTGCACCACCCGCCCAAAGTCCAGCTCTCCAAGCTGGTCAACTCCCTCAAGGGCGTCTCCTCTCGCTGCCTGCGCGGGGCACCGCTGACCGTGGTTCGCCAGTACATCGCGAACCAGCAGCGCCCCGTGTGACGGCCGTCGTGGGCGCGGGTCAACAGCCGCGCCCGCAGCCGAGGTCGGAGCAGTCCTGAAATGCGCTTCACCGCCGCCCTGAAGGGCGGAGCACTGCGCAAGATCAGAGGTAGAGGGTGTCGCCGACGAAGACGGGTTGTTCAAGCCGGAGCTTGTCCTGGCCGAGATTCGCGGTGGTGAGGCCGCTGGTGCTGCGGACGCTCGCGCCCAGGATGATCCCCGGCGTGACCATGCCGCAGACCAGGATCCGGTGCCGGCCGAGGTGCGCGCAGAGGCGGATGTCGGAGTGGACCGGCGCCGGGTTGCCGGTCAAGGCCGGCGTCAGGACATGGTCGGGCTCGGGCACCGTGCGGCCGGGCCAGGTGCCTGCGTTTGATCACGACCTCACACAGCCCTGGCTGGGCGGGGGCGGGCCCGATCGCGCTGCCTCGGATGGGCTCGGCCCAGCGGTGGACCGCGAGGCGGGGGCATGCCGCCTTCTTGGCGACATCACATGGCGCCAGGTGGCGCCTCTTGGCACCATCTGGCGTCGTCCTGTGTCACCTGGCATCATTCCGTGCTCTCAGAAGCGCTTGAGCGCACATGGTGCCGCAATGACTCGGGTCGCCCTCTTTATGTTTCCGCAGGTAGAGCGGCCGTCTTGCGCTCACTTCACGCCAGGCGCCATTCGGGCTTGCGCATGGTGCCACGATGATGCCATCATGGCGTTATGGACCTCACTCCGTATGTCGCCACCTTCCGCCGTGAACTCGCGGTGGCCGCCGAAGCCGGCGGGGAAGGCGTCCGTGAGCCGGCCGAGCGGCTGACCGCTCCGCTGGAGTCGGCGACCCGGCTGACCATGCTCAATGTGCTCTCCGCCCGCGGCTGCCGGCCCACCTCAAGGCGCGCGCCGAACAGGCCGCGAGCCGTGAGGGCCTGTCGGTCAACGCGTGGCTGGTGCGGGCCGTGTCGGCGGCGGTCGACGGCGGCACCCGGCCGCGTACCACGGAGAAGACCCAGAGCGTCGGGCAGAGCATGACGGGCTGGGTGCGCTAGCCGCACCGGCGCCCGCACCACTTCACCCACACCACGTCCCACCAGCGGGGACGACCCACAGACTCATGAGGACGGGACAGCCATGCCTACTTTCGACACTCCCGAACCGATCTCGGCCACCGCGCACGTGGAGGGCGGTTCCATCCGG
>NZ_VWMY01000129.1 GCF_008905045.1 Streptomyces albicerus
AAGATCCAGTACCGCAGCAACCTCATCGATGGATGTCTCGCTGAAACCGGCCTCACCTCGACGACATCGCGCCAGCAAGGTCAGTAACCGGGCGACACCGCTCACCGGCGCCTGCCCACGGTGGAAGACCTCGACCATGCCCTCGACCTGGTCGCTGCCGGAGCCGATGCTCGCAGCCCCCGCCTCGGACCCCGCGTTCCCCCCCGGGGCACGCGGCCGAACCGAAATTATGGACAGGGTTTCTGGCTGTCCGCGGAGGCGGCGTTGGTGCTCGCGGGGCTAGCGGACACGGAAGGCTCTGTTGCTAGCGGCCTTCACCGTGTGCCGCTTCCATACTCTGGGGTACCGCCCGAGGGCTGGGCGGCTTGCCCTCGTCACCTGCTTGCGGCGAGTCGCGCTGGGTGCGGGAGTGGTCCAGCCATCGGAGCATGATGTGGAGCGTGAGAAGTGCGGCGGATGTACTGAGTACGCCGAGTGCGCTCATCGCGGGGGTGGACAGGTTCATGCCGCCGCCGAGGAACAACGGCCACCCCATGCAGACGCAGGCACCGGCGACCGCACCGCTGGCCGCAGGTAGGAGCAGGAGCCGTTGACGGCCGTGGACGTGGTGGAAGAACTGGAAGGCAGCCAGCCCGAAGAGCATCATCACCGCGGTCAGGATGAACGGCCAGGCGAACGGAATGCCGAACATCCGGGCCGGCTGGCTCCCGTCGTAGAGGTAGAATCCGCGTTTGACCATGACGGCTTCGGCCACGACCTCGAAGACCACCGCCGCGGCGTAGAGACCCCAGAGGCGCCTGGCGGACCATCCTCGCTCGGCGGCTTTCATCACCAGGTATCCCGCGGTTCCCATCCAGGCCGTGTTCTTCAAGAAGAGCCACAGGGCGAAGTCGCGCCCGAATGCCGAGTACGCGATCACGGCGTCGTCGCTGGGGAAGTGCCGGACGTTGATGAGGGGGCAGGCGATGGTAATCGCGAGGACGGCAGCGGCTGCCGAGCAGATCAGCAGCGCCAACTCCGGCCGGCGATGCTTGAACCAGTCCCGTGCAGCCCAACCGGCGAGGCCGATCAGCCAGATCGCCGATTCTGCGGTGATGACCGAGTCCGCGGTGGATGAGATCGGCCCTTGTGCGATGGGTGTCATTCAGGTTCCCACTTCCGGTCGGCGGGTCGAAGGCTCTAGAGCATGGGCGCCGACAGACGGCGCTGCGCGGATGGCTTGTCCGCGTCCGTCGTGGTGGCTGAGGGTCGCGCCGTCAAGCCAGTGCCGGAACGATGTCCGCTCGTCGATCGGTTCGCAGGATCTCGACGAGTACGCAGATCCAGCGCCATCCCGCGCCCATCCCTACGACGAGGACCAGGTCGCCGGGTTCGACGGCCGCGTCGTTGTGGAGGAGGTGGTCCAGGCCGAGGAAGTGGTCACAGGGGCCCGCATGGCCGATGTTGCGATGGAAGGGCCACGTCGTGTCGGCCGGGTCAAGATCGAGGGGCTGGGCGATGACGGTGGAGAGGAATGGAAGGCCCGCTCCGTGGACGACGATCCGGGACAGCTTTTCCATGCTCGTATCGGCCTCGTCCAGGACGAGGCGCACGGCCTCCATGGTCTTGTCGCGCAGGGTGGACAGCAGGGGTTCCGGGAGGTTGTTCGCGGCCATGGCCCGCTGCTGGGAGGTGAGGTTGAGGCGGGTGATCGGTTCGAGTTGGGGGGCGCTGATGTGCGCGGTGGCCATGAGGCGGGCGCGGGCCTGGGAGCGACGGCGGGAGAGTACGAGTGCTGCGGCGCCGTCGCTCATGACGTAGTCGGGGCTGCCCTGTCTCTCGACGTCGGCCAGGCAGGAGGTGGCGACGGCCATGGCCGCCATGGTGGAGGGGTCGGCGCTGAGGTGTTCGGCGGCCGCGACGAGTCCGGCGAGGTCGCCGGTGCTTGCGGCGCTGAGGTCGACGGCGCGTGCGTGGTCGGCTCCCAGGATTCGTTGGACGTGGCACACGGGGGTCATGAAGGTTGTGTCTGCGGGGATGGTGGCGGCCAGGGTGAGCAGGGACAGTTCGGCTGCCTCGTGTCCGGAGCGGTGCCGTGCCAACAGGGCTGCTCGAACGGCCATCTGGAGTCCGGTGCCGGGCGCGGCGATGGTGGCCGATCGGTAGCCCAGCGCCGCGCGGAAGGAGCCGGGTGTCGCAGTGATGTCGGTTCGTGGGGGCAGGAAGGCCGCGGTGCCGGCGATGTAGAGGTCGCGCCAGATCACGGCCTGGGCTCCTCGTCGGCACCCCACCAGCCGGGATCCCCGGTTGTGGGAGTCACGGTCCCGGTGCCGCCGATGAGCACAGCCTGGGACCGGCCGCTGATGCCGGACATGCGCAGCAGCACGGTGTGGTCCGGTGCGAGGGCGAACCCCTGGCCGCGGTCGAGCGGGAACGTGGTGTGCAGGAGTATCGGCTCCCCGTAGCGCGTGGTGAGCGTCGCGTCGTTGCCCGGGACGGCGATATCGATCTCGGTGATGCCCTGAAGTACTCCCAGGTGGCCGGCGGCCCCGGGTTCGGGGGGCAGGCTGGGCAGGTGAGAGACGCCTTCCAGCATCAACACAGGTAGGAGGAAGCCGTCGAAGGCGTCTCGCCACGGCTTTGTGGCGTGAAGGAAGTTCGCGGTGATTCCCTGCTTCCCGCGGCGGGCGCTGTGGACCGGGGCCAGGGGGCCGCTCACCTGGACCTGGGTGTTGGTGGTGTAGGCCGGGACCGTCAGGTCGGAGGATTCGAGGCCGCGGTCTGTCATGTCGGGGCCGGTGAAGCTCGGGTGGCGGTCGGAGAGGAGGACGTCGACGCGATGGCATAGGTCGTCGTGGCGCAGGATGCGCCCGGTGGCGGTGCGGCGGTGGACCCTGACGTCGACGCGGACCCGGGCTCGGGCTCGGGTGGCGTCCCGCTCCAGGACCGTGGTTTCGATCTTGATCGTTCGGAGTGGGTCTTCCGCGTTCACGGTGAGGGTGGCCAGGCAGGTCAGGTTGCGGAAGCCGACGATGCTCAGGCCGGGGACCTGGAGGGCGGCGGCCTCGGCTGCCATCTCCAGCACCCAGATCCCGGGGACGACGGGCGTGGCGTTGACCTGGTGATGTTCGAGCCAGCGACCTGCCCCGTCCTGCAGGGAGAACGTCTTGGTGAACAGGCCCGCGCGTTCACCGAGCAGGATCTGCTGGTCGACGAGGGGGGCCAGTGCGGGCCCTTCCTGTTCCCGGGGCGGCGGGAGGGTTCGGCGGGCGACGTGGGCGATCGCGTCGCGTTCCTCGGGGCGGACATAGGCCAGCACCGGTGGCACGCTGTGGCGGGAAAGGGCGTCCATGAACTGGGCAGTCCCGACCTCGGTGGGCAGGAAGGCGTTCAGTCCGCGCTTGCGGAACCCCGCGATGATTTCTGGCGTGGCCGCCGCACCGGCGCCAGTCCAGATCGGCCAGAGCACCGTGAACTCCCTGCAGTCCTCGGGGGTGTGCAGGCCGGTGCCATGGTTGAGGTACTCGCTGGCGGAGACGTAGTCGATGTCCCCGGGGTTTCCGAAGAGCACGCCGATGGTGCCGAAGTTGCACCAGATCCGAGGGGCTCGACCCGCTAGCGCGCTCAACAGGTTGTGGTACCCGCGAACCTTGGTGTCGCGGACGCTGCGGAAGTCATCGAGGGCCTTGGTCGCGGTGGCCTGAGAACGCAGCTCCACCACGCTGTTGATCAGCAGGTCGATTCGGTCGTGGCGGGCGAGAACCTGATCGGCCGTCTTGGCCAGTTCCTTCTCGTCGAGGATGTCGCAGACGAGGTAGCGCACCTTGTCCGTGCCGCACCGCGCCCGCAGCCTCGCCAGGTTCCGGCGGACGTCGTCAGCGCGCACCCAGCGGGTGTGCTCCTGGACGAGCTCGCGTACCGGTGTTCGGGGGTCCTCGGCGCGGCGGCTTCGCAAGAACGTGGCGCGCTCCGGAGGCGGTCCGTCCGGCACGTCGTCGATCCGGGTACGCCCCAAAACGTAGATGTGCGGTTGGGCCCGCTCGGCCAGAGCGCACAGGATCTCGGCTGTGATACCCCGGCCACCGCCGGCGGAGACCACCACCGATTCGGGCCCCAGGGGCAGAGCCCTTTCCCCGTCGGGATGCTCACCAGGAGAGATGACTGGGGCGAGCGCGTACGCCATGCGCCGATCGCCGCGATACGCGATCACGTCATGGGGCAGTGGCCGGCGCCATTCCGTGGCCAGCTGGACCAGGCCCTCACTCACGTCGCCGGTATCGGACAGTACCGTCGCGCACGTCGCCTGGGGCACCTCCATGGCGACGGAGCGCACAAGCCCGTCGAACAGACCCGCGCGCGGGTCCGGTCCGCCTTCCGGTAGCGCGCCCAGGACGAGAGCGGCGAGGCTGCCCCCCGCCTCCAGTACGGGGAGGGCGGCCTGGATGGCGGCGAAGGCGAGGTCCTGCAGGGCCAGAGCGTCTTGGGGAAGACCGGAGTCGGCCGCGGGGGCAAGTGAGACCAGCAGGCGGACGTGGCGCAGGGGGAACGGAAGCTGGACCAGGTGCTCCCGTGCAGCCTCAGGGGAGACCCGGATACCGCGCACTGCCCGGGGCGCGGCGTGCGGTGTCCACACCTGAACCCCTGGACGATCGGCGGCTGCAGCGGCCAGGTCCGCGTCGTTGGTGATGACGAGGGTGCCTTCCGGCAGGGCGGCGGCGGGCTCGCCGTGCCAGGCTTCCGCCGGGTCGCTGGCGTCCACTAGGCCGCAGGCCATGAGCGTGCCCAGCTGTACTTCGTCCGTGGCCGGATCGGCTGAACGCGGGTTCGGGGCGGCTGGGCGGATACGCAGGTGCGGTGAACCGGGCGTGGCCGGTGTCAGATCCAGGGACGTGCCGGTGAGCACGCTGTGGGGGACGGCGAACAGGGCGTCGATGCCGGGATAACACTGTCCGAAGTCGCTCAGGGGCGGCAGCTCCAGGGCGGGGTTCCCGCCCCAGTTGGTGTCTATGCACGTCTCCACTGTGGCCAGAATCGACAGTCCCTCCTTGAGCGCGGTCGAGCGCCGGGCAAGCGCGATCGTGACGCAGCCCTCGGACACGTGTCGGCCGGCGGGCAGGACCGGGGCCAGTGCCTGCACCCATTCGGGAAGTGTGTTCGCGCTGGCGCCGCACACCACCGCGAGGTCACAGCCGTGGTGGCCCAGCAGCCGCCCCGCGGTACGGATCGCCAGTTGCCCGGAGTCCAGGCCGCCTTCCGCGACCAGGTTGGGGCCGCGCAGGTCGAAGTAGTTGGCGACCCTGCCGGTGGCGCTGGGAAGGGCGCCGGTGAAGTCGTCCTCCGTCGACTCGCGCGTCACGGACAGCACCGCCTTGCGCAGCGCCTCGTACGCCGCGTCGGCGGCTTCCCTGTCGGGCAGCAGGTCGAATGCCTGGGCGCAGTCGTCCAGGCTCATGCGCTGGAGCAGTCGGCTGTAGTGGCGTGTGGGTGCCATTGTGGCGCCGATGACGGCTGTCCGGGCGCTGAGCCGCTTGGCCTGGTCGGCCCCGAGCCGGTCCAGGAGTTGCCTGGTCGCCTGGAGCGCCATGAGGTGGGTGCGGTCCATGTGCCGCATGGTCAGGGGCGGGATGCGGATCTCGGCGAGCGAGGGCAGCGGGTACTCGTCGCCGAACGTGGTCGCCGGGGCGGTGCCGGAGCCCGCGAGCCACTCGTCGGCTGTGTCGGCGGGGTCGCCGGGCAGTTGGGTGCCCCAGCCGACGACGACGATGTCCTCGGAGGAGATCGCGCGTGGTGCCGGGCGCTGGCGTGGGGGGTGGTCGGCGAGGACGATGTGGGCGTTGCTGCCACCCAGGCCGAAGGCCGAGACCCCGACGAGGCGTGGGCGGCCGGGGTCTGCCGGCCAGGGAACATCCTCGGCGGGCACGGTGAGGGCGCGGGCGGCGGTCAGCTCGGGATGGGGGTCGCGGAAGTCGGGCTGCCGCGGGATCAGCTCGTGCTCCAAGGCCAGCATCGCGTGGACCATAGAGGCGAGGCCGGCAGTGAGGGCGGTGTGCCCGAAGACGGCTTTGTTGGAGGTGATTCGGCAAGCATCCGGCCGGTTTCCCAGGCTCTCCCTCAGAGACCGGATCTCCACGGTGTCGCCGAGGGGGGTGCCGGTCCCGTGCGTGATGACCCAGTCGACGTCGCCCGGAGCGATGCCTGCGTCGCTCCATGCCCGCCGCAAGGCCGCCTCCTGGCCATCCTGGGCCGGTGCGTGGATTCCCTTGCCCTTGCCGTCGGAGCTGGTACCGGTGCCGAGAATCAGCCCGAAGATACGGTCCCCGTCCTGTTCCGCCCGCTCCAGGGTCTTCAGCGTGAGACTCACAGCGCCTTCGCCGATCATCGTCCCGTCCGCGCCGGACTCGAACGGCCGAAGGCGGCTGGTCGGCGACAGCCCCTGCGCCTTGCAGAATGTGACGATGAACGCGGGGTCGACGATGCAGGTGGCGCTGCACAGGGCGATGTCGCAGGAGCCTTCACGCAGTGCTTTGACCGCGATGTCCACGGCGTGGAGACCGCTGGCGCAGGCCGAGTCGAGGCTCATCTGCTCGGCGTTGTCGGGCACGAGCCCGGCCAGGGCGTTGCGGACGGCGAATGGAGCGATGGCATCCAGGTCCGGCAGGGGGCTGCTGTTGTAGCGGGAGGCGAGCGCGTGTGCGGCCAACTCGTGGAGAGCCGGGTCCAGGTGCTTGGCTGCTAGCGCCTGGAGGCCGTTTCCGAGCAGCGATGCCTGTCGCACCTCCCCGTACGGTGTGACGCCGACAGCGGTCACGCACGTCCACCGGTCGCGGCCGGTCGTGGTGACCGTCCCCGTTGCCTCGATGGCGCAGTGCCGCAGCATGGTGGCGGTCGCCGGGGCGTCGCTCGGCCAGTCTCCGGTGCGGAGCTCGCGTGCGAGTTTCGCAGTGTGGCGGAAAGGCCCCATGAACCCGCCGACCCTGACGTACGCCCGGTCCGGTGCCGGCTTCGGTGACCAGTAGGCGTCGATGTCGAATCGGCGGGGCTCGCTGAACTGCGGTTCACCCTCACGCAGCCGCTGCCACATCTGCTGAGGTGAATCGGCGTTGGGCAGCACCGCGCCGACTCCGACCACCGCGATGATGCCGCTGGACTCCGCAGCTGGCCGACTGCCGGTGGCCGGGGCGCGAACCGCAGCAGGCCCAGTTTCATCAGCCTTCGCCTCTGCGGTCCCAGCGCCGGTACTGACTGAGGTGGGGGTAGAGACGGAGGGTCTGATCGGGGCGTGGACAGGGGCGGTGGCGGACGTGACGACGGTCTGACGCAGGCGGGTCGTCATAGCCGGGGCCCCAGGCGGTGAGGCCAGCGCGCCACAGTCGGCAGTCAGGGTGGTTCCGGTCATCATGCTTGCGAGGTCGGAGGCGAGGAAGCCGACGAGCTCGGCCGTCTCCTCGTTGGACATCGCCCGCTTGAGGAGAGCCACGTCTTTGAATGCCTGGACGAGCTGGTCGGGGTTTGCCCACAGCTGTTGCACGTCGTTGTCGATCATTCCGGGGAGCAGAGCGTTGACCCGGATCCCGTCCGGTGCCAGTTCGACGGCCAGATAGCGCGCCAAGCTCTCGACGGCCGCTTTTGTCCAGCCGACGGCTCCGTATCCCCGGAGTGTGCGCTGGGAGCCGAGTGAGGACAGGTGCGTGATGGAGGCGCCCGCCCGTTTCCGCATCAGGGGCGCGGCACGCTTGGCACACCACACCGGCGCCATCACATTGGTGTAGAAGGCCCGTTCCCAGAACACGTCGTCAACCTCGAACAGTGGCAGGAAGGCCCCGGCCGCGGCGTTGTTGACCAGGATGTCCAGAGCTCCGTGCCGCTCGGTGATCTCATCGAACATGCGGTCCACCGTGTCGTGTTTGGCCACCGAGGCACGGATGAGGTCGTGCGAGTGGCCGGCCCGCGTCAGCTCCGCCCCCAGCGCCTGGGCCTCCTCCGTAGCGTGGAAGTAGTTGACGATCACATGGGCGCCGCGCCCCGCCAGGTGCCGTGTGATCGCCGCACCCAGGTTGCGTGCCCCGCCGGTGACCAGTGCGATCTTGCCGGTGAAGTCCTGTGAGTCGGCCATCTCAGCCTGCTCGAACGCCGGCGTCGGCGACCATGTCGGCGATCCTGCCCAGGGTCGGGTAGTCGAGAAGCCGGACGTCCTTCCTCAGGCTGCCGATGCCATACCGCTCGCCGACCCTCACGAGCAAACTGACCTGCTTGAGAGACTCGACCCCGAGATCGGCCTCCAGACGATCGTCCTCGCCGAGCAGCTCGGGCGGATAGCCGAGGTAGTCGCCGTACATCTGCTGGAGTTCGGCCAGGATGTCCTCACGCCGCGCTGCGGGCTGGGTGGTGTCGGCCGCCTTGGCGGGCCCGTCAGCCGCAGCGAACTCCGGCGATGCCTTCTCCTTGGCCGGCCCGGAGAACCGCGCCCCGCTCGGGTCGCGATCGGGAACTGGGAGCAGGGGCCGGGCCGGTTCGGGGCGGATCCCGCCGTTCGCTGGCCTTGTGTCTGCCCTGCTGAGGGGCGCGGATTTGGCCAGCGGGGTCACCACCTCGGCCATGGGCAGGCTGGCGTGGATCAGCTTCGCCAGGATCTCCTGAGCACCGCATTCGAGGAAGGTGTCAACTCCTGCGGAGTACAGCGACACAACACTGTCGCGGAAGTGGACCGGCCGCGTCATCTTCGCGATGGTGCTCTCGACCGGGTCATCGTCTTCGCTGACCCACCGCCGCAGGGTCGGGGACCACAACCGCCAGCGTAGTGGCCTGCACCGCAGCTTCGGTACGGCCGCGACCATCGCCGCCCCTGCAGGGGCGATCGCAGGAGTATGGCTCGCGTGGGGAACCGGAAGTAGCGAGGTTGCCCAGCCCAGTTCATCGGCCAGCTTCCCAACCGTAGCCACCACCGGCCGCGGCCCGCACACCACCGTCTGGCGCGGCGCGTTCACACAGGCCACCACCAGGTCGCTGTGATCGACGGCCCCGACGAGGTGACCTACGGCCGCGGCGCCCGCGCCGACGACCATCATCGACCCCGGCCACCCGAGCTCGGTCAGCGCCTGGCTCCGCACGCACGCCAGCCGAGCCGCTTCGGAGACCTGGAGCCCCCGTGCGGCGACCAAGGCCCACAGCTCGCCGATGCTCTGCCCGGTGATCGCGTACGGCTCGCCCCCGCCCCTGATGAAGTCCTCGAAGACCGCCAGGGACACGGCCATGAGCGCCAGGTAGTGAGCCTCCGGAGTGACCGGATCGATGACCGCGGACGGATCGGTCAAATAGCGTCTCAGAGGCGGTACGTCGAACTCGGCGCCGACCTTGTCGATTTCGGTCAGCAGGTACTGGACGGCAGGGGTTTCTGCGGCGATCGCCTTCAACACGCCCGGCGGCGGCATAGCGATCGTCCCGGGCATCACCACAACTACTTTCTCGTGCATCACTACCGCTTTCCATAAGGAGGCAGATGGCGAAGGGAGATGAGATGAAGGACCTTGGCACATTCCGTCGGGGCGGACTGGCGCCCGCGCACGTGTGGTTGGCCAGATGAGATGAAGACGGCCAAGGCCGTCAGGTCATCCACCAGGTTGACCGGCGGCGGGCTGCTTCAAAGGGATATCGGATCGGCGAAGCCGACAGATGGACCTCGATCGGCTGCCCTGCGACCGGAATCGGCGAAGAACGGATGAGTAGCCGCGACGCGGCATGGCCTACACCCTGCCCCCGGACCTGGTCTCGGAATCCGTCCAGCCCCAGACCGGAGGGGCACAGGGAGTGTCCAGCCCGCGCAACTTCTCACCAGGCGCCTCCCAACGCCAGCGCACTCCCGCGCATGACTGCATGCACAGCACAGCCGCGCACGAGGCAGAGACTGCCGCGCGTTGCACGCTCGCTCAATCAGGTGAACTCCCAACCCCATCTCTGCGAACGACGCCTCGCGGGGGCCGGCGGGGTCGCTAAGCTCGCTACCGACTGGCCGCACGAGGGCGGCATCATTGCGCCGAGCAACTGGCTGGGCCCGCTCGCGACCGCCTGGCCGAGCGCCGGTGGGATCGCCCCGGCCAAGGAAGACTGGCCGAGCGGTGGCGGTGTCGACGAACGAGGCCAAGGGCGAGTTCTAGGCCAAGCGCCTGTTCTCACTGGTTCAAGCGCCGGTGGGAGCAGGCGTCAGTCGGCCTCATGTGCCGACAGCGCGCTCTGAGACGAACCCGCGCGCCGATACCCTGAACTCATGCCGAACGCATGCGAGTTCCGCCCTTGGGCGGTCTCAGATTCGCGGAACCCGCGCGCTTCCGCCTTCGATGTCCTCGCCGTCGGCGACACGGACTGGCGGCCTAAGCGGTATGAAGAGCGGCGGGTGCGACTGCTGGACCTGCTGGACAGCGGGCCGCCGGCGATCCGTCCGGTCCCTGTCACCGGCGATGTCGCCAGGGCGCTGGACTGGGTGGGTGCCCTCGGAGGAGTCGAGGGGTTGGTCATGAAACCGAACCTGCCCTACGTCGCGGGTCGCGGCTCGGGCTGGTTGAAGTGGCGGCGCATGCACAGCAGCGAGGCCGCAGTCCTCGGGGTGAGCGGCCGGACTCCCGCAACGCAGTGCCTCATCCTTGGTCTGCCCCGAAGTGGCGGACGGATGCGGGCCGTGGGGGTCAGCCTTCCCCTCAAGCAGGAGGTACGGCACGAGCTGCTCCCCCTACTTCGACCGGCCGGAGCCACGGAGGCAGAGCTGCCCGGGACCGTGGGCGGGCTGCCGGGCGCCGCCCCTGTCCGGTACCGGCCTGTGATCCCCGAGGTGGTCGTGGAAGTCGAGGCCGACCAGACCAAACCCCGCGAGTTCGGGCGGTTTCGGCACCGGCCACGCGTGTTGCGCGTCCGCGGCGACATGAGGGTCCAGGATCTGGAGCCAGGGTCGTAGCCGGCAGCGGGACTGCACCGTGGCTGGTGACGGCGGATGTCCTTGCAATCTCGGCCAACGCGCCGAGAGCGCCTTGCCGCTCTCGACGACGGCCGAGTTCAGCCGACGCCGACAGACGCATCGAAGCCGCGGCCCCCGAGACCCAGGGCTTCGGCGTAGTCGCGTGATGCCCGGTTCATGATGATCTGCCAGTTTGGCAGTGCCCCGGAACGTGACAGGCACGGCTTCCAAGATCATGGAGTTCTCTACGCCCCGTGATCCGAGTGGAAGACCGTGCCTGCCGACGCATCGCCGCTGATCCCGCCTGCCCTTGACCAGCTTCGCGCGCATCCCAAGGTCGTATCCGACGAGGTTCCGCGCCTGCTGGAGCGGCTGGCCGAGGTGCCCGACCCGCGAGACCCACGCGGCGTACGGCACGCTCTGGTTGCCGCGCTCGCGCTGACCGCGTGCGCGGTTCTGGCGGGCGCGACCTCTGTGCTGGCGGTCAGCGAGTGGATCGCCGACGCCCCGCCGCATATCCTTCAACACCTCGGCGTACGCCTCGACCCACTGTTCCCGAAGCGGTTTCTGCCTGCGGAAACGACGGTTCGGCGGCTGCTGGCCCGCATCGACGGCGACGCGCTGGACCGGGCGGTCGGACTCTGGCTCGCCGACCGCCGACCGCCGACCGCCGACCACCGCCCGAAGGCGACCCGGGCTGCGCGGCCTCGCAGTGGACGGCAAAAGCCTGCGCGGCGCGGCCAAAGCGGACAGCCGCAAGATCCACCTGCTCGCCGCACTGGAGCACGCCACCGGCCTGGTCCTGGCCCAGCTGGACGTCGGCGAGAAGACGAACGAGATCACCTGTTTCCAGCCGCTGCTGGACACCGTCGCCGACCTGGCAGGAGTCGTCGTCATCAGCGACGCCATGCACACCCAGCGCGAGCACGCCGACTACCTCCTCGGCCGGGCTGCCCACTACATCGTGATCGTCAAGGGCAACCAGAAGAAGCTGCGCCGACAGCTCAAGTCCCTTCCCTGGAAGGACATCCCGCTTCAGGGACGCACCCGGGGCATCGGCCACGGCCGCTCGGAGATCCGCCGGATCAAGGCCGCCACCGTGAACAGCCTCCTCTTTGCCGGGGCCCGCCAGGCCGTCCAGATCAAGCGCCGGCGCACCGACCGCAAGACCGGCAGGACCACCGTCAAGACGGTCTACGCCGTCACCAGCCTGACCGCCGAGCAGGCCACCGCGGCCCAGCTCGCCCAAATCGTCCGCGACCACTGGAAGATCGAGGCCCTGCACCATGTCCGCGACACCACTTTCGCCGAGGACGCCTCCCGGCTGCGGACCGGCAACGCGCCCCGCGCGATGGCCACCTGGCGCAACCTCGCCATCGGAGCCCTCCGCACGGCCGGAGTGAAGAACATCGCGGCCGGCCTCCGCCGCAACGCCCGCGACCCTCGCCGCCCCCTCACACTCCTCGGCCCCGGATGATCACGAACCGGACGTCATGCGACTACGCCGAAGCCCTGAGTTGGGCTTTGGCATCCGATATGCGAAAAATCTGGAACTCCTGCCGCCCAAAGAATCTCAGGACGGAAAGGCGCTGGCCGAGGCGGCGATTCGCGTCAACTCCGCATATGTATACGAACTTTGGACGCATGGAACTCTCGACCCTGGATAGCGATGCACTCAGACCGCGCGGCTCCTGAGGCCAGGGACCTGAGCCGTGCGGGGCTGCCGCGCCCGGGCGTGATTCCCCACAACTGAAGGGTTCCTCCACCGTGCAACCGGCCCAAGAGTTCGGCGACAACCCCGTCGAAGTACGCGAAACTGGGCACTACACCGAGGAGTACGTCCCCAGCTTCGTCGAGAAATGGGACTCACTCATAGATTGGGAGAAGAGGGCAGAGAGCGAGGGAAATTTCTTCATCGACCTGCTGCGTAAGTGGGGCGTGAAGAGCGTGCTCGACGTCGCGACGGGGACCGGCTTTCACTCCGTGCGGCTTCTGTCGGCCGGATTCGAAACAGTAAGTGCGGACGGCAGCGCGGAAATGCTGGCGATGGCCTTCGAGAACGGCACCAAGCAGGGGGGCCATATCCTGCGCGTCGTCCAGGCGGACTGGCGCTGGCTCAACAGAGACGTCCACGGCGAGTACGACGCCATCGTCTGCCTCGGCAACTCCTTCACGCATCTCTTCTCGGAGCGCGACCGGCGCAAGGCGCTGGCCGAGTTCTACGCGATGCTCAAGCACGACGGAATACTCGTGCTGGACCAGCGCAATTACGATGCGATTCTGGACGATGGGTACACCAGCAAGCACACGTATTACTACTGCGGTGACGATGTCACCGTGGAGCCGGAGTATGTCGACGAGGGTTTGTGCCGCATGCGGTACGGCTTCCCGGACGACTCCGTGTATCACCTCAATATGTTCCCGCTGCGGAAGGAATACGCCCGTCGACTCATGTCCGACGTAGGCTTCCAGCGCATCGAGACCTACGGCGACTTCCAGCACACCTACCGGGGTGAGCAGCCGGACTTCTTCGTTCATGTGGCGGAGAAAGAATACCGGATGGACGACGAGAAGGAGGTGCGATATACCGGCGCAGTCAGCACTGCCCGCAGTTACTACAACTCGTCTGACGCCGACACCTTCTATGCCACGGTGTGGGGCGGCGAGGATATCCATATCGGCCTCTACGAGCGCCCTGGGGAGCCCATCGCGGACGCTAGCCGCCGCACCATCCAGCGGATGGCCTCGAAGCTGGAGCTGACACCGGAGTCCGTGGTGCTCGACCTCGGCTCGGGCTACGGCGGTTCGGCACGGTATCTGGCCGAGACATACGGCTGCCGGGTCCTCGCGCTCAACCTCAGCGAGGTGGAGAACCGGCGCCACAAGGAGCTGAACTCGGCCCGCGGTCTCACCGGCAGGATCGAGGTCATGGACGGGTCCTTCGAGGACATCCCGTACCCGGACGCTTCGGTCGATGTCGTCTGGTCCCAGGACGCTTTCCTGCACAGCGGAATCCGTGTCCAGGTACTGGCGGAGATCGCGCGGGTGCTGCGGCCGGGCGGCCGCCTCATCTTCACCGACCCGATGGCGGCGGACAGCTGCCCCACCGGTGTCCTGCAGCCGATTCTCGACCGCATTCACCTGGACGACATGGGCTCGCCCGCCTTCTACACACGCGAGCTGACCCGGCTCGGTTTCACCGCCGTCGACGGCGGCTTCGAGGAGCACCGCGAGCAGCTGGTGACCCACTACGCGCGCGTCCTTGAGGAGACCGGGCACCAGGAGGCCGAAGGGCTAGCCAGGAAGGTCAGCCACGACTACCTCGCCCAGATGAAAAAGGGCCTCGGCCACTGGGTCAACGGCGGCCGCAACGAGCACATCACCTGGGGCATCTTCCACTTCAGGCTCGGCGACAAAGGCTAGTTCGCGCTTTCACGAGTCGGACTGTCCGAGTCTTGATCGAAAACGCGAGAAGTGCTCCTGACCTGCAATGCCGGTGATTTAGGGTGTTTTCGCAGGTGAGGATAGGCGTCCTGGGTTCCCTGTGACTTTGAGTGAGTAGCTGACGCGGCTGGGAGGGCGGGGCTCGTGCCGAAGGGCTTCGGCGTAGTCGCGGGTTGAGCGGGTTGTCCTGATGTGGGCCCGGATGCGGAGCAGGCACGACCTTCCAAGATCATGTGGGTGTCGAGTCCAGTGATCCCTGCGGAAGTCCGTGCCTGCCGTCGTATCTTCTCCGATCCCGCCCGTCCTTGACCAACTCCGTTATCAGCCTGACGCTGCGGAACATGAACTGCCCGGGCTGCTGGCCCGGTTGGCTGAGGTTCCCGATCCCCGCAAGCCGCGCGGTCTGCGACATGACCTGGTGTACGTGCTGGCGCTGGCTGCCTGCGCGGTGCTGACCGGCGCGACCTCGCTGCTGGCGGTCAGCGAGTGGGCAGCCGATGCCCCGCGAGAGGTACTGGACCGCATCGGCGCCCGCCGCTGCCCGCTGACCGGCACCCGGCCGGTGCCGTGCGAGACAACGATCCGCCGCACCCTGGCCCGCCTCGATGCCGATGCACTCGACCGGGCGGTCGGCGCCTGGCTGGCCGACCGCCGTGCTCGACCTGGCCCGAAGACCCGGCGGGCGGTGGCGGTGGACGGCAAGAGCCTGCGCGGCGCCGCCAGAGCCGACGGCCGCAAGATCCACCTGCTGGCCGCACTCGACCACACCAGCCGCCTGGTCCTCGCCCAGCTGGACGTCGGGGACAAGACCAACGAGATCACGTGCTTCCAGCCCCTGCTGGACACCCTCGCCGACCTGGCCGACACCGTCGTGACCAGCGACGCCATGCACACCCAACGCGAGCACGCCGACTACCTCGCCGGCCGCGACGCCCACTACATCGTGATCGTCAAAGGGAATCAGAAGAAGCTCCGCAAGCAGCTCAAAGCCCTTCCCTGGCAGCGGATTCCGCTACAGAACCGCACCCGTGAGAGAGGTCACGGCCGTGGCGAGATCCGCCGCATCAAGGCCCCGACTTCTGCGTTCAGGGTTACGCCCGCACCTGGCGCCTGAGCGCCGACCGCACGGACCGCGAGGCACGCGAGTGGGCCGTCGCCCTCCTTGAGGACTGCGCCAAGTACATCCTGGCCAACTACGGGCACACCGCCATGGACTTTCTCCAAAGCGGCCCGCCGGCCCCGCCCCTGGACCACCAGCTCTACGACGTGTTGCCCGCGCGACTGCGCGAACTCGCACGGGACCTCACCGCAGCCGGCCTGCTGGGTCACCGCACGCACCACCTCGGCATGAGCAGCGCCCAGCTCGCCGAGGAAGCCATCCTCCCCGAACCCCTGGTCACCGCCTGGCTCGAGGGCGCTCCCGTCACACCCTCCCAGCTCCTGCGCTGCGCCCCGGCCCTGCAGATGTCCGAGGACGTCCTGCTCGCCGCGCTGGAGGGCAAGCGAGACACAGAGTACTGGCCGCTGCCTGTTCCTCCGCCGGACCAGCAAGGCCGCCCCGAGTGACCAAGTACGGATGGGCGCGTCGGATGCCCCCCGCGGAGCTTCTCCACTCTCGTAGACCCAGAGGCCGTACGACCGGGAATCGCGGACACGGTTTCGCACAAGCCCCCGGGCAGCCCTCCGCGACGTCGGGGCCGCGTCAAAACGGGGCAACATAGCGCGGGATCGCCGGTTAGCCAAACCGGCGATCCCGCGCATCATTGATAGTCCACCGCCACTACTGACCTTGCTGGCGCGATGTCGTCGAGGTGAGGCCGGTTTCAGCGAGACATCCATCGATGAGGTTGCTGCGGTACTGGATCTTG
>NZ_VWMY01000013.1:0-121125 GCF_008905045.1 Streptomyces albicerus
GAGGACGAGGCCGTTCAGGCCGATAGCGGGGGTCTGGGGGCGCAGCCCCCAGGGGACGGGAACGGGTAGGGGCGGCGGGGGCGAAAAAAGACCCCCGGCCACGGACACCATCCGCACCAGGGGCCTCCTCGACCAAGGAGTAGGACGACTAGGACTCAGACGCCCTCGGCAACCGCCGGCTCGGCGTCCGCGGCGTACGCGGCGTCCTCACCCGCACCCCCGACCGACTTCCGCGCTCCCGAAGCCCCCGCCCCGACGCCTCCTCCGAGTCTCCCGAAGTCCCCGAAGCTCCCGAAGTTCCCGACGCCCCCGAACCTCCAGAGCCCCCCGACTCCGCGGAACCGCCGGAGGCACCCCGCAACGGAACCTCCTTGACGAACACCGCCCCCACCAGAGCAACAACCGAAACCACGGCCCCGAGCAGGAACGCCGCATGCGTCCCGGAGGCCACCGCATGCTGATACGCCTCCCGCGCAGCCTCCGGCAACTTCGCCAGACTCGCCGCATCCAACTGCGCGGACTGCTCGGTGACCTTGGACCCCAGCGCCCCGGCCCGCTCGGTCATCACATCCTGAACCCGGCTGTTGAACAGCGCGCCCATGATCGCGACCCCGAAGGACGACCCGAGCGTACGGAAGAGCGTGGTGGTGGACGACGCGACGCCCATGTCCTTCATCTCGACGCTGTTCTGCGAGACGAGCATGGTGATCTGCATCAGACAGCCCATGCCTGCGCCGACCACGGCCATGTACACACCGGACGTCAGCCGCGTCGTATCGGTGTCCATCTGCGAGAGCAGGAACAGCCCGACCACCATCAGCGCACTGCCCACGACCGGAAAGACCTTGTAGCGCCCGGTGCTGGTGGTCACCCGCCCCGCGACCATCGACGTCACCAGCATCGCGCCGAGCATCGGCAGCAACAACAACCCGGAGTTGGTCGCGGACGCGCCCTGCACGGACTGCTGATAGAGCGGCAGGAACAGCACCGCACCGAACATCACGAACCCGGCGATGAATCCGACGACGGACATCAGCGAGAAGTTACGGCTCCGGAAGATGTGCAGCGGCACGACCGGCGCGACGGCCCTGGTCTGCACGAACAGGAACCCGACGAGCGCGGCGACCCCGATCCCGATCAGCTCCATGATCATGGCGGAGCCCCACGCGTACTCGGTCCCGCCCCAGGTGGTGACGAGCACGATCGAGGTGATGCCCACGGTGAGCAGCGCGGCGCCCAGGTAGTCGATCCGCGCCTGCGCCCGCTTCTTGGGCAGATGCAGTACGGCGCTGATGGCGATCAGCGCTATGACACCGAGCGGCAGGTTGATGTAGAAGGACCAGCGCCAGCCCCAGTGGTCGGTGATGGTGCCGCCGACCAGCGGCCCGCCGATCATGGCGAGGGCCATCACGCCGGCCATCATGCCCTGGTACTTGCCACGCTCCCGCGGCGGAATCAGATCCCCGATGATCGCCATGACGCCGACCATCAGACCACCGGCGCCGAGCCCCTGGATCGCGCGGAACCCGATGAGCTGCCCCATGTCCTGGGCCATTCCGCTCAGCGCCGACCCGATCAGGAAGAGCACGATCGAGGTCATGAAGATGCCCTTGCGGCCGTACATGTCGCCGAGCTTGCCCCAGATCGGGGTCGAGGCGGCGGTCGCGAGCGTGTACGCGGTCACCACCCACGACAGATGCTCGAGCCCGCCCAGTTCCCCCACGATGGTCGGCATGGCGGTGCCGATGATCATGTTGTCGAGCATCGCGAGCAGCATCGCGATCATCAGCGCGAGCAGGACGACGCGTACGCTCCTGGGCTGTTTGCCTCCGACCTCTGCCGCGCCCTCCGCCGCGTCCGCCGCCCCGGCTGCTCCTGCCTCGGCCGCGTCCGCTGCCTTGGTGTCCGCCACTGTCCCCACTCCCCTGGGTACCGCACTGCCGCTTACTTGCCGACCGGCAAGTTGACTACACTTGGGGAACGTAGACCCGTAACTAGCCGGGCGTCAAGTAAGTTTTTCTTTACCCAGGACGAGGAGCGGCCACGATGGGCGGCAGCAGGCAGCGGCGGCGCGGGGACACCCGTCAGCGCATCCAGGACGTGGCCATTGAACTCTTCGCCGAGCAGGGCTACGAGAAGACGTCCCTGCGCGAGATCGCCGAACGGCTGGATGTCACGAAGGCGGCGCTCTACTACCACTTCAAGACCAAGGAAGACATCCTCATCAGCCTCTTCGAGGATCTGACGAGGCCGATGGACGAGCTGATCGAGTGGGGCAAGGGGCAGCCGCACACCCTCGACACCAAGCGGGAACTCCTGAGCCGCTACAGCGAGGCCCTCACCGACGCGGCCCCCCTCTTCCGCTTCATGCAGGAGAACCAGGCGACGGTCCGCGAGCTGAGCGTCGGCGAGTCGTTCAAGGACCGCATGCTCGCGCTGATGGACCTCATCAAGGAGCCCGACGCCCCGCTCACGGACCAAGTCCGGTGTGTGAGCGCCCTGTTCACGATGCACGCGGGGATGTTCGCTCTCAAGGACATGGAAGGCGACCCCGAGGAGAAGCGGAAGGCCGTCCTGGAGGTCGCCATCGAACTGGTCACGCGGGCGCACGGCGGGGCCCACGATTCCTGAGCCCGGACCACCGGACGACTTACCTGGACGACCCTTGGACGACTCGGACGCCCCTTAGAGGGTCACGCCCTTGGAGCGCAGGAAGGCGACGGGGTCCACCGCGTTGCCGTAACCGGCCGACGTGCGGATCTCGAAGTGCAGGTGCGGCCCACTGGAGTTGCCGGTGTTGCCGGACAGCGCGATCCGCTGGCCGGTCTTCACGACCTGGCCGACGTTCACGTCCACGCGGGACAGGTGGGCGTACTGCGAGTACGTACCGTTGCCGTGCTTGATGACGACGGCGTTGCCGTACGCGGGTCCGTCACCGGCGCCGTTGCCGCCGGCCTTCACGACGGTGCCGCCGTGCGCGGCGACGACCTTGGTGCCGGAGGCGACGGCGAAGTCCTGGCCGGAGTGGTTGGACGACCACATGTTGCCGGCCTGGGCGAAGCTCGCGGAGAGCTTGTACTTCTTGACCGGGTCGACCCAGGAGGGGGCCTTCTTGGCAGCGGCCTTCTTGGCGACAGCCTTCTTCGCCGCGGCCTTCTTCGCCTCAGCCTTCTTCGCGGCGGCCTTCTTCGCGCTCGCGGCCTTGGCCTGAGCGGCGGCCTGCGCCTTTACGGAAGCGGCGGCGCTCCCCGTGGAGACGCTCCCCGTACTGGCGCCGGTCTCGGCGGCGGCCGCGACTCCGGCCCCCAGCACGGCCGAGGCCCCCAGACCGACGGCGACGACGGCCGCCCGGGCACGGAGCAGGGACGTACGGGGATGCTGGTTCTTGGTGCGCTGCGACATGGGGACTACCTCCGGGGGACGGACATCAACACACCCGGCGCGCTGTCGATGCGCCGGGCGGGGCATCCCTTGGTAACCCGCCCCCCTGCCATCCCCCAAAAGCGCCATCTACGACTCAAAGTCGTACTTGACACCAAAACTTCCGACTCCTTGACAGCCGCACCATCCCGTACTGGATAGTCCCTGTTTTCAACTGGAAGTCTGGTTTACGCCCACGTCACGGGCGTCCGCTTCGGCACCAAACCCGCCCCTCCGGGGCCGTCGCCCCCGACAGCCGCACCCGCCTCCGGGTTCTGGGCCAAAGGTCCTTTTTGCCCCACTCGCCACCCCCACTACTCCGCCTAGTAGGGGACAAATCGCCTGTGCGTCATGTCACCGGACAGCAAGATCCAGGAGGTGAGGAGTGTGGCGGGGGCTACACAAGGGTGCAGGTGGTTCGCCTACGCTCGGTGCATGGTCGACGCCGGAGTGCTCGGGGCCCGTATCGCGTCCAGTGCGGTCGCACCGCTCGTGAAGAAGCTCTTCGTGAAAGATCAGCCGGGGGCCGGGCTGGTGACCAGGCCGGTGCGAATATCGGCGTTGGTCTCGTTCGGGCGGGAGAAGCGGAACGTCACGCCGAGAGACGTCGAGAAGATCGCGGAGGAACTGGTCCGCCGAGCGCTGAAGGCGGCGGGGCCCGGGGAACGGCCGGTGAGGGCCGAGGAGGCGGTGGCCGTCAAACACGCCCTCGGGCACTCCCTCGCGGCGCTCGGGACCATCACCATCGACGACTACGAAGCCGTGGCTCTCGGACCCGACGAGTTCGCGCGCGTTCTCCGTTCCAACCCCGCCGTCGCCGCCTACGGGCTCAGCGGCGACGGCGAGCTCTTCTACGAGCAGCTGCTCCACACCGCCTCGCTGCACATCCTGAACTTCTTCACGCAGCGCTCCACGTACATCGCCCGGCAGCAGACCGTGCAGAGCCAACAGCTGGCACGGCTGGTGCGGGCCGTGGACCTCCTGCTGGAGCGCCTGCCGTCGCAGTCGGCCGAGGACGCGGAGTTCGAGGCACGGTACGCAGAACACGTCGCCGCGCGGTACGGAACGCTGACCATCTACGGCCTGGACGCCGGGACGAGCGAGTGGTCGCTGGACACGGCGTATCTCAGCCTGGAGGCGACCCGGGAGCGCGACGGGCGGGGCAATGGACGGGGCGACGGACTCCAGGTGCCCGCCGAGCAGGTCCTGGCACAGCACGACCAGGTACTCCTGCGCGGCGTGGCGGGCTCCGGGAAGACGACTCTCGTCCAGTGGCTCGCGGTGACTGCGGCGAGTCGTACGTACGACCACGGGCTGACGCATCTGATCGGGCGGGTGCCGTTCGTGCTGCCGATGCGCAGGATCGTACGGCCGGGGGCGGAGTTCCCCATTCCCGGGGACTTCCTGAAAGCCGTCGGCTGCCCGGTCGCCGGGGAGCAGCCGGCCGGCTGGGTGGAGCGTGTGCTCCGGGCTCAGCGGGGTGTTCTGCTGGTCGACGGGATGGACGAGATCGCCGGTGACCGCCGGGACGCAGCCCGGCGCTGGCTGCGGGAGCTGACCCGGACCTTCCCCGGCAATCTGTGGCTCGTCACCTCGCGTCCCTCCGCCGTTCCGGAGAGCTGGCTGGGTTCGTCGGGTTTCCACGAGCTGACGCTCTCCCCGATGGCACGCGACGACGTCGCCACGTTCGTACGGCGCTGGCACCGCGCCGCCGGAGCGGACGAGGCCGAGGGAACCTCCCTGCTGCAGGCCGTACGGACCACGTCCGAGCTGAACCGGCTGGCCACCAACCCGCTGATGTGCGGCATGCTCTGCGCGCTCCACCGCGACCGGCGCGGCTTCCTGCCGCAGGACAGGAAGTCCCTGTACGAGGCCGCCCTGACCATGCTTCTTGAACGCCGGGACCGCGAGAGGGAGTTGGACCACCCCGACGGGGTGCGCATCCCGTACGCGACCCAGGTGCAGCTGCTCCAGAAGCTGGCGTGGTGGCTGATCCGCAACACCCGCTCGGAGATGGACCGTTCGGATGCGTTGCACATCATCAAGCAGGCGGTGCCGTCGATGAACCTGGTGGGCAGCGGCGAGGACGTCTATGCGTCGCTCCTGCTGCGGTCCGGGCTGCTGCGTGAGCCGGCCGACGGGCGGGTGGACTTCCTCCACCGCACGTTTCAGGACTACCTCGGCTCCCGACTGGCCGTGCAGGAACTCGACTTCGACCTCCTGGTGAACAACGCCGAGAAGGACGAGTGGGAGGACGTCATCCTCCTCGCCATCGCGCACGCGCGGCCGAGGGAGGCGGAGCAGATGCTGCGGCGGCTGGTCGAGCAGGACACCGCGCGCGGGAAGCTGCTGGCCGCGGCGGGGCTGCGGTACGCGGCGGAGGTGGAGCCCTCGGTGCGGACGCTGGTGGAGGAGGGGGTGGAGTCGCTGATCCCGCCGCTCTCGCTGACCGCGGCCGACGCGCTGGCGGAAGCAGGCGGTGATCTCGTGCTCGCCCTCCTTCCAGGCCCGGAGAAGATCAACAGCCTGATGGCCTACCGCGTGACCGAGGCGGCGGCCCGGCTGGGCAGCGAGGCCGCGCTGCACTACCTGACCCGCTTCCGCAAACACCCGAGTACAAAGGTCCAGACGACCCTGGCCGGGGCCTGGCAGCACTTCGATCGCACGCTCTACGCGCGCGACATCCTCGCGCACCTGCCCCAGCAGTGCCGGGTCTTCGTGCACAGCACCGAGGACCTCCGCACGCTCCGGTCCATCGGCGGCTGGGAGGACATCCGGGTCCGAGGCACCTACAAGGTCGAGGAACTCACCGAGCTCATCGTGCGCGAGCGACTCGTCCACCTCTCCTTGCAGGCGCCTCATCCGGTCGAAGGACTGGCCTGGCTCTCGGTCTTCCCGAACCTCGTGGACGTGTACGTGGAAACAGAGGTGAGCGGGACCCTGGCACAGCAGGTCCCGTCCTGGACCACGCTCATCACCCCCAAGTCCGGGGCGAGTTGACCTACCCTTGAACTTCCCGCAACAGCCCCACCACCAGGGACCCCGATGCCCATGGAGCCCGTTGTCCGCATCCCCTCCCCCCACGCCACACCCCTCGTACAACGGCTCTTCCGCACCCCACCCCAACCCCCCACCACCCCCGAACTCATCGCCGCAATAACCACCTGGCGCGGCCCCGACGCCCCCGCAACCCCGGACGAAGTCCACCGCGCCGCCGCCGAGTTCACCCAGCTCGCCGCCGAGAAGCACTCCACCCCGACGGCCGAACTCCCCGCCGTGGTCGACGTCCTGGCCCGCACGCTTCTCGCCATCGGTGAGCTCGACCTCACCGACGTGGACGCCGTACGACTGGGCCCGCAGGACTACGCACGCCGCCTGCGCGGGGCCGTACAGGGCGCGGACCGGGACCTGTCACCGGACGCCGCGTGGTTCCACGACGCGCTGCTCGTGTCCGTGTGCCTGCACGTCCTGCACCACTTCATCCGGCGCTCGCCGCACATCCAGCAGCACATGCCCGAGCGTTCCAGCCGCATCCGTCAGCTCGTCGACCTCAATGACACCGAGGCGGCAGCACGCCGGCCCGAACGCTCCCAGCAGGACGCGGAGTTCGAAGCCGCCTACGCCGAGGAGGTCGTACGCCAGCACGGCTGGCTGACCATCGTCGGCGTCGACTTCCCGAACGCGCCGGACCGCTGGCTCCTGGAGGACACCTACCTCAGCCTGGAGGCCGAGGAGAGCAGCGGCGGCGAGGCCACGGGCGGCCACCAGCGAACCGTGCTGCTCGCGGACCGGGCACTGGAGGGGCACGAGCGGGTCCTGCTGCGCGGCGTGGCGGGCTCCGGGAAGACGACCCTCGTCCAGTGGCTGGCCGTGGCCGCCGCCCGCGAGGGGTCGCGCGTGCCCTTCGTCCTGCCCGTGCGCCGTTTCGCCCGCGAGGGCTTTCCCGCCCCCGACGACTTCCTGCACGCCATCCGCCACCCGCTCGCCGACCGGGCGCCGGAGGGATGGGTCGTACGGACACTGCTCGCGGGCCGCGCCATACTCCTCGTCGACGGGATCGACGAGGCCCCGGAGGAGACGCGCGGCAAGCTCCGCGACCAGCTCCGCCGCCTGCTGCGCATATTCTCCGGGAACGGCTGCCTGGTCACCTCGCGCCCCTCCGCCGTGGCGGACGGCTGGCTCATGGAGGAGCACCTCTCGGACGAGGGTTTCGCGGAACTGTCGCTCGCGCCGATGTCCCGCGACCAGGTGACGCGGTTCATCCGGGACTGGCACTCGGCGGCGATCGGCGACGAGCACTGTCGTGAGCAGCGGGACCGGGACGAGCTGAAGGAGTACGAGCAACGGCTGCTCCACTCCGTACGGATCTACCGCGAGCTGCGCCAGCTCGCCACCAACCCCCTGATGTGCGGCCTCATCTGCGCCCTGAACAGGGACCGTTCCGGCTCCCTCCCGCACGGCCGCAAGGAGCTGTACGAAGCGGCCCTGGAGATGCTTCTGCAGCGCCGCGACCCCGAGCGGGACGTGCTGTACGCGGACGACGTACGTCTCCAACAGGAGCCGCGCGAGCGGCTGTTGCAGAAACTGGCGTACGCCATGCTGGAGGACGGCGCCTCGGAGCTGCCGCGCGGACGGGCGGTCACCATCCTGGACGGCGCTCTGCCTGCCATCCCCGCCGCACGCGCGGCGGGCGACGGCGAGAAGATCTTCCGCCATCTGCTGCACCGCACCGGGCTGCTGCGCGAACAGGCGGGCCTTTCGGTGGACTTCATCCACCGCACCTTCCAGGACTATCTCGCCGCCAAGGAGATCGTGGACCGCGGCCGCCTGCTCACCCTCGTCGACCACGCCCATCAGCCCGAGTGGGAGGAGGTCATCCGCATGGCCGCGGCCCAGGCCCGCCCCGAGGAGTGCGGCGACTTCCTGGAACGCCTGCTGTCCGCCGCGCCGGTGCTGCGCAGGCCCCAGGTGAACCACCGCCGGCTGATGGCCGCGGCCTGCCTGGACCATGTCACCGAACTCGACCCGGCGGTCCAGCGGCTCGTCCACGACCGTACGAAGAACCTCGTACGCCCCACGACAGAGCTGGCCGCCCGCGGCCTGGGCTGGGTGGGCCCCATCGTCCTGGAACTCCTCCCCGACCCCGAACAGGTGCCGGACGACCAGCAGGCCCTCCTCCTCGCCATCACGGCCACCCGTGTCGAGGACGACGCCGCCATCGACTACCTGGCCCGCCTCCGCAGGCGCTCCTCCCTCGCGATCCGGGCGGAACTCGCCCGGCCGTGGCGGCACTTCGACACGGAACGCTACGCACGGGAGATCATCGCCCACCTGGACCCGGACGGCCTGTACTACCCCGTCTCCGACACCGCCGAACTCACGGCCCTGCGGGATCTCGGCGGCCGCCCCCGGATCCAGGTGGCCGGTGTCATGGCCACCGCCGAACTGATGGACGGCCTGGACCGCACCCAGCTCACCCACCTCTGGCTCAACGCCGAACCGACCGACCCGGACATGTCCTGGCTCTCCCGCTTTCCCCGCCTCCGAGTGCTCCGCGTCAATCCGCGCCTGCCACGGGTACGGAACGTGCCGGAGGGGGTGACGATCACGGCGTGAGGTGACGCGACGTGCTCCGTCCCCGGTCGACCGCGAACTCGTCCTCGTGGACGAAGACTTGAGCCGCGTGGTCCAGGACGCCTTCGCCGCCGTACCGCCGTGAGCGCCACCAAGAACTGCCTACCCGCCCAACAGCAACGCCCCGAACGCATGCCCCCGCCACAGCCCCCGGGACGCCTCCTCCGGATACGCGGCCACGGTCGGCCTCACATCGAAGACCTGCACCAGCCGTCCCTCGGCGTCATACGCGGGCCACCCGAGTCCCTCCCCCGACGCGAACCCCGTCCAAGCCGCCCGCATCCGCGCAGACAGCTCCTCCGCCTCCTCGTACGGCCCCTCCCCCAGCAGAATCGCGGGCAGTCCCCCGCTCAGGTTGCCGAACACCAGCGGCACATCGAGCCCATGACAGGCCCCGAGGCCCCCGCCCATACCCGGCGCACCCCACGTCAGCTCGTAGAAGTGGGCGCGCCCACCGCCCGCGACCTGCGCCTCGGCAAGGTGCAACGACGGCATGCGGAACAGCCAGTCGGAGTGGACGAGTTCGTACAGCTCCTCCGGGCCCGCTGCCGGGAACGCGGCACGGTACGCATCACCGCCATCGTCGCCGTCGCCGCCATCTCCGCCGGGCGCAAACGCCCCCAGCGCGACAGCCGCCTGTTCCTCCGTCACCTCACCGAGCGTCCCGCCGAGCGCCATGAACAACCGGTACTCGTGCCGCGTGTGCCCGACCACCAGCTCGACATCCCGCCCCGCCCCGGATGCCAGCGCCTCCCACGGGGCAACCGGCAGCACCTCCCCGTCGACAACAGGCGCCACCGGAATCGACGTATGCGCCAACGCCCCCCACCGCTCGGCGAACAAGCCCATCTTCGCCCCGACCGCATCCCCCGCCGCGGGCAGCCGCCTCGGCTCCACCGCGCCCAGATCCTTCGCAGTCGGCCGCAACCCCAGCTCCGCCGCGAACTCCCCGGCGATATCGGTGGCAAGCTCGGCGGAGAAGAATGTGCCGGGCACGCTCTGGGCGACGGCCCGCCCGAAGAGCCCCCGAGCGCGCGGCATCGCGAGCAGCGCGGCCAGCGAACCCGCGCCCGCCGATTCGCCGAAGACCGTGACGCGGTCCGGATCGCCGCCGAAGGCTCGGATGTTGTCCCGCACCCACTCCAGCGCGGCGACCTGGTCGAGCAGTCCGCGGTTGGCCGGCGCGCCCTCGATGAGCGCGAACCCCTCTATGCCGACGCGGTAGTTGAGCGTCACCACGACGACGCCGCCCTCCCGCGCCAGCCGACCGCCGTCGTACTCGGGCAGGCCGGACATCCCGATGGTGTACGCGCCCCCGTACAGCCACACCATCACGGGCAGCCCGGCGCCGGGGCCGGGGTCGGGCGTCCAGACGTTGAGGGTCAGCCAGTCGCTGTCGCCCGCCGCGTCCCCGGACGACAGCGCGTCCATCCCGAACGCCGCGGACTGCGGAGGCGGCGGCCCGTACGCCACCGCCTTGCGTACGCCGTCCCAGCCCCGTACGGGCCGGGGCGCCCCGAACCGCAGCGCACCGACCGGCGGCTCGGCGAACGGGATCCCCCGGAAGACCGCCGGGCCCGCCACCTCCCGGACCCCCCTCAACATCCCGGCTGTCGTACGGACTTCGGGTTCGTCGGCGCCCATCACGGCTCCCTCTGAAGGCAGTTCGGGTCACCGTGGATCCTCCCGCCGGGCCGGACCGTACGGCCACCGGTTTTATCGCCCCAGGATCCCGGTTCTCGTCCCGCGTCGCCTTCAGGGACTGGCCCTGACATATCTGCGATTCACCAAAAATGCCCTCGAGTTCACCGGACTGCGCGGCTTGCGCCATATGCGCTCGGTGCAGACGCTGAGCCTGGCGGGCCTCTTCGAACAACTCACCCCTGAGGACTACGAAGAGGTCGCGTTCCTCCCCGAACTCGAGGAATTGCGCCTCGACTGGACCGCCATCCCCTGAACCGAAGGCCCCGTCCCGCCGGGCATTAGGCGACTCCGCCGCAACAAATTCAGCGGAAACGAAGATCTCTCGGCGGTATCGGCTCTGTTTCCCGGGTTGCGGTCGGTCACATTCGTACTCGACTCGGAGACGACGGAAGTACCGGAACAGGTCCTCGAACTCTTCCCGGGCAAGCACCCCGTCATGGAGACGCACACCGTGCCCCAGGCCAGGGTCTAGCCCAACCCCGCCTGGGCATCCTACAGTTACCGACCAGTAATCTCTTCGCTTCCCTGCGGCCTCACACGCCCATGAGCATGCACCTCGACCCACGTCCCGCAGCGCTCCGACGCGAGAGGAACCCCCCACCCATGACGAGAAACAGCTGGCAGCGCCTGATAGGCGTGACCGCCGCCGCCACGGCCGTCACCGCGGCCCTGATGAGCCCTGCCGCAGCCGCGACCCCGGCCGCGGCCCCCGCCTCCGCGACGGCCGTCGCCACGGCCGCCGCCGCGGAGGACGTGGACTACGACACCTGGCAGCAGGACTGCCGGGCCGTCATGGCCGAGGCTCTCCCCTACCTGAAGGAACGTATCGCCGACGCGGCCGCGGGCGAGAAGCAGGCCATCGTCTTCGACATCGACAACACCACGCTGGAGACCGACTACGGCTTCAGCTACCCGTCGCCGGCCAACGCGCCCGTCCTCGACGTGGCCAAGTACGCGCAGGACCACGGCGTCGCCCTGTTCTTCGTCACCGCGCGCCCGGACATCATCAAGTCGGTGACCGACTACAACCTCAAGCACGTCGGCTACAAGGTGTCCGGGCTCTATGTCCGCAACTTTGTCGATCTCTTCAGGGACAAGGCTGAGTTCAAGACCGCCAAGCGCGCGGAGATCGAGGCCAAGGGCTACACGATCATCGCGAACATAGGCAACAGCGCCACCGACCTCTCCGGCGGCCACGCGGAGAAGACGTACAAGCTGCCGGACTACGAGGGCCAGTTGTCGTAAGCCACCCGGACCGGGAGCCGCCCCCATCGGGCACGGAGAAGGGGGCCGGTGCTTTCAGCACCGGCCCCCTTCTTCGACTCTCGGCTCAACCCCGGAGGGTCAGGCCTCCTTGCTCAGGTTGGGACCCGCTCCACCGGCCGCCTGCTCGATCGGCGGGACGTCCGGCAGTGCCGACTTCTCCTCGCCGCGGAAGGTGAAGGTCTTGGCCTCGCCCTCGCCCTCCGTGTCGACGACCACGATGTGACCGGGGCGCAGCTCGCCGAAGAGGATCTTCTCCGACAGGCTGTCCTCGACCTCGCGCTGGATCGTGCGACGCAGCGGACGCGCGCCGAGCACGGGGTCGTAACCCTTCTTGGCCAGCAGCTCCTTCGCGGACTGGGAGAGCTCGATGCCCATGTCCCGGTCCTTGAGGCGCTCGTCCACCTTGCCGATCATCAGGTCGACGATCGTGAGGATGTCGTCCTGGGACAGCTGCGGGAAGACGACCACGTCGTCGACGCGGTTGAGGAACTCGGGGCGGAAGTGCTGCTTGAGCTCGTCCGCGACCTTGTTCTTCATGCGCTCGTAGTTGGACTTCTTGTCACCCGAGGCCGCGAAGCCCAGGTTGAAGCCCTTGGAGATGTCCCGGGTGCCGAGGTTGGTCGTCATGATGATGACCGTGTTCTTGAAGTCCACGACCCGGCCCTGGGAGTCGGTCAGGCGACCGTCCTCCAGGATCTGCAGCAGCGAGTTGAAGATGTCCGGGTGAGCCTTCTCGACCTCGTCGAAGAGGACCACCGAGAACGGCTTGCGCCGCACCTTCTCCGTCAGCTGGCCGCCCTCTTCGTAGCCCACGTAACCGGGGGGCGAACCGAAGAGACGCGACACCGTGTGCTTCTCGCTGAACTCCGACATGTCGAGGGAGATCAGCGCGTCCTCGTCACCGAAGAGGAACTCGGCGAGCGCCTTGGACAGCTCGGTCTTACCGACACCGGACGGGCCGGCGAAGATGAACGAACCACCGGGACGCTTCGGGTCCTTCAGACCGGCACGCGTACGACGGATCGCCTTGGACAGCGCCTTGACGGCGTCGACCTGGCCGATGACCCGCTTGTGGAGCTCGTCCTCCATGCGCAGCAGACGCGAGGACTCCTCCTCGGTCAGCTTGAAGACCGGGATGCCGGTGGCGGTCGCGAGGACCTCGGCGATCAGCTCGCCGTCGACCTCGGCCACGACGTCCATGTCGCCGGCCTTCCACTCCTTCTCCCGCTTGGCCTTGGCGGCCAGGAGCTGCTTCTCCTTGTCGCGGAGGGAGGCGGCCTTCTCGAAGTCCTGCGAGTCGATCGCGGACTCCTTGTCGCGGCGGACGCCTGCGATCTTCTCGTCGAACTCGCGGAGGTCCGGCGGCGCGGTCATCCGGCGGATACGCATCCGGGAGCCGGCCTCGTCGATCAGGTCGATCGCCTTGTCCGGCAGGAAGCGGTCCGAGATGTACCGGTCGGCGAGCGTCGCCGCCTGCACCAGGGCCTCGTCCGTGATGGACACGCGGTGGTGCGCCTCGTAGCGGTCCCGCAGGCCCTTGAGGATCTCGATGGTGTGCGGCAGCGACGGCTCCGCGACCTGGATGGGCTGGAAGCGGCGCTCCAGCGCGGCGTCCTTCTCCAGGTGCTTGCGGTACTCGTCCAGCGTCGTGGCACCGATGGTCTGCAGCTCACCACGGGCCAGCATCGGCTTCAGGATGGAAGCCGCGTCGATGGCGCCCTCGGCGGCACCCGCACCGACCAGCGTGTGCAGCTCGTCGATGAACAGGATGATGTCGCCGCGGGTGCGGATCTCCTTGAGGACCTTCTTCAGGCGCTCCTCGAAGTCACCGCGGTAGCGGGAGCCGGCGACCAGCGCGCCGAGGTCCAGGGTGTAGAGGTGCTTGTCCTTGAGGGTCTCGGGCACCTCGCCCTTGACGATGGCCTGGGCGAGCCCTTCGACGACGGCGGTCTTGCCGACGCCCGGCTCACCGATCAGGACCGGGTTGTTCTTCGTACGGCGGGACAGCACCTGCATGACCCGCTCGATCTCCTTCTCGCGCCCGATGACCGGGTCGAGCTTGGACTCACGAGCGGCCTGGGTGAGGTTCCGGCCGAACTGGTCGAGGACCAGGGACGTCGAGGGGGTGCCCTCGGCAGGCCCACCTGCGGCGGCGGTCTCCTTGCCCTGGTAGCCGGAGAGCAGCTGGATGACCTGCTGCCGCACCCGGTTGAGATCAGCGCCCAGCTTGACCAGGACCTGGGCGGCGACGCCCTCGCCCTCACGGATCAGGCCGAGCAGGATGTGCTCCGTGCCGATGTAGTTGTGGCCCAGCTGAAGGGCCTCGCGGAGCGACAGCTCCAGGACCTTCTTGGCACGGGGGGTGAAGGGGATGTGCCCGGACGGGGCCTGCTGCCCCTGCCCGATGATCTCCTCCACCTGCTGGCGGACCGCCTCGAGCGAAATCCCGAGGCTCTCCAGGGCCTTAGCGGCGACACCCTCACCCTCGTGGATCAGGCCCAGGAGGATGTGCTCGGTGCCGATGTAGTTGTGGTTGAGCATCCGGGCTTCTTCCTGAGCCAGGACGACAACCCGCCGCGCGCGGTCGGTGAACCTCTCGAACATCGTTAATCGCTCCTCAGAGCGGTCAGGCAGTAAGGGGACGCTCCCCTCCCTGTCCTTCCGCAGCTTAGTCCCGCAAGCGGGGACCGCTCATTCCAACTGCCGACACCGTCCTTGGCCTCCTGACCCCGAACGCCGACATATGCTCCAACCCGATGGTGCGAGACGATGTTCCCGCAGGCCAGGCAGATACCCTCACCATCTGTACGCCGATGGCGAACGTGAGATGCCCGAGCCTCGCGTGTCGACCCTCCCACTAGGGATGTCTTACCCGTACGCACTGACACTCCATGCCGCGCACACCGGTTCCCTCCGCTACGGGCGAACATCCTTGCGCCGCCGACCACTCCCGCACGCCCCCGCTTTCGACACTCTTCGCACACGCCGGACCACCGAGCGTAACTCGAACGCACTTCTGGCGGTTGCCCTTGCATGGTCCCCACGATCCCCTTCCCACGCCGTCCGCTCGACTCGAGCGACACGGTCCGGCACTGGTACGAGAACGAACTGGGCTGGGCGACGGTGCCCGGCACCCCCGTGGAACTGCTGACGGGGCTGCGTTTCGACGTCCTGGACGCGCCCGCGGAGGCGGGATACGCGGCGCTGCGGCATCTGGGGCCGGGTTCTCCGGTGGCCGTGCGGGCGGACCGGATGCGGCTGCTGGTGGCCGCGGGGAGCGCGGACGAGCTGCCGGGGCTGCTCGACTGGCTGGAGTGGGGGGCTCTCGCGCTGGATCTCAGGGCGATCGGCGAGGGCGGGCGCATCGAGGCGCCGCTGCCGCCCGGCACTCGGGGAACCGCAGGGTCCCCCGTGCATACCCCTGCCGACGGCTCGCAGGGGGCCGCCGTCTGGCTGCGGCCCCCTGAGCCTGACTGCGAGGTGGAGCCGTTGTTGCCGACGTTGTCGGCGCTCGGTGGGGGCGGTGGGGGCGCCCCCGATCTCGTACGACTCGTGGACACGATGGCGACCGAGTGTCACCGCATCCGACTGCGCCGTTCCTGTGCTCAGGCGTTGGCCTTCTCGTAGGCCTCGCGAATGGACGCCGGAACGCGGCCACGGTCATTGACCTCGTAACCGTTCTCCTTCGCCCACGCGCGGATCTGCGCGGTGTCCTGACTGCCACCGGCAGCGGCGCGTGCCTTTCCACGGCCGCCCGAAGCGCGGCCTCCGGTACGACGCCCGCCCTTGAGGTACGGCTCGAGAAGTCCACGGAGCTTGTCCGCATTGGCAGTCGTGAGATCGATCTCGTACGTCTTGCCGTCCAACGCGAACGTCACGGTCTCGTCCGCCTCGCCGCCGTCGAGGTCGTCGACAAGAAGGACCTGAACCTTCTGTGCCACCGGATTTCCTTTCATCGATATCTTCAGGGACAGGGTCTGCGGCGGCCGCCGCTGTTTCACGCCCCTGTTATATGCACTACTGCAGTACGTCGGAAAGCAAACCGCTTTTGCTGGAAAAACACAAACCCCTGGGAGAGACAGAGAGAGACCGACGGGTCCCGGGAAGACCGGAAACGTGCGCGTTTCGGACATAGGGGCCCGCGAGCAAGGGCTGCCGGGGTAGTGCGGCGGGTATGCCGGGGGTATTACGCGGCGGCGATCACAGATGCAGAAGCATCCGACTGTTGCCCAAGGTGTTCGGTTTCACTCGTTCGAGACCGAGGAACTCGGCCACGCCCTCGTCATAGGAACGCAACAGCTCGGCGTAGACATCGGTGTCGACGGGTGTCTCACCGATCTCCACGAAGCCGTGCTTCGCGAAGAAGTCGACTTCGAAGGTCAGGCAGAATACCCGGCGAACACCGAGCCAGCGGGCGGTCTCCACCAACTTCCCCAGCAACTGATGGCCGACGCCGGCGCCCTTCAGCGCGGGATCCACCGCGAGAGTCCGGACTTCCGCCAGGTCTTCCCACATCACGTGCAGTGCGCCGCAGCCGACGACCTCTGTGTCCGGGCCGGCTCCGCGTTCCGCGACCCAGAACTCCTGGATGTCCTCGTAAAGCGTCACCGTCGCTTTGTCGAGCAGGATGCCGCCGCGGACGTAGGCGTCAAGCAGACGGCGAACCGCCGGGACATCGCTGGTCCTGGCCCGGCGGACGGTGAGGGCTTTAGCGGTGACTTCGGGCTGCTCTGCTGGCATGACCGGACGCTATCGCCCGGTGTCGCCCTCGGTGGCGGCGGGGTTCTCGCCTGCCGGGTTCTCACCGGCCGGGTTCTCACCGGCCGGGTTCTCGGGCGCGGGGGTTTCCGGTCCTTGGACCATACGCACGGCATCGCGCAGTGCTTCGCGCTGTTCCGGGGACATCATGCCGAAGAAGGCGACGAGAGCGGCGGCCGGGTTGTCACTCTGGGACCAGGCGTCGTTCATGAGTGCGGCCGCGTAGGCGGCACGGGTGGAGACCGCCTCATATCGATAGGCCCGGCCTTCCGCTTCGCGACGTACCCAGCCCTTCTGATGGAGATTGTCCAAAACGGTCATCACCGTGGTGTACGCGATGGACCGCTCCTGCTGAAGGTCTTCCAGGACTTCTCGAACGGTCACCGGGCGGTTCCACTTCCACACCCGCGTCATGACCGCGTCTTCGAGTTCTCCCAATGGGCGAGGCACAGTTCAGAACAATAGGTGGAGATGTCGCCAATCGCATGGTGGACGTGGCTTTGGATGACAAACAGTCACAAAAAGGGCGTACGACTCGAAAAACTGATGAGTCGTACGCCACGAGTGAGCGCCGTTCGGCGCCGGTTCGGTGCTGGTTCGATACCGGTCCAGGACCGGCTCGGCGCCCGGGTGCGGCTCAGGCGTCGGCGTCGCGGGACGCCTGGCGGGTGTTCTCGGCGCGGGCGAGGGCCGCGTCGACGACCGCGTCCTCCTTGGCCTTGTTGGCACCGCCCTGGGACTTCACGATCGTCACGATCAGACCGATGAAGAACACGGCCATCACTACCGGGGGCACGAGCGCGGAGACGTAGTCCATGCCGTCCAGAGTAGCCAGGAGTCGGCCAGAGCCCATGGGGTGGGTCGGGCTAGGGCCTGTCTGACAATTCCCGTCTGCCCCGCGACGCCATGCACGCACTCTCGCCGCACCGGGCACAGACCCAAGTACGTCTAGTACGAGGGTCTGCGCCCGGCACGCCGAGAGCACGCACCTGACGCCGCGCGGCCGCCCTCCGGGCGACGACGGGAATTGTCAGACAGGCCCTAGACCGCGGCGAGCTGCTGCGGGGGATTCGAGGGCGGGGCGGCCGGTTTGCGCTTCGGGGGGAAGACCTCGCCCGGGGTCGGGATGGGGCGGTCGCGGCGCGGTGACTGCGGCCTGGGCTGGGGCGCGGGCTTCTCGGCGGGCTTTTCCGCGGGCTTCTTGCCGGGCTCCTCCCTGGCGGCGAGACCGCCGGGCAGGGCCATGAGGCGCGTACGGGTGCGGTTGCGGGAGGCCGGGACCGTGCGGAGGACGAGGCGGCTGCGTACGTCCTCCTCCGCGAGGGTGTGGCAGCGCTCCCGGAGGGCGGCCGCGACCGGGTTGCCGCGCAGGGCGCGCAGGGCGGCGAGGTCGTCGGGGGTCGGGCGGTGGCCGGCGCCCAGGGCCTCCTCCAGGAGCGTCAGGTAGCCGGCTGCCGTGCCGGGCAGCGCGGCACGGTAGCGGGCGAGGTCGGCCAGCAGGAAGGCGCGCAGCCGGGCGCCCTCGCGGGCCGCCTCGTCGACTGCCGCCGCCAGGCGGAGGCAGTCCTGGACGTCCTCGGCCGAGGCGGGGGTGGGGTTCAGGGCGAGAGCGAGCGCACGTCGGAGCACACGCAGCTCCTCCGCACCGAACGCCATGGCGCCGCGGGGTCCGTAAGGCGTGGGCATGATCGCGACGATACGCGCTAATCAGACAAAATCCGTATAGCGGGTGTTTGTGGCGTGGCCCCGCCACCCGGGTGGGGGTGGCTTCGCCGGTCGGGTGGGGCGGCTTCGCCGGGTGGCTGGTGCGGCTTCGCCGGGTGGTTGTCTGCGGGTGCGTGAGGGCTGGGCGCGCCCACGCGGCGGAGCCGCACATGTCACAGCCCCGCCGTCCCTAAGGGGCGCTTACGTGCGGGAGACGTTTCTTTCGTAGACAAGGCGGAGGCCGATCAAGGTCAGCCAGGGCTCGTGTTCGTCGATGACCGAGGACTCGCCCAGCACCATCGGTGCCAGGCCGCCCGTCGCGATGACGGTGACGTCCTCGGGGTCCTCGGCGAGTTCGCGGGACATGCGGTTGACGACGCCGTCCACCTGGCCCGCGAAGCCATACAGGATGCCCGCCTGCATGGCCTCGACGGTGTTGCGGCCGATGACACTGCGGGGGCGGACGAGTTCGATCTTGCGGAGCTGGGCGCCGCGTACGCCGAGGGCCTCGACGGAGATCTCGATGCCGGGGGCGATCGCGCCGCCCGCGTACTCCCCGCGCGCGGAGACCGCGTCGAAGGTGGTCGCCGTGCCGAAGTCGACGACGATGGCGGGGCCTCCGTAGAGCTCGACCGCCGCCACCGCGTTGATGATGCGGTCGGCGCCGACCTCCTTGGGGTTGTCCGTGAGGATCGGGACGCCCGTCTTGATGCCCGGTTCGACTAGGACCGCGGGTACGTCGCCGTAGTAGCGGCGGGTGACCTCGCGCAGCTCGTGCAGGACCGAGGGGACGGTCGAGCAGATCGCGATGCCGTCGATGCCGTCGCCCAGCTCGTCGCCGAGGAGCGGGTGCATGCCCATCAGGCCCTGGAGGAGTACGGCCAGCTCGTCCGCGGTGCGGCGCGCGTCCGTGGAGATGCGCCAGTGCTCGACGATGTCCTCGCCGTCGAAGAGGCCGAGGACGGTGTGCGTGTTGCCTACGTCGATCGTGAGCAGCATGCCTACTCAGCCTCGCTCGTCGACGCTTCGCGCAGGTCGAGGCCGATGTCCAGGATGGGCGAGGAGTGCGTGAGGGCGCCCACCGCGAGGAAGTTGACGCCGGTCTTCGCGTACGTCGGGGCGGTCTCCAGGGTGAGACGGCCCGAGGCCTCCAGGAACGCGCGGCCGTCCACGATGGCCACGGCCTCCTCGCACTCGCCGGGGGTGAAGTTGTCAAGGAGGATCAGGTCGGCACCTGCATCAACGACCTCGCGGAGCTGGTGCAGGGTGTCGACCTCGACCTCGATCGGTACGTCCGGGAAGGTCTCGCGGACCGCCTTGAAGGCCTGCGAAACGCCGCCGGCGGCCACTACGTGGTTGTCCTTGACGAGGGCCGCGTCCGAGAGGGACATGCGGTGGTTGACGCCGCCGCCCATGCGGACCGCGAACTTCTCCAGGGAGCGCAGCCCCGGCGTCGTCTTGCGGGTGTCACGCACGCGCGTGTTGGTGCCCTCCAGAACGTCCGCCCACGCGCGCGTGGCGGTCGCGATGCCGGAGAGGCGGCAGAGGAGGTTCAGCGCGCTGCGCTCGGCCGTCAGCAGGTCGCGGGTGCGGGTCGTGACACTCAGCAGCTTCTGGCCGGCCTCGACACGGTCGCCGTCGTCGACGTGCCGCTCGACCTCGAACTCGTCCGTGCAGACCACCGAGATGACCGCCTCGGCGACCCGCAGACCTGCCACGACGCCGGCCTCGCGTGCGGTGAAGTCGGCGGTGGAGACGGCCTCTTCGGGGATGGTCGCGACCGTGGTCACGTCCACGCCGTGGTCGAGGTCCTCCTCGATGGCCATGTGCGCGATGTCCTCGATCTCGACGGGGTCGAGCCCGGCGTCGGCGAGGAGCTGCGCGAGGGCGGGGTCGAGACCGCACTCGGCGTATTCCGGGGAATTCACGTCGTACTCCCCTTCGGCGCCGCAGCCGCAGCCGTCGCCGCAGCCACCGCCGGTGAGGAGGGGAAGGTCGGGGGTGCTCACTTCTGTCACTGCTCCTGGGGACGGGAGGGCTGCTGTGTCGGGGGGAAGTCTGGGGTGTCGGTGGTGTGTACGGCGAGCGTCCGGTCGGGATTCAGCCGTACGACGATGTGGCGTCGCCAGTTCGTGTCGTCCCGTTCACCTTGGTCCTCGCGCCAGTGGCAGCCGCGGGTCTCCTCGCGCAGGCGAGCGGCGGCGACCAGGACGCGGGCCACGCACAGGAGGTTGGTGGCCTCCCAGGTGTCGACGCCGGGTTCGGCCGTCTTGCCGTTCTCGTCGAGGGCGTCGCGGGCGTCGGTGTGCAGCTGCTGGATGCGGTGGGCGGCGGTCTCCAGGGAGACGGCCGAGCGGAGGACTCCGGCGCCGTCCGTCATGATCCGCTGGATCGCGAACCGTGCCTCGGGGGCGAGCAGCGGGTGGGCGGGCTTCTCCGGGTGGGCGACCGGCGCGGGCACGCGCGCGTGGAGGCCGTTTTCCACGTGGCGGCCCGCGATGTCGGCCGCGATGCGCTCGGCGTAGACGAGGCCCTCCAGGAGCGAGTTGGAGGCGAGCCGGTTGGCGCCGTGGACACCCGTGCAGGCGACCTCGCCGCACGCGTACAGGCCGGGAACGGTCGTACGGCCCTTGGAGTCCGTGCGGACGCCTCCGGACGCGTAGTGGGCGGCGGGGGCGACCGGGACGGGCTCGGTGACCGGGTCGATGCCGTGGGCGCGGCAGGCGGCGAGGATCGTCGGGAAGCGGTGCTCCCACATGTCGCCGCCGAAGTGCCGGGCGTCCAGGTACATGTGCTCGGCGTCCTGCTCCTGCATGCGCCGCATGATGCCCTTGGCGACGATGTCCCGGGGCGCCAGTTCGTTCAGCTCGTGCTGGCCCACCATGAAGCGCACGCCGTCCGCGTCGACGAGGTGGGCGCCCTCGCCGCGTACCGCCTCGGAGACCAGCGGCTGCTGGCCTTCGGCGTCCGGGCCGAGGAAGAGCACGGTGGGGTGGAACTGCACGAACTCGAGGTCGCTGACCTCGGCGCCCGCGCGCAGGGCGAGCGCGACGCCGTCGCCGGTGGACACGGACGGGTTGGTGGTAGCCGAGAAGACCTGGCCCATGCCGCCGGTCGCGAGGACCACGGCGGGCGCGTGAACGGCCCCCACGCCGTCGTGCTGGCCCTCTCCCATGACGTGCAGGGTCACGCCCGCCGTGCGCCCGTCGGCGTCCGTGAGGAGGTCGAGCACGAGCGCGTTCTCGACCGTGCGCATGCCACGCGCGCGTACCGCCTCGACGAGGGCCCGGGAGATCTCGGCGCCGGTCGCGTCGCCGCCCGCGTGGGCGATACGGCGGCGGTGGTGGCCGCCCTCCCGGGTCAGCTCCAGGCCGCCCTCTTCGGACTCGTCGAAGTGGGCGCCGGTCTCGATGAGGCGGCGTACGGCGTCGGGGCCCTCGGTGACGAGGATGCGCACGGCGTCCTCGTCGCACAGGCCCGCGCCCGCCACCAGCGTGTCGTCGAGGTGCTGCTCGGGGGTGTCGCCCTCGCCCAGGGCCGCGGCTATGCCGCCCTGGGCCCAGCGGGTGGAGCCGTCGTCGAGGCGGGCCTTGGTGACGACGACCGTGCGCAGGCCTGCGGCGTCGCAGCGCAGGGCCGCGGTGAGCCCGGCGACTCCGGAGCCGACGACCACGACGTCGGCGGCGATGGACCAGCCGGGTGCGGGTGCGTGCAGACGTATGCCTGTGCTGGTCACGAGGCGGCTCCGAAGGTGAGAGGAATGTTGTCGATCAGCCGGGTCGTCCCGACCCGGGCGGCGACGGCGAGGACCGCCTCGCCGGTGTGGTCGTCCGGGATCTCGGTGAAGTCGGACGGATCGACCAGCGCCAAGTAGTCCAGGGCGAGCGGGGGGTTGAGGCGCGCCGCGTCGTCCAGGACGAGTCGGGCGGCGGCGCGGACCGCGGCGGGGCCGCCGGGGGCCGCCTTGGCGACGGCGTGCGCGTCGGCCGCCGCGCGGGACTCGCCGATGGCGCTGAGGGCCTCGGCACGCGCGCGCGTGGCGGGCACTTCACGGGCACGCGCGCGCAGGGCCTCCTGTGCGGCGTGCCGGTCGCTGCCTGCGAACAGGGCCTGGGAGAGGGCGAGTGCGGTGCGGCGCTCGGTGGCCGACAGGTAGCGGTTGCGGCTGGACAGGGCCAGGCCGTCCGCCTCACGCACCGTGGGGACGCCGACGATCTCCACGCCGAAGTTCAGGTCGCGCACCATGCGGCGGATAAGGGCGAGCTGCTGGGCGTCCTTCTGCCCGTACAGCGCGACGTCGGGCCGGGTGAGGTGCAGCAGCTTGGCGACAACGGTGAGCATGCCGTCGAAGTGCCCGGGCCGCGCCGCGCCCTCGAGGCGCTCCCCCATGGGGCCCGCGCTGATGCGGACCTGGGGTTCGCCGCCCGGGTAGACCTCGTCCGCGGAGGGGGCGAACACGGCGTCCGCGCCCGCCTGTTCGGCCATCTTGACGTCGGCGTCCAGGGTGCGCGGGTAGCGGTCGAGGTCCTCGCCGGCGCCGAACTGGAGGGGGTTCACGAAGACGGTGACGACGACTTCTCCGTCGCCCGCGATCCCGCGGGCGGTGCGGATCAGGGTCGCGTGGCCCTCGTGCAGGGCGCCCATGGTCATCACGACGGCTCGTCGGCCGGTGCGCACGCGCGCGTGGAGCTCGTCGGCGGTGCGCAGCAGGGCGGTGGTCATCGGGCGGCTCCGTTCTCGGCAGCTGCGCGCGTCATCGGGGGTCTCCTTCGGTCCCGTCGGTCCCGTCGGCCCCGGTGGTCCCGTTGGCGAGCACCCCGAGGAGGTCCTCGGCGAGCTCCGGCTTCAGCAGGCCGTGGGCGAGGGCCCGGTCGGCGGTCGCGCGGGCCATCGCCAGATAGCCGGCGACGGCCTGCGGAGCGTGCTTGCGCAGCTCGGCGACGTGCGCGGCGACCGTGCCCGCGTCGCCGCGCGCCACCGGTCCTGTGAGGGCCGCGTCGCCCGACCTGAGGGCGTTGTCCAGAGCGGCGCCCAGCAGCGGGCCCAGCATCCGGTCCGGGGCCTCCACGCCCGCCGCACGCAGCAGCTCCATGGACTCGGCGACCAGCGTCACCAGGTGGTTGGCGCCGAGCGCGAGCGCCGCGTGGTAGAGCGGCCGGGCCTCCTCGGCGATCCACTCGGGCTCGCCGCCCATCTCGATGACCAGAGCCTCGGCGGCCAGCCGCAGTTCCTCGGGAGCGGTGACGCCGAAGGAGCATCCGGCGAGCCGCTGCACGTCCACGGCGGTGCCGGTGAACGTCATCGCGGGGTGCAGCGCGAGCGGCAGCGCCCCGGCCCGCAGCGCAGGGTCCAGGACCTTCGAGCCGTACCGCCCGGAGGTGTGCACGAGCAGCTGTCCCGGCCGCACGGCGCCGGTTTCGGCGAGCCCTTCCACCAGGCCCGGCAGGGCGTCGTCGGGGACCGTCAGAAGCACCAGGTCGGCCCGCTCGAGGACCTGCTCAGGCGTCACCAGTGGCACGTCGGGCAGCAGCTGCGCCGCTCGTCGCCGGGAGGCGTCGGAAACTCCGGAGACGGCCACCGGGCGGTGCCCGGCGAGCTGGAGCGACGCGGCGAGCGCGGGGCCCACGCGGCCGGCGCCGACGACGCCGACGGTGAGCCGCGCGGGGCGGTCCTTGGGGTCTGGCTGGGGAAATGTACTCACTCGACGGCGGCCTTCCGTTCCAGTCCGCTCGGGGTACCGGACGATTTCTCGTCATGTTAACGCGATTGGTTCGAGGGCCGTTTTCTTGTCCACAGGCTGTGGGGAATTCGCATGCCCGGCCGTCGTGGTGTCCTGCATGATCCGGGCATGAGCGATACGGCGGAACAGGCGGCGGACGGTTCGGCGGAACAGCCGGTGGAAGAGACGGCCGAGCAGCGGCGTGAGCGGCGCCGGATGGCCTGGCGAGGGGCGCGGCGGGTGCTGTGGCGCCCGAGTTTCCGCTCCACGGTCGGTGAGCGGCTGGCCCGGCTGACGGACGCGGCACCGGACGTGTACGACCTGGACCAGCCGGTGGACATGTACGGCAACGGGATCGTGGAGACCCTGGAGGAGCGGGTCGCGGGCCTGCTCGGCAAGGATGCCGCCGCCTTCTTCCCCTCGGGCACCATGGCCCAGCAGGTCGCCCTGCGCTGCTGGGCCGGCCGTACGGGCAATACGACGGTGGCGATGCATCCCCTCTCCCATCCGGAGATGCACGAACGGCATTCCTTCAGCACGGTCAGCGGCCTGCGGATCGTCCATCCCACGCGCGAGCCACGGCTGCCGTCCGCCGACGAGGTGCACGACCTGGCGGAGCCCTTCGGGGCGCTGTTCGTCGAACTGCCCCTCAGGGAGGCCGGTTTCGTCCTGCCCTCCTGGGAGGAACTGGTCGCTGTGACGGACGCGGCGCGCGAACGCGACGCCGTGGTGCACATCGACGGGGCCCGCCTCTGGGAGTGCACCACGCACTTCGGCCGCCCCCTGGACGAGATCGCGGACCTGGCGGACAGCGTCTACGTGTCGTTCTACAAATCGCTCGACGGCATCGGCGGCGCCGCGCTCGCGGGCCCCAAGACGCTCGTCGACGAGGCGAAGGCCTGGCGTCACCGGTACGGCGGGCAGATCCTCCAGCAGTTCCCCACCGCCCTGTCCGCGCTGATCGGCCTGGACAAGGAGCTGCCCCGGCTGCCGGAGTACGTGGACCACGCGCGCGTGGTCGCGGCGGCGATGCGCGAGGGGTTCGCCGGCGCCGGGGTCCCGTGGGCGCGCGTCCACCCCGAGGAGCCGCACACCCACCAGTTCCAGGTCTGGCTGCCGTACGAGGCCGACGTCCTGACCGACGCGGGGATGCGGCAGGCCGAGGAGACGAAGACGTCCCTGTTCCCGCAGATCTGGGACCGGGGCGGGCCGGGCCTGGCGTTCACCGAGGTCACGGTGGGAGCGCCGGGCCTGGAGTGGACGGCCCAGGACGTCAGGGCGGCCGTCACGGACTTCGTGGCGCGGCTGCCCCACTGAACAGCCGGGTCAACCTGTTCAGCCGGGTCAGCCTGGTCTGCGGAACAGCCGGGCCAGCGCCGCCCGTATCCGTCCGCGGGCCGGGCGTCCGGCCAGGACCGCGCGGGACCGGCGGTAGTCGCACAGCTCGCGCATGGCCTGCCAGTCGTGGGCGCCGGGCGCGGGCGGGGTGGGGTCGCCGTGCTGCCGGGCGCGGTAGGTGTCGAGGAGGTACTGCTGGGTGATGCTCATGGCGGATCGCCTCTTCGGGACGGGAACGGACGAGTTCCGGAACCGGAGTCGGTCCCGACGTTTCCGTGGGCCCCGCCCCCTGCCTGTCAGCGGCTTCTCCGGGGCCCCGGTGATCCCACCTTGCGTGCGCCCCGCCGGGCCGTCGCGTCGATTGACAGCGGCTGTCAATCGGCGGCCGCGTTGTCAGTGGCGGAGTGCACCATGAGGTCATGAGCCTGAGCATCGACATTTCGGGACTGCGGCGGGAGAGGATCGCCGTCGTGCCCTCGCCCCTGGCCGAGCTCGGCATGGCGCTGCACGCGCTGGCCGAGCCGGGGCACCACCCCGGGCTGCAGGGCTGGGCGACGGGGGTGACCGCCCGGCTCGACCCGCATCTGGCCGACCGGATGTGCGAGGCCGACTTCCTGTGGCGGACGACGTTCTCGGACCTGTTCCTGCCGTATGCGGGGATACCGGGCGGGGCCACGCTCCCGGGCGCCAGCTTCGCCGAGGAGCTGGACCTGCTGGACAAGCTGACGGACGAGCAGTTCGTGGACGCGGCACTGGAGTTCACCTGCGCGCTCCCGTACGACGCCCAGGGCGCCGGAGCGCTGGGCGACACCGAGGCGCGGCGGCGCGCCCTGGAGCTGGCCGCCGCGCGGGGCCCCCGGCAGGTGCGGTTCACGACGCGGCTGCTGGACGACCCGCCGAGGATCCGGGCCTGGCTGCGGCAGTTCCTGGAGGACTGCGACGAGGCCTTCTTCGCCGAGACCTGGTCCCGGCTGCGCCACCAGCTCGCGGCCGACGCCCGTCACAAGACGGAGCTGCTCAGACACAAGGGACTGGCCGAGGCGCTGGCTTCGGTGTCACCCGCGGTGGTGCTCGACGAGGCCGAGGGAAGGATCACCGTCGACAAGATGGGCCAGGGCCGCACCACGGCCTCGGGCGGCCTCCTGCTCGTGCCGACGAGCCTCGGCTGGCCCCATCTCATGGTCCTGCACCGGTACGGCTGGCAGCCGGTCCTGCACTACCCGGTGGGCTCCCCGCAGCCGGTCGCACCGCCCTCGGTCGAGCAGCTGACCCTGCGGATGACCGCGCTGTCGCACCCGGTGCGGATGCGGCTGTGCCGCAGTCTGGCCCGCAGCGCGTTCACCACGAGCGAGCTGGCGCAGACGCACGGGATGACGGCACCGGAGATATCCCGGCACGTCGCCGTCCTGAAGAAGGCGGGCCTGATCACGACGCGTCGCCGCGGGCGTTACGTGCTGCACCAGCTGGACGTCACGATGGTGGCCCGGCTGGGGAGCGACTTCCTGGAGGGGATCCTGCGGTAGCCCGTCCGGGGCGACGGAGCTGCAGGGCGCCGCAGCGTACGCCCTCGTGAGTCGTCGGTTGCCGCAACCGTCAGTCGAACCGAATGTGCCTCGCGCTCGTCCACGCCCGCCGCAGCCGCCCCCGCAGGAGCCCGTCCTTGTTGGGCGCCAGCGTCAGCCCGGCCAGTACGGCGATGCGGTCGGCGGTCTTGGCGACCGTCGTGTGGTCGGTCCACAGGTGCTCGGCGAACTCCGGCTCGCGCAGCCGCTCCAGACAGTCGTCGAGCTGCCGCACGGCCCAACTCTCCCTGCGCAAGGGGGCGTCCTTGCCGGCGACGTACTGGAGGAGGTGGCCGAAGCCGCGCTCGCGCAGCCGCTTCAGGACGGTCTCGCGCTCGGCGAGGAGCGTGAAGTGGCGTACGTCGTGGCCCTTTTCGCGCAGCCGCCCGACGGTCTCGTCGAAGTAGCCGAGGTCCGTGACCGTCATGGGCGCGATCACCACGCCCTCGTGCTTGGTGAGGGTGAGGTCGAGCACTTCGACCACGCCCTGCCGCCAGGACGCCAAGTCCTGGAAGTCGCCCCGCAGTTCGGGCGGCAGCATGCGGCGCAGCCCGAAGCCGGCGTGTTCGGGGTCGCAGATGACGCTGCCGGGCAGCCGCCGCTGGATCTCGTGCGCGGTCTGTGTCTTGCCGCCGCCGAAGGGGCCGTTGATCCACAGAAGCATGCGCAGACCCTAGTGGGCGCCGATCACGCCCCGGTCACGCGTCCGGCTCGACCCGGCTCGACCCGGCCCCTGCCCGGTCCGCCGGCTCGGTCGCGCACCGGGCCGCGCCCGGATCAGCCCTGCCCCCCGGCCCGTACAAGACCCGTCTCGTACGCGAGGACGACGACCTGGACGCGGTCGCGCAGGCCCAGCTTGGTGAGGATGCGGCCGACGTGGGTCTTGACCGTCGCCTCGGAGAGGACGAGCCGGGCCGCGATCTCGCCGTTCGACAGTCCCTGCGCGACGAGGATCATCACCTCGCGCTCGCGCCCGGTGAGCCGCTCCAGCTCCTTGTGCTGGGGCTCCTTGCCGGCGTTGGGCAGCATCGGCGCGAACCGGTCGAGGAGGCGGCGGGTCGTGGAGGGCGCGACCACCGCGTCGCCGCTGTGCACGGAGCGGATCGCGGCGAGGAGCTCGCCGGGGGGCACGTCCTTGAGCATGAAGCCGGAGGCGCCCGCCTTGAGCCCCGAGAAGGCGTACTCGTCGAGGTCGAAGGTGGTCAGGATCAGTACCTTCGGCGGGTTCGGATCCGAGCAGATGCGGCGGGTCGTCTCGACACCGTCCAGCTTCGGCATGCGTACGTCCATCAGCACGACGTCGACCTCGGTCGCGCGCAGCACCTGGAGGGCCTCCACGCCGTCGCCCGCCTCCGCCACGACCTCCATGTCCGGCTGGGCGGCGAGCACCATCCGGAACCCGGTGCGCAGCAGCACCTGGTCGTCGACGAGCATCACGCGGATCGGCATGGGGAGGTCCTCCGGTCGGTTCGTGGAACGTGCACGTGTCAATGGGCGGGCTTGAGCGGGAGCAGGGCGCTGATGCGGAAGCCGCCGCCCGGCCGCGGTCCCGCGTCCAGGGTGCCGCCGACCATACCGACGCGTTCGCGCATCCCGATCAGGCCGTGGCCCCGGCCGTCGGCGCCGCCCTCCTCGTACAGCTCGTGCGGGGCGCCCTTGCCGTCGTCCTCGACGAGCAGGCCGAGGCCGTCGTCGAAGTACACCAGGCGCACGCTCGCGCCCGCGTTCGGCCCCCCGTGCTTGCGGGTGTTGGTGAGGGCCTCCTGCACGATGCGGTACGCCGTGAGCTCGACGCCGCTGGGCAGCGGACGCGGAGTGCCCTCGACCTTGAAGTCGACGGGGAGGCCGGAGGTGCGGCACTGCTCGATGAGGTCGTCGAGCTGCTCGACGTCGGGCTGCGGCACGTACTCGCCGGACTCCTGGTGTTCGCCGGTGCGCAGTACGCCGAGGAGGCGGCGCATCTCGGCGAGGGCCTGCCGGCCCGTCCCGGAGATGGTCTCCAGGGCCTTCTTGGCCTGGTCGGGGGCCGAGTCGAGGACGTACGCGGCGCCGTCGGCCTGGACCACCATCACCGACACGTTGTGCGCGACCACGTCGTGCAGTTCGCGGGCGATCCGGGCCCGCTCGGCGGCGACGGCGACCTTGGCCTGCGCCTCGCGCTCCTTCTCCAGGCGGGCGGCGCGCTCCTCCAGCTGAGCGAAGTACGCGCGGCGGGTGCGCAGCGAGTCGCCGAGGACCCAGGCGAGGGCGAAGGGGACCGTCTGGAAGACCACTATCGCGAGGTTCCCGAACGGGCCCGCGCTCTCGCTCGGCCAGCGCAGCGTGGCCAGGGGCGCCGCGCACAAGCCGGCGGTCAGAGCGAGCCGGGAGGCCCAGCGGGTGCCGTTCGAGGCGACGGTGTAGGTGATCACCAGCAGCGCGAAGTCGGCCGGGACGACCGGCATGTCCAGCGCCAGCTGTGCCACACCCATGGCGACGGCCAGCAACAGCATCTTCTCGGGCATGCGCCTGCGCAGCGCGATCACCAGGCAGAGCAGCAGGGTGATCGGGACGATGACGGCCGGGAGGTCGGAGCCGGTGGCCTCCTGCTCTACCGTTCCGCCCACGACTGAGATCCCGAGCAGGACGACGGCCCAGAAGCTGTCGACCCACGTCGGGTGCCTGCGGAGAAAGTCATAGAGGCGCTGCACGTAACCCAGCGTAGGGAAGCGTGCAGTGTGCAGGGGTCAACCGGAGGGTCGATCCGTAACGGGTGCGCGTACTCCCCAAGGTGGAGGCCTTCTTGGACTTGGCGCTTAGCCTGGCGCGGTGAGAGCGGTTGGGAGCAGTGGTGAGCGCAGTGATGCGTGAGGCGGAACGCGGGGCGCGCGGGTGGCGCGGGGCGACCGAGGAAGCGCTGTACGGGCCCTCCGGTTTCTATCGCCGCCCGGAGGGCCCCGCGGGCCATTTCCGCACGTCGGTGCACGCGTCGCCCCTGTTCGCCGGGGCCGTGGCACGGCTCCTCTGCCTCGTCGACGAAGCCCTCGGCCGCCCCGCCGAACTCGCTTTCGTCGACATGGGCGCGGGCCGCGGCGAACTGGTGACCGGCGTCCTGAAGTCCCTCCCCACCGAAGTGGCCTCCCGCGCGCGCGGGTACGCGGTCGAACGCGCCGACCGCCCCACCGATCTCGATCACCGGATCGAGTGGCTCGCGCATCCCCTTGCGGGCGTCACGGGGCTCCTGTTCGCCAACGAGTGGCTCGACAACGTACCCGTGGACGTGGCCGAGGTGGACGCGGACGGGGTGGCGCGGCTCGTCCTCGTACGGGAGGACGGGACGGAGTCCCTTGGGAAGCCGGTGACGGGGGCCGAGGCCGAGTGGCTGGACCGGTGGTGGCCGCTCGCGGGGGACGCCGACGGCCCGCTCCCCGCCGAAGGCCTCCGCGCCGAGATCGGGCTCCCCAGGGACAGCGCCTGGGCGGACGCCGTGGCCACGCTCGACCGGGGCCTCGCCGTCGCGGTCGACTACGCGCACCTCGCGGGGGCACGGCCGCCCTTCGGGACGTTGACCGGATTCAGGGAGGGCCGGGAGACGGCGCCCGTGCCGGACGGTTCCTGTGACATCACCGCTCATGTGGCGCTGGACGCGTGCGCGCTGCCTGGAGCACGGCTGCTGAGCCAGCGGGAGGCCCTGCGGGCGCTGGGCGTGAGCGGTGAGCGGCCGTCGCTCGCCCTGGCCTCAACGGACCCGACGGCCTACGTACGGGCCCTCGCGGGAGCGGGAGAGGCCGCCGAGCTCACCGCGCAGGGCGGACTCGGCGACTTCGGATGGCTGCTGCAGCCGGTTGGAGTGGGAATTCCGGACCCGCTGGCCGACGGGAAACAGGCCTCTACGTAGAGGCCTGTTTCCTGGATGAGGTCCTGATGAGGTCCTGATGCGGTTCTGATGCGGGCTTGATGAGGGCTTACTTGTCGATGTCCCCGACCACGAAGAAGAGCGACCCCAGGATCGCCACCATGTCCGCGACCAGCGTCCCTGGCAGCAGTTCCACCAGTGCCTGGATGTTGTTGTACGAGGCCGAGCGCAGCTTCAGCCGGTACGGGGTCTTCTCGCCCTTGCTGACGAGGTAGTAGCCGTTGATGCCGAGGGGGTTCTCGGTCCAGGCGTACGTGTGGCCCTCGGGGGCCTTGAGGACCTTCGGGAGCCGCTGGTTGATCGGGCCGGGCGGCAGCTCCGCGAGCCGGTCCAGACAGGCGTCGGCGAGGTCGAGCGAGATGTGGGTCTGCTCCAGGAGGCATTCGAAGCGGGCCAGGCAGTCGCCCTCCTGGCGCGTGACGACCTTCAGGGTGTCCTGAAGGTCCCCGTACGCCAGGTACGGCTCGTCCCGGCGCAGGTCGAAGTCGACTCCGGAGGCGCGCGCGATCGGCCCGCTCACTCCGTAGGCGTGCACGGTCTCCGGCGCGAGGACGCCCACGTCCCTCGTACGGCCGCGGAAGATCTCGTTGCCGAGCACCAGGCCGTCGAACCTGTCCATACGGGAGCGCAGGGCCGCGACGGAGGCACGTGCCCGGGCGGTCCATCCGGCGGGGAGGTCCTCCTTGAGGCCCCCGACCCGGTTGAACATGTAGTGCATGCGCCCGCCGGAGACCTCCTCCATGACGTGCTGGAGTTCCTCGCGCTCGGTGAAGGCGTAGAAGATCGGGGTGATCCCGCCCAGCTCCAGGGGGTACGACCCCAGGAACATCAGGTGGTTCAGCACCCGGTTCAGCTCAGCGAGCAGCGTGCGCGTCCACACCGCGCGCTCGGGGACCTCCATGCCGAGCATCCGCTCCACACCGAGGACCACGCCCAGCTCGTTCGAGAAGGCGGAGAGCCAGTCGTGGCGGTTGGCCAGCATGATGATCTGGCGGTAGTCGCGTGCCTCGAAGAGCTTCTCCGCGCCGCGGTGCATATAGCCGATCACCGGCTCCGCGTGCTGGATCCGCTCACCGTCGAGGACTAGCCGCAGCCGCAGCACACCGTGCGTGGACGGGTGCTGGGGCCCGATGTTGAGCACCATGTCGGTGCTCTCCGCGGCGCCACCGATACCGACCGTGGTCTCCGTCGTAGGAGTCATGGGAACAGTGTCGCGTACGTACGCTTGCGACATGGAGACGGGGACCTCGGAAAACGCGGGGCAGACAGCAGGGCGGACCGAAGGCGAGCCGGTGTGGATCGGACTCCCGCCGGGGCTGCTGAGGATGCGACGACTGTTGCTGGTGGTGTGGCTGGGACTGCTGACCATCGGTACGGCCCTGCTGCCCGGCCTGCTCATCGGGCCCGGCTGGGCGGCTTTCGCCCTGCTGCCGCTGGCGGTCCTGCTGTGGGGCTGGTCGATGCTGGGGCGCAACTGGCGGTCCTGGCGGTACGCCGAGCGCTCGGACGACCTGCTGATCAGCAGGGGTGTGCTGTGGCGCGAGGAGACCGTCGTGCCGTACGGGCGCATGCAGCTCGTGGAGGTCACCTCCGGTCCCGTCGAGCGCCACTTCGGACTGGCGAGCGTGCAACTGCACACGGCCGCCGCGGCGACGGACGCCCGCATACCGGGGCTCGACCCGGCCGAGGCGGAACGGCTGCGCGACCGGCTCACGGAGCTCGGCGAGGCCCGATCGGCGGGGCTGTGACGACGCCGGGCGTCCCCGAGGACGTACGGGACGAGGCCGAGGGCGTACGTGGCGAGCCCCAGGCCGTACGGGACGAGACCGAGGACGTACGGAACGCACCCTGGGACGTGCCGGACGGGACCCGCGACGTACCGGAGAAGCCTCAGGGCGTACCTCAGGACGCATCGGACGAGCCTCAGGCCGTGCGGAAGGGCGCCCCCGCGCTGCACGAACGGCGGCTGCACCCCGTGACGCCGCTGCGCCGCGCGTGGGCGCCGGTCGCCGTGATCGCCGGGTGGGCCGTGCACGATCCCGACCAGGCGCAGCGGCAGCTGACGCGAGTCGCGACCACCACGCTGCTGGCCGCCCTCGCCCTGTCCGTCCTGGCGGCCGCCCTCTACGGCTTTCTGAGCTGGTGGTTCACGCACTTCGCGGTGACCGACACCGAACTGCGCATCCGTACGGGCCTGGTGTTCCGGCGTACCGCGCACATCCGGCTCGAACGGCTCCAGGCCGTCGACGTCACGCAACCGCTGCTGGCCCGCGTGGCCGGCGTCGCCAAGCTCAAACTCGACGTCATCGGGACGGACAAGAAGGATGAGCTGGCCTATCTGGGCCAGGAGGAGGCCCGTGTGCTGCGGGCCGAACTGCTCGCCCGGGCCGCCGGTTTCGCCCCCGAGACGGCGCACGAGGTGGGCGAGGCGCCGGTCCGGCGGCTGCTGCACGTGCCGGCCGGTGTCCTCGCCGTCTCGCTGGTCCTCACCGGCGCCACCTGGGGCACACTGGCCGCCGCGCTCGTCGTACCACCGCTGCTGTGGTTCGCCACCCACAGCGTGTGGACGGTCCTCGCGACGGCACTACCGCTGCTCGGCGCGGCCGGCGCGAGCAGCGTGGGGCGGTTCGTCGGCGAGTACGACTGGACCGTGGGCGAATCCCCCGACGGACTCCGCATCGACCACGGACTGCTCGACCGCGCGCACGAGACCGTGCCGCCCGGGCGTGTGCAGACCGTACGCATCGTCGAGCCGCTGCTCTGGCGGCGGCGCGGGTGGGTCCGCGTCGAGCTGGACGTGGCCGGGTCTTCCAACTCCGTGCTCCTGCCGGTCGCTCCGCGCGAGGTCGCCGAATCGGTGATCGCGCGGGTACTGCCCGGGGTGACCGTGCCGGCCTCGCTGGCGCGGCCACCGCGCCGGGCGGGTTGGTGCGTGCCGTTCTGGTGGCGGGGTTACGGGCTCGCCGTGACCGACACCGTCTTCGTGGCCCGGCACGGGCTGCTGCGCCGCAGCATCGCGCTCGTGCCGCACGCCAAGGTGCAGAGCGTGCGGCTGGAGCAGGGGCCGTGGCAGCGCTTCAGAGGGCTGGCCGACGTCCGCGTCGACACCGGGGCCAACAAGACCGTGACGGCCCGGCTGCGGGACGCCTCGGAGGCGGCGGAGCTGCTGTACGGGCAGGCGGACCGGTCGCGTACGGGGCGGCGGGAGGCGCGGCCGGACCGGTGGATGGCCTGAACGGCTTGCGGGAAACCTGAACGGCGTGAGGGCAGTGGCGGGTTGCCACTGCCCTCAGGTGCGTACGACTGCGGATACGTACGACTGCGGATACGTACGACTGTGAACGCTAGGAAACCGCGCTCCGCAGTTCCGCCACGTCGATCTGCTCCGTCTCGTCGTGCGCGGTCAGGTCGATGACCTGGCCGATACCGCGGGACTCGTCGCTCGCGGGCTTGAACTCGGCCTCGGCCTCGGCCTTGTGGACCTCGAGCGCCTCTTGGCCCACCACGTCGGCGAGGTCCTCGTTCTGTACGGCCTCCAGCGCCTCCGCGCCCTTCTGCGTGCCGAAGAAGTCGAAGCCGCCCTCCACGGAGGGGCGCCGTGCGGGCGAGGCCGGTACGACCGCCACGGCCGTGGGCACGGTGTAGTGCCCGGAGGACTGCGGGGGCCTCGCGGCGGGCGTGAGTGCGGCCGCGCTCGTTGGGGTGGGGGTCCCCCCGGCCGAAGGCTGGGGGAGAGTCGTCGCTCCGGGCGCGGGCCGCTGCTGTACGCGGGCCACTTCCGCCGGGGTGGGCCGCGCGAGGGCCGTGCCCTGCGGGGGCGCCGGGGTGGTCGTGGGCGTCGTCGGCGCGTGCGAGGTGGCCGGTGCCTCGGGCGCGGGCGGGGCGTGGGTCGCGGTGGACTGCGTGGGCGTAGGCATCACGTCGGTCGCGGTGGCCTGCGCGTGCGGCCGCCCGGTCTCGGAAGGCTGCGCGGTCTCGGAAGGCTGTGCGGATATCGGTGCGGTCGCGGCGGCCGTGCGCTCATGCCCGCCGACCGCCTCGGGCTTCCCCCGCGTCTCGCCCTCCTGCCCGGCTTCACCCTTCGCGGGGGCACCCGTCACGGTCCCGCCCGCCGCGGACGCGCCCTTCGGGGAACCGCCCGGCCGGGGCGCTCCCTTGCCGGGGCCTCCCGGCGAGGGCGAACCCTTCCGGGCACCGCCCTTCGCGGCGGTCCGCTTGACGGAACCGCCCTTCGCGGACGCGCCGCTCGACGCGGAGCCACCCGCGACCGGACCGTCCTGCACCGGACCGTCCTCCACGGGGCCGTCCTGTACGAGCCCGTCCGTCGCCCCATCGTCCTTGGCGTCCTTGGCGTCCTTGGCGTCCTGCGCCGGACCGTCCTCGGCGGACGCGGAGTCGGCCGCCTCGGGGTCGGCAACCTCCGCGTCGACAGCCCCGGCGTCGGCGTCGACCGTCACAGAGCCGTCCGTCGCAGAGCCGTCCGTCGCAGAGCCGTCCGTCACCGGACCGCTTTCCTCCGCCGACACGCCCTCCGCAGGCGCACCGTCCTCGGACGCGTCCGCAGCCGACTCGTCCTCGACCACGCCGGCGGCACCGGCACCCGCGAGCCTGTCCAGCGCCGCGTTGGCCTTCACGTAGAGAACGACCGAGGCCGCCGCAGACGCCGCGAGGGCGGCCTGGACCGTCGCCGCGGTCGCTTCCGGAACCGCTGCCTCGGGCGCCGCGCCGGCGGATCCGGCAGGGGCCGTCTCCTCGTCGCCCGGCGCCGCCGAAGCCGCCGCGGGCAACGCAGGGGCCGGAGCCGTCGCCTCTATCGCGAGGAGCCGACGGCCCTCCAGTGCGGTGGCCCGCTCGGTCTCCGCCGTCGCGTACCGCCGCAGCAGCGCGGCGTGTTCGTTGCGCAGCCCCTGCAACTCGGCCCGCTTCGCGCGGAGTTTGTGCTCCAGCTTGGTGCGCAGCTCGCGCGACTCGTCGAGGTCGGTCTCGAGCTCGGCGACTCGTTCCTCGTGACGCCACTCGTCGCTCGCACGCGCGCGCGTGAGGTCGGCGACGCGCTTGCCCGCCGCGGAGTCCCAGCGGCGCATGACGACCGCGCCCACGACAGCCGTCAACGCGGCACCCGCGGCCAGCCCGCGGAGCACCAACGGTTCGGAGAACAGCCATGGCCCGGCGGCGCAGACGGCGGAGACGCCTGCGATCGCCGAGGGGGGCAGCAGCCGGTGCAGAGGTGGGGAATGGCGGTGACGTCCTCGTGGCATGGCCAGAAACTTACCGCGCGTAGGCGAATCGTGGTGCCCCACCCGGCAAAAACTCAGCCACACCGAAACCTTCTCGCCGTCCCATCACCGAACAATCCCCGCACCGGCCTCTCCCCGACCACCACTCCGACCTGTCACCGGCCACCACTTCGCCCCGTCATCGGCCCCGCATCGGCCACGCGTCATCCGGCCGATTCAGGATCACCGGCCTGCCGCCGACCGCTACTTCTCGATCAACCCTTTCTCCTCCAGATACGCCTTCGCCACATCCGCTTCCTTCTTCCGCTCGGCGTCGACCTGCCGATTCAGTTCCACGAGCGCTTCTTGCGTCCGCCACGAGCACGAGGGCGAAGTTCTCCGGCGTCGCGTCGGTGGTGGTCGTCAGCACCAATTGGCCGGTGCCGTTCTTGACCGCGCAGAAGGGCCGCTCCCCGCATTCGTCACCGGCCGCGATCCTGACCTTGACGCCCGACTTCCCGAGATCCGAAAGGGTCTCGAGATTGTGCTCCTCGGCAAATTCGGTGCTCACCGCGAACGCGTTCTGGTCGACCGCCCGGCCGACAGCACCTTCAGTCCCTTGGACTCGGCCACCTTTCGAGCGCCGCGACTGTGGCGTCGACATCGGTGGAGTCGGAGACCCTGGACGCGATCGTGAGCGGCCGATGAGGCCACGAGTGCCGCTGAACACCCGGAGCCCCCGGAGCCCCCTGAACGCCCTTCGGAGAGACCGTCAGCGGTCGCTCAGCCGCCCGCTGATCCATTGCAGGGTCGCCGGGATCTCGCGCCGCCAGGTGTTGAAGTTGTGTCCGCCGCTGTCGAGGATGATCGACGAGATCCGCGTCGGCTGCTTCGCCTTCACCAGGTCGATGAACCGCAGCGTCTCCCGGTAGTTGCTCTCCCCGTGCTTGCTGCTGCTGACCAGCAGCGACGTGTCGGGCGCGGGCCGGTGTTTCAGGTACCACATCAGGTCGGCGCTGTTCTTCAACTCCTTGTCCCCGTGGAAGAGATCGCCCGTCGTCGGGTCGATCGGCGCCCTGTAGTAGGGGGACAGGCCCGCTCCGGCGGCGTACGTCTCCGGGTGGTGGACCGCGAGCTTCAGCGCGCAGTAGCCGCCGGTGGAGTCGCCGATGATGCCCCAGCTCCCGGGTTTTCTGCCCACCCTGTAGTGGTGCGACACGGCGTCGGGCAGGTCCTTGGCGAAGAACGACTCGGTCTGCGGCCCGCCGGGGATGTCCACGCACTCCGTGTCGCGCGGCGGCGCCACGGTCGGCCGCATCATGACCAGGATCATCGGCTGCATCCTGCCGTTCCTGGCGAGCCTGTGGGCGGTCTGCGGGTAGTGCAGGCCCTTGATCAGCGCCTCGGCGGTGCCCGGATAGCCGGTGAGCACGACGGCGGCCGGGAAGGTGCGGGTGCGGTACTGCGGCAGGAAGTACTCCGGCGGCAGATAGACATACGCGGGAGTCGCGATGTGGGTCTGCCGGCCCACGATGTCGACCTTCTGGATCTGGCCGCCGATCTGCGGCCGCGTACCACCGGAGACGTCCACCTGCCGGGTGTCGACCACCTGGAGCGGTCCGGCCGTGCCGCCGGCGTCGTGGTCGACCACGACGCCCTGGCCCGACTCCTGGCCGAAGAGGTCGGCCCAGCTGGCGTAGAACCCGAACGCCTGGTTGGCGGCGAGGCCGACCGACGCGAAGAGCATGACCTGGGTGGCCAGCAGCAGACCGATCCGCCCCGACACGGCACGCCAGTTGCGGCGTGCGAGCCGCGGCCACATCCACACCGTGCCGACGAACAGCAGCACCGCGAAGAGGACCGCGAATGCCAGCACCTTGTTGCTCGTGAGACCCATGGGCTGTTCCTGCCTGCGCTTTCCGGCCGGTCTCCGACGCCGTTTCCGTCACGGCGACTTGCCCCGGTCTTTCCTTGCCCTTTGAAACGGTTTTCCGAAGGGGAGTGAACCTGACTCCCCAAGACACCGTCCTAGAGGGCGCAATGTCGCCGGATGCCGGATTGGCACCGGATTCAAGGTCTCTCGCAGAACTACGGGATGCGATGTCTGTCAGGATAGATGGGGAAATGTCGGGCGAGGTTCCGGCTCGAACGGGCCGACTGCGGGGCGTACTCCGCGGTCCGCGCCCCGAGGCCGTCCCCGCCCTGGTCGCCAGGGCCTGCACGCTCGTAGGACTCCTGGACATCGCCGCGGGCGTCTTCCCGCGCTTCCGCCACAGCCGTATGCACACGCTCGCGGAGGTGCTGCCGGGCGCGTTCGGCCCGTTCGCCGCCGCTCTGTCGCTCAGCGCGGGCGTCCTGCTGCTGCTTCTCGCCCATGGGTTGCGCCGGCGCAAGCGGAGGGCGTGGCGGGCCGCCGTGCTGCTGCTGCCGGCCGGTGCCCTCGCTCAGTTCACGTACCGGCACTCACTCATCGGCGTCCTCATCTCGCTGGCGCTGCTCGCCCCGCTGCTGCGCCATCGCGACGAGTTCGCGGCGCTGCCCGACCCGCGCAGCCGCTGGCGCGCGCTCGCCAACTTCGTCCTCATGGGCGCCGGTTCACTCGTTCTCGGCCTGGTCATCGTCAGCGTCCACCCGAACCGCCTGGTCGGCGATCCGAGCGTCGCGGACCGCATCAGCCACGTTCTGTACGGCCTGTTCGGCTTCGAGGGTCCGGTCGACTACCAGGGCAACACGTCCTGGACGGTGGCTTTCTCCCTCGGCGCGCTCGGCCTGCTGACCGCCATCACCACGATCTACCTGGCCTTCCGGCCCGAACACCCGGCCGCACGCCTGACGGAGGACGACGAGGCCCGTCTGCGCGCCCTCCTGGAGAAGCACGGCGGCCGCGACTCGCTCGGCCACTTCGCGCTCCGCCGCGACAAGGCGGTCGTCTTCTCGCCGAGCGGCAAGGCGGCGGTGACGTACCGCGTCGTCTCCGGAGTGATGCTCGCCAGCGGCGACCCGATCGGCGACGTCGAGGCCTGGCCCGGCGCGATCGAGCGCTTCATGGACGAGGCGAAGGCCCACTCCTGGACGCCCGCCGTCATGGGCTGCTCCGAGACGGGCGGCGAGGTATGGACCCGCGAGACCGGCCTCGACGCCCTCGAACTGGGCGACGAGGCGGTGGTGAACGTCGCGGATTTCTCCCTGGCCGGACGCGCGATGCGGAACGTACGCCAGATGGTGAAGCGCATCGAGCGAGCCGGTTACGAGACCCGCGTACGGCGCATCCGTGACCTGAGCGAGGGCGAGCTGGACCGGATCCGGCGCGCTGCGGAGGACTGGCGCGGCACGGACACCGAGCGCGGCTTCTCCATGGCGCTCGGCCGCATCGGCGACCCGGCCGACGGGGACTGTCTGATCGCGACGGCCCACAAGGCCGACGCCGAGCCTGGCCCGTACGGCGACCTGAAGGCCGTACTCCACTTCGTCCCCTGGGGCGCGGACGGGGTCTCCCTGGACCTCATGCGCCGCGACCGCTCGGCGGACCCCGGCATGAACGAACTCCTCATCGTGGCGGCCCTCCAGGCGGCCCCCCGCCTGGGCATCACCCGCGTCTCCCTGAACTTCGCGATGTTCCGCTCGGCCCTGGCCCGCGGCGAGAAGATCGGCGCCGGCCCCGTCCTGCGCGCCTGGCGCGGCCTGCTGGTGTTCCTCTCCCGCTGGTTCCAGATCGAGTCGCTCTACAAGTTCAACGCGAAGTTCCGCCCCGACTGGGAGCCCCGCTTCGTCGTCTACCGCTCCTCCCGCGACCTCCCCCGCATCGGCCTCGCCGCGATGCAGGCCGAGGGCTTCGTCAACCTCGCCCTCCCGCGCGTCCTGCGCCGCCGCGCACCGGCTCCCCGCCCGTGCCCGCACGGCCTGGCGGAACGCGACGTACGAGCGGCGTAACCGCCCCCCCACCGCACTCCCGTCCCCCACGAGACCCCCACCGCGCTCCCGTCCCCACACGAGACCCCGACCGCCTCGCGACACACTCCCCCGTGCCGCGCGGCGGTCGGCTTGTTGCGGGGACCCCGGCGCGGGGGATCTTGGGGAGGCCGCACACCGCGAAGCGGCCAAAACCTCCGCCGGAGGCGACCCGCACGCGCCGGACAGGACGAGCCCCCACCCACCGAGCGCGACCAACCGCCAACCCCCGGGGGCCTAGGCTGGACGTATGAGCAAGAAGAGCGGGCGAGGCCAAGTGACCGGGCTTCCGGTGTGGGACCGGTGCGCGGTCATGGGGGTCGTGAACGTGACCCCCGACTCCTTCTCGGACGGCGGCCGCTGGTTCGACACGACGGCCGCCGTCAAGCACGGCCTCGACCTGGTCACGGAAGGCGCGGACCTGGTCGACGTGGGCGGCGAGTCCACCCGCCCCGGCGCCACCCGCGTCGACGAGGCCGAAGAGCTCAAGCGCGTCATCCCGGTCGTCCGCGGCCTCGCCTCCGAAGGCGTCACCGTCTCCGTGGACACGATGCGCGCCTCGGTCGCCGAGCGCTCGCTCGCCGCGGGCGCCGCCCTCGTCAACGACGTGAGCGGCGGCCTCGCCGACCCGGCGATGATCCCGGTCGTCGCCGCCGCGGGCGCCCCCTTCGTGGTCATGCACTGGCGCGGCTTCCTCGAGGGCGGCAACGTACGAGGGTCGTACGAGGACGTCGTCTCCGAAGTGGTCGACGAGCTCCACGCGCGCGTGGAGGCTGTTCTGGCGGGCGGCATCACCGCGGACCGTGTCGTCGTCGACCCGGGCCTCGGCTTCTCCAAGGAGGCCGAGCACGACCTGACCCTGCTCGCCCACCTCGACCGTCTCCGCGAGCTCGGCCACCCCCTGCTGGTGGCGGCTTCCCGCAAGCGCTTCCTCGGCCGCGTACTGGCCGGGCCGGAGGGCGCCCCGCCGCCCGCCCGGGAGCGTGACGCCGCCACCGCCGCCGTCTCCGCGCTCGCCGCCCATCAGGGCGCGTGGGCCGTCCGCGTCCACGAGGTGCGGGCCACGGCCGACGCCGTCCGGGTCGCCCGGGCCGTGGAAGGCGCCCGGATCGCAGAGGGAGACCGGTGAGCGCCCCCCACACGGACGTCGAGCAGGTCGAACTCGCCAACACCGCCTTCTACGAGGCGATGGAGCGGGGCGACTTCGAGGCGCTGTCGTCGCTCTGGCTGACCCCGTCCGACCTGGGCCACGACGAGGGGTACCACGACCCCGCACAGGCCGGCGAGGTCTCCTGCGTCCACCCCGGCTGGCCGGTCCTCAACGGCCGCGGCGAGGTCCTGAGGTCGTATGCGCTGATCATGGCGAACACCGAGTACATCCAGTTCTTCCTGACCGATGTACACGTTTCGGTCACCGGCGACACCGCCCTGGTGACGTGTACGGAGAACATCCTCAGCGGCGGCCCCTCGCCGGACGACAGCGACGAACTCGGGCCGCTCGTGGGACAGCTCGTCGTCGCCACGAATGTGTTCCGCCGCACACCCGACGGCTGGAAACTCTGGTCGCACCACGCCTCTCCCGTACTGGCCGAATCCGGCGAGGAAGAGGACGACGACTCGCCCGCCTGAGTGGGTAGGGGCCAAGCATGGGTTGAGATCACCGGCCCCTGGGTATGGGCGGCTACCAGCCCGTGAGCCGCCGCGTTCCCCCAGGAAAACACTCGATGAACCCTCCTGGCCCCCACCTGGGCCGAGGCCCCTGCGGGCGAGCGCTGTCAGTGCTCGCAGGTAGATTCGACTGAGGCTGGTGTGCCGACCGCACTCGGGAGAGCCCGCCGTTACCGACGATTGCAGGAGTGATTCGCGTGGATCGTGTCGCGCTGCGCGGCCTCAGGGCCCGCGGGCACCACGGTGTCTTTCCCAAGGAACGCGAAGAGGGCCAGACCTTCATCGTGGACCTCACGCTGGGCCTGGACACCCGGCAGGCGGCGGCCGACGACGACCTCACGAAGACCGTGCACTACGGCATCGTGGCCGAGGAGGTCGTGGCCGTCGTCGAGGGCGAGCCGGTGAACCTCATCGAGACGCTCGCGGAGCGCATCGCCCAGACGTGTCTGAAGCACGACGGGGTCCGGGAGATCGAGGTGTGCGTCCACAAGCCGGACGCCCCGATCACGGTCCCCTTCGACGACGTGACCGTCACCATCACCCGGAGCCGAGTATGACCGCGTTCACCGAGGGCCAGAGCGACCCGACCGTACAGCCGGTGCCCGCCTCCGTGGTGGAGCGTGTGGACGCCGCCGACACGACCCTGCAGAACCCCAGGCGCGCCGTGCTCTCCCTGGGCTCGAATCTCGGCAACCGCCTGGAGACCCTCCAGGGCGCCATCGACGCGATGGAGGACACCCCGGGCGTCCGCGTCAAAGCGGTCTCTCCGGTGTACGAGACGGAGCCGTGGGGCGTGGAGCCGGGCAGCCAGCCGACGTACTTCAACGCGGTGATCGTCCTGAGGACGACCCTCCCGCCCTCCTCGCTCCTGGAGCGGGCGCACGCGGTCGAGGAGGCCTTCCACCGCGTACGGGACGGACGGTGGGGCCCGCGCACGATCGACGTGGACATCGTGGCGTACGCCGACGTCGTCTCCGACGACCCGGTCCTGACCCTCCCCCACCCGCGCGCACATGAGCGCGCCTTCGTCCTCGCCCCTTGGTACGACGTGGAGCCCGAGGCCCAGCTGCCCGGCCGCGGCCCCGTGGCGCAGCTGCTCGCCGCCGTCCCCCGGGAAGGTGTCGCGCCCCGCGCCGACCTGGAACTCCGGCTGCCCGAGTAGTCGTTAAGGTCGAAACGCACACACGCGGGTCGGAGACGCACACAGGCGGGTTGACCGAAGGGGCAATGTGAAAGAGCTGCGCATCAGGACGCTGGCCGTGGTGTTCGTCATCGCCGGGGTGCTGTCCTGGGCGGGCGCCCGCCTGTGGAACTCGGTGGGCACGCTCCCTCGGGTCCCCCTGGCCGCCCCCATCGTCCTCGCCCTGATCGCCGTGGTCCTCCTGGCCACGGCGCTCTCCCTCAGGGCCCGGCTGAAGGCCCAGCGCGAGCGCCGCCCCGGCGCCAAGGGCGTTGACCCCCTGATGGCCGCCCGCGCGGTGGTCTTCGGCCAGGCCAGCGCCCTGGTCGCCGCCCTCGTCGCCGGCATGTACGGCGGCACGGGCGCCTTCCTCCTGGAGTCCCTCGACATCCCCGCCCGCCGCGACCAGGCCATCTACGCCGGCTTCTCCGTCCTGGCAGGCATCGCCGTCATAGCGGCCGCCTTCTTCCTGGAGCGCGTCTGCAAACTCCCGGAGGACGACGACACGAACGGCGGGACGGCCTCCGCGGCCTGAGGCGGGGCGCAGCCCCGCTTTCAGGGGCGCGGGGCTGTGACATTTGCGGCTCCGCCGCGTGGGCGCGACCAGCCACCCAACCAGCCACACCCAACCCGCACCCGCCGAAGCACTGCACCCCCAACGGCGCACCCGCGAACGCGACCGACGGCCCGAAGCCAATAAGCGCTATCGAGCCATGATGAGGCTCATGGCCTCATTACGGGTCGCCGCATCCCGCAACTGCCCGCGAACGGCCGACGTTATGGTCTTCGCCCCCGGCTTGCGGATGCCGCGCATCGACATGCACATGTGCTCGCACTCGACCACGACGATCACACCGCGCGGCTCCAGGATCTCCATCAGCGAGTCGGCGATCTGCGTGGTGAGTCGTTCCTGCACCTGCGGCCGCCGGGCGTAGACGTCCACGAGCCGGGCCAGCTTGGACAGCCCCGTGATCTTGCCGGTGGTACTGGGGATGTAGCCGACGTGCGCGACGCCCCTGAACGGCACCAGATGGTGTTCGCAGGTCGAGAACACCTCGATGTCCTTCACCAGGACCATCTCGTCGTGGCCGAGATCGAACGTCGTCGTCAGGACCTCCTCGGGCGTCTGCCACAGCCCCGCGAAGATCTCCCTGTAGGCCCGGGCCACGCGGCCGGGGGTCTCCCTGAGCCCTTCCCGGTCCGGGTCCTCGCCGACCGCGATCAGCAACTCTCGTACGGCGTTCTCGGCGCGCTTCTCGTCGAACACGCCGATCGTGCCCTCGCCGTCCAGTGTCACGGGGTCGGTCATCTGGTGCCTCGTTTCTGTGCCTCACACGCGTATGCACTACGCGTATGCACCACGCGTCTCGCAGACGGCATACGAAGATGCCGCGCCCCCCAGGCTAAGACCTGGGGGGCGCGGCATTCATTCCGGGCCTGGTGGGGCCTCCGTGGTCAGCTCTCGGAGCGGTCCTCGGGGGCCGTCTCGGTCACCGGGAGCGGCTCGGCCGAGGTGGTGCTGGCGTTCGCCGTGATCGCCGGGGTCGCGCCGTTCGTCCCGTTCGTCAGTGACAGCTCCTTGGGGGAGAGCACCGGCGGGCGGGTGGACGGCGTGCGGCGGGAGGAGCCGGTCCACGCGGGGCGGGCCGGACGCTTGACGATCGGGGCGAAGATCTCGGCGATCTGCTCCTTGTTCAGCGTCTCCTTCTCGAGCAGCGCGAGGACCAGGTTGTCCAGGACGTCGCGGTTCTCGACCAGGATCTCCCACGCCTCGTTGTGCGCGGTCTCGATGAGCTTCTTGACCTCTTCGTCGACGAGCGCCGCGACCTCTTCCGAGTAGTCGCGCTGGTGAGCCATCTCACGTCCGAGGAACGGCTCGGTGTTGTCGCCGCCGAACTTGATCGCGCCGAGACGCTCGGTCATGCCGTACTGCGTGACCATCGCGCGGGCCGTCGTTGTGGCCTTCTCGATGTCGTTCGCAGCACCCGTGGTCGGGTCGTGGAAGACGAGTTCCTCGGCCGCGCGCCCGCCCAGCATGTACGCCAGCTGGTCGAGCATTTCGTTGCGCGTCGTGGAGTACTTGTCCTCGTCGGGCAGGACCATCGTGTAGCCCAGAGCACGGCCTCTGGAGAGGATCGTGATCTTGTGGACCGGGTCGGAGTTCGGCGAGGCCGCCGCGACCAGGGCGTGTCCGCCCTCGTGGTACGCGGTGATCTTCTTCTCCTTGTCCGACATGATCCGGGTCCGCTTCTGCGGGCCCGCGACCACACGGTCGATCGCCTCGTCCAGCATGTGGTTGTCGATCAGCTTCTGGTTGCTGCGCGCGGTGAGCAGCGCCGCTTCGTTCAGCACGTTCGACAGGTCGGCGCCGGTGAAGCCCGGCGTACGACGCGCCACTGCGGACAGATCGACGTCCGGCGCGACCGGCTTGCCCTTCTGGTGAACCTTGAGGATCTCCAGACGGCCCTGCATGTCCGGGCGGTCGACCGCGATCTGGCGGTCGAAGCGGCCGGGGCGCAGGAGGGCCGGGTCGAGGATGTCCGGACGGTTCGTGGCGGCGATGAGAATCACACCGCCCTTGACGTCGAAGCCGTCCATCTCGACGAGCAGCTGGTTCAGCGTCTGCTCGCGCTCGTCGTGACCACCGCCGAGGCCGGCGCCGCGATGGCGGCCGACCGCGTCGATCTCGTCGACGAAGACGATCGCCGGAGCGTTCGCCTTGGCCTGCTCGAACAGGTCACGGACTCGGGAGGCACCGACACCGACGAACATCTCGACGAAGTCGGAACCCGAGATCGAGTAGAAGGGGACGCCCGCCTCGCCCGCGACAGCGCGCGCGAGCAGCGTCTTGCCCGTACCGGGAGGCCCGTAGAGGAGCACGCCCTTGGGGATCTTCGCCCCGACGGCCTGGAACTTCGCCGGCTCCTGGAGGAACTCCTTGATCTCGTGGAGCTCCTCGACCGCCTCGTCCGAGCCTGCGACGTCCGAGAACGTCGTCTTCGGGGTGTCCTTGGTGATGAGCTTCGCCTTGGACTTCCCGAAGTTCATGACCCGGGAGCCGCCACCCTGCATCTGGTTCATCAGGAACAGGAAGACGACGACGATGAGGACGAAGGGGAGCAGGGACAGCAGGATGCCGACGAAAGCGTTCTGCTTGGTCGGCGAGACCGTGTAGCCGTCCGCGATCTGCTTGTCCTCGTACTTGTTCTGGAGGGTGTTGGCCAGGGTCACACCCTGGTCACCGATGTAGCTCGCCTGGATCTTCGAGCTGCCCTCGATCTTTTCGCCGTCCTTGAGCTCGACCTTGATGATCTGCTCGTCGCCGGTGGTGAGCTTGGCCTGCTGGACCTTGTTGTCACTGATCGCCTGGACGACCTGGCCGGTGTCCACCGTCTTGTAGCCGCCGGACGAGCCGACGACCTGCATCAACACGACCACGGCAAGGACGGCCAGCACGATCCACATGACCGGCCCACGGAAGTATCGCTTCACGTCCATCCATACGGAGCGGTGCCGCCCCGTCCCTCCTGCCATAGTGAGTTTGATAAGACTGTTCTTCGGACGGTACCCCAGCATTGTCACCCGAAGCCGCACGGTCCGGCTGACAAACCCGTCTACGCATGCTCCAACGGCGCGAAACCCGCTGGGGTTCCCGGTCGTCCTACAGGGGTTGGTCCCCTGCTCGCGAGCCGCTGCCCTCCAAGGGTGCCTCAGCCGCCGTAGACGTGGGGCGCGAGCGTACCGACGAACGGAAGGTTCCGGTACTTCTCCGCGTAGTCGAGGCCGTACCCGATGACAAACTCATTGGGGATGTCGAAGCCGACCCACTCCACGTCGATCGCGACCTTGGCCGCCTCGGGCTTGCGCAGCAGCGTGCACACCTTGAGGGAGGCGGGCTCGCGGGAACCGAGGTTGGAGATCAGCCAGGACAGCGTGAGCCCGGAGTCGATGATGTCCTCGACGATCAGGACGTGCTTGCCCTTGATGTCGGTGTCGAGGTCCTTGAGGATCCGCACCACTCCGGAGGACTGGGTGCCCGCGCCGTACGAGGACACGGCCATCCAGTCCATGGTGACGGGGGTGGACAGGGCACGCGCCAGGTCCGCCATGACCATCACGGCGCCTTTCAGGACACCGACGATCAGCAGGTCCTTGCCCGCGTACTCCGCGTCGATCTTCGCGGCCAGCTCGGCCAGCTTCGCGTCGATCTCTTCCTTGGTGATGAGCACCGACTTGAGGTCGGTGCCCAGGTCTTTCGCGTCCACCCGCATCACTTTCGGTCGTCCCACCGGCTGCTTCCCGGCCCTCCTCGAAGAGGAGCCGCTCCCCGAAGGGGTTGCCCTTCGAGGGAGTCGGTCCCCAAAGGGGGGACCCTTTTTCAGCCTTGCCGAATCACCAGTCTGCCACCCTGCCGCTGGGCGACGACTTTGCCCGGGAGATTGATGGCTCCCTGACCGCGCCAGCCGGTGATCAGCCGGTCGACCTCTTCGATGTGCCGGGCGAACAGCGAACCGGCGGGCGCCCCGGCCTCGATGGCGGCGCGGCGCAGGATCCGGCGCCGCACGGCGGGCGGCAGGGCGTACAGCTTGGCGCACTCCAGGAGGCCGGCGGCGTCGCGTACGGAGGCCTCGGCCTGGCCGGCCCACGCGTCGAGGGCGTCGGCGTCGTCACGGGACAGCTGGGCCGTACGGGCGAGGGCTTCGACGACGCCCTTGCCGAGCGCCTTCTCCAGGGCGGGCAGGCCCTCGTGGCGCAGCCGGGAGCGGGTGTACGCCGGGTCGGCGTTGTGGGGGTCGTCCCAGACGGGCAGGGACTGGACCATGCAGGCCTTGCGGGCGGTCTGCCGGTCGAGGTGGAGGAAGGGGCGGCGGTAACGGCCGTCGGCCCCCGAGACCGCGGCCATTCCGGACAGGGAGCGGATGCCGGAGCCGCGGGCCAGGCCGAGCAGGACGGTTTCGGCTTGGTCGTCGCGGGTGTGGCCGAGCAGGATCGCGGCGGCGCCGTGGCGCTCGGCCGCGGCGTCCAGGGCGGCGTAGCGGGCGTCGCGGGCGGCGGCTTCAGGGCCTCCGTCGCGGCCGACGGTGACGGCGACGGACTCGGCAGGGGTCAGCCCCAGGTCGGTGAGGCGCAGCACGACCTCGGCGGCGCGCAGGTCGGAGCCGGGCTGCAGACCGTGGTCCACGGTGATGCCGCCGGCGCGGATGCCGAGTTTGGGAGCTTCGAAGGCGAGGGCGGAGGCGAGCGCCATGGAGTCGGCGCCGCCGGAGCACGCGACGAGCACGAGCGGCGGGGGCGGCAGCTCGTGCGAGGTCGGACCAGGCGTCTCGTGCGAGGTCTCGTCAGAGGCGGGGGTGTGGTCGGTGAGGAGGTCGTGGAGCACGCGGCGGACCGCCAGGCGTATCGCCGCGACCGCAGGATGGGGACCCATGTCCGGTTCCCTTCATGAAATTGTCGGGGGGTGAGCCCGAGGTTCGGTCACTCAGAGTGTGTAGATGGTGACAGAACCGGGCCGTTCCCCGAGCATTGCACGCCTACCCATCGCTCACGGTCCCTCGGACGGGTGATTGGAGGGGCGTTCACCTGCCGTCGGCCGGATTCGTTTCACGACTCTGCCTTACGGTGCACCCGCGCGACCCAGTCCGCCGGTTTGGCGATCTCCGTCTTGGTGGGGAGCGTGTTCGGCGAGGTCCACACGCGGTTGAAGCCGTCCATGCCCACCTGGTCCACGACCGCGCGTACGAACCGCTCCCCGTCGCGGTACTGGCGCAGCTTGGCGTCGAGGCCGAGCAGCTTGCGCAGGGCCAGGTCGAGGCGGGAGGCGCCGCGGGCGCGCCGCTGCTGGAATTTCTCGCGGATCTCGGCGACGGACGGGACCACGGCGGGGCCGACGCCGTCCATCACGAAGTCGGCGTGACCCTCCAGGAGGGACATCACGGCCGTCAGCCGGCCGAGGATTTCGCGCTGGGCGGGGGTCTGCACGATCTCGACGATGGACCGCGCGTCGTCGCCCTCCTCGCCCTCGGGACGGCCGCCCGCGAGGGACTGGGCGGCCTCGCGGATGCGCTCCAGGACGGTCATGGGGTCGACCTCGGTCTCCCCCAAGAAAGACTGGATTTCGCCCTCGAGGTGGTCGCGCAGCCAGGGCACGGCCGTGAACTGCGTGCGGTGGGTCTCCTCGTGGAGGCAGACCCAGAGCCGGAAGTCATGGGGCTGGACGTCGAGCTCGCGCTCCACGTGCACGATGTTCGGCGCGACGAGGAGGAGCCTGCCGCCGCCGTTCTCACCGGCCGGGAGTTCCCGCGTGGCCGGGGCGAAGGTCTCGTACTGGCCGAGGACCCTGGAGGCCAGGAAGGACAGCAGCATGCCCAGCTCGACGCCGGTGACCTTGCCGCCGACGGCGCCGAGAACGGCTCCGCCCGGAGTGCTGCCGCGACGTTCCTGCATCTTGTCGAGCAGCGGTTTGAGGATCTCCCGGAACCCCGCGACGTTCGCCCGGACCCAGCCCGGGCGGTCGACGACGAGGATGGGAGTGTCGTGGAGGTCGTCGCCGCCCATCCGCGTGAAGCCGCGGACGTGCTCCTCCGAAGCCTTGGCGTGTCGGCGCAGCTCGGCGACGACGGCCCTGGCCTCGTCGCGACTCACCTCTGGGCCCGGCCTTACGAGCCGGGTCGCGGTCGCCACCGCGAGATTCCAGTCGACCATCTCCGCACCACCGATGCTCGTCATGCGTCAACCGTACGTGAGCGCTGCCGCTTGGGGCAGGGAGTGGGGTCGTGGGGGGTTCCCTTGTGGAGAAAGTGCGGGTCGAGTGTGGCTGATCGCGCAGTTCCCCGCGCCCCTGAGCGGGGCGCCCCTTACGGGGCGCGCCCCCGCATGCTCAGTTGCAGCCGCAGGACGCCAGTGTTGATGCCAGGCGGTCCAGGGTCTGCTGGGTCGCCGTTGGGTCCATGGGGCGGTTGGAGGAGGTCAGGAAGGCGAAGGCGAGGAGGCGGCCGTCGGTGTCGACGACCGTGCCTGCCAGGGTGTGTACGCCGGTCAGGGTGCCCGTCTTGGCGCGTACGACTCCGGTGCCGGGCTGGTCGGCGTAACGCTTGCTGAGGGTGCCGGTGAAACCGGCCACCGGGAGGCCGGTGAGGGCCGGGCGGAGGTCCGGGTGGGCGGGGTCGGCTGCCTTGGCGAGCAGAGCGGTGAGCAGGTCCGCGGTGAGCTTGTCGGCGCGGTTCAGACCGCTGCCGTCCGCGAACTCGACGCCCTTCAGGGGCAGGCCGAGCTTCTTCAGCTGCTTACGGATTCCCGCGGAGCCGCCCTTGAAGCTCGCCTGTTCGCCGGAGGCGAGGGCGGTCTGGCGGGCCAGGGCCTCGGCGATGTCGTTGTCGCTGTTGGTCAGCATGCGCTCGACCAGGGCGGACAGGGGCGGTGACTCGACGGTGGCGAGGGGCTTGGCGCGGTCGGTCGCCTTGGAGGGGCCGGGGGTTGTGGTCTTGATGCCGCGGTCCTTCAGCAGGTCCGCGAACTTCCTCGCCGCGTCGGCCGCCGGGTCCTCGCTGCGGTCCGCGGTGCCGCTGGAGGAGTCGTCGAGGCGGCCCTCGTCGGCCATCAGGGCGGTGACCGGGGCGAGGTTGCCGTTGTCTGGGCCGATGGGGTGCGCGGCGGAGCCCTCGTACAGCGAGGTGTCGTACGAGAGCGTCACCTCGGCGGTCTTGCGGGCCTTGAGGGCGCGGGCGGTGTCGTCGGCGAGGGTGCGCAGACTCGCGTTGCCGGCCGCGTCCTTGCGGGCGGTCAGCGTGGGGTCGCCGCCGCCGACGAGGACGAGCTCCCCGGTGTCGGGTTCGAGGGCCGTACGCGTCGCGATGCGGTGGTCGGCGCCCGCCGCGGAGAGGACCGCGACGGCCGTGGCGATCTTCGTGGTGGAGGCCGGCGTCAGCGCGTCGTCCGCGCCCTTGCCGTACAGGCGCTTGCCGGTGGTCATGTCGACGACGGCGGCCGAACGTTCGGAGCCCAGCGAGGCGTCGCCCAGGAGCGGCCCGAGGACGTCGGCGAGGGCCTTCTCCGTGGGCGACGGACCGGAACCGACGGACCGGCCCAGTCCGGTGAGCACGGACGCCGCGCTGGGTGCGGGCGCCGGCGCCTTTCCGGATGTACCGGACACATGACCGTGATCTGCGCCACCTGCGCGCTCCCGCGATGCGGCCCAGTCGCGCTCCGCCGTACGCTGACCGGTGGAGTCCCAGGGCCCGGCCGCAGTGACCACGGTGGCCGCCACGACGAGTCCGAGGGTGGCGGAGCCCGCCGTGAACTGCACGGTCGACGGCCGCGTGACCAGCGGCTTCACGGCTCCCGCAGCCCGGACGAGCGGTGGCTTCACTGCTCCCACGGCCCGTACGAGTTGAGGTCTCACGGATCGCGCGACCCGCACCACATGCGGTCTCGCGGCCCGCCAAGCCTTCAGCTCTGGCACGACCACCAGCCCCTTTCGCGATCACACACCTGCGTGAGGGACACTTAACCACCAGAACTATGTGCTGATCATGGAGGAGCCACCGGTGGAGTTCGACGTCACGATCGAGATTCCGAAGGGTTCGCGGAACAAGTACGAGGTGGACCACGAGACCGGTCGGATCCGCCTGGACCGTCGCCTCTTCACCTCGACCAGCTACCCGGCCGACTACGGCTTCGTCGAGAACACCCTCGGCGAGGACGGCGACCCGCTGGACGCCCTCGTCATCCTGGACGAGCCGACCTTCCCCGGCTGCCTCATCCAGTGCCGCACGATCGGCATGTTCCGTATGACGGACGAGGCCGGCGGCGACGACAAGCTGCTGTGCGTGCCGGCGCACGACCCGCGCGTGGAGCACCTGCGGGACATCCACCACGTGTCGGAGTTCGACCGCCTGGAGATCCAGCACTTCTTCGAGGTCTACAAGGACCTGGAGCCCGGCAAGTCCGTCGAGGGTGCCAACTGGGTGGGCCGCACGGACGCCGAGGCCGAGATCGAGCGGTCGTACAAGCGCTTCAAGGAGACGGGCGGTCACTGAGCCTCTGTGACCTGCGGGCCGTGCGATCCTACTGGGTGGCGCGGCCCGTTCGTCTGTCAGTGCGCATACTGAGGCGTACTGGAGGTGCGAGTCGGGAGTAGCTGGTGACGGAGCCGGAGGCGGAAGACCGCAAGCCGCAGTCGGACGAGGCGAGGAGCGCTTTCCAGCCACCGCCAGGTGTGGCCCCGGCGCTGGAGGACGAATCGCAGACGACGTCGGAGTTCGCGATTCCCGAGGGGCTCGCGCCGCCCGAGCCGCCGACGACGGAGCCCGAGGGCTCGGCCTTCAATACCCCACGGACGTATCGCGCCCCCACGTTCACCCCGCCGATGGGGATACCGCAGGTCAACCTCACCAAGGACGTTCCCTGGCAGGACCGGATGCGCACGATGCTGCGTATGCCGGTCGCCGAGCGGCCCGTGCCCGAGACCGTGCAGAAGACGGAGGACGAGGGTCCGGCCGTCCCGCGCGTGCTCGACCTGACCCTGCGTATCGGGGAGTTGCTGCTCGCGGGCGGAGAAGGCGCCGAGGACGTGGAGGCGGCGATGTTCGCCGTCTGCCGCTCGTACGGCCTGGACCGCTGCGAGCCGAACGTCACCTTCACGCTGCTTTCCATCTCGTACCAGCCGTCGCTGGTCGACGATCCGGTGACCGCCTCGCGGACCGTACGCCGCCGGGGAACCGACTACACGCGGCTCTCAGCCGTGTTCCGGCTCGTCGACGACATCAGCGACGACGAGACCGAGGTCTCCCTGGAGGAGGCCTACCGGCGGCTCGCGGAGATCCGCCGCAACCGGCACCCGTACAACGGCTGGGTGCTGAGCGGGGCCTCCGGCCTCCTCGCGGGCGGAGCCTCCATGCTCGTCGGCGGTGGACTGGTCGTCTTCGTGGCGGCCGCCCTCGGCGCGCTGCTGGGCGACCGGCTGGCGTGGCTGTGCTCGGGGCGCGGACTTCCGGAGTTCTACCAGTTCACGGTGGCCGCGATGCCGCCCGCCGCGATCGGGGTCGCGCTCACGCTCGCGGACGTCGACGTGCGCGCGTCCGCGGTGATCACCGGTGGTCTCTTCGCGCTGATGCCCGGGCGGGCGCTGGTGGCGGGCGTGCAGGACGGTCTGACCGGCTACTACATCACCGCGGCGGCCCGCCTCCTGGAGGTCATGTACCTCTTCGTGGGCGTCGTCATCGGTGTCCTCGTGGCCTTGTACTTCGGTGTGAAGCTGGGCGTCGAGCTGAATCCGGACGCGGCGCTGCTGTTCGCCGAGCGGCCGGTGCTGCAGATCGCCGCGTCGATGCTGCTGACGCTCGCCTTCGCGGTGCTGCTCCAGCAGGAACGATCCACCGTGCTGATCGTGACCCTCAACGGCGGGGTGGCGTGGAGCGTGTACGGGGCGATGCACTACGCGGGCGGGATCTCGCCGGTCGCCTCGACGGCCGTCGCCGCCGGTCTGGTGGGCCTGTTCGGGCAGCTCCTGTCGCGCTACCGGTTCGCGTCCGCGCTCCCGTTCACGACCGCCGCGATCGGGCCGCTGCTGCCCGGTTCGGCCACGTACTTCGGGCTGCTCGCGATCGCCCAGAACGACGTCGACGCGGGGCTGGTGTCCCTCACCAAGGCCGCCGCCCTCGCGATGGCGATCGCGATCGGCGTGAACCTGGGGTCCGAGATCTCCCGCATGTTCCTGCGGCTACCGGGAGCGACCAGCTCGGCGGGGCGCCGCGCGGCCAAGCGGACGCGCGGGTTCTGAGGTACGGGTTCGTTCGTGGGCGGCTGAGATCGTGGGTGGCTACGGTCTCGTGGCCGAGTGCCGGTCAGTTGTGGCTGATCGCGCCCACGCGGCGGAGCCGCAAATGTCACAGCCCCGCGCCCCTTTCGGGGGCGAGTTCCGGTTGGCCTGAGTCGGTCAGTTCTGCGGATAGTCCTGGCCGTACGGGTAGCCCTGGTTCTGCTGCGGGTACTGCTGGTTCTGGCCCTGGGGGTACTGGCCCTGCTGGGGGTACTGCTGGCCCTGCGGATAGCCCTGGGGGTACTGCTGGGCGTACTGGTCCTGCGGGTAGCCGTAGGGCTGGTCCGAACCGTAGGGCTGGTCCGAGGGGTAGGGCTGGTCCGAGGCGTAGGGCTGTTGCTGGTACTGCTGGCCGTGGCCGTTGTTGCCGTAGTGCTGGTTCTGGTCGTCCTGGTGGGCCGGCGGTACGCGGCGCAGTTGGGTCGTCTGGTCGTCCATGACGGGGGCCGTCGGGGGGGCGTGGGCCGCCGGGGTCTGCGGCGGGTTCTTCTTGGACTTACTCCGGGCCCGCATGAACTCGATGATGATCGGGACCACCGAGAGGAGGACGATCAGGATCAGGATCGACTCGATGTGCTTGTTGACGAAGTCGATCTTGCCGAGCCAGGAGCCGAGCAGCGTGACGCCCGCGCCCCAGAGGATGCCGCCGATGACGTTGAACGTGAGGAACGAGCGGTACTTCATGCCGCTGACGCCGGCGATGATCGGCGTGAACGTGCGCACGATGGGCACGAAACGGGCCAGCACCAGCGACTTCGGGCCGTACTTCTCGAAGAACTCGTGGGCCTTGACCACGTTCTCCTGTTTGAAGAGGCGTGAGTCCGGGCGGGTGAAGAGCGCCGGGCCGACCTTCTTGCCGAACATGTAGCCCGCCTGGTCGCCGAGGATCGCGGCGATACAGATCAGGACGACGGCCGCCCACAGCGGGAAGTCCAGCTGGTCCGACGTGATCAGCAGACCCGCCGTGAACAGCAGGGAGTCGCCCGGCAGGAAGAAGCCGATGAGCAGGCCCGACTCGGCGAAGACGATCAGGAGCAGCCCCCAGATCCCGAACGAGTCGAGCAGGTAGTCCGGATCCAACCAGCTTGGACCGAGGGCAAGCGTCGTTGTCACGGTTCCGGACTCCTGAGGGGTGGTGGATACGGCGTCGGGCGAAGGTGTAGCCGACCAAAGTTATCAACGCAGCATGAAGTGACCAGGTTCCACCGACTCCTACAGGATGCACTGTGCCCCGACTGGGACAAAGCTGTGAGCCATGGGAATCGAAGAGTACGGGGGCGGCCAAGGCCCTCAGTCGGATGTGCTGGTCGTGACGACGAACGACGTGCCCGGCTACCGGATCGAGCAGGTCATCGGTGAGGTCTTCGGGCTGACCGTGCGGTCCCGGCACCTCGGCAGCCAGATCGGCGCGGGCCTGAAGTCGATGATCGGCGGCGAGTTGAAGGGCCTCACCAAGACGCTGGTGGAGACCCGCAACCAGGCGATGGAACGGCTCGTCGAGCAGGCCCGGGTGCGGGGCGCCAACGGTGTGCTGATGTTCCGCTTCGACGTGACCGAGGCCGCGGACGTGGGCACGGAGGTGTGCGCGTACGGCACAGCCGTGGTGCTGGTCAAGGAGTAGAGCGGTAACCCGGTAAGGGGTGCCCGCCAGGGCAGGCACCCCTTACCGACATGCTTCACCATCAGGCTCCGTGCCGCGCGGCGTTCGCAAGGAACGCCACGCGCAGATAGGCCGCGAGGCCGGGCCTGATCTGCTCGAAGGTGGATGCGAACCGCTCGTCGGCGACATACATCTCGCCGAGGCCGGTGTGGATCTCGTACGTGCAGTCGTAGAAGTTCCGGCTGATCTGCTGCCGGTGCTGCTCGGCGAGTTCCATCGCCGACTCGGAGTCCGGGGCGACGCCGGCGTCCATGAGCGCGGCGAAGGCGTTGGTGTTCCCGTTGCCCTCGGCCTTGATCCGCAGCCAGTCCTCCTTCGTGTACGTGGCGGCCCTGCGCTGGGACTCCCGGTACGGTTCGCCGTCGCCCCAGCGGCGCCGGGCCTCCTCCTCGTACTGGTCCGGGTCGTACTCCCCGAAGACCTCGAACTTCTCCTCGGGCGTGAGGTTGATGCCCATCTTGCGTGCCTCCATGGCGTGCTCCACGGCCGCGGCCATCTTCTGCAGCTTCTCGATCCGGGCGGTCAGCAGCTCGTGCTGGCGGCGCAGATGCGCGCGCGGGTCCGCCTCCGGGTCGTCGAGCAGGGCCGCGACCTCGTCGAGCGGAAAGCCGAGCTCCCGGTAGAACAGGATCTGCTGCAGCCGGTCGAGGTCGACGTCGCTGTAACGCCGGTGGCCCGCGTGGCTGCGCTCGCTCGGTACGAGCAGCTCGATCTCGTCGTAGTGGTGCAGCGTCCGCACCGTCACCCCGGCGAAACCGGCGACCTGTCCCACGGAGTAGCTCATCGCCTCCGCTCCCTCCTTTTCGGTACGCACCTCAGGCTGAGCCCTCACGCCACGTGAGGTGCAAGCCCGAATTCACCGGGCGCCGTGTCGGTTTTACCCGCTTATGACGGGGTGGTGGCCCACCATGGAAACCCGATCCCCCCGCCGGAGACCCGACGACCCCACCGACCCGGAGGCACCATGCCGCTCCACACCGGCCCCGAGAAGCCCGACGAGCGTCCGTCGGCCGTCAACCCCTTCTACGGGGAGGCGAATCCGGTCGGCGGTATGACCGAGGCCCCGCCCCAGCACCGGCTGCCGGACGGGCCGCTGCCACCCACCACCGCATATCAGCTCGTGCACGACGAACTGATGCTGGACGGCAACTCCCGCCTCAACCTCGCCACCTTCGTCACCACCTGGATGGAGCCGCAGGCCGGGGTGCTGATGGGCGAGTGCCGGGACAAGAACATGATCGACAAGGACGAGTATCCGCGCACGGCCGAGCTGGAGCGGCGGTGTGTGGCGATGCTCGCCGATCTGTGGAACGCGCCGGATCCGGCGGCCGCTGTGGGCTGTTCGACGACGGGGTCCAGCGAGGCGTGCATGCTCGCGGGTATGGCGCTCAAGCGGCGCTGGGCCCAGCGCAATGCCGACCGGTATCCGGGGGCCCGCCCCAATCTCGTCATGGGCGTCAATGTGCAGGTCTGCTGGGAGAAGTTCTGCAACTTCTGGGAGGTCGAGGCGCGCCAAGTGCCCATGGAGGGCGACCGGTTCCACCTCGATCCGCAGGCCGCCGCCGAGCTGTGCGACGAGAACACCATCGGCGTCGTCGGCATCCTCGGTTCCACCTTCGACGGGTCGTACGAACCGATCGCCGAACTCTGCGCCGCGCTCGACGCGTTGCAGTCGCGCACGGGGCTGGACATCCCGGTCCATGTGGACGGCGCCTCCGGTGCGATGGTCGCTCCCTTCCTCGACGAGGACCTGGTCTGGGACTTCCGGCTGCCGCGCGTCGCCTCCATCAACACCTCGGGACACAAATACGGCCTGGTCTACCCGGGAGTGGGCTGGGCGCTGTGGCGCTCGGCCGCCGAGCTGCCGGACGAACTGGTCTTCCGCGTCAACTACTTGGGCGGCGACATGCCGACCTTCGCGCTCAACTTCTCCCGGCCGGGGGCGCAGGTCGTGGCGCAGTACTACACATTCCTGCGGCTGGGCCGCGAAGGCTACCGGGTCGTGCAGCGGGCAACGAGGGATGTCGCCCAGGAACTCGCCGAGCGGATCGAGGCGCTCGGCGACTTCCATCTCCTCACCCGGGGCGATCAGTTGCCGGTATTTGCCTTTACGACCGCTCCGCACGTCACCGCGTACGACGTCTTCGACGTGTCCCGGCGCATGCGTGAGCGGGGCTGGCTGCTGCCCGCGTACACCTTCCCCGCGAACCGGGAGGACCTGTCCGTGCTGCGGGTGGTGTGCCGCAACGGATTCTCGGCCGACCTCGCCCAGCTGTTCGTGGAGGACCTGGACCGGCTGCTGCCCGAACTGCGCCGACAGCCTTATCCGCTGACGCGGGACAAGGAGGCGGCGACCGGGTTCCATCACTGAGGCGTCAGGCCACCTGGACTCGGCGTAGACCCCCGCCGTCAGTCTCCGTCCCCCAGCTCGAACGAGTGCCAGTGGATGCCGTCGGCGGATATCCGGAAGCTCCCGTTTCCGAAACTGTCCGTCCCCAGGAAGCCGAGTGGGGTCACGCTCACCGCGCCCACGGGGTATCGCGCACCGCTGCTGGCCCGCTCGAACGTACGGGCGCCGTCTGTGCTGCGCCAAAGGCCGTCCTGGCCGTGGACGGTGAGGCTCCCGTCGGCGGCAGGCACCAGGTCTCCGACGAGGGAGCGCGGTTCCACGCCTTTGCGGTGCTTCCAGATCCGCTGCCAGGTGTGGCCGGCGTCGGCGCTGCGGTGGATGGTCTGCAGTCCGTTCTTCACGGTCTCGTCCTCGGGCAACTCGCCCGTCTGCACGGCATACAGCGTGCCTCCCGCCGCTGTCACGCGCACGGACGATCCCGGATCGGCCCCAGGCAGCGGAGTCGTCCTCCAGGTGCGGCCCCGGTCCTCGCTGGCGGCGAGCAGCGGCACGCCCGATCCCTGCTCCTCGGCGGAGGCGAAGAGCAGCGTCCTCGCCGTCCCGCTCGCCGGAGGAGCGGACCCGCTCTCCTTGCCGCCTTCGGTTCCGCTGTCCGTGAGGGCGACCTCCCCCGCCGGACCCACCACGCCCTTGAGCATCGGCTGCGTGGCCAGCACCCGGAACTCCCCGGTGTCGGGCATCACGACGAGCAGCCGGGCCCGCGCACAGTAGCTGTTGTCCTCCAGCACCTCCACGCACTCCCGGACCAGCGCCCCTCCCTCGGGCACCACTGGAATCGTCCCCGACGGCTTCTCGGACCCGGTCCGCCAGGTGCGCCCGCCGTCACCTGTGAACCAGGTGCGGTGCGTCGGCGGCCACACTCCCTCGGTGATCAGCGCCCGGCCGGGGCCCAGCCCCATGAGCCCCACCGTGATGCCGAGGTCGCCCGTCACGTCCGGCAGCGGTGAGCGCACGGGCCGCCAGGCTTCGGCGCCTTGGTCCAGCACAGCCACGCTCTGCCGGCAGCGCTTCTCACCGCACTGCGCGAAGAGCGCGAACCCGCTGCCGTCCGCCGCGAAGACGACGCCGGCCGGGCTGCCCGGCAGCTGGGGCGCCGAAGGGATGCGGGGAGGTGCCGCCCCCGCCGGAACGGGATCGGCCGACGACCGCGAGGGCCGTGACGCCCCGTCCCCTCCCGCATCCGCCTCGGCGCACGCCCCCAGCACCGCCAACATGCCCAGCACGGCGGCGAGGACCACCCCGGCCCTCCCCCTCGGCCCCGATCCCGGCCCCGACCCCGACCACCCCATGGAATCCCCCATCAGCGACGAACCGATGTCCCGGCGCGCTGCCCACGCAGCGTCTGCTTCTGGTACACCGCTCGCCGCGATCGGGTTCCCATTTCCCGGCAGCGACTTTTCCGCTCGGCGACTGTCCACTTCTTCCGCCGGGCGACTATCCGCTTCCGCCCGGCGCCCTCCCGCGCCCGCGACGCCGGCGACCGTCCCGCCGACGCCCGACCGGCTCAGCCCGCGCTCACCCCGGCCCGCTCGGCCGACGCCCCTACTTGCTCAGCTACATGCTCAGCGCCCCGAAGCTCAGCTACTTGCTCAGCGCCCCGAACCTCCGTACCGCGAGCGGGAAGAACACCGCCAGCAGCGCCAACGGCCAGGCCACCGCGGCCCAGACGTGTCCCGGCTCGCCGCCCGGCCCGCCGAACAGGTCCCGTACGGCCGTGGCTGTCTGCGACATCGGGTTCCACTCGACAACCGTGCCCAGCCAGCCCGGCATGGACTCCGGGGTCGCGAAGGCATTGGACAGGAAGCCGACCGGCCAGACCAGGATCTGCACGGCCTGCACCATCTCCGGCTTCCCGGCCACCATCGCCAGCTGGATGCCGATCCACAGCATCGCGAACCGGAACAGCAGGAGCAGCCCCACGGCCCCCATGAAGGCCCCGAAGCCCCCGTGCGCGCGCCAGCCGATCGCGTACCCGACCCCGATCAGTACGGCCAGGCCGAGCGCCGACTGGAGCATGTCGGCGACCGAACGGCCCACCAGAACCGCTCCGTTGGCCATAGGCATCGACCGGAAGCGGTCGATCACCCCCTTGTTGAGGTCCTGGGTGACCGCCAGCATCGTGCCCTCCAGGCCGAAGGCCATGGTCAGCGCGAGCATGCCGGGCACCAGGAAGTCGACGTAGTCGCCTTCGAGGCCCCGGCCACCGCCGATCAGATAGCCGAACATCAGCAGCAGCATCACCGGGAAGACCAGGGCGACCAGGACCTGGACCGGCTGCCGCGCCCAGTGGGCGAGTTCGCGGCGGGTCATGGTCCAGGAATCACTCAGCGCGTACGTGGTCACACGGCCTCCCCGACATGGTCGTGAACACGGTCGTCCCCTCCGGTGAGGTGCAGGAACACCTCGTCCAGCGTCGGCCGCCGCAGGGCGACGTCCTCCGCCTCGATCCCGGCCTCCTCCAGGGCCCGTACGACCCCGGAGAGCGCCCCCATGCGGTCGGTGACCGGAGCGCTCAGCAGACGCCGGTCGGCGTCCACCGAGACCTCCGGTTTGGGCAGCGGCAACAGGGCCACCGCGGCGCCCAGTTGGCCCCCGTCCCGCAGCACCACGTCGATCCGGTCGCCGCCCGTCAGGGCCTTCAGTTCGTTCGCCGTGCCGTCCGCGATGACCCTCCCCTGGTCGACGACCGAGATGCGGTGGGCGAGCTGGTCCGCCTCCTCCAGGTACTGCGTGGTCAGCAGTACGGTCGTGCCGCCGCCGACCAGGGAACGCACCGCGTCCCACACCTCCGCGCGGCCGCGTGGGTCGAGGCCCGTCGTCGGCTCGTCCAGGAAGAGCACCTCCGGTTCCGTGATGAGCGAGGCCGCGAGGTCCAGGCGGCGCCGCATGCCGCCGCTGTACTCCTTGACCGCCTTGCGGCCCGTGTCCGCGAGACCGAAACGCTCCAGGAGCTCGTCGGCCCGCACGCGCGCGTGGCGGGCGCCCAGGTGGTAGAGGCGACCGAACATCTCCAGGTTCTGCCGTCCGCCGAGTTCCTCGTCGAGCGCCGCGTGCTGGCCGAGCAGTCCGATGCGAAAGCGCACCTCGTGCGCGTCGCTCACCACGTCGTGCCCTGCCACCTCGACCCGGCCCTCGTCGGGCCGCAGCAGGGTGGACAGGATCCGGACCAGCGTCGTCTTGCCCGCGCCGTTGGGCCCGAGCACCCCGTGCACCGTGCCGCGCCCGACCGTCAGGTCGAGTCCGTCCAGCGCATGCTTGTCCCCGTACCGCTTCCGTACGCCCTCGACGACGATCGCGTCGGTCATCGGGCTCCTCTCATTCCGAGTAATCAAACTTGACTACCAGCTACCAACGAAGCGTATGCCCGCCAGGACGATTAGTCAAACTTGATGAGTCGAGAAGTCGGTCAGGCCGTCGAGGAGCCACTCAGGCCGCGGAGCCACTCGGACAGAGCAGCCGCTCAGGCCGAGGGACGAGGGACGAGCGCAGACTCAGCTCGCATCCCCCGGATGCTTCTCCCCCGTCGCGTACGGGTTCTCCTCGCCCTCCACCAGCACTCCCACGAACGGCTCCCCCTCGCCCGCGAAGGTGTAGGCGCCATCCTTGATCCGCTCGATCAAGCCCCGGGTCCACTCGGCGCCGGTGTCGGCGGAGGTGACCCAGAAATTCATGATCTCGCCGATGTGGCCGAGCTGTTCGGGGCCGTCCTCGGGCGTGTAGTGCTCGGTGACGGCCGCGCGCCACGCCTCGATGGAGCGCACACGCTCCTCGAGGAGTTCGAGGGCCTCCCCGCGCTCCAGGTCCACCATGAAACCGAGCGCGGCTGAGAGGATGTCCGGCTTCTGGTCGTACGCGGTCAGGGATCCGCGCAGGAGCGTGAAGTACTCCTCCGTGCCCTTCTCCGTGATCTCGTACTCCGTGCGGGGCGGGCCGCCGGCCGTGGAGGGCGCGATCTCGTGGGCGAGCAGCAGGCCGTGCTTCGCCATCTGCTTGAGCGCGTGGTAGATCGAGCCCGGCTTGGCGTTGGACCACTCGTGTGCGCCCCAGTACTCCAGGTCGTTGCGCACCTGGTAGCCGTGGGCCCGGCCGTGCTGGCGTACGGCGCCGAGCACGAGGAGACGGATCGCTGACATGCGGTCCAGCGTATGACCCGCCTCCCCGGGGCCGGGTGGCGCCTCACCCCCAGGAGTCGCCCTGCGCCTGGGCGATGAGCTCGAAGGCCGTCTTCCCGTCCAGGGACTCGCGGATGATGTCGGCGTGGCCGGCGTGCCGGGCCATCTCCGCGATCAGCCGGAGCATCAGCCAGCGCATCGACACGGCCTCGTCGTCCGGGAACCACGGTGCATCGGGCAGCGGGAAGGTGTCGTTCAGGCTGGGTACGGACCGGATGAAGTCCTCGGTCTGCCGGGCGACCTTGTCCCAGTAGGTGAGCATCGACTCGACGGTCTCGTCGCCGGTCAGCTGGAAGCTGTGGCCCCAGTCTTCCTCGGAGCGCTGGACGTCGGGTGCCACCTGCTGGGCCCGCGACAGCCAGCCCTGCTCGGTCTCCGCGACGTGCTTGAGCAGCCCGGAGAGGGAGAGTTCGCTGGCACTCGGACGGGTAGCGGCCTGCTCGTCGGTCAGACCCAGCAGCGTCCGGCGGATGCCCCCGCGCTGCTCGTCCAGGAAGGCGAGCAGCGCGCCGCGCTCGTCGCCGTGGGCCTCTGCGTGCACGTGCATGACCATGGGAGCCGCCTTTCGTGGATGCCGTTCGTTCTCGACACCCACGAAGCTACGCACCCTTGCGGTCAGCTTCTGTCCGCAAGGGTCCGCCACAGCCGAAGAAACCTGAGGAGGTCCGGAAGCGGCCCGGAACACGCCCGGAACGAGACTCAGAACGGGAAGAAGCTGCGCCCGTGCTGCACCGAGATCCACTTCTGCGTGGTGAACGCCTCGACCGTCGCCTCGCCGTTCAGGCGGCCGATGCCCGAGGACTTCTCGCCGCCGAAGGCGACCAGCGGCTCGTCGTGCACGGTGCCGTCGTTCACATGGAACATGCCCGTGTCGATCTGCTTGGCGAAGGAGACACCGCGCTCGACGTCGGCGGTGTGCACGGCGCCGCTCAGTCCGTACGGGGTGTCGTTGACGATCCGTACGGCCTCCTCCTCGCCGTCGAACGGGACGAGGAGTGCGACGGGGCCGAAGATCTCCTGCTGGAGGATGGCCGAGTCGGCGGGCAGGCCGGTCAGGACGGTCGGCTCGACGAGGTTGTCGGTGGTGGCGCCGTGCACGAGGGCGGTGGCGCCCTCGGCGATCGCCTGGTCCACGGTGCTCGAAAGGGCGTCCGCCTGCGAGGAGTTGATGACCGGGCCGATGACGGTCTGCGGGTCGCGCGGGTCGCCGGACTTCAGCGTCTTGACCTTGGCGACGAACTTCTCGGTGAACTCCGCCTCGATCGAGCGGTCCACGAGAACGCGGTTCGCGGCCATGCAGACCTGGCCCTGGTGCACGTACCGGCTGAAGACCGCGGCGTCCACGGCGTAGTCGATGTCCGCGTCGTCCAGGACCACCAGCGCGCTGTTGCCGCCGAGTTCGAGGACGGAGCGCTTGAAGTTCGAGGCGCAGACCGTGGCCACGTGGCGGCCGACCTTGTCGGAGCCGGTGAAGGAGATGACCTTCGGGATCGGGTGCTCGATGAAGGCGTCGCCGATCTCCGCGATGTCGGTGATCACAACGTTGAGCAGACCGGCCGGCAGGCCCGCGTCCTCGAAGACCTTGGCGACCAGGGCACCGCCGACGACCGGTGTGTTCTGGTGCGGCTTGAGGACCACGCCGTTGCCGAGGGCCAGCGCGGGCGCCACGGACTTCAGCGACAGCAGGAACGGGAAGTTGAAGGGGCTGATCACACCGACGACGCCGACCGGGACGAGGTAGAGGCGGTTCTCCTTGCCGTCGACCGGCGAAGGGATGATCTTGCCCTCGGGCCGCAGCGCCAGGTTGATCGACTCGCGCAGGAACTCCTTGGCGAGGTGCAGTTCGAAGCCGGCCTTCAGATGCGTACCGCCGAGCTCCGCGATGATCGCCTCGGTGATCTCCTGCTCGCGCTCCTCGATGATCCGCAGCGCCTTCTCGAACACCCCGCGACGCGCGTACGGGTTCGTCGCGGCCCATTCCTTCTGGGCGCGGGCGGCGGCCCGGTAGGCCTCATCCACCTCGTCGACCGTGGCTATCGTGATCGACGCCAGCTTCTCACCGTCGTACGGATTGAAGTCGATGATGTCCCAGGAGCCGGTACCCGGGCGCCACTCGCCGTCGATGTACTGCTGGGCCAGGTCGGTGAAGTAGGACGACATGTGCTCCCTCAATCCCTTGCTGCCGCAGCAGACATCCGGTTGATCATCTTCACGGTCTGATCACACGTCATCGTACTGGTGTGTCAAGGGAGTTGGAGCGGTCCTCAGGAGAGCGGTCCTCAGGAGAGTTGCAGCAGCCCCCTGAGCAAGTCGCGGCTCTCGTCGGGGCCCGGACTGTCCTGCTGCAGTTCCTTCATCGCCTTCTCGTACTGGGCGACGTCCTCGCGCTTGTCCAGATACAGCGCGCTGGTGAGCTGCTCCAGGTAGACGACGTCGGACAGGTCGGACTCGGGGAAGCTGAGCACCGTGAAGGCTCCGCTCTCGCCCGCGTGCCCGCCGAAGCTGAACGGCATGACCTGAAGCCGCACGTTCGGGCGCTGCGAGACGTCGATGAGGTGCTGGAGCTGACCCCGCATCACACTCCGGTCGCCGTACGGGCGCCGGAGCGCGGCCTCGTCGAGTACGACGTGGAACTCCGGGGCGCTCTCGGACACCAGGTACTTCTGGCGCTCCAGGCGCAGCGCCACACGCCGCTCGATGTCCGCCTCGCTCGAGCCCTTCATGCCACGGGCGACGACCGCGTGCGCGTACGCCTCGGTCTGCAACAGGCCGTGCACGAACTGGACTTCGTACGAGCGGATCAGGGACGCGGCGCCCTCCAGGCCGACGTACGTCGGGAACCAGCTGGGCAGGACGTCGGAGTAACTGTGCCACCAGCCCGCGACGTTGGCCTCCTTGGCGAGAGAGAGCAGCGAGTTGCGCTCCGCCTCGTCGGCGATCCCGTAGAGCGTCAGCAGATCCTCGACGTCTCTCGTCTTGAAGCTCACCCGGCCCAACTCCATACGGCTGATCTTCGATTCGGAGGCGCGGATCGAGTAACCGGCCTTCTCCCGGGTGATCCCGCGCGACTCCCGCAGCCGCCTCAGGTGAGAGCCGAGCAGCATGCGCCGTACCACCGATCCCGACTCCTGCGCGCTCACGTTCGTCCGCCTCCCCAACCCGTCCTCAAGGGCCGCAGTCTGCCACTAAATCACTCCAAGCAGTACTCGTTCGATTACAGAAACGGCAAGGTTTCAATGAGGACACACAGGAATCGGCAAGGAGAAGACAAGCCAGACACAGAAAAGCGGCAGGAAGACGGCGGAAAAAATGACCAAGAAGCGGTATGGGAAGGTCCAATTCGGGCGCGTGCACGTGCATCTGCCCTTGCATCTGCCGAACGCTTTCGGAACGATGGTCTCGCGCCACCGCTGCATCGCAACGACCGCGAACCCCGGGAGTGCCTCGCATGGGGACGAATGGATCGACCATGCTCGAGCCGTTACGGCAGGGGCTTCCGCCACTGGACCCCGCGGCCGTGTCCAACGCCGCCTCCTGCGCCCTGCCGCCCCGCTATGAAGCGGTGCGCGACGCACGGCAGTTCACCCGCCGCACACTGGACCAGTGGGACGTCGGCAACCGCTTCGACGATGTCTGTCTGGTGGTCTCGGAACTCGTCACCAACGCACTGCGGCACGCGCTGCCCGCGGACACTCCGCGGCCGGCCGATCAGGATCCGCCCGTGCGGCTGCACTTGATGCGGTGGACCGAGAGACTCGTGTGCGCGGTGCGCGACCCCAGCCACGACAGTCCTGTCGCGGGCGACTCCGACGACTTCTCGGCGGAGTCGGGACGCGGCCTGTTCCTGGTCGACTCGTTCGCGGACAGCTGGGGGTGGCATCCGCTCGCCGGCACGCTCAACGGCAAGGTCGTGTGGGCGCTGTTCAGGCTGCCGCCTGCGGCGTGAGGAACCGCGGCGCTTTTTCGGGCCGCGGTTCTACGCGCGTTACGTTCTGTCTGCCGCCCGAACGCTTTCAGTGAGCGGTCCGCGAAGGGAACTCCTGGAGAGAGCGAGCGCCCCGCGTGGCCCCGGGGGGCCGGCCGGTCAGCCCGCTGTCAGCCGGAAGGCCGCCGGTCAGCCCGCTATCAGGTGGTCGAACTCGCCGTCCTTGATGCCCAGGAGCATGGCCTCTATCTCGGCGCGCGTGTAGACGAGGGCCGGCCCGTCGGGGAAGCGCGAGTTGCGCACCGCCACCTCGCCGCCGGGCAGCCTGGCGAACTCCACGCAGGAGCCCTGCGAGTTGCTGTGCCTGCTCTTCTGCCAGGCCGCCCCACGCAGCTCCGTGGCAGCCATGCCGTTGTACACGTCGTGGTCCACAGGTCGCTCCCCGGTGGTGCATTGGCGTCTGTTGCCAGTGATGCGGTGGTGGTCAACTGCCCGGATCATAGCCGTCTTCACATGCGGATGCATGGGCAGATGCACGTGCACGGGGGGTGGTCCTCCGATTACAACTTCGACGGTCGAAGCGCTAAAACCGTTCCAGTGCCTGTCCCAGAGCCCGCATCACATGCGACCTCCAGCCCCCGTCCATGATCTTCCGCGCCATCATCTGTGCCGGGTCGTCCGGATCGAACCCTTCGTGCACTAGGAAGAGACGCGTTCCGCGCCCTTCCTGTTCCAGGGTCCAAGTGATGGTCCAGTCCGCGGAGTTCGCGGGATCGGGGTCCGCCCAGCGGAGGCTGAGCGTCCGGCAGGTCTCGTATGCGAGGACCTCGACGTCGACCGTGCCGGAGAAGTTGGAGTTGGGGCGCGGCACCGACGTCATCGTGTACCGGTGCCCCACTTCGAGCCGGAAGTGCTCGGCCCCCTGCATCTGCCACTGCACGAGCAGCTCGGGCTCGGTGAGCGCACGCCAGACCTTGGCAGGCGGGTGGGGCAGGAACTGGTCGACGCGGACGGTGGTGAGGTCGTCGTCCGCCGCGCCGGAGGCTTGGCCACCGAAGTCCTGACCACCGGGGTCGTGGTCACTGCGATTGTGGTCACCGGGGTCGTGGTCACCACGGTCACGGTCACCGGGGTCGTGCGGATGCGGTTCGGGACTCATGTCTCGCCATCGTCGGGCATGCGGTCCAGCAGATCACTCAGCCCCTTGAGCCTGTCGCGCCAGAACCGCTCGTACGGATGGAGCCAGTCCTGCACCTCGGCGAGCGGCTGGGCCTCCAGCTGGTAGATCCGCTGCCGCCCGGAGCGTTCCTCGGAGACGAGGCCGGCCTCTCGGAGCACCTTGAGGTGCTCCGAGAGGCTCGGGCGGCGCATGTCGAAGTGGTCGGCCAACGCCTGTACCGGCTGCGGGCCCTCGTCCCGCAGCAGGCGCAGCACCTCACGGCGAGTGGCGTTGGCGAGCGCGGCGAAGACGCGGTCCTCGCGCGCCCCGGTCGTGGTCATGGTGCGGTCAGAAACCTTCCTTCTCCGTGAGCAGCATCAGACCGTTGCCGTCCGGGTCCCGGAAGCCGGCCATCCGGCCCCACGGGAGGTCGTCCGGCCCGTCGACCTGGACCCCGGCGGCCGCGAGCCGCGCGCAGTCCGCGTCGACGTCGGTCGTGAGCAACATGATCCCCCGGGTCTCACCCTGCGTAAAACCGCCCATCCCCGGGCCGGACAGCGTGAACACGGTCTGCGCGCCCGCGGGCGCCACCTGGAGCCACCGCCCCTGCGGCATGTCCAGGTCCGCGGTGACCTCGAAGCCGAGCACATCCGTGTAGAAGCGCAGGGCCCGGTCCTGGTCGGCGACGGGGAGGGTGACGAATGAAGCGTGAGTGATGTTCATGCGGACACGATAGGTAGGAGATTCCCTACGCGTCAAACGTAGGGAATCTCCTACCTATGCGGAGCCCTCAGCGGCTGGAGCTGGAGTACGGCAGCAGGGCCATCTCCCGCGCGTTCTTGATCGCGCGGGCCAGCAGGCGCTGCTGCTGGGCGCTCACGCGGGTGACCCGGCGGCTGCGGATCTTGCCGCGGTCGGAGATGAACTTCCTGAGGAGGTCCGTGTCCTTGTAGTCGATGTACGTGATCTTGGCCGCGTCCAGCGGATTGGGACGAGACGAGGGCTTGCGGTCGCGGTCGGGCTTGCGGGGCATGGGTCAGACCTCCAGGAGGCTGTCGAAGGCGGGCGGGAGCTGTTTCCAGGCGGTGCGGCCGGCGGCGTACTCCGCGTCGGTCAACAGGCAGGACTCCAGGAGCAGTTCGAGCCCGTCGCGGTCAAGACCGGGTGACGTGAAGACGAGGTGCTGGCAGCAGTCGCCGTGCTCCGGGTGCCAGTCGAGCGCGGCCGCGGCACGGCGTACCGGCGGCACCATCTCCCACGCTGCGTCCGGCAGGGAGGCCAGCCAGGGTCCGGTGCTCTCCACGCACAGGGCGCCGCCGGCCGCGTCCCAGTGCAGCAGCGTGTCCGGCCGGTCCGCGAGCCAGAACCGGCCACGGCTGCGTGCCGCCGCGCAGGTCAGGTCCTCCAGCGCCTCGTACAGCCGCTCCGGGTGGAACGGCCGGCGCCGATGCCATACGAGCGTGGAGACCCCGCACTCGTCCGCCTCGGCCGGCAACAGCGCACAGGCCGGATGCTGAGCGGCGGCCGCCGCCTCCACGTCGAACCCGGCGAAGGCGGCCTCCGCGAGCGCAGACCTCGGGGTCTGCGGGCGCATATCTCCGGGGCCGGGGATTTCCGGGCCGGTGGCTCCCGGAACCGCAGCTCCCGGTCCGGGAACCTCTGGGCCCTCAGACCCTGAGCCCACGGACCCCGGCTCCGTGAAACCCGATCCGCCGGGCCCGGACGCCGCGAACCAGGCGTCCCAGCCCTCCGGGCCCGCCAAGTCGCCGTGGCCGATCGGGACTTGGCGGGCGGTCGGGTGGAGCTGGGACAGCAGCGCGCGGTCCTCGTCGTCGGCATCCGGGGAGTCGGCGAGGGCCAGTACGGGGGCGTACTCCAGCTGGCGGGCGAAGGTGTCGGCGATGGTGCGCTGGTCGGTGGCGGCCGCGGCGAGGCCCGCGTCGGCGAGGTCGTCGCCGTTGCCGAGGTAGGGGAGTACCAGGGCGGGGTCGACCGCGGTGATCACGCCGGTCAGGCGGAGCCCCGCGCCCGCGACCACCTCGGCCATCGCCTTCGGCTCGACCGAGTCCCACAGTTCGACGACCGCGAGCCTCGTCACCCCGTCCTCCGCGAGCCGCTCCAGCTCAGGGACCAGGTCCTCGCGCAGGGCGCAGCACGCGCAGTCGTTGACGAGCGGGGCCTCGCCCGCGGAGACGATGCCGGTGCGGTCGCGGACGGTGCGAACGACCGTGCCCTGCACCGCCGTCGCGAGGTCGTGGTGCAGCGCGACCGCCCCCGGGACCTCCGCGAGCAGCCGCTCTACGGCCGCCGCACGCGCGTCGGCGTGCAGCCCGCCCACGATGGCGACGGACAGCATCAGCGCTCCCCGCGCTTGCCGACGCCCTTGCCGAACCGCCGCTCGAAGCGCTCCACGCGGCCCGCCGTGTCCAGTACGCGGGCCGTCCCCGTGTAGAAGGGGTGGCTCACGTTCGAGATCTCGACGTCGACGACCGGGTACGTGTTGCCGTCCTCCCACTCGATCGTCTTCTCGCTCGTCATGGTCGAGCGGGTCAGGAAGGCGTGGTTCGCGGCCCGGTCCCGGAAGACGACAGGACCGTACGCCGGGTGGATTCCCTCACGCATGGTGCTCAGCGCTCCTCTCGGAAGTCGACGTGCCGGCCGGCGACCGGGTCGAACTTGCGCAGGACCATCCGGTCGGGGTCGTTACGGCGGTTCTTGCGGGTGACGTACGTGTAGCCGGTCCCGGCCGTGGACCGGAGCTTGATGACCGGGCGGAGTTCATTGCGTGCCATGTGGCTAGTATATGAAAACGGATCCCATTATCGATAGCGAAAAGTAGAGAGGTTCGTCACTCACATGTCCGCGCACTGCATGCTGACCGGGGCCCAGCCGGGCTTCGGCAACAACATCTCCCACTCGCACCGGCGTACGTCACGCCGCTTCGACCCCAACATCCAGAGCAAGCGCTACTGGGTGCCGAGCGAAGGCCGGTACGTACGGCTGAAGCTGAGCACGAAGGGGATCAAGACCGTCGACACGATCGGCGTCGAGGCGGCCGTGGCCCGGATCCGGGCCCGTGGGGTGAAGGTCTGATGGCCAAGAAGAGCAAGATCGCGAAGAACGAGAAGCGCCAGGTGATCGTCGCCCGGTACGCCGAGCGGCGGGCCGAGCTGAAGGAGATCATCCGTAAGCCGTCCACGCCGGACGCCGAACGGGCCGCCGCCCGGCGGGAGTTGGAGCGGCAGCCGCGTGACGCCAGCGCCACGCGCGTACGCAACCGGGACAGTGTGGACGGGCGGCCGCGCGGGTATCTGCGGACCTTCGGGCTCTCGCGGGTGAATCTGCGGGAGCAGGCGCACAAGGGGTTCCTGCCAGGGGTCCGCAAGTCGTCCTGGTAGCGCCGGAAGCGCTTGAGGACTGGCCTGATAGCTTGCTGCGGTCGTTCCGGCGACACCGGTGACACCGGCGACCTGTACGGCCAGACCCTTGGGGGCTTCAGTGACTTCGGCGACCTTCTCGCGCAGGCAGGCGCGGATCGCGGCCGCGGCGGCGGGGCTGGCGGCCGCGCTCGTCCTGACGACCGGCTGCAGCAGTGACGACGGGGGCGGCGGGGACGACTCGCCCTCCGCGACCGGCCCGGCGCCGACCGAGTCGGCGGACACCGGCGGCGGCTCGGGCGACTCCGGCGGGAGTACGGCCGAGGCCGGCGCGCTGGAGGGCAGCTGGCTGGCCACCAAGGGCGGCAAGGCCGTGGCACTGGTGATCACCGGTGAGCAGGCCGGGCTGTTCTCGACGGGCGGGTCCGTGTGCAGCGGCACCGCCAAGGAAGCCTCGGGCATGCAGATGATCGCGCTGAAGTGCTCCGACGGGAACAAGGACCGGGCCGAGGGCATGGTCGACTCCGTCGACTCCAAGACCATGAAGGTCACGTGGGAGGGCTTCGGCGAGGAAACGTATACGAAGGCGGAGGGCGGGAAGCTGCCGTCCGGGCTGCCTACGGCGAGCCTGGGCTCCTAGCCGACGATTCACATCACCGGCTGAGGATTCACTTCACCGGTTCACATCGCCGGTTCACGTCGCCGGTTCACCTCCACGATTCACGTCAACGGGCCGTGGAATCCCCCGGGTTCCGCGGTCCGTCCGGCTTGTCGGGGGCCGTCCGGCTTGCCGGGGGGGGGACCATCGGGTCGGGTGCGGATTGTTGTGGGCCGGTCGCGCCCGCCCGGCGGGGCCGCATGATGATCTACGAGCACCGCAGTGAGCCCGACGGCCCAGCGGTGCGACCCCGGAAGCACGACCCAAGAGGCCAGAGGAAATCCATGCGCGCCCTGCCGATCGCTGTCACCGCCCTCGCGGCGGCCCTCACCCTGACCCTGACCGCCTGCGAGGACGACGGCAGCGGTGACGGTGACAAGGAGCCCACCAAGTCCGCGGCACCGGCCGACTCCACCGCCTGCAAGGCCGACCAGCTCGGCAGACAGGTCGCCGCCAACGAGGCCCCGGCCGCCGGCGACACCGGAAACGTCTCCGTGACCCTCACCAACCGTTCCGGCGCCGACTGCACCCTGGAGGGCTTCGCCGGCGTCGACCTGTACGCGGGCGGCACCTCACGGACCGTCCCCGCCGAGGAGGGCGCGCAGCCGGAGAAGCTGACGGTCAAGCCGGACGAGACGGCGAGCTTCACGATCACCTACGTACGAGGGCCCGCGGGCGACACCGAGAACAGCGCCGCCGTGAAGACCGTGAAGTTCAGCCTGCCCGGTGCGGGCGACGACCTGTCCTTCGCCTGGGAGTACGGCGAGGTCGCCCTGCGGAGCGAGAGCGAGCCGGACGCTTCCGTGAGCCCGTTCCAGCGCGCCGGCGACTGAGTCACCGGGCTGTCCCGGCAATCCAGCCATCCCGTTATCGCAGCGGCGGCCGCGCCCTCACCTGTGCCCGGTCCGCCGCCGCGGCCCCTTCCTCCCACCCGGCCGCGTCGTTCACCCCGCGCATCCGGGTCGTGACCGTGTCGGGGAACATCCGCTCCATCTCGTCCGCGACCGCCACGTCACGGGCCGCGAGAACCGGCAGCAACTCCCCTTCCGTGGCCGTCACCTGCCCCTCGGCCGCGTCCGCCAGCCGGTCGCCGATCCGATGCGCGTACGCGGCGAGGAACGACTGCCGGAAGGACTTCGTACGCTTCCTGCCGCCGGCTCTCTGGGCCGCCTCCGCCTTCGTCATGGCGGCCGTGGCCTGCACGAGGAGCGAGGTGTAGAGGAGCTCGACCGCCTCCAGGTCGGGTTCGAAGCCGACGACGGTCGAGAAGCCGAGGGCCTCGTTCCACACCGCGCGGCAGCGGTTCGCCCCGGCCACCGCGTCGAGGAGTACCGCCTTGGCCGTCTCGTACGGCGGGTCGACGCCGATCCGGCAGGCGCCGGGGGCGTCCTTGGCGTGCGTACGGGCCGCGAGCAGTGCCTCGTCGATGCTGTGCCGCGCCATCAGCTCCTGCGCCTTCGCGCTGAGCGCCTCAGCCTCCTCCGGGAACCCGGTCGCCTCGGCTTTGGCGAGCAGCGCGCGGATGCGGGTGAGCATGCGGGAGTGCTGCGGGGCGTCGGCGGTCCCTTTCGGGCCGTGCGGTACGTGTGCGTCCAGTGGCTCGATGGTGGGCAGGCGGAGCAGCAGCCGGTACAGCTCCAGTACGGCGGTGGCGTGCGAGAAGCGGTCGGGGCGGGGTGCCAGAGCCTGAGCCTGTGCCCCCGCCCCCGCCCCCGCCTCGGCGTCCAGCTCCGCGAGCTGCGCCGCCCAGCGCGGGCCCTTCGCCTGCCCGGGCTGCCGGTTCCTGCCCGCCTCGGCGAGGATCAGCTCCGACACCAGGCGTACGTGAACGTCGTCCAGCTCGCGCCGCACGATCCGTACGACATCGGCGGGCTGCCAGCCGCGACGCCAGGCCGCGGCGACGAACTCCTCGCCGCGGCGGGCGAGTTCGGCGTCGGACGCCGGGTCGGCGGCGAGCATCGAGGCGCCCGTGTCGAGGGCCGCGTCGGAGTCGGCGTAGAGGGCGGCCTCGAAGGCGCGCTCCACGGTGCTGGACGTACTACTCATTCCTCGATCGTGTCATGGGCCTGCGGTCGGCCCGGGGACGCCCTGGCCTGGCTGGTATGGCCGGCCCTACCCCGGGGACGCCCCCTGCTGGTCGTGTGCGGGCGGCCCGCGGACGGTTCGCTGGAGGGCATGACGACCACAGCCGTACGTATCCGATCCCTGCGCCGCCATTACGGTGCCGTCGCCGCCCTGGACGGGGTCGACCTCGACTTCGCCGCCGGGACCTTCACGGCCGTGATGGGGCCTTCGGGGTCGGGAAAGTCGACCTTGCTGCAGTGTGCGGCCGGTCTTGACCGGCCGACGTCCGGGACGGTGGCCGTCGACGGGATCGAGCTGGGCGGGCTGAGCGAGCGTCGGCTGACGCTGCTGCGGCGGGAGCGGATCGGGTTCGTCTTCCAGGCGTTCAACCTGCTGCCGTCGCTGACGGCCGCGCGGAACGTGGCGCTGCCGCTGCGCCTGGCCGGCCGCCGGCCCTCGCGCGCGGCGGTGCGGGAGGCGCTGGAGCGGGTCGGCCTCGCCGACCGCGCCGGGCACCGGCCGTCGCAGTTGTCGGGCGGGCAGCAGCAACGGGTCGCGCTCGCGCGGGCGCTGTTCACGCGCCCCGCCGTGCTGTTCGCGGACGAGCCGACGGGTGCGCTGGACACGGCGACGAGCCGTCAGGTTCTTTCGCTGCTACGGGATTTGGTGGATCGAGAAGGCCAGACGACGGTCATGGTCACGCACGATCCGGTGGCCGCCTCGTACGCCGACCGGGTCCTCTTCCTGGTCGACGGCCGGGTGAGCGGTGAGCTGACCGGGCCGTCAGCCGAGCGGGTCGCCGCGCGCATGACGGAGCTGGAGGGCGTGCCGTGCTGAGTCTGCGGCCGCCCCGCCTGTCGTCGTTGCGCGCCCGGTGGGCGTCCTTCGCCGGTTCCTTCGTTGCCGTCGCGCTGGGGGTGGGTGTGATGACGGCGATGGGCCTCGGGCTCGCCGCCTCCCTCGACGCGCCTTCGCGCCCGCCGGAGCGGCTCGCGTCGTCGCCCGTCGTCGTGATGGGGCGGGACACGCTCACGGTGGAGGTGCGGCGGGGGCCCGGGACCGCACAGGTGTCCAAGCCGTTGGCTCATCCACACCCTGTGGACAGTCAACTGCTGGACAGGCTGAGCGAGTTGGGTCCCGTACGTCAGGACGGCGACCGGCGCGACGCGGCCGGCGTGGACGCGCCCGCGGCGGCCGTGCGGAAGGTCGTGCGCGAGGTGGCCGGTGGCCGCGCCCGCGTCCTGACCGGCGACGCGCGCCGCCTCGCCGACCCGACGACCGAGCGGGACGCCGAGGCACTGGTCGCGGTGAACTCGCTGCTGGGGACGGCCGCCGGGGTCTCCGCCTTCGTGTCGGTCTTCGTGACGGCGTCGACCTTCGCCTTCGTCGTGGCGCTGCGGCGACGGGAGTTCGGGCTGCTGCGGATGGCCGGGGCCACGCCCGGGCAGGTACGGCGACTGCTGCTCGGGGAGGCGGTGGCGGTCGGGGTCCTGGCGTCGGCGGTCGGGTGTGCGCTGGGTTCTTGGAGTGCGCCTCGGCTGGCGCGGGCGTTGGTGGACAGCGGGGTGGCTCCGCCGTGGTTCGCGGTCGACGGCTCGTCGCTCTCGCAGTGGCCGTATCAAGTGGCGTTCTGGACCGGGGTGTTGGTCGCGCTGTCGGGTGCGTGGGCCGCGTCGCGGCGGGCCGGGCGGATCGGGCCGGTCGAGGCGTTGCGCGAAGCGTCCGTGGACACCGGGGTGATGCCGTGGTCACGGCGGATCGTCGGGGCGGGGCTGCTGGCGGGCGGACTCGGGCTGCTGGGCTGGATGTTGTGGTCGGACCCGTCCGCCCTGCTGAAGCGGAAGACGTACACGACCCAGCCGATGCTCCTCGTGACCGCCGTCGCCGCGCTCGCGCCCGTTCTGGTCCGTCCGGTCGTACGACTCCTCCGGCTGCCCGGCGCCACCGGAATGCTGATCCGCGAGAACGCGGGCGCCTCGATGCGACGTACGGCCGCCGTGGCGGCGCCCGTGCTGCTGACCGTCGCGCTGGCGGGGTCGTTGCTGGGGGCGGCGGGGACGGTTTCGGGGGCGAAGGCGGAGGAGATACGGGAGCGGACCCGGGCCGATCTCGTGGTCACGGGTGAGGAGTTGAAGACGGGAGGCGCCGTGCGAACGGCGGGCGCGACGCGAACGGCGGGCGTGGTGCGAACAGCGGGCGCGGTGCGAGCGGCACGCGCCGCCGGGGCCACCGTCGCCGGGTCCGCCCCGACCGCGGTCTTCGTACGGGAGGAGGAGACCGCGCTCATACGGTCCGAAGCGCGGGCCGTGACGGATGTGGCGGCCTTCGCCGCCGTGTCCCGACTGCCGGTCGTGGACGGGGACATACGCGATCTCGACGACCGGTCGATCGTCGTGAACGAGGAGTGGGAACGGCACGAGGTCGGTTCGGTCGTCTCCGTCTGGCTGGGCGACGGGCGGCCGGCCCGGCTGCGTGTCGCGGCGGTGCTGGCGCGCGGGACCGGGGACAACGGGGCGTACGTGACGATGGCGAACGCCCGGGGTGCGGTGGTCGACCGGCTGGAGGTACGGGTCCCTCCGGGGGTGGGGCAGGGTGATCGGGCGCATCAGTCACATCAAGCACATGAAGCGCATCGGGCTGAGGTTGCCGCGGCGCTGCGGAGTTCCGGTGGGACCGTGCAGTCGGCGGAGGAGTGGGTCTCCTCCGTACGGCCTCGGACCGGGGCGCAGACCCGGCTCGGCTTGTTCGTCGTGCTCGGCATCGCCCTTGTGTACGCCGGGATCTCGCTGGCCGGGACCCTGCTGATGGCCACGTCGGCCCGAGGGACCGAGCTGCGGTCGCTGCGGCTGGCCGGGGCCACGCGGGGGCAGGTGCTGCGGGTGGTCGCCGGGGAGTCGGTGGTCGGGGTCTGCGTGGGGGTGCTGCTCGGCGGCGCGGTCACGGCGGTGAACCTCGCCGGGCTGTGCGTCGCCCTTGGGCGGTTGTCGGCGCCGGTGGGGGTTGCGGTGCCGTGGGACGTGGTGGGGGCGTGCGTGGGGGTCTGTGTGGTGGTGGGGGTGGGGGCTTCGGGGGCGGGGGCCTGGCGCGGGGTCAGGTGACTCCGCGGTCCGGGTCGGCTTCACGGTCCGGGTGGCTGGCTTCGCGGTCCGGGTCGGCCGGCTGCGCGGTCCCCACCGACCACCGGACGCCAGTCCCGAACGGAGACCACCTCCACGCCGGCGGTCCGGTAGTACGGGTCGGCCGCGAGGATCCGGTCCAACTGGTCCCGGGCCACGGTGAAGAGGAGTACCGCGCCGGAGTCGTCCGCCAGTGGTCCGGCGGCCAGGAGATGCCCGTCGGAGTGGAGGCGGGCGAGGGTCTCCCGGTGGGCGGGGCGGGCGGCCAGGCGTTCCGGGGCGGGTGTGAAGGCGAGTTCGACGATCAGCATGCGGCGACCGTACGGTCGGGCACGTGATGCGATCCGTATCAACTGATACATCCGATACATCTCCGGACTGGCACGCCCTGCGGGCCGTACCCCTGCTGGCCGGGCTCCCGGAGGAACGCCTTCGCCTCCTGTGGAACGAGTCGCTGCCGCGCCGCGCCCGTACGGGGGAGGTCCTGCGGGCCGCCGGAACCCCGGCGACCCACCTCCTGCTCCTGCTGCGCGGGCGGGTCACGGCCACTGCGTCCACGGAGGCGGGCCGCCGTGTCTGCCACGGCGACTGGACGGGGCCGTGCGCGCTGGACAAGGTCGCGGTCATCGACGGGGCCGGCCACACCGCCACGCTGATCGCCGACGCTCCCTGCACGCTGCGGAGTCTGCGGCGCGAAAGCTTCCTGGCGCTGGTCGACGACGTGCCCGCCGTACGGCGACACGTGTTGCGCATCCTCGCCGACCAGGCCCGACGTGGGCAGGAGCGCTGGACGGATGCGGTGGCCCTGCCGACCGAGGCCAGGGTCGCCGCGTGGATCCTGGAGCAGATCGCGGCGGGCCCGCACGAGCGTGCCGTCCTCCCCGGCGGCCAGGAACAACTCGCCGACCGCCTGGGCGTCACCCGCGTGACCGTGAGCCGCGCCCTGTCCCGGCTGCGACGCAACGGCTTGATCGCCATGGACCGGCGTACGATCCGCGTCCTGGCCCCGGAACTGCTCGAGCTCCGGGCGCGGAACGTCACGACGGACTGACGGCCCGTCGCCCCTGCGCGCCGCAACCGGCCTGCGGTGAGCCGGACTTGGAGGGTCGCCGAACCACGCCGTCTCAGTCCGCGAAATTCGGTCGACCCCCCGGAAGGCGCCGCCAAGCATGCCCCCATGGTCGACACATCTCTGTACGCAGCGTTTCTGGTCGCCGCGCTCGCGCTCGTCGTGAGTCCCGGCCCCGACATGATGTTCATCGTGGCGATGGGCGGCCGGGGCGGACCGGTCGCGGGGGTGATGGCCGCGGCGGGCGTGGCCACGGCGATGCTCGTGCACGCGGTGGCCGCGATGCTGGGCCTCTCCGCGCTGTTCACCACCCTGCCGACGCTCTACCACGTACTGCGCTGGGCCGGCGCGGCATACCTCCTGTACCTCGCGGTCAAGGCGTTCCGGGACCGCTCCGTACCGGTCGAGGAGGGCGCCGAGCCGGGCCCGGGCCGACGGCGGGCCTTCTGGCAGGGGGCCGTGACGAATCTGCTCAACCCCAAGGTGATCCTCTTCAATGTGGCGTTCCTGCCGCAGTTCGTGAACCCGGAACTCGGCCATGTGATGGGCCAGTTCCTCGTCCTCGGCGTCACCATCGTCGTCATGGGCTTCGTCTTCGACGCCTCGGTCGGCCTGCTCTCCGGCCGTCTCTCCGAACTGCTCCGCCGCAGCCGACGGGTCGCCCGGGGCCTGAACATCTTCAGCGGCACGGTCTTCACGGGGCTGGCCGTACGCCTGCTCGTGGCGTCCCCGAAGTAGCCGCCCGCAGACCGCCCGCGGGCCATCAGCGAGGGGTGTCAACTCAAGGTTGACACCCCTCCACTGTCAACCTACGGTTGACACATGACCACGAATCCACGCACCGCCACATCCGTACGCCTCGACGACCTCATCGACGCCATCAAGAAGGTCCACGACGACGCGCTCGACCAGCTCGAGGACGCGGTGATCGCCGCGGACCACCTCGGCGACGTGGCCGACCACCTGATCGGCCACTTCGTCGACCAGGCCCGGCGTTCGGGCGCCTCCTGGACGGACATCGGCAAGAGCATGGGGGTCACCCGGCAGGCGGCCCAGAAGCGGTTCGTACCGAAGGCGGAGTCGGACCTCGACCCGAGCCAGGGCTTCAGCCGTTACACGCCACGGGCCAGGAACGTGGTGGTCGTCTCCCAGAACGAGGCCAAGACCGCGGGCAACGACCAGATCCGCACCGAGCACCTGGTCCTCGGCCTGATCGCCGAGCCGGAGGGCCTCGGGGCGAAGGCCATCACCGCGCAGGGCGTCACCCTGGACGCCGTGCGCGAGGCCGCGACCGCCGCCCTGCCGCCGCGCGCCGAGGACGTACCGGCACTCATCCCCTTCGACAGCAACGCCAAGAAGGCCCTCGAACTCACCTTCCGCGAGGCCCTCCGCCTCGGCCACAACTACATCGGCACCGAGCACATCCTGCTCGCGCTGCTGGAGCACGAGGCCGGGACGGGCCTCCTCAGCGGACTCGGCGTCGACAAGACGGCGGTCGAGGCGAACATCGAGAAGGCGCTGGAGAAGGTGCGGAAGCCCCTCCAGGAGGACTGACCGGCCCAATGACCGGGCCGCCCATTGACCGGGCCGCCCGGTGCCCGGCGCTGGACATAACCCTGAACTCGCAGTTCAGGGCCATTGTCAGACCCTCCTGCGAGACTCGCAGTCATGACCGACCGGTGGGCTCTCGCGCCGGCCGAGGACGGCGGCGCCGAGCTCGCCCCCCTCGGCCCCGACGGGCTGCCCGCCGGACCGCTCCTCAGGGAGCCGGACCTCGCCGAGTCCGTACGGTCCCGGCCGGACGTCACGCGCTGGGTGTGGCGGTCGACGGCCGAGGTCCATCCCCGGCTGCACGACGCGGGCGTCCACGTGGAGCGGTGCTACGACATGGAGGCCGCCGAGACCCTCCTCCTCGGCCACGAAGGGCGCCTCGGCGAGCCCCGATCGGCGGCCGCCGCCCTGGCCAGGCTGCGCGGCGGCCCCGTACCTCCGGACCCCCGTCAGCGCGCCGCCGAGCCCGGCTCGCAGTCCTCGCTCTTCGAGCCGCGCCCCGTCCACGTACCGCTGGAACAGCTCATAGAGGTGTATGAGCACCAGCAGCGAAGACACGACGCGACCGCGCACCCCGAGCGGATGCGGCTGCTGACGGCCGCCGAGTCGGCGGGCATGCTCGTGGCGACCGAGATGAACGCGTCCGGGCTGCCCTGGCGCGCGGACGTACACCGCGAGGTGCTGCACGAGTTGCTGGGCGAGCGGTACGCGGGCGGGGGCGAGCCACGACGCCTTGCCGAGCTGACGGACGAGGTGTCGGCCGCGTTCGGGCGCCGGGTGCGGCCCGATCTGCCCGCGGACGTCGTCAAGGCCTTCGCGCAGGCCGGGATCAAGGTGAAGTCCACGCGCCGCTGGGAGATCGAGACGATCGACCATCCGGCGGTGAAGCCACTCGTCGAGTACAAGAAGCTGTACCGGATCTGGGTGGCGCACGGCTGGTCGTGGCTCCAGGACTGGGTGCGGGACGGGCGGTTCAGACCGGAGTACCTGCCGGGCGGCACGGTCACCGGACGCTGGGTGACGAACGGCGGCGGCGCGCTGCAGATCCCCAAGGTCATCCGCCGGGCCGCAGTCGCCGACCCCGGCTGGCGGCTCGTCGTGGCCGACGCCGACCAGATGGAGCCGCGCGTGCTGGCCGCGATCTCCCGCGACCCCGGCCTGATGGAGGTCGCCGGGCGGGAGACCGACCTCTACCAGTCCGTCTCCGACCGCGCCTTCTCCGGCGACCGCGCGCAGGCCAAGCTCGCCGTGCTCGGCGCGATCTACGGCCAGACGTCCGGCGACGGCCTGAAGAACCTCGCGCTGCTGCGCCGCCGCTTCCCCAGGGCGGTGGCGTACGTGGACGACGCGGCGCGGGCGGGCGAGGAGGGCCGGCTCGTACGGACGTGGCTGGGGCGGACCTGTCCACCGGCGGTGGAGTCGGAGTCGTCCGGGGAGGAGGCGGGGCTTCCGCAGGACGAGCCGGGCGGAGGAATCGAGGGAGCATCCGGCGGCTCCGACGGCGACGAGTGGGTGCCGGGGTACGCCTCCACCAACTCCCGTGCCCGCGGCCGCTTCGCGCGCAACTTCGTCGTGCAGGGCAGCGCCGCCGACTGGACCCTTCTCGTGCTCGCCGCACTCCGCCGTGCCTGCCGGGACATGGCGGCCGAGCTGGTCTTCTTCCAGCACGACGAGGTGATGGTGCACTGTCCCGCGGAGGAGGCCGACGCGGTGGTCGAGGCGATCCGGGAGGCGGCAGAGCTGGCGGGGCGGCTGACATTCGGGGAGACGCCGGTGCGGTTTCCGTTCACGACGGCGGTGGTGGAGTGTTACGCGGACGCGAAGTGAGCCACTTCCTCGGACTGGCCGACTCCCTGCGAACTCCCTTGTGGAGGAGGTCAGTTGGTCTGCTCCGGCAGTAGCGGTCTCAGCCCTCCAGCAGTAGCTGTCTCAGCTCCTCGACCACCGGGCTGTCGGTGCCGTGCAGTGCGTCGAGAGCCAGTCCCCACTGCTCGTACGCCTCCTCGGTGCGGCCCGCCGACCTGAGCAGGAGTCCTTGCTGGTGCCGGGCGAGACCGGCGGTGTAGCGGTCGGCGCGCTGTTCGGCGCGTTCCAGGAGCAGGGCGCATTCGCGGGCGGCGCGTTCGGTGCGGTCGAGGCCACGCAGTGCACGGACCAGGCCGAGGCGGGTCTGCGAGCCGCTCTGCCAGTCGACGCCGTCCGAGACGCTCAGGGCACGGTCGAAGTGCTCCAGCGCACCGGCCGGTTCGCCGAGCGTGAGGTGGGCGTACCCGATGTTGCAGTGCCCTGACTCACGGACGCGCGAGTCGCCCATGGCCTCCCCGAGCGCGATACTCCGCTCGTGCCACGCGATGGCGGCGCGCGGGTCGGTGTGCTCGTAGAGGTTGCCCAGGTTGCTGTAGGCGACGGCCTCGCCGTCCACGTCGCCCAACTCCCGTGCCAGCTCCAGGCTTTCACGGAGGGCAACCTCGCACTCGGCGTACCGGCCGAGGCTTTCGAGCAGCAGACCCCGGTTGTTCAGACAGCGCTGGACGCGCGACACGACACCGAGGCCGCGCCAGCGCGCGAGGGCCTGGTCGGTCAGGGCGAGCGCCTCCCCCGCGCGGCCCTGCATGAAGTGCAGCCCCGCCAGATCGGACAGCGCGATCGCCTCGGCGGCCTCGTCCCCGAGGCGCCGCGCCACGTCCAGCGCCCGCCGCCCGAGCGCCGCCAGCTCACGGAGCCGGCCACGACGCTGCAGATACGGGAAGAGGGAGCGCACGAGGACGGGGACGAGCGGGGAGTCGGCGGCGCGGCCCTCGACAAGAGCGACGACGTTCGCCACCTCGCGATCACCCCAGGCGACGGCTTCGGCGGCCGAGGCGAACGGGGCGGCTTCGTCGCCTTCCGCGACCATACGGTCCTGCTCGGCGACCGTACGGTCCCGCTCGGCCGGGGTCGCACCGAGCCGGTTGTCGCGCTCGGCGCCGGAGGGGATGAGGGCGAGCACGCACTGGCGGGCGGACGCCATGTACCAGTGGAGGGCGATGTCGGTGGGGTCGGGGCCGGGGCCTGAGGGGTTGGGACCTGCGGGATTGGGGCCTGCAGAGTTGGGACCCTCCCCCTCGCCCTCTGCCGCCACCCGGGCGACCTCACGGGCGAAGTCGCGTACCAGGTCGTGCGGGGTGTAGCGGCCGTACGTCGTCTCGTCGAGGAGGGCGACGTCGACGAGGCGGTCGAGGGCGGCCTCGGCTCGCCGTTCGCCGGTGCCCAGGAGCCGGGCGAGCAGCGGGACTCCGTATGTCGGCAGGTCGAGCGCGCCGATCCGGCGCAGGGCGAGCGCGGCATCCCGGTCGGCCTCGCGGTCCGAGGCCCGCAGTGCGTCGAGGGCGACCGCGAGCGAACGGCGCACGCTGAGGTCGTCGTACTCGAGGTGGTGCAACCGTTCGTCGCTTGCGGCCAGTTGGCCGGCGAGCGCGTCCGGGGTGAGGACCCGGCGGGCGGCGAGCCGGGCCGCGACGATCCGCAGTGCGAGCGGCAGCCGTCCGGTGAGGCCGACAAGAGGGTGCGTACCGTCGAGGCCGTCCCGTCCGGAGACGGCCCGCAGCAGCTCGGCGCTCTCCTCCTCGGAGAGGGGCGCGAGCGGGAAGCGCGTCGCACCGTCCAGCGCGGTGAGGGGCGAGCGGCTGGTGACGATCACCGCGCAACCGGGGCCCGCGGGCAGCAAGGGGCGGACCTGGGCGGCGTTCGCGGCGTCGTCCAGCACGAGCAGGGTGCGGGTGGGGGCCAGCAGCGAGCGGAGCAACGCGCTTGCCGCGTCCGGGTGTTCGGGCACATCGCAGGGCTCCACGCCCAGGTCACGGACGAGCGCGGCGAGGGCCTGCCCGACGGTGAGCGGGGGCACGCCCGGGGTTGCCCCGTGCAGCCGTACGTACAGCTGACCGTCCGGGAACTCCGCCCGCAGCCCGTGCGCCACCTGCACGCCCAGCGCGCTCTTTCCCACCCCCGCCATACCGCTGACGACGGCCACGCGGGGGTGCTCGTCCCCGGCCGGGACGAGCGCGGTGCGCAGATCGCCGATGGTTTGGGTGCGGCCCGTGAAGTGGACCGGGCCGGGCGGGAGTTGGGCAGGGCGAGGGACTGAGGCGGGGAGCGAGACGGCGACGGGGTCCTTCGGGGCGGTGGGGGTGGCCTCCGCCGAGGGCGGGTCGGCTTCGCGGAGGCCAGGGTGGGCGGCGGTCGGCTCGGCTGACAGCGGCGCGGAGACGGCGTCGTCTTCAGTGGAAGCATGCTCGGCGGCAACTGCCTGCCCAGCAGCGGAAGCCGGTTCAGTGGCGGAAGCGGGCTCGGTGGCGGCTGTCGGCTCGACGGCGGAAGCCGACTCGGTGGCGGCAGCGGACTCGGTAGACGGGAAGCGAGGGTTTGGGTCACGGTGTCGGGCGTGCGCGGACTCCACGGCGGCCGCCTGCTCGGCAGAAGACGCCCCATCCCCCGCGAACGCTCCCGGAAGCTCCGTCCCCGGCTCCCGCAAGATCTCCAGATGGGCCTCCCGTACCGCGCGCCCCGGCTCCACGCCGAGTTCGTGGTCGAGGGTGTACCGCAGGTCACGGTGGACGGCGAGGGCTTCCGCCTGGCGGCCCGTCCGGTGCAGGATCAGCATCAGCTGGCGATGGAAGGCCTCGCGGAGGGGGAACTCCGCGACCAGCTCGGCCAGTTCGGGCGCGAGAGCGGCGAGCCGTACGGACCCGTCGGCCACCCCACGGCCCAGCTCCAGTTCGGCGTCGTACCGGCACTCCAGCGCGAACAGCCGTGCCTCCCTCAGCCGTTGGACGAGGGAGAGCCCGCCTGCCTCCGGAGGCATACCGCTCAGCGGGGTGCCGCGCCACAGCGCGAGGGCCGCCACGGCTTCGGTGGCGGCCCGTTCCCAGTGCCGCCGTGCGTGTGCCGCGCGGGCGGCCGCGACCCGGGCCTCGAAGACCCGTACGTCCAACTCGCCCTCAGAGACGCGCAGTTGGTAGCCGGGCGGTACCGACCTCAGCCGGTCCGGGTCGTCCAGCAGCCGCCGCAGACGGGTCACATGGTTGTGCAGCGAGGCGTGGGCGGACGCGGGCGGCGTCCCGCCCCAGAGCGCGTACTTGAGCACGTCGACGGAGACGACGCGCCCCGGTTCCAGAAGCAAAGCGGTGAGCAGCACCCGCCCCTTGGCACTGCTGACCGGCCGCGGCACCCCGTCGGCGTCGTACACGACGGTCGGCCCGAGTAGCCCGAAACGCAGCCCGGAACGCGCCCCGGACGACCGCGCGGGCATCGGCCCGGGCGGCAGCCCGGCCGCCCCTCGCTCCGCCCGCTTCCCGCCGCCCACCTGTCCGCCTTTTCCCGCCGGCGGTACCCACGGCCAGAATCAGCCGCTCCGCCAGCCTCCAGGCGAAACTCTGTGCCCCGCCACACCGTTTCGCCCCATGTTAGCGATCGGTTGGCGTGGCCTGATTTGATCACTTCATCGGACCCGGTCGCTCCGGTACGCGGTTGGCGTCGTAAGTCGCCGCGGCTCGGGGGAGTGTCGCCGTCGCGGCCGGGTCCGAGTATCTGAAGGCAGTATCTGGAGGCACGGGCGAACCCCGGCCCTTCTCCGGACCGGCCCGCGTTCAGCCCCGGCCCTGTCCGGACTCCCCCGCGTTCAACCCCGGCCTCTCTCCGGACTCCCCGCGTTCAGTCGTCCAGGAGTTCCCATGGGCAAAACCCGGTTCGTCCGACCCGTAGCCGCTCAGCTGCCCCGACGGCTCAGACGACCGGCGGACGCCCCAGCCGCGTAAGCCGCCACACGGTCCCCCAGCGCATCGGCCGGCGTTCCCCCGCCGATGCGCGGAGCCCCTCCACGAAGCCGCCGAACCATGCCCGCAGCCCGCCGGCGGACCGCGTCCGTACGAGGGTCAGCGCGATCCAGACCGCCAGGTGGACGGGGATGAGCGGAAGGGGCAGCCGGCGCCGGACCAGCCAGACGCGGTTGCGGGCGGTGACGCGGTAGTAGATGGCGTGCCGGGCGGGTGAGGTCTTCGGGTGCTGGAGCAGCAGCTCGGGCTCGTACCGGATGGTCCACCCGGCGTCGGCGGCCCGCCACGCCAGATCGGTCTCCTCGTGCGCGAAGAAGAACTCGGCGGGCCAGTCCCCGGTCTGCGCGAGCATCTCCATGGACAGGGCGTGGCCGCCGCCGAGGAAGCCGGTCACCTCGCCGCCCCGCATCGGGTCCTTGGCGCCCAGCCGGGGCACGTGCCGTCGCTGGGTCTCCCCGTTCTCGTCGGCGATCCGAAAGCCGACGATGCCCAGGCGCGGCTCGGCGGCGTACAGGTCCCGTACCCTCCGCAGGACATCGGGGTCCACGAGCAGTCCGTCGTCGTCCAGTTCGACGACGACGTCCACGTCCCCGAACTCCCGCAGCCGCCGCAGCGCGACGTTCCGCCCGCCCGGGCAGCCGAGGTTCTCGTCGACCTCGATGGCGGTGACCTCGCCGGGCAGCCCCAGCCGCTCGGCGAACTCGGGCAGCGGGCATCCGTTGCCGACGATCACGATCCGCGCGGGCGCGATGTCCTGCTTGGCCACCGAGGCGAGCAGCGCGTCCACTTCCTGGGGCCGCGTGCCCATCGTCACCACGGCCACCGCGATCCGCGGCCCCACCGACACGACACCCACCCCAATCTCAACCTCGTCCGACAACAAAGGGCGATGCTAGCCGTTCACGGTAAGGACTCCTTAAGTACGCAGGTTCTTAAGAGTGTCGCGGGACCGGGGAGCGGCGCATCGAGTTTCGGACAAGCCGCTGCTCAGGCAGCGGAACGCTCAGGCACGCGGATTGCTCAAGCACGCGGGTTGCTCAGGCACGCGGGGTTGCTCAGCCAGGTGGGTTGCTCAGCCGGGTGGGTTGCTCAGCCGGGCCGGTTCGCCTCGCGCCTTTCCTTGCGGCGTACGAACTTCAGCCCCGACCAGTCGTCACCGAGCGCGGCGACCTTCACATCAACGACACCCAGCGGCAGGAACAGCTCCCGCAGCCTGTTCTCGGTGATGTCGCTGTCGTGCCCGGCGGCCTTCCGCGGCCAGGCGATCCAGAGCATCGCGGAATCGGCGAGCGCTTCGACGAGCCCGGGGCCTTCGGCGGCCAGCACCGCGGCCTCCCGGTAGAAGGCCAAGGCCACGTCCGCTCCCTCCGGTCCCCCTTCGGCGACCTCGCACCCTTCGGGCAGCCCGGGAATCCCCCATCCCTCCGCCGGCGCGTGCAGCAGCCGCACCCGATGGCCTGCCTTGACCCCGATCTTCTTGGCCAGTGGCGTACCGGAGTACCCGCCACTCGGCCCGCTCGCCGCGTCGGTGACTCCCATGCCTTCCATCGTCGCGCGCGCTGCCCCGTCGCGCCGCGTATTGCCGTCGGCGCCTCTGGGACCGGTAGCGTGTCCACCGCCCGCCTCCGCACCCGGCCCGTCCCGGGCAAGGCACCGAAGGCCGAAGAGTGGGCGACCGGGGACATGGCGACCAAGGAGAAGGAGCCCGCGACATGACCGTATCCGTCTCGCTCCTGCTGATGGCGGCCGTCGCGCTGACGGCCGCGGTCGTGGCTCCCCGCGTCCTGACCCGCGCCGCCTGGCCCGAACGGGAACCGGTGCTCGCGCTGTGGGTGTGGCAGTGCCTGGTCGCCACCGTCCTGCTGTGCTGCCTGGCATCCCTCGTACTGAGCGCCTCGGCCGTCTTCCACACGGTCCGCGTCCATGTCTTCGCGCCCGCGCCGCCCTCGGTCACCGCGGCGTACGACCTGGCCGCCGCCCCGCCCTGGACCACCGCGCTGACGCTGCTGCTGGCCGGGGGTGCCGCCTGGACCACGGCCATGCTGGCCCGCGAGGTCGTCGAGGCCCGTAGGCGCAGTCGGCTGCGCCGCGCGCACCTGGCCGAACGGGCCCCCGAGCTGCCGGCCGGTCTCCCGGCCTCCCGCGGCCCGCTCCTCGTGCTGGAGGACGAGTACCCGGACGCCTGGTGGATGCCCGGTCATCCGCCCCAGCTCGTCGTCACCACGGGCGCCCTGCACCGCCTCACCGGCGGTCAGCTCGACGCCATCCAGGCCCACGAGCTGGGCCATGCCCGCGCCCGCCACGACTGGCTCCTGCACCTGTCCCAGGCCCTGGCCGGCGGCTTCCCGGGCATCCCGCTCTTCACCCACTTCCGTGACCAGACCCACCGCCTGGTCGAACTCTCCGCCGACGACACGGCATCCCGCCGCTGCGGCCACCTCACCACGGCGCTGGCCCTGATCGAACTGAACCAACACCGAGGCGTCCTGTCGTGCGCGACCCCTCGCCCGCTGCTCCACCAGCGCGTGGAACGCCTCCTGGACCCCCCGCCCCGTCTCACCCGGACCCACCGCCGCGGCACCACCACAGCCGCCGCCCTGGCCCCCCTCGTCCCCCTGTTCATCGCCTTCGCCCCGGCCCTGGCGACGCTCGGCTCTTAGCGGCTCCTGGCGAGCCTGCCCGAGCCGGGGTCTCATCGGCGTGCGCCGCGAGGCGCAGTAACCGGATGCACGCGGCAGGCGAGGCGCCCCAACCGGATGCGCACGGCACGCGAGTCGCACAGCTGACAGCACCGCCGCACCACGCCGGCCGCAGCCCGGGGCATCCACGCGTCGGCCAACTCCGCCCCGCCTGGGGCCACTTCGCGCTGCGAGAACTCAACTCTTAGCAACCCTTTGGCCTTGGTTCTCATCTTCTTCTCAGGGATGCACGAGGCTCCCGAGACACCTGGGACGACTCGGATGCCCGGGCACAGGAGCCAACCAGGAGGAGGGGAACCTTGATCCATGCCCGGCGCACGATAGTTGCCGCTGCGGCGTTGTTCGCGGTGATGGTGGGGTCGCCAGGACTGGCGCACGCTCAACCGGCCGCCGATCCCGTACCGCCCGCGCCGTCGGCCGACCCCGACAACAGGCTTCCAGCGGGTTGGCAGATCACGGACACGGGCTCCGGCCGGCAGCTGACCTGGCACTCGACCAGCCCGGTGCCCATGGGCGACGCCGCCGTCGAGTTCTACGCCGGGGACCGGCTGCTCGGCCGGCCCATGGCCGACAAGGACCGGCGTACGTTCGACCTCAGCCTCGACGGCGTACGCCTCGGGCCGGTGACGGACTTACAGGTGCGGGCCGGCGGGCGCCGCCTCGACGGAGACGGGACCACGGCCGACCGGCAACGGCGGCGCTCCACGACGGCGGTGAAGCCGTCGGCCCTGCCGCCGGCCAACCCCGTCGACCCCGGTGTCCCCGGCGCGTACCGGACGACCACCGGCGAGTACGAGCTCAAGTCGGTGCGACTGCCCGGCTTCCCCGCCCCGGTGGAGATGCGCGGGACCGTGGTGGCGCCGGCCGGAGCCCCGGGCCGCCGACCGCTGGCCCTGTTCCTGCACGGCCGCCACTCCACCTGCTTCACGACCGAGGGCGGCGATGGCGACGTGCTCGGCGAGTGGCCCTGCCCCACCGGTTCGAAGCCGATACCGAGCCACCGCGGCTACCTGCACGACCAGAAACTCCTGGCGTCCCAGGGGTACGTGACGGTGTCCATCGCCGCCAACGGCATCAACGGTCAGGACTACCTGGCGGAGGACGGCGGAGCGCAGGCCCGCTCGTCCCTGGTACGACAGCACCTCGCCCACTGGGCGGACTGGTCGGGTGCCGGGCGGGCCGCGGCACCCGGGATCGTACGGACCACCGCACGGGCCGACCTGTCCCGAGTGCTCCTGGTCGGACACTCGCGGGGCGGCGAGGGCGTGAACCGGGCCGCGATGGACAGCCTCTCCAAGCCGCCTGCCGACCAGGACGGCTACCGAGGTCCGGTGCGGTGGAAGATCCGCGGAACGGTCCTCATCGGCCCCACCGTCTTCGGGCAGAACCCGGCTCCCGAGGTGCCGTCCATGACGATCCTGCCCGGCTGCGACGGCGACGTGTCCGACCTTCAGGGTGAGATCTACGTGGACGGCACACGCGGCGTCAGCCGTGGCGCCGCCCTGCACAGCGCGGTCTACATGGTGGGCGCCAACCACAACTTCTTCAACAGCGAGTGGACGCCGGGCCAGGCCGAGGCACCGGCCGACGACGACTTCTGGCACGACGAGGAGGCGCCGGACCCGGTCTGCTCCCCGGGCACCGCGACCCGGCTGACCGCCGACCGGCAGCAGGCCGCCGGTTCCACGTACATAGCCGCCGCGGCCCGGCTGTTCGTCGCCGGGGACGACCGGGTACGTCCGCTGCTGGACGGCTCGAACGTGCGAGCGGCGTCGGCGGACCCGGCGCGCGTACTCACCCACGCCGTCGGAGCCCGTCGCACGGCCGCGTTCCTGCCGGACTCCTCGGTCTCGGTGGACGGCGGCCGGTTGTGCGCACAGGTGGACACCGATCCGGCCGCCGCCTGCCTGAACCCCGATGTGCCCGGTCTGTCACCGCACTTCGCCCAGTGGGAGACGTCGCCGGAACCGGGCCGCCACGCCGTGGCGCTGGACTGGTCGGCACCGGGTTCCGCGGTACGGGTACGTCCCGCGCGGCCGGTCTCCGTGGCCGGAGCCGAGGCGCTGGCCCTGCGGGTCGTCGTGCCGCCGAACACCACCGGCACCCGGATGGACGTGTCCCTCACGGACGCCACGGGCAAGCAGGCGACACTGGGCGGGATCCGGGTCGACGGACTGCCGGGAACCGACCGGACCGCCTCGTACTGGGGGCGGGAGGTACGCGTACCGCTGACGGCCGCGAGCAGGGCCGGACTGGACCTGAAGCGGGTGAGTTCCCTCGAACTGACCCCCCGCAACCAGTCCGGGCAGGCATGGCTGATGGATGCCTGGGGCTGGCGCCCCGGTATGGCGGCAGTGCGGCCGGCCGTGCTGCCCCGCGTGGACATCGGCCGGTTGAAGGTCGAGGAAGGCGACTCCGGAGTCCGGACCTACCGGGTGCCCGTGCGGGTCTCCGGGCAGGGCAGCGGCCAGGTCCGGCTCTTCGTCGCCGAACCCGACAGCGACAAGGCCACGTCCCGGGTACTGACCGTGCGCCCCGGCAGCAGCATCGATGTGCCGGTCGACGTACAGGGCAACACGCGCTTCGGCTACGGCACGTCGCACAATGTGTTCGTGAAGGCGGTCCGCGGCGCGGTGGTCGGCTCCCACCGCGGCGGCGTGAGCGTCGAGAACGACGACCCGATGCCCACGTTCACTGCGACGCCGGTCGCGGACCGGGTCACCGAAGGGCAGAGCCTGACCTGGCGGATCACACAGTCCGCGGTCGCCGACACGGAAATATGGTTCAACGCCGCGTTCCTGCCGGTCAGCGGTGGCACCGAACTGTCCACCACGGACCTCGACCCGGACTGGTTCGAACAGAACACCGGCGAGTCACCGACCCCGTCCCGACCGCTGTCCCAGGTGGAAGAGCTCTACCTGTCCGCCTCCATCCCCGCCGGGCAGCTGACCACCGAAGTGACCGTACCCACGGCCACGGACGGGCTGCCCGAGCCGGAGGAGTCCCTGCGGATCCAGCTGACCACCTGGGACGAGAACGGCGAGCCGCAGGAGGGCGGCCCGCTACTCACCGGCACGGTGCGGGACGCAGGCTAGGGTCCCTGTCCGACGCGGCCTCGAGCGACCGCCTCGAACGATCGCCTCGAACGGTCGACTCGAACGGTCGACTCGAACGGTCGACTCGAACGGTCGACTCGAACAACGGAAAGGCCAGGTCAGAAGAATTCTGACCTGGCCTTTCCCACGCCACTTCCCGGCCGTCAGCCTCCTCTTCCCCGCGCTCCCCACCTCCTGGCAATGCGATGAACCGGCCTGGTACAGCAACAACAGCAGCTCGACAAGAGGCCGCCCGTTTCCGCCTCGGGTGTCGCAGCCGTCGGCTCTCGGATGCCTGTGCGCTCGGGCACGTCGATGTGGAGCACCTTGAGCAAGTCGGCGGTGACGACCCGGTAGGCGTTGCCCAGACGGAGGACCGTGCACGGATACCGACCGCGCTTGGCGAGGTCGTACCCCGTGGTGCGGCCGAGGGACACCACGCGGTTCGCCGTCTCCAGGGCCACGGCCGCGGGCAGCGCGAGCAGTTCCTCACGTGTCAGTCCTCGGGACGCATCGTCGCGCTTGGTGATCACAGAGGATCTGTACCCCGCGAGGCAATCCACCACCTGCCTCCGGTCAAGCCGCACGCAACAGGAGCACCCCACCCATTAACAAGAGTTTTGTTAATATGGCTCCATGGCCACGACCTCCGACCCCGCTCCCGGCGAAGGCCCCGTCCGCCCGGTCTCCGTCTCCCTCCACGAGGGCACCATCGCCGCCCTCAAGGCACGCACCGGCAAGCGCGGCATGTCCGCCTACGTCGAAGCCCTCATCCAGCGCCAACTCGAACGGGACCGCCTGCGCGAACTCATCGAAGACGCGGAGACCGAGCACGGGCCAGTGGATCAGACAGCGGTCGAGGCCAAGCGGGCACTCCTGCGCAGCGACGCAGCCGGCTCGGCTGACGCGGCATGAGTGGCACCCTCGTCCTGGACCGCGAAGGCCTGTCCAAACTCGTACGACGCACCCCCGAACTCACCGAATGGCTGGCTGCCGCCGAGGCCGAGGACATCCGCGTCGTCACCAGCTCCGTCACCCTCGTCGAAGCCCGCGACCCCAAGACCAATCAGGCCCGCTTCGACTACGCCGTCTCGCGCGTCAACATCGTCCCGCCCACCGAAGCCATCGCCCGCCACGCGAGCAAGCTGCTCGCCGCGGCCGGCCTGCACGGCCACAAGTACGCCCTCGCCGCCATCGTGACCGCCACCGCACTCGCCTCCCCTGCCCCGGTTACCGTCCTGACCTCGGACCCCGAGGACCTCCACATGCTGTGCGGCCCGGGGGTCCACGTCATCAAGATCTGACACGGTGCGAGGCGGGACGCCCCGCGGGCAAGAACAGACCCCAGCCAGGCGGGGGATTCCTGACCGGGGCAGCGGGACTGCGGTGGACCTACTCGACTTCGAAGCGGAGCTGTTCCACCCCCAGTGGCGGCATTCAAAGACCTGCTCGCCGAAGCGGGTATCGACGACCGCCGCCTGTACGACGGGAGCCGCCACACCGCAGGCACGATCCTCAACGAGCTGGGGGTCGACATGCCCACGATCATGGAGATCCTGCGGCACACACAGATCAGTCAGACACGGCGGTACATGAAAGGAAGGTCACACCTGTCGAAGGACGCCATGCGCCGGATGGGAGACCACTTCATGCCCCAGCCGGAACCCGCAACTGAGACCAGAACTGAGACCGCTGATAGCCGCGCGGCTCGTGCTCGCCGTCGCCGCCGCATCCGCGAAAAAGCAAAAGCCCCAGGTCACGGCGAGTGAGTCCTAGGGCTTCTACAGAGCCGCCTTCGGGATTCGAACCCGAGACCTACGCATTACGAGTTTCCATACTGAACGGTCGCGGCAGTGCGCCACGGGTCGTATGCGCTGGTCAACTGGCCTTTTCTCGCTCCGCGAACCGCTGCGACCGAGGGCGAACCGCAACTAGGAATGCAACTGCGCGCGCAGACGTCTGCAGGGCAGCCCAAGGCCCTTAGCATGTAAGCGGGTCACGTACTTGCGCGGCTCGCGGCGGCCCTGTACGTTCTGGCATGTAACCCGACCCGCCTCCACTGTGGGTGGGTCGACATGCATGGAAGGTAGCCATGTCCCGAATCCTGTACCCGACCGACGAGGTCGCGCAGCAGCTCTGCATAGGGATGACGACCGCAAAGGCGCTCATCAAGTCGGGCGAGCTGCGGAGCGTGAAGATCGGCCGCTCCCGACGCGTCCCGGCCGACGCCCTGCGCGAGTACGTGCAGCAGCTCGACGCTGAGCAGAACGGCGAGGAGTCGCACGGCGATCGTGCGGCGCACCCAGAGGCCGCATGACCCCGACATGACGAAGTCCCCGGATCGCCCGCGCGACCACCCGAGGACTTGTCTCGCCCAACCACCCGTAAGGAGCTACACGCCCCATGATACTTACTCTCGCCCCGCCTGACACCCCCGAACCGCAGACTTCCCAGATCTACGCCGTCCCCCGGCAAGACGGCAGGTTCGTGTGGATCGGCACCGCGCAGAACGCTCAGCACCGCGTGTACCGCGCGTGGGCAAAGCGGCTCGATCCCGCCGTCGAGCGCAGGAACCCCGCGTACGTCCGGTGGCTGCGCACTCTCGACCACGCCCCGCGCGCGGTCGTCCTGTGCGAAGTGCCGCACGAGAAGCGGCACACCTACGAGGGCGCCGCGATCCTCGCGTACCGGCAGGGCCGACACCCGCTGTTCAACATCAGGATCGGCATGCGGTGGGCACCGGAGGACCACGACCGGATCGCAGCCCCGCTGTACCGGTACCGCGCCCGTCAGCGCGCGGCGGCCCTGGCCGCATGAGTAAGCCCCCTGCTGATCGCTGGTGTTGGTCGCACCGGCAGCCGCAGGGGGCGCACACCCAATCGTTCGCGACGGTCCCGGATGGGATGACTCGGCAGTCTTCCCGGGGCCGCTCGCTGCACAGAGAGGGCGCTCAATCGTGAGCGTAATAGATGTCGGCCCGGGTTGTAACCCTGAGGTTGACAAGGTCGACGACGTCGCCGACCAGGGGCCGGGACTCCCGATCCACTGGGGTGACGACTGGTCCCGGATGCCCGTGTACCGCGCCGGTCTCGTCGACCACAAGGGCGAGGAGCAGCCGCGTAAGCCGCTGTTTCCTCTGCCGGAGACCATCAAGGGCGACGGCTGGCAGGCCAAAAGCGACCGCGACTGGTCTACGCGGTGGTGGGGCGGCCAAGTGTTCACTCTCGACGAGGCCTGGCGCATCGTCGATGGCGAACTGACCGACTACGACCGCGAGCTGCTCCGGTCCGGTGCGTTCGGCCGCTACCCCAGCGCTGCCAAGGACATCGCCCACATGCCGTGGCTGGACGACATGTTCGTCATCGACTGCGACATGAAGACCTACTTCGACAGCCCGGACGGCACGCCGTTCGTCGCCGTCGAGGGCAAGCCGAACTCGGCGACCAGGGCCCCGACGTACAGCCGGTACGGCCTGGACGACCTCTACCGTGAGGCCGCCGCACGGGGCATGAAGGCCGAGGAGCTGGACGACTACCTCGACTCCTGGACCGAACGCACGAAGTCCTGCGGCTGCCACATCGTCCTGAAGCAGCACCCCGTGATCCGCATTGAGCGGACCATGCACCACCGCCACGAGTACCGGGTCGACGTCCTAGCCAGTGTCAACAACTGGCGCGGCTGCTACCCGTCCCCCGGATACACCGTCCTGAAGGACCGCCCCGTCAAGGTCGCGGCGAAGCGCCTCGTCGAACTGCTCGTCGAGCTGAACAACACGCTCGACCCGGTCGGCGGCAAGCGCATGAAGAAGGCAGAAGAAGGCTTCGAGGCCGTCCACCGCCGCACCTACGCGCGCACCAGGCGGGGGCACGGGGCTGCCGTCATCGACCTCTCGCTCATGGACCGGTGGCGCACAGGCGTCCTGCGCGTCGTCCACGAAGCCAATCAGCTCGGCAACTGGAACAAAAAGATCTACTGGGCCGCCCACCGGTACGAAGAGGGCAGGTGGCCCGTGGAATCCGCCGAGCGCGACATCCTCGCCGCCGCGCAGCCGTGGGACGACCGCGAGGAGCGCAACGCCATCGCGACGATCCGCTCGGCGTACCGGGGGGTGGCCCGGTGAACACAGAGGAGTCCGCCGCAGACGATCAGCCGCACATCGACGGCGTTGACGATTACGTGAACGACCTTCAGAGGGCAGCGAACGGCGACACGGGGGGTGAACTGCTCCCCTTCGAGAAGCGGATCGCCGAGACGTCGGGCGAGATGCCGAGCATGGGCAACGTGGTCAGCCTGCCCAAGCAGCGGGGGGTGGGCGAGCCGGCCGAATCTGCTGGACCTGCCGAGCAGGCCACGGGGGACTTCCACTACGTCTGGGACCCCGAAACCCTCACCTCGACCAAGGTTCCGGGGCGGCTCCTCAGCGACATCGAAGAGGAGGAGCGGCTCCAGTACCTCGCGGACACCAGCGAGGAAGACCGCCGCATGCTCGCCGAGATGGCCGAGATCCAGCAGCGGGCGAAGTACCACTACACCGACATCGTCGGCAAGGAGAAGGCCCAGAAGCGCCGTGCCAGGGAGCTCCAGGTCGAGGAGCCCGAGGAGGCATATGGGGACATCTTCGACAGGATCGTATCGGGCGACAGCGTGGACCGGCGGCCGAAGTTCGGGTACCTCTCCGACTGTGACTGCGGTCTGTTCTACGAGGGCACCACGAACGGCCTCTTCGGGCGTTCCGGTATCGGTAAGTCGCTCATCCTGGCCCGGCTCAAGGTCGAGACCATGCGCCTGGGGAAGAACGTCGTCCATCACGAGTTCGACAACAACTCCAACCAGATGATCATCCGGCGCCTCGTGGACGCGGGGGCGAAGAGGGAGATGGTGGTCACTCAGCTGAAGATCGTCCGCACCGACGAGGAGCGCTCGAAGATCTCCGAGGAGTTCACCGCCAACACCGGCCTGGTCACCCTGGACGCCCTCGTCCCTGCCATCAACGCCCTAGGCGGCGAGGTCAACCAGCCGAGTGGTACCGACCTCGCGCTGCGCACCCTCATGCAGCCCTTCACGGTGCGGGGGGCGACGGGCGTGTTCGTCGGTCACGTCGGCCACGAGAACCAGGACAGGCAGGCCGGTTCCCACCGCATGTACGGCGCCATGCAGGGCGCCCTGTACCTGGCCGAGGTGGTGAAGCAGCCCGCCAAGGGGTCGAAGGGCCTCGTGACGCTCAAGCTCGCCAAGGACAACCAGGGCGAGGCCGGGGAGGTCGGCTCCGTGGCCGCCTATGCCACGTACGACAGCACAAAAGGTGACGGGTCAGTCCTCGTCACGTTCTCCCGCGAGAGGGACGCACAGGCTCTCCTGGACGAGAAGCAGGCCAAGGTGATCGAGAAGCTCGGAAGCGCGGACCAGACGCGCGAGTACGACATCACCGACATCCACACTGCGCTCTGCAACTCGCCGGAGGCGCTGAGCATCGCCGAGCTGTACGTACGGCTCCAGGACATGGGGTGCACCATCCCCAAGGAGCGTCTGCGCGTCCGTGTCGACGACATGATCAATCGCAGCATGGTCGTCCAGGACGCGGCAGCGTCCGAGCGGCCCGCGACGGGCAAGGGTGGCAGGCCTTGCGCCCGGTACCGCGCCGTGGTGACGCCTCCCCTCCCCTCCTGACCTCCAGGCAGCGAACAGGCCCCAGCCCTCCGGGTGCTGGGGCCTTCTGCGTTCGAGGCGCAAACCGTAATCAGGGGTTTTTAAGGGGCGGAACGGTCAAATCATCGATCGTCGCAGGTCAGAGGGTTAATTGGGTTTGTGGTCTAGACAACCCTCTAACCCCTCCAACTAACCCTCCCTCTAACCTAACCCCCTCTAACCCATCGTCGCAGGTCAGAGGGGTTATTTGGTTCCGTCTAACCGGGTTTGCAAACCCCTTGGGGGGGATACGTAGTAGCCCCCGGGGCAACTAACCCCCACATGCCGCAACCGCGCCCACCGTCAAGCGGGCCAGCGAGCACCGCGATCGGGTAGCCGTGACACCTGCCACCATCAGGGGAACGTCAAGATCGTTCACCCGGCGCGTACCGTCCACCCATATGCCTGCATTTACTGTTTAGCCCGATCTGCCCACCCTCCGCGTCCCGGATCCCATGGACTGGCCGAACAGAACGCGCCACGTTAGGCGCAGGACCGTGTTCGCCTGGTGAAAACTTTTCCGCCTATCGAACAGGCCCGGGGTGCGTATTTGAATCCTCAACATGTTGCGTGCAGGGGGCAGCTACCTCGCGACGGCGCCGCCAGGCCCCGTTGTTTCATCGTTATATCTGTTGCGCAGTCAGATCGGGCCTAGGCGCTAGCTCGTGATAAGCTGACTTCTCAAGAGCTAGAAGAGGGGGCCCGATGGGTGAGGTCGAGCGGTACGAAGTGGTCGAGGCGGAGATCGTCGAAGCAGGCTCGTCGAGTCTTCAACTATCCGAGGCCGCTCGCGCTGCCGTGGAGGGCACGCGCCCGGACTCGACGCTGCGCGCGTACCGGGCGGACCGCGAGGAGTACATGCGGTGGTGCCAGGCGGAGGGGCACACTCCGCTACCGGCGACCCCCGAGCTGCTCACCGTGTACGTCAAGCACATGACAACTGCGCCGCGTCCCCGCACTGGACGACCCGCCGCACCCTCCTCGATCGACCGGGCCATCGCCGCCGTGTCGACCATGCACGAGGAGGTGGGCATGGCCAAGCCGGTACAGGAGGGGGCACGCCGCGTACTCAAGGCGTACAAGGCGGAGCTGGCCGTGAAGAAGGACCAGGCTGCCAAGACGAAGAAGGCCTCGGCCGCCGTCCCCGACATCCTGCGCAAGCTGCTCGCCACCCTGGACCGGGACACCCTCAAGGGGAAGCGGGACGCGGCGCTCATGCTGCTCGGCTTCGCCACGGCCGCCCGCGTCAGCGAGCTGGTCGCCATGAACATCGAGGAGCTGCTGCGCACCGAGGACGGCATCGACATCTCGGTCTACCGCAAGAAGACGCACAACCACACCGACAACATGGTGCTGTACGGCAGCCGTCCGGCCACGTGTCCCGTGAGGGCAGTAAACGCCTACCTGGCCGCACTGGAACAGGAGGGCCGCACTGAGGGACCGCTCTTCGTGCGGGTCAGCAGGCACGGCCACGTGGCGCCCCCCATGCTGCGCCACGGCCGCGCCATCGGTGACCCTGCCGGGCGCATGACCGAGGAGGCGGCAGCCGAGGTAGTGGAGAAGGCGGCGGCATCGGCCGGCCTGGAGGGTCAGTGGACGGGGCACTCGCTGCGCCGTGGGTTCGCCACGGCAGCACGGCGGGCGGGTGCGGACATGCTCCGCATCGGACGTACGGGTGGATGGGCGGATGGGTCACGCGCCCTGCTCGGGTACATGGAGGATGCGGACCGCGTCACCGAGTCGCCCCTCGTGGGGATCGGTTTGTAGCCAGAGCCCGACGGCCCCGGACGGATTCCATCGTCCGGGGCTGCTGCATGTCCGGGGTCACAACGGAACAGTGAAGAACATGACATGACATGGATGTCAGGCCTGGCCTCTTGACGTGATCATGTGGAGCATCGTGACGAGTGGTCACGCATCGTGACGGTGACGCAGGGGAGTGGGGCAGTTACTTTTAGCGAGATCGCTTTCGAGGTGCCGGACCGTTGCGTTCAGGGAGAAGTGCACCTCGAATCCAAAACTTCGGCACCCCGCGACGGGCCGGACGCGCGATAAACGATCGTTAACATGGATGCAGGACGCCGCACCCTGGAGGTCGCATGCACCGCTTGAGGTTCCGATACGGAGACATCGCGCCCGGCATCGTCCCGACCGTGGGCGCCGAGGTGCTGGCCCGATGCTCCGTCGTCTCGCCGTTCACCCGCGCCCGCGTCCGGAACGTCCGCCGGACCCGTGACCGCGACCGGGTGCGGGTCGACCTCGTCTGGCTGGAGTCGAACGACGCGACGCTCACGCCCGTCGTGGCAGGCAAGCGCGGCAGCGTGTACGCCAGGGCGGACGGCTGGCCGCCCTTGATCCGTCCGGCGCCCTGAGTGCCCCTCAGGCGGCCGTACGCGGGGCCGGATGGCTAATCCCCCGCCTTGCGGCCTACGGCCCCTCAGGGGGCGCTCCAGCCCCTCGCGTTGCGTCTACGCGGCCTGCGCGAACACGTCGTCCACGATCAGCGGCAGCGTCACACGGAACACCCGCAGGGGCGGACTGCCGTCGGGCCGGATGTAGTTCCCGGCCCGCGCGCCCAGCGCCTGGCCATACGCGCCGAAAATGTCGACCTGGCGCACGAGACCGCCAAGGGTGAAGTCTTCGGTGTACGTCTCCATGAGGGCGTCAGCGGCTTCGCCCAGGACCGCGTCAATGCTGTCGGTGTCGGCGTCGGTGAGCGTTGTCGTGTAGATCCCGACCATCAGCTCCAGGCGCACGGACGTCATGGCCGCGCCTGAGGACCGGATGGGCGTGATGCTCTCCACCAGGACGCACGCCGCGATGCCGTTGCCCGTGACCGCCCGTGGCTCGTGCAGGGTGACGCTCTGAAAATGGCCGAGGCTCATTGCGTGCGTGGCGACGGCGTCGAGGATCGCCGAGGAATTCAACGCCATGGTCTCCCGCTTCCCCGTGAACCATTTGCCCGTTATGTCGGAATCCATATAGCGGGTATTCCGGCATGCATTCTGCACGATACCGCGCGCCCAAGATCAAGAGGATTCGAGGTAATTTTGTCAACCCTCGCGGGGGTTGACATTTGCTGATTCTCTATCCCTGACCCACCGTCAACCGCTAGAATGTGTAAGGCGAAATCAAGTGCCTCGGTGCATTCATTCGGCCGTCAGGCCATGACGGAAAGAGGGCGGAAATGGCGACGGCCGAACCCATGGACATGCACACCGTGCGTGCCACGTACGAGGCGTCCGCGCCCATCATGGCCGTCGAGGCGTCGAAGGCGTACGTCCGCACCCTCGCCGAGCACCAGGACGCCGCAATGGCCGGTGACCCCGATGCCATCCGATCCATCCATGAGGCGCGCGCCCTGTTCGCCCTCGCGGCCCCGGAGGTGGTGGAGACGCAGCGGTACGCCGACCCCGAGCCGTGGCGCATGCACGCCCGCAGGTACATCGCCTGACCCCACCGCTTTGAAGGAGCAGCAAGCGTGATCACCGACGAGGACATCGAGCAGGCGGAAGCCCGTGTGACCAAGACGCGGGAGCGGGGTCACGACGCCAAGATGGCCGCCCGTGACGACGTCGCGGCCATGATCGAGCGGGAAGTCCAGGCAGCCGAGGAGCTGAAGGCGGCGAAGACTCGGCAGGATGAGGCGTTGAAGGCGCGGAAGGCTACCGAGAAGCCGCACGCGGCCGAGCTGAAGGCGCTGGGCGCCACGCTGTCCGACTCCGCCGGGGCGGTCGGCAAGGCGCACCGTGAGGCCACTCAGGCGCTGCTCAAACTCGTCGGTGCCCTGCGGGACCACAACGCCTCTGTCAGCTCCGTACACGCCCGTCTGGCCGCTCTCGGGCTGCCACTCGGTGACGAGGACGCCACGTACGACACGGGAGCTGGATCGTCCGGCACTCTGCGCCTCGCCGGTACGGACTGGGGTCCGGTGCCCGCTGACACGCTGCTCCAGTACGCCACGGCCGAGGTGGCGAAAGCGGAGTTCGGCCCCAAACATCCGGCTGCCCGTGTGGCGGACCCCCGCATACACAGCCTTCAGCGGGGTATGGGCGGCGCCCTGACGGAGCGCCTGAAGGTCGCCTGACCACGAACACGACAGCGCCCCCGCTCCCGGCAACTCAGGGAGAGGGGGCGCTGTCGTCTGTCAGTGTCGTCCCGGGTAGTCCGGATCGTCCTCGGCTCGGGGCAGTTCCGTGTGCCCCTCCGACCAGTCGTTGACCCAGCCGCAGACACCACAGGCATAGCGTCCGTTGAGGCCGCTCACCATGGCGCCGCAACCCCGGCACTCGGTCGTGGTGATCTCCGCCCCGGTCGGGGACGTCGTGGTGTCAGCCGACACGGTTTCCGGTGACCACTGCTGAGTCATGTACCGAGAGTACCCGCGGCGGGGGCGCGTAGCCGCTCTGCCATCCGCAGTTGCCGCAGAGCCACCCTCCGCCCGGTCCCTGCTGAGTCGCTCCGCCGCAGTTCGGACAGTTCATGTCTACCTCCTAATGCCGGGATGACTCCGGTCTCCCAGCCGCAATGGTTGGAGCAGATCCACCGGCCCAAGTTGTCCTGGTAGGCCCATGCTCCGCAGTTCGGGCAGTTCGTCGCTCAGTCCTCCGTCAACGTCGTTGCGCGTCGTCTGTCTGCTTTTAGCCGGACCAGGTACGGCCGGTCGTTCTTGTCCTTGAGCTGCTTGCCGCAGTGAATGCACTCGCCCGTCACGTCGTCCCAAATCACTAGGACGCGGCAGGCGGGGCACGCGGGCGCAAGTGGGCCCTCGTCGTCATCCATGCACCGATCTTTGCGCCTGCGTGAGGACGTATCTGGCCACTGTGCAAGGACAGTTGAGACGTCCGGGCGCTACCTTGGAAAAGGCCCAAACGTCCGCAGGGGGAGCCTTGAACACAGCCTTAAGATCGGCTATGGATGCGGCCGGACAGTCACCGAGGCGCCTCGCTGCGCGCATCGGTGTGACTGGCAAGACGATCGAGCGGTGGATCGCAGACGAGGATCTCGTACCGCACGCTCGGAACAGGCAAGACGCTGCCCAAGCGTTGGGAGTGGACGAAGAGATGTTGTGGCCCAAGATCGTGAAGGACCGCATCAAGACGGGCGGAGACCTAGAGATCGTCCAGTCGTACCCGTACCGATCCGCGTGCCCCAACACGGTGTGGTCCGAGCTGATCGAGGGCGCCACGCAAGAGATCTACCTGAGCGGTTATACGAACTACTTCTTCTGGACGTCCGTCCCCACGTTCCCCGAGACCCTACGTCGCAAGATCGAATCAGGGTGCCGGGTGCGGTTCCTCGTAGGAGACCCCGAGGGCGAGGTGACCAGGCAGCGCGAGGCCATCGAGGACACGGCGTTGACGGTCTCCACACGCGTCCGCATGACCCTTGAGGCACTGGAACGTCTCGGGCCGCTTGAAGGGCTGGAGGCGCGTTTCAGCGCCCCGGACGATGCCGTGAACCATGTGAGCCTGTCGGTGTTCCGCTTCGACGATCAGGCGATGGTGACGCCGCATCTGGCGCGTCTGGTCGGTCACGACTCCCCGCTGCTCCACCTGCGTCGGCAGGGGGACGGCGGCATGTTCTCCCGGTTCGCCGAGCATGCCGAGGAACTGTGGAGCAGGGGCGTACCGGTCGGATCCTGACCGCTCCGAACGCACGAATGCGCCCCGCCCTCCCGGAGGAGAGCGGGGCGCAATGCTGTGCGTCAGGGAGGGACTCAGGGGCCCACCGCGGTTGCCCCCGGCTCCCCTGGCGGCGGTCCGTTGACGGCGCCTCCCTGGCCTCCCTGACGACGTGCATTCGCAGGTCAGGCCAGGGAGGCAAGGGCAGGGAGGCGCTCAGGGAGAACTCCCTGCCCCCTCGCGCCTCCCTCTACGCGGCGTCGCGCTCGGCGAGGGCGTCGCGCACCTTCTGACGGTCGACCACCATCACCCCGTCACTCTTGTGCGGGGCGGCGTCGAACCCTTCGAGGAGCTCACGGAGATCCGAGTTGTGCCACTCGCGGTACGTGCCCGGATCCCGCTCGGCGAGGCGCTGGAGAACCTCCTGCGTGCGCATGCGGGGCTCGGTGCCGAGCACGGTCAGGATGTCCGCCAACGGGTCGACGTCGCGCACGGGCGTCAGCTTGTGCACCGTGGCGACACCGGACCGCGCGGCCTTGGCCCGGTTGGTGATCTCGCGCGCCTGCTCGTCGTCGATGAAGTGCGTGCGGATCGTGATGGACGACTGGCCCGGTTCCAGCTCGACTCCGTCACCGGCGACGACGAGCGTCCCCTTGTCGAGCCCCTGGCGCAGCAGGTGAGGAGCGGCGCCGCCGTCCACGGCCTTGTCGCCGAGCGCCATCTTCGACTGAGACTCCGTGCCCACGACGAGCGAGGAGCGGATGTGGGCACCCTCCCGAACCAGGACCGGAAGGTTCTGGTCGGTGGGGTTCTGCGTCCCCTGCCACAGGGTCACGGACACGGCGCGACCTTGGTTGTGGATCCGGCGCGCGGCCATGAAGTACCGGCTCGTCGCCTTGCTCCCGCCGTACGGGCGGCCGTCGGGACCCTTGACGGGGTTCATGAACGCTACCTGCGCCTCGTCCACGAGGATCACGAGCGGGTCGAACACGGAGCCCGGAGGCGCCATCAGACGGCGCTCCATCTCCTGTACGCCTGCCTCCACCATCTCCGTGACGGCGCAGGCGTGTTCGTCGGTCGGCCCCTGGATGAGTACCGAGGCGAGCCCCTCGAACATCGCCCAATCGCCCACGCCCTTCAGGTCACCAATCCAGAACTCAACGGATGCGTCGAGGGCGAGCCACAGGGCGAGGGCACGCAGGGCTGCGGTCTTGCCCTGGTTCGAGAGACCCGTGATCAGTAGGTGCCGCTGGTAGAGGCTGACGGCCGTGGCGTCGCCCCGCAGGCTCTGCCCCCACGGGGCGCGCCCCGTCCGGTAGTCGGCGCGGCTGTCGGGGTCGGTGACGAGTGGAGACGGACCGATCGGCTCGTCGAGGGCGCCGGAGTCGGCGATCCACAGGCGCACCGTACGGGCCGCCTCAGGGATCGTCACGAACACCTCGTGCTCATGACGGCCGAGGTTCTCGGCAAGCTTCCGGCGCCGCTTCTGGATCTCGTCCGTGGACACCCCCGAGGGCAGCGTCACGTCGACCTCGACGCCGCACCCCGCCATGACGATCGGCGACAGCATTGCCGCGCCGACGTCGCCCATGTCCTCAATGGCTCGGCGCAGGGCGGAGATACCGAGGTCACGGAACGCGGTGACGACGATGGACGGGGTGACCGGTCCGCCGTCGTCACGCTGGTGCGGCGGGAGCGCCCACTGCGGCGCCGTGCGAGAGTGCCGGCCGATTGCCCACACGGCGGCGAGAGCGATCCACGGGAGGGCGAACAGCATCGGATCCCACACCACACCCGCGATGAGCGCCACCAGGCGCACGGTCTCAATGACCGCGTGCGCGGGGGCGAGGACGTCGCTCACGTCGTTGTTCGCCCACGCGAGCAGCAGGCCGAGCAGGAGCAGCACCCCCGCCCCGGTGGCAAGGGCGGACGCGATGGCCTTGGGGGCGTTCAACAGGGCGGCAAGGAGGTCCATACGCCGCCGGTGGCGCGCCTCGCGGAAGGCGTGGCCGCGTGCCTCCCACTCCCGGACCTCTTCCATGAGGCCCGCGGATTCGGCTGCCCGGATCATTCGTTCGTACCGGGCGGCGGTACGGCCGTCCCACGCACGGCGTGCCAGAGCCCTGGTGCCTCCGATGGCGTACGCGCCGTGACGGACGATCAGGCGTCCTACGGAGCGGACGCGTTCGTCGTTGAGGGCGGCTCGGGTGAGCTTGAGGTATCGGGCGCGGCGTCGCTCGGAATGCGTCAAGGACGCCTCGGCGATCGGGGCGTGTGGCGTCTTGATCAGAAGATCGGTCATGCTGGGGGCTTCCTGCCTCGTCTGGGGTACGGAAGACCCGGGGGCGACGGTCTGCTTGGCGGTGGACGCCGTCCCCGGGGCGCTGCTACTTGCCGTTGGCGCGCCTGCGGGCGCCGTCCCTGATGCGCTCAATGCGCTTCTCTAGGTCGGGCTGGTCGGTGATGCCTGCGGCTGCCTGCTTCAGGCCCTTGATCTCCAGGCGCACGATCTGCGCCTTCTCCCACGCGGTGAGCTTGACCTTCTTCGGCACGGTCAGTTGCCCTTCTGGTAGTCGCGCCACATCGAGCGCAGAACCAGGACACAGATCGTCAGGGCGACGACGGCGATAGCCAGCACCATCAGGGCGATGGACAGGCCGATAAGGACGGCCACCAGGACCGTGCCGACGATGGCCAGGGCGAACACGCCGAGGCAGCCACCAGCCACGTACGCGCCGACGGGATGCGCCTTCAGCGGCGCCGGGGTGACCGGTGCGGGAGTGACCGGCCACGGGTAGATGGGCTGTCCGTCGGCGGTCATCCCGATGGGGGGCACGTGGTACTGCGGCGGGGTCCGGTCGGGGATGTTCATGACCGCTTCCCCTCGACGATCTCGCGGCGCAGTTCGGCAGCATCGCGGCGGGACAGACCCAGCTCATCGCGCAGTCGGTCGATGGTCACCGGCCGTCCGGTCTCGGTGACCACCTCCCGGTTCAGCTTCAGCGCCCTTTTCCGCAGCTCAGCAGGGGTGAGGGTGACCACCTCGGTGACCACCTGACGGGGGGTGGCAGCGGGCAGGGAAGTGGTCACCTTCGCGGTCACTCCGGATCTCACGTAGTCGTCCCAGACGAACGGCGTCGGTGACGGTCGGGTGACCACCGGCACGGGGGCGTACGCCACGGGAGGAGCGGTCACCGTCTCCTCTCCTCGGGCGAGGGCATGGGTGCGCCACAGCGCCACCGGCACGAGCAGCGAGACGACCACCACGAGTTCGAAGCTGACCGCGATCACGCGGGCGTCGAGGGCGTGAGCGGCCACCTGCGCCGCGCTCATCAGACTGAGACTGAGCATGATGTCGAGCGCCCGGAACCACCGCAGAGCGGCCACCACGTACGCGTCGATGGACACGGGGAGCATGGCCGCGATGAACGGATCCGCCCCCAGGGTGCGGGCAAGGGCATATTCGGCGTGCGCGGTGAAGGCGATACCGGCGGCGAGGGACAGCCGCGTCAGCCACGTCCGCATCGGATCGGCGTCGGGGGTACGGCTCGGGGTGGTCATCAGGCGGCCACCTCCAGGGCGAGCCGCGCGAACGCGGCGGCGGCCGTGGCGTCCTTGGGCCGGTAGGCGGCCAGGCGTGCGGCGAACGTGGCGGTGTCGTACAGCTTCACGGCAACGGTCTTGCGCGCACGCCCCTTGAGCTTCACGGCGGTCTCAGCGGTGGCGGTGGGCTGGACACCGCGTGAGAAGGCTCCGGCGAACCGCTTCGCGGTGGCGGGGTCGAGACCACGGCCGATGAGATGAGTCTTGGCGGTCTGAGGGGTGCCGGTGGCCAGGGTGCGGCGAGCCTTGTTGGCAGCGCGGTGGGTATTGGTCCGGCGGCGGAGGGTGGCGCGAAGTGCCCGACGCTGGGCGCGACGCTCGCGGCGGGTGGCAAACTTCTGCATTAGCGGGTCTCCTGTTGACGCAGGTGATTCCGTCAGGCCCTCGGTCGGTGTTGACGCACCGCCGGGGGCCGTTCGTGTAAGCGGGTCGCTTACACATTTATGACTGTACTGGGTCGCTGAGGGTCGCGCAAGTACGTGGGTCGGGTTGCATGTTGAGTGACACTTTGGGACCCTCACCCCATGCAACTACGCGAACTCGCCTGGAACATCGACGTCCGCCCCGGAGGATGGATCAGGTTCAGCGAAGAGGGTGGGCCGCGTGTCTACCTGAAATTCGAACTGACTGGCCCAACAGACAGAGAACGGATCGACCTCAAGACGGCCGTGGTCCAAGCAGGGGAAGATGAGGTTCTCAGCGGCCGAACGTGGCGCCGAATCCCCATGACAGAGATCGAGCAGGCGCTGAACCGCACCCTGCTTATGCGGAACGCGCCCACGGACTCGATCGGCGAAGCCGTTGCCCAGTCACGTCAGGTGTTCACGGAACGCGGCAGCGGGCCGACCCCTCTGGAAACGCTCGACGAGTACTTCGAGCGAACGAAGGACATCACGCCGATGTACTTCAACCCCATGCCAAGCGGGATGCTCGGCAGCGACACAGGAAAGCTGCCGCGCATCAAAGCTCCCGAGGGTCGCCTGACGGACGACTTCTTGAAGGACGTCGCCGAGGCCTACCTGTGGTGCACGAAGGCTGGCGTGCCCCCCGCCCCCTCCCTAGCTGAACTCACCGATGTGCCGGTCCGCCGGGTGCACCGGTGGGTTGCCGACGCTCGTAAGCGCGGGTTCCTCCCACCAGCGCGGCCGGGGCGCGCGGGGTGAGCGGCCGTCGGAGCAACGGCGAGAGCAGCGTCTACTTCTCGGAGGCGGACGGGAAGTGGCACGGGTGGGTAACCGTCGGCACGAAGCCGAACGGTGCCCCCGACCGTCGACACCGGATGGGTCCGGACGAGAACGTCGTGCGGGCCAAGGTGCGGCAGCTGGAGCGCGAGCGCGACGCGGGCAAGACCCGGAAGGCGGGCCGTCCGCCGACCATCGAGCAGTGGCTGACCACGTGGATGGACACGGCCTGCGCCCGCAAGGTCGCGGACGGGACCATGAGCCCGCGGACCCTGGACGACTACCGGTCGAAGAGCCGCCTGTATCTGTTTCCGGGCATCGGGAAGCACCGCGTCGACAAGCTGGAGGCGTCCCACATCGACGCCCTGTACCTCGATATGACCAAGCGCAAGTTGTCGTCAGGCACGGTGCTGAAGACGCACCGGATCCTCTCCCGCGCGCTGAAGGTGGCGTGGCAACGGGAGATCGTCTCCCGCAACGTGGCCTTGATGGTCGAGCCGCCGTCTGCGGCCGAGGGTGAGATCGAGCCCTTCAACCAGGCGGAGGCGCGCGCGCTGCTCGCCGAGGCGGCCGACCGGCGCAACGGCGCCCGCTGGTCTGTCGCGCTCGCCGAGGGCCTGCGTCAGGGCGAGGCGCTCGGACTGCGCTGGAAGTACGTCGACTTGGACACCGGGGTCATGAAGATCTGGTGGCAGCTGCAACGGCTGACGTGGCAGCACGGATGCGAGGACGCGCACGCCTGTGGGGAGAAGCACCACCGGAAGGCGTGCAAGAAGGGCTGCAAGCAGCACGCGAAGCTGAAGAACGGGTGCCCGAAGCCGTGCGCGAAGGACTGCACGGCGCACGCGAAGGTCTGCCCGGAGCGCACGGGCGGGGGCCTGGTCTTCCGGGAGCCGAAGGGGAAGAACAAGAGGTTGGCGCCCATCCCCCCGCCGCTGATTCCCCTCCTGCGCGCCCACCGCAAGGACCAGGTGCGCGAGCGCCTGGCGGCCGGTGAGTTGTGGGAGGAGAACGACCTCGTGTTCTGCCAGCCCAACGGGAAGCCGATCGATCCGCGGATGGACTGGGAGGAATTCAAGGACATCCTCACGGCCGCGGGCCTGCGCGACGCGCGGGTGCACGACAACCGGCACACCGCGGGCACGCTGCTGATCGAGGCAGGCGTCTCGCCGCGCGTCGTGATGGAGCTCCTCGGCCACAGTTCCATGCGGATGATGACCCGCTACACGCACGTTGCGTCGGTCCTCGCGAACGATGCGGCGAAGCGGATGGGGGACGCACTGTGGGGGTGAACGCGTGTTCTATCGCAACTAGCACTGCAACTAGGCGGAAAACAGAACAGCGGCTCCCGCAAGGAAACCGCTGGTCAGAGGTGGAGCCGCCTTCGGGATTCGAACCCGAGACCTACGCATTACGAGTGCGTTGCTCTGGCCATCTGAGCTAAGGCGGCGCGCTGCCAGAACTATGGTGCGATCGGCAACGCCGGTAAGTCTACACAGTTTCGGGGGGTGCTCCGCACAGGCCTCGGAGCACCCCCCGACATGCCCCGCCATCAGGCCCCTGAGCAGTGCTTTCCGCCCTTCGGAGGGGTGCCTTCCAGGAGGTAGCGGTTGATCGTGGAGTCGATGCAGGCGCTGCCCCGCCCGTACGCCGTATGGCCGTCGCCGTCGTAGGTGAGGAGGGCGCCGGAGGAGAGCTGGGCGGCGAGGGACCGGGCCCAGGAGTAGGGGGTCGCGGGGTCTCGGGTCGTGCCGACGACGACGATGGGGGCGGCGCCCTTCGCCTCGATGCGGTGGGGCTCGCCGGTCGGCTTCACCGGCCAGTACGCGCAGTTCAGGGAGGCCCAGGCGAGGCCCTCGCCGAAGACCGGGGAGGCCTTCTCGAAGGCGGGGAGGGCGTCTTCGACCGCTTCGGGGGAGGAGAAGGCCGCCGGCAGGTCCAGGCAGTTCACCGCCGCGTTCGCGAACATCAGGTTCGCGTACTGTCCGTCGGCGTCCCGCTCGTAGTAGCTGTCGGACAGGACGAGCAGGCCCGCGCCGTCCTTGTCCTCCATGGCCGTGGTGAGGGCCTCGCGCAGCTGCGGCCAGGCCGCCTCGTCGTACATCGCGGCGATGACGCCCGTCGTGGCCAGCGCCTCGCCCAGCTTGCGGCCGTCCGCGTCGCCCGCGTCGATGGGGGCCGCGTCCAGCCGCTGGAAGAAGGCCTTCAGGTTCTTGCCGGCCTGCTCGGTCGTCGTGCCCTTGCCGCCCAGCGGGCAGTCGGACTGACGTACGCAGTCCTTCGCGAAGGACTGGAAGGCCGTCTCGAACCCGGCCGTCTGATCCTCGTTCATCTCCCGCGCGGGCAGGGTCGGGTCCATCGCACCGTCCAGAACCAGGCGGCCGACTCGGTCCGGGTACAGGCCCGCGTACGTCGCCCCCAGGAACGTGCCGTACGAAGCACCCACGTACGTCAGCTTCTTGTCGCCCAGCGCGGCGCGCACGACGTCCATGTCGCGGGCCGCCTCGACCGTGGACACATGGCGCAGCAGGTCCGCCGAGCGCTTCCCGCAGCCCTCCGCGAAGTCCTTGAAGGCATCGACCAGTTCACCGGTCTCGCCCGCGTCGTCGGGGGTCGTGTCCGTCTGCGTGTACGCGTCCATCTGGCGCCCGGTGAGACATTCGACCGGCTCGCTGCGGGCGACGCCGCGCGGGTCCACCGCGATCATGTCGTAGCGGGCGCGCACCTCCGCCGGGTAGCCGATGCCGGCGTACGACTGGAGGTAGCCGACGGCCGAACCGCCCGGCCCGCCCGGGTTGACCAGCAGCGAACCGAGCCGCTTGCCCGGGCCGGTGGCCTTCTTGCGGGCGACGGCCAGTCGGATGTCGCCCTTGGCCGGCTCGGTGTAGTCGAGTGGGGCCTTCAGCGTGGCGCACTGGAAGCCGGGGACTCCGCAGGATCGCCAGTTCGGCCGCTGCCCGTAGTACGGGGCCAGCGCCGACGGGGTGGCCTCGGGCAGCGCGCGCAGCGCCGCCGCCCCGGCAGGGCTCGCGGAGCTCGTCGAACTCCCCGCGGAGCAGGCGGAGACGAGCAGTCCGGCGACGGCGAGCAGCGTGCCGCACGCGCGGAGGGATCGGTTGGCCCGGGATGACCTGGGCTGGCGCCTGATGTACATCAAGCGAGAGTAACCCTGCGCGATGCCATGATCGCTCAGAGTGGTCGACGCGCCTCGTACGAGTGACGTAGTCAACTCTTCGCCGGGTGTGAGCGATGGGTGGTGGGTGGGGTGTGGGTGTGGGTGTGGTGAGAGTGAGTGGGCGGCGAGTGAGGGTCAGCCCGCCCGCAACGCCATCGTCATCGCCTCCACCGCCAGCAGCGGCGCCACATTCCGGTCGAGAGCCTCGCGGCAGGCGGCGATCGCTTCTATCCGGCGCAGGGTCGCCTCGGGTGACGAACCGTGTGCCAGCCGGTCCAGCGTGTCCCGCATCTCCGTGTTGGCGAGGGCGAGATTCGTGCCGAACTGGAGGGCGAGCACGTCGCGGTAGAAGGCCGTGAGGTCGATGAGGGCCAGGTCCAGGCTGTCGCGCTGCGTACGCGTCCTGCGGCGCTTCTGCTTGTCCTCCAGCTCCTTCATCACGCCGGCGGTACCGCGCGGCATACGGCCGCCCTGGGACGCGCCGAGCGCCGCCTTCATGTCGTCGGTCTCCTTGACGTCGATCTCCTCGGCGACCTGCTTGGCATCCTCGGAGGCCGCGTCGATCAGCTCCTGGGCGGCCTTGAGGCAACCGCCCACGTCGTCGACACGCAGCGGCAGCTTGAGGACGGCGGCACGCCGCGCGCGGGCACGCTCGTCCGTGGCGAGGCGGCGGGCGCGCCCGATGTGGCCCTGGGTGGCGCGGGCCACGGCGGCCGCCACGTCCGGCTCGATGCCGTCTCGGCGTACGAGGATGTCGGCGACCGCGTCCACGGGCGGGGTCCGGAGCGTGAGGAGGCGGCAGCGGGAGCGGATGGTGGGCAGGACGTCCTCGATCGAGGGCGCGCAGAGGAGCCAGACCGTGCGCGGGGCGGGCTCCTCGACGGCCTTCAGCAGTACGTTGCCCGCGCCCTCCGTGAGGCGGTCGGCGTCTTCCAGGATGATGACCTGCCAGCGGCGGCCCGCCGGGGACATCTGAGCGCGGCGTACGAGGTCACGGGTCTCCTTCACACCGATCGACAGCAGGTCGGTGCGGATGATCTGCACATCGGCGTGGGTGCCGATCAGGCTCGTGTGACAGCCGTCGCAGAAGCCGCAGCCGGGGGCTCCGCCGAGGGCGCGGTCGGGGCTCACGCACTGGAGGGCCGCCGCGAAGGCCCGCGCCGCGGTGGAACGGCCCGAGCCGGGCGGGCCCGTGAAGAGCCAGGCGTGCGTCATCTTCGACGACTCGGGCACCGGGGTGTCGGCCGCCACCGCCGTGACCAGGGTGTCGGCGTCCCGGGCGGCGGCGCCGAGCTCCGCGCTCACCTTCTCCTGGCCCACCAGGTCGTCCCACACGGTCATGGGTTGCCCGCCCTTCCGTCACGCATGTGCCTTGCCGCGTCCCATTGTGCGGGAGGGGACTGACAACGGGGTCCTGGCTCCGAGCGAACGGGCCGTGCCGGACCGTGCCCGGCTCTACGAGCGGGGCTCGGGCGGGCGAGAGGGTCGGCCTCGTGCGTACCTCGGCGGCCGCGCCCCGCACAACAGGCTCGGGCCGCGGCCGGCACAACAGCCTCGCCGTCACCGCCCCCCGTACGTCAACGCCACGCGCCGCCCGCGCCACCGCCCGCCGCACACATGCCGGCGCCCGCGCACACGTCAGCGCCGCCGGCGCCCCCGCCCCTCGTCCTGCTCCTCGTCCTCACGCGGACCCAGCAACTCGTCCGCCAGCGTCGGAAGATCGTCCAGCGGAGTCTCCTCCGCCCAGTCCGAACGCGGCCGTCGCCGAGGCGTGCCTTCCTCGTCGACCTGAGGCAGCTCGCGCGTGCGGGCGTCGGTGGGGTCGGCCCCCGGCCGCTCGTCACGGAAGTACCCCGGAGGCACCCGGTCCGCCGGCCCGCTCCCCCGCTCGCCGCCACGGTCCTCCCGTACGGGAGGAAGGACCGCCGTCTCGTCCGCGTCGGAACCCTGCCCGACCGGGGGAAGCACAGCGGTCTCGTCGGCGGCGGGGCCCTGCCCGACGGGAGGCAGCACGGCCGTCTCGTCGGCGGCCCCCTGCGGCTCCGGAGGCTGCGGCAGCACAGCCGTCTCCTCGGCGTCCGGCCCGGCGTCACGCGGCGGCACCGGAGGCAGGACCGCCGTCTCCTCGGCCGGTCCTCCGGACGCGTTCGTCGGCGTCACCACGGGCGTCGGCACCGTGGTCTCGTTGTCAGGGACGGTCGGCGAGGAACCGGCGCCGCCCTCAGGCGCACCAGCGGAAGCCGCCGCGGCCGAGGCAGCCGCCACCCGCCGAGCCTCCTCGGCCCGGAGCAACGCCTCCTCGGCCTTCCGCTGCTTCTCCAGCCGCCGCTCGTCCGCCTCGGCCCGGAGCCGCGCCTCCTCCTCGGCCTGCCTGCGCCGACGGTCCTCCTCGGCCTTGAGCGCCTGCTCCTCCGCGAGCCGCCGCGCCCGCTCCTCCTCGGCCCTCCGGCGCGCCTCTTCGGCGCGCTGCCGGGCCTCCTCGGCCTGCCGCTCGGCCTCGCGCCGCTGGGCCTCCTCCAGCTCGCGCTGCTTGCGTTCCTCTTCCTCGGCGCGCAGCCGGGCGAGCTGCTCCTGGCGCTCGCGCTCCAGCCGCTCCTCCTCGGCCTTGCGGGCGGCCTCTTCCTCGGCACGCCGCCGCGCTTCCTCCTCGGCCGCCTTGCGGGCCTCCTCCTGGGCCTTCACCTCGGCCTCGGAGAGGGGCAGCACCACGTCGAGACGGTGCCGGATCACCGTCGTGACGGCCTCGGGCTCCTGCCCGGCGTCGACGACCAGGTAGCGCGCGGGATCGGCGGCCGCGAGCGTCAGGAAACCGGACCGCACGCGCGCGTGGAACTCGGCGGGCTCCGACTCCAGCCGGTCCGGCGCCTCGGTGAACCGCTCACGGGCGGCCTCCGGCGACACGTCCAGCAGCACCGTCAGATGCGGTACGAGCCCGTTGGTCGCCCACCGGTTGATGCGGGCGATCTCGGTCGGGGACAGGTCACGCCCTGCCCCCTGGTACGCCACGGAGGAGTCGATGTAGCGGTCGGAGACGACCACCGCGCCCCGCTCCAGCGCGGGCCGCACCACGGTGTCCACATGCTCGGCGCGGTCGGCGGCGTACAGCAGCGCCTCCGCGCGGTGCGACAGCCCGGCCGACGACACGTCCAGCAGGATCGACCGCAGCCGCTTCCCGACGGGCGTGGCGCCCGGCTCGCGCGTCACCACGACCTCGTGCCCCTTGGCGCGGATCCACTCGGCGAGCGCCTCGGCCTGCGTCGACTTCCCGGCCCCGTCACCGCCCTCCAGAGCGATGAAGAACCCGGCGACGGCCTGTGCCTGCACCGGGTCGTCCCCGCCCCGCAGCGCGTCCCTGAGGTCGTGCCGCAGCGGCACTCCGGAGCGGTCATCGGCCTTGGCCAGCACCAGCGCGGCGACCGGCAGCAGCAGCGCGCCGACCAGCATCAGTGTGAAGGCGGCGCCGCCGTGCGCGAACACGAACTTGCCGTTCTCCAGGCGGTGCGGCCCGATGACGGCGGCCACCACGGGGGCGACCAGCGCGCCCAGGGCCACGAAGACCCGTACGACCGCGTGCAGGTGTTCCGTCGTACGCGCCCGCCGGTAGTCCTCGGCCTCCTGGTCGAGCAGTGCGTGCCCGGTGTTCGCGGCGACACCCGCGCCGATGCCCGCGAACCCTGTGATCAGGATCACGGTGGCGACGTCCGGAACGAGCCCCGCGGCGAGCAGCGCTATCCCCGTGAAGGCGATGGCGAGCGCGAGCAGGCGGCGCCGCGACAAGGACGGCAGCAGCTTGGCGGCCGTTCGGATGCCGATCACGACACCCCCGGTCACCGCGAGCGCCAGCAGCCCGTACGTCACCGGTCCGCCGCCCAGGTCCTTGGCGTGCAGCACGGCGACGGCGACGGTGGCCGCGATCGCCCCGGCGACGGCAGCGCAGGCGAGCACCAGGAGCGGGATCGCGCCGGTGCGGCCCTTGTCGACGCCGGACCCCGTCTTGGGGCGGCGCAGCCCTTCGAGCGGCGACCGCGCGCGCGGGGTGCGGGCGTCGGGCAGTTCGAGGAACGTGAGCACCGACAGGGAGGCGGCGAACAGACCCGCGGAGACGTACGAGGCGAGCGCCGCCTGGTGCTGCTCGAACCACGCGAGCCCGGCGCCCAGCAGGTTGTTGACGAGCCCGGCGACGACGAGCGTGGCCGCCGCGAGGGGCACCGCCACGAATCCCGTACGCAGCGACAGGCGCCGCAGCGCGTCCATGTGGTCCGGCAGCGGGCGTACCGTCGCGCCCTCCAGAGGCGGTGCGGGCAGCAGCGCGGGCGCCGCGCTCTCGCGGCACACCATCCAGAAGCGCTCGGCGACCCCGATCACGAACGCCGTCACCAGGATCACGGCCAGCGCGTTCTCCGGCGTCCAGTCGATCCACAGGGGCGCGATGATCAGCAGCGCGGCCCGTACCCCGTCCGCGCCGACCATGGTCCAGCGGCGGTCGAGTGGCCCTTCCTGGGAGGTGAGGGAGGTGAGCGGGCCGAGAAGTACCGCCCCGAAGAGCAGCGTCGCGAGAATCCGCGCCCCGAAGACGGCCGACACGGCGAGGGCCACTCCGCGGTAGCCACCCCCGAAGGAGCCCTCGGAGACCGCCGCCTGGAGGGCGAGCAGGACCAGCACGAGCAGCGCGAGGGCGTCGCCGACGCCGCCCACCAGCTGGGCGCTCCAGAGCCGCCTCAGTTGCGGTACGCGAAGAAGCGCCCGGACGGCGCGCTCCCGTGAATCTGCGACCAGGGCGTCGTCGGGGGCCGGGTTGTGGGCCGTTGGCTGCTCGGCTCGCGTCATCCTGCCAGCCTATCGGGACGGGCTCACTCCCCGAAGAGGCCCCCGAACATGCGAACGCCCCCGACACCAAGTGGTGCCGGGGCGTTCGTTTCACGAACCGAAGATGAAGGACTCAGTCCTCGGCGGTCGCCTTGGAAGCCGTCGCCTTCTTTGCGGTCGTTTTCTTGGCAGTGGTCTTCTTTGCTGCCGTTTTCGTGGCCGCGGTCTTCTTGGCGGCGGTTTTCTTCGCCGGAGCCTTCTTCGCCGGGGCCTTCTTGGCCGTCTTCTTGGCGGGCGACTTGGCGCGCTTCTCCGCGAGCAGCTCGAAGCCACGCTCCGGAGTGATCGCTTCGACACTGTCGCCGGACCGCAGGGTCGCATTGGTCTCGCCGTCGGTGACGTACGCCCCGAAGCGACCGTCCTTGACGACGACCGGCTGCCCGCTGACCGGGTCCGGACCGAGTTCCTTCAGCGGCGGCTTGGCTGCCGCGCGCCCGCGCTGCTTGGGCTGCGCGTAGATCGCGAGGGCCTCGTCGAGGGTGATCGTGAAGAGCTGGTCCTCGGAGGTGAGCGACCGCGAGTCGGTGCCCTTCTTCAGATACGGCCCGTAGCGGCCGTTCTGCGCGGTGATCTCCACACCCTCGGTGTCCTTGCCGACGACACGCGGCAGCGACATCAGCTTGAGCGCGTCCTGAAGGGTCACCGTGTCCAGGGACATCGACTTGAACAGCGAGGCCGTACGCGGCTTCACGGCGTTCTTGCCGGTCTTCGGGGTGCCCTCGGGGAGCACCTCGGTGACGTACGGGCCGTAGCGGCCGTCCCTGGCGATGATCTGGTGACCCGTCTCCGGGTCGGCACCGAGCTCGAAGTCGCCGCTCGGCTTGGCGAGCAGCTCCTCCGCGAGTTCGACGGTCAGCTCGTCGGGCGCCAGGTCCTCCGGCACATCGGCGCGCTGGTGGCTCTCGGAGTCCTTCTCGCCGCGCTCGATGTACGGGCCGTAGCGCCCGACGCGCAGCATGATGTCGTTGCCGACCGGGAACGACGACACCTCGCGGGCGTCGATGGCGCCCAGGTCGGTGACGAGCTCCTTGAGGCCGCCCAGGTGGTCGCCGTCGCCGTTCCCGGCCTCGGCGGCACCCGCCGCGTCGCCCGCACCGAAGTAGAACCGCTTCAGCCACGGCACGGCCCGTGCCTCGCCCCGCGCGATGCGGTCGAGGTCGTCCTCCATCCTCGCGGTGAAGTCGTAGTCGACGAGCCGCCCGAAGTGCTTCTCCAGGAGGTTGACGACGGCGAAGGACAGGAAGGACGGGACGAGTGCCGTGCCCTTCTTGAAGACGTAACCGCGGTCGAGGATCGTGCCGATGATCGACGCGTACGTCGACGGGCGGCCGATCTCGCGCTCTTCGAGCTCCTTGACCAGGCTGGCCTCGGTGTAGCGGGCCGGGGGCTTGGTGGCGTGGCCGTCGACCGAGATCTCCTCGGCGGACAGCCGGTCGCCCTCGTTGACCTGCGGCAGCCTGCGCTCACGGTCGTCCAGCTCGGCGTTCGGGTCGTCCGCGCCCTCGACGTACGCCTTCAGGAAGCCGTGGAAGGTGATCGTCTTGCCGGACGCGCTGAACTCGGCGTCGCGGCCGTCGGAGGCCGTGCCCGCGATCTTCACGGTGACGGAGTTTCCGACCGCGTCCTTCATCTGGGAGGCGACGGTCCGCTTCCAGATCAGCTCGTACAGCTTGAACTGGTCACCGGTCAGACCCGTCTCGGCCGGCGTGCGGAAACGATCACCCGAGGGGCGGATCGCCTCGTGCGCCTCCTGCGCGTTCTTGACCTTCCCGGCGTACGTACGCGGCTTGTCCGGCAGGTAGTTGGCGCCGTAGAGCTGTGTGACCTGGGCGCGGGCGGCGGAGATCGCCGTGTCCGAGAGCGTCGTGGAGTCCGTACGCATGTAGGTGATGAAGCCGTTCTCGTACAGCTTCTGCGCCACCTGCATCGTGGCCTTCGCGCCGAAGCCGAGCTTGCGGCTGGCCTCCTGCTGGAGCGTCGTCGTACGGAACGGCGCGTACGGCGAGCGTCGGTACGGCTTCGACTCGACGGACCGTACGGAGAAGTTCGTGTTCTCCAGGGCGGCGGCGAGCGCGCGGGCGTTCGCCTCGTCCAGGTGGAGCGTGTTCGCGCCCTTGAGCTGCCCCAGCGAGTCGAAGTCGCGGCCCTGGGCGACGCGCTTGCCGTCGACCGTGGTCAGGCGGGCGACGAGCTGCGAGGGGTCACTCGCGTCGCCGGCGCGGCCGGTGCCGAAGGTGCCGGTCAGGTCCCAGTACTCGGCGGAACGGAAGGCGATGCGCTCGCGCTCCCGCTCGACGACCAGGCGGGTCGCCACGGACTGGACACGGCCCGCCGACAGGCGGGGCATGACCTTCTTCCAGAGGACCGGCGAGACCTCGTAGCCGTAGAGGCGGTCGAGGATGCGGCGGGTCTCCTGGGCGTCGACGAGCTTCTGGTTGAGCTCGCGCGGATTGGCGACGGCGGCCTGGATCGCGGCCTTGGTGATCTCGTGGAAGACCATCCGCTTGACCGGGACCTTGGGCTTGAGCACCTCCTGGAGGTGCCACGCGATGGCCTCGCCCTCGCGGTCCTCATCGGTGGCGAGGTAGAGCTCGTCGGAGTCCTTCAGCAGATCCTTGAGCTTCTTGACCTGGGCCCTCTTGTCGGCGTTCACCACATAGATCGGCTGGAAGTCGTGTTCGACGTCCACACCGAGGCGGCGCACCTCGCCGGTGTACTTCTCGGGCACCTCCGCGGCGCCGTTGGGGAGGTCGCGGATGTGCCCGACACTCGCTTCGACGACGTAGCCAGGGCCGAGATAGCCCTTGATCGTCTTCGCCTTGGCAGGCGACTCGACGATGACGAGTCGGCGGCCGCCGTGTGCGGTCTCGCTGGTCGGGGACAACTTCGCTCTTCTCTCCGGTCGACGCAGGGGGTCTCGCCCCAGGCCTGGAACCCGGGGCTCGGGTCATGCTGACGCTGCGGAGTGTGACGGTACATCCCGCCCCCGTGTCAAACGGGAAAAGCCCGCAACGGCCACTCGAACGGTAACCCGACTCCCGCCATTCCTGCCGCCCGGAGTGCCGACCTGCCGTTTCGGGCCTATCCGGAGGGTGACCTCTCAATTACCGGAGGGCCAGGTTCCCGATGGTCGCGGATCTTGTTACGAGGCCACCGAGGGGCGGCGATTACCGGACACCGGAGGCGACGGTTCCCGGTCAACGGGCTCCCGGACAACGGGGAGAACGGAAAGCCGGGGTGTCATCGGAAGCGAGGCGCTCAGGTCCGCGTGAGACATCACGTGGGACGCCACGCTCACGTGCCAGTGAAGCACCGCGCTCAGGTACGAGTGAAACACCACACTGCGAGGAGCAGCGCGGTCGTCCCGGCAAAGCCCGCGACCATCGCCGAGGCGACCGGGTTCACCCCGTGGGCGACCGCGGCGCGCTGCCGCAGCCGCACCGCCGTCCACAGCAGCAGCCCGCCCCCGAACAGGGCGAACACCGATCCCGTGAAGATCGCGGGTCCGCTCTCCATGGCTCGTTCCCTCCGCCCTTGGGTGCCCAGAGTCGGGACGCTGACACCCCCGGGAAGCCAGAACACCAACCCCGGGTGAACGTGAGGCGGACAGCTCCGCGCGGCTCTATGCGGAATCGATCACACTGTCGCCCCACCACGCATCCGGAGTCACCCGCCCCACGCGTTCGCCCCGCGAGAGTCCGTCATACCGAGTCCGTCATACCGTGCCGGGCGTCGATATCTCTTCGCTCGTCTGTGTGCCGCCGGTACGACTCACCGTGCACACCGCCTTGGCGCATCCGTCGTTCCAGTCGTCCTTGCCGGCCGCCCCGCCGTAGACGCTCCGCTCGGGACCGGACGCCCAGGTCACGGAGACCTCGGCGGGCACATGCGGCTCAGTGGTACGGATTCGCGCCAGACGCAGCGCGTCCCAGGCATCCCTCCACGACGAGTTCACTCACCCGGCGGGCTCGAGGAACCCCTGCTCGACGAGCAGCCGGATCTGCGCGGGCGTCCGGTCCCGCAGCAACACCGGGTCCTCTCCGACCAGTTGGGCGATGGCGTCCAGAATCCGCCCCGCGCTCAGCGTGCCGTCGCAGACGCCCGCGAAACCCGCGCCGACCGTGTCCACCTTCGTGGCCCGCCGCATCCCGCGGTGCTGGCGCAGCACGACGTGCTCCGGGTCCTCGGCGCCGGGCAGCCCGACCTGCTCCTGCACGATCTCGCCCGCGAGCCTGAAGTGCCCGGCGAGCAGGGCCGCGTCGTCGTGCGCCCGCAGATAGTCCACACGGTCGAAGTGCGCGCGCACGGAGTCGCCGAGCGGCTGCTCGACGGGGTGCGGCCACTCCTCCACGACGACCGAGGGCTGCGCCGCCGCCGACTTGCGCAGACTGATCCAGCCGAAGCCGACGGCCTTGACCTTCCGCGCCTCGAACTCGTCCAGCCACGCGTCGTACCGCGCCTGGTACTCCGCCGGATCGCTGCGGTGGTCTCCCGAGTCCCGCAGCCACAGCTCGGCGTACTGCGTGACGTCCTGGAGCTCGCGCTGCACGATCCACGCGTCGCAGCCGCGCGGCACCCAGGACCGCAGCCGGTCCTGCCAGTCCTCACCCTCCACGTGCTGCCAGTTGGCGAGGAACTGCGCGTACCCCCCTTCGTTCAGACGATCGCCCGCCTCTTGGACGAGCGTGCGGCACAGATCGTCCCCGCCCATGCCGCCGTCGCGGTACGTGAGCCGGGCGCCGGGAGAGATCACGAAGGGCGGGTTCGAGACGATCAGGTCGTACGTGGCGTCGGCCACCGGTTCGAAGAGGGAGCCCTCGCGCAGCTCCGCGTCCGGGGCACCGGACAGGGCGAGTGTGAGCGCGGTGATGTGCAGCGCGCGGGGGTTGAGGTCGGTCGCGGTCACGCGCGTGGCGTGCTGCGCGGCGTGCAGCGCCTGGATTCCGGAGCCGGTGCCGAGGTCGAGCGCGGAGGCGACGGGCGTGCGCACGGTGATGCCGGCAAGCGTCGTGGACGCGCCGCCCACACCGAGTACGACACCTTCCTCGTGGCTGCCGATGCCACCGGCTCCACCGACCGCGCAGCCCAGGTCCGAGACGATGAACCAGTCCTCCCCGTCCGTTCCGCCGTAGGGCCGTACGTCGACCGTCGCCGCGACCTCGCCCCCGCCCACCCGGGTCAGCCAGCCGCTCTCCAGGCAGTCCGCCACCGGCAGAACGTCCGCCACGCGCGCGTGCGGCACGGGCTGCTGCAACAGGAACAGCCGTACGAGTGCCTCCAGCGGCGAGTCGCCCCGGGTCGCCCGGAGCGCGGGCACGGTCTCGCTGCGCGCCAGCGCCGCGTACGCGGGGGCGCCGAGCAGGTCGAGCAGCCCGTCGGCGCTGAAGGAGGCGCCCAGGAGGGCGTCCCGCAGCCGCGCGGTGACGTCGGTGCGGTCGGACGAGGGCAGCGGTGTCAGGCTGGCGTTACTCACGTCTCCATTGTGTCCGTTCACGCGGACATGGCGCGCGCACCTGTGGACACCGGAAGGCGGCCTCTTGGACTCCGGGAGGCCGCCTCTGCGGCCACGCACGCCGAGGGCCCGGTACGCGCGCGTACCGGGCCCTCGTTCGGTCGGCCGGACGATCGGCCTCCCGGGGCTCGGGCCTCTTCCTCAGGCCCTGCCCGACGTTCCTCAGCTCTTGCTCGCCGACGGCGACCTCGAGGCGGACTTGCAGCTCTCCTGCTTGGCCATCGCCTTGCCCACGTCGCCCTCCTCCAGCTTCGCAAGGGCGTTGTTGCCGCTCTGGCTCAGCTTGTCCAGCTGGGTGGCGATCCCCTTGAGGCCGTCGGCGAACTTCGCCTGGTCCTTGGTGTCGAGGTTGTCGACCTGCTTCCTGAGGTCGGCGTACGACGATGAGATGGTGTTGAGCTCCTTGACGGCGTCCGTCTGCTTCTTCTCGCCGTCGTCGACGTCCGGCGCCCCGGCCTTGTCCACGGCGGCACCGATCGCCTTGTAGGCGTCGGACATGTCCTGGAACGCCTTGGAGTCGGTCTTCTGGACGTCTTCCGGAGTGCTGTTGTCCGAGGTCTGCTTCTGGATCGCGGTGTTGGCGGCCTCGATCTTCTTGGCCTGCGGCTGTACCGCGTCGCAGACCTGCTTGGCCCAGGAGTTCAGCTTGTCGCTGCTGTCGTCGCCGCCACATCCCGACAGCGCCAGTACCAGTACCGCACCGCCGGACAGTGCGGCCGCGAGCTTCTTGTTCACCGGATTGGTCCCTTCCATGGCTCTCGGCCCCGGAACATACACGCCAAGTGGGCGACACCAGCGTGACGAACGTCCGCTTCATCCGTTATTGTAGCCATTTGCACCAAGCGAGAGAAGGCTCACGAACAAGGCGTGCACACAGGCGGGCGGG
>NZ_VWMY01000013.1:121305-187004 GCF_008905045.1 Streptomyces albicerus
TCCGCCGACTTGGCCACCCGCCCGGAGTTGCCTTCGTCACCCACGGCGATCCCGCGCCGCTTGGACACGTACACCGCGCCCACGATGACGGCGAGCGAGAGCACCGCGATGAGGACTCGCATGCCCACGCTCTTGTCCTCGCCGTAGCTGAATTTGACCACCGCCGGCGCGATGAGCAGCGCCACCAGGTTCATCACCTTCAGCAGAGGGTTGATCGCCGGCCCCGCGGTGTCCTTGAAGGGGTCGCCGACCGTGTCGCCGATCACCGTCGCGGCGTGGGCCTCGCTGCCCTTGCCGCCGTGGTGGCCGTCCTCGACGAGTTTCTTCGCGTTGTCCCACGCGCCGCCGGAGTTGGCGAGGAAGACCGCCATCAGCGTGCCCGTGCCGATGGCGCCCGCGAGGAACGAACCGAGCGCGCCGACCCCGAGCGTGAAGCCGATCGCGATCGGCGTCAGTACGGCGAGCAGACCCGGTGTGGCCAGCTCACGCAGCGCGTCCTTGGTGCAGATGTCGACGACGCGCCCGTACTCGGGCTTCTCGGTGTAGTCCATGATCCCGGGGTGCTCGCGGAACTGCCGCCGCACCTCGTAGACCACGGCCCCGGCGGACCGCGAGACCGCGTTGATCGCCAGCCCCGAGAAGAGGAAGACGACCGCGGCGCCCGCGATGAGCCCGACCAGGTTGTTGGGCTGCGAGATGTCCATCATCAGGTTCAGCGGCGCGTCCTCGCCGGAGACCGTCTCGCCCACTTCGTTCGCGGCCGTGAGGATCGCGTCGCGATACGAGCCGAAGAGCGCCGAGGCCGCGAGGACCGCGGTGGCGATGGCGATGCCCTTGGTGATGGCCTTGGTGGTGTTGCCGACGGCGTCCAGGTCGGTGAGCACCTGCGCGCCCGAGCCCGTGACGTCACCGGACATCTCGGCGATGCCCTGCGCGTTGTCGGAGACCGGACCGAAGGTGTCCATCGCCACGATCACGCCGACCGTGGTGAGCAGACCGGTACCGGCCAGCGCCACCGCGAAGAGCGCCAGCATGATCGACGTACCGCCGAGCAGGAAGGCCCCGTACACGCCGAGGCCGATCAACAGGGCGGTGTAGACAGCCGATTCGAGACCGATGGAGATACCGGCGAGGATGACGGTCGCCGGGCCGGTGAGCGAGGTCTTCCCGATGTCCCGTACGGGACGGCGGGTCGTCTCGGTGAAGTAGCCCGTCAGCTGCTGGATCAGCGCGGCCAGCACGATGCCGATCGCGACGGCGACGAGCGCGAGGATCCGCGGGTCGCCGGAGTCGCCGAGGATGGCCTCGTCGGTGACCCCGTCCAACTCGGCGTACGTGGACGGCAGATAGATGAAGACCGCCGCGGCCACCAGCGCCAGCGAGATCACCGCGGAGATGAAGAAGCCGCGGTTGATGGCGCTCATCCCGCTGCGGTCCGCACGGCGCGGAGCCACGGCGAAGATGCCGATCATCGCCGTCAGGACACCGATCGCGGGCACGATCAGCGGGAAGGCGAGCCCGGAGTCGCCGAACGCCGCCTTGCCGAGGATCAGCGCGGCGACGAGCGTGACGGCATACGACTCGAAGAGGTCGGCGGCCATACCGGCGCAGTCGCCGACGTTGTCGCCCACGTTGTCGGCGATGGTCGCGGCATTGCGCGGATCGTCCTCCGGAATGCCCTGCTCGACCTTGCCGACCAGGTCGGCGCCGACGTCGGCGGCCTTGGTGAAGATGCCGCCGCCGACACGCATGAACATGGCGATCAGCGCGGCGCCGAGGCCGAAGCCCTCCAGGACCTTCGGCGCGTCTGCCGCGTACACCAGCACCACACAGGAGGCGCCCAGCAGACCGAGCCCCACCGTGAACATGCCGACGACGCCGCCCGTGCGGAAAGCGATCTTCATGGCTTTGTGCGAGACGGCGGTGAGATCCTTTTCGGGCTCACCCTCCGCCGGAGTCGCTTCCCGTGCCGCGGCGGCCACGCGCACATTGCTGCGTACGGCGAGCCACATGCCGATATAGCCGGTGGTCGCCGAGAACGCCGCGCCGATCAAGAAGAAGACCGATCGTCCGGCGCGCTGATTCCAGTCGTCCGCGGGCAGCAGCATGAGCAGGAAGAACACCACGACGGCGAAAACGCCGAGCGTGCGCATCTGCCGCCCCAGGTAGGCATTCGCGCCCTCCTGGATCGCTGTCGCGATCTTCTTCATGCTGTCGGTGCCCTCGCCGGCCGCGAGCACCTGGCGGACCAGGACCCCGGCGACGACAAGCGCCGCAAGGGCGACGGCCGCGATGACCATCACGATGAGGCGGTTGTCGTCGGTCAGTACTGCGGCTGCGAAGGTTGTGGGTTGGTCAAACTGATGAGGGGTAGAAAGCCCCGCCATTCGTCCTCCTTGACGCTTGGACCGAGCTCAAGATGTGGACGGATTGTAGGTACCGGAACCTGATCAAAACAGTGCGCGGTAAGCGGAATCGGCCTTCACCTGCTCTTCAGCAAATGATCCACGGACCATCACGGAACCCGAAAGAGGTAATGCCCCAAAAGCATTGACGCCCGATCATTGCCGCGCGGCGTGGCGTAAAGCTGATCTTATTGTTGATCGTAATCCAGGTCGTGAATTGATTCACGAAAAGGGTGGCGAGTGAGCTGGAGATCGTCCGGCGATGGCCGGGCATGCGAAAGGGCCCTGCTCAGCAGGGCCCTTTCGAACAGGTCGGACACAGGTTGGAGCAGTCCAGGGGGGACGGATCAGGGGAGGAGCGCGGCCGGCGGCGTGGTTGGCCAGCTCATCCTGATCAGTCCGCCGTTCTCACCGGCGGTCACTTCCACGTCGTCGACGAGGCCGCTGATGACCGCGAGGCCCATCTCGTCCTCCTCGGTCTCCGTGTCCGGATCGTCGCCTCCGCCATGGGCGCCCGGCGCCTTGTCGCCGGGAACCGTGTGCGGTGCCTCGTCGCCGACCTCGATGGAGAACTGTTTCTCCTCCTCGATCAGCGACACCCGCACCGGCGCCGAGATTCCGCCGCTCTGGTGCAGGCCGACGGCCCGGGTGCAGGCCTCGCCGACGGCGAGCCTGACCTCGTCGAGGACGGCCTCGTCCACTCCGGCCCTGCGCGCCACCGCTGCCGCCACCAGTCGGGCGGTCCTGACGTGCTCGGGCAGCGCGCTGAAGCGGAGTTCAACGGTGGCCATGCATCCCCCTCGGAACTACGGGCGTGCGGTCGGGGGGCCGGATCGCCGAGACCCGGACCCCCCTCCATTGACTTCTGCCTCCCGGGCACGGCCCGGGAACCGGCTGTCGGCCGCTGACCGGCCAGTCAGGGACGGGCCGGACCACGGCCGCTCAGTCGGTGGCCGCCACCGCTTCCTCGACCGAGGTGTGGATCGGGAACACCTTGGTGAGACCGGTGATGCGGAAGATCTTCAGAATGCGCTCCTGGTTGCAGACCAGCCGGAGCGAGCCCTCATGGGCACGCACCCGCTTCAGGCCACCGACCAGCACGCCGAGCCCGGTGGAGTCGAGGAAATCCACGCCCTCCATGTCGACGACAAGATGAAAACTGCCGTCGTTCACCAGCTCGACCAGCTGCTCGCGCAGCTTGGGCGCGGTATATACATCGATTTCGCCACCGACCTCGACGACCGTACGATCGCCGACGGTACGGGTCGACAGGGACAGGTCCACGGATCCTCCAGCACCTTGCTATCGAGCGGTCATCCCAAGGGACACCTCGGCGGAGCCCCCGGGACGGTTCGCCAGCCGCGATGGCATTCAATCACTTACCGGCAGGCGTGCACGACGCCTTGGGTCCATTGTCCGTCACGCCAGTGACACACTCGATGCCGATGGCCAAGAATCACCGATCCGATCGAACCTCGACGGACACCGCATCCCGCCCCTCGCCGGGCGAGATCCTGGACCGGCTCGCCTCGGGGCCGAGCCGGGCTTCGCGCATCACTCATACGGAGCACTTGCCCCCACGCGCGGGTCGCCATGCCGTGTGGCCCGACCGGATCCGCTCGGAGGTCATCGCCGCGGTGCAGTCCGCGGGCATCGAGCATCCCTGGGCCCACCAGGCACTCGCCGCCGAGCACGCCCTGGACGGCGAGTCGGTGATCGTCTCCACGGGCACGGCCTCCGGCAAGTCACTCGCGTACCTCGTCCCCGTCCTCTCGACGCTCCTCGACGGTTCGGAGGCCCCGAACGGCCGCGGCGCGACCGCGCTGTACCTCGCCCCGACGAAGGCCCTGGCGGCGGACCAGCGCCGATCCGTGAAGGAACTTTCACAACCTCTGGGCAATGCCGTACGCTCCGCGGTCTACGACGGGGACACACCCGTCGAGGAACGCGAATGGGTACGCCAGTACGCCAACTACGTCCTCACGAACCCCGACATGCTGCACCGCGGGATACTGCCCTCCCACGCCCGCTGGTCCTCCTTCCTGCGCGCCCTGCGCTACGTCGTCATCGACGAGTGCCACACCTACCGGGGCGTCTTCGGGTCTCATGTCGCCCAAGTACTCCGCCGGCTGCGCCGCCTGTGTGCCCGCTACGGCTCCTCTCCCGTCTTCCTCATGGCCTCCGCGACCGCCGCCGAGCCCTCGGTCGCCGCCTCCCGCCTCACCGGCCTGCCCGTCGTGGAGGTCGCGGACGACGCCTCACCGCGCGGGGAACTGGTGTTCGCCCTGTGGGAGCCTCCCCTCACCGAACTCCACGGCGAGAAGGGCGCTCCCGTCCGCCGCACCGCCACCGCCGAGACCGCCGACCTCCTCACCGACCTGACCGTGCAGGGTGTCCGCTCGGTCGCCTTCGTACGGTCCCGCCGCGGGGCCGAGCTGATCTCGGTGATCGCCCAGGAGCGCCTCGCCGAGGTCGACCGCTCCCTGGTCAGCCGCGTGGCCGCCTACCGCGGCGGCTACCTTCCTGAGGAACGCCGCGCCCTCGAACGCGCCCTCCACTCCGGCGAACTCCTCGGCCTCGCCGCCACCACCGCACTCGAACTCGGCATCGACGTCTCCGGTTTGGACGCAGTCGTCATCGCGGGCTACCCGGGCACCCGGGCCTCCCTGTGGCAGCAGGCGGGCCGCGCGGGCCGCTCCGGGCAGGGGGCACTGGCCGTCCTGGTCGCCCGTGACGACCCGCTGGACACATTCCTCGTCCACCACCCCGAGGCGCTGTTCGACCAGCCGGTGGAGTCCACCGTCCTCGACCCCGACAACCCGTACGTCCTCGCCCCCCACTTGTGCGCCGCGGCCGCCGAACTTCCCCTGACCGACGAGGACCTGCCCCTCTTCGGTCCCGCTTCCGCCGAGCTGCTCCCGCAGTTGGAGGCCGCGAAGCTGCTGCGCCGCCGCACGAAGGCATGGCACTGGACCCGTCGCGAACGGGCCGCCGACCTGACCGACATCCGAGGCGGAGGCGGAAACCCGGTGCAGATCGTGGAGGCCGGCTCCGGCCGACTGCTGGGCACGGTCGACGCCTCGGCCGCGCACACCACCGTCCACGAAGGAGCGATCCACCTCCACCAGGGCCGTACGTACCTGGTGAAGGAACTCCACCTGGACGACTCGGTCGCCCTCGTCGAGGAGGCCAACCCGCCGTACTCGACGGTCGCCCGCGACACGACCGCCATCTCCGTCCTGGAGACGGATGTCGAAGTCCCCTGGGGTGACGGCCGGTTGTGCTACGGCTCCGTCGAAGTCACCAACCAGGTCGTCTCCTTCCTGCGTCGTCGTGTCATCACCGGCGAGGTGCTCGGCGAGACCAAACTCGACCTCCCTCCTCGCACACTCCGTACGCGTGCCGTGTGGTGGACGGTCACCGAGGACCAACTCGACGCCGCTCGCGTGAACCCCGAGATCCTCGGCGGCGCCCTGCACGCCGCCGAGCACGCCTCGATCGGCATGCTGCCGCTCTTCGCCACCTGCGACCGCTGGGACATCGGCGGCGTCTCCATCCCACTGCACCCGGACACGCTCCTGCCCACCGTCTTCGTGTACGACGGCCACCCCGGCGGCGCGGGCTTCGCGGAACGCGCCTTCCACACCGCTCGCGAGTGGCTCACCGCCACCCGCCAGGCCATCGCCTCCTGCGAGTGCGAGGCCGGCTGCCCGTCCTGCATCCAGTCCCCCAAGTGCGGCAACGGCAACGAGCCTTTGCACAAGCGGGGGGCTGTGCGGTTGCTGACGGTGCTGCTGGGAGGAGCGCCGGAGGGGCGGCCAGGGAAGCCGGGGGTCGCGTCGGGGGCGGGGCCCGCCCCCGACGAGGGGCCTGCTTCCGACGAGGGGCCTGCTTCCGACGAGGAGTACGTCGGCGGCAGAGGGCACGTCGTCAGCGAGGGGCACGTCGTCGGCGAAGCCGCGGAGGGCTAGAGCGTCGTCTTCCAGCCCAGCCCCGCCCCGCCGAGAGACCGGGCACTCGCGGGCTAGGGCGGAGGGCCACGGCTCACCTCGTCGACGAGGAGCGGAGGAGCGGAGGACTACTGGCCCGCTACGGCCCCACCTCCTCGGCGGCCGACCCGGATGTTCCGTTCGGCGGCACGGGTCTGTCAGGGCCTGCAGGTCCGGCAGGTTCGGAAGGTCCGGCCGAACCGGCTGACCACGCTGGATCCGCCGGACCAGGCGGAGCCATCGAAGCCCCAGGACCAGCCGGAGCCACCGGCCCAGCCGGGCCCGCCCGCGACCTCACCTCCGCCGTCAACGGTCCCCGTCCCGCCGCCACCGTGACGTCCGAGATCTCGCCCTGGACGGCGCACCGCACGATCCGGGTGCCTTGAGCGCGCGCCACCCGGTCCGCCTGGGCGCAGGCTTCCGTCCCGCCGTCCATCCAGTGGTCGGCCGCCGCGAGCGCCGCCAAGTCGGCCGCTCCGCCCGCGCGATGGCGGATCACCACCGCCTGCCCCATCGCGAGGACGGCACCGAAGACGACACACAGCACCGCGATCGCGCCCACGGTCCACACGGTCGCCGACCCTTGGTCCGACTTGAACGCCCTCGTACGCGGCCCACGCGGCCTCGCACGCGCTCTCATATGCGACCGGAGACCTCTCCTACGTCCCGTGCCTCCCTTCCTCATCCGCCCACCCCAACCGTCTCCTCGGCCAGGGCCGCAGCCTCCTGCGTCAGGTCGAGGGCCAGCGCGTCCGGCCCCGGCGCCTCCGCCTCGACCCGTACGTGCACCAGGTCGCCCTCTCGCCGGACGGTGACCCGCGCGCCACTCGGCGCCGTCTCACGGGCCACCGCCATCACCGTGGCCGGCGGGTCCTGTCGGGCCGCGGCGCGAGCCCCCGCCCTGGCCGCGTCCACGCACTGGATCAGGGCGGCCGCGGCCATCAACGCCCAGACCAGCGCCATCGTGAACACGACCAGTACAGGCAGCACCACGGCCGCCTCCGCCGTCACGAAGCCGCGGTCCCGAGCCCCGGTCCGATCCGAACTCCGATCCCGATCCGCACTCTGATCCCGTCTGGAACTCCGATCCCGCTCGAAACTCCGGTCCCGTCCGGAACTCCGCTCCCGCCCGGGACTCGGCCCCCGCTCCGGATCGCTCACCCCCGCCTCAGAACTGCCCATTGAGCGCCCGCCCCACGATGTCCTGCAGAGCTCCCCGCACCTGCCCGCTGGTCAGCACCTCGTAGAGCAGCGCGGCGAATCCCACCGCCGCGATCAACCCCATCGCGTACTCGGAGGTGACCATCCCGGCATCCCTCCGCACCACCCGGGCCCTGGCCGCCAGGACCCACGCCCGCACCCGCACTCGTACCCGCATTGCCTTGCTCATCCGAACCCCCGTACAGCTCTGTTCCGTTGCCCCTTTGACTGACCTTGATCACTCGTCGTTCATCCCATTCCGCCCGTCACCCACCACCTCCTCCCAGCACCCCGCCCGCAAGCCCGATCACCACAGGCAGCACCCCGATCGCGATGAACGCGGGCAGAAAACACAGCCCCACCGGCGCGGTGACCAGGACTCCCGCCCGCCGCGCACGAGCCGTGGCGGTACGCCCCCACTCGGCGCGGGCCTCCGCGGCGAGTCGCGCGACGGGTGCGGCAGCCGGTACGCCCGACTCGCCGGCCCGCTCCAGCAACCGAGCCAGTGTCCGGGCCCCGGGCAACGCGGCCAGCCCTCGCCACGCCTCGGCCGGTTCACCCCCGAGCCGCACCTCGGCCGCACCCCGCGCCAGCCGCTCCCCCACAGGCCCGTCCAGCGCCTCCCCGACAGCCTGGGCGGCCACCACGGGACTGGCGCCCGCCGCGATGCAGGCCGCCAACAGATCGGCGGCGAGTGGCAGTTGCCGTGCGGCCAACCCCGCGTCGAACTCCTCCACCGGCGCCGGTCTCCGCTGCCACCGCCACATCCCGAACCCGGCCGCAAGCCCCACCAAGACCCCGGGAGCACCACCGACGAACACCCAACAGGCGCTCACGGCACCGACAACGGGCAGCCACCGCCTCACGTCATCGCGCATCTCCAAGCGCCGCCCGCCGGGCAGCGACTCCACTGCCGTCCCCGACTTCCCGATCAGCACCACCCGCAACCGCCTGCGCGTACTCCGCTCCCGCCGCGCCGCGCCCAGGGCCCGGATCAGCGACCACACCCCCGCCACCACGCACAACGCCACCCCCAGCCTGTGGACAACTTCCGTGCTCATCCCGCCTCCGCTCCCCGTACGATCCGCAGCGCCCACCACAGCCCGACGCCCTCCAGCACTCCGCCGACCAGCAGACAGCCCAGGCCCGCACCCGTATGCAGCACGACGTGCAGCGGGTCGGCGCCGAGCGCGGTGCCGAGGAGCAGCCCGAGCACCGGCAATCCCGCGAGCAGCACCGCCGTCGACCGTGCCCCCGCCAACTGGGCGCATAGATCGGCCCGTTGGTCCCGCTCCGCGCGCAACGCCGCCTCCAGCCGGTCGAGCCCGGCCGCGAGTCCGGCACCCCGGTCCACGGCGACCCGCCAGCACGCGGCGAGGCCCAGCAGTCCCTCGGCCCCCGGCCGCCGTGCCGCGTCGGTGAGCGCGCCGGGCACGTCCCCGCCGAAGCGGGCCGCCGCCAGCACCACCGCCTGCGCGTCGCCAAGCCCGCCCGAATCGCGGGCTGCCCCGAGCAGTGCCTCGCCCGGCTGCCGCCCGGCGCGCACCTCCCCCGCGAGCGCACCGCACAACGCGATCACCGCGTCGGCCCGTCGCTCGCGTGCACGCCGCGCCGCCCCGGCACGCCGAGCCTGCCGCATCAGCGGAATCCCGAGCGCGCCCGCGACGACCGGCACCACGGACGCCCCGAGCAGGGCGACCACCAGCCCGACGACCAGCGCCCACCATTCACCCCGCGTCCGGTGCAGCCGCCGCAGCCGCTCCCCGGCCCGCACGGCCCTCGCCCACGACGGCGGCCCGACACCCACCGCCCCACCACCCGCAAACAGCAGCTGAGCTCGCCGCGCTCCCGGCCCCTGCCCGCCCATCAGCCAGGCCGCCGCCCCGGCACACGCGATCGCCGCCCCCACGGACACCTCACCGACCCCGGTCACAGCTCCTCACCCCTCTCACCGACACCACCGATCCCGCCGACGTCCCCGATGCCACCGAGCAGCCCCCGCAGCCGCTCCCACCCCCGGCCGTACGCGAAGGCCTCCGGGCCCCAGCGCAGCGCCGGAACCGTCACCACCAGCCCCGCCGCATCCCGCTCCAGCACGTGCACCTCGGCGATCCGCCGCCTCCCGGTCCGGTCGCGTACGAGATGCAGCACCACCGACAGCGCGGCGGCCACCTGGCTGTGCAGAGCGGCCCTGTCGAGCCCCGCGGCCGTGCCCAGCGCCTCCAGGCGGGCCGGCACTCCCGAGGCCGCGTTGGCGTGTACGGTCCCGCAGCCGCCCTCATGGCCCGTGTTCAACGCGGCCAGCAGGGCGACCACTTCGGGCCCGCGCACCTCGCCGACGACCAGCCGGTCCGGCCGCATGCGCAGGGCCTGGCGCACCAGGTCCTGGAGCGTGACCAGTCCGGCGCCCTCTTGGTTGGCGGGTCGGGACTCCAGACGTACGACGTGTGGATGGTCGGGGCGCAGCTCCGCCGAGTCCTCGGCGAGCACGATCCGCTCACCCGGCCCGACGAGGCCCAGCAGGGCGCTCAAGAGCGTCGTCTTGCCGCTGCCCGTGCCGCCGCTGATCAGGAACGAGAGCCTCGCGTCGAGCAGCGCCCGCAGTAGCCGGTCCCCGCCCGGCGGCACCGTCCCCGCCGTCACCAGCTCGTCGAGCGTGAACGCCCGTGGCCGTACGACCCGCAGCGACAGACACGTCGAGCCGACGGCGACCGGTGGCAGCACCGCGTGGAGCCTGGTCCCGTCCGGGAGCCGGGCGTCCACCCAGGGGTGCGCGTCGTCGAGGCGCCGCCCGGCCACGGCCGCGAGACGCTGCGCGAGGCGTCGTACGGCCGCCGCGTCCGGAAAGGAGACACCGGTCAGCTCCAGGCCGCCGCCCCGGTCCACCCACACCCGGTCGGGAGCCGAGACCAGCACATCGGTCACCGAGGGATCACCGAGCAAAGGCTCCAGCGGCCCGCTCCCGACCAGCTCCGACCGCAACCGCTCGGCCGCACCGAGGACTTCGGCGTCTCCGAGCACCCGCCCCTGCTCCCGCAGGGCCTGCGCCACCCGCGCCGGAGTCGGCTCGGCCCCACTTTCGGCAAGCCACTGCCGCACTCCGTCCAACAACCCTGCATCCGCGGGCATGCTCACACCTGCACGACGACCCGCGAGGCTCATATCCGCGGGCACACCCACACCCGTACGCCAGCCCGGGCGCCCCGTCTCCGCGGGCACACCCACACCCGTACGCCAGCCCGGCCGCACCATCTCCGCGGGCACACCCACACCCGCACGCCGACCCGCAGACCTCGTATCCACAGGCAAACCCACGCCCATCAGCCCGGCGCCCGGAGGCGAACCCGCGCCACCGTCCGACTCCCAGCCACGCACACGCGTGCCCCTGCTCATACGCCCCCTCCCGCAACCGCGGCCCGCTCCCAGAACGCCGAGCAGAAGCGGGCCAGCGGCCCCCGCCCGTCTCCCCCGGGCGGAGCCCCCCGCTCCTGGGCCGCCAACAACCCCGTCTCCACCGGCACTTCGCCCGCCAGGGGCAGCCCGAGCAGCCGGGCCACCTCCCTGTCGTCCAGGCCGGGCGCGTACGGCCCCCGTACCGCGACGCGCAGGTCCCTCAGGACCATGCCGACGGCGGACGCCACCCGGCCGGCCGCCGCGACGGCGCGCAGTTCGGCGGGGACCACGAGGAGGCCCAGGTCCACCTGGGCGAGGGTCTCCACGACTCCTTCGTCGATTCGGCGTGGCAGGTCCACGACCACCGCTCCGCCCCGCCGCCGGGCCGCGGCCAGCACGGCGCGGACGGCCTCGGGCGCGATGGTGACGCAGTCGCCGCGGTCCCAGCTGAGGACCCGGAGCGCGTGAAGCGAGGGCAGCGACTCCTCCAGGGCGCCGCCGCCGACCCGCCCGTGCGAGGCGGCGAAGGCCGGCCAGCGCAGTCCCTCGGCGGCCTCGCCCCCGAGGAGTACATCGAGTCCGCCACCCAACGGATCGGCGTCCACGAGGAGCGTGCGCCTGCCCTGGCGCGCCGAGGTGACCGCGAGCGCGCAGGCGAGCGTGGACGATCCGGCGCCGCCGCGGCCGCCGATCACGCCGACGGTGAGGGCGGGCGGTCCGACTCCTTCGGCCACGTCGGCGATCCGGTCGACCAACCATTGTTCGCCATCCGGCAGCAGCAGGACATGGTCCGCACCGATCTCCACGGCCCGTCGCCAGACCCCGGAATCGTCCTGATCCCGCCCCACCAGCACCACTCCGCGTCTGCGTGCGGCCCCGCGCACCCGTCGCGCGGCATCGTCGCCGACGAGCACCAAGGGCGCCGTCTCCCAGCCGCCGCCGCGCTCGGGCACCCCGTGGTGGACCTCCGGCCGGGCGCCCGCCGCGGCGCACAGCCGCAGCAGGTCGTCCAGCAGATCCGCGTCCTCGGTGACGATCAACGGTCCGCCCTGCCGCCCCTCGGCGGCCGACGGCCGGTCGTGTGTGATGGCTCCCGCCACGATCTCCAGCCCCCTTCGCTGCTTCCTCGCGGAGCCCCTGCGGCCCCGCGATTCCCGCACACGCGCAAGAACCGGCAAGCGGCCCTCCATATGAACCGCCGATACGAACCGGCCATAGCCGCCGGACAAACGGAACCGGCCATGAACTTCCGCGAGCGGTGCGCGCTGGAATCACGGTGCAGCGATCCCGGAAAACGTGTGGATCTTGGTCGATAACTGTGGACAACTCGGCGGTTGTGAATATCGCCTTCACCCAAACCGGTGACCGTTGTACGACTTCCTTAGAGCAGCACAGCGACTACTTACAGTGACGAATCCTGTGCACACACAGAGAAACGCCGAAGCCCGCACAACGGGGCCCGGCGTTCAGGAAAGAGAGGCAGAAAACCCACCCGGACATGCGACGACCCCCGCCGGGGGGGAGAGCGGGGGTCGTCCCCACGGCCGACTCGGGGGGGGAGGAGTCGGACCGGGTTAGCACGGTCGCGAACGATCCGTGACTTCCATGGTGTACCCGAGAGCCATCTCAGGCAAACCCACGCGCCCCACACTAGCCCGAATGGTGGGCGCATATGCTCGGGCTCGTGGAAAACCACTCCTTGCCTCGCACAGCGGCGTTCTTTGACCTGGACAAGACGGTCATTGCGAAGTCGAGCACGCTCACCTTCAGCAAGTCCTTCTACCAAGGCGGCCTGATCAACCGCCGGGCGGTCTTGCGTACCGCATATGCCCAGTTCGTCTTCCTCGTCGGAGGCGCCGACCACGACCAGATGGAGCGGATGCGTGAGTACCTGTCCGCGCTCTGCCGTGGCTGGAACGTCCAACAGGTGAAGGAGATCGTCGCCGAGACCCTTCACGACCTGATCGACCCGATCATCTACGACGAGGCCGCCTCCCTCATCGAGGCGCACCACATCGCCGGGCGCGACGTCGTGATCGTCTCCACGTCCGGGGCGGAGGTCGTCGAGCCGATCGGCGAACTGCTCGGCGCGGACCGGGTGGTGGCCACGCGCATGGTCGTGGGCGACGACGGCTGCTTCACGGGCGAGGTGGAGTACTACGCGTACGGCCCGACGAAGGCCGAGGCCATCAAGGAGCTGGCCGCGTCCGAGGGGTACGACCTCTCCCGTTGCTACGCCTACAGCGACTCCGCGACCGACCTCCCGATGCTCGACGCGGTCGGCCATCCGCACGCCGTGAACCCCGATCGCGCGCTGCGCCGCGAGGCCACCGCGCGCGGGTGGCCCATTCTCGACTTCCACCACCCGGTCCGGCTGAAGCAGCGGCTGTCCGTACCGCCCCGGCCGGCCCTGGTCGCGGCCGCGGCGATAGGAGCGGCGGCGGCCACCGCGGGGCTCGTCTGGTACGCGAGCCGGCGTCGCGCGACGGCCGTCTGACCCGCGGACCGGGCCGTCCGGTCCGCGGACCATACGAGCTCGCCCGATTCGCTCCGTTTGAGACTAAAAGTAAAGAAGTGCAGCGAGGGCTTTCCCTTCCTCTGATCCTGGAGTACAAAGGGATTAACGGCCCGCGAGACCAAGGACATCCGAGAGGATCACCTTTAAACGCAACCAAGGCCCCACGGACCGAGCATGAACACCGGGCACCCACGCGACGTCGACCCGTCGATTACGGGCCAGCCGCACCAGGTGACGGGCAACAGTTCCCGACCTGATGGGCAATATCTCGAGGACGCTTGGTAACCCGGTGAACATGCCAGCGGCGGTACGAATCCTCGTACCGCCGCAACCCCTTTTTTGGGGCTCGGTTCACCTCCGGAGCGCAGAAGCCTGTGTCGAGAGGCCGACCGTGCTCGACCCTCCTTCGTCGGGCCTCCGCGCGCTCGGCCTCTCGACACAGGCGCGCTCCTTCGGCTCACTCGCCCCAGAAGTGAACGCCCTACGCAGCCCCGCGCTGGAGCGCCTCGCACACCGCCGTGGACTCCCTGGCGCCGAGTTCAACCGCCTTGCCGCAGTGGGCGATCCAGGCTGCCACGCCCTCCGGGGTGCCGGAGACGTAGCCTTCGAGGGCCGAGGCGTAGGCCGCGCGGCCCAGTTCCGCGTGGCCGACCTCTGTCGGGCAGACGGACTTGGGGTCGAGGCCGCTTCCGACCAGGACGATGCGTTCGGCCGCGCGCGCGACCAGGCCGTTGTGGGAACCGAAGGGGCGCAGCGCGAGGAGTTCGCCGTGCACGATGGCGGAGGTCACCAGGGCGGGTGCGGGACCTCCGGCGATGATCAGCCGTGAGAGGCCGTCGAGACGGCCCTCGACCTCGGCCGCGTCCGGCAGTGGGAGTTCCATCAGCGGCCCTGCGGCGCCGGCCGCCGAGGTCTCCGTGACGGGCTCACCGTCCCGCCGCGGGCGCCCGACCGCGTCCCCCTTGTCTGCGGCGGCCACCAGATGCAGCCGTGCCAGTACCCGAAGGGGCGACTGCCGCCAGATGGACAGGAGTTGGCCCGCCTCTGCTGTCAGCCGGAGGGCGGCGCCCACCACCCGGGCCTCGTCGTCGCCGCTGAAGTCGGTCCGCCGGCGCACCTCTTCGAGGGCCCAGTCGGCGCCGGACAGCGCCGCGGAACCGCGCGCGCCGCGCAGCGCCGCCTCAGAGGTGATCTCGTTGCTGCGGCGCCGCATGATGCGGTGCCCGTAGACCCGGTCCACGGCCTTGCGCACGGACTCCACGGATTCGGCCACGCCGGGCAGCGACCCCAGCGCCGCAAGCGGATCGGCGTCCGCACCTGTCGTACTCATGAGTACGACCCTACGCGCCCGCCCGTCACCCGGCCTCCGCCCCTCGTCGAGCCGACGCGCCCTTCCTTGTTGCTCGCGCCCCACACCCTGCCCGCGACCCACGAAGGAGTGGTCTTCTTCCCGTTTGACGGCCCTCGGACACAGTCGCGCCGCTACGCTTTCTGAACATGAAAATTGCTTTCGTTGGGAAGGGCGGCAGCGGCAAGACCACCCTGTCCTCGCTCTTCATCCGCCACCTCGCGACCACCGGGTCGCCCGTCGTCGCGGTGGACGCCGACATCAACCAGCACCTCGGCCCCGCGCTCGGCCTGGACGACGCCGAGGCCGAGCGGCTGCCTGCCATGGGCGACCGGCTGCAGCTCATCAAGGACTACCTGCGCGGCTCCAACCCCCGCATCACCTCCGCCGAGACGATGATCAAGACCACGCCGCCCGGCGAGGGTTCCCGGCTGCTGAGGGTGTGCGAGGACAACCCGGTGTACGAGGCCTGCGCGCGGCCGGTGGAACTCGACGGCGGCGCCGTCCGTTTGATGGTCACCGGCCCGTTCACCGAGGCCGACTTGGGAGTGTCCTGCTACCACTCCAAGACCGGTGCAGTGGAGCTCTGCCTGAACCATCTCGTGGACGGCCAGAGCGAGTACATCGTCGTCGACATGACGGCGGGCTCGGACTCCTTCGCGTCCGGCATGTTCACCCGCTTCGACATCACGTTCCTCGTCGCCGAGCCGACCCGGAAGGGGGTCTCCGTCTACCGCCAGTACAAGGAGTACGCGCGCGACTTCGGCGTCACCCTGAAGGTCGTCGGCAACAAGGTGCAGGGGCAGGACGACATCGACTTCCTGAAGGGCGAGGTCGGTGACGACCTGCTGCTGACGGTCGGGCACTCGGACTGGGTGCGCGCCATGGAGAAGGGCCGCCCGCCGCACTTCGAGCGTCTGGAGGACGACAACCGCCGTGCGTTGCGGGCCCTCCAGGCCGCCGCCGACGCCACGTACGAGCAGCGCGACTGGGAGCGCTACACGCGCCAGATGGTCCACTTCCACCTGAAGAACGCCCAGTCATGGGGCAACGAGCGGACGGGCGCCGATCTGGCTGCTCAGGTCGATCCCGCGTTCGTCCTGCGTGAGATCGAGGCGGAGGCCGTCACGGCCTGAGCTTCGCGCTGCCCGGGCGGCCCTGAAGCTCGGTTCGTCGCGCACGCCCCAACCGGCCGGCCGCACGGCCCGGGCGAGCCGCACGGCCTGGCCGGTAACGCCCGCACGTCCAGGCGTTACCGCTTGAGCGCCGGTGCCCCCGGGACGCCCTTCGGGGCCGGGGCGGGTTTGCCGGAGAGGAACGACGCCCAGTCCCGCTTCGGGGCCTGGCCCACCTTGAGGGTGCGGAGTTTTTTCAGGGTCTTCGGGTCCTGGGCGTCGAGCCAGTCGACGAGCTGCCGGAAGGAGACGCAGCGCACCTCGCGCTTGGTGCAGACGCGTTCGATGGTCTCCTCGATGGCGCGCATGTACGTGCCGCCGTTCCAGGACTCGAAGTGGTTGCCGATGATCAGGGGCGCGCGGTTGCCCTCGTAGGCGCGGGAGAAGCCCCTGAGCAGGCCGTCACGCATCTGGTCGCCCCAGTACTCGTGCTTGGCGGGGTCGCCCTGGGATGTCGTGCCCGACTGGTTGACCATGAAGTTGTAGTCCATGGTCAGCGTCTCGAAGCCACGGCCGGGGACCGGGACGAGCTGCATCGACAGGTCCCACAGGCCCCCCTTCTTCTTGGGCCAGACCTGGTCGTTGACGCCGCTGGTGTCATAGCGGAAGCCCAGCTCGCGGGCGGCGCGCATGAAGTTCTTCTGCCCCTCCAGGCAGGGGGTGCGGGCGCCGATGAGCTCCTTGTCGTAGTCGAAGGGCAGCGGGCCGGCCGTCCTCGTGCCCGTGTTGGTCTTCCAGGACTTCACGAAGGACTTGGCCTGGGCGATCTCGTCCTTCCAGTCCTCGACCGACCACTCGCCGACGCCGCCCCCGCTGCCGCAGAAGTGGCCGTTGAAGTGCGTGCCGATCTCGTTGCCCTCGAGCCAGGCGCCGCGCAACTGCTTCACGGTGTCCTTGATGCCCTGCTCGTCATTGAAACCGATGTCGGAGCGGCCCGGTGAGTGCTGCGGCGGCCGGTACAGGTCGCGCTTCTCCTCCGGGAGCATGTACACGCCGCTCAGGAAGTACGTCATCGTCGCGTTGTTGGCCTTGGCGACCTTGCGGAAGTGCGAGAACAGCCGCTGTCCGTCCTCGCCGGCGCCGTCCCAGGAGAAGACCACGAACTGGGGCGGTTTCTGACCGGGCTTCAGCCGCTCAGGCCGGGGCAGATGCGGCTGCGCGCCGGTGAAGGCGGTGGAGCCGTCGCCGATCAGCCGGATCGCGCTCCGGGGCGCATGGGCGCCCGCGGCCTTCTTCGCGCCGTGCGCGCCTTCGCGATGCGCGCCTTCTTTGGCACCGGTGTCGCCGATCGCGCAACCGGCGAGCGCGGCGGCGCAGGCCGCGGCGGCCGTGACGCCCCCGGCGATCCTCTGGGTGGCGGCCATGTTCTGCCCACCTTCTTCCTTCAGTCGGGCCAACGCGGATGGGGAATGCCGTGCGGGAAAGCCCCGAGGAACCCCCGAGAAAACGAACAAAACCGACAGCTCCACCAAGGTCGCAGGGACCCGAGAAGGAATTAGTACGACAAGCCGATCGAAATGCTTAATCACCCCCAGGGGTGAATTATTGACCCATTTGCGCTATTTTTTCCCACACCCCCTTTACTCTCCATTACGATTCATTTACCGAGCGTTGAGAAATCCCGCCGCTGTATGCCGTGACCCACGGCCGCATCCCAAGCGACCGCGCAGCCCCGGAGGAGACGGGAACCATGCCTGCCTGCGTCCCCACCCGCACTGATGACTCCTGGCACACACCGGACGAGGGGCGGCCGCACAGCCCGCCCCCGCCCCGCCGCCGCATTCCGCGGATCCCCCGGATCGCGGCCGCCGACCTGTCCGCCTCGATCGCCGTCTTCCTGATCGCCCTTCCGCTGTCCCTGGGGATCGCCCTCGCCACCGGAGCACCGCTGCAGGCGGGGCTCGTCGCCGCCGCCGCGGGCGGACTCGTGGCCGGCCGACTGGGCGGCGCGCCGCTCCAGGTGAGCGGGCCCGCCGCAGGGCTCACGGTGGTAACCGCCGACCTCATCGAGAAGTTCGGATGGCGTACGACCTGCGCCATCACCGTCCTCGCCGGACTCGCCCAACTCGGCCTGGGCTTCCTGCGGGTGGCCCGTTCCGCCCTCGCCGTCAGCCCCGCGATCGTGCACGGCATGCTGGCCGGTATCGGCATCACCATCGCCGTCGCCCAGCTGCACATCGTGCTCGGCGGCTCCCCGCACAGCTCCGTCATCGACAATGTGCGCGAGCTGCCCGCCCAGTTGGCCGACCTCCACGGGGCGGCGCTGTCGATGAGCGCCCTCACCCTGGCCCTACTGCTCCTGTGGCCCCGAATTCCCGGCCGGGCGGGGCGCGTTGTCCGTACGGTCCCCGCGGCGCTCGCCGCCGTCGCGGCGGCCACAGCGGTCGCGGCCCTCGCCGGGCTCCGGCTGCCCCGGGTCGACCTGCCCTCCTGGAGCAGCCACGCCCTCGCCGGGCTGCCGGACGGGCCCGCCCTCGGCATCGTCGCGGCCGTCCTGACCGTCGCGCTGGTCGGCAGCGTCGAGTCGCTGCTCTCCGCGGTGGCCGTCGACAAGCTGGCCTCCGCCCGGGGGCACGGGCCGCGCATCCCCCGCGCCGACCTCGACCGCGAGCTGCGCGGACAGGGCGCGACGAACATCGTCTCCGGGGCGCTCGGCGGACTGCCCGTCACCGGCGTGGCGGTGCGCAGCGCGGCCAACGTCCAGGCGGGCGCCGTGAGTCGCGCCTCCACGATGCTGCACGGGCTGTGGATCGTGGTCGCCGCCCTGCTGCTGGTGCCCGTGCTCGACCTGATCCCGCTCGCCGCGCTCGCCGCACTGGTGATGGCCGTCGGCGTACAGATGGTGTCGATCAACCACATCCGTACCGTCACCCGCCACCGAGAGATTCCGGTGTACGCGGTCACGACGGCCGGAGTCGTGTTCTTCGGCGTCCTCGAAGGCGTGGCCATCGGTGTCGCCGTGGCCGTGACGGTGGCGCTGCACCGGCTCACCCGTACGCGGATCACCCACGAGGAGGACTCGGAGGGCGTCCACCATGTGCGCGTACGAGGTCAGTTGACGTTCCTCGCCGTGCCGCGGCTCAGCCGGGCGCTGCATCTCGTACCCCAGGGAGCCGATGCCGTCGTCGAGTTGGACGGCTCCTTCATGGACCACGCGGCGTACGAGTCGCTGTACGACTGGCAGAGCGCGCACATCGCGCAGGGCGGCTCGGTCGAGCTGACCGGCCGCACCGGAGCCCGGCTGGCCGCGCCCCACGTCAAGGGCGGCACTGGAGAGACGTCGCACTGCCACTGCCGGCCCTGGACCCCGTGGCGCAACCATCACTGCGAGCGCCCCCGGACCGAGCCGGTCGGCGGGCGCCCGAGCGGGCATCAACTGGCCAGCGGCATCAGCACGTTCCAGCGCAACACCGCGCCCCTGGTGCGCGGTGAGCTGGCCCGGCTCGCGCGCGAGGGGCAGCGGCCCCAGCAGCTCTTCCTCACCTGCGCCGACTCCCGGCTGGTCACATCGATGATCACCTCCAGCGGCCCCGGCGACCTCTTCGTCGTACGGAACGTGGGCAATCTCGTCCCGCCGCCCGGCGAGGAGAGCGGCGACGACTCGGTGGCGGCCGCGATCGAGTATGCGGTGGACGTGCTGAAAGTGAGGTCCATCACAGTGTGCGGGCACTCCGGCTGCGGGGCGATGCAGGCGCTGATGAGCACCGAACCGGGTGGCGTGCAGACGCCGTTGAAGCGGTGGCTGCGGCACGGGCTGCCGAGTCTGGAGCGGATGGCCGCGAAGGACCGGCCGTGGACGAGGATCGCCGGGCGGGCGCCCGCCGACGCCGTCGAGCAGCTCTGCCTGACCAACGTGGTGCAGCAGCTGGAGCATCTGCGGGCCCACGAGTCCGTGGCGCGGGCGCTCAAGGAGGGCGTACTCGAACTGCACGGGATGTACTTCCACGTGGGCGAGGCCCAGGCCTATCTCCTCAAGGAGACCGCGCCCCACGAGGATCCCGACGGCGAGGTCTTCGACCGCGTCGCGGCGACGGCCCTGCACGACACGCCGGTCTGAACCGCTTCCTTCCCCCGTCCGTGAGAACGTGTGGCCCCCGCGTTCGCGGAGGGCCACACGCACACCGGATCCCGCACACAGGTCTAAACCAATTCTCGGACGGCCCTTGTCACCAGGGGTCCACGTCTGATGAGCTGTGGCCTGGGACACAACGGACACCCTGGGAAAGGGAGATGTCGTGAGCAACGAAAGCCTGGCCAACCTGCTGAAGGAAGAGCGCAGGTTCGCGCCGCCCGCCGACCTGGCCGCGAACGCCAACGTCACCGCGGAGGCGTACGAACAGGCCAAGGCTGACAGGCTCGGCTTCTGGGCAGCGCAGGCCCGCCGGCTGACCTGGGCCACCGAGCCGACCGAGACCCTGGACTGGTCGAACCCGCCGTTCGCCAAGTGGTTCAAGGACGGCAAGCTCAACGTCGCGTACAACTGCGTGGACCGGCACGTCGAGGCCGGGCACGGCGATCGCGTCGCCATCCACTTCGAGGGCGAGCCCGGTGACAGCCGCGCCATCACCTACGCCGAGCTGAAGGACGAGGTCTCCCGGGCGGCGAACGCCCTGACGGAGCTCGGCGTCGAGAAGGGCGACCGGGTCGCCATCTATCTGCCGATGATTCCCGAGGCCGTCGTCTCGATGCTGGCCTGCGCCCGCATCGGCGCCGCGCACTCCGTCGTCTTCGGCGGCTTCTCGGCCGACGCCATCGCCACCCGCATCCAGGACGCCGACGCCAAGCTCGTCATCACCTCGGACGGCGGCTACCGGCGCGGCAAGCCGTCCGCGCTCAAGCCGGCCGTCGACGAGGCGGTCGCCCGGGTCGACGGCGTGGACAAGGTGCTCGTCGTGCGCCGTACGGGCCAGGAGGTCGCGTGGACCGAGGGCCGCGACATCTGGTGGCACGAGATCACGGCCAGGCAGCCCGCCGAGCACACGCCCGAGGCCTTCGACGCCGAGCAGCCGCTGTTCATCCTCTACACCTCGGGCACGACGGGTAAGCCGAAGGGCATCCTGCACACCTCCGGCGGCTACCTCACGCAGGCCGCGTACACGCACCACGCCGTCTTCGACCTCAAGCCGGAGACCGACGTCTACTGGTGCACGGCCGACGTCGGCTGGGTGACGGGCCACTCGTACATCACGTACGGGCCGCTGGCGAACGGCGCGACGCAGGTGATGTACGAGGGCACGCCCGACACCCCGCACCAGGGCCGCTGGTGGGAGATCGTGCAGAAGTACGGCGTGACGATCCTGTACACCGCGCCCACCGCGATTCGTACGTTCATGAAGTGGGGCGACGACATCCCCGCGAAGTTCGATCTCAGCAGTCTGCGGGTCCTCGGCTCCGTCGGTGAGCCGATCAACCCCGAGGCGTGGATCTGGTACCGCAAGCACATCGGCGCGGACCGCACCCCGATCGTGGACACCTGGTGGCAGACCGAGACCGGAGCGATCATGATCTCGCCGCTGCCGGGAGTGATCGAGACCAAGCCCGGGTCCGCGCAGCGCCCGCTGCCCGGTATCTCCGCGACCGTCGTCGACGACGAGGCGCGGGAAGTGCCCGACGGAGGCGGCGGCTACCTCGTGCTGACCGAGCCGTGGCCGTCGATGCTGCGCACCATCTGGGGCGACGACCAGCGGTTCCTCGACACGTACTGGTCGCGCTTCGAGGCCAGGTACTTCGCGGGCGACGGCGCCAAGAAGGACGAGGACGGCGACATCTGGCTCCTCGGGCGGGTGGACGACGTGATGCTCGTGTCCGGGCACAACATCTCCACCACCGAGGTCGAGTCGGCGCTCGTCTCGCACCCGTCGGTCGCCGAGGCGGCGGTCGTGGGCGCGGCAGACGAGACGACCGGCCAGGCGATCGTGGCCTTCGTGATCCTGCGCGGTACGGCTTCCGAGACCGAGACCCTGGTGGGCGAGCTGCGCAATCACGTCGGGACGACGCTCGGCCCGATCGCCAAGCCGAAGCGGATCCTGCCGGTGGCCGAGCTGCCCAAGACCCGTTCCGGCAAGATCATGCGTCGACTGCTGCGCGACGTCGCAGAGAACCGCCAGCTCGGTGACGTCACCACGCTCACCGACTCCACGGTGATGGACCTCATCCAGGCGAAGCTCCCGGCGGCGCCCAGCGAGGACTGACGTACGACTCCGACAGGACTGACGTACGGCTCCAAGGGGCACCCGGCAGCAGACGCGCCGGGTGCCCCCTTCGCGTCTACCGTGAAGATCACCGGATGGGCCCGGCCGTATCTTAGGTAAGCTAAGGAACGCGTCAACATCGCGACAAGAGAACTCAGAGCTCTCAAGGTGCGCCGGGAAGTCTGGTCGGCATGTGCTCAGCCCTGCCTACCGACCGGAGGTCGACCTCGTGTCCGCGCTCACCCCCGCCCCCGCTCCCCGCAAGGACCGTAAGCTCTTCGGACGGCTCTCGCTGCCCGAGCGGACCTTCGTCGCGGACGCGCTGCGCACCGAGACGGTCGGCGGCGTACTCCTGCTCGTCGCCGCGATCGCCGCGCTGATCTGGGCGAACACTCCCATCCGGGAGAGTTACGAGTCCGTCCGCGACTTCCACATCGGGCCCGCCTCACTCGGCCTGGACCTCTCGATCGAGCACTGGGCCGCCGACGGTCTCCTCGCGGTCTTCTTCTTCGTCGCCGGCATCGAGCTCAAGCGCGAGCTGGTCGCCGGTGATCTCAAGGATCCGCGGGCCGCCGCACTCCCGGTCGTCGCCGCGCTGTGCGGCATGGCCGCGCCCGCGCTCGTCTACACGCTGGTCAACGTCACCGGCGGCGGTTCCCTCGCCGGCTGGGCCGTACCGACCGCGACCGACATCGCCTTCGCGCTGGCCGTCCTCGCCGTCATCGGTACGTCGCTGCCGAGCGCCCTGCGCGCCTTCCTGCTCACCCTCGCCGTCGTCGACGACCTCTTCGCGATCCTGATCATCGCGGTCTTCTTCACCGACGACCTGAACTTCACCGCGCTCGGCGGCGCCGTCGTCGGCCTCGCCGTCTTCTGGCTGCTCCTGCGCAAGGGCGTACGCGGCTGGTACGTGTACGTGCCGCTCGCCCTGGTGATCTGGGGGCTGATGTACAACAGCGGCATCCACGCCACCATCGCCGGTGTCGCGATGGGCCTGATGCTGCGCTGCACCACCCACAAGGACGAAGGCGAGGAGTACTCCCCCGGCGAGCACATCGAGCACCTCGTACGTCCTGTGTCGGCGGGCCTCGCGGTACCTCTGTTCGCGTTGTTCAGCGCCGGCGTCGCGGTGTCGGGCGACGTGCTCGGCGAAGTGTTCTCGCGGCCCGAGACCCTCGGTGTCGTCCTCGGCCTCGTCGCCGGCAAGGCACTCGGCATCTTCGGGGGCACCTGGCTGACCGCCCGATTCACCAAGGCCTCACTCTCCGAGGACCTCGCCTGGCCGGACGTCTTCGCGGTGGCCTCGCTCGCCGGCATCGGCTTCACCGTCTCGCTGCTCATCGGTGAACTCGCCTTCGAGGGCAACCAGACGCTCACCGACGAGGTGAAGGCCGCCGTGCTGCTGGGCTCCCTGATCGCGGCAGTCCTGGCGGGAACGCTGCTGAAGATACGCAACGCCAAGTACCGCAAGCTGTGCGAGGACGAGGAGCGCGACGAGGACCTCGACGGCATCCCCGACATCTACGAGCAGGAGAACCCGGCCTACCACCTGCGCATGGCCGAGATCTACGAGCGCAAGGCGGCCGAGCATCGGAGGCTTGCCGAAGTGACGGGCGGGGCAAGCGAGGAGAACGACGGTCCGGCATGATCTGACACGCAGGGTCCGACACATACGCAAAACGTCCCAAGACAGCGGTGTCCGGGGACGGGTAGCGTCCCCGGACCGCCTCAAGACAACGGCGACAAGACAACAGGGAGAACGCGATGAGCGCACCCGACGGCAGCCCGGTCGGCGCCGAACGCAGCATCGGCCAGCTGTTCGCCTCGGCGACGACCGAGATGTCCGCGCTGGTGCACGACGAGATCGCGCTGGCGAAAGCGCAGCTCAAGCGGGACGTCAAGCGCGGCGCGGTCGGCGGCGGGGCGTTCGCGGCGGCCGGGGCGGTGCTGATCTTCTCCCTGCCGATGCTGAGCTTCGCCCTGGCGTACGGCATCCGCACCTGGAGCGACTGGAACCTGGCCGTCTGCTTCCTGCTGTCGTTCGCCGCGAACGTGCTGGTTGCCGGCGTCCTCGCGCTGATCGGCGTGGTCTTCGCGAAGAAGGCCAAGAAGGGCAAGGGCCCGCAGAAGACCGCGGCCTCGGTCAAGGAATCGGCGGCCGTACTGCAGAACGCGAAGCCGCACCCCCGTCAGGTGACCCCGGCGGACCGGGTCGGACACACCGTCGAGGCTGTGGCACGCTCATCCTCATGACGGGCTCCTCCATCCCTGCGGGGCAATCACCCTCGGCACAACCCACCTCGGTCGTACGACTCGACGTGCCCGGCGGGAAGGTGACCCACCGGGACGTCGCCGCCAACGGCGCGCGTTTCCACATCGCCGAGATGGGCGACGGGCCGCTGGTCCTGCTGCTGCACGGCTTCCCGCAGTTCTGGTGGACCTGGCGGCATCAACTGGCGGCGCTCTCCGACGCGGGCTTCCGCGCGGTCGCGATGGACCTGCGGGGCGTCGGCGGCAGCGACCGCACGCCACGCGGCTACGACCCCGCGAACCTCGCGCTCGACATCACCGGGGTCGTACGGTCCCTCGGTGAGCCCGACGCCGCGCTCGTCGGCCACGACATCGGCGGCTATCTGGCGTGGACGGCGGCCGTGATGCGCCCGAAGCTGGTGCGCCGGCTGGTGGTCTCCTCGATGCCGCATCCCCGGCGCTGGCGCTCCGCGATGCTCTCGGACATGAAGCAGACCGCGGCGGGCTCGTACGTCTGGGGCTTCCAGCGGCCCTGGATCCCCGAGCGCCAACTGGTCGCCGACGAGGGCGCTCTGGTCGGCGAGATCATCCGGGACTGGTCGGGGCCGCGGCTGCCGGACGACGACGCCGTGGAGATGTACCGGCGGGCGATGCTGATCCCCTCGACGGCACACTGCTCGATCGAGCCGTACCGGTGGATGGTGCGCTCGATGGCCCGCCCGGACGGCATCCAGTTCAACCGGCGCATGAAGCGGCCGGTGCGCGTGCCGACGCTGCATCTGCACGGCTCGCTCGACCCGGTGATGCGCACACGGAGCGCCGCGGGGTCCGGGGAGTACGTCGAAGCGCCGTACCGCTGGCGGCTGTTCGACGGGCTCGGGCACTTTCCGCACGAGGAGGATCCGGTGGCGTTTTCCACTGAATTGGTGAACTGGTTGAAGGACACAGAGCCGGACCGCTGAGGGCGTCGCGCCGCAGGTCCGACGCGGGCCGCTGAGGGCGTCGCACCCTGCGTCCCACGCACCCCAGGAACGCTTGTCCTACGAACAGCCAAATGCCCCGCGCATAGGCCAATTGGGGGGCGTGGGGGTGGTTATCGACCTTGGGGCAGGGGCAGACGTCGGGGTATGGGCTGGACGCACGACTACAGTGACGCAGCACGAAACCGCCGCTCGGCCAGTGGCCTGAGCTCCCATCAGAGGGGTGCCCCGCAGCTGCAGGGCACCGATCCTCGGATGGGAATCCCGCACATTCTGAGGCGCCGGGCCCGCTGGGTCTCGGCGCGCCTGCGTCACCCTCGCGGCTGAACCCCGCGGGTCGTTCCCGGTGTGATCCTCGCGGCCGAACCCTGCGGCGCCCCGAGCTTCCCGGTCAGAGCGCGCAGCTGTCGCTGTCCACCTGCTGGTTGGCGGTGCGACCCTTGGTGATGTCCTCCTGGACCTCGTCCACGGTCAGCGCGTAACCCGTCTCGGCGCTGTCGAGGGACTTCGCGAAGATCACGCCGTACACCTTGCCGTCCGCGGCGAGCAGCGGGCCGCCGGAGTTGCCCTGGCGCACGGTCGCGTAGAGCGAGTAGACGTCTCGGCGCACGGTGCCGCGGTGGTAGATGTCCGGGCCGTTGGCCGTGATGGGACCGCGCACACGCGCCGCGTTGACCGTGTACGAGCCGTTCTCCGGGAAGCCCGCGACGATCGCGTCGTCTCCCCGCGACGCCTCCTTGGTGGCGAACTGCAGGGCCGGCGCGTTCAGATCGGGTACGTCGAGTACGGCGATGTCGCGCTCCCAGTCGTAGAGCACGACCTTCGCGGCGTACCGCTTGCCCTCGCCGCCTATCTGCACGTACGGCTCGTCCACGCCGCCCACCACATGGGCGTTGGTCATCACACGGCGCTGACCGAAGACGAAGCCGGTGCCTTCGAGGACCTTGCCGCAGCTCTGGGCGGTGCCGGTGACCTTGACGATGGAGCGCTGGGCGCGGGCGGCGACCGGGCTGCTCGCGAGGGCCGGGTCGGGGGGCTCCACCTCGTTGATCGGCTCGTTCTGGAAGGGGCTGAAGACCTGCGGGAAGCCGTTCTGCGCGAGGACCGAGGAGAAGTCCGCGAACCAGGTGTCGGCCTGGGCGGGCAGAGCCCGGGACACACCTTGCAGCACCTTCGAGTTCCGGACCTCCTTGCCGAGCGTCGGCAGCGTCGTACCGGCCAGGGCCGAGCCGATCAGCCAGGCCACGAGGAGCATCGCCACGACGTTGACGAGGGCGCCGCCCGTGGCGTCCAGGGCTCGGGCCGGGGACCAGGTGATGTACCGGCGCAGCTTGTTGCCCAGGTGGGTCGTGAGGGCCTGGCCGACCGAGGCGCAGACGATCACGACGACCACGGCGACGACGGCGGCGGTCGTGCCCACATTCGCGTCGTCCGTCACCGCGCCCCAGATGACGGGCAGGAGGTAGACAGCGACGAGGCCGCCGCCCAGGAAGCCGATCACCGACAGGATGCCGACGACGAACCCCTGGCGATAGCCCACGATCGCGAACCACACGGCGGCGACCAGCAACAGGATGTCCAGCACGTTCACTGCTTCAAGCCTCGCCTCATCACTTTGCGGTGGCCATGTCTCGGCCGGGGGTCCGGCCCGCGGCGCAGTCGCTGACAGGGGGAGCGCCCCCCGGGAAGACACAGCACGGGTGCCACCCTGTCATGCGCGCCAGTCCAGCGGGACCTGCTTGTCGCGGTCCCAAGGTCGCTCCCAGCCCGCGTAGTGCAGGAGGCGGTCGATGATGCCGGCCGTGAAGCCCCAGACGAGGGCGGATTCGACCAGGAATGCCGGACCTTGGTGGCCGCTGGGGTGGACTGTCGTCGCGCGGTTGGCCGGGTCCGTGAGATCCGCCACGGGGACGGTGAAGACCCGGGCCGTCTCGGCCGGATCGACCACGTCGACCGGCGTCGGCTCGCGCCACCAGCCCATGACCGGGGTGACCACGAAGCCGCTCACCGGGATGTAGAGCTTCGGGAGCACACCGAAGAGCTGGACACCTCGGGGGTCGAGTCCGGTCTCCTCCTCGGCCTCGCGCAGAGCGGCCCGCAGCGGCCCGTCGGCCTTCGGGTCGCCGTCCTCCGGGTCGAGGGCGCCGCCGGGGAAGGACGGCTGCCCGGCATGCGATCTGAGCGAGCTGGCCCGCTCCATGAGCAGCAGTTCAGGCCCGCGCTCTCCCTCGCCGAACAGGATCAGCACGGCGGACTGGCGTCCCGCGCCGTCCTCCGGCGGCAGGAAGCGGCTCAGCTGGAGCGGCTCCACCGTCTCGACGGCGCGCACCACCGGGTCCAGCCAGCCCGGCAGGCCGTCCTTGGTCAGCACCAGATCGCCGTCCTGCATGTCGTGCGTGTGACTCGCGCGCGTCATCGCCACCCCCGTTCTGCTGCTCTCAACGCCCGCGGGTCCGCAGATCGTTCCGTCATTCCGTCCCCACCGGGGGTGAACCCGGCATGGGCGCCCCCAGCGGCGGGGCGGGGATGCCGCCCGCGTCGAGATACGCCTGCGGAGGGTTGAGGCGCTGGCCCGGGAAGCCGCCCTTCTCGTACTTCAGGAGCTTCTTCGCCTTCTCCGGGTCCGTCTCGCCCTCTCCGTACGCCGGGCAGAGCGGGGCGATCGGGCAGGCGCCGCAGGCGGGCTTGCGGGCGTGGCAGATGCGGCGGCCGTGGAAGATCACGTGGTGCGAGAGCATCGTCCACTCGCTCTTCGGGAAGAGCGCGCCGACGGCCGCCTCGATCTTGTCCGGCTCCTTCGCGTCGGTCCACTGCCAGCGCCGTACGAGCCGCTGAAAGTGGGTGTCCACGGTGAGTCCCGGACGTCCGAAGGCGTTGCCCAGCACCACGAAGGCGGTCTTGCGACCCACACCGGGGAGCTTGACGAGGTCTTCGAGGCGGCCGGGGACCTCGCCGCCGAAGTCGTCCCGCAGGGCCTTGGAGAGGCCTATCACCGACTTGGTCTTGGCCCGGAAGAACCCCGTCGGCCGGAGGATCTCCTCGACCTCCTCCGGGTTCGCCGCGGCCAGGTCCTCGGGGGTCGGGTACTTCGCGAAGAGCGCCGGCGTCGTCTGGTTCACCCTCAGGTCCGTCGTCTGCGCCGACAGGACCGTGGCGATCACCAGCTGGAAGGGGTTCTCGAAGTCCAGCTCCGGGTGGGCGTACGGATACACCTCGGCGAGCTCACGGTTGATACGGCGGGCCCGGCGGACGAGAGCGGTGTGCGACTCGTTCCGGGGAGGCTTGGCGGGAGTCACTTTGGCGGGGGCGGCTTTCTTGGCGGGCGCCTTCGACGGAGCGCTCTTCTTGGCGGCTTTCTCGACGGACTTCTTGGCGGTCTTCTTCGGGGCAGCTTTCTTGGCGGCCGCGGCTTTCCTCGCGGACGCGGCCTTCTTGGCGGACGCGGCCATCTCCGTGGCCGCAGCCCCGGCGGCCTTCCCGGCAGCCCCCGCCGACCTCTTCGCCGACCCCGACGCTGCCGCTTTTGTCGTTTTCTTCGCTCCGCCGGAGGCCTGTTCGCCCACAGCGGAATCGCGACGTACAACCACCCGCCCAGCCTCCTTGGCCTGTGCTCTCACCGGCGATTTGGACACCCGGCCAGCCTAGAGCCCACCACTGACATCCGCCCCGGCCCTCCGAGATCGGCCCCCAATTGGCCCCCTGCCGCACTGCCGGACACACCTGTGCGGCAGACTTGTGACTGATCACACTGTTTGGACCGTCCGGCAAGATGGGGAACACGGTCCCCGGCACACGGGGGAGCAAGATCCCCTGAGCAGGTCGACAAGGAGAGAACTCGTGGACGACGTTCTGCGGCGCGCCCCACTCTTCGCGGCGCTCGATGACGAGCAGGCCGCGGAGCTCCGCGCCTCCATGAGTGAGGTGACCCTCGCGCGCGGTGACGCGCTTTTCCACGAGGGTGACCCCGGTGACCGCCTGTACGTGGTCACCGAGGGCAAGGTGAAGCTCCACCGCACATCACCCGACGGCCGCGAGAACATGCTGGCGGTCCTCGGCCCCGGCGAGCTCATCGGCGAGCTGTCGCTGTTCGACCCGGGCCCGCGCACGGCGACCGCCACCGCGCTGACCGAGGTGAAGCTGCTCGGCCTCGGCCACGGCGACCTCCAGCCCTGGCTGAACGCGCGACCCGAGGTGGCCGCCGCACTGCTGCGCGCCGTCGCCCGGCGCCTGCGCAAGACCAACGACCAGATGTCCGACCTGGTCTTCTCCGACGTGCCGGGCCGGGTGGCCCGCGCGCTCCTGGACCTCTCGCGCCGCTTCGGCGTGCAGTCCGAGGAGGGCATCCACGTCGTGCACGACCTGACCCAGGAGGAGCTGGCCCAGCTCGTCGGCGCCTCCCGCGAGACGGTCAACAAGGCGCTCGCCGACTTCGCGGGCCGCGGCTGGCTCCGCCTGGAGGCCCGCGCGGTGATCCTGCTGGACGTGGAGCGCCTCGCGAAGCGCTCGCGTTAGCCAAGCGTCTTCTTACTGAAGGGCCCTGCCACGTGGCAGGGCCCTTCTCGTACCGCCGGGTCGGGGCCTAGGGGTGGGGACGTACGAGGACAGAGCACCGGAGTCGGTCCGGACGCCGCCGTCACGGTCGTGGCTCCCGTGGCGGCACCGTTCGGCCGAGCCGCTGTGGAAGTCCCCGTACGAGCAGGGCGACCGGGGCGAGCCGCTGGGCGAATGGCTGACCGACGGGACGGCCGCCCTGGTGCGCTTCGACCGCGTGGAGGCGTACGACGCGGCGAGAGGGCGGCCGCGGTGGACCTGGCAGCCGCCGGACGCCGAGGTGGTCGCCGGACGCCGAGGTGGTCGCCTGCGCCGCGCGGGGGCGCCGAGGACGGCGTCGGTGTCCTCCTGCACTACGACGACGGGGACGCCGCCCCCGAGCGGGTACGCGTCTGCGCGCTCGACCTCGGATCGGGCGAGATGCTCTGGTCGCGGGAGCAGGACGCGAAGTGGCTGGGGTCGCCCAGTAGACCCCTGGTCCTCGAACTGCCGCACCCTTACGAGAAGTTCGGGCCCCGGATTGCTGTGGCCTGCGGCGCGCTCGCCGTCGAGTTCGTGTCTCTGGACGAGGATCCCGACAAGGCGACGTGTTCGACCCCGCCGACGGCCGCGTCGTGGCACACCGTCGGCTGCCCGGATTCAGCTTCCGGGCCCGTTCCACCGCATCCGGCGACCGTCTCGCCGTGGTCTGTACGGCGGTCAAGGACACCCACCGACTGCGCGTGTTCCGCTGGAAATGACATGAACCCGCGGCCCGGACGCTGCACAGTGGTCCCATGCCGAACAGAGGGCTCGACGCCCAGGGGTACATCGAACGCGAGGGCTCCCTGGGACGGATCCCGCGCGCGTTCCGGCCCGTCGTGGCCGCGGCCCGCGACCGGGTGCTGGACGTCTTCGGGGCGCGGCTGCACAGCGCGTACCTGTACGGGTCGATTCCGCGCGGCACCGCGCGCGTGGGCCGCTCCGACCTCGATCTGCTGCTCGCCCTGCGCGAGGAGCCCACGGACGCGGACCGGGCGGACGCGCGCACGCTCGACGAAGCGCTCGACAAGGAGTTCGCGCAGATCGACGGGGCCGGGACGCTGCTGGTCGGCCGGGCGCAGGTGCTGAGCGACCTGGAGAGGCACGACCTCGGGTGGTTCGTGGCCTGTCTGTGTACGCCGCTGCTGGGCGAGGACCTCGCCGAGTACCTGCCGCGCTACCGGCCCGACTCCCTCCTCGCCCGCGAGACGAACGGCGACCTCGCGCTGTTCCTCCCGCGCTGGCGCGAGCGGATCGCCGAGGCGGACGCCTCTGAGGAGGCCCTGCGGCCCCTCGCGCGCTATATGTCGCGCCATCTCGTACGCACCGGCTTCACCCTCGTCATGCCCCGCTGGAACGGCTGGACGAGCGATCTGACGGAGATGGCCGAGGTGTTCGGCGCGTACTACCCGGAGCAGGCCGCCCAGATGCGGGAGGCGGCCGTCGTGGCGTACGAGCCGGTCGGCGACCTCGCCGTCCTGCGCCCGTACGTCGACGATCTCGGGCCGTGGCTCGCCGAGGAGTACGCGCGCGTGCACGGCATCAAGAAACCGCGCCCCTAGGGAGGGCTCAACCCTGGGGAGGCCTTATCGGGCCTCGGCCCGCCCTCTCACCGTCGTCACGCCTCCTCGATGAGCCCGTGCTCCCGGAGATAGTCCAGCTGCGCCCGTACCGACAGCTCCGCAGCCGGCCACAGGGAGCGGTCGACATCGGCGTAGACGTGGGCGACGACCTGGGACGGCGTCGTGTAGCCGTCCTCGACCGCCGTCTCCACCTGGGCGAGGCGGTGGGCGCGGTGGGCGAGGTAGAACTCGACGACGCCCTGGGCGTCCTCCAGGACGGGCCCGTGGCCCGGCAGGACCGTGTGCACGCCGTCGTCGACCGTCAGGGACCTGAGCCGCCGCAGGGAGTCCAGGTAGTCGCCCAGGCGCCCGTCGGGGTGCGCGACGACCGTGGTGCCCCGGCCCAGGATCGTGTCGCCGGTCAGGACGGCCCGGTCGGCGGGCAGATGGAAGCAGAGCGAGTCGGCGGTGTGGCCCGGGGTCGGTACGACGCGCAACTCCAGGCCGCCCGTGGTGATCACGTTCCCGGCCGCCAGGCCCTCGTCGCCGAGCCGCAGCGCCGGGTCGAGCGCACGCACCTTCGTGCCCGTCAGCTCCGCGAACCGCGCGGCGCCCTCCGCGTGGTCCGGGTGCCCGTGCGTCAGAAGGGTCAGCGCGACCCGTTTGCCGGCCTTCTCGGCGATGTCGACGACGTTCCGCAGGTGTACGTCGTCCAGGGGCCCCGGGTCGATCACCACCGCCAGCTCGGAGTCCGGCTCGGCCACGATCCAGGTGTTCGTGCCGTCCAGGGTCATCGCGGACGCGTTGGGCGCGAGGACGTTGACGGCGCGGGGGGTGGCGGGGCCCGAGAGGACCCCGCCCCGTGGCTGGCCGGGGAGGGCTGCGGCGTCGGTCATGCGAGGGCGCCTTCCATCGGAGCGGCGGCGTGGGTCATGCGGAGGCTCCACCGGTCGGAATGTGTTTGGTGAACTCATCATGTCCCGGCCAGCTGAGGATCAGCTCGCCGTCCTCCAGGCGGGCCTTCGCCAGGACGGGCGCCATGTCGCGCTCCGGAGCGGCGGCGAGGGCCTCGGCGGCGGTGGCGTACGCGCCGAGCTGGCGCAGGGTCGCGATGGTGGGCGGCATCATCAGGAGGTCGCCCTTGTCGTAGCCGTCGGTCGCGTCCTCGGGGCGGATCCAGACGGTGCGGTCGGCCTCCGTGGAGGCGTTGCGGGTGCGCTGGCCCTCCGGGAGGGCGGCCACGAAGAACCAGGTGTCGTAGCGGCGGGGTTCGAACTCCGGGGTGATCCAGCGGGTCCAGGCGCCGAGGAGGTCGGAACGCAGGACGAGCCCCCGGCGGTCCAGGAACTCGGCGAAGGAGACGTCACGGGCGACCAGGGCCACGCGGTCGGCCTCCCACTCGTCCCCGGTGGTGTCGCCGACCACGGTGTCCGGGGTGGGGCCCGCGAGTAGGACGCCCGCCTCCTCGTACGTCTCGCGCACCGCCGCGCAGACGATCGCCTGGGCGGAGGCCCCGTCGACGCCGAGCCGGGACGCCCACCACGCGCGCGGGGGGCCCGCCCAGCCGATCTGCCGGTCGTCGTCCCTGGGGTCCACACCGCCGCCGGGATAGGCGTACGCGCCTCCGGCGAAGGCCATGGAGGCGCGTCTGCGCAGCATGTGCACGGCGGGGGTGGAGTCGGTGTCCTTGAGCAGGAGGACGGTGGCCGCCCGCCTGGGGGTGACCGGGGTGAGCGTGCCCTCCGCGAGCGCGCGGATTCTCTCGGGCCACTCCGGGGGATACCACTGCCCATTCGCCATGGGCGGAGGCTATCCCGGAGTGAGCTGATGTTCGAGGGGCAACAATCGCCTCCCTATAGGGGCACGCTTACGCCTCGGTTCCCCATGGCGGCACGTGGAGGCATCCCTACGCCTCGGTCAGCTCCACCTGGATCTCGACCTCCACGGGCGCGTCCAGCGGAAGCACCGCCACACCGACCGCGCTGCGCGCGTGCACGCCCTTGTCGCCGAGAACCTCGCCCAGGAGTTCGCTCGCGCCGTTCAGGACGGCGGGCTGGCCCGTGAAGTCGGAGGCCGAGGCGACGAAGCCGACGACCTTCACCACGCGTGCGATGCGGTCGAGGTCACCCGCGACCGACTTGACCGCCGCGAGGGCGTTCAGCGCGCAGATGCGGGCCAGCTCCTTGGCCTCCTCCGGCGTGACTTCCGCGCCCACCTTGCCGGTGACCGGAAGCTTGCCTTCCACCATCGGGAGCTGGCCGGCCGTGTACACGTACACACCCGACTGCACCGCGGGCTGGTACGCGGCCAGCGGCGGCACGACGCCCGGCAGGGTCAGCCCGAGCTCGGCCAGCTTCGCCTCTACGGCGCTCACGCGGTCTTCTCGCGCTTCAGGTAGGCGACGAGCTGCTCGGGGTTGTTCGGCCCGGGCACGACCTGGACGAGCTCCCAGCCGTCCTCGCCCCAGGTGTCCAGAATCTGCTTCGTGGCATGGACGAGCAGCGGCACGGTTGCGTATTCCCACTTGGTCATGAGGGCGACTTTAGTCGCTGCCGTTCAGGGCCTTGCGCCCACGTTGTCCACAGCCTCCTGCGTAGTCCGGCGGTCGACTGGTTAGGCTCGAAGACGTGAGCAGGCTCCAGGTCGTCAGCGGCAAGGGCGGTACCGGCAAGACGACGGTCGCCGCAGCACTCGCGCTCGCCCTCGCGACCGAGGGGAAGCGCGCCCTTCTGGTCGAGGTCGAGGGCAGACAGGGCATCGCGCAGCTCTTCGAGACAGAGGCGTTGCCCTATGAGGAGCGGAAGATCGCCGTCGCTCCCGGTGGCGGGGAGGTGTACGCCCTCGCCATCGACCCCGAACTGGCCCTTCTGGACTACCTCCAGATGTTCTACAAGCTCGGCGGCGCCGGACGCGCGCTGAAGAAGCTCGGCGCCATCGACTTCGCGACCACCATCGCGCCCGGCCTCAGGGACGTACTCCTCACGGGGAAGGCCTGTGAGGCCGTACGCCGCAAGGACAAGCGCGGGCGCTTCGCGTACGACTACGTGGTGATGGACGCCCCGCCGACCGGGCGGATCACGCGCTTCCTGAACGTGAACGACGAGGTGGCCGGGCTCGCCAAGATCGGCCCGATACACAATCAGGCTCAGGCCGTCATGCGGGTGCTCAAGTCGCCCGAGACCGAAGTGCACTTGGTGACGCTCCTCGAGGAGATGCCCGTCCAGGAGACCGCGGACGGCATCGCCGAGCTGCGAGCCGCGCGGCTGCCGGTGGGGCGGATCATCGTGAACATGGTGCGGCCCGCGATCCTCGACGAGACCGATCTGGAGCTCACGCGCGAGGCACCGCGTACGGCCATCGCCAAGTCGCTGTCCGCCGCCGGACTCGGCGGCGCGCGCCGCGGCGGGGTCGCCGAGCGGCTCGTGATGCCGCTGCTGACCCAGGCGGACGAGTACGCCGAGCGGTACGCGCTGGAGCGCGAGCAGCGGGCCGTACTCCAGGGCCTGGGCCTCCCGCTGCACGAACTCCCGCTGCTCGCCGAGGGAATGGACCTCGCGGGCCTGTACGAACTCGCCACGGAACTGCGTCAGCAAGGGATCTCATGAGTCAGGACCCGGCCCGCGCACACGACATGGCCTACACACACCCGCACGACCCGGCCCGCGCGATCGACACCGCCCCTCTCCTGGACGTCGACCCGCTGATCGACGACCCGAAGACCCGCATCCTGGTCTGCTGCGGCGCGGGCGGCGTCGGCAAGACCACGACCGCGGCGGCCCTCGGGCTGCGCGCGGCCGAGCGCGGCCGCAAGGTGGTCGTCCTCACCATCGACCCGGCGCGCAGGCTCGCCCAGTCGATGGGCATCGACGCGCTCGACAACACCCCGCGCCGCGTGAAGGGCATCGACGACTCCGGGGACGGCGAGCTGCACGCGATGATGCTCGACATGAAGCGCACCTTCGACGAGATCGTCGAGGCGCACGCGGACGGCGAGCGGGCGGCGGCGATCCTGAACAACCCCTTCTACCAGTCGCTCTCGGCGGGCTTCGCGGGCACGCAGGAGTACATGGCGATGGAGAAGCTGGGCCAGCTCCGGGCGCGCGACGAGTGGGACCTCATCGTCGTCGACACCCCGCCCTCGCGCTCGGCGCTGGACTTCCTGGACGCCCCGAAGCGGCTCGGGTCGTTCCTGGACGGCAAGCTGATCCGGCTGCTGACGGCACCGGCGAAGCTGGGCGGCCGCGCGGGGATGAAGTTCCTGAACGTCGGGATGTCGATGATGACCGGCACCCTCGGCAAGCTGCTCGGCGGCCAACTTCTCAAGGACGTCCAGACGTTCGTGGCCGCGATGGACACCACCTTCGGTGGTTTCCGCACCCGCGCGGACGCCACGTACAAGCTGCTCCAGGCGCCCGGGACGGCGTTCCTGGTCGTCGCGGCCCCGGAGCGGGACGCGCTGCGCGAGGCCGCGTACTTCGTGGAGCGGCTGGCCGCCGAGGACATGCCGCTCGCCGGCCTGGTGCTGAACCGGGTCCACGGCAGCGGCGCCGCCCAGCTGTCCGCCGAGCGGGCGCTCGCGGCCGCGGAGAATCTCGTCCTCGCCACCGAACCGAGCGATCCCGCCACGGAATCGACCGATCCCGGCTCCGATCCGGCCGACCCCGCCGCCGAACAGGCCGATCCCGCCGCCGATCCGGTCGCCGCGGAAAATCTTGCTGAGGCCCGCATTGTGGATCATATGGACGGGAAAGCTGGACTTCGTAACTCTCCCGACACGTACGGCAGTTCAGAATCACCCGCTACCCAGACCGCCGTTCCCGAGGCTCCCGCATCCGACGCAGGCTCCCCCGCCGCGGACCGGACCACCGCCGAAGGAGCCGGGACGGACCGCACCGTCGAACAACTCACGGCAGGCCTGCTGAGGCTGCACGCCGAGCGCATGCAGCTGCTCTCCCGCGAGCAGCGCACGCGTGACCGCTTCACCTCGCTCCACCCCGAAGTGGCGGTGGCCGAAGTGGCCGCGCTGCCCGGCGATGTGCACGACCTCGCAGGGCTGCGAGACATCGGAAGCCGGCTCGCGGCCGGTACCTCGCCGACCGGAGCTGAGTAAGCCTCTCGGGGCCGCGGGGGCCCCTGTGGCGTACGTCGCCGTACGGGGCCACGCGGACATCGCGTGCACCCCTGACGCGTACGGGGCCGCACTGGGCCCTGGTGTGCGCGGAGGCGGTCAGCCCACCGCCGCGTAGTTCTCGTACACCTCTTCCTCGTCGAGGGGCAGGATTCCCGCCCCTCGCTCGTACTCGGTACGCGCGGTTTCGAGCAGCCTGCGCCAAGAGGTCACGGTGGGACGCCTACGCAGCAGTGCGCGGCGCTCCCGCTCCGTCATGCCTCCCCACACGCCGAACTCGACGCGGTTGTCCAGCGCGTCGGCCAGGCACTCCGTGCGTACCGGACATCCGGTGCACACCGCCTTGGCCCTGTTCTGCGCTGCTCCTTGAACGAACAGTTCATCCGGATCGGTAGTGCGGCAGGCCGCCTGCGCACTCCAGTCGGTTACCCAGCCCATACCGGCGCCGTCCTCTCCCGAATCGAGGCTCCCCCACGGCGGCAGCGGCATATTCACCGCCGCCAGTTGAGGACGTTACGGAAGGTGGGCACAGTCAACCAGCCCCTTCGGGCCCAATCTTGAATGGCCCGAATGGACTATGGGTACGCGACAGATCACCCAACGGAGTGACCCGGCGACATCCGTGACCTTCCCGGCAAACCGGGACAGTTGAGTTGCGTCACAACGGACGCCAGCTGACACATGAGGTGGATTCGGGCACGTCCCCAACAAAAAAGTTGAGCGTCGACCGAAACGATTCGGGGTCGCCGGACGTATTGATACGTAGCCCTACTGCTGTGACAGTTGAGAGCAGCTTAGGCCAAGGCCTGTACGCGTGTCCGGCGAATGAGAACGTAGGCTGCCCCTATGCCAAAGAAGCGCTCGGGCGGTGGTCTGTCTCCAACGCAGCAGGCCGCCAAGTTCCTCGGTGTCAGCGTGCTCGCGGGAGCCGTCATGGCGGGCATCGCGCTGCCCGCCGCCGGCGTGCTCGGTCTCGCGGCCAAGGGATCGGTGGAGGGGTTCGACGAGATCCCGGCCAACCTGAAGCGGCCACCACTGAGCCAGCGCACCACGATCCTGGACAACCAGGGCGGTCAGATCGCCACGATCTACTCGCGTGACCGCACGGTCGTGGACCTCAAGGACATCTCGCCGCACATGCAGAAGGCGATCGTCGCGATCGAGGACGCTCGGTTCTACGAGCACGGCGCGGTCGACCTCAAGGGCGTGCTGCGCGCGCTCAACAAGAACGCGCGCAGCGGCGAGGTCTCGCAGGGCGCCTCCACGCTCACGCAGCAGTACGTGAAGAACGTCTTCGTGGAGGAGGCCGGCGACGACCCGACGAAGGTCGCCCAGGCCACGCAGCAGACCCTCGGCCGGAAGGTCAAGGAGCTGAAGTACGCGATCCAGGTCGAGGAAGAGCTCGGCAAGAAGAAGATCCTCGAGAACTACCTGAACATCACGTTCTTCGGGCAGCAGGCCTACGGCATCGAGGCCGCGGCCCAGCGCTACTTCTCCAAGTCAGCCAAGGACCTGAAGCTGGAGGAGGCCGCGCTGCTCGCCGGCATCGTCCAGTCGCCGAGCCGGTACGACCCGGTCAACGACGAGGCGGAGGCCACGAAGCGGCGCAATGTGGTGCTGCAGCGCATGGCCGACATCCATGACGTCTCCCAGGCGGAGGCCGACAAGGCCAAGGAGAAGCCGCTCGGCCTGAAGGTCAGCCAGCCGAAGAACGGCTGCATCACGGCCGTCAAGGACGCCGCCTTCTTCTGTGACTACGTCCGCGAGGTGTTCCTGACCGACCCGGTCTTCGGCAAGACCAAGGAGGCCCGGGCCAAGGTCTGGAACCAGGGCGGCCTGACGATCCGGACGACGCTCGACCCGCAGTCCCAGGAATCGGTGCAGGCGTCGCTCAAGACCCACGTCTACAAGAAGGACAAGGTCGCGGCGGCGGCGACGCTCGTCGAGCCCGGCTCCGGCAAGATCATGGCGATGGGCCAGTCGAAGCCCTACGGCTACGGCAAGAACGAGACGGAGTACAACTACTCGGTCAACGCGAAGATGGGCGGCTCGAACTTCGGCTTCCCGACGGGTTCGACGTTCAAGCCGTTCCTGGCCGCGGCCGCCCTGGAGGAGGGCAAGCCCGCCAACCAGGTCTATCCCGCGCCTTACGAGATGCCGTATCCCGACTCGGTGCAGACGTGCAGCGGAAAGCCCTGGCGCAACCAGGGCGGCGCGGCCAAGGTCGAGAACGAGGACGAGGCGGAAGTCGGCCCGTACGGACTGCAGGAGGCCATGGCCAAGTCGGTCAACACCTACTTCGTGCAGATGCTCGAGGACACCGGCATGTGCCCGGTGGTGAAGATGACCGACAAGCTGGGTGTGGTGCAGGGCAACGGCACCAAGCTGCCCGAGGTACCCTCCTCGCTCACCCTCGGCTCCACCGGCATCTCGCCGCTGACCATGGCGAGCGCGTACGCGGCCTTCGCCAACCGCGGTACGTACTGCACGCCGGTCGCGATCGAGTCGATCAGCCAGAAGCTCGGCGGTGAGAAGAAGTCCCTCAAGGTGCCGAAGTCGACGTGCTCGCGCGCGATGTCGGAGACCACCGCGGACATGATCAACGCGCTGCTCAGCGGCGTGATCGACTCCGGTACGGGCCAGCAGGCCGGTCTCACCGACCGGGACAACGCCGGTAAGACCGGTACGACGGACTTCCGCAAGAACGCCTGGTTCGTGGGCTACACACCCAACCTGTCCGGCGCGGTCTGGGTCGGCAGCGCCACCCAGAAGGTCGAGATGGTGAACATCACGATCGGCGGGGTACCGCACGACAAGGTCTTCGGCGGCAGGGTGCCCGGACCGATCTGGAAGGACGCGATGACCGGCGCCCTCGCCGGCAAGGAGGCCCCGCCCTTCAACGACGTCAGGATCCCCGAGGTCGAGCGCCCCCGGGACGAGGGCCGCGGCGACGGAGACAACGGGGACGACGACAACGGAAACGGCAACGGAAACGGCGACGGGAACAACGGCGGCAACGGCGACCTCCCGACGTTCCCCGACCCGTCCTTCTCGGTTCCCGAGGACTGGACGATCGGCGGGAACGGCAACGGCGGCGGGAACGGGAACGGCGGCAACTTCCCGTAGGCCGGGCTCCGTACGAGCCGGTTGCTGTACGAGGAGGAGGGCGCCCCTGACGGTGGGGGCGCCCTCCTCCTCGTATACGAGTAATGGGTATGCGAGTGAGGGCTCGGGAGTTCGCACGTGAAAGGGCGGGATCTCGCACGCGATTGAGGGTCGGTACGCCGATGGGGGCGCCCCTTGTCGCAAGGGGCGCCCCCATCGGCGTACGACTGCGACCGTCGCGGCCGCCCTTCCGGCTCAGCCCGCGAGCAGCTTCTTGACCGCCGCGGCGACGCGGCCGCCCTCGGCCTGGCCCGCCACCTTCGGGTTCACGATCTTCATGACCTGGCCCATGGCGCGCGGGCCCTCGGCGCCGGCCGCCTTCGCCTCCTCGACGGCCTGCGCGACGATCTGCTGGAGCTCGTCGTCGGAGAGCTGCTTGGGCAGGTAGTCGGCGAGGACCTCGCCCTCCGCCTTCTCGCGCTCGGCCGACTCGGCGCGGCCGCCCTGCGCGAAGGCCTCGGCCGCCTCGCGGCGCTTCTTCGCCTCCTTGGCGATCACCTTCTGCACCTCGTCGTCGGAGAGCTCGCGCTTCTCCGTACCCGCGACCTCCTCCTTCTGGATCGCGGCGAGGGTCAGCCGGAGCGTGGCGGAGCGGAGCTCGTCGCGCTCCTTGATCGCGGCGTTGAGGTCTGCCTGCAGCTTCGACTTGAGCGTGGTCATGGGGTGATTGTCGCAGGTGTGGTGCGACAACCGCCCATTGATTTCGGGCGCCCCCTCCGATGGTCCGATGAGCGTGCGCCGTCTGACACGATGGGGCGTATGCGCGCGCGATACGGAGTACCTCTGGGAATCGCGGCGGCTGGCGCCGCCGGTCTGCTCTACTCGGCGGGTTTCGAGACCCGTTCCTTCCGTCTGCGGCGGGTGACGGTCCCGGTGCTGCCGCCCGGGATGCGGCCGCTGCGCGTGCTCCAGGTCTCCGACATCCACATGGTGAGCGGCCAGCGCAAGAAGCAGCGCTGGCTGCGCTCCCTGGCCGGGCTGCGCCCCGACTTCGTCATCAACACCGGGGACAACCTCTCCGACCCGGAGGGCGTACCGGAGGTCCTGGACGCTCTCGGCCCCCTGATGGACTTCCCGGGCGCGTACGTCTTCGGCTCGAACGACTACTACGGGCCCAAACTCCGCAACCCCGCGCGCTACTTGTTCGAGAAGACGCAGGGGCGACACGGGCTGAACGGCAACCCGCCCGTCGTCGGCGCGATCCACAACCCGTGGGAGCCGCTGCGCGACGCCTTCGACGCGGCGGGCTGGCTGAACCTGACGAACGTCCGGGGTTCGTTGAAGATCGACGGCTCCGAGATCGAGCTGACCGGCCTCGACGACCCGCACATCAAACGCGACCGCTACGCGCGCGTGGCCGGCGGCCCGTCCCCCTCGGCCGACTTCTCGATGGGCATCGTGCACGCCCCGTACCTGCGCACGCTGGACGCCTTCACCGCGGACGGCTACCCGCTCATCCTGGCCGGCCACACCCATGGCGGCCAGCTGTGCCTCCCCTTCTACGGCGCCCTCGTGACCAACTGCGACCTGGACACGGAGCGGGTGAAGGGACTGTCCACGCACACAGCCGCCGGACTGACCGCGTACATGCATGTATCGGCGGGGTGCGGGACTAATCGGTATACGCCGGTACGGTTCGCCTGCCCGCCGGAGGCGACGTTGTTGACGTTGGTGGGGCGGGACTGAGCCCGATGGCGAAGATGGTGGACATGGCGGACATGGCGGAGTGGGGCGCGAGCTGACGTTGGCGGGGGCGGCGGAGGGAGGCTGACGCTCGCCTGCGGGCGTGGCCGGCTCGTGGGCACGCGGCGTGGGCCTGCGGCTCGTGGACTTGCGAATCGCGGACCTGCGACTCGTGGAACTGTGAACCACGGGACTGTGAATCACGGCCGACACCCGACCGGTTCAATGCAGATCGCCCCTTTTGTCCGCCCCACTTAGCGTGAGGGTATGACCGCCCCCATACCCGCGGATATCCCGGATATACCCGTCATCCCCGGCATAGCCGCCAGCGCCGCCGCTGCCACCGTCCCCGTCGTCCCGGCGGACGCGGTGGTCCCCCGCGTCCGCCGCCCCCTGGTCGCCGTCTTCCGCCTCCTCGTCGCACTGACGGCGGCCGCGGGCGTGGCACTCGCCCTGCTCCTGGGCAGCCCGTCACGAGTCCTGAGCTACTTCACGATCCAGAGCAGCGTCGTGGTGGCCGCGGTATTCGCCCTCTCGGCCTGGCGGGCGTGGACGGCCCGCCGCCCGCTGCCGCCGTCCGTCACCGCCGGCACGCTGCTGTACGCGGTGAGCGCGGGCTTGGTCTACCACCTGATCCTGGTGAACGGATCGAGCACCTTCTCCATGACGGGCTCCATGACCGGCGACATCGACCCGCTCACCGGCTGGCACGCGCTCACGAACCAGCTCCTGCACACGGTGATCCCGGCCGCAGCCGTCCTGGACTGGCTCCTGCTGACCCGCCCGGGCCCACTACGCCTCCAGAGTGCGGCGGCGTGGCTCGTCTTCCCCGTCGCGTACCTGGCCTTCGCCCTTACCCGGGGCGCGCTCCTGCCGCCCGCCGCGCCGGCCCGCTACCCGTACCCCTTCCTCGACGTGCCCCAACACGGCTACGTCGAGGTCCTGGGCAACGCCACCGTCCTCGGCCTCGCCTGCTACGCCGTGGGCCTCCTCCTCATCGCCCTCGACCACATCCGCCCTGGCCCACGCCGCCATCGACCTCCCGAAAACCGGATTTCGTCTCCGGCCACCAGTGGGCTAAAGTAAACGACGTCGCCACGGCAGAAACCACACGAGTGGCCTGCCGACCAGCGACATCGGGGTGTAGCGCAGCTTGGCAGCGCGCTTCGTTCGGGACGAAGAGGTCGTGGGTTCAAATCCCGCCACCCCGACAGCTGAAATACCAGGTCAGGGCCGGTTTCCTTTACGGGAAGCCGGCCCTGATTCGTGGTGGGTGACTTGCTGAGTGGCTGGCGACGGTCGAGCGGAAGGCCGGTCCCGTTCTCTTTTCGTAGGGCCTGTCGGCCACGGACTGGCTCCGGGATGAGGCCCGTCACGGTCCCGGACGGTGGTGGACCGAGGTGCGGGTGACGATATGGGTGCCCAGCAGGACGTGCTGGGCGGTACCGGGCGTCTCGCTGTTCAGCGCCAGGCGCACGGCGGTGCGGCCGAGGTCCTCGTGTGGGACCTGAACGGTGGTCAGGTCGATGTCCGCGGCCGGGGGGAGGTCGTCGAAGCCGACCATGGAGATGTCGTCGGGGATGCGCAGGCCGCGCTCGCGCAGTGCGTCGCGGGCGCCGGCGGCGATGAGGTCGTTGGCGGCGAAGATGGCCGTGAAGTCTCGTGGGCCCCTGTCGAGCCGTTCACGCATCATGCGGTGGCCCTCGCCGCGTTCCATCGTGCCGTCGACCTCGAGCCCGGGGTCGTGCGGGACGCGGTGCGTGGTCAGGGCCGCGCGGTAGCCGGCGATCCGGCTGTCGGGGGTGGTGTATCCGGTGCGGCGGCCCAGGAACAGGATGCGTCGGTGGCCGACCGAGAGCAGGTGGCTGGTGATGGCGTGGGCGCCGGCGGTGTTGTCGTACTCGACGACGATGGCCGGGACGTCGGGCCCCAGCGGAGGGCGGCCGCACAGGACGAGCTGCGAGCCGGCCCGGGCGAGGGCGCGGGCAATGCTCGCCATGCGCTCGCGGTGGGCGTCGTCGGCGACGATGTTGCCGACGAGGATCACGGCCTCGGCCTGCTCCTGCCGCATCAGGCCGATGGTGGCCAGCTCCCGCTCCGGGTCGCCGCCGGTCGTGCCGACGATGCACAGCCTGCCCTCCCGCGCGGCCTCCTCCTGCACGCCCTGCGCGACATGGGCGTAGTGCGGCGAGATGACGGAGTTGACCACGATGGCCACACTCTTGGGCCGTACTCCCGCGAGGCCTCTGGCGTGGGCGTTCGCCACGTAGTCGAGTTCGCGTACGGCACGCATGACCTTGGCGCGCGTGGAGGGGGCGCTGGGGTAGGTGCCGGACAGGATCCGGGAGACGGTGGCGACCGAGACACCGGCGTGTCGGGCCACGTCGCGGATCGTCGCGAGGCGGGGCTGCCCGTCGTCGGGCGCGGTCCGGCGAGGCATCCGATCTCCTGCGTCCGGCATCTACATGGAAGCGTTTCCGCTTGAGGGTCGCGCATACGGTCAGGTGCGTCAACACCGGTGAACTCCAAGGACGTTGACTCTTGTGCAACCTTGACGCGTACTCATCACGGTGCTTCCATCACAGGCGTGTAAACGGTTTAACTCTCCGGGGTTTCCGGCCCGGGACGAGGGCGGGCACCCAGTCCCTGCGCTCCCAAAACAGCAACCGCGAGCCGCACCAGGAGGTTGTCATGCACATGAAGTTGCGTCGGCGGGTCGCCGCCCATCGGGTTCCCCTTGCCATCTCGGCGGTCCTGGCCGTCTTCGCCGCGCTGGCCACCGGCCCGGCGAGCCCCGCCCCGCCCAGCGCGACCGCAGCCACTGCCCCTGCCGCAACGGCAGCCGGCGATGCGACGGTGCAGGCCGGGCGCGTGATGGAGAATCTCGGTCGTGGGGTCGTGGCGGTGCGTTCCGGCAACACCCAGGTCCTGGTCTCCTGGCGGCTGTTGGGGCTCGACCCGGAGGGCATCGGCTTCAACGTGTACCGGTCCACCGGCGGCGGCGCGTACGTCAAAGTCAACGCCGGCGTCCTGACGGGCGGGACCAACTACGTGGACTCCACAGCCGACTTGACGCGGTCCAACAGCTACCGCGTCGCCCCGGTCGTCGGCGGGCAGGAGCAAGCGCCCAGCGGGGCCTTCACGCTGACGGCCAATCACGCCGCGGAGCCTGTCGTCCGCCTGCCGTTGCGCTCCGGTGGTCCGGTGAAGTTCGTCTGGGTCGGCGACCTCGACGGCGACGGCGAGTACGACTACGTACTGGACCGGCAGACCTCTCCCCAGAAGCTCGAGGCCTACAGCAGCCGCGGGCAGTTCCTCTGGGAGGTCGACATGGGGCCGAACAGTCAGAACCAGGACAACATCGAACCGGGGTCGTCCGCGATCGATCTGGGCCACTGGGACGGCGTCACGGTCTACGACTTCGACAGCGACGGCCGCGCGGAGGTCGCCGTCCGGATCGCCGACGGGGTCAAGTTCGGGGACGGGACGACCTGGACGCACGCGGACGACTCACGTCAGTTCATGGCCGTTCTCGACGGCCGGACCGGAGCACTGCGCAACTGGTCCGCCGTACCGACCACTTACCTGGGCGACGGTCCGATGGCCGCACGTCTCGGAGTGGCGTATCTCAATGGCACGACGCCGAGCCTGGTCGCCTTCATGAAGAACCGGCGCGACGACGGGGCCTTCAACCTGATGATGGGCGCCTGGAAGTTCGACGGCGACTCGCTGGACCGCCAGTGGACGTGGGAGCGCGGCAACCAGGACGCGCCCGACGGGCACAACACCCGTGCCATCGACGTCAACGGTGACGGGACGGACGAGGTCGCCGAGATCGGATTCGTGCTGAACGGCAACGGCTCCTTGCGCTACTCGATGGCACCCCAGGGCATCATCCACGGCGACCGCTTCCACATCGCGGACATGGATCCCAGCCGGCCCGGCCTGGAGGGCTACGGCGTGCAGCAGGACAACCCGAGCGGCCTGCTCGAGTACTACTACGACGCCGCGAACGGCTCCGTCATCTGGAAGCACAACGGTGGCCCCGCCGACGTCGGACGCGGCATGGCGGGCGACGTCGACCCGCGCTTCCCCGGCATGGAGGTCTGGTCCTTCTCGGGCCTGTACAACGCGCCCGCCAACAGGCTCACCGAACCGAACACATCACTGCGCCCATGGCCGCAGCTGGGCCTGTGGTGGGACGGTGACCTCACCATGGAGCTGCTCAACGACGGCAAGATCGAGAAGTGGGACCCGGCGCGCCCGACGTCGAGCGGCAGCCTGCCCCGGCTGGTCAGCACCTGGAACTACGGCGCGGTCGACGCCGCCCAGGGTGTGCAGCCCACCTTCGTCGGCGACATCCTCGGCGACTGGCGCGAGGAGGCCGTGTACACCAACGCGTCCTACGACGAGTTGATCATCTTCTCCACGAACCAGCCGACGAACACCCGGTTGTACACGCTCGCGCACAACCCCGCCTACCGGAACGCCATGACGTTCAAGGGGTACCTGCAGTCCCACCACGTCGACTACTTCCTAGGAGCCGGCATGGCTGGGCCGCCCCGGCCGAACATCACCTACGCGGGAGGCGGTTCCGCCACCGCCACCGGCACCGGCACCGGCACCGGCACCGGCACCGCGGGAGCATCGGTCCGTACGGCCGGCTCCCGCAGGTAGGCCCCGGGGACAAAGGCCCCGTTGGCCTGAAACTGAGGCGGGGCCCCGTGGCGCCCCGCCTCAGGCTCGTTGCCCTCCGTCTCAGATCGAGACGGCGACGCCCGTGAAAGTCGTCTCCGGTGTCTGCGGGCTCGTGAAGCGCGCGTTGACCAGGTACAGGCGGTTGCCGAAGCGGGCCGCGGTGGTGGGGACGTCGAAGCGGGGGTCCGTGATCGTCCCGGTGAGGGTGGCCGTCGTGGCCTTGGCGTCCAGGTGGAACACGCTGATGAGGTTCAGGCGGTTCTGGACCACGTACAGGGTGCGGCCTATGCGGTAGAGCCCGTCGCCGTTGACGACGTCGGCCGCGCCCACCAGCGTGATCTTGGTCGCGTGGCCCGTCTTGAGGTTCACGTTGTACAGCTCGCCCGGCGTGCTCTTGACGACGATCAGGGCGCGGCCGTCGGGGGTGCCGACGATGCCGTTGGCGTTGTTGGCGTTGGGGGTCTGGACCCAGTCGCCGGTGAGCGGCAGGGCGCGTACGTCTCCGGATCGGCCGCGCGGTACTCCGTAGAGCGCGGCGTCGCGTGAGTCGGTGAACCAGGCCCGGTCGCCGAGCAGGGTGACGTCGTTGATGAAGTGGCCTGTGGGGTCGGTCAGTTGGTACGTCTTTATGAGCTCGCCCGTGCGGGAGTCGTGGATCCTCGCGACTCCGGTGTTCCCGGCGACGTACAGCAGACCGTCGTGGTCCAGCTTCAGGCCGACCGCGATCAGGCCGGTGCCGCCCGCGAAGAGGATCTTGCCCTCGCCGGTGCGCAGGTCGGTGCGGTAGATGGCGCCGTTGGCGCGCGAGCCCATGTAGGCGTACGGCTTTCTGCCGATGGCGATGCCCTCGGGGAGGAAGCCGTCGGGGAGCGGGAACTCGGTCGGCCATGTGGCGGTGGCGGCAGTGGCGGTGGCGGCGTTCGCCGTACCCGCGCCGGTCGCGACCGCGAACGCGGTGAGGGCGGCGCCACCGAGGAGGGTGCGCCGGGAGGGGTGGGAGTGATTGCGGGTCATGGTTCCGGGCCTCCGTGGAAAGTGGGGGTCGGAGCGGGCAACTCGCTCAGGAACTCGGGGACCGCTGCTGCAACTCCGTTTGCGGTTCCATTCGTTCGAAACGTCCGCTCAGCACTCGCCCATCTTGGCTCACCACCCGTAGCCGCTCCCCCCGTACGCCGGGTATCGACAGAGGATCGACAGCTTCCTGAACATCGGCGGGTTGTTCCTGCGCATGCCGTTCACCGACGCCGAGTTCAGCCGTTCCAGCTCTCGTCGTACGGGTCTCGCGGCGCCGATACCGGTTTGGCCTGGGTTACTTCGAGGAACGGGATGATGCCGTCGTTCACCGGGTCCTTCGTCTGTTTGGCGGTGTAGGTGCCGGTGACCTCGAGCCAGCTGTCGGGGCGCAGAACGGGCGGAATCCGGCCGGTCAGGCCGATCTTCACCGGCTGGGCGTCGGCGGCGCAGCAGCTGAGGGCCATGCGGACCAAGTACGGATTGCCGGCCCGGTCCAGGGCCAGGAAACCGGCGGTCTTGATGCGGCGGTCGGTGAGGGAGCGGCCGTGGTCGTACGCCGCTCGGCCCGCGTAGTCGACGAGGTTGAGGCGGACCGGGTCGCCCGTGGGGAGGTCGGCGAACCCCCAGGGCTGTTGCTGAAGGGCCGTACCGGTGCGCATGGCGCTGTAGGAGCCGAGGGCGGGTGGGGCCACGAGGATGAGGGCGAGGAGGGGGAGGACGAGGAGCCAGGAGATACGGGGTTCGCGGTGGGCGTGTGCCTTGGCCTGGGCGGGGACGTTCGCATGGGCATGGGCGTCGGCGCCGACATGCTCTTCTTGACCGCGGCTGCGGTCGTGGTCGTGCTCGTGCTCGTGCTCGCGGTGGTCGTCGGGCTCGCGGTCGTGCCCGGGCTCGTCCTCGTCGCCCGTACGTGCCCCTCCCGCCCCGTGCTCTTCGGACTCGTATCCCTCCGGCGTACGCGCCCCTCGCCGCTCGTACCAGACGGTCGCGACCGCCGTGGCGATCAGGACGACCCCCGCCGCCAGCAGCAACGGCTGCAACCCGGCCTTGACGTACCGCAGATACAGATCGGTGAGCCCGGCGTGCAGGATCGCTCCACCGGTGAGGAAGAGGACGGCTGCCTGGGCCTGGCGGTTCACAGGAGCACCGCCCCGACCAGGGCCGACACCAGGACGGCCAGCGTGAAGGTGGCGGGCGCGAACCGCAGGGCGAACTCGCGGCCGAACGTGGCGGTCTGCATGGCGAAGAGTTTCAGGTCGATCATCGGGCCGACGACGAGGAAGGTCAGCCGGGCCGTGAGGGAGAACTGGGTCAGCGACGCGGCCACGAACGCGTCCGCCTCGGAACAGATGGAGAGGAGTACGGCCAGAACCGCCAGGGCGAGGATCGACACCACCAGGTTGTCGGCGGCGAGGCTGAGCCACTCCGCCGGGACCACCGCCTTGAGCGTGGCCGCGGCCATCGCGCCGACGACCAGGAAACCGCCCGCGTGCATCACGTCGTGCCGTACGGATCCCCAGAACGCCGCCCCCTTGCCGAGGCCGTCGGACGACGGGCGGGCCTGTGGGCGCAACCAGTCGGTACGGCCCAGTCGTTGCCACAGCCAGCCCATCGCGCAGGCCACCAACAGGCTTGCCACGAAACGGGCCAGGACCATCTGCGGTTTTCCGGGGAACGCCACAGCGGTCGCGGTCAGCACGATCGGGTTGATCGCCGGCGCGGACAGCAGGAACGCCAGCGCCGCCGCGGGCGTGACGCCCCGGCGCACCAGCGCACCGGCCACCGGCACGGACGCGCACTCGCAGCCCGGCAGCACCGCCCCGGCCATCCCGGCGACCGGCACCGCGAGGGCGGGCCGCCCCGGCAGCGCGCGGGCGAAGAACGACGGCGGGACGAACACCGCGATGACCGCCGACAGCAGCACGCCGAGCACGAGGAAGGGCAGGGCCTGCACCATCACCGCGACGAACACGGTCATCCAGCTCTGCATCACCGGCGCGGACAGCGCGCCGCGGATCGGCCCCTGAAGAGCCACCCCCACGAGCAGCAGCATGGTCAGGACGAGGGGCGAATTGAACTGCCAGCCCCGCGATTCGTCCGCCTTGCTGTCCTTACTGCGGTCCTTACTCCTGTCCTTGCCGTCCTTTTTGTTGCCCTTGGTGTCCTCAACCCGGGGCTGTGCTGTGTTGGTTGTGGTCACGGGAGAGGTACCTCCGGTAGGGAAGGGCTTCGTGGGTGGGGTTCCCCTCCACCTTCAGTACGCCCATTCCGGCACAGCTTCTCATCTCGGGCTCGGGCCGGGCGCGCCCGAGGCATCAGTCCCGGCGGCGCAGCGCCCGGACGATCTTGGGAAGCGCACCGCCGAGTACGAGGGCCGCCAGCGGGACGACGACGTCGACCCAGGGGTCGCGGATCGGGCGGTACGTCGCGCTGCCGTTCCGTATCTCGATGAAGCCGACGGGCTTCGCGCCGGCCCCGCCACCGCCTCCTCCGCCCTCGCCGGTCTTGGCGGCGTCCACCTCGCGGCCCACGCCGGCCCCGAAGCCGAACCCGACCCTGGCGACGGGGATGACGGTGACGCCGTCGCCGGTCACGGGGGCGCCGTAGACGGTGGTGACCGAGGCGCGGCCGCCCAGCTTCTCGGCGAGCCGCTCCAGCAGTGCGACGGCCGGGTTGACCGTGCCGGCGTCCTCCGGCGGCAGCGCGGGGGAAGCCTCCGCAGTCTCTGTGGGCCGCTCCACAGTCTGTGCGGGCTCTGTTGTGGGCTGGTCCGCAGTTTCTGCGCTCTGTACGGACTGTTCCTGTACGGGCTCTTCGTCAGGCATCGCTCGTCACCATCCTTGCGGCGGCATCGTCGGCTCAGGGCCGTCAGTGTCCCGCGGAACCCGTGCCTCAACTCCCTTGCGGCAAGCCCCTGTGCAACCGCGCGTACCGGTGAGGCACTCTGTGCTGTTGTGGGGAGCCTTCCGAATCAGAGCGGGCCGGACGACCGTGCCGCGCACATGGTGGTGTGCGGGGACGATGCCCTCGCGCACCGGCTGGCGGCCGAGTTGCGTGGCGTCTACGGGGAGCGGGTGACGCTGGTCGTGCCGTCCGCCGAGGGGACCGTACGGCCACCTGTCGTCGGGCGGGCCCGTCCCTCGGCGCTGCTCGACCGCGTGTCGGCGGCGATGACCCGGGCCGCGGGCAACGGCGGTGTCGGCGGCAGGGGCAACGGCGGCGGGCGTGGCGGCGACGGCGGAAGCGGTGGCGGCAACAGTGGCGAGGGCGGGCCCGGTCGGACCGCCTCGTCGTCGAACCGAGCCGCCGCCTCGTCGAATCGGGCCACCGCCTCTGAAGAGCCGCGTCCCGCCCAGGTGTTGGAGGCCGCCGTCCTCACCGAGGCCGTGCTCGCCGACGCCGGTGTCGAGCAGGCCGCCGCGCTGGCGCTCGTGCATGACGACGACGAGACGAACATCCGCGCCGCGCTGATGGCCCGTCGGCTCAACCCCCGCCTCCGTCTGGTCATCCGGCTCTACAACCGCCGTCTCGGCCAGCACATCGAGGCCCTGCTGGACCAGGCTTCCGCCCTGGCCATGACGGGAGTCGGGGAGTCCGGCGGCTCGCCCGAGCCCGGTCTCCTCGACGCCTCCACGACCGTGCTCTCCGACGCGGACACGGCCGCGCCCGCGCTGGCGGCGACCGCGGTGGCCGGGACCAGCAAGGTCGTGCAGACCGACGGGCTGATGCTGCGGGCCGTGGAACGGCAGCCGCCGGGGCCCGGGGAGGTCGCCGACCCGGGCCTGTGCACCCTGGCCCTGCTCTCGGCCACCACCAACGACCCGGCCGGCGCGGACGGTTCGGAGAGCAGCGGCGAGAACGGGCCCCGGCTGCTCCCCGACGAGCGCTCCGTGGCCGCCGCGACCGGCCGCGGCACCGTCGTCCTGGAGACGGTGTCGTACTCCGGTCCGCCGCTGCCCGCGGGCCGCAAAGCCCTGCCCATCGGCAGGCTGTTCTCCCGGCGGCTGCGCTGGTCCTTCGCGGGCCTGGTGGCCTGTGTGGTCGCGCTCGCGGTCGCGTCCATGGCGACGACGGGCGACCACCCGCTGCACGCCACCTACCTGACCCTCCTCGATCTCTTCGCGATCAACGAACCCGCGCTCGATGAGCCCCTCGGCCGCCAAATCCTCCAACTCCTCTCCGGTCTCGTCGGGTTGCTGCTGCTTCCCGTGCTCCTCGCCGCGGTCCTGGAGGGCCTCGGTACGTTCCGCAGCGGGTCCGCGCTGCGGAAGCCGCCCCGCGGGCTCTCCGATCACGTCGTACTCCTCGGACTCGGCAAGATCGGTACGCGCGTCCTCGCGCGCCTTCGGGAACTGAACATCCCCGTCGTATGCGTCGAGGAAGACCCCGAGGCGCGCGGGATCTCGACCGCACGCCGGCTGCGCGTGCCCGTCGTCCTCGGCGACGTCACCCAGGAAGGCGTCCTGGAAGCCGCCAAGATCCACCGGGCGCACGCCCTGCTCGCCCTGACCAGCGTGGACACCACCAACCTCGAAGCCGCCCTGTACGCAAGGTCGGTGCGCCCCGATCTGCGCGTCGTCCTGCGTCTGTACGACGACGACTTCGCCAACGCCGTCTACCGCACCCTGCGCGCCACCCACCCGCACGCGCTCACCCGCAGCCGCAGCGTCTCCCACCTCGCCGCGCCCGCCTTCGCCGGAGCGATGATGGGCCGCCAGATCCTGGGCGCGATCCCGGTCGAACGCCGGGTCCTGCTCTTCGCCGCCCTGGAGGTCGCCGGGCATCCGCAGCTGGAGGGCCGCACGGTCGCCGAGGCGTTCCGCGCGGGAGCGTGGCGGGTCCTCGCCCTGGACAGCGCCTCCCCCGCGGAACGCCTGCCCGACCTGGCGAACACCCCCACCCCGGGCGCCTCCGAGCGCCCGTCGGGCCTGGTCTGGGACCTGCCGCCCACCTACGTCCTCGGCTCCGAGGACCGTGTCGTCATCGCAGCCACCCGACGAGGGCTCGCCGAACTACTGGGACGGCGCCCCAGGGAGCGTACGGGCGCCTAGGCTCTCCGCCGGTTATCTAGAGGTCCAACTCGATGGCTGACACGTGCGTTTGGGCCGTAGACCTCTGGTGCACCTCACTGATATCCGATAGCTCACTGGCACGTTGTGTATGTGTGATCTTCAGAGCAGAGAGGGCGATCTCGCCCGTGGACGGAAGCCGAGGTACTGCCAACGGCTCTGCATCAAGCACTACCGGGTATGGAGCATAAAGGCCGTACGTGAATCCGGCATTGCCGTCGAGGTCTGGGCCCGCACGGGCCCGGAGCCCTGCATGGAGGGCGCCCCGCTCTGCGTCGTGATGCGGTGCGAACAGGAACGGTGGGGGCTCAAGACGATCTGCTCCGACCGCCACTACAGATACGGGCGTGAAGCCCCTGACGAGCCTGTCGAGGAGTGGGTCGCCCGGCAGATGCCGTTCCTCTACGCCCACCAGTTCTCGCTGGTCCCGCTTTCGCCGGTGATGCGTTGGGAGATTCTCTACGGGCTCCAGCAGCGTGACGCGCGCGGCGCCAAGGCCGACCCGACCAATGTCCGGCTCATGGCCAAGGCTCTCGCGCACCTTCCCCATCTGGGACAACCCGGCCAGCTTGACCAGCCTCCGCGTTGATCTCGAACTGGCCCGTGAGGAGATCCGCAAACTCCGCGCCGAACGCGACCAGCTCCAGCGCAGCGCGCGCCTTCACCGCGGCCAGCAGTTCGACCAGATCGGCGCTGCCGATCTCACCATCCGGGTCCATGAACTCAACTAGTCGAAAGCCGAGTTGGAAGCAGTCCTCGGTGCCAAGGCCGCTGAGACCGACGGCCTCGCACGCCGCGTGACCGAGCTCGAAGACGAGCTCACCGCCGCCCGCACCAGCCTCCGTCAGATGATCAAAAACCAGAGCAAAGGAGTCGCGTCGTCCACATGACTACCCGGCCGCTGTCACCGGCCCTCGGGGAGTATCGGAACGTATAGCGGTAGGCGGCGATCATCGTGCAGTGGAGAAGTGATCGACCCCGGTGTCCTAGCTCAGACACCAGCCGCAGAACTCCTTGAAATGGTCCGAGGCCCGCCGCTACATGGGCCGTGAACTCCTTGCCACGGCCCGCCTCCACCCGATCGAGTCAGAAACCGACGAGACCGCCCTGCTCACCGAACTCACCGCATAGCCGCAAAACGAGATCACCGAGTGGCCGTCGATACACCACTCCAGCGGACGTGACCGGGGCTGCTCGGCGTTTCGGCACCGGAACGCATGTGAGCAGGCGACCGCGATCCCGTCCGGGGGTCGCGGTCGCCGACCCCAACTCCCTTTGGACCAAACCCTCGTGACTGCCCTCGCGCTGTTACGCAGCCGAGGGGAGGCCGCGATCGGCCCGATACGGGACGGAGGCCTGCCGGAGGATTGACGGACTCATAATCCTCGTCGGAAGGGGCGGCCGGGCGTCGGCCGCCCCGCGAGTCCGCCGGGGCCGCGCCCGGTGGCAGACGGAAGTGAGTCCACCTTGCGCAAGTCAGTGAGCCGACGGGCGGTCACCTACCTCGCGGGTGTCTGCGCGTTGGGAACCGTGTTCGCCATGGCACCCGTCGCCTCGGCGATCGTCGGTGGAGTGCCGGTACCGGACGGCGAGCGGCCCTTCGTCGTACAGATCGAGCAACAGGGCGATGACGGGACCTGGTCGCACTACTGCGGCGGAGCACTCGTCCACAGCCGCGTTGTCGCCACGGCGGCGCACTGCGCCAGGTTCGCCGAGCAGGGCATGGTCAAGATCCGGCTGGCCCTGGGGCGGACCGACTCGAGCACGCCCGGCGGAACAGTGCTGACCGGCGACCGCTTCTCCGTCTACAGCCACCCCGACTTCGACACCGCGACCAACACGGACCTGGGGCTCATCGTGCTCGACAGCTCGGTCGACCAGCCTCGCGCGGCCCTGCCACCGCTGGGAACGAAGCTGCGGCCGGGGCGTCTCGTACGCGCCGCCGGTTGGGGACGTACCGATCTCGCCGATCCGAACAAGCCGTCTCGTATGCACGAGGTGAAGTTGCCCGTCAACAAGTTCGACACGGAGGGCGGTGCCTGGGACAAGGAGTTCATCTGCGCGGGCACCGCCGAATCCCGGGTCGGCCCCGGGGACAGCGGGGGACCGTTGTTCGATACGAAGGCCTCCGGCAAAGCGGTCGTGTACGGGCTCGTGACCGGCGACACGAACACCTGCACTGGGCTCTTCACGAACCTGGCCGACCCCACCATCTGGAAGCCGTTCCGCGACCCGCTCGCCTCTCATGGGCTCGGGCACGTCATCCCGGGCTGAACCACACGGGTGGCGTACTGGGTCAAGGTGCTCCCTTCGGGGGCGGCTTCACTTGGATTCGATTCGACCCAATGGATCGACGCTCTCCGACAGGGACTCTTGCGCTGCCGACCAGTCGTCATCCTCAATGCCGAGTGCATGGCGAAGGTTGGCCCAGGTACCTGCTGGATCAGGGCTACACGCTCGAGGCTTTCGTCTGTTGCTTTCCGGACCTCGTAGCCCGCGATCCCGCCGAGAGATGGCCGATACGCGGCTGATGCACGGTTGAGCCTGGGCGGAGGCACGGTTCTGGCAGGGTGAGAGAGCCCCCGAACCTACTTCCGGACGGAAAAGATGCCCGCTTCAGCAGCTGATGGGGGCGCGCCCGTGTCCATTCCCGCGCCCGTGACGATCCTGCTCGTCGAGGACGACGCGGTGATCCGCAGATCCGTCACGATGGCGCTGGAGCGCTACGGCTACCGCGTCACCGCTGCCGCCGACGGCCTGACCGGACTCGAACTGTTCCGGGAGGGCCGGCACGACCTGCTGTTGCTGGACGTGATGCTGCCCGGCCTCGACGGCATCGGGCTGTGCCGCCGGATCCGGGAGACCAGCGTGGATCCCGTCCTGATGATGTCGGCGCGCGGCGACGCCCTGGACGTCGTCTCCGGTCTGGAGGCAGGGGCCGACGACTACGTGGTCAAGCCCGTCGACACCGCCGTGCTGGTGGCCCGGATCCGTTCGCTGCTGCGGCGGGCCACATTCACCCCGGCCCCCGGCCCGGCGGCCGGGCCCGTGGCCGATCGTCCGGGCCTGTCCGACCAGCCGGACCCGCCGGACCGGTCGGGGAGGCCCGGCCGCGACCGGCACGCTCGGCTCGTCTTCGGCGACCTGGCCATCGACACGGGCGGCCTGGAGGTGTTCCGGGCCGGTGAACCGGTCGCGCTGGCCCCCACCGAACTGCGGCTGCTGCTGGAGTTCGCCGCGAACCCGGGCATCGTGCTGGACCGGCAGACCCTGCTGCGCGACGTGTGGGACTACGGCTGGGACGGCGACAGCCGCGTGGTCGACCTGTGCGTGCAGCGCCTGCGGAAGAAGATCGGGGCCGAGCGGATCGAGACCGTCCGCGGCTTCGGCTACAAGCTGCGGCGCTGACGTGGAGACCGTACGCGCGCTGGTGCACTGGCGTTCGCTGCGCTGGAAGATCGCGCTGCTCGTCACCGTGGCGTGCTGTGCCATCGCGGTGACCGTCGGGCTGCTGGTCCACCGCAGCACCCTGGAACGGTCGATGAACGACGGTGCGGCCAAGGCCCTGACCCAGTTGTCCGACGCTGTGGAGGACTGCGAGCGGGACGGCGTCCCGCCCGACGGTCTGGTCGTCTCGCCCGGGGAGATGCCCGACGAACTCCTGCGCCGCCTCCAGGACCGACAGGGCAGGGCGGTCGGCTCCGCCACCTGGTACGACGGCGACAGCCCCGGCGACCACCCCTCGATGTGGGCCGTTCGGACCCTCCGTGGCGCTCCCGTGGCGGTGAGCGCCGACATGACCTCCGACCTGCTCACCCGGCGGGCGCTGGACCGGCACATGTGGAAGTACTCCCTGGCGGCGCTGGCGGTCGTCGCACCGCTGTCGGCGCTCGCCGCCGAGTTGCCGAACCGGAGGCTGCGCCGGGTGGCGCGGACCGCCCGCCGGATCGCCGGGGGCGACCTGGCCGCCAGGACCGCGGCCGATGGCCGGGGCGGTGACGAGATCACCGAGATCTCGGCCACCGTCGACTCGATGGCCGACAGTCTGCGCGAACGTCTGCTGACCGAGCAGCGCTTCACCGCCGACGTCGCCCATGAGTTGCGTACGCCACTCATGGGCCTGGTGACCGCGAGCGGGCTGCTTCCCGAGGGCGAGACCACCGACCTGGTGCGTGACCGGGTGGGGGTGCTGCGGACGCTGGTGGAGGAGCTGCTGGAGATCTCCCGGCTCGACGCGGGCGCCGAGCGGGCCGAACTCAGGCCCGTACCGCTCGCCGAGATGGTCGCAGAGTCCGTGGCCCGCACCGGGCTGGACACGCGGTTCACCGCCACCGGTGCCCTGTCGGCGGAGACCGATCCGCGCCGGCTCGACCGGATCGTCGCCAACCTCGTCGTCAACGCCCACCGGCACGGCCGCACGCCCGTCGAGGTCGAGGTGGCCGGGACGACCGTGACCGTACGGGACCACGGCCCGGGCTTCCCGGCGGAGTTGCTCGCGGACGGCCCGCAGCGATTCCGCACGGGTGCGTCGGAGCGCGGCCACGGGCACGGCCTCGGGCTGACCATCGCGCTGGGGCAGGCCCGGGTCATCGGGGCGTCGCTGGAGTTCGCGAACGCTCCCGAGGGCGGGGCGCTCGCCACCCTCCGGCTGCCGCCTGCGGGCTGACGCCGAACGGCCGATACCGAACGGATGCCCGGCCGAGCGGTGCTCGATCCGTGGCCGGAGCCGAGCGGAGATCCGCCCCGCGGAAGGTGGTCGACGTGCGTGAACGCCGCGCACCCGCCCCCTTGGAGGTGTCCCTCCCATGTCACCGGTTCCCTTTTCCGGAGAGCCCGGCGCAGGCCGGGCCCAGCCCTCGTGGTCCACCGGCTCATGGCTCCCGCCCCGCCGACACGACCGGTCCGGGCGGCGCTTCACGGCCGGCCTCGCCGCGGGCGCCACCGCACTGGTCACCCTGGCGGTTCTTGCCGTCGCCGTGCTCACCTCCGGCAACAGCCCGGGAACCGGAGCGGGTTCGCTGCCGTGGCCGGCGGAGGGGCAGACGAGCGTGGTGGTCGAGGGCCTCGGCGCCCACGGTGACCTCGGTACGCGGGGCGAGCGGCCACCGGTGCCGATCGCCAGCGTCACCAAGGTGATGACCGCCTACGTGATCCTCCGCGACCGTCCGCTGCGCGCGGGCGAGGACGGCCCCCTCGTCACCGTCGACCGGACCGCCGCGAACGAGTCCGTCTCGGGCGTGGAGTCGAGCGTGCCGGTCAGGGAGGGTATGCGGCTGAGCGAACGACAGCTGCTGGAACTGCTGTTGATCCCCTCCGGCAACAACATCGCCCGGCTGCTGGCCCGCTGGAACGCAGGCTCGCAGGAGGCCTTCGTCACGAAGATGAACCGGGCCGCCCGTGACCTGGGCATGCGCCACACCACCTACACCGGCGCCAGCGGCATCGAACCCACGACCACCAGCACCTCGGCCGACCAGCTGAGGCTGGCCCGCCGGGTCATGCGCGACGAGGTGTTCCGGACCATCGTCGCCATGCCCAGCACCACCGTGCCCGGTGTCCCCGGGACGATCCGCAACACCAACACCCTGCTCGGCACGGCGAGCGTGATCGGCCTCAAGACCGGCTCCAGCACTCCCGCCGGCGGCGCCCTGATGTGGGCGGCCACCGCGTCCGACAAGGACGGCCGGGACCGGCTGATCCTCGGAGTGGTGCTGCACCAGCGCGCCGGCACCGACCCCCGGCAGGGGTTGCGGGCCGCTCTCGCCACGAGCCACGCGCTGATCGAGGGCGTACGGCGATGGCTGTCGACGACCTCGTCCGGAACACCGTGAGACGGCCGTGACAAACTCCCTCGACACCGCGCCCGCCCGGCCGGAACCCGATTCCATCCGCCCGCGGAACGAGGACACCGGCGTCCGGCGGCCGCCGCTGATCCTCGGCTCGCTCGCGGTCCTGGCCACGCTGGTGATGCTGGGCCACGCCCTCGTCCCCAACCGGGTCGGCCGTCTCGGCAGCCTCGTCGAGACCTTCCTGCCCTGGACGGGTCTGGCCGTGCCGCTGCTGCTCCTGTGCACGCCGGCCCGCCGGTCCAGGGCCGCCGCCGTGTCCGTGCTGCTGCCGGCCGTCGTCTGGTGCTCGCTCTTCGGCGGGACACTCGTCGACAAACGGGAGGACGGCGGCAACCTGACCGTCGTGACGCACAACGTCAACGAACACAATCCGCGGCCGGTGCGCACCGCCCGTGCCCTGGCCGCCTCCGGCGCGGACGTGGTGGCTCTCGAAGAGCTGGGCGGCCCGTCGACAGCGGCGTACGAGAGAACGCTGGCCGGCACCTACCCGTACCACTCCGTGCAGGGCACGGTCGGTCTGTGGAGCAGGTATCCGGTCGCCGACGCCCGTGCGGTCGACATCGCGCCCTGGCCACGTGCCCTGCGCGCCACCGTCCGCACGCCCGAGGGACCGGTCGCGGTCTTCGTCGCCCATCTGATGTCCGTCCGCTTCACCGCCGGCTCGGGGTTCACCTCCGACGCACGTGACGCGGCCGCGCGGCGACTCGCCGCCGCCGTGCGCGCCGAGCCGCTCCCCCGCACGATCCTCGTGGGCGACCTGAACGGCACGACCGACGACCGGGCGTTGTCCGGGCTCACCTCCCAACTGCGGTCCGTGCAGGCTGAGTCGGGCGCGGGGTTCGGTGCCAGCTGGCCGGCCTCGTTCCCGGTGGCCCGGATCGACCACATCCTCGTACGCGGTGTGGAGCCGCGGTCCGCCTGGACCCTCCCGGCCACCGGCAGCGACCACCTGCCGGTGGCGGCGTCGGTGCGGGTGTGAGCGCGGGCTTCCGGAACGGCTAGCTTGATCTCCTGGAACTGGCTGCCCCCTGCGCGCTTGCGCTCCGAGCGCGCAGGGGCAGCCCTCCGTTCCCGCCTCTCTCAACGGAATGTGCCCAACGTCCCTCACCCCCTGAAGCGCCATAACCTGCGCAAATGCTCGGCAGCTCTAGATAAGCGCGGAAGTACGGTGCTTCATCCGCGGGTCCGTCGTGGCTGGTCGCGCAGTTCCCCGCGCCCCTTCGGGGCGCTGCCGAACCGCACCGGACTTCGCCGGACCCGCTTAGGGCCCTTCTGACGGAGACGGCACGGGTCGACCTGGACGGCGGGGTCGCGGTGATACGGCTGGACGCGGAGCCGAAGCCCTCTGTCCCCGAATCCCCCGCGCCGCCCGCGTCTCAGTAACGCTCCACCAAGTGCTCCCGCCCCGCCGGAGGTTCGTACGGCTCGGGCCAGAAGTCCGTGACCGTCAGGACGCGGCCCTCTGCGTCGCCCGTGAAGAACGAGATGCCGTACATCTCCTCCAGGCCCACCGTGAAGTGGATCCAGGTGACGACCTGGCCGGGCTCGGCGACTATGCGCTCGATCCTCAGGTGCCAGTCGCCCGGATACTCCCGGTTGAACTGGACGTACCTCTCCCGCCCGCGGACGCGCTCGCGCGTCTGGGGCATGGTGTAGACGACGTCCTCCGCGAGGGTGTCCGCGAAGGCCGCCCAGTTCCTGGCCTCGGCCGTGGCCCAGAAGCTCTCCACTGTCTTGCGCAGATCAGTCGATGAGGTCATGTCGAAATAGTGCACCCCGCCACTGACAATCGGTCCTGACCTGCGCGGAGACAGGATTTTTCGCTGCCGCGGCGGTCTCGGACCGGAGAGTTGTCCACAGGCCGACGGGCCCGAGAGCGGATTGTCGTCCCGTGCGGGCAGTATGGGGCCATGACTGAGAGCAACGGGGCCATCCCGGACGAGGTAACCATGCCGGACGGCGGGTCCGGTACGGACGACAGGACCATGCCGGACTGGGAGAAGCGCTTCCGGGCGCCGCGGGTGTCGTTGCCCGACTGGGCGGAGGACGCGCCGCACCGGTCCTTGTTCGTGTCGAACGCGACAGGGACGTACGAGTTGTACGCGTGGGACCGCGAGACGGGTGACCAGCGCCAGGTCACGGACCGGCCCAACGGGACGACGGACGGCGTGCTGTCGCCCGACGGCGAGTGGATCTGGTGGTTCGACGACAAGGACGGGGACGAGTTCGGGATCTGGCGACGCCAGCCGTTCGCCGGGGCCGACGGCGCGGGCGGCGCGGCCGTTCCCGACGAGCCCGCGGCTCCCGGGCTCGACGCCTCCTATCCCGCCGGGCTCGCGCTCGGCCGGGACGGGCGGACGGCGATCGTCGGCCGGTCGACCGACGAGGACGGCTCGACGATCTACGTCAGCCGGACCGGCGGGGATCCCGTCGAGGTCTACCGGCACCGGGAGTCGGCCGGCGTCGGCGACCTCTCGCACGACGGCTCGCTGATCGCCATCGAGCACACCGAGCACGGCGACGCGATGCACTCCGCGCTGCGCGTGCTGCGCATGGACGGCTCGACGGTCGCCGAGCTGGACGACACCAAGGACGGCACGGTCGAGCTGGGCCTCGAGGTGCTGGGCTTCGCCCCGGTCGACGGGGACACCCGGCTGCTCGTCGGGCATCAGCGGCGCGGCCGCTGGGAGCCGATGGTGTGGGACGTGGTGTCCGGCGAGGAGACGGACCTGGCGCTGACCTCGCAGTTGGAGGGCGACCTGAGCGCCGAGTGGTATCCGGACGGTTCGGCGCTGCTCGTCGTGAACAGTTTCGAGGCGCGCAGCGAGCTGTGGTGCTTCGACCTGGCGACCCGCCGCCTGGAGCGGGTGCGTACGCCGAAGGGCACGGTGTCGGGAGCGACGGCCCGGCCGGACGGCAGCGTGGAGTACCTGTGGTCGTCGGCCGCCGAACCCCCGGTGGTCCGCTCGACGTCCGGCAAGGTCGTCCTGGACCCTCCCGGTATGAAGGCCCCGGCGTCGGTGTCGGTCGAGGACGTGTGGGTGACGGGTCCGGGCGGCCGCATCCACGCCCTCGTCCAGCGGCCCGCCGGAGCGACGGGTCCTCTGCCGACCGTCTTCGACATCCACGGCGGCCCGACCTGGCACGACAGCGACTCGTTCGCGGCGGGCCCGGCGGCCTGGGTGGACCACGGGTACATGGTGATCCGGGTCAACTACCGGGGCTCCACCGGGTACGGGCGGGAGTGGACGGACGCGCTCAAGCAGCGGGTCGGCCTGATCGAGCTGGAGGACATCGCGGCCGTGCGGGAGTGGGCGGTCTCGTCCGGGCTCGCCGACCAGGACCGGCTGATCCTCACCGGCGGCTCCTGGGGCGGCTATCTCACGCTCCTCGGTCTCGGTACGCAGCCCGAGGCGTGGGCGCTCGGCATCGCCGCGGTGCCGGTCGCGGACTATGTCACGGCGTACCACGACGAGATGGAGGCCCTGAAGGCGATGGACCGCACGCTGCTCGGCGGCACACCGGAGGAGGTTCCGGAGCGCTTCGAGGCGTCGTCCCCGCTGACGTACGTCGACGCGGTGAAGGCCCCGGTCTACATCTCCGCCGGGGTCAACGATCCGCGCTGCCCCATCCGCCAGGTCGAGAACTACGTGTCCCGGCTCGCCGCGCGCGAAGCCGTCCACGAGGTGTACCGCTATGACGCGGGGCACGGTTCCCTGGTCGTGGACGAGCGGATCAAGCAGGTCCGGCTGGAGCTGGACTTCGCGGAGCGACACCTGGGCCGGTAGCGGCGGCCCGGGCGCCGAGCCCCCCTTGCGGGTAGGGCCTGTCCGGCGGATCAGGTCGGAGGAAAGTCACGGCGCCTGACAAGCATGGGTGAGCGGGGTCTGGTGCGTGCAGCTGCAAGGCGGAGGAGGGAGGCGACGCGGAGCGTCGTTGACCGACGACAACGCCGCAGATGGGCGTGCCAGACCCCGCGTCTCCGAGCTGATCCGCCGGACAGGCCCTAAGGCCGGCTGAGGCACCCCCTCGGCCGGGCCCCCGCAAGGGCCCCGTACCTTTGAGGTTGTGTACCGGTTCCTGCTGACGCCCCGCTGGTGGGGGATCAACGTCTTCGTGCTGTTGGCCATCCCCTTCTGTGTCTTCATGGGGTCGTGGCAGTTGGGGCGGTTCGAGGACCGGGTCCAGGACCACCGCGAGGCCGGGGAGCAGGCCACGGCGGCCGAGACGGAGGCGGCCCGGCCGCTCGCCGAGCTGCTGCCCGTGGACAAGGAGACGTCGGGCAATCAGGCCACGGCGACGGGCCGGTACGGCAAGCAGTTGCTCGTGCCGGACCGCGAGTTGGACGACCAGCGCGGCTTCTACGTACTGACGATGCTGCGGACCGGCGACGGCAAGGCGCTGCCCGTGGTCCGGGGCTGGCTCCCCGGCGAAGCCGACCCCGCGAAGGCCCCGGCCGCCCCGGCCGGCGAGGTCACCGTGACCGGCGCGCTGCAGGCGTCGGAGACGCCCGGTTCGAACGGGGTGCCCGCGGCCGGTGGTCTCCCCGCCGGCCAGACCGGCGCGATCAGTTCGGCGTCGCTGGTGAACCTCGTGCCGTACGACGTGTACGACGCGTGGGTCACCCTCGCGAAGGCCGACACGGGGATGAAGGCGGTGCCCGCGACGGCTCCGTCGGACACGGGCCTGGACCTGAAGGCGTTCCAGAACCTGGGCTACACCGGCGAGTGGTTCGTCTTCGCGGGCTTCGTGCTCTTCATGTGGTTCCGGTTGATCCGGCGCGAGGTGGAGTTCGCGCGGGACGCGGAGCTGGGGCTCTTGGAAGACGCCCCCGCGGACAGGGGCGAGGGTGAGGGTGACGGCGGCGAGGTCCGCGCCGAGGGCGACACCACGGCGAAGGCGTCGAGCTCGCAGACCGCCTGACCGCCGATCCGGATCACTTACGCTCCGACCGGCCGGGAACAACAGGCCCCGGCCGAGCATCAGGACCAGCCCAGTCCAGCCCAGCTTTCAGGTCACACCCCGGAACACCCGGACATCAAGGGTCGACCAGGTGACCAGGGATCAAAACGCGGGCATCAAATCCCGGGCATCAAGCCCCGGCCAGCACCCCGGTCCGGTACACCGTCCCGGCGCACGCGTTGGGCACAGTCGTCGAAGCGGTCGGCGCTCCGCCCTCCGCCGTGTACGACACCACGACGCTTCCGTCGGCGGTTCCGTCTTCCTTCGTGAGCTGCGGGCTCACGCCGCTGGTGCCCTCCGAGGACGTACCGCCGGTTTCGCCGGTGGGGTTCTCCGTGGGAGTCGGGTCGGGCGAGGGGTCCCCGCCGCCAGTGCCGCCGTTGCCACCTGTGGTGGGGCAAGTACTCGACGGCACCCAGGCGAACTGGACCTTGTACGCCGAGCCCGGCTCGAGCACCAGCGCGGAGGCGTAGGCGGACGGGTCGGCCAGCCCGGTCGCGGCGTCGCCCGTCGCATGGAGGGCCACGCCGATCGCGGACGGGTCCGCCGCGCCCTGCGCGGCCGGCGCGATGGAGCCGTCGCCGGTGACCGTACAGCTGGTCGTGGAGACGTTGCTGATCGTGAAGGAGCCGTAGACCGCGCCGCCGGCGTCGGGCGAGCCGAGGTTGCTGGTGGCGTTGCCGAGCTGCATGGACGTACAGGCGGGGACGTTCGCGGCGGAGGCCGACGGCTCGGCGCCGGTGGTTCCGCCGCTGCTCCCCTTGCCCTTGCCGGGCTCGCCCTTCTTGTCGTCCTTGTCCTTGTCCTTGGACTTGCCCGAGGAGCCGCCGGAGCCGCTCTCCGTGCCGGCCTCCGTGCCCTGGCTCGCGCCGCCCTGGGTCTCCGAGCTGTTGGCCGCGATGGACGGGTCGGCGTTGGGGCCGGTGGCGTTCGAGACGTGGACGAGGGCCGGGACGGCCGTGCCGATGAAGAGCGCGGCGGCCGCCATGCCGACGACGGCCTGACGCTTGCGCGCCCGCCGGGCCGGTACCGCGCGCCGCAGGTGCTCCAGCGTGCCGTCGGTCGGCTCGATCTCCTCCACGGCCTGGTGCATCAGCCGCCGCAGGGCCAGCTCGTCCGAGCCGAGCGGCCCCAGACCGAGCCCACCGCCGCCGAACCCGCTACCACCGAGTCCACCGCCGAGCCCGTGAGCGCCGGGTCCGCCAACGCCAGGCCCGTCAGCGCCCGAGCCACCGGCGCGGGACCCGCCCGAGCCTCCAGACTCCAGGCCCGCGGCCTCCGTGTCCGAGTTGTCCGATCGGTTCGAGTCGCCTGAGGAGACACTCGACGGGAAACCCGCCGGGCGGCCGTCCGTATCCGAGAAACCCGACTCTTCCGGGCCCGAGTTCTCCGAGGGGCCGTGATTCACAATTCCGTTCCCAGCGTGCTGCTCATGCTCGTTGTCGTCGCTGTCGTCGCGACCGTACTCATCGTGGCGTGCCCGCTCGTCGTGCCCGCTCATGCCGACGCCTCCATGGCGACGCGCAGCGCCGCTATGCCGCGCGAGCCGTACGCCTTCACCGAGCCGAGCGAGATGCCGAGCGTCTCGGCGACCTGGGCCTCGGTCATGTCCGCGAAGTATCGCAGGACGAGGACCTCGCGCTGGCGTCTCTGGAGCCCCTTCATCGCCTTGATCAGGGCGTCGCGCTCCAGCAGGTCGTACGCGCCCTCCTCCGCGCTCGCCATGTCGGGCATCGGCTTGGAGAGGAGCTTCAGGCCGAGGATGCGCCGGCGCAGGGCGGAGCGCGAGAGGTTCACGACGGTCTGGCGCAGATAGGCGAGCGTCTTCTCCGGGTCCCGGACGCGCTTGCGCGCCGAGTGCACCCGGATGAAGGCCTCCTGGACGACGTCCTCGCAGGAGGCGGTGTCGTCGAGGAGGAGCGCCGCGAGGCCGAGGAGCGACCGGTAGTGGGCGCGGTAGGTCTCGGTGAGATGGTCGACGGTGGTGCCGGCCGCCAGGGCTTCGTCAGCGCCCTCGCGCTGATTGGGGATGCGGGCGGGCCGCGCTGCGGGCATGGGCGCGATCACCGGCATGCCGCCGCCGGGCGCGCCGGACATGCGGGGTCGGCGGGGCGGACGCAGGGTCGCGCCGCGCGCTGCAGTGAATTCGAGTACCTCTGCCACGCCAGTTGGACACGCGTCCCCCCGTGGGGGTTGTACGCGACAGGCATCACATTTGCGTCAGGCTGCACGTCTGACAGTGCGCTAAATGCCCTCATACGTAACAGCTCTTCCCCTATGCCCCAAATAAACGTGGCGTCCGGACGCCCCTGAAGGGCGACCGCAAAGACGCTCCCCGCCCTCCGTGCGGTTGCGGAGAACGGGGAGGAAAATCTTCGAACGCCAGAGGCTTCGATTCAAGTGGTCCGGACCACGGTTCCACCATGGTCGAACCACCAAAGTCACACAGATCCTACAAACGATTCACGTTAGAGCCAGAAGATTTCCGGTTTGGGACCGCTCCCACCGCCGCTCCGAACGCCGTGAGATGGCCACAACTCCCCCCCCC
>NZ_VWMY01000013.1:187165-197479 GCF_008905045.1 Streptomyces albicerus
CAGCTCCGGGTGAGTCACAGCTCCGCCGCCACCAACTCCGCGATCTGCGCGGTGTTCAGCGCGGCGCCCTTGCGCAGATTGTCCCCGCACACGAACAGCTCGAGGGCCGTCGGATCGTCGAGCGCCCGCCGCACGCGCCCCACCCACGTGGGATCCGTGCCCACCACGTCGGCCGGCGTCGGGAACTCCCCGGCCGCCGGATTGTCGAAGAGCACCACGCCGGGCGCCGTGGCGAGAATCTCCCGCGCCCGGTCCACCGTCACCTCGCCCTGGAAACGGGCGTGGACGGTCAGCGAGTGCGTGGTGACGACCGGCACGCGTACGCACGTGACGGCGACGCGCAGGTCCGGCAGCCCGAGGATCTTGCGGGACTCGTCCCGCACCTTCATCTCCTCCGAGGACCAGCCGTCCTCCCGAGGCGTCCCGGCCCACGGCACCACGTTGAGCGCCACCGGCTCCGGGAACGGCCCGGTGTTGTCCCCCACGGCCCGCCGTACGTCACCGGGGGTGGTCCCCAGTTCCGTACCGGCGACGAGCGACAGTTGCTGCCGCAACGTGTCGACGCCCCGGCGTCCGGCCCCGCTCACGGCCTGGTACGAGGACACCACCAGCTCGCTCAGTCCGAACTCGGCGTGCAGCGCGCCCAGGGCCACGATCATGGACAGGGTCGTGCAGTTGGGGTTGGAGATGATGCCGCGCGGCCGGACGCGGGCGGCGTGCGGATTGACCTCCGGCACCACCAGCGGCACCTCGGGGTCCATCCGGAACGCGCCGGAGTTGTCGACCACGACGGCGCCCTTGGCGGCCGCGAGCGGCGCCCACCGCTCCGCCACTTCGTCGGGTACGTCGAACATGGCGACGTCGACCCCGTCGAAGGCCTCCTCCGTCAGGGCCACCACCTCGACCTCCTCGCCGCGCACGGCCAGCTTGCGGCCGGCCGAGCGCGGCGAGGCGATCAGGCGGATCTCGCCCCAGATGTCCGCGTGCTGGGACAGGATCTGGAGCATGACCGTGCCGACGGCCCCGGTCGCTCCCACGACCGCGAGCGTCGGCCCTACGGATCCGGGTCGCACGGTCCCGGATCCCACAGTCCTGGCCATCAGCGGCCGGTGCCTCCGTAGACGACGGCCTCGTCGCTGTCGGAGTCGAGCCCGAAGGCGGTGTGCACGGCGCGCACGGCTTCGTTGACGTCGTCCTGGCGGGTCACCACCGAGATGCGGATCTCGGAGGTCGAGATCAGCTCGATGTTGACGCCCGCGTCGGACAGCGCCTGGAAGAAGGAGGCGGTGACGCCCGGGTTGGTCTTCATACCCGCGCCGACCAGGGAGATCTTGCCGATCTGGTCGTCGTAGCGCAGCGAGTCGAAGCCGATCGCGCCCTTCGCCTTCTCCAGAGCGTTCATGGCCTTGTGGCCCTCGGTCTTGGGGAGCGTGAAGGAGATGTCGGTGAGGCCCGTGGAGGCCGCGGACACGTTCTGCACGATCATGTCGATGTTGATCTCGGCGTCCGCGATGGCGCGGAAGATCACCGCGGCCTCGCCCGGCTTGTCCGGGACGCCGACGACCGTGATCTTCGCTTCGGAGACGTCGTGGGCGACTCCGGAGATGATGGCGTGCTCCACCTGAGTGTCCCCTTGCGGATTCTCGTTGCTGACCCACGTGCCCGGCAGTCCGGAGAAGGACGAGCGGACGTGGATCGGGATGTTGTAACGGCGTGCGTACTCGACGCAGCGGTGCAGCAGCACCTTGGAACCGGAGGCGGCGAGCTCCAGCATGTCCTCGGAGGAGATCCAGTCGATCTTCCGGGCCTTCTTCACCACCCGCGGGTCGGCGGTGAACACACCGTCGACGTCCGTGTAGATCTCGCAGACCTCGGCGTCGAGGGCGGCGGCCAGCGCGACGGCGGTCGTGTCGGACCCGCCGCGCCCCAGCGTGGTGATGTCCTTCTTGTCCTGGCTGACGCCCTGGAACCCGGCGACGATCGCGATGTTGCCCTCGTCGAGCGCCGTCCTGATGCGGCCGGGCGTGACATCGATGATCCGCGCTTTGTTGTGGACCGAGTCGGTGATCACGCCTGCCTGGCTACCGGTGAACGACTGGGCTTCATGCCCCAGGTTTTTGATCGCCATCGCCAGCAGGGCCATGGAGATCCGCTCTCCGGCGGTCAGCAGCATGTCGAACTCACGCCCGGCAGGGATCGGGGATACCTGCTCGGCGAGATCGATCAACTCATCCGTCGTGTCACCCATCGCCGACACCACGACAACGACCTGATGGCCGTTCTTCTTGGCGTCGACGATCCGCTTGGCGACACGCTTGATGCCCTCGGCATCGGCTACGGAGGAGCCTCCGTACTTCTGCACGACAAGGCCCACGTGCGCTCCTCGCTCAATCCGTCTCGTACCGCACGACTGCGGTCGGCTCAGTCTAACGAGCGGCCGAATTCCACCCCGGGGATACCGCATCGTGAGATGTCCCGCTCACGACTTGATCACCCCGGTCGTCCGGCCCCGTCGGCCGAAATCGGTTCGGCTTCCGGTCGTCCGGCCATCCGGCCGCTCCAGGACCGCATCTGCCCTGCCCACCCCCACCTCACTCGGAAAGTGCGCCTCGTCACACCCGTGGCCCATCACCTCAACTTTCAAGCACTAAGGTTCCGCCTGTGCGCGTACTCCTGGTGGAAGACGACGAGCCGGTCGCCCAGTCGCTCCGGCGTGGGCTGCTGCGATACGGCTTCGAGGTGACGTGGGTCGCCACGGGCGGCGCCGCCCTGGCCCACGAGAGTCCGTACGACGTCGTGCTGCTCGATCTCGGGCTGCCCGACACCGACGGTCTCGACGTCTGCAAGGCGCTGCGGGAGCGCGGCAACGTGCCGATCATCGTGATCAGCGCCCGCAGCGACGAGACGGACCGCGTGGTCGGCCTGGAACTCGGCGCCGACGACTACGTCTCGAAGCCCTTCGGCGTCCGTGAGGTCATCGCCCGTATAAGGGCGGTGATGCGGCGCGTCCAGCCGCGCACGGCGGCGGAGAGCGGCCCCGACCGGTACGGCTCCCGGCTGACCATCGATCGCAAGGCGGCCCGCGTACGGCTGGACGGCGAGGAAGTCGCCCTGGCGCCCAAGGAGTACGACCTGCTCGCCTTCCTCACCGAGGAGCCGGGCGCGCTGATGTCGCGCGAACAGATCATGGAAGCGGTCTGGGACGCGAACTGGTTCGGGCCGACGAAGACGCTGGACGTCCATGTGGCGGCGCTGCGGCGGAAGTTGGCGGGGGCGATCACGATCGAGGCGGTACGCGGAGTCGGCTTCCGCCTGGAGATCGTCAACGGCGGCGACACCGGTAGCGGCACCGGCAGCGGCACCGGCAGCGGCACTGGCACTGGCACTGGCACTGGCACTGGCAGCGGAACCGGTAGCGACACCTCATGATCCGCCAGCTCATCCGCAGCTACATCCTGCTCGTCGCGATCGCCATCGCGCTGTTCACCGTCCCGGTGGCGTTCACGCTCACCGACCAACTGCGCGACGACACCAAGCTGTCCGTCCTGCGCGAGGCCAGAACCATGGCTCTGCTGCTGGGCAACGGCAACTCCGCGTCCTGCCAGGCACTGGACGAGATGGCCAGCGCGTACGGCGACCAGACACCCGGCGAGGTCCAGGTGACCACCACCGGCGGCAGGAGTTGCGCGCCGGATCTGCCCCGGCCGAAGCAGGACGCGGCGCTGACGAAGGCGCTGCAGCGCGGGGGCGACACGACCGACTGGGGCTCGGACTTCATCTGGGGAAGCCACCTGGTGATCACCATCCCCGCCCGCGAGGCCACGGCGGCGGACGGCGCGGCCAAGGGCCCGGTCGTGGGCGCCGTACGGATCACGTACTCGACCAACACGCTCACCGCCCGGCTGTGGACCATCTGGGGCTTCCGGGCCGGTCTCGCCGTCGCCGTCCTGGCGGCGGCGGCCGGTCTCGGCGCCATCGTGGCCCGCCGCCTCACCCGGCCGCTGCGCCAGCTCAACCACATGGCGACCCGCCTCAGCGACGGCGACCTGACGGCACGCTCGCCGGTCACGGGCCCGCACGAGACCCAGCAGTTGGCCCGCACGCTCAACTCGGCCGGTGAACGCCTCGACAGCCTGATCGCCGCGCAGCGGATCTTCGTCGCCGACGCCTCCCATCAGCTGCGTACGCCACTGACGGCGCTCCGACTGTCCCTGGACAACATCGCGGACGGGGTCGACGACGATTTCGTACGGGAGGACGTGGAGCAGGCCACCTCCGAGGTGGTACGGATGAGCCGCCTGGTGAACGGCCTGCTGGTGCTCGCGCGCGCGGAGGCGAAGGTGTCGGCGGCCGAGCCGCTGCCGCTGCTGGACGTGATCGAGGAACGCTTCTCGGTGTGGAGGCCTGCCGCCGACGAACGAGGCGTCACCATTGCGCTGGAGGAGGAGGTCGACGGCCGGCCGCTCGTGCTGGCCAGCCCGGGGAACCTGGACCAGGTCCTCGACAACGTGCTGTCGAACGCCCTTGAGGTGTCCCCGGACGGCGGCACGATCACCGTCCGGGTGGCGGCCCGTGCCGACGAGGTGGTGCTGTCCGTGCTGGACCAGGGGCCCGGCATGTCCGACGCGGAGCAGTCCCGCGCCTTCGACCGCTTCTGGCGCGGCCAGGGCCTGACGGGCCGGGCCGGCTCGGGGCTCGGCCTGGCCATCGTCAAGCAACTGGTCACGGATGACGGCGGTGCGGTGGCGCTGCGGGACGCCCCTGGTGGAGGGCTGTGCGTCCGCTTCAGCTTGCGGCGGGCAGCGCCGAGGAGTGGTGGTTGACGATCAGCCACTCGCCGCCGCGCTTCTCGTACTCGAAGGTGAAGCGGGCCTTGGTCGTGGTCTTCTCACCGGTCTTCGGGTCCGTGAGGTGGAAGTCGTACAGACCGGCGTCGATCGCCGAGTTGGAGTCGAGGACGTTGACGACCGACTTGACGATCTCGCCCTTCGGCTTCTTCGCCAGGAAGTGCTCCATGTAGTCGACGATGCCCGCGCGGTCGGTACGGACCTCGGGCGAAAGGGTCGGCAGCAGCACCGCGTCGGGGGCGTAGAGGTCGGCGACCTTCTCCGGGTCTCTGGTCTGCAGCGCCGCGTTCCACTGGTCGAAGAGGCCGGCGATTTCCTTCTTGCTGGGCTTCGCGGAGTAGGTCTTGGCATGCTTGGTCTTGTGCTCGGGGGTGGCCTGGCTCACGCCGACGGTGACGGATCCGGCGGCCACGAGGGCGGCGGCGACGATCGCTGCGCGGGTACGTATGTGACGCTTCATCACAACTCCTGTGCGGTGGGGGTTGGTTTACTCCCTGGTGAGTTCCTGAGGAGTCCCTGGGGAGTGATCCCAACCCTCTCGTCACACGGGTAAAGCCCTGTCCAGCACATGTCCAGCACAGATCCAAGGTTCGTCCAATTCAGGAAAAGCCCTGACGGGTCGACTGATCGCGTCGGTTCATGTTTCCCCGGTGGACATGTATCCGGTGTCCTCCGTCGGCATGATTCCGATACGCGACGCAGACAGTGGAAGGGCCGTCCATGACAGGCGACTTGGCAGGAGGCATGGCAGGGGCCATGACAGGTGGCTGGGAAGCCGGCCTGCTGCTGAGCGGGATCGTGCTGCTCGGTTCCTGCGTGCAGTGGCTCACCGGCATGGGCTTCGCCCTCGTCGCCGTACCCGCACTCGTGCTGCTGCTCGGCCCGGCGCAGGGCGTCGTCCTCGCCAACTGCGCCGCCGGCGCCATCTGCGTGGTCGGCCTCGCGGGCGGCTGGCGGCAGGTACGGCTGCGCGCCATGGTGCCGCTGTGCGTGGCGGCGGCATGCACGGTGCCGGTCGGCACCTGGCTGGCCCGACGCCTCCCCGAGCCAACGCTGCTGGTGTGCATGGGCGCGCTGGTGACAGTGGCCGTGCTGGTAGTCATGCGGGGCAGCCGCGTCCCCGCTCTGCGCGGCACCGGCGGCGCCCTGGCCGCCGGCGCCGCGGGCGGCTTCATGAACTCGGCCGCGGGGGTGGGCGGCCCGCCGGTCTCTCTGTACGCGGTCAACGCGGGGTGGCCGGTACGGGAGTTCGTGCCGAACGCGTTCTTCTACGGGGTGGTGGTGAACGCGTTTTCCGTCGCCTCGAACGGGATGCCCCAACTGAGCGCGCCGATCTGGGCGTTGGCGGGGGCGGGGATGGTGGTGGGGGGATTGATCGGCAGAGGGCTCGCGGAGCGGGTGCCGGAGAAGCAGGCCCGCATGCTGGTGTTGCTGCTGGCGCTGATCGGCGGGCTCACGACTCTGGGGAAGGGGGTGTGGGGGCTATGACCAGCCCTCACACCCTCACGCCCTTCTCAGTCCACGAACTCCTTGAGCTGCTCGGTCTCCAGGGTCAGGCCGACAGGGGCCGGGATCTTGACGGATGCCCCGAAGGGCTCCTTCACCTGACGGCGGTAGCGACCGTCCTCCGGATCCGTGAAGACGGTGACCGAGCAGTCGTCACGGTCGATGAGGAGGTATACGGGGATGCCTGCGGCCGCGTAGCCGTCGGGCTTCTCCACGCGGTCACGCTGGTGGGTATCGGAGTCGTACGACGTGACCTCCACGGCCAGCAGAGCGGCCTCGGCCTCCGACCACTCACCCTGCCCCTTGAGACCACCCACCGGAACGAGCACTCCATCCGCACGGGCCCGCCCCTTGCGATACCGCTCCGTCTTCAGGCCGCTCTCCGCATGCAGCCAAAGGTCGGGGCGATATTGCATGCACAGCCGTTGCAGCCACGCGATGATCTCGCGGTGATTGCCGTCCGCCATGGGCTTGACCACGACCTTCCCGTTGATGAACTCCAGCCACACGCTCTCGGGCGCATGGCGCTCCAGCTCCTCGAATTCCTCGACGGACATCTGGGGCCGGTGATCTGCGGTCATGGGGGTCATGGCGTCGCCTCCTTGACTCCATGGTGCCCCGACCGGCACGTCCTGCACGCTCATACGCCGCCGTCCTCTCTCGATGGGCTGTCGCTCTCGTCGTCGCGGGCCCCGAAAAGCCGGCGGGTCCATGCCCTGGCCTCCGCTCGTTCCTCTTCGGTGATGGGCCCGCGCTCCGCCTCGTACTCCCGCATGGCCGGGCGATAAGGCCCGCGTCGAGCCGCAGAGCCAGGTGCCCGTTCTCGACCGTCACGGCTTCCAGCGCCTCGGCGGAAGGCCGTTCGCGATGCGGTCGCGGTTGTCGCGGTAGTGGTAGTGGACGCGGTCCTCGATGGGCACGGGGCGGAACGTGTCGGGCACGGGCCCGCCGGTACGGCTCTCGAGCTTCCCCTTGAGGATCTGAGCGGACCTGGTCCCCATGTAGGCGATCTCCTCGAAGCCCTTCTTGACGTCCTCCGGCGTCATCCCCAGCTCCGCCTCCTCCGCGCGACAGTCCTCGCACACGCCCCGGACGATCTTCGCCGTCCGCTCGTCCGCGTCGCAGGTGGCGCACGCCATGATCACGCGGGTCACGCGGGCGCGGAGGGGACGACCGGGGCCGCTCTCGACGGTGTCGTTCTTCTGCGGGGGCATCTTGCTCTCCAATCGGGTACGGGCGAATCCGCCCGGGTTGGTGACGGTGGGCGGCAGTCCGTCGGTCAGTGCGCGGGCGATGTCGGCCGGGGTGGCGCCTCGTGACAGCCACTCGACGGCGAGGGGTTCGAGCGCTCGGCACTCGGCTTCGGAAAGGGACATACGAGGGGCTGCGACGCGGAGCCCGGCGAGTGCGCGGTACGCGGTGCTGGGCTCGGGGGTCGTCGCGTCGAGTTGTTCGGCCTCTTGGGCCTGTTCGGCCCGTTCGACTTCAGGAGTGGGCTGCGGGGCCGGCGCCTCGGTCCGGGCCAGGCCCGGCTGGTGGTTCTGCGTTACGTCCTTGCCGTGGCGCTCGCGCGCGAACTCCGTCCACCACTCCACGGACCTGGGCGTACGCGACCAGTACGTCCGCGTGACCCATCGCATCGAGTTGTCCTCGACGGTGATGTGTTCCTTGATCCAGCGCAGGTGGCCGAACTCGGTGAGGCTCCTGAGGGACGTACGGGATGCCTGCTGGCCGTAGCGGGGGTGCTCGGCCGCGATCACCTTGTGGCCCATGGCGTGGCCGTCGTCGAGATGGTCGATGAAGACGGCGAATTCGGCGTCCCGGGGGCACAGATGCGCGAAGTCCGCGTCCGCGTGCGGGGATTCGTCACCCACGGCGCGTTTTCCGTAACCCGTTTTGGCCATGGGGTGGGTGGGGCGCGGCAGGGCAGGGCTAGGCTGTGAGTAAGCCACGATCGAGCCTCATTCGATCCGTAGGTCTAGGCCTCGGACTCCGGTGTTCCCGCACCGGACCGAGGCCGATCTTTTGCCGCGAACCTAGAGTGACTTTACGTTCCGAAGCAAGCTGATCACGGAACGTCACCCTTACGAGTTACGCGCCCTCAACTCACGTACAGACTTGGTTGGTTGGGTAGTTCCCGCCATCAAAACCAAAACCCAGAACCCATGGGAAGAGCTCGGGTCCCGGGGCTCAAGCTCCGGGCTGAACTGCGGAGATGAAGGCGGACCAGGCGGGGGCGGGGAACGCCAACTCCGGGCTGGTGGGGGTGAGTTTGGTGTCGCGTATGTGGGTGGTGGTGGGAGTGAGGGCGACCTCGACGCAGTCGGAACCTTCAGAGTCGCTGTAGCTGGACTTGAACCACTTCAGCTGCTCGCTCACAGGTCCTCCATCATCCGCTCGATGAAGGTGACCGACTCAACAGGGCCGAGGGCCACCGCACGGATCATGCTAAGCCGCTCGGTGTGCTTCCAGACCACTTCAGCATCAGAGGTGAACTGGCTCACCGACTGTCCCTCCGACAGCGCGTAGCGCTCGCGGCCACGGGTCTCCATCAGCACCATCGGCCCCATGAGAGCAGCCGGGATCGACCGCGCGAAAGGCAGCACCTGGATCGTGACGTTGTTGCGGCTCCCCGCAGCCAGCAGATGGAGCAGTTGCTCCTTGTCGACCAGCGGGCCGCGCAACACCGCCTCGTACAGCACGAAACTCAAAGCCACCGGAGGCTTGCGCGTGAGCAGTTCCTGGCGCTCCATCCGCGCCGCAACTCGCTCCTCGACCGTCTCCTCTTCGAGGGGCGGACAGTGGTTGCCGATCAGCGCCCGCGCGTGCGGCTCCGTCTGCAACAGCCCAGAGATCAGCGCCACTTCATACGACCAGCGACTGATCGCCTGCTGCTCGAACACCATGAAGTCCTGAGCCCGAGCCGGGAACTTCTCCCTCTGCAGGTAATCCTTCGCGGCGCTCAGCAACCCCTCCGCCCGGCACAACTCGTCCGCCGCATCGAGCACACGCGGCGTCGGCATGCGCACGCCCTGCTCCATGGACTTGATGGTGTCCGGAGAGTAGCTGGCGGCGGCACCCAACTCCTCACGGCTGACGTTCGCCTTGATACGCCACCGCTTCATCTGGTTACCGCTGTAACGCCAGTTGATCGGCGACGGTGAAGAGGCGTTGTACTGAACTGACACTGCGGCCACCTCCGACTGATACACCCCGGCGTGTATCCCCTCGGTCACTACCGAGCGTAGCCGCCCGACCGCCACCGTGTGACCATGACGAACGCACTCCCCCACTACCGCCCCACCTGGGTCCCCCTCGCCGGCCACCAACTCCGCGTCTCCGGCGTCCACTTCGACGCGGTCCGCATCCAGGGGGTGCGTGGCGAACAGGTCGCCGCAAACCTCATCGAGGCGGCGGACGGTGACGCGGGGCCCGTCGTCTGCGAGGCGGTCGGGTTCCGGTGGATGTACTTCCTGCTGGCACCGGGGGCGGCGAGAGCGTGCTCGTGGCCGATGGGCGTGCAGCGGTTCGGCGGGGCCGGGAGCCGGACAGTCACGTACATCGGGATTCCGGCGCTGGACGGGAACACGTGGCCGTTGCAGTGGTACAGCGAGCCGACGGTTACGGCGCCTTATGTGGGGGCGGGGCGGTTGCGGGCTGTGCTGGGGGTGGTTGGGTTGTAGGTCATGGTTCTTGCGCACGCATAAAGGACAGATTCCCGCGGACGATCCTCGTCGTCGGGTGGTCCTCACCCAGCACCCGGAGGCAGTCGGCCAGCGCCCGCTCGTACAACGGGATCGCCCGCCCCAAATCCTCCGCCGCCACATACGCGCCGGCAAGGTTGTTCCGGGAGATCAGCGTGTCCGGGTGCCGCTCACCCAACAGCCGCACACGCACCTCCAACGTCCGCTCGAACAACGGAATCGCCCGCCCCAAATCCCCCGCCAACCTATACACGTCA
>NZ_VWMY01000130.1 GCF_008905045.1 Streptomyces albicerus
ACAGCCTGACATCGTCAAGGTCCCCACCCATAACCACACCAACGACCGACCTGGCCAGCAGTCACGACAAGCACCGTTGCAGTACTAGTCGCTGAACCGGCGGGCGGATCCACACAACAGCCACTGACAATCAGCCCGTCCTGCGAGGCCAAGCCGTACGGCAAGCTCGTGGGGTCTGTGTTTTTGCCGACGGCTCACTGCGCTGCACGCGTTCCTGTGCGCGAGGATCTCGGGGTCAGGCATCGGAGGTGTCCTGCGCTGGGCGCTCGTCAGGCTGCTGGTCGGCGCTGGGGACGGTCGGGTGGGTCAGCTGGGGGGCGGCTGACAGGTACCTGCGTGAGCCGCACGTGCCGGGGATCGACATGCGTGCGGGCCGCGTTGATGAAGTGCAGCCGGGCGGCTTCCATACGGTCCCTGGCCAAGCCCCAGGCCGCCTCACTGGTGGCGGTCTGCTGGATGAACTGGTCACTGTGATCCCAGAAAGCTTCATCCATGGTTGCCGCGGCCGCGACGACGGCCGGACTGCCGACCAGCCAGATCGTTCCCAGCGCTACATTCCATGGCACCCAGTCCACCGGATCGCCGTCATGCCACGCTCGGCGCAGGGCGAGCTGGATGCGGGTGGACTCGGCCACGATCGCGGCGCACGCTTCGATCTGTTTGTCCCGGGACCAGTGCATGCGCTCGGCCCGGCTGGTGAGTAGCGAGCCGGCCAGCACACCGACCAGTGCGGCTGCCACGCCTCCGACGGTGGTCACGGTCGTTGCCCAGTCCACAGAGATCCGGCCCCCTCGCGGCTGTCGCTCGCTTCGGAGCTGTCTCTGCCCAGCAACGCCACGCTCGTATGCACCCAGCCCGCAGCAAGAAGGGCGTTTCGGCCATCCTGCTATCTCGCCGGCCAGCGCCGGAGCGCCCGGCCTACGGCTGAGGCACAACGGAACGGTGGTGTCAGGGGCTCATCGGGTTGAGCGGGCTCACCCCGATGCCGGCGTACAGATCAGGATCCAGGGACAGCAGGGTGGAGTCCTGGCCGGTCTGCCGGGCCACCATCACCGAGGCGGCCGGGTGCAGAATTCGCCAGTCCGCCTGCTTCCACGCCCCAGCCACCAGGGCGTGGGCGCCGGTGAAGTCGTCGACCGTCGTGAAGCGGCGACCCAGGACATGCTGGCCGACGCCGGGCTTCTTGCGCTCGGCAACCGTGGCCGACAGGGCGGGCACCACGATCTCGGCGTAGCCGTAGCTGGCTTCGACGTACAGGCCGTTGAGGAATTCGTCGCCGTCGGCGAGCGCCATGATGCAGGTGTGGTCGAGCAGGACGCGGATCACGCGGCGTGGTGCTCCCGTCCGAGGTTCTGCAGGAAGGACCGGGCCCGGGCGCGCGCGTCATCGCAGACGGTCACGCCGATGGAGAACGCGCTGGTATCCGCCCAGGGTGTGCACCCACTGTCAGTCGCTGCTTCCTCGACGAGGGGCAGGCCGTCGTCGATCGAGCGTGTCGGTGTTTTCCTCCAGCCGGAGTTCTCGCGGACCTGGATTTCCGACGGACGCGCATGCCCGCGCTGGAGTGTTCAGCCGGTCTTCGGGGCGTGTGTGATGTCTCGTGTGACGGCCACGAAGTTCGCGGCGACGGGTGAGACGCCGTGGCGCGGGACCGCCAGGGCGAGTTCTGTCGGTGACGTGGTGGGGATCAGTTCGGCGAATACGGCGCCCAGGCCGGTCAGGGCGCCGACCGAGCCCGGGACGATACTGACGCCGCAGCCGGCCGCCACCAGGCCGACGATCGTCTGCATCTGTATCGCCTCCTGCGCCACCCTCGGCTCGAAGCCGCCCGCGTGCCGGCAGAGGGCGGTGATCTGGTCGTAGAGGCCCACGCCCAGGTTCCGGGGAAAGCGTACGAAGGGCTCACCGGCCAGCGAGCGGATATGCAGGCGCTGTTGGCCGGCCAGCTTGTGGTCGCTGGGCAGTACGACGAGCAGCGGTTCACGGGAGACCGGAAGGAGAGCGAACTCCGCGTCGGCGGGTGCGGGGAGCGGCGGGCGGACGAAGCCGACGTCGAGCGCGTGTGCGCGCAGCCGCTCGATCTGGGTGGCCGTGGGGAGTTCACTGAAGCGTACGACCACGTCCGGGTAGCGGGTGCGGTAGGCGCGCAGGACGGCGGGCAGCGGCTGGAGCGTGGCGGAGCCGACCATGCCGATGGAGAGTTCGCCGATGTCGCCCCGCCCGGCGGAACGCGCGCGGGTCTCCGCCCGCGCCGCTAGGGCCAGCGCGCCGCGCGCGTCGGCGACGAAGAGCTCCCCGGCCGGGGTCAGCCGCACATGGCGGGTGTCCCGGTCGAAAAGCGAGACGCCCAGCTCGCGCTCCAGCGCCTTGACGGCCTGGCTCAACGGCGGCTGCGCGATGCCCAGTTCGGCCGCCGCGCGGCCGAAGTGCAGATGGTCGGCGACGGCTACGGCCGCCCGTAGATGTCTCAGCTCCACCCGCCCACGATATGCACCGCGTATTACTGGCGGTCAATTGTGCTATGGATGCGCAAGAGAGCGTCCGTGTCCGACAGCCTGGCGCAGCAGTGCCGTGTGCAGTCAGGAAAGGGCGAGGGACGTTATGTGTGCGGAGCGTACGGATCAGGTCTCGTCGGCGCCCAGTCGTCGGCGTGTGTTGAAGCTTGCCGGCGCCGGGGCGGCGGGCAGTACGGGAGTCCTGGCGGCCGGCGGGACGGCCGAGGCGGCTGAGGCGCGGGCCGCCGCTCGCGCCGTACGGCCCTCCGGCGGCGTGCGGCGCGTGGTGCTGTTCCACATGGACAGCCTGCACCACGAGGCACCCCGGCGCCTCGGCCTGGTGAACGTCCAGCGCCTGGCGGAGCGGGGCACCCAGGTGAAGGAGGCCCTTCTCATCTCGCCCTGGCACCCCACTATCAGCGGCTATCTGCCGCTGTCCACCACGTCCTTCCCGAACCCGACGACCTTCGCGGGCTCGCTGTTTCTCCGCCCCTCGCACGAGCAGCGCTATCTCCAGCACGGCTTCGGGGGGTTCACGGCGCATATCGCCAACAGCGAGGCGTACCGCTCCCTCAACCCCGGCTTCGACTTCATCCGCCTCAACGGCGACGACACCGACGAGGACAACGTACGCCTCGGCCTGCGCCTGCTCCGCGAGCACGACGACCTCACCTTTATGCGGCTGCTGCTCCAGGACACCAACGCGGCCAGTCAGGAGGTCGCGGGCGCCCCGGCCGGCGAGCCCTGGGCGCGCGATATCTACGCCAAGGGATCTCCGTACCCTGCGGTGGTGCGCACAGCCGACGCGCTACTGGGTACGTTCCTTGACGGGCTGGAGCGGCTCGGCATGGTCGACGACACGCTGCTCGTCCTGCTTTCCGACGGCCAGTCACGGTTCGGCTGGCACCCCGTCCAGGCCGAGGACTCCTGGCGCACCCCGCTCGTCTTCGCGGGTCCCGGAGTGGCGAAGGGCAACAGCATCCCGTACGCCGAGAACATCGACATCGCCCCCACCGTGGCGGCTCTCGCGCAGATCCCCGCACCCAGTGACGACGGCGGCTCCGGGCGGGTGCTGGACGAGATACGGACGGACGACCGCCGGAGCACCGCGCCCAGCGCGCCCCGTCGCGTCGAACGGATCAACCGGCAGATCGCCGAGTACCTCCGCCTGGAGGGCTGGCTGCGCGCCCACGCCCGCGACTATCCCTATCTGGACGTCCAGCTGATGCGCGCCAGCAACGGCTCGCTGTCCGACACGCAGTTCTGGGGCCTCGACCGGATCGACGAGTGGCCCCAGGCCGAGTCGATCGACCGGATGATCGAGGACAACGACTCCGTACTCGACACCCTGCGCCACGCCCTCCGCGACTCCGGTGCCCCGGCGCTGCCCTGAGCCCGAGCCCTGGGCCCTGATGTCGGGTGTGATGGCCCGCACGATCGCGGTGGCGCGGCGTGGGCTGCAGCGCAGCCTGGTCAGGATCCTTCAGCATTTGAGAGTCGCGCTGACGCGTCCGCCCCGGGCACGGATCCGGGCGTCTCCGCGGTTGACGCGCTTCTGTCGGCGGGACAGTTTCGTCCCGTAGCGGTGCCGTTTGAACGGTGTGCGGATGCTGCCCTCGGTGCCTTGGCAGGCCTCGACCGCGAGCGGTCAGGGCGGCCACCCTCGTTCACCGCGCTGCAGGTGGCCCAGGTCAAGGCCCTGGCCACCGTGAAGTCCACGGCGGCAAGCAGCACGCCGATCGGAACGAGCAGCAGCCAGACCACCAGCTCGGGTCGGGATCCGGATGCGACCGCCAGAATCGCGCAGACCACGGGCGCGATGGCGGCGACGGTGGGCGTGCTTGGGCCGTACGAGTCCCCGTGAGCGCAGCGGGTCCGCCCCAGCCATCCGTTCCCCATCCCGGCGAGGGGATGTCCGGCAGGGCACGCCGTTCGCCACGGTTCCTCGGGTGGCACGGAGAGTCGGTACGCGGCGCGGGGTATGAGCAGACCCGCGCTGGCGCCCCACAGGACGGCAGCCGTGATGATCAGCAACGTCTCCACCGGACGGAGCGTAGTCAGGGTTTCCAGGTGCGCAGGAAGGCGGCGATCCGGGCGGCGGTGCAGCGCGGGTTGTTCAGCTCGTGGGCGAGTGCGGTGAGCTGTTCGCGAGTGGGGTTGACGGGGATGTTGCTGGCCTCGAGATACATGACAGCAACGGCGCAAGCGACGGTGAGGTTGGAGCGCTCCAGCCAGCGGCAGCAGCCCAGGGTATGCACCAGGGCGGCGGCGCGAGCGTAGGGGCCGTCGTAGACGGGGTGCTCGAGGAGTTCGCCGCGGTGGCGGGCGACTGCTGCGATGGGGACGCCGTAGTCGTCGGCGGCTGGGTCGCGGTGGCCGGCCCGTTCCGCCACTTCGAGGATCCAGGATTCGTCGACGTGCAGGATCACGCGGCGGCGCCCGGCTGCGGATCGGCGTACGGGGCGTCGAGCTGCTGCTCCAGGTCGTCGAGGAAGGTGCCGTGCTCATCGATGAGCCGCTGGGCGGCGGTCATGCCAGCGGCGCGGGCGCCGGTGGTGTCCTCGATGATGAGCCGCTCTACGTACTTGTTGAAGTCCAGTCGGCGGGCGGCTGCGGCGGCCTTGCCGGCCGAGAGCACGTCCTCTTCCAGCCGGACCTGTGTCTGCTTTTTGGTGGAAGTCACAACCGCATGGTAGCAGGGTGGTAGCAGACCTGGGCTGAGTGCGGAAGCGGTACGCAGTTGGCACCGTGCGCACCTGCGGGGCCCGCCACCGGCCGCTCCGGCATCAGCCAGTTTCAGCGGCGTCGAGCAGGTCAGCCGCTGTGCGCAAGGCGGCGGTCATAGAGCCACACGCTACGGCGCAGCACTGACACTCTTGGTCCGCTTTTCCATGACGTGTCCCCTTGACCCGATATGGGGTGGTGCTTTTGGATCAGTGCGGGCCTGTGAACGCCCGGCCGCGCGACGGATGCAGCCCCCGCAAGCTCCGTTGCCGAGGACCGGCCAGAAGTATCACCACGAACGGCATCGGACGCACGACCACGCAGACACAGCGCTGATCGACGGGGGCCGAGCCGGCGCGGAACAGGCATCAATGAGCCACCAGACAGCTCTGGCCGCCACTGAGGACCGCCGTCGCTGCACGGGCGAACCCCATCAATCCCTGCACTCGCTCGTCAGCCCCGCAGGAGAACCGCTGGCCATCCCTGCGGCACGTCATCCGGAGCAGGCGGAGCTGGAGGCCGCCGTGTTCCTCGCCGCCTGCAAGATCGGCGGAGTTTCGCAGGATCCCCTGGGGATCGTCAGCGTCCGGCCGGAACCAGAGCTGCTCGGCATTCGGATGCTGGCCGAGCCGTACGTGATCCGGTACTGGGCTGACATGCTGCTCCCCCGCTCGGTCGCGGACGACAGCAGTGATCCCCACAACCACGTCTCAGGTGTAGCCGGGCTCCGGTATTGCCGCGAGCAGGGCGGCATCTGCCTGCACCGCCCGGGAACGCCAGCCCGCATCCTGCTCACCGGCTTCAACCCCCGCTGGTGGGAGCGCGTCGTCGACCTGCTGCGCAGCGACTACCAGCTCCTGCAGGACCAGTTGGACTGGACCTCGGACGAACGAGCGACCCACACCGCGGCCAGCACCTTCCCCGTGAAAGAGGCGCCCATCTTCTCCCCCCTGCTGCGCCGCATCCGTGCCACCGCAGGACCGGGAGAGATCAACGCAACCGACGCGTGGAGCTCCATGGGCGGCTTCCGGCTGGAGGCCACCGACGGCCCGCCCTGCCCCGAACTGATCCGCCTTCTCGGTGACGGGCCGACCGGGCTGGGCTGGGAAGCCGATCACAAGGCGTGCACCTGTCTGTGCGATCACATCCGCGGCGGCTGCCACATCGACTTCCGCGACCCGGCCACGGGCTACTTCGTGTACTACTCGAACGGGAAGTGGGGCCGCACCAACGACGAGCGGCACCGCGGCTTCATGGTCGACGCGAACCGCGACGCCTTCACCCGCTGACCGCTGATGTCGGAAGAAGGCGACCTGCCTGGCCCACTGCTCCTCGGTGAGGTCGGGCAGCAGCTCCCCGAGGTGATGCAGAGCGAACGCGACGATCGCCGGACGCACGATCTGAGCGACACCACGCTCCAGGCGGCGGCAGCCCCGTTCGGCGAGCAGCCAGTCCAGTTGCAGTCCTTCACCACTGGGCTCACTCGGCGCGCTGTCCGACACGGAGGACGCTCAGGTAACGGCGTGATGCTCGGTCGCCCATTCGCGTGCGGATGCGCTCGGCGATGGCCTCGAGCAGGGGTTCACGGACGTCGCGGTCGAGCCTCCGGTACAGCGACAACGAGCGAAGGTGATCGGCAAAGCCGTCCCCGTTGAACCACTGAACGGTCGGGTACCAGCGCACGATCGTTGGGCCGAACAATCCGCCAGGATCGTCGACCAGTCCCCAGCCCTCGTCGGTGGGGCGCACGTCATCCTCCAGGGGAGGATGACCCCAGCCGGGGTTCCCGGGGCAGAACCGCTCGTGGAGATCGGCGGTCTCGGCGTACACCTCCGGCTCTCCCGGCCGGCGGACAACGACGTTGCCGAGCAGTGCCATCCAGCCTGCGGGATAGAGCACGTCGTGCGCTCGCTGCCAGCCGATCGACGGGTCGACCCAGTGCCACGACGACGCAGCCACGAGGACATCGAAGCGTCGACCGCGGGCGTCCCACTCCTCAAACATCGACGTCTCGACTTCGACGTTGCCGAAGGTGGCGATCCGCTGGCGAGCGAGTGCGGCCATTTCTTCGCCCGGCTCGATGGCGGTCACTGAGTATCCGAGCTCTGCCAGCGAGCGCGTCGCCTGGCCGGTACCGCAGCCCACCTCCAGCACCGACGACCGTTCGTCCATGCCGGTGACGGTGACAAGGTCCGCGAACAACTCGTCGGGGTATCCCGGCCGGACCCGGTCGTAAAGCTCCGGCACCTCGTTGAACACTCGGCCGAGGTCATGTCGATTCGGGCGCGTCTTCGGATCATCTGTCACGAGCGCACAAGCTATGAGGCTCGTCGACGGGGACGCCACTGGTTTAAGGGCAGCTCCTCGACAGCAGCCGTGCTGGTCCTGTCTGTCTGCTCCGCCAGCATCGTTCGGTCGGGGATCCCTTTAGCTTGAGTTTTAACCTCGGAACCGGAGTGCGTCTCGAGCATGGCAATGTGTGTCCGTGCACTCGACGCAAGATCAGCCAAGGCCCTTGGCGACATGCTGGCTCTACTGGATCGCGGTACCAACTGGTGATCAAGCGGGAGTTATGAAGGTGCTGGGGCTGATCCGGCCCGTCCCTGTGACGTTCGCGGAAGCCGAGACGCTCATCGAGGAGGACGGCCACGGTGAAGCAGACGGAAATCCCGATGGACTTGCTCGGGTGTACGTAAGCCCCGAAGTCGACGGATGGACGCTGGTCATCGGCCCGTGGTGCGATCCGTGCGACGGTGAGCGCGGCGACGAGGTGCTGCGGCTGTGCACGGAACTGAGCGCGCGCTACGGCCGGGCGCAGGCGTACTACTACGGTTGGCAGGGCGATGGTTCGGCCTGGCTCATCGCCGAGCGGGGCAACGTGCTGCGGCGCTATTGCGCGACCGGGGAGGACAACGACGCGCTCTCCACGTTGGGCGAACCGCTGCCACTGGAAAGAGCGCGACGGGAGCAGTTGGGCCTGTCGCCAACGTGGGACGAGGGCACGCGCGACGACGAGGCCGAAGACGAGTGGAAGGGGGCTGCGTTCGACCTCGCGCCCGAGATCGCCGCAGCGCTGGGCACCAGTCCGCTCACGTTGACGGCGGATACGCCGGTGCACGGCACCGGCGTTCTTGCCCTCACCCCAGCACGTACAGGACTCGGTTCCGATGCTGCTGCCACAGTCGTTGAGGCCGGTCCCGCCACCTGAGGACACCAGACGTCATCCCGATGCGCAGAACCCCGTGACCGGTCCTCCCCAGCAGCACATCACTCCAGACCGACCGTCACCGATCTCCCGGGGCCGCCGACCGACAGGTCGGCGGCCCCGGCCGGACACGAGTGAAATACCGGTCAACGACTTGACCACTGTCCGGGGTGAACAACTGCTGTTCCATGAAGCCAAACAGTTCGCTCTCCGCCAGCCAGCCATGCCACACGACCTCGTTGCGATCGGGCCTGACCTCGACCGGGATGACCGCCTCGTGGATACCAAGCCAGTGAGGACTGAGGCCACTCCGATTCAGGAACTTGGTCACAAAGCGGACGGATGCCCGAACACCAAGCTCCTCCGCCAACTCCCGGGCCGCAGCGTCCTCATAGGATTCGCCAACAGCGACGGCCCCGCCAACCGCGACCTCATGGTGTCCCGGGAAGCGGGACACATGCTCGGACCGTCGATGCACGAGGAACCGCCCGTCTCGATCACGGCACATCGTTACGGCGACCCGGTGCAGCAAGCCCCGGCGGACGGCCTCACTACGAAGCACGACGGCAGATTCCTGGTCCTGCTCGTCGACCTGCTCAACCCACTCATCCATGAGCAAACGATCGCAGTCACCTCTGACAACGGCCTGCCGTCCTCGTGGGCTATCGGGTTCAGCGGCAGACGCTCATGCTCGTCATCTTCTCCGCTCCCTCCAAAACCGGACGAAGTGGAGGGAAGAGCGTCACTGACGAATTCCAAGAATCCCCATCATCCCGCCACTGACAATCGATCACCAAGCGGCGATAGGCGGTGTGCTGCCGGCATCAGCCCGGTGCCTCCCTGGCCTCGGGGGAACGGCGGCGGGCCGGGGCGGTGCTACCGCATGCGAACGCAGCGGCGGCCTGCCCCGGTGCCGACCTCACGCGACGGCAGCGTCAGTTCTTATGACCCACACCGCACAGCACCGCTACGTCGCTGGTCGGCCACGGGCTGGGACCGGGCCGCCATGTGGAGGTGGGCACCACACCGGGCTCCACGAGGTCCAGCCCGCGGAAGTACGCGGTGATCTGCTCTGGGCTTCGGTTGGTATAGGGATGAGGGCTGCCGCTGGTCTCGTTGTACTGGCGGACAGCCTCGTTCCGCTCTTCATTGGTGGTCGTGCCGTCGTTGACCACGAGATAGCTGCCCGAGGGCAGAGCGTCCAGCAGACGCTTCAGGGCCGCCCGCGCCTCTTGGTAGTCAGGGACGTTGCCCAGAATCCCCAACATCATCAACCCGATGGGGCGGCTGAAATCCAGCGTTCTGCCGGCTTGCGCCAGGACCAATTCCGGGTTCAGCACGTCGGCATCGATGTAGTCGCAGGCACCCTCGGGGGTACTGGTCAGCAGGGCCTGGGCATGCCTCAGCACCAGGGGATCATTATCGACGTAAACGATCCGCGACTCCGGCGCCACCCGCTGGGCGATCTCGTGCGTGTTGTCGGCGGTCGGCAGGCCCGTGCCGATGTCGAGGAACTGCCGGATGCCGGCCTCGCCCGCCAGGTAGCGGACAGCGCGCGCCAGGAATGCCCGGGTGTGACGGGCATCGTCAACGATGCCCGGGAACACCTCTTTCACCCGGTCTCCCGCCTCGCGGTCGACCTCGTAGTTGTCCTTGCCCCCTATCCAGTAATTCCAGATCCGCGCCGAGTGCGGCACTGAGGTATCAATCCTGGCCCGTAGCTGCCGTGCTGAGTCGTCGTCCCCCATGGAGAGCATCCTCCCGCTGCGCGTCCAATGGCTCTCGCACAACGTAGTCGCAACGGCCCTTACTTCTCAGCGAGTTCATGTCCCGTACAGCGACCGGCGTCGGATCAACCACACCGGTCACCGGGGCAGGAACTGGAGCTCGCCTCCCTGCTGATGGCACAGCTGCCCGGCGTCGACCTCACCGCGCTGCACGACGACTACGCCGCAGCACTTCAGCAGCTGGTCGCGGCGAAGGCATCCGGAAGCCAACTCATGCCGCCCGCCTAGCCGGAGCCGGCCGTGGACTTGATGGCGGCGCTGGAGGAAAGCCTACGCAAAGCCGCAGGCCACGACCGCACGCCAGACTGATCACGCACGCCATCTCCCGCCTCGTGTTCCTCGCGACGGCCGATCAGCGGCAGTTCGAAGGGACAGCCCCCCAACCCAACCGCCGACGACAGTGGCGGCTACGCCCGGTCCTACGGGGCGGGCACCACCTCCAGCACCGTGTTGTCGCAGCCTTCGGCAATGCGGGTCAGCGTCTGGCGCTCCGCCGGGTCCCCGGCCAGGTTCCAGCGCAACTTCGTCGCGACCCAGTCCGCGAGGTACGTACACCCCACGTACTCAGCAGGCGGCATCCAATCGGTGGGGTCCTTATCGCCTTTGGACCTATTGTTCCTCGCGGTGACCGCCACCAGGGAGCGGTCCGCGCCGAGGTCGTTGGCGTACGCCGGCGAGGTGTCCACCGAGGCGCGCGCCACGCTTCGTCACACAGCGCTGTGCCGGTCCTCGTCAACCCCGCGACGAGCCCAACGGGTTAGGAACCGTCCGCTGCCTAGCTGTGCTGTCTCAGGAGGTTCGTTCCATAGCTGAAACCGCCTGCGGCGCTTGGGGACCCCTCCCGGAGCGGGGGCCTTACTCTCGCGGCATGTTCTCGGGGCCAAGGGAGATCCGGCGCGGTGGCAGAACGCGTGTACTGCACCGCGCGGTGGTGGCGGTGGTGGCGACGGTCTTGTTGCCAATGGCGACCGGATGCGACAGCGGAGGCAGGGACTCCTCACGCTGGCGGCTTGACTACGTCAGCGCGTCCCGCGACGCGGACGTGTTCGACATAGCCGCCGTGTCAAAGGACGAGGGCTGGGCCCTGAGCACAGAGAAGCGGAAAGACGACTCTGAGGACAGCTTCCTCTTGCACCGCAAGGGCGCCACCTGGCGCCATGCCGAATTGCCGACGCCATTGCGTTCCGAGGGCGGGACTCTTGCCGGCGGCCAGCTGGAGGCCTCAGGTCCCGACAACGTGTGGCTGTTCGGCGACGTCGGCAAAGACGGAGGGGCGGGGGCACTGCGCTGGGACGGCCACCGGTGGCGCAGGACAGCGGTCGACTTCTACGTGCGGGACGTAGAAGTCGTGGCACCCGACGATGTATGGGCACTGGACGCCTCATCGGACGGTCCTGTCGCGCACCACTGGGACGGCACGCGATGGACCGAACACCCCCTGCCCACCGACTATGTCGGCTGGCTGTCCGCGAGTGGCCCGGACGACGTCTGGGCGGTGGGCGACGCACGCGAGGACCCCTCGGATGAGGATGTCCGCCATCGCCGCCAGCCCGCGATCGTGCACTTCGACGGGAAGAAGTGGCGGCAGGTTACGACGCCCGAGTACCACTCCCCCAAGCCGAAGCCACAGGAGAAGGCCATACTGACCGAGGTTGTCGCCCTCTCCCGAGACGACGCCTGGGCATTCGGTCTGCACGGCTACACGGGCGAGACCGGTTCCCAGGAGTTCGACACAGCGTTCGCGCTGCACTGGGACGGCTCACGCTGGCGGAAGGCTCCCAAGGCCCTCGACAGCTCTGGGGAGACTTCCAGGCACCTCGCCGTGTCGGCGACTGGGGACGGCGCGGGCGGGCTCGTCCTGGGCAGCATGCTGGGCAGCGAGCAGCACCGTGCCACCGACGGCACGCGGCACGTGATCAAGGACCCGGAGCCGGTCGCCGGCCGCTCCGGAAAGATCACCGAAGAGGACCGGCGCCAGCACTTCCAGTTGCACGACCTGCAACTCGTGCCCGGCACCCGCACAGTCTGGGCCGTCGGCGCCGTCGGAATCCCCCTTTACCGCGGCGATGCGAGCTTCGGGCGCGGCGCCATCGTGTCCTACTCCACCGGCGGCTGACTCGGAGGGCCTTCCGTCCAGGCGACGCCACCAACGTCATGCCGAGTAGCCGAGGGGAGTCTCGCCCCTCGGCCCGCACAGAACCGTGCGTAACAGTCTCCCGTTACACGGATCTTGTCGGGTCTTCGAAGTTAGGCGGGGTAGAGGTGTCCACGGGCTCGCCGGGTGGTGACGCAGCGTGTGCGTAGGCGTTGGTTGGTGGGGTTGCGGAAGCCGTGGGCGGCGCGGGCGACGAGCTTGATCACGCGGTTGATGCCTTCGCTTTTGGCGTTGCTGTGTCCGGTGGCGATGAATGCGGCGATCTCGGGCCACCAGCGGTCCACTGTGACGGCCAGTTGGCGGACTTCGGGGATCTCGGAGTCCGCGCACCAGGTCAGGAACTTGAACCGCAGGTGGCCGATGAGGTGGCGGTCGGCGCCGGTGCGGGCGCAGGCGAGCAGGTCCCGCAGTCGTTCCTTGGCGATCCAGGCGGTCAGCAGCGTCATCCCGATCGTCCCGGCGTCGATCAGTGCGTTCCACATCGTGCCGAACTGGGCGTCGGTGAGGTCCTCGCGGTTGCGCAGGAGTCGACGCCGGGCTTTCCATTCCGGGTCGGATGCCCGTCCCCGTCGGCCGCGCAGGGTGGCAGTGGTCCGCCGCCGGACGATGTTCAGCATCTTGTTGGCGAGCTGGACCACGTGGAAGTGGTCGACGACGACCTGGGCATGGGGCAGCCCGGTGCGGATCGCAGCGCGGTAGCCGACGGACATGTCGATCGCGACGTAGCGGATCTGCCGGCGCCAGGGCAGCGGCGTCGTGGCGAGCCAGGCCAGCACGTCGGAGGGAGCGCGGCCCTCGACCTGCCCGAGCAGGCCCTGGATGCCGAAGGCGTCCACGAAGCCGGTGTGCCAGCGGTCGGCCGCGGGCTCCCAACGGCTGGTTTGCGGGTTCTGCCGCCACTGCATGCGGCCTCGGCGGGTCTCGTCGATACCGAGGACTTCGACCGGTTCGAGTACCGCGGCACTCACTTCCTGTCCGGCGGAATGGAAGGCGTGCATCACCGTGGGCCAGGACAGGCCCAGGTCCCGGGCGGCCTGGACGACCGTGGAACCGGCATCGCGTACCCGCCGTCCGGCCGCGTTCCGCAGCCTCTCGGTGATCCGGGCCCCGGCCGGGACCTGGCTCACGTGCTCGGTAAAGGACTTCCGGGGGCAGGCCGGCTCGGTGCAGTACCAGCGTCGCTTGCGCCACACCAGCTCCAGTCCCCGCTCGCCGTGGGGCAGATCCCGTGGGCGGGTCTGTACGAAGCCCTTGGCACGTAAGGCGAATACCCCGCAGGAGGGGCAGGCCCGTGCAGCCTCGTCCGCGGTGGTCAGGTGCACCCGCCGGGTGCCGTCCGCGAGCCGCTCGACCTTGGCCACGGCTAGGCCGTCCAGGTCGAGCAGCAACGTCGTATTGTTGTCCAAGCCCGTGTGTCCAGGTGATCAAGCTGCGTAAAGAACAGTCATGATCACTTACGACCACGGGCTTCCTGCATCCAGGGCCCAACTCCCCTTCTTCTGACCGTCAGTGACGGTGCGGCAGGCCACCCGAGACCAGACCACGCTCAAGTTCGAAGACCCGCCTTGGCTGATCGCACGACCGTGACGCGTCAGACGATCATTGGAGAGAGGGGCATTGCCCTGATCGAACGACGCTGCCTTGAGATGGGCCAGCGAGTCGAAGTTGCGGGCCGTGTTCGACAAGCTGACCGGGCGACGTTCGGCCACGTGCTGGTGATTGTGGACCAGCCCGCCTCGATCGGCGCCCTGTCCCTGAAGGCCGCCAGGCACGTCGACTGCAAGGTTGTCTACCTGCCCGGCCTGTCCATGCGGGTGAGCAGATGTGTACCGATGGCCTCTTCCGACCGCGTCAGGCGGCGGATGCCTCGCCCGCGGCCTCCAGGAACGCGAGTGCGGCGGTCGCGTCCTCGGTGAAGAAGACCAGTTCGTCCAGGGGCTGGGGAAGGAAGCCCTCGGCTTCCATTCGGGCCAGCTGGGTACGCAGCCCGTCGTAGAAGCCCGCGGTGTCCAGCACAATGACCGGCTTGGTGTGCAAGCCGTGCTTCTTCAGTTCCAGGATTTCGGTGACCTCGTCGAGCGTCCCCAGCCCGCCGACCAGCACCATGATCGCGTCGGCGCGCGCCAACAGCTCGGCTTTGCGGGTGGCCAGGTCCGGGCTTATCACGATCTCGTCGGCGCCCTGATACACGGTGTGGGCGAGCAGCTCGACCGATATCCCCACCAGCCTGCCGCCGGCTCCCTTCACCGCATCGGCCAGGACACCCATCAGACCCGAGTCGGAACCGCCCCACACCAGGGTGTGGCCCCGCTCTCCGATGAGAGCCGCCAGCTTCTGGGCGGGCGCCGTGTAGCGGTCGTCGAGGGAGTACGCGGAGCAGAAGACGCAGATGTTCATCGCGCCTATGTGTAGCACGGCGGCGGCCGTGCGGACGAAGATGATCGTATTTCGGATCTGCGGTTATCCCTCGCCGTTTCAGGCGACGTGGGGTTGGATCTGAGAGGTTTGCCCCCCTCCGCGGGCAGCAATGACGAGTCGGACTGGTCAACAAGGCCGGGCGGGTTTGGCGCCGTCGAGCACGAGGTCGGCTGCGGCGTCGCTGGGGGGCGATGACCTCATCCTCGAAACGCGGCATCGGCTGCATGATCCCGGAGAAAGCCGACCAGGTCCGCAGCCGTCAAAAAACGCGGCTCTCGCGGTGGCCGCCCGCGGAAGTTCGACAAGATCGACTACCGCAAGCGGCACGCCGTGGAGTGCGGGATCAACCGCCTGAAAGGCACCGGGCCGTGGCCACGAGATACGACAAGCTGGCCGTCCGCTACGAGGCGACGGTGCTGGTCGCCGTCATCAACGAATGGCTGTGACCGGCAGCATCACGCTGCCGGGTTGCGCACTTGCGCCACGATGATCACGTTCCCGTACAGGTCGGCCAGGTGCAGCGACCGGCTGTCGGCGTCTTCCCGTTCGTTCCATACCCGCACCCCGTGCCCGCGCAGGTGTTCGCGGACCGCATCCAGATCGGCGGTGTACAGGACGAGCAGAGGCTGACCGCCGCACTGCTTGCCAATCAGCTCGCGTTCCTGGTCGCTGGTGGCGGTCATGAGCCAGAGGCCGACCACCTCCTGGCCGGGCACTCCGATATGCAAGTAGCGATAACCATCTGCCGTCTGGTCGTGCAGGACACAGAAACCGAGAGCGCCGCGGTAGAAGGCCAGGGCCGCATCGAGGTCGTCAACAAGAACAACCATACGGCCGAGCCCCGAGAACAAGCTCTTCTCAGAATGAGCAGTCATGATCGGCACCCTAGACCGGGCCACTGACAACGAGCCGAAGCCCTCGGGACACCCACAGTCGGAGCGGGGCAAGATCGACTTTCGCAACAGGCCCTACTAGGCACTGTTTCTCGGATCATGTGCGGAGCCAGATGAGGAGGGTTGCGAGGGTGAGGGTGCCGAGGTAGATGTAGGCGCGTTTCT
>NZ_VWMY01000131.1 GCF_008905045.1 Streptomyces albicerus
CATCCCCTGGGGCTCCGCCCCAGACCCCGTCGGGGGCCAGCCCCCGAACCCCCGCTCCTCAAACGCCGGAGAGGCTGATTTTCAGCGGGGGCGCAGCCCCCAGGGACGGGACGGGTAGGGGCGGCGCGGGCGAGGAAAACCCCACCCCCTACCCCGTCGCCGCCAACGCCCGTTCCACCCCCGGCTCCCTGGGCCCAAGGAACCGCGGATCCGGCTCGAACACCGCGTCCAGCAGCGCTTTCCCCGCCGCGAACACCTCCCGCGCACCCCCGTAGTACCAGGTCGCGTCATGCACGGCGTCCACACCGACCCCGTACGACGAGACCCCCGCCTCCTGACACAACGCGACAGCCCGCCGGATATGGAAGCCCTGACTGATCAGCACGGCCTCGTCGACCCCGAAGATCTTCTTCGCCCGCACGCACGAGTCCCACGTGTCGAAGCCCGCATAGTCGCTGACGATCCGCCCGTCGGGCACGCCCCGCTCAGTGAGGTACGCACGCATGGCGTCCGGCTCGTCGTAGTCCTCGCGGCTGTTGTCGCCGGTGACCAGGACCACCTCGATCCGGTCGGCCCGGTACAGCGCGGCCGCCGCGTCGAGCCGGTGCGCGAGATACGGCGACGGCTCGCCCCGCCACAGCCCGGCCCCGAAGACGACGGCGACCTCGGTGCGCGGCACGTCGGCCGTCGTCCGCAGCCGGTCACCCGTGACCGTGTACATCCACGTCGCCGGAAGCAGCGCGAGCACGCACGCGGCCATCCCGGCCTGCACGGCCCGCCGCTGCCCGGTACGGGTGCGCGGCAGACGCGGTCTCGGCAGAAGCCGTCTCGGCAGACGCGGTCTCGAGAGGCGCGGTCTCGACAGCTTCGGCAGCTTCGGACGACGCATCGGACGGTCCCTCCCCAGGTGGCCTGTGACCTTGGAGGACGCGGCTTCCGGTGATCCGGTTCGCCCGGCGCACAGTGACCAGCTTCACTCGGGAGCCGTCACCGCAGGTCACGGCACCTCACACACCCCGTACACCCCACCGTGAACCCCCGGAAAACACCCGTCATTCCCGCGCAACGGGGTGGCAACCTCCTACCGGCACCATCGGTGCATGACGGCGGCGAACCCTCTTCGCGACGAGTCCAAGCCCCGCCCCGGCGGCCAGCCGCTCCGTGGCGCTCACCTCGACAGTACGGCGCAACTCATGAACCGGATCACCAGCCAGCTCGGCAGCCAGCTCAGCCTCGTGTCCCTCGACGGCACCCGGCGCCCCGCACCGCCCGCGCTCGTCCTCGTGGGCCACGGCAGCCGGGACCCGCGCGCCCTGAGCACCATCCGGACCCTGATGGACCGGATCCGGGAGCTGCGCCCCGACCTGCCCGTTCACCTGGGGCACATCGAGCTGAACGAGCCTCTGCTGCCGGACACACTCGCCACCCTCGGCACCGGCGACGCGGTCCTCGTACCGCTGCTGCTCAGCCGCGGCTACCACGTCAAGCAGGACATCCCGGAGGCCGCGGCCGCCGCGCAGGCGCGTACGCGCATCGCCGGCCCGCTGGGCCCGCACCCGCTGCTGGTGGAGACGCTGTACGAGCGCCTGGTCGAGGCCGGCTGGCGTACGCGCCTGGGTGACGCGGAGCGCCGCGCGAGCGGGATCGTGCTCGCCGCCGCCGGGTCCCGCGACCCCGACGCGGCCGTCGACACCCGCCGTACCGCCAAGCTGCTGGCCGAGCGACTCGGCGTGCCCGTCGTCCCGGCGTACGCCTCCGCCGCCGCGCCCACCGTCCCGCACGCCGTGCGCGCCCTCGCCGCCCGCGGCCGTCACCGGGTCGCCGTCGCCTCGTACTTCACCGCCCCCGGCCGCTTCTCCACCGAGTGCGCGGCAGCCGCCCCCTGGATCGCCGCCGCCCCCCTCGGCGCCCACCCGGCCATGGCCCGCCTGGTCCTCCACCGCTACGACCAGGCCCTGGCGACTCCGACCTCCACCAAGGCACCCCAACTGGCCTCCGCCTGAAACCGGCGGTGACGGCAGCCCCGCTCAAGGGGCGCGGGGAACGGCGCGACAAGCCACAACGCAAGCCGCACCCGCAAATGGACTGAACCCGGCAGACGCGCAGGCGCAAACACAGACGCCCCAATTGTCAGTAGCTGCGCTTACTGTCGAGACATGGAAGGCACCAGCACCGACACCGCCCCACAGGCATACGAGAACCACATCCCACCCCCCGGCTACGACCCCACGTCAGTGGCCCGCTGGGCCGCAGAGCCCGACAAACGCCCCGGCCGCACCGCCTTCCAGCGCGACCGCGCACGCGTGCTGCACTCCTCCGCCCTGCGCCGCCTGGCGGGCAAGACCCAGGTGGTCACGCCGGGCACACGCAGCCGGGTCTGGGACGCCAGCCCCCGCACCCGTCTGACCCACTCCCTGGAGTGCGCCCAGGTCGGCCGCGAGCTGGGCGCCGCCCTCGGCTGCGACCCCGACCTCGTCGAGGCGGCCTGTCTCTCCCACGACCTGGGCCACCCGCCCTTCGGGCACAACGGAGAGCAGGCGCTGAACGAGTTCGCGGAGGACTGCGGCGGCTTCGAGGGCAACGCGCAGTCGCTGCGCCTGCTGACCAGGATCGAGCCGAAGCGGTTCGTGCGAAACCACGAGGACGACCTGGTCAGCGTCGGTCTGAACCTCACCCGCGCCGCCCTCGACGCCGCCACCAAGTACCCCTGGCCGCGCGGCGCCCACCCCACCGACCCCGCGTCCCCGAAATTCGGGGTCTACGAAGACGACCGTCCCGTCTTCGACTGGGTCCGCAAGGGCGCCCCCAACACCCGGATCACCTTCGAGGCCCAGGTCATGGACTGGGCGGACGACGTGGCGTACTCCGTGCACGACGTCGAGGACGGCCTGCACGCCGGCCACATCGACCCCAACTGCCTGCATGCGGAGCCCGAGCGGCAGGAGATCTTCAAGGTGGCCATCGGGCGGTACGTCCCGGCGGACACCGACCCGGCCGAGCTGGCCGAGGCCCTCGACCGGCTCCTGGACCAGGAGTGGTGGCCGCACGGCTACGACGGTTCGGCCGTCGCGCAGGCCCGCCTGAAGGACGCCACCAGCCAGCTCATCGGCCGGTTCTGCCTCGCGGCTGAGGGCGCCACGCGCGCGAGGTACGGGACCGGACGGCTCACGCGGTACGTCGCCGAGCTGGTCGTACCGCGCACGGCCCGACTGGAGTGCGCGGTGCTCAAGGCCGTCGCCGACCGGTACGTGATGCAGCGCGCCGAGCAGGAGCGGCTCCGCGCCGACCAGCGGATCGTCGTCGCCGAGCTGGCCGAGGCGCTCACCGCCCAGGCGCCGGAGGGCCTCGACCCGCAATTTCGAGCCTTCTTCGACCAGGCATCCGACGACCGTGCCCGCAAGAGGGTGATCGTCGACCAGATCGCCTCACTGACGGACGCCTCCGCACGATCACTGCACGCGAGGCTCAGGGGGCAGGTGTGACGTCCGGATCGTGAAAGCGTGACACTGAGTGGCCTGATCGGGCCACTCCCTCTTCCCGCATCACGCTCCGTGCGGGACGCTCGCAGGTGGCGACATCCTTACGAGGAGGCATCAAGTGATCGACGCAGATCAGACATTCGTCATCGTCGGAGGAGGTCTGGCCGGCGCGAAGGCGGCCGAGACGCTCCGGGCGGAGGGCTTCACCGGCCGCGTGATACTGATCTGCGACGAGCGCGACCACCCGTACGAACGGCCGCCGCTGTCCAAGGGCTACCTGCTCGGCAAGGAGGAGCGCGACAGCGTCTTCGTGCACGAGCCCGCCTGGTACGCGCGCAACGACATCGAGCTGCACCTCGGCCAGACCGTCGACGCCATCGACCGGACCGCGAAGACCGTCCGCTTCGGTGACGACGGCACGCTCGTCCACTACGACAAACTGCTCCTCGCGACCGGCGCCGAACCGCGCCGCCTGGACATCCCGGGCACGGACCTCGCCGGAGTCCACCACCTGCGCCGCCTCGCCCACGCGGAGCGCCTCAAGCACGTGCTGACCGCCCTCGGCCGCGACAACGGCCACCTCGTCATCGCGGGCGCGGGCTGGATCGGCCTGGAAGTCGCCGCGGCGGCCCGCGAGTACGGCGCCGAGGTCACGGTCGTCGAGCCCGAGTCGACCCCGCTGCACGCCGTCCTCGGCCCCGAGCTCGGCCAGCTCTTCACCGAGCTGCACCGCGAGCACGGCGTCCGCTTCCAGTTCGGTACGCGGCTGACGGAGATCACCGGCCAGGACGGCATGGTCCTGGCGGCCCGCACGGACGACGGCGAGGAGCACCCCGCGCACGACGTCCTGGCCGCCATCGGCGCCGCCCCCCGCACCGGCCTCGCCGAGGCCGCGGGCCTGGAGATCGCCGACCGCGCGCACGGCGGCGGCGTCGCGGTCGACGAGCGGCTGCGCACCTCCGACCCGGACGTCTACGCGGCCGGTGACGTGGCCTCTTTCCACCACACCCTCTTCGACACCCGGCTGCGCGTCGAGCACTGGGCGAACGCCCTGAACGGCGGTCCGGCGGCGGCCCGAGCGATGCTGGGCCGCGAGCTGACGTACGACAGGGTGCCCTATTTCTTCTCCGACCAGTACGACGTAGGGCTCGAGTACTCGGGCTGGGCGCCCCCGGGGACGTACGACCAAGTGGTGATCCGTGGAGACGCGGGCAAGCGGCAGTTCATCGCCTTCTGGGTGAAGGACGGGCGGGTGCTGGCCGGGATGAACGTGAATGTGTGGGACGTCACGGACCCGATCCAACAACTGATCCGGAGCCGGACCCAGGTGGACTCCGAGGCGCTCGCGGACCCGCACGTTCCGCTGGACAGTCTGGTCTCATGACCGACGGCGGCGTTCGACTGTCACACCGTCCCCGTAGAATTCACGCGTGGCTGGAAGGATCAACGACGAGGACGTGAAGGCTGTTCGGGACGCGGTCCCGATCGACGCCGTGGTGTCCGAGTACCTCCAGCTGCGCAGCGCGGGCGGCGGAAACCTCAAGGGTCTCTGCCCCTTCCACGACGAGAAGTCACCGTCCTTCCAGGTCAGCCCGAGCAAGGGGCTCTTCCACTGCTTCGGCTGCCAGGAGGGCGGCGACACCATCACATTCGTGATGAAGGTCGACCACCTCTCCTTCTCGGAGGCGGTCGAGCGCCTCGCCGGGCAGGCGGGCATCACGCTGCGCTACGAGGAGGGCGGGTACAACCCCTCCAACCAGCGCGGCGAGCGCATCCGCCTGGTCGAGGCCCACAAGATCGCCGCCCAGTTCTACATCGAGCAGCTCGACACCAGCCCGGAGGCGGACGCCGGCCGCAAGTTCCTGGCCGAGCGCGGCTTCGACCAGGCCGCGGCCGAGCACTTCGGCGTCGGTTACAGCCCCCAGGGCTGGGACCACCTCACCCGCTACCTTCGCGGCAAGGGCTTCACCGACAAGGAGCTGTTCCTCTCCGGCCTCTCCCAGGAGGGCCGCCGGGGCCCCATCGACCGCTTCCGCGGCCGCCTCATGTGGCCCATCCGCGACATCGGCGGCGAGGTCGTCGGCTTCGGCGCGCGCAAACTGTACGAGTCGGACAACGGGCCCAAGTACCTGAACACCCCCGACACGCCGATCTACCGCAAGTCCCAGGTCCTGTACGGCATCGACCTCGCCAAGAAGGACATCGCCAAGAGCAGTCGGGCGGTGGTGGTCGAGGGCTACACGGATGTCATGGCCTGCCACCTCGCCGGCATCACGACGGCCATCGCGACCTGCGGCACGGCCTTCGGCGGCGACCACATCAAGATCCTCCGCCGGTTGCTGATGGACAACGGCTCGGCGCGGGTGATCTTCACCTTCGACGGCGACGCGGCCGGTCAGAAGGCCGCCCTGCGTGCCTTCGAGGACGACCAGAAGTTCGCCGCCGAGACGTACATCGCGATCGCCCCGGACGGCATGGACCCCTGCGACCTGCGCCTCGCCAAGGGCGACGAGGCGGTCGCCGACCTGGTCGAACCGCGCACGCCGCTCTTCGAGTTCGCCCTCCGTCAGATCGTCGCCCGCTACGACCTCGAAACCCCCGCGGGCCGCGCCGCCGCGCTCGACGAGGCCGCGCCCATCGTGGCCCGCATCAAGAACAGCGGCGCCCAGCACGAGGTCGCCGTGCAGCTGGCGGGCATGCTCGGCATCCTTGACACGCAGTTCGTGGTCAAGCGGGTCGCCCAGCTGGCCCGCTGGGCCCGCGACCGCGGCGGCCGGGGCCCGGCGCCGACCTCCGCGGGCCACTCCCCGCAGCAGTACGGCAACGGCGCGGGTCCCAGACCGTCCTCGGGCCCCGCCCTCACCCTGCGCAACCCGGTCTTCGCCACCGAGCGCGAGCTGCTCAAACTCGCCCTCCAGCGCCCCGAGCTGGTCTCCCCGGCCTTCGACGCGTACGGGGTGGACGAGTTCACCGCCCCGCCGTACGCGGCCGTACGCGAGGCGATCATCGAGGCCGGCGGGGCGGAGTTCGGCGTCCAGGACCCGCAGGAGTATCTGGTCCGGGTCCGCGAGGCCGCCCCGGACGACGCGGTCCGCGCCATGGTCACGGAGCTGGCCGTCGAGGCCATCATGCGCCGCACGGTCGACGAGGTGTACGCGGGCGAGCAGCTCGTGACCGTCCGCCGCCGTGCCGTCGAGCGCCGCGTGCGGGACGTCCAGGGCGCCCTCGCCCGCGCCAGCGCCCAGGGCGACCCGGCCCAGCTGGCCGCTGTGCAGAACGAGTTGTGGGTGCTCCAGCAGTACGACCAGGCGCTGCGGGAGAAGGGCGCGTCGGCGCTCTGAGGCGGGTCAGGCCCCGGCCGGGCGTTTCCGCAGGCCCGGCCGCCGCCCCTCGAACGTCGGCGTCACCGCCCGCACCAGCCGGTCCGTGAACTCCCGCTCGTCGTCCGCGAACCGCGGATACTCGGTGACGAAGTGGTGCCACTCCACGTACTGCAGCGACTCCAGCAAGTCCTCGAAGAAGACCCCGTCGCGGTACTGGCGGGGCCACTCGCCCGACAGCCGGAACACCTCGTGCAGCAGCTCGTACGGCAGCGGGTGCCGCTCGGCCAACAGCACGGCGTCGTAGAGGTCCTTGCCCTGCGCGTACGCGTCGTTGATCAGCCACATCAGCTTCCAGGCAAGCGACAGTTCGGGCGTCGCCGCCCAGACGACCGCGCCGCCCGGCAGCTCCACCGGCTGGGGCTCCTCGGGCAGCCGCTCGTTGAACACGAAGTCGAGCTGGACATGGCCGCCGGGCAGCCCCGGCGCACCCCAGGGCAGGACCATACGGCGGCCCGGCACTCGCTCGTACGTCCAGATGTCCTCGACCACCGCGCCCCGCGCCGAGACGCCGACCTCCCGCCCGCGCTCGTCGGCCAACGCCTGCGCGGCCGCGGCGATCCCGTCGAGCATCCGGCCGGTGCGCCGCTCGTCGATCCGCCAGGTGTGCGGTACGACGACGAAGTCCAGGTCACCGGGCTCGCGGGCGGCGTCCCCGAACCACGCCGACATCAGCACGCTGCCGCGCAGCACCAGCGCGTCGGACCACTCCGAGCCGGCGATCGCGGCGAGTACGAGATCCAGAGCCTGACGTCGTGCGGTACGCCAGGCCGCACCCCGGCTCGGGTCGCTGAAACCGGGGTCGGTGGCGCGGTAGGCGTTGCTGTGGTGCTTCATGGCCGGGTCGAACACCGGACGCTGCACCGCGTCGTCGGCCTCCACCCAGTGCAGCGTCCGCGGCAGGTCCCGCGCCCGGCGGGTGGCCTCGTCCAGCGGCTCCCGGGGTATCTCGACGCTCCGCCAGCCGAAGTCCTGCCATGTCCCGCTCATCCGCGCATCTCCTGAGGCGTTTTCGGTACCTGCGGCAGTTCGAGCACGCGCGGCACGGCTTCCTCGATCCACCCGTCGTCGACCGAGAGGTCACTGTCGTAGAGCACGAACTCCCGCTCCACTTCGGCCACTTCAAGCCCGTACAGCTCCACCAGCAACCGCTCCAGCGCCCGCCCGGCCCCCTCCTCGTTCACACCCCGGCACCGCTGCGTCACGAACCGCTCGTGCCGACCGCTGTCGCTGCCGTGCACCCGCCGGGCGTTCCACGACAGATGGGCGCCGTGCGGGACGACCTTCGCGGCCAGGGCGTCGAGGTCGGTGTCCGCGTCGAGCAGCAGCTTCACGTGGTGCTCGAAGTACCGCTCGTCGTCGCATGGTTCGCGAGGTACCTCAGGGGCCCACGGAGACGACTCGATCTTGACGCGTACGGGCACGAAGCCGGCCGCCCGCAAACGCGCGGCCAGTTCCTGTGCCCGGGCCGATTCGGCGGCGTACGAGGGGGAACCCGTCAGGGTGACCATCGGCTGCGACGCCATCCGGCCGCGGGCCAGCACGATGTGGGTCAGCTTGAGGCCGGCGCCGGCCGCCCAGCGGCGCAGCCGTTCAGACTCGGCCGCACTGCCGCAGTGGACCGTCACATGCGTTTCGTAATGGGAACCGGACACTTGGGGATCGTGCCAGATCAGGGTACGAACGGGCACGCGAGTTTTCCTCGAGGGTAACCACGCGGTCACGGACCGGACTCAAAAAGTCACCGCACGCCCCTCGTGGCGACGATGTGTCGTACTCCACACTGGGTTCCGGTGCCTGAGTCCTCGGAGCGCGGCCGACCCGAACGCGACGGGTCCGATGTCCCCGCGGTTCCGCTCAACGTGTTCGGGACGGACAGCGGCAAGGCCGTCGTCCCCGTCCCGCTGCCGCACGCCTCAGCAGCGACATTCCTGGAGGTCGCCCCCGTGCAGACCCAGACCCTCACCCAGACCGACAAGACCACCGACACGGACGCGGATACCGACGTCATCGCGGCCGTACCGCCGCAGAGCCGTGTCGCGCACCACCCCGAATCGGCGGCGGAGCCGGAGGGCCCTGCCGAGCCCGACGAGCCGCCCGTCGCCCTCGTCGAGACCGAGGCGCCGGAGCCGGTGGAAGTGCCCCGCGGCCGTACGGACACCGGTGGGCCCTCGTCCGACCTGTTCCGCCAGTACCTGCGGGAGATCGGGCGGATCCCCCTCCTCACCGCGGCGGAGGAGGTGGAGCTCGCGCGCCGGGTCGAGGCTGGCCTCTTCGCCGAGGAGAAGCTGCGGCTGGCTCCCGACCTGGACAGCCAACTCGCCCTTGACCTCGACAAGTTGGTGGTCATGGGGCGGATGGCCAAGCGCCGGCTCATCGAGGCCAACCTGCGGCTCGTCGTCTCCGTCGCCAAGCGGTACGTGGGGCGCGGGCTGACCATGCTCGATCTCGTCCAGGAGGGAAACCTGGGCCTGATCAGGGCGGTTGAGAAGTTCGACTACGCCCGTGGGTACAAGTTCTCCACGTACGCGACCTGGTGGATCCGGCAGGCCATGTCGCGCGCCCTCGCCGACCAGGCCCGGACGATCCGAGTGCCCGTCCACGTGGTCGAGTTGATCAACCGGGTGGTGCGCGTCCAGCGACGCATGCTCCAGGAGCGGGGTTACGAGCCGACGCCCGAGGAGGTCGCGGCGCACCTCGACCTTCCCAGCGAACGGGTCAGCGAAGTCCTGCGCCTGGCCCAGGAGCCGGTGTCTCTCCACGCCCCGGTGGGCGAGGAGGACGACGTGGCACTCGGCGACCTGATCGAGGACGGCGACGCGACTAGCCCTGTGGAGTCGGCGGCCTTCCTCCTGCTCAGGGAGCACTTGGAGGCGGTCCTCTCCACGCTCGGCGAGCGTGAGCGCAAGGTCGTCCAGCTCCGCTATGGGCTGGCGGACGGCCGCCCCCGCACGCTCGAGGAAATAGGCCGCATCTTCGGCGTCACGCGTGAACGCATCCGCCAGATCGAATCCAAGACCCTGAACAAACTCCGCGACCACGCTTTCGCGGACCAGCTGCGGGGCTACTTGGACTGAGGGGAAGGGCTGTTCTCGCCCCCGCCGCCCCCGAACCCCCGCTCCTCAAACGCCGGAGGGGCTGAGATACCCAGCCCGTCCGGCGTTTGAGGACGAGGCCGTCAAGGCCGATAGCGGGGGTCTGGGGGCGCCGCCCCCAGTGATGGGACGGGTAGGGGCGGCGGGGGCGAGAAACTCAGTCCACCTCCACCACCGCCTGCGCGAACTGGGCCTTGTACAGCCGCGCATACGCGCCGTCCGCGGCGAGCAGATCCGTATGCGCACCCTGTTCCACGATCGACCCGTTCTCCATCACCAGGATCGTGTCGGCGTCGCGGATCGTCGACAGACGGTGCGCGATCACGAACGACGTCCGCCCATGCGCCAGCTTCGCCATCGCCTTCTGGATGAGCACCTCGGTCCGGGTGTCCACGGAACTCGTCGCCTCGTCCAGCACCAGGATCACCGGGTCGGACAGGAACGCCCGAGCGATCGTGATGAGCTGCTTCTCGCCCGCGCTCACCCCCGAACCCTCGTCGTCGATGACGGTGTCGTACCCGTCGGGCAGAGTCCGGACGAACCGGTCCGCGTGGGCGGCCCGAGCCGCCTCCTCGATCTCCCCGCGGGTCACCTCCCGGGAGGCCCCGTACGCGATGTTCTCCGCGATCGTCCCGCCGAACAGCCAGGTGTCCTGCAGCACCATCCCGATCCCGGCCCGCAGTTCGTCCCGGGACATCTTCGCGATGTCGACCCCGTCGAGGGTGATACGCCCGCCGGTGACCTCGTAGAAGCGCATCAGCAGATTCACCAGCGTCGTCTTGCCGGCGCCCGTCGGCCCCACGATCGCGACCGTGTGCCCGGGCTCCACCTTCAGCGACAGATCCTCGATGAGCGGCTTCTCGGGGTCGTACCGGAAGGAGACCCCCTCCAGTGCCACCCGCCCCCGGAGTTCCTCCGGAAGCGCTCCGGTCACCGGGTCCGCCTCCTGCTCGTCCGCGTCCATCAGCTCGAAGATCCGCTCCGCCGACGCGACTCCGGACTGCACGAGGTTCGCCATGGACGCCACCTGGGTGAGCGGCATGGAGAACTGCCTGGAGTACTGGATGAAGGCCTGCACGTCACCGATCGAGAGTGAGCCGGACGCGACGCGCAGCCCGCCGACCACCGCCACCAGCACATAGTTGATGTTCGACACGAACATCATCAGCGGCTGCATGATCCCGCTGTTGAACTGCGCCCGGAACCCGGCCTCGTACAGCTGCTCGTTCTCCTCGGCGAAGCGTGCCGCCGACTCCTCCTGCCGCCCGAAGACCTTGACCAGGTTGTGGCCGGTGTACATCTCCTCGACGTGCGCGTTGAGCTTGCCGGTGGTCCGCCACTGCTGCACGAAGTGCGGCTGCGACCGCTTGCCCACCCGGGTGGCGACGAAGAACGACAGCGGCACGGTGACCAGCGCGACCAGCGCGAGCAGCCACGACACCCAGAACATCATCGCCAGCACACCGACGATGGTCAGCAGCGAGTTGACGAGCTGGCCCATCGACTGCTGGAGGGTCTGCCCTATGTTGTCGATGTCGTTGGTGGCGCGGCTGAGCACCTCACCGCGCTGCCGCTTGTCGAAGTACGAGAGCGGCAGCCGGGACAGCTTGGTCTGCACGTCCTCGCGCATCTTGTACATGGTCTTGTTGACGGCCCGGTTCACCAGCCGCGTCGCCACGGTCATCAGCATCCCGGCCACCAGGAAGGCCACGAGCGCGAGCCCCAGTACCTCGCCGACCGCGCCGAAGTCGATGCCCTTGCCGGGCGTGAAGTCCGTACCGGAGAGCATGTCGGCCATACCGCCGTCGCCGCGCTCCCGCATCGCCGCGAGGACTTCGGCCTTCGTCTGGTCGGCAGGCAACTCCCGCCCGACCACGCCCGCGAAGACCAGGTCGGTGGCCTCACCCAGGATCTTGGGGCCCACCACCGAGAGGCCCACGCTGAGGACCACGGCGACGAGCATCACGTAGAGCGTGGCGCGTTCCGGCCTGAACTGCGCGAGCAGCCGTTTACCGGACCCCTTGAAGTCCATCGAGTGATGGTCGGGGCCCGTCCCGGCCATCATCCGCCCCATGGGCCCGGCCATCAGGCGGCCTCCGCTTCCGTCAGCTGGGAGAGCACGATCTCCCGGTAGGTCTCGTTGTCCGCCATCAGTTCGCTGTGCCGGCCGGTCCCGACGACCAGCCCTTCGTCGAGGACCACGATCCGGTCGGCGTCCCGGATGGTCGACACCCGCTGGGCGACGATCACGACGGTCGCCTCGGCGGTCTCCCGCGCGAGCGCCGCACGCAGCGCCGCGTCCGTCGCGTAGTCGAGCGCGGAGAAGGAGTCGTCGAAGAGGTAGATCTCCGGGCGCTGTACGAGGGTCCGGGCGATGGCGAGCCGCTGCCGCTGACCACCCGACACGTTCGTCCCGCCCTGCGCGATCGAGGCGTCGAGACCGTTCTCGAGCCCCTCCACGAAGCTCTTCGCCTGCGCCACCTCCAGCGCGTGCCACAGCTCCTCGTCGGTCGCGTCCGGATTGCCGTACCGCAGGTTCGTCGCGACGGTCCCGGCGAAGAGGTACGGCTTCTGCGGTACGAGGCCGACGGTGCGCGCGAGCAGCTGCGGTTCGACCGTCCGTACGTCGACGCCGTCCACCAGCACCTGGCCGTCGGTGGCGTCGAACAGCCGGGGGACCAGGCCGAGGAGCGTGGACTTGCCGCTGCCGGTCGAGCCGATGACGGCGGTGGTCTCGCCTGGCCGGGCCACCAGGTCGATGGACCTCAGCACCGGCTCCTCGGCGCCCGGGTAGCGGAACCCGGCGCCCCGGATCTCCAGATGGCCGTGCCGCCGCAGCTCCACGACGGGCGCCTTCGGCGGGACCACGCTGCTGGAGGTGTCCAGGACCTCCTGGATGCGCTCGGCGCAGACCTCCGCGCGCGGCACCATCATGAACATGAAGGTGGCCATCATCACGGACATGACGATCTGCATGAGGTAGGCGAGGAACGCGGTCAGCGCGCCGATCTCCATCCCGCCGCTGTCGATGCGGTGCGCGCCGAACCACACCACCGCGACCGACGACAGGTTCACCACCGTCATGACGATCGGGAACATCAGCGCCAGCATCCGCCCGGTGCCCAGCGACACCTCGGTGAGGTCGGCGTTCGCCTTCCGGAAGCGGCCCTCCTCGTACTCGTCGCGCACGAAGGCACGGATGACACGGTTGCCGGTGATCTGCTCGCGCAGCACCCGGTTCACCGTGTCGAGACGCACCTGCATGGTGCGGAACAGCGGCCGCAGCCGGCGCACGATGAGACTCACCGAGATCCCGAGCACCGGCACGACGGCCAGCAGCACCCCGGACAGCGGTACGTCCAGGCCGAGGGCCAGGACGATGCCGCCCACGCACATGATCGGTGCCGACACCAGCAGCGTGAACGTCATCAGCGTGAGCATCTGCACCTGCTGCACGTCGTTCGTCGTGCGGGTGATCAGCGACGGCGCCCCGAAGTGGCCGACCTCACGCGCGGAGAACGACTGCACCCGGTCGAAGATGCCGGCCCGGATGTCCCGGCCGACCGCCGAGGCCGTACGCGCGCCGTAGTAGACGGCGCCGATGTTGCAGACGACCTGCGCCAGCGAGATGCCGATCATCAGGGCGCCGAAGGACAGGATGTAACCCGTGTCGCCGTCCACGACACCGTTGTCGATGATGTCGGCGTTCAGCGTCGGCAGGTAGAGCGTGGCGCAGGTCTGCAGGAACTGCAGCAGGACGAGCAGGGCGATGGGTTTCTTGTAGGGCCGTAGGTGGGTACGCAGGAGTCTTATGAGCACGCTGGGTCTCTCGGGGTCGGCGGCGGGGCGAATGGTTGCCCTTGGCCCCTATCGTCGGACACTCCACCTGCGTTACCTCAACTGATTAACCCAAGAGAGGGCCAACCCCGGCCCTCAGGGCCGGAAGGCCCCGGGATGGGTCTGATCCCGCACCGACGTGTACTGCTGCCGTACGGCCTGCCCCACGGCCAGCTCCTCGCCGGGCTCCAGGACCTGCGCGGCCGCGCCCTGCCAGACGGGCGGCAGCCCCGGCTGGATCGTGCCCTGCGAGACACCGAGCGCCCAGGCCGCCTGCCGGGCCGCGCCGATCGCCGCGTAGTCGGCGGGCTGCGGCACCACGACCTGCGTACCGAGCAGCGCCGGCGCGCAGGCCTGCACGGCGGGCAGCTCGGCGGCCGGACCCAGCAGGAAGATCCGCCGCACCTCCACGCCCCGCTTGCGCAGTACGTCCAGCGCGTCCGCGAGCCCGCACAGCATGCCCTCGAAGGCGGCCCGCGCCAGATGCTCGGGCCGCATCGACTCCCGCCGCAGCCCGGCCAACGTCCCCGCCGTGTGCGGCAGATTGGGCGTCCGCTCACCCTCCAGATACGGCAGCATCACGAGGCCGTGGGAGCCCGGAGTGGACTTCATCGCCAGGTCCGACAGGGCCTCCAGGTCGGATACGCCGAGCAGTTCGGCGGCCCCGCGCAGCGCCCGTACGGCATTGAGCGTGGTGACGACCGGCAGGTGCATGCCGGTGGCGTCCGCGAGCGAGGTGATCATCCCGGAGGAGTCGACGAGAGCCTCGTGGTGCACGGCCATCACGGAACCGGAGGCGCCGAGCGACACCACCGCGTCCCCGAGCCCGATGCCCAGGCCGAACGCCGCCGCCATCGTCTCGCCCGTCCCCGCCGAGATCAGCAGCCCCTCGGGCGTCGTCCCCGCGGCCTCCCACGGCCCGAGCACATCGGGCAGCAGCGCCTGATGACCGAGCGCCAGCTCCACGAGATCGGGCCGGTACGCACCGGTCGCCGCCGACCAGTAACCGGTGCCGGAGGCCCCGCCACGGTCGGTGGTCCGGCGGGCCGGCCGGCCGAGCAGCTGCCACACCAGCCAGTCGTGCGCCTGGAGCAGCACGGTGGTGCGCAGCGCGGCCTCGGGTTCGTTCTTCGCGAGCCAGCGCAGCTTCGTCACGGGCTGCGCCGCCTGCGGCACGCACCCCACGGCCTGCGCCCAGGCCTCCCGCCCGCCGAGCGCGTCGACCAGATCGGCGGCCGCGACCTGCGCTCGCTTGTCCCCGCCGACCATCGCCGGACGCACCGTGTTGCCCTGCGTGTCCACCGGCACGAGCCCGTTCTGCTGCGCGGACACACCGATGGCCTGGACGCCTTCGAGGAGCCCGCCGCCCGCCGCCTCGCCCAGGGACAGCAGCCAGGCCTGCGGGTCGACGTCCGAGGGCCGGCCCCCCTCCGCCGATCCGTCCAGCGGATGCTGGGCATACCCCTGCCGGAGCACGGCTCCGCTGTCCGCGTCGCAGACGACGATGCGAGTGAAATCGGGCGAACTGTCCAGCCCGGCGACTATCCCCATGCCGGAAATTCTGCCGTACCGCTGCGCTTGCTTGGGCCATGAGCGCCGTAGGGGTGCGTGCCGTTCTTTGTCTGCGGCGCCGTTGTGGCTGGTCGCGCCCCGCGGCGGAGCCGCAAATGTCACAGCCCCGCGCCCCTTAGGTGGGTCGCTGTTCCCGGCGCTGAAGGGGTGGCGGCACGCGTGCCGCC
>NZ_VWMY01000132.1 GCF_008905045.1 Streptomyces albicerus
CCTCACAGCGCTCGACGGGCTGGATTGGTGCGGACTCGGCTGGAGGTGCGGGGCTGGGCTGGGAGGTGCGGCGGGTTCTGTCCCTCCCAGCCCAGTCCCTCCCAGCCCAGCCCAGCCCAGCCCAGCCCCTCAAGCGTCAGCCTCTGATGATCTTCAGGACCTCGTCCCGTACCGTCGCCATCGTCGTTTCGTCCCTCGCTTCCGCGTTCAGGCGGAGGAGGGGTTCCGTGTTGGACGGGCGGACGTTGAACCACCAGTCGGCGGCGGTGACCGTGAGGCCGTCGAGTTCGTCGAGGGTGACGCCCTCGCGGGCCTCGTAGGCGGTCTTGATCGCGGCGAGGCGGGCCGTCTGGTCGTCGACCGTGGAGTTGATCTCGCCGGAGCCGGCGTAGCGGTCGTACTGGGCGACGAGGGCGGAGAGGGTGCCCTCCTGGCCGCCGAGGGCGGCGAGGACGTGGAGGGCGGCGAGCATGCCCGTGTCGGCGTTCCAGAAGTCCTTGAAGTAGTAGTGCGCGGAGTGCTCGCCGCCGAAGATCGCGCCGGACGTGGCCATCTCGGCCTTGATGAAGGAGTGGCCCACGCGCGTGCGTACCGGCGTGCCGCCGTTCTCCCTGACGACCTCCGGGACCGACCAGGACGTGATCAGGTTGTGGATGACCGTGCCCTTGCCGCCGTGCCTGGCCAGCTCGCGGGCGGCGACCAGGGCGGTGATCGCGGACGGGGAGACCGGCTCGCCGCGCTCGTCGACGACGAAGCAGCGGTCGGCGTCGCCGTCGAAGGCGATGCCGAGGTCGGCGCCCTCCTCGCGGACGCGCTTCTGGAGGTCGACGATGTTCGCCGGGTCCAGCGGGTTCGCCTCGTGGTTGGGGAACGTGCCGTCCAGTTCGAAGTACATCGGGACGAGGGTGAGCGGCAGGCCGGCGAAGACCGTGGGGACCGTGTGGCCGCCCATGCCGTTGCCCGCGTCGACCACGACCTTCAGGGGGCGGATGGCGGTCAGGTCGACGAGGCCGCGCAGGTGCGCCGCGTAGTCCTCCAAGGTGTCCCGCCGGGTGATCGTGCCCGGCGTCGCGTCCGAGGACGGGGCGCCCGAGTCGATCCAGGACTCGACGAGCTCGCGGATCTCGGCGAGGCCCGTGTCCTGGCCCACCGGGGCGGCGCCCGCGCGGCACATCTTGATGCCGTTGTACTGCGCCGGGTTGTGCGAGGCCGTGAACATCGCGCCCGGGAGGCCGAACGCCCCCGACGCGTAGTACAGCTGGTCCGTGGAGCACAGCCCGATCTCGGTCACGTCGACGCCGCGCGCCGCCGCCCCGCGCGCGAAGGCCCCCGACAGACCCGGTGACGAGGGGCGCATGTCGTGCCCGGTCACGATCGCGTCAGCGCCCGTCACCTGCGCGAAGGCCACGCCGAACAGCTCGGCCAGCTTCTCGTCCCACTGGTCCGGGACCACCCCGCGTACGTCATACGCCTTCACGAGCTGCGACAGATCAGCGGTCACGGCCAACCTTCCTGGAGTCCTCAACGGTGACCCCAAACTACCCGTACGAACTGACACTCGGCCGTGCGGGACCTGAGCGGGCACATACGGACATCAGGCACGGACTTCGCAGGGGCTCACGGAAGCATCCATTCCAGAACGGGTGAGCTCTGTCCGACGACGATCAGGCACATGACCAGCAGCAGTCCGAGACTCCACGGGAGCACCTTGCGCAGCAGGTCCCCCTCGCGGCCCGCGAGCCCGACCGCCGCGCAGGCGATGGTGAGGTTCTGCGGCGAGATCATCTTGCCCAGGACACCGCCCGAGCTGTTGGCGGCCGCGAGGAGCTCCGGTGACAGCCCGGACTCGCGGGCCGCGGTCACCTGGAGGGCGCCGAACAGCGCGTTGGCCGAGGTGTCCGAACCGGAGACCGCCACACCGAACCAGCCCAGGACCGGAGACAGGAAGGCGAGTCCCGCGCCCGCCGCCGCCACGAAGTGGCCGATCGTGGCCGCCTGTCCGGACAGGTTCATGACGTACGCGAGCGCCAGGACGGATGTCACGGTGAGGATCGCGAACCTCAACTCGTGGACGGTGGCCGCCCATTCTCTGAGCGCCACGCGCGCGTGCACCCCGAGAACGACGGCCGTGCACACCCCGGCGAGCAGCACCAGCGTGCCGCCCGTGGACACGAGCGGCAGCGACAGGACATTGCCGCCGACGGGCTCGCCGTCCGGGTTCGCGACGTTCAGGAAGGGCCAGTCGAAGGTGCGGGTCGCCTTCGCCAACTGGTCCTTCACCGGCGGGATCTGGGCGATGGAGAAGATCACGACGATCAGCGCGTACGGGGAGTACGCTCGCAGCACCTCGGGGCGCGGGTCGTGCTCGTCCAGGTCCTCACTGCGTACGCCGGTCAGGACCGCGGCCCGTACGGGCTCGGCGGCGGGCCTGCGCGCGTGCGGCACCGCAACCAGTGCGCCCGCGCCGGCCAAGGCGGCTCCGATGTCCGCCAGTTGGGCGGAGACGTAGTTGGAGGCGGCGAACTGCGCGACGGCGAAGGCGACTCCGCAGGCCATCGCGGGGACCCAGGTCTCGCGCAGGCCGCGCCGGCCGTCCACCAGGCCGACGAGCACGAGGGGCACGACCAGGGCGAGCAGCGGCGTCTGACGGCCCACCACGGAGGCGACGGAATCCAGTGGCAGACCGGTGACTTGAGCGAGCGTCACGACCGGTGTGCCCATCGCACCGAACGCGACCGGCGCGGTGTTGGCGACCAGCGCGACCACCGCGGCGCGGACGGGGTCGAAGCCCAGCGCGACCAGCATCACCGAGCAGATCGCGACGGGCGCGCCGAAGCCCGCGAGGGCCTCCAGGAGCGCGCCGAAGCAGAAGGCGACGACGAGCGCCTGGATGCGCGGGTCGTCGGAGAGCCGCCCGAAGGAGCGGCGCAGGATGTCGAAGTGCCGGGTGTGGACGGTCATCCGGTACACCCAGAGGGCGTTGACGACGATCCACAGGATGGGGAAGAGGCCGAACACGGCGCCCTGGGCGGCGCTGGAGAGCGTCTGGCCGACGGGCATGCCGTACGCGAGCCAGGCCACCAGCGCCGCGGCCGCGAGGCCGATGAGACCGGCCCGGTGCGCCTTCATACGGACACCGCCGAGCAGGACCAGGACGATGACGAGGGGCAGGGTCGCGACGAGTGCGGACAGGCCGAGCGAGCCGGCCACGGGTTCCAGTTCCTGGACGTACACGGAGCCTCCCCGGATTCCGCGATGCGGAAAGCGATTTCTCACGGGTGGGGGAATGGTCGTGTCCGCGACAAGCCCGCGTCAATGGGCGTGCGTCACCGAGTGGAACGTGCACGGGATGCGCACGGGGTGAAGTTCCCGTCGGGGAACGGGGATTGGGGGACGGCTCAGGAGTCCGGCGAGCGCAGCACCCGCAGGTGGCCGCGGCGTGCGACCTCCATCGGGTCCGCCCCGCGGGCGCTGCCGCCACCTGCCTGCGCGGCGCGCTCCTGCGGGCGGGCCGCCTCGCGTACCGCGTTGGCGAGCGCTTCCAGGTCGTCGCCGCTGGGGCGGGAGGGAGCGGAGCCGTCGGCGAGCCTGACGACCTCCCACCCGCGCGGGGCGGTGAGGCGCTCGGAGTGCTCGGCGCACAGGTCGTAGCAGTGGGGCTCGGCGTAGGTGGCGAGCGGGCCGAGGACCGCGGTCGAGTCGGCGTAGACGTACGTCAGCGTCGCGACGGCGGGACGGCCGCAAGCGGTGCGCGAACAGCGACGTACAGGGCTCACGACGTTGGACGGTACCGCACTCTTGAGCGGGCCGCGACGACTCTCCCCCGGGTCACTCCACCGTGTCGTGGTGTGACTCCGGACACAGGGGGGTCGGAGGTGACCTTGTTGACCTGGACGTACGGGGGTTGACGAGATTTCGGACAGGGTCATGTGTGGTCACTAGTTGATGCAAAAGCTGTCAATTGCCGTTGTTCCTGTGGTCCTGGAGGATATGGAAACGAGCCCAAGCTTGGCTGGAATGGTCATCCGGTGACGTGCCCGGGTCGTGGATCGCTGCGGGTTCGTGGGGGCCGGCCGCTCCCCCACTCTCGGCTTCGCTCGAGCAGGGGGACCCCCATCGCCGCGGAGCCGCACAGCACACAGCCCCGCGCCCCTGACGGTCGCCCTTACGCGGCGCGTGTGTGCGTGCGCGTGCAGGTCGGGCGGGGACTACTCTTCGTCAGTGATGGACAACCCCGTACCGCCCCGTGCCGCCGAACCCAGGCCCCGTCGTCGTGATCGACACGGGCGGGGGATGCGTGGGCCCGTGGCACCACCGCAGGTGCCGCTGTCGGCCAGTCGGGCAGAGGTGTTCGCGGATCTGGTGCAGGACTCCGTGGAGCGGCTGGAGCGGCGGTGGCCGCAGCTCGCCGACATCGACTTCCTGGTGCTGGAGGTGCCCCGGCTCGACCCGGCGCGGGACGGGGGCTGGGGCGACGAGGCGGTGCCCCTCGGCGGCACGATCCCGGCGCGCGAGGGCCGGCCCGCCCGGGTCGTCGTGTACCGGCGCCCGGTCGAGATCCGCACCAAGGGGCGCGACGAGCGGGCCGCGCTCGTGCATGAGGTCGTGGTGGAGCAGGTCGCCGAGCTGCTGGGGCTGACTCCGGAGACGGTGGATCCCCGGTACGGGGAGGACTGAGCGCCGAGGGAACTCACGCGCGCGGGCCTGAAAAACCCGTACGCGAAAACCCGCACGCGCGTGGCAGCCGACGTTCTGCGTCCCCTACTTCTGCAGCACCGACAGGTCCTGCTCCGCGTCCGGTACCCCAACCGTTCCCCGGTCGTCCGGCAGGGTCTGCACCGTGAACATCGGCACGCCTCCCTGGGCCGCTTCGAGCGTGCGCGCGGCGTAGACGGGACCGCCGCCGGAGAGCGGCTCCACGGTGAGGGCATACGTGCCCTTGAGGCCGCTGGGGGCGGGCAGCTGCACGTTCTGGGTGGTGCCGCCCTTGATCGTGTACGTCTTCGTCGCGGCCGTGCCGCCGTCGCTGCCCGCGGAGGCCGTGATCTTGACCTTCGCACTGCGGCCCGGGGCGACCAGGGAGAGTGTGGAGCCCTTGGCGCGGTTGTCGGCGGCCGTCGCGCGCGTGCCCACCGGGCTGGTGGCCGGGATGAACGCCGTCTCCTGCTTGTCGCCCTTGCCGCGTACGACCCGGAGGGCCGCGACGACCGGGGTGGACTTCTCGGTCGGGGTCAGCACCAGGGAGCCCGCCTCGCCGCGCGTGACGTCTCCGAGGTCGACGGCGGCGGTCATGCCTGCCTTCACGTGCAGCGTCTCGTTCCCGGCGGGGGTGATCGTGCCGGACGGCGAGGCGAGCCGCACCTTCAGGTCGGCGTCGGCGTCACCGGGCGCGAAGGCGACCAGGCGCACGGACGTGGCGTCCTTCGGGATGCCCGGCAGGACGAGGCTGCCCGCCGGGCTGGTGGAGGCGGCCAGCCAGTCGCCGCCGAGCTTGTCGTCGAGGGCCTGGACGGCGGCGGCGACCCGGCCGCTGCGGACCGTGACGTGCACGGTGAGATTGGTCTCCGGCTCGTCGATGAGCGTGGACAGCAGCACCGCCTCGCTGGAGCGCGGCGGGATCTGGATGCCCTCCCCCACCGTCGACTTGAGGGCGCCGTCCTTGCCGTACAGCTCGATGTCGGCGACGGCCGCGGAGTCGTCCGGGTTGGTCAGGTGCACGTAGTCCGTGCGCTCCTTGGCGGTGCTGGCGCCCGGGAACCAGAACTGCGTGTCCGGGGCCGTGCAGTTGGTGCCGAGCAGGCCGCGGCCGCTGCCCGCCTCGACCTCCGTGGTCTGCTGCACGGTCCAGCCGGGCGCGAACCTGCCCTCCGCGGTACCGACGAGCGCGGGCGACTCGGCGCCGGAGGCCTCGCCGGTGACCGGCTTGCCCGGCTCCTTCGGCGTCAGGACGGCCTTCTCCTTACCGTCCTTGTCGTCCTTCTTGCCGTCGTCCTTCTTGCCGTCGTCCTTCTTGCCGTCGTCCTTCTTGCCGTCGTCCTCGGACTTGTCCGCCGTGCCGCCGGCCGGGTCCTCGCCCGCCGACGCGAGTTCCGCGGTGCCGCCCGTGCCGGTGCCCTTGGTGACGGGCGTGAAAGACGTGTACGCGGTCTCGGCGAGGTCCGAGGTGCTCGGAGCCGGGCAGAGCAGGCTGGTGCGCTCCACGGGCAACTGGGCGGCCGTCTTCGCCGTGTCCCCGCCGGCGGATGCGTCCGGCTCGGAGAGCGAGGCGAATCCGGTGACGGCGGCGAGCGCGGCCACGCCGGCGATCAGGGAAACGGTGGTGCGGTTCACTGCTGGCTCCCGTCGGGGCGCTCACTGTCGGTGCCGTGCGGCGGCTGCTGCTGTTGCTGTTGCTGTTGCTCCGGGTCGTACGGCGCGTCGTAGCCCTGGGCGTACGTCTGCGTCGGGTCGTACGCCGCGTTCCCCGTGCCGTACGACGCGTACGGGTCGTACTGGCCGGCCTGGTACGGGTCCGCCTGGTACGGCTGCTGGTCGTAGGTGCCCGCCGGGTACTGCGGGGTGCCCTGGTAGTGCTCGCCGCCGTAGGTGCCGTACTCGGCGCCCGCGTACGTCGTCGTGTCCCACTCGCCGTAGGCCTGCTGCTGCGGGGCCTGGGCGGGGACGGGAGCCTCCTCCGGAGGAGGAGGGGGGGAATGCGGCGGGAAGTCGGGCGTGAACTGGTCGGGCTGATCCGCCTGTTCGGCTTCCGCCTGGGCGCGCAGCCTGCGGGCTCTGCGGCCCTCGCCGGAGGCGGCCTGGGCGGGGACGACGGGCTCCTCGGGGAGGTCGTCGTCGACGTCGCGGCGGCGGCCCGGCAGGGCGAGCACCACGAGGACGACGGCGAGCGCGCCCTGCGCCCACAGCCAGCCGATGTGGCTCATCGGTGCCTCGTAGGTGACGTCCAGTCGGCCCGCGGCGGCGGGCAGTTCGAAGCCCTGTGCCCAGCCGTCGACCGTGGTCCTGGTGAGCGGCTTCCCGTCGAGGGTGGCCGTCCAGCCCTCGTCGGCTGTGTCGGCGAGGCGCAGCATGCGGCCGTCGGCACCGGCGGGGACCTTGGTGTGCAGCTCGACGGGGCCCGCGGCGATGGGCTGCGGGTCGCCGGACTCGGGAACGATGGCCGCGCGCGCGACCTGCCGGTCGACACGCCACAGGGCGCTGCCGTCCTGCTGGCTCAGCCGGCTCAGGCCGGGGGTGGCGTCCAGGACGCGGCTGACCTCGCGGGGCGCGCCGTCGCGCACGAGGACGTAGCGCACGGCGAAGCCGCCGAGCTGGTCGGCCTGGTCGGCGCCGGAGCCCGCCACGAGGTTGGCGACGACCTTGTCGAGCGTCTTGTTCTCGCCGTCCGCCGCGGCCAGTTCGGCGTCGCCGAGGCGGGCGCCGGAGCCGCGGACGAGCGTGTAACCCACCTTGGCCGCCGAGTCGCTGTCCAGGACGAGCGTGCGGGCCTGGTCGCGGGTGCCGCTCTCCTCTGCGACGAACGCCGGCACCTGGACGGGATCGCGCCGCTCCAGGGGCCCGTCGGCGCCGCGGATCATCCACCCGGCGGCGACGAGCAGAGGCCCGGCGGCCGCGGCGAACGCGATGAGCACGGCGACCGGCTGACGCCAGCCGAAGCTCTGCTCGGCCACGCGCGAGCGTGCCCCGTCGGCGCCGAGCGCGGCGGCGGCGAGGAAGGCGAGGCCGTAGACGAGGGTGGCGGGTCCTGCCCAGGTGGAGCTGTTCGACAGGACGGCGAAAACGAGCGCCACGAGGGCGGCCGCCCAGGCAGTCCAGATTCCCAACTGACGCTCTGTGCGCATCAGTGCGGCCACAGCGGCGCACACGATGCCGACGAGCATGAGCCCGCTGACCGTGCCGGGGCCGCCCGGGCTGCCGCCCAGCAGGTCGAGCGCGGAGGCCGCCCCCGACCCGTACTCCATCCCGGCCTCCTTGAAGAAGCCGAACGGGAGCAGCGACAGCGACCAGGGGGCGAGGACCAGCAGCGGGGTGCCGAGCTGGGCCAGGAAGCGCAGCCCGTAGGCGGTGATCTCGACCCGGCGCACGGCCAGCAGTGCGAGGCCCAGGACCAGCGCGATGGGCCACACGATCGGCGTGAAGGCGGTGGCGAGGGTCAGCAGGAGCGCGTACGCCCAGGTGGCGCGCCAGCTGCCGCGGGCCGTCTCCGAGGCGAGGCCGCTCGCCGCGATGCCCGCGCGCGCGATGAGGGGCAGCAGGACGGCGAGTACGGCGGTGCCGATGCGGCCGCCCGCGAGCGCGCCGGTGGTGGCGGGCAGGAAGGCGTACGCGACGGACGCCCAGGCGCGCAGCAGGCGCGACTCGACGAGCGGCCGGGAGGCGAAGTACGCGGCGAAACCGGCCAACGGCACCGAGCCGACCAGGAGGACGGTGACGGCGAGACCTGTGGAGCCGAACAGCACGCTCGCGAGCATCGCGACGAGCGCGAGATACGGCGGCGCGGACTGCGTACCGCCGGCGCCGACCGGATGCCAGGCGTCCAGGTAGCGCGACCACAGCCCGGAGGAGTCGGCGGGGGCGGGCAGCAGGGCGCCGCCCGCGAGCGCGCCGCCGCCGAGGAGTTCACGGCAGGCGATGAGCGAGAAGAAAAGGAGGACTACGAAGAGCATCGGTCCCGGTTTGCGGGCGACGCGCTTGAGGCGGGCGAACTGCTCGACCTCCAGGAAGTCGGCGTCGTCGCCGCCGGGTCCGGACTCGACCGCGCCGCCGTGCCGCCCGGCCGCGTTCAGCTCCGGGTCGGTGCGGCTCACGAGGCTGCCCGCGGCCTGTTCGACGGTGGCCCGCACGGTCGCGCCGGGCGGCGGGAACAGCGGGCGCAGCTCGCCCTTGTCGACCTGGGGGCGGCCGCGCCTGCGCCGGCCCGCGATGATGCGCTCCGGGCGCAACAGCGTCCCCAGGAGGCCGCGGATCTCGTCGACCGCCTGCCCGGGGACCTTGCCGACGAGGTACGCGACCGTGCGCAGCAGCGTGCCCACCACGAGCCGTACGAGGACCCAGGGGAGCGCCGCGCTGCGGGTGTTGACGAGCAGGGTGTAGGTGGCGCCGGCCTTGTCGACCTTGTGCGGGGAGGCGGAGGTGCGGCCCACGCAGTCGACGGTGCGCCGCTCGCGGGAGGACGCCTCGGCGTGCCGTACGACCGCTTCGGGGGCGACGAGGACGCGGTGGCCCGCGGCCTGGGCGCGCCAGCACAGGTCGATGTCGTCGCGCATCAGGGGCAGCCGCCGGTCGAAGCCGCCGAGCTGCTCGAAGACGTCGCGGCGGACCAGCATGCCGGCGGTGGACACGGCCAGCACAGGCCGTACGTGGTCGTGCTGGCCCTGGTCCTGTTCGCGCCGGTCGAGGCCGGTCCAGCGGCGGCCGCTGTTCGCGATGGTGACGCCGACTTCCAGGAGCTGCCTGCGGTCGTACCAGCCGCGGAGCTTCGGGCCGATGATCGCCACGTCCCTGCCGAGCTCCCGCTCGTTCTCCACGACGCGCAGCAGCTGGGCCAGGGCGTCGGGCTCGGGGGCGCAGTCGTCGTGCAGGAGCCACAGCCACTGCTCGGGCTCGCCGTACGGCAGCTCCGGCATGTCGTACGCGTCGTCGCGCCAGGTGCGGGTGACCGGGTCCCAGCCGCTGGGGCGCTTCAGGTACGGCAGGTCGTCCGGGGTCAGCACGCCCGCGGTACGGGCGGCCTCCTCGACTGCCTGGCCGAAGCCGGTGCGCCGGGCGAGGTGCAGCACCCGGTCGGCGCCGAGGACGTCGGTGACCAGCCGGGCGGAGTCGTCCGCGCTGCCGGTGTCGGCCGCCACGGCGCTCTGAACGGGGCGTTCCTGACCGAGCAGCCCGGAGAGGGCGTCGGGCAGCCAGCGGGCACCGTCGTGGGAGACGAGCACGGCGGTGACCACGTGCCTCGGAAACTCAGGCGCGTTGGCCGGGTCGAACGCTGCGGCGGCAGTGTCGTACTGACCTGCCGAATGGCTGTGCACGGACATCGAGGTACGGGCCCCGGTTCGATGGACTGCGGTGGACGCCTGTGGCCTCGGGGGACAACGGGGCGTCTCGGACGGAGGCCCACACTAACGGCTGGGCAACACAGCGGCCCGCCGCCTGTGGACAACCAAGGGGCGACGGGCCGTTCGTTACATGTCAGTACGTAGGGGTGTGCGCCGTTCGATCGGACGACGGTCGGATGGCGATCACGTCGCGATCAAGCCACGATCAGACGGCGGCCTTCTTCAGACGGCGCCGCTCACGCTCGGACAGGCCGCCCCAGATGCCGAAGCGCTCGTCGTTCGCCAGCGCGTATTCAAGGCACTCGGAGCGGACCTCGCAGGCGAGACAGACCTTCTTGGCCTCGCGGGTGGAGCCGCCCTTCTCGGGGAAGAAGGACTCGGGGTCGGTCTGCGCACAGAGCGCCCGCTCCTGCCAGCCGAGCTCCTCTTCGGCCTCGTCGACCAGCAGTTCCTGAAACAGCTCGGTCATGTGCGCCCCTCGTCCGTCTCGCGTCCCCGTGATGCTGCCGTTACCGATTTCGGCTGAACGACACGAGTGAAATTACAAGTGTGCCGATCCGGGCCAGTCAAGCCGAGATCTGCTATTGGGCCCCTTATTCACTCTGCGGAACCAAGGCTATGCGGAAAGTGTTCAAATCGGCATAAACCCCGACAGACAAAAGAGACCCAGCCGGGGCTCCGCCTCCGCACAGGACCTGTACAGAGAAGGACGCTCAGGAGTTCGATCTCGTTCCTGCTCGGACGACGAAGCGAACCGGATCACATGTGGATCACACGGATCACATAAGGATCACGGGGTCACAACGAGGTTTGTGCGCCCGGTTGTGCGCCATGTGTCCGCACGGGCTCCTGCACAAACCTTTCGCCACGGAGATGAACCGGATGAGGTGAAACACCGCCCACATACCGGACGTCAAGTTGACACTGCCTGTGTGAACCGCTGTCCTTGTGGGCATGCTCGCGAACTTGGCACTCACCTCGACCCGCACCGCCGGGTCCCTCGGTGCTGCCCACGCTCGCTGTAGCTGTTGCTGTCGCAGCTGTTGAGCCGACCGCGCTCCCGCTGCCGCCGGATCCACTGAGAACCGGCCGCTGGTCCCCTCCGCCCGCACCAGGGCAATCCCATACGCCCGCGACCCGGGCGGACGGTACGCGACACCACAGACCTCCAGCGCTCTCTTCCACCGAGGAACCACAGCACCCATGAACAGCGACAGCGACCTCCAGATCGCCGGCGACATCCTCGAAGTGCCGCACCTCCTCCAGCCACCGCGCGAACATCCGGCCACCGTGGCCGAGTTCGTCGGCCTCGCCCGCTCCGTCGCGGCCGACCGCTCCCAGTGGGAGCACCTCGTCCAGTACGACGCCACGTCCCGCTGGTACCACCGGCTGCGCATCGGGCCCGGCTACGAGGTGTGGCTGCTCTCCTGGGTGCCCGGACAGGGCAGCGGGCTGCACGACCACGGCCGCTCCTCCGGCGTACTCACCGTCCTGGAGGGCGCGTTGACCGAGCGCACGGAGCGGGGCACGCGCGCGTTGAGCGCCGGAGCGCAGCGGGTGTTCGCGCCCGGGTACGTGCACGAGGTCGTCAACGACTCGCTCGAACCGGCCATAAGCCTGCACGTCTACTACCCGGGGTTGACGGAGATGCCGATGCACGCCGTCCGGTGCGCGGTGGCCGAGGTCTCCGGCTGAAGTCGTGACCAGCCTCCGGCTGAGGCCGTAACCGACCGGGGTCTCGTAACCGGCTGACGCGTTGTCGTAGCCGCCTGCAAGACTGCTTGCATGCGCATTGTGGTTCTGGCAGGCGGCATCGGTGGTGCCCGGTTCCTGCGTGGTCTGAAGCAGGCCGCGCCGGACGCGGACGTCACGGTCATCGGCAACACCGGGGACGACATCCACCTCTTCGGGCTGAAGGTCTGCCCGGACCTCGACACGGTGATGTACACACTCGGCGGCGGTATCAACGAGGAGCAGGGCTGGGGGCGGGCCGACGAGACCTTCCATCTCAAGGAGGAGCTCGCGGCGTACGGGGTCGGGCCGGAGTGGTTCGGGCTCGGCGACCGGGACTTCGCGACGCACATCGTGCGGACGCAGATGCTGAGCGCCGGATATCCGCTCAGCGCGGTCACCGAAGCGCTGTGCGACCGGTGGAAGCCGGGCGTCCGACTGATCCCCATGTCCGACGACCGCGTCGAGACGCATGTGGCCGTGGAGGTGGACGGTGAGCGCAAGGCCATTCACTTCCAGGAGTACTGGGTGCGGCTGCGGGCCTCCGTGGACGCGCACGCCGTGGTGCCCGTCGGGGCCGACCAGGCCAAGCCGGCGCCCGGGGTGCTGGAGGCGATCGCCGAGGCCGACGTGGTGATCTTCCCGCCGTCCAACCCCGTCGTGTCCGTCGGCACGATCCTCGCCGTGCCCGGCATCCGCGAGGCCATCGCCGATGCGGGCGTCCCCGTGGTCGGCCTCTCCCCCATCGTCGGGGACGCGCCCGTGCGCGGCATGGCCGACAAGGTCCTCGCGGCCGTCGGCGTCGAGTCCACGGCCGCCGCGGTCGCCGAGCACTACGGCTCGGGACTCCTCGACGGCTGGCTCGTCGACACGGTGGACGCCTCGGCGGTGGAGCGGGTCGCCGCCGCGGGCATCCAGTGCCGGGCCGTACCGCTGATGATGACCGACCTCGACGCGACGACCGAGATGGCCCGTCAGGCGCTGACGCTGGCGGAGGAGGTGCGGGACGCTTGAGCGGCGAGGCCGAGGGACTGCCGCCGGGTGCGCCCGGTTTTCGCGTCTGGGCTCTGCCCGGGATGCCCGAAGTACGGCCGGGGGACGATCTCGCCAAGTTGATCGCCAGTGCCGAGCCCGGGCTCGTCGACGGGGATGTGCTGCTGGTCACCTCGAAAATCGTGTCCAAGGCCGAGGGACGGATCGTCGAGGCGGTGGACCGGGAAGCGGCCATCGACGCCGAGACCGTGCGGGTCGTGGCGCGGCGCGGGGCGCTGCGGATCGTGGAGAACCGGCAGGGGCTGGTGATGGCCGCCGCCGGGGTCGACGCCTCCAACACGCCCTCCGGGACCGTGTTGTTGCTGCCCGAGGATCCCGACGCCTCCGCGCGCGCGATCCGGGACGGGCTGCGGGACGCGCTGGGCGTCGAGGTCGGGGTCCTCGTCACGGACACGTTCGGGCGGCCCTGGCGGACCGGGCTGACCGATGTCGCCATCGGGGCCGCCGGAGTGCGCGTGCTCGACGATCTGCGGGGCGGCACGGACGCGCACGGCAATCCGCTCAGCGCCACCGTCGTCGCCACCGCCGACGAGCTCGCCGCCGCCGGTGACCTGGTCAAGGGCAAGGCTTCCGGGCTGCCCGTCGCCGTCGTGCGCGGGCTGCCCCATGTGATGGTGCCCCATGCGATGGGCACGGACGGCGAGGACGAAGGGACCCGAGGCATGGTCCGGGGTGCGCGCGACGACATGTTCCGGCTCGGCACCTCCGAGGCCGTACGGGAGGCCGTGACCCAGCGGCGTACCGTACGGGCCTTCACCGACGAGCCCGTCGACCCGGGTGCCGTACGGCGTGCGGTGGCCGCCGCCGTCACCGCGCCCGCGCCGCATCACACGACGCCGTGGAGATTCGTACTCCTGGAGACGGCCGAGGCGCGGACGCGGCTCCTCGATGCCATGCGGGACGCCTGGATCGCCGATCTGGAGCGGGACGGGAAGAGCGCGGAGTCCATCGCCAAGCGGGTGCGGCGCGGGGACGTGCTGCGGGGCGCGCCGTATCTCGTCGTGCCGTGTCTCGTCATGGACGGGTCCCATACGTACGGCGATGCCCGGCGTGACGGGGCCGAGCGGGAGATGTTCGTGGTCGCCGCGGGTGCCGGTGTGCAGAACTTTCTCGTCGCGCTCGCCGGGGAGCGGCTCGGGTCCGCGTGGGTGTCGTCGACGATGTTCTGCCGGGAGGTCGTGCGGGACGTACTCGGACTGCCGGAGGGGTGGGATCCGATGGGGGCCGTCGCCGTCGGGCATGCGGCGGAGGAGCCGAAGGCCCGGTCCGAGCGGGATGCGGGGGCGTTCATCGAGGTTCGCTGACCGAAGTCTGCCGAAGTCTGCCGACCGAAGTTGGCCGAAGTTGGCCGAGTGCGCTGACGCCCGGCGTGGGGCGCCTACTCTCGTAAGGCATCCCCCGAGTACCTCTAGGACCTCATTCGTGGCCGGACGTTTCGATCCGCGGCCCACGCGTACGACTGTGCGCGGCGGGCATGTCGTTGTGCCTGCACAAACGCAGGCGCGAGGGCCGGGGCCGGGCCCGGGGGCTCGGTCGGCCGGCGTCGGCGGGCGCACGCGGAGTTGGGTGCCGCCCTGGCCGCTCGATCTTGGGCTCGTGCTGGGGCCGCTGCGGCGGGGGCCCGCCGATCCGACCTTTCGTACGACTCCGGACGGGGCCGTGTGGCGGGCCAGTCTCACGCCTGTCGGGCCCGGGACCTTGCGGGTGTCCGTGCGCGGGGGTGCCGTTCAGGGGGAGGCGTGGGGGCCGGGGGCGGACTGGTTGCTGGAGCAGCTGCCGCGGATGCTCGGGGAGTTGGACGATCCCGGGGCCTTTGAGCCTCGGCATCGGCTGGTGGCGTTGGCTCGGCATCGGCGACCTGGGTTGCGGCTGACGCGTACCGGGCTGGTGCTGGAGTCGTTGATTCCGTCGATTCTTGAGCAGAAGGTCACGACGGACGAGGCCTATCGGGCTTGGCGGTTGCTCGTGCGGAAGTACGGGGTGCCTGCGCCCGGGCCTGTGGGTGGGCGGATGTTCGTAATGCCCGAGCCTCGGGTCTGGGCCTTGATTCCCTCCTGGGAGTGGCATCGGGCCGGGGTCGACAACAAGCGGGCTTCGACGATTCTGCGGGTCGTTCGGGTGGCTCGGCGGATGGAGGAGGCTGTCGGGTTCGAGGCGGGGCGGGCCCAGGAGCGGCTTGAGCTGGTGGCGGGGGTGGGGCCCTGGACCTCGGCGGAGACTGTGCAGCGGAGTCATGGGGCGGCGGATGCGGTGACGGTCGGGGACCTTCACCTTCCCGGGATCGTCGGGTATGCGCTGGTGGGCGATCGGGATGCGGATGACTCCGTGATGTTGGAGCTGCTGGAGCCGTATGCGGGGCAGCGGCATCGGGCGGCTCGGCTCATTCTGTTGAGCGGGCGGACGCCGCCTCGGCGGCAGCCGCGGATGCCTCGTGGGGATATTGGGCGGTTGTGACTGGGGGGGGTGACTTGGGGGGGTGACTTGGGGTGTGACTCGGGTTTGTGACTTGGCTGCGGGGGTGCCGTCCTCCAGGGTTTTCGCCCCCGCCGCCCCTACCCGTCCCATCCCTG
>NZ_VWMY01000133.1 GCF_008905045.1 Streptomyces albicerus
TCCCATCCCCTGGGGCTCCGCCCCAGACCCCGTCGGGGGCCAGCCCCCGAACCCCCGCTCCTCAAACGCCGGAGGGGCTGATCTTCAGGGCGAAAACACCCCTCACCCGTGGAGGCGCGCCCCACAGTGCGGCCAAGGGCTGGCCCCCCGCCGCACGTACAGCTTCTTCGCGCGGTACGTCTGCTCCGCCGCCGACGCGTCCTGGGGCCGCCCGGACCCACCCAGGCTGTGCCACGTCTGGGTGTCGAACTGGTAGAGGCCCCCGTACGCACCGGAGGAATCGACCGCACCCGGCCGGCCACCCGACTCACAGTTGGCAAGCCCTTGCCAGTTCAGGCTGTCGGCGCCCTCCACGGACGTCGGCAACGCCTTGGTGCCCACCTTCACCACCTGCTTCCGCGGCTCATGCACCACCTCGGACCGGAGCCGCCGCGGCCGCTGCTTGACACCGTTGACCGTCCGCAGCGCATACGTGACCCGGCGCAGCCCGGGCCGCCCGGCCCGCTCGACGACCTCCGTACCCCGAAAGAGCGCGGGATCCTCGATCCGCTCCACATCGAAGGGAATCGGCTCCTCGCGCAACTCCTTCGTACCGGTGATCCGCATGACCGTCACCGTCTGCCCGTCGCGCGGAAACCTCCAGGGCGGCACGGACAGCGTGTCCTGCCCCCGCAACGTGATCCCGGCGTCCGCCACGGCCTCGCCGACGGTCGCCACGTTCGTACGGATCGTCCGGGCCCGGCCGTCCGCCATGACCGTCACGGTCCGCTCGGTACGGACGTCGAGCGCGAGCCCCTCCCGCCCGATCCGCCGGGAGCGCGCGACCGACACGTACGCGCCCTCCGCCCGCACCCCGAGCTGCCGCAGCGCCCCGTCCACGGTGTGGGCCGTCGTCCACGCCTCGCGCCGCTGTCCGTCGACCGTGAGGAGCAGCGGCCGCCCGTACCGCACAGCGACCTCGTCCCCGCTGGTCAGGGCGGTCCCGCGGGCGGGTGCGACGACATCGTGCGCGCCCACCCCGACGCCCTCGTCGGCGAGCAGCTCCGTCACGTCGTCCGCGAAGGTGTGCAGGGAGCGCGGTTTGCCGTCGACGGTCAGCTCGATCGCCTTGTCGTCGGCTACGAACGCGGAGGTGCCGCCCGCGAGGAACGCCACGACCAGCGCCTGCGGCAGCAGCCGCCGCACATCGGGCCGCTCGGCGTTCTTCCGGCGCCGGGCGGCCCGCCGGGCTTCGGCACGCCCGCCGACGCGAGGCATCTCGGCGGTCGGGGCGAGGGGCATCACCTGGCGGGGCAGTGTCGGCGCCTCCGACCCGGGGACCGCCTCGTACTCGTACGCGTGCCCATCCTCGTACGCGTGGTACGCGTGCCCGTGCTCGTACTCGTATTCATACGCGGGCTCGTACTCGTACGCGGGCTGATACGTGTCCGGGTATCCGTGACCGTACGGCTCATGGTTCTCGTACGTCGACGTCGCGTTCGGGCCATACGTCTCGTACTGCGAATTGCTCACTACGACACGCTCCAGGGGTCCGGATCGGGCCTCAGGAACCTAGCGGAGCATTGGTCACTCTCCAAAGCACCGCGACTACGCAGTGTCGCGACCCGCCCCCGGTGCGGACCCCCGTGAGCGGGCGTGAGCGTTATGGGTCAGTAATCGAAGGCTCGCGCCGTGTTCGCCGAGATCGCCGCCGCCAGCGCGTCCTCGTCCAGGCCCCGTACGGCGGCCATGGCGCGGACCGTGATCGGAATGAGATACGGGGCGTTAGGCCGTCCGCGGTACGGGACGGGGGTCAGGAAGGGCGCGTCGGTCTCGACGAGGACGAGTTCGAGCGGGGCCACGGCGAGGGCGTCGCGCAGCGGCTGGGCGTTCTTGAAGGTCATGTTCCCGGCGAAGGACATGTAGTAGCCGGCACTGGCACAGATCTCGGCCATCGCGGCGTCCCCGGAGTAGCAGTGGAAGACGGTGCGCTCGGGGGCGCCCTCCTCCTTCAGGACCCGCAGTACGTCGGCGTGGGCGTCCCGGTCGTGGATGACCAGTGTCTTGCCGTGCCGCTTGGCGATCTCGATGTGGGCGCGGAAGGACCTCTCCTGGGCGGCTTTGCCCTCGGGCCCGGTGCGGAAGTAGTCGAGGCCGGTCTCGCCGACCCCCTTGACCTGGGGCAGCCCGGCCAGCCGGTCTATCTCGGCGAGCGCCTCGTCCAGGGCGCCGTCACCGCCGGGCTCGCGCGCGCCCTGCCGGGACCAGCCGTCCGGATCGCCGTGCACGATACGGGGGGCCTCGTTCGGGTGCAGCGCGACGGTCGCGTGGACCGCCTCGTACTCCAGGGCCGTCTCGGCCGCCCACCGCGAGCCCTTCAGATCGCAGCCGACCTGCACGACCGTCGTCACCCCGGCCGACGCGGCCTTGGCGAGCGCCTCCGCGACCGTGCCGGACTGCATGTCGAGGTGGGTGTGCGAGTCGGCGACCGGCACCCGGAGGGGGTTCGGTACGGGCGGGGCTTCGGCGTTGGAAGGCATACCCCGATCCTACGAAGGGGGTTCCGCCAGGGGGGAACGCCGGGCCCCACGTCGCGGGGAGGCGGGGGAGGGCCGCTGAACGTGGGGCCCGGCGTCAGGGGGGCGACCGGGGGATCACCCCGCCTTGCGGTGGTGGAACGGGTGCAGCAGATCGGAGAGGTGCCAGTGGTGGTGCCCCTCGGCCGCTGCCGGCTCCGCCGTGTCCTGGTCCTCCGCCAGGGCATCGGGGGCCTTCCGCGGCCGTACCGGCGCCGACCGGTGCATCGAGTTCTGCACCGAGGACACCTGTCCCGGGCGCATGATGCGGATGACATGGCCGTCGCAGTTCTGGCAGGTGGGTCGGCTCAGCGGCGACGGCACGACCCGGCCGTCGGCCACGTACGTCACGAACTCGGTGCCCTCGGCGTCGATGTGGTGCTCGATCTCGTACGACTGCTCCCAGCCGTGCCCGCAGCGCATGCACGCGAACGAATACGACTCGTGAACCACGTCGGTCGCCGTGGTGCGGTGGCCGGGTCCGCCGGTGATCTGCCCGGTGCGCCCTGCGATCTCGCTCATGCCGGCTCCTCTGGTCCGCTGGACGAGGGACGGTGCGTCCCTTCAACCAGTGGACGCCTGTGCCAACGCGAATGCACCAGACCTGCCGACTATTGGACCCGTCTTGGCCGTTCCTTGTCAGAAGGGCCCCACTACCCGGTCCGAGCTTTGCTTTTCACGCTCGTCCTTTGCCCGCTCATGGGGCCGCGCCCCAAAGGGGCGCGGGGAACTGCGCGCCCAGCCACACACAACCGGCAGCCCGCACCAAACACGAGCCCCAACGGCGCTGACCGGAACGGCTGGTCAGCTCGCGGAGCGCTTCGCCGCGACAACCGCGTCGAACACCTCGCGCTTGGGCACCCCCGCGCCGGCGGCGACGGCGGCGATCGCCTCCTTGCGCCGCTCCCCCGCCTCCTCACGCACGCGCACCCTGCGCACCAGCTCCTCGGCGTCGAGCGATTCCGTGTTCTCGGGGGCGCCCTCCACGACGACGGTGATCTCCCCGCGCACGCCCTCGGCGGCCCAGGCGGCGAGCTCCCCGAGCGGCCCGCGCTTGACCTCCTCGTACGTCTTGGTCAGCTCCCGGCAGACGGCGGCCCGCCGCTCGGTCCCGAAGACCTCGGCCATCGCGGCGAGCGTGTCGTCGAGCCGGTGCGGGGCCTCGAAGTACACGAGCGTGCGCCGCTCGCCCCCGACCTCCCGCAGCCGCGACAGCCGCTCACCGGCCTTCCTGGGCAGGAAGCCCTCGAAGCAGAACCGGTCGACGGGCAGCCCGGACAGCGCGAGCGCGGTGAGCACGGCGGAAGGACCGGGTACGGCGGTGACGCGGATGTCCTTCTCGACGGCGGCCGCGACGAGCCGGTACCCCGGATCGGACACGGACGGCATCCCGGCGTCCGTCACGAGCAGCACGCGCGCGCCGCCCGCCAGCGCCTCGACCAGTTCGGGCGTACGCGCCGACTCGTTCCCCTCGAAGTACGAGACGACCCGCCCGGACGGCTGTACGTCCAGCGCCTGCGTCAGCCTCCTGAGCCGCCGCGTGTCCTCCGCGGCGATGACGTCGGCCCCCGCCAACTCCGCCACCAGCCGGGGCGGCGCGTCCGCGATGTCCCCGATGGGCGTGCCTGCGAGTACAAGGGTTCCTGTCACGGTTCCATCCTCGCAGGGGCCGCGTAGGGCCCGTCCACGGGACTCACACAGACCTGTTCCCTACGATGGCGCGGTGACCAGTACCGCGTCCTCCACGGACACCCGGCAGGGACAGGCCGTCGAAGAGCAGCGGCCGTCGTGGCAGCAGCGGCTGCGCAGGTTCGGCTACTCGGCCGGGCCCAGAAGCGACGTCCGCGACCGCCTCGTGCCCGCGTACACCGAGCCCAGCCCGCGGCTGTGGGCTGCGGTCGGGCTCCGCCGGGAGGCCGCCGACCGCGTCACCCGCTGGTCGGCGTGGGGCGGCCCGCTGATCATCACGCTGATCGCGGGCGTGATGCGGTTCTGGAACCTGGGCAGCCCGAAGGCGGTGATATTCGACGAGACGTACTACGCCAAGGACGCCTGGGCGCTCATCCACCGCGGGTACGAGGTCAACTGGGCGAAGAACGCCAACGAGCTGATCCTCCAGAACGGCGGGAACGTCAAGATCCCCACGGACGCCGCGTACGTGGTGCATCCGCCCGTCGGGAAGTACGTCATCGGGCTCGGCGAGTGGATGTTCGGGTTCACCCCGTTCGGCTGGCGCTTCATGACGGCCCTGCTCGGCACGCTGTCCGTGCTGATGCTGTGCCGGATCGGCCGCCGGCTGTTCCGCTCGACATTCCTGGGCTGTCTTGCGGGCGCGCTGATGGCCGTGGACGGCCTGCACTTCGTGATGAGCCGCACCGCGCTGCTCGACCAGGTGCTGATGTTCTTCGTGCTCGCGGCCTTCGGCTGCCTGGTCATCGACCGCGACAAGGCCCGCGAACGCCTCGCCGCCGCGCTTCCACCGGATGCCGACGGAGTCGTACACCCCGACGCGCACACCGCCGAGAACACCCGCCTGGGCCGCCGCCCGTGGCGCTGGGCGGCCGGCCTGATGCTCGGCCTCGCCATCGGCACGAAGTGGAACGGCCTCTACATCCTGGTCGCGTTCGGCCTGCTGACCGTCCTGTGGGACGTCGGCTCCCGCAAGGTCGCGGGCGCCCGCCGCCCCCACGTCGCGGTCCTCAAGCACGACCTGGGCTGGGCCTTCCTCGCCACCGTGCCGGTCGCCATCGCCACGTACATCGTGTCGTGGACCGGCTGGTTCCTCTCGGCCACCGACGGCACCGGCGGCTACTACCGCGACTGGGCCGCGAACGACGGCCGGAACAGCAATTGGTCCTGGCTGTTCCCCGACTGGTGGCGCAGCCTGTGGCACTACGAGACCCAGGTGTACGACTTCCACGTCGACCTGCACTCGCCGCACACGTACCAGTCGAACCCGTGGAGCTGGATCGTCACCGGGCGCCCCGTCTCGTACTTCTACGAGTCCCCGCTCCCCGGCAAGGACGGCTGCCCCACGGACGCGGGCGAGAAGTGCGCGCGCGAGGTCCTCGCCCTCGGCACCCCGCTCCTGTGGTGGGCGGCCGGCTTCGCGGTCCTCTACGTCCTGTGGCGCTGGCTCTTCCGCCGCGACTGGCGCGCGGGCGCGATCGTCTGCGGCATCGCGGCCGGCTACCTCCCCTGGTTCCTGTACCAGGAACGCACGATCTTCTTCTTCTACGCGGTCGTCTTCCTCCCCTTCCTCTGCCTGGCCGTGGCGATGATGATCGGCGCCGTCCTCGGCCCACCGGGTTCGTCCGAGCGCCGCCGAGTGATCGGCGCGGCCGCGGCGGGCGTGCTCGTCCTGCTGATCGCCTGGAACTTCATCTACTTCTTCCCGATCTACACGGGTCAGGCGATCCCCATCGACAGCTGGCGTTCACGGATGTGGCTGGACACCTGGGTCTGACCGCCGCCGGATCCCCGGGCCCAGCACTGGATCCCCGGGCCTAACAATCGGGGAACACCACCCACATCCGTCACTCCTCCCGCATACAGTGCAACGTAGAGACACCTTCTGAACGCGTTCAGAAAGGTTCACGGGGAGGGGAGCGCGCGATGCGCAAGGGGGCCAAGGCCGCCATCGTGGGCGGAGTGTTCGCCGTCATGGTGGGGGGCGCCGGGTACGGCGCGTACAACATAGTGAGCGCGGTCACCGGGGACAGCGGCTCGACACAGACCGAGGCGGCGAAGACCGGACCGCCGTCCGGCGACGAGGTCGAGGAGACCTCGAAGAAGTTCTTCGCAGCCTGGGAGAAGGGCCAGGCGGCCACGGCCGCGGCCCTGACGAACAACGCCACAGTCGCCAGGCCCCTGTTCGTCGCCTACGCCGGCCAGGCGCACCTGACCAAGGTCAAGATCACGCCGGGTACGCCGACGGGCACCACTGTCCCGTTCTCCGTGTCGGCGACGGTGTCGTACGAGGACAAGAGCAAGCCCTTCTCGTACAAGAGCGAGCTGACCGTCGTACGCGGGAAGACCACGGGCAAGGCGCTGGTCGACTGGCAGCCGTCCGTCGTGCACCCCGAGCTGAAGACCGGCGACACGCTGGTCACCGGCGAGGCGGCGAGCCCGCCCATCGAGGCCGTGGACCGCAGCGGTGCCGTCCTGGCCAAGGAGAAGTACCCCTCGCTCGGCCCGATCCTGGACACGCTGCGCGACAGGTACGGCGACAAGGCCGGCGGCACGCCCGGTGTCGAGCTCGCGATCCGCCACGAGAGCGAGAACACGGGCGACACCCCGCTGGTGACCCTCGCCGAGGGCAAGGCCGGCAAACTGCCCACGGCGCTCAGCGCGAGCGTGCAGGCCGCGGCGGAGAAGGCGGTCAAGAAGTACGCGAATTCGTCGCTGGTCGCCGTGAAGCCGAGCACCGGAGAGGTGCTGGCGGTCGCGAACAACCGCGAGGACGGGTTCAACGCGGCGTTCCAGGGCAAGGTGGCGCCCGGCTCCACGATGAAGATCATCACTGCGGCGATGCTCATCGACAACGGCGTGACCTCGATGAACAGCCCGGCGCCCTGTCCGCCGACCGCCACCTGGCAGAGCCAGACGTTCAACAACCTCAAGGGCATGGAGCCCGACGAGAGCGCCACGCTCGCGGGCAGCTTCATGCGCTCGTGCAACACGGCATTCGTGAAGCTCATCGACGGCACCGACGCGAGGCCGCTGACGGACGAGTCGCTGACGACCCAGGCCCAGGAGCGGTTCGGTCTGGGCAAGGGCGACTGGAAGACCGGCATCGTCTCCTTCGACGGCAGCGTCCCCGCGTCCGGCGGCCCGAACCGCGCGGCCAACGCCATCGGCCAGGGCGAGGTCCAGATGAACCCGCTGAACATGGCGTCGGTGACGGCGACCGCGATCACGGGCACGTTCCGCCAGCCGTACCTCGTGTCGCCGGAGCTGGACGACCGTCAACTGGCCACCGCGCGCGGCCTGCAGAGCGGCACCGTCGCCCAGCTGAAGCAGATGATGCGGCTCACCGCGACCAGCGGCACCGCCCAGGAGGCCATGACCGACCTCGGCGGCGACATCGGCGCGAAGACCGGCTCCGCCGAGGTCGACGGCCAGAAGACGTCCGACAGCTGGTTCACCGGATTCCGGGGCGACATCGCGGCCGCGGCCATGACGGAGGAGGGCGGCCACGGCGGCGACGCGGCCGGCCCGATCGTGGCCCAGGTCCTGCGGGCGGGGGGCTGAGCGCGGAGCCGCCGATCCACAAGTGGCCGATCCGCAGGTGTCCGAACTCACCCTCACAGAGCGGGACTCTAGGGTGGTGACTCTCGTTCTCGTAGGGGAGCGTGGGGGCACTGGGGAAGCAGCGAAGGAACGGAAGCCGTGGGGAACAGAAGGCGCGCCGCCGAGCGCGGCAAGACGAAGCCGGCCGTCATCGGCGGGATGATCGCCGTCGTCGTCGGCGGCGCGGGGTTCGGTGTCTACACCCTGTACGACGGTGGAGCGGCGGCCGACGACAAGGGGTCGACGGCCTCCGACGCCAAGCCCGTGAAGAGCGGCCCGCTGTCGGCGACCGAGGTCAAGTCCACGGCCACCGCGTTCCTCACGGCCTGGCAGGGCGGTGACGTCACGACGGCCGCGGCCGCCACGAACGACACCACGGCCGCGCGCACCCTGCTCACCGGCTACGGCAAAGAGGCGTACATCAAGGATGTGACCCTCACCGCCGGGCAGCGCTCGGGCGACTCCGTCCCGTTCTCGGTCAAGGGCACGGTCTCCTACAAGGGCATGACCAAGGCCCTCGCGTACGAGTCCGAGCTCACCGTCGTCCGCCGCGCCAAGGACGGCAAGCCGCTGGTCGACTGGCACTCGGCCGTCGTGCACCCGGACCTGGAGGACGGCGACAAGCTGGTCACCGGGGAGGCCGGGACGCCCCCGGTCAAGGCGCTCGACCGGGACGGCGCCGAGCTGACGGCCGCCAAGTACGCCTCGCTGGGCACGGTCCTCGACGGCTTGCGGGAGAAGTACGGCAAGAAGGCGGGCGGCAAGGCGGGCATCGAGCTGCGGGTGATCCGAGCCGAGTCCAAGGGCTCCGAGGAGTCCTCAGGAAGCGGCGACTCCGGAAGCGAGAGCGACAAGAACCCCGACAAGACGCTGCTCGAGCTGAGCAAGGGCACCCCGGGCACGGTCCGTACGACCCTCAGCCCGGGTCTCCAGGCGGCCGCCGAGCAGCAGGTGGCCAAGAAGGCCAAGTCGTCGGCGGTCGTCATCAAGCCGTCCACGGGCGAGATCCTGGCCGTCGCGAACTCCGGCCACGGCTTCAACACCGCCTTCCAGGGCTCGCTGGCCCCCGGCTCGACGATGAAGGTCATCACGGCGTCGCTGCTCATCGACAAGGGACTGGCGTCGGCGAACAAGGAGCACCCCTGCCCCAAGTTCCAGCCGTACGGCGGCTGGAAGTTCCAGAACGACGACAAGTTCGAGATCAAGGGCGGCACGTTCAAGGCGAGCTTCGCGCGCTCCTGCAACACGGCCTTCATCAGCCAGGCCGAGAAGCTGAACGACGACGACCTGACCAAGCAGGCCCAGGAGGTGTTCGGGCTCGGCCTGGACAACTGGTCCATCGGGGTGTCGAGTTTCGACGGCTCGGTGCCGGTGCAGTCGCAGGCCCAGATGGCGGCCTCGCTGATCGGCCAGGGCGGGGTCCGGATGAACCCGCTGAACATGGCGTCGGTCGTCGCCACCGCCAAGGAGGGCACCTTCCGCCAGCCCTACCTGGTGTCTCCGTCGGTCGACGACCGCACCCTCGCGAAGGCGTCCCGCTCCCTGTCCGCCTCCACGCAGGCGCAGCTCAAGGAGCTCCTCCAGTACACGGCGGCGGCCGGCACGGCTGCCGAGGCGATGGCGGGCCTCGGTCCCGACTTCGGCGCCAAGACGGGCTCGGCGGAGGTCGACGGCCAGAAGAAGCCCAACGGCTGGTTCACGGCCTGGAAGGGCGACCTGGCTGCCGCGGGCGTGGTCCAGCAGGGCGGTCACGGCGGTGAGACGGCCGGCCCGATCGTGGCCGCGCTGCTGAAGGCCGGCAGCTGAGGTCGGACAGCTGACGGGGGGCAGCTGACGACAGCCGAGTCGGCTCAGCTGGTCACCGGGGTGGCCGTATACGTACGACGCAGGAAGCGGATCAAGGTCTTCGAGTCGAACTGCACGACCGCCACCCCCTTCGGCGAGTGGAACTCCATGACGGCCTGCACCCGGCCGCACGGCCAGATGCTCACGTCGCCGGCGGTGGCCGGAGCCCGCAGGCCCTGCTCCAGGAGGTCACGGGCGAACACCCACTCGTGGTGGCCGGGCAGTGTGATGTGCACCTTGCGCGGGTCGGCCTCGGGGTCGTAGCGAAGGGCCACCGGGACGGCGGGCGGGTCCTGCGCCTCGTCCGTCACGATGTGGGCGCGCGCGTACTGCTCGACGGCGGGCATCGGTCGCTCCCTTTTAGATCCGTTTACTATCCAATGTCCCATATTTTCCGAAATGCGCTCCCGGATTATTCGTGGACACCTCGCTCTTGCAAGTTATTCGCAATAGAGCACTATCATCGTCGGGTGCATGTGCCTGATGGATTTATCGACGCTCCCGTCTCCGTAGCCGCCGGAGCCGCCGCCGCGGCGGCCGTCGCCGTGAGCCTGCGCGGCGCCCGGCGTGAACTGGACGAACGCACGGCTCCCCTCGCGGGCCTGGTCGCCGCCTTCATCTTCGCCGTGCAGATGCTGAACTTCCCGGTCGCGGCCGGGACCAGCGGACATCTGCTCGGGGGCGCGCTGGCCGCGATACTCGTCGGCCCCTACACAGGGGTCCTCTGCGTCTCGGTCGTCCTCCTCATGCAGGGCATCCTCTTCGCGGACGGCGGCCTCACGGCGCTCGGCGTGAACATCACGGTGATGGCGGTGGTCACGACGGTCGTGGCGTACGCCGTCTTCCGCGGCCTCGTAAAACTCCTGCCCAAGAAGCGCCGCTCCATTACCGTCTCGGCCTTCGTCGCCGCCGTGCTCTCCGTGCCGGCCGCCGCCGCGGCCTTCACACTCGTCTACGCGATCGGCGGCACCACGGACGTGCCCATCGGGCAGGTCCTCACCGCCATGGTCGGCGTCCACGTCCTCATCGGCATCGGCGAGGCCGCGATCACCTCACTGACGGTCGGCGCCGTCATCGCCGTACGACCGGATCTCGTGTACGGGGCCCGCGGCCTGACCGCCCCGCTGAAGCTGCGCGTCGGCGGCGAGCTGGTCGACGCCCCGGCCGCCGAACCGGTGCCGGTCGCCGCCCGGTCCCACCGCAAGGTGTGGCTGGCGGGCCTCACCGCATCCCTGGTCCTCGCCGGCTTCGTCAGCTTCTACGCCTCCGCGAGCCCCGACGGCCTGGAGAAGGTCGCCGCCGACAAGGGCATCGACGCCAAGGCCGAGGACCACGCCGCCGCCGACTCCCCGCTGGCCGACTACAGCATCGAGGGCCTCACCGACGCCCGGATCTCCGGCGGCCTCGCGGGCGTGATCGGCGTGGGCGTCACGGTCGTCGCGGGCACGGGCGTCTTCTGGGCCATACGCAGGCGCCGTACGAGCGACACGTCTCCCTCGTCCGTTCCCGAGAACGTCTGACATGGGCGCGGGCCACGCTCACAAGCTCTACCGGCACGGGCACTCGCCCGTGCACGCCCTGCCGCCGCACACCAAGCTCGCGGCCGTCTTCGCCTTCGTGATCGTCGTCGTGTCGACGCCGCGCGAGGCGGTGTGGGCGTTCGGGCTGTACGCGCTGCTGCTGGCGTCCGTGGCGTACGCGGCCCGTGTCCCGGCCGGCTTCCTGCTGAAGCGGCTGCTGATCGAGGTGCCGTTCGTGGCCTTCGCGGTGCTGATGCCGTTCGTGGCGCAGGGCGAGCGCGTGGACGTACTCGGCATGTCCCTGAGCGTGAACGGCCTGTGGGGCGCCTGGAACGTGCTGGCCAAGGGCACGCTCGGCGTCGCCGCGTCCGTACTGCTCGCCTCGACCACCGAACTGCGCGAACTCCTCCTGGGACTGCAGCGGTTGAAGCTGCCGCCGCTCCTCGTGCAGATCGCGTCCTTCATGATCCGCTACGGGGATGTCATCACGGACGAGATGCGGCGCATGCGGATCGCGCGGGAGTCGCGCGGCTTCGAGGCGCGTGGCGTCCGCTCCTGGGGCGTCCTCGCCAAGTCCGCCGGCGCGCTCTTCATCCGCTCGTACGAACGCGGGGAGCGCGTACATCTCGCCATGGTCAGCCGGGGCTACGCCGGTTCGATGCCGGTCATCGACGAGGTGACCGCGTCCCGGGCGCAGTGGTCGTACGCGCTCGCCCTACCGTTCGCCGCGCTCGTCGTATGTCTGTTGGGATGGACCCTGTGACCCCCTCCTTGGAAGTGGCCGGACTGGCCTTCGCGTATCCCGACGGCCACCAGGCGCTGTTCGGCGTGGACTTCACCGTGGGCCGCGGCGAGCGCGTGGCGCTGCTCGGGCCGAACGGCGCCGGCAAGACGACCCTCGTGCTGCACCTCAACGGCATCCTGACCGGTGGCGCCGGGACCGTGACGGTCGCCGGACTGCCCGTCGGCAAGAAGCACATGGCTCAGATCCGGCGGAAGGTCGGCATCGTCTTCCAGGACCCGGACGACCAGCTGTTCATGCCGACCGTGCGCGAGGACGTGGCCTTCGGGCCCGCGGCCGCCGGGCTGAAGGGGCCGGAGCTGGAGGCGCGGGTGCGTACGGCACTGGAGCGGGTCGGGATGGAGGCCTTCGGCGACCGCCCTCCGCACCACCTCTCCTTCGGCCAGCGGCGCCGGGTGGCGGTCGCGACCGTCCTCGCCATGGAGCCGGAGATCCTGGTCCTCGACGAGCCGTCGTCCAATCTGGACCCCGCCTCGCGCCGCGAACTCGCCGACATCCTGCGGTCGTTGGACGTGACCGTGCTCATGGTCACGCACGATCTGCCGTACGCCCTCGAGCTGTGCCCCCGCTCCCTGATCCTCAGCGAGGGCGTGATCGCGGCCGACGGCAAGACCGGCGAGCTGCTCTCGGACGACGAGCTCATGCGGGAGCACCGTCTCGAGTTGCCCTTCGGCTTCGACCCGCGCTCCGTGACAATGGGCGCGTGACGAACGAAGAGGATCCGTCGGCGGGGTCGTTGCTGCTCGACGACCAGCTGTGCTTCGCCCTGTACGCGGCCCAGCGGGCCGTGACCGCCGCGTACCGTCCGCTCCTCGACGCGCTCGGGCTCACCTACCCGCAGTACCTGGTCATGCTCGTCCTCTGGGAGCGCGGCGAGGTCACCGTCAAGGAGCTGGCCGCCGCCCTGCGGCTCGACTACGGGACGATGTCGCCGCTGCTCAAGCGGCTGGAGTCGGCCGGGTTCGTGCGCCGGGAGCGGTCCGTGCGCGACGAGCGGTCGGTGCTCGTCGCGCTCACCGGGCGCGGCGAGGAGCTGCGCGAGCGCGCGGAGTGCGTACCGTCGGCGCTGCTTGCCGGGACTCGGCTGACAGAAGCCGAAGTGAAGCGGCTGCGCGAGGATCTGCGGCGGCTGGCGGAGACAATGCAGGCCTGAACCGGGTTACCCACGGTTGCTACCCCCGGGTAATAAGTGGGCTGAATCGGTAGATACATTGTGTGCGATGTGCTTGTGCACTCTGTTTCCGGTGCCCCGGGGGTGAGGCGATCCATGACCGAGACCGACGCCGCTGTGCTCGACAGCCGTCCCACGAAGATCATGTACGTGGCGGAGGCCACCGCGCACGGCGGCCGCGACGGCTATGTCACCAGCCAGGACGGCCAGCTCGAGCTGAAGGTCGCGATGCCCCCGGAGCTGGGCGGCGACGGCGACGGCACCAACCCCGAACAGCTCTTCGCGGCCGGCTACAGCTCCTGCTTCCACAACGCGCTGGTCCTGGTCGGTCGCCGCGAGGGCTTCGACCTGACCGGCTCCACGGTCGCCACGAAGGTCGGCATCGGCCCCAACAAGCAGCGCGGTTACGGCCTCGCGGTCGCCCTGAGCGTCTCGCTGCCCGTCCTCGACCAGGACATCGCGTCGAAGCTCGTGGACGCCGCACACCAGGTCTGCCCGTACTCGAACGCGACGCGCGGCAACATCGAGGTCACGATCCTGCTGGGCTGAGGCGGCGCAGGAATCGAGGGCTGTACGTGCGTGTTGCACCCACCGTTGGCACAGGTGGGACGACGAGGAGCGCGGACGTGGACGTGAACGGCACAGTGGCCGAGGGCTTCGAGCCGGTCAGGGAAGCGTTCGCACGGAACTTCGGCGTGCTCGGGGACCGGGGTGCGGCCGTCGCCGTGTACCGGGACGGGCGCAAGGTCGTCGACCTGTGGGGCGGCACGAAGGACATCGACGGTACGGCGCCCTGGGAGCCCGGGACCGCCCAGATCGTGCGCTCCGCGACCAAGGGCGTCGCCGCGGCCGCACTGCTTCTGCTGCACCAGCGCGGCCAGTTGGACCTGGACGCGCCGGTGGGCGAGTACTGGCCCGAGTTCAAGGCGGCGGGCAAGGAGCGCGTGCTGGTACGGCACGTGCTCTCGCACCGGGCCGGACTTCCGGTCCTGGACCGGCCGCTGACTCCCGAGGAGGCGCTGGACCCCCTGGCCGGGGCGGCGGCGGTCGCGCGCCAGGCTCCGGTCTGGGAGCCGGGCACCGATCACGGCTACCACGCGCTGACGTACGGCTGGCTGACCGGTGAGCTGGTGCGGCGCGTGACGGGCCGCGGGATCGGTGACTGGATCGCGGACGAGATCGCCGGACCGCTGGGCTCGGACCTGTGGGTCGGGCTGCCGGCCGAGGAAGCGGGCCGGGTGGGGAAGGTCGGCCGGATCGAGACGCCGGAGCACGCGAGCGGCCTGCGGGCCCGGCCGAAGCGGACGGTCTCCGAGGCCTACGACGACCCGGCCTCCCTCACCCGCCGGGCCTTCGCCGCGATCACCCCGTTCCCCGACCAGAACGACCCGGCGTACCGGGCGGCCGCGCTCCCCGCGACGAACGGCATCGCGACGGCGGACGGCCTGGCCCGCTTCTACGCGTCCCTGATCGGTGAAGTGGACGGCGGACCACACCTGTTCACGCCGCGGACGCTGGCGGCGGCCCGCGCGGAGGAGTCCGCCGGCCCGGACCGTGTCCTGGTGATCAACACCCGCTTCGGCCTCGGCTACATGCTCCACGGCTCGGCCTCGCCCTTCCTGGACACGGGCTCCTTCGGCCACCCGGGCCGCGGCGGCTCCCTCGGCTTCGCCGACCCCGAGTCGGGCATCGCCCTCGGCTATGTGACGAACGGCTTCCGCAAGACGGTCACGGCGGATCCGCGGGCCCAGGCGCTGGTACGGGCGGTACGGGCCGCGCTGTCGTCGTAGCCGGCCGCTCGGGGATCGGGGGCCGGGGCGGGGGCGTGGCCAGGACTCCCCCGCGGTCCTGGCCACGCC
>NZ_VWMY01000134.1 GCF_008905045.1 Streptomyces albicerus
CGGTTACATTCCGAACCCGGAAGCTAAGCCTTACAGCGCCGATGGTACTGCAGGGGGGACCCTGTGGGAGAGTAGGACACCGCCGAACTATTATTAATAGAGCTGGTCCCTGAACTTCGGTTCAGGGACCAGCTCTTTTTTGTTGTGCGTCACTTGGAGTTCACGTTGCGCGACCAATATCCGGAGCATGGGTACTGCTGCAATGCTCAGGGCCGCGGGTGTGGGAACCGGTGACGAGGTCATCGTGCCGGCCTTCGGCAACGCCGAGGTCGCCGAGGCCGTGATCCTGGCCGGTGCGCTGCCGGTGTTCGCCGACATAGACCCGGCCACGTACTGCTTGGACGCCGCAGAGGTGAACGCGGTCGTCGGTCCGCGGACGGTCGCCGTCGTCGCCGTACACCGATTCGGGCGGCCCGCTGACATCGCGCAGCTGCGGCTGGTCGGGCAGCGGCATGGGCTGCTGGTGTTGGAGCAGGGCGAGTCCGAGGCGCCGTACGACGAGATCGAGCAGCGCAGGGCGCATGCGGCGTTCCTCGATGGGCGGCTGAGGGGTGTGCGGACGCCTGAGCGCGGTGCGGGGCACACGTACCAGCAGTACGTCGTGCGGGTGCCGGGGAACGGTCGGCCGGACCGGGACGCCTTCGCGCGGGCCGTGCGGGCCAAGGGAGTTGAGTGCCGGGTGCCGGTGAAGACTCCCGTGCACCGGATGCCCGTATTCAGGCGGGACGTTTGCCTGCCGGAGACCGAGCGGGCCGCCGATGAGACGCTGGCGCTGCCTGTCGACGGGTCTTTGACGAAGCGTAAGATGCAGCGGATCGTGTCCGCGTGCAATGCGCTCGGTGGGCTGCTTCAGCCCGCTTTCTGATCGGTCGAACGTGGTTGGGAGCGCGGGGCCGTTCGGGGTATGATCTATTGCGTTGCCGCGAGGGAGACCTCGAAAGCAACAGGCCCCTATAGCTCAGTCGGTAGAGCGTCTCCATGGTAAGGAGAAGGTCAACGGTTCGATTCCGTTTGGGGGCTCCGACAGAAAAGGCCTTCGCCCGATGGGGCGGAGGCCTTTCGTGTATCCCGGACCGGTTCTCCCGGCCCGGGCTCAGTCGTGGTGAAGGCCCGGAACGCGCATTGCCAGAATGGCCATGTCGTCCGACGGGGCGTCGGAGGCGAAGCGTTCGACCGCGCGCATGATGCGGGCGGCCACCGCGCCGGCCGTGAGGCCCGTACAGGTGGTGAGGACGTCCGTGAGGCCGTCGTCGCCCAACATGCGTGTGCCCTCGCGGCGTTCGGTGACGCCGTCCGTCACGCACAGCAGGACGTCGCCGGGTTCGAGCGTCACCGTCTGCTCGTACAGCTCCAGGTCGTCCATGACGCCGAGGAGCGGCTGGGGTTCGGCTGCCGGTTCGACCGTGCCGTCCTGGCGGAGGCGGAGCGGGAGCGGGTGGCCGGCGCAGACCACCTTCAGGAGCGCCGAGCCGTCCTCCTGGGGCCACAACTCCCCGTACAGGAGCGTCAGGAAGCGGCTGCGGGCGCCCTCGTCGAGGATCGCGGAGTTCAGGCGCTCCAGGACCGCCGGGCCGCCGAAGCCCTCGCGGGCCAGCAGGCGCAGCGCGTGCCGGGCGAGTCCTGTTACCGCGGCCGCCTCGGGGCCCGTACCGCAGACGTCGCCGATGGCGAAGCCGTACGCGCCGTCGCGGATGGGGAAGAGGTCGTAGAAGTCGCCGCCGACTTCGTTGCCCTCGCCTGCCGCGCGGTAGATGACCTCGACCTCGACGCCCTCAATGTGGGGGAGTTCCGGGGGCAGGAGGCTGCGCTGGAGGGACTGGCTGATGGCCATGCGCTCCGAGTACAGGCGGGCGTTGTCCAGGGCCAGGGCGGCCCTGCGGCTCAAGTCCTCTGCGAGTTCCAGGATTTCCTGGCGGAAGTGTTCGTCCGAGGGCTTGCCGAGCGTGAGCATGCCGATGACGCGGTTGCGGGCCACCAGGGGGAGTACGACCGTCTCGCCGCCGACCGCTGCGGCCGTCTGCAGCGTCGTACCGATGCCGGAGCTCACCGTCGCGGGCTCGCCGAGGCCGAGGCTGCGCATGGAGGTGCGCAGGGCGGCCTCGTGGGCCGCCTCCGCGGGGGCGGCCCAGACACGGGCGCCCGGAGTCGGGACCGGGTCGGGCGGGGCGATCTTCGACAGGAGGGCCTTGAGGCCGTCGATGCGCTCCTCGTCCTCGTGGAGGACGTACGAGAGATACGGATCGGAGGCCTGGTCGGCGATCGTGTAGACGGCGCACCAGGTGGCCAGGGTCGGGACCGTCATCTGCGCCATCAGGGCCAGTGTCTGATCGCGGTCCAGTGTGCCCGCGAGGAGGTCGGACGCTTCGACGAGGAAGGACAGGGAGCCGCGACGCAGGCGTTCCAGTTCGCCCAGGCGGGCCGACTCCACGGCGAGTGCGATGCGGTCGGCGGCGAACTGGAGGCGCAGGGCCTCCTCGTTCGAGTACCGGCCCTGGGCCTCGGCGGCGACGCCCAGCGAACCGGTGAGGCGGCCCTCCACCTTGAGCGGGACCGTGACGACCGAGCGCATGCCGGTGCCGCTGAGCAGCGGTACGGCGCCGGGGACGACCGTGAGGTCCTCGTGGACGGCCGGCATGCGGGCCGAGCCGTAGCGGCCGGGGCCCGCCTCCACGGGGACGCGGGCGAAGCGCTGGCGGGCGGAGGGGAGGCCGGTGGAGGCGCGTACCTCCAACTCCGTTTCGTCGTCGGTCGCCAGGAGCAGGAAGGCGGAGTCGCCGTCGAGCATGTCGCGGGCGCGCTCCACCGTGCGCTGGAGGAGGCCGTCCAGGTCGTCGGGGGCCGGTGAGCCGATGAAGACCTCGAAGGGGTCCGACGCCTGGCCCTCGGAGCTGGTGGTCGTGTCGGTCGCCGTCGCGCGCAACGGGGTCTGCAGGACGGCGCGTTCGTGGTCGCGTACGAGAAGGCAGACCGTGGAGGGTTCGCCGCCCGTGTCCCGTACGCGCAGATGTGAGGCGTAGACGGGTGTCACGCGGCCGCTGGCGCTTCGGACGCCGTAACTGCCCTCCCAGCGGGAGAGTTGGAGGGCTTCGACGATGCCGGTGCTGGTGCCGGGGGTGTGCGGCCAGGCAGCGAGGTCGGTCAGGGGCTTGCCGATGACCTGCTCGGCCCCGTAGCCGAAGAGCTCCTCCGCGTCCTCGTTCCAGGAGTTGATGGCGCCGGAGCGGTCGATCTGGACGACCGCCACGCGGACGCGGCCGTCGGCGAGCGGGAGCAGGGCGGCGGGGAGGGCGGGGCCGGCCGTGCGGGTGCCCACCGAGCGCTGCGGGAGTTCCAGTTGGAACCAGACCTGCTTGTGCGTGGGCGTGTACTCGACGCCCCAGCGGCCGGCCAGGGCGGCGCAGAGCTGGAGGCCGCGGCCGCCCTCGCGGTCCGGGCTGCCCATGTTGATGGCGGTCGCCTGGAGTGGAATCTCGCGTTCCGGGTAGCGGTCCGCCACCTCGATCCGTACACCGTCGTCACTGCGCAGGCACAGGACGTCCGCGGAGGTACCCGCGTGCACCACGGCGTTGGTGACCAGCTCGCTGGTGAGGACCACGGCGTCGTCGACGATGTCGGCGAAGCCCCAACCTTGGAGGGTGTCACGGACGAAGGAACGAGCGGTCGCGACGGACCGCCCGACAGGGTCGAAGCTGGCGGCCGCGCGCGCGGTGATCACAGAACTCCTTGTCCGGTCGTCGGCGTGCAGGGCTCCGTGGCCGACCCGCTCCTGCCGGGGCAGGAACTCGTTCCCCGTCGGCCGGGGATCCTGGGGCGGTCCCCCAGGATGCAGTCCGGTGGTCATGGTGCGGTGCCCCTCCGATGCCTGCCCGCTCGTACTCGTGCCACCGCCCAGGCCGGAAGGACCGGCGCGGCTGGACAGCCGCATGCAAGGTTACTTACCTTCGCGGTCCGTGCGGATGCCGGTCGCCACTGTTTCAGTCCGGAGGGTGTGTGCGGACGATGTGCGAAGCTGCCGAACTGTTATGGCCTGGTTCAGCCATGGTGAAACACTGGGCAAGCTTCAAAGGAAGGTCCGGGCAGGCTGAGTGCCTTCCAGTATGGCGAGCAGAAGTACCCGAGTACGCCGAGCAGTAATTGGTCGACCCTTGCGGGAGGGACACAGTGGAGTCTGGCGCAGCGACGCGGGGCAGTAAGACGCGCGCGAAAGGCGGACAGTCCCTGAGCAATCAGCGCAAACCGCGCAATGGCACCACCGCGGTGGATACGGCTGCTTTGAACAGACTGCTCGCGGCCCTGGTGTCGATGCGGGACGGCAACTTCCGCAAGCGGCTCACGGTCTCCGGCGACGGCGTGATGTCCGAGATTGCGGCGGTTTTCAATGAAGTGGCCGACCGGAATCTGCATCTGACGGGCGAGCTTTCGCGCGTACGGCGCATGGTCGGGCGCGAGGGGAAGCTGACGGAGCGGCTGGAGTCGGGCGCGTGCGAGGGTTCCTGGGCCTCCGCGATCGACAACTCCAACGCGCTCGTCGACGACCTCGTGCGGCCGGTCTCCGAGGTCGGCCGGGTGCTGTCCGCCGTGGCGGAGGGCGACCTGTCGCCGCGTATGGAGCTGCGGGCGCAGGCCGCGGACGGCAACGGGCATCCGCTGCGCGGAGAGTTCCTGAAGGTCGGTCGTACGGTCAACAACCTGGTCGACCAGCTGTCCACGTTCACCGACGAGGTCACGCGCGTGGCCAGCGAGGTCGGCACGGAGGGCAAGCTCGGCGGGCAGGCGCGGGTGCGCGGAATGTCCGGTTCGTGGAAGGATCTCACGGACTCGGTCAACACCATGGCGTACCGGCTGACGGCTCAGGTGCGGGACATCGCGCTCGTGACGACGGCGGTCGCCAAGGGTGACTTGTCCCGGAAGGTCACGGTTCATGTGGCCGGCGAGATGCTGGAGCTGAAGAACACCGTCAATACGATGGTGGACCAGCTGTCCTCTTTCTCCTCGGAGGTGACGCGAGTCGCCCGTGAGGTGGGCACGGAGGGCGAGCTCGGCGGGCAGGCGCAGGTGCCCGGTGTGGCCGGTGTGTGGAAGGACCTCACCGATTCGGTGAATCTTATGGCCGGCAATCTGACCGCCCAGGTGCGCGGGATTGCTCAGGTCACGACGGCGGTCGCCAATGGTGACCTGTCGCAGAAGGTGACCGTTTCGGCACGCGGTGAGGTCGCGCAGCTCGCCGAGACGATCAACCAGATGACCGAGACGCTGCGTACGTTCGCGGACGAGGTCACGCGTGTGGCCAACGAGGTCGGCGGCGAGGGGCGGCTCGGCGGGCAGGCGAACGTGCCGGGTGCGGCGGGAACGTGGAAGGACCTCACCGATTCGGTGAACACGGTCTTCCGGAATCTCACCACTCAGGTGCGGGACATCGCCGCGGTGACGACGGCCGTGGCCAGCGGTGATCTCTCGCAGAAGGTCACCGTCGACGTCGCCGGCGAGATGCTGGAGCTCAAGAACACCGTCAACACGATGGTCGACCAGCTGTCGAGTTTCGGTGCCGAGGTCACCCGCGTGGCGCGCGAGGTCGGCGTCGAGGGCGAGCTCGGCGGTCAGGCGCAGGTGCCGGGCGCGGCCGGTACGTGGAAGGACCTGACGGACTCCGTCAACACGGCGTTCCGCAACCTCACCGGACAGGTGAGGAACATCGCGCAGGTGACGACGGCGGTGGCCAACGGCGACCTGTCGCAGAAGGTCACCGTGGACGTCTCCGGCGAGATGCTCCAGCTGAAGAACACCGTCAACACGATGGTCGACCAGCTCTCGAACTTCGCCGACCAGGTCACGCGCATGGCGCGTGACGTGGGCACGGAGGGCCGCCTGGGCGGTCAGGCGCGCGTGGACGGCGTGTCCGGCACGTGGAAGGACCTCACCGACTCCGTCAACTTCATGGCGGGCAACCTCACGTCCCAGGTGCGGCAGATCGCCCAGGTGACGACGGCGGTGGCCCGGGGCGACCTGTCGCAGAAGATCGAGGTCGACGCGCGCGGCGAGATCCTCGAGCTGAAGAACACCATCAACACGATGGTCGACCAGCTCAGCGCCTTCGCCGAGCAGGTGACCCGGGTGGCCCGTGAGGTGGGTACGGACGGCCGGCTGGGCGGTCAGGCGCAGGTGCCCGGCGTCGCCGGTGTGTGGCGCGACCTGACCGACTCCGTGAACGGCATGGCCGGCAACCTCACCGCGCAGGTACGCAACATCGCGCAGGTCGCTACGGCGGTGGCCCGCGGTGACCTGTCGCAGAAGATCGACGTGGACGCGCGCGGCGAGATCCTGGAGCTGAAGAACACCCTCAACACGATGGTGGACCAGCTCTCGAACTTCGCCGAGCAGGTGACCCGGGTGGCCCGTGAGGTGGGCACGGAGGGCATCCTCGGCGGGCAGGCCGAGGTGCAGGGTGTCTCCGGCACCTGGAAGGACCTCACGCAGTCCGTGAACTTCATGGCGAACAACCTGACCATCCAGGTGCGCAACATCGCCGAGGTCACGACCGCCGTCGCCATGGGAGACCTGTCCAAGAAGATCACCGTCGACGCCAAGGGCGAGATCCTCGAACTGGTCACGACCGTCAACACGATGGTCGACCAGCTGTCGTCGTTCGCCGAGCAGGTGACCCGGGTGGCCCGCGAGGTGGGCACCGAGGGCCAGTTGGGCGGTCAGGCGCGGGTGCCCGGGGTCACGGGCATCTGGAAGGACCTGAGCGACAACGTCAACCTGATGGCCTACAACCTCACCATGCAGGTGCGGAACATCTCGCAGGTCGCGGCGGCCGTGGCCAACGGAGACCTGACGCGGACGGTGACGATCGAGGCGCGCGGCGAGGTCGCGCAGCTCGCCGACACCTTCAACACCATGGTGAAGACGCTGAGTTCGTTCGCCGACCAGGTCACCAAGGTGGCCCGCGAGGTGGGCACGGACGGCATCCTCGGCGGCCAGGCGCGCGTACCGGGCGTGTCCGGTACGTGGAAGGACCTCACCGAGTCCGTGAACGGCATGGCGTCGAACCTGACCGGCCAGGTGCGCAACATCGCGATGGTCACCACGGCCATCGCCAAGGGTGACCTGACCAAGAAGATCGACATCGACGCGCGCGGCGAGATCCTGGAGCTGAAGACGACCATCAACACGATGGTCGACCAGCTGTCGTCGTTCGCCGAGGAGGTCACCCGGGTGGCCCGGGAGGTGGGCACCGAAGGGGCGCTGGGCGGCCAGGCGCGCGTACGCGACGTCGACGGAACCTGGCGCGACCTCACCGAGTCGGTGAACGAGATGGCCGGGAACCTGACCCGGCAGGTGCGTGCCATCGCGCGCGTGGCGACCGCGGTGACCCGTGGTGACCTCAACCTGAAGATCGATGTGGACGCCTCGGGCGAGATCCAGGAACTTCAGGACTACATCAACAAGATGATCGCCAACCTGCGCGACACCACCATCGCCAACAAGGAGCAGGACTGGCTGAAGGGCAACCTCGCACGGATCTCCGGTCTGATGCAGGGCCGCCGCGACCTCGCCGACGTGGCCTCGCTCATCATGAGCGAGCTGACTCCGGTGGTCTCGGCGCAGCACGGCGCGTTCTTCCTGGCGATGCCGCTGGACGACGGAAAGGACGTGGGCGCCGCGCACGACGACTCGTACGAGCTGCGCATGCTCGGGTCGTACGGCTACTCCATGGGCTCCATGCCGACGTCGTTCCGGCCCGGTGAGACGCTGATCGGGACGGCCGCCAAGGAGAAGCGCACGATTCTCGTGGAGAACGTGCCGCCGGGGTACCTGAAGATCGCGTCCGGACTCGGTGAGGCGCCTCCGGCGCATGTCATCGTGCTGCCGGTGCTCTTCGAAGGGACCGTGCTCGGTGTGATCGAACTGGCGTCGTTCCAGCCGTTCACGCAGATCCAGAAGGACTTCCTCAACCAGATCGCCGAGATGATCGCGACGAGCGTCAACACGATCGCGGTCAACACGAAGACCGAGGTACTGCTCAAGCAGTCGCAGGAGCTGACCGAGCAGCTCCGGGAGCGGTCGGCCGAGCTGGAGAACCGGCAGAAGGCACTCCAGGCGTCCAACGCCGAGCTGGAGGAGAAGGCCGAGCTGCTGGCCCAGCAGAACCGCGACATCGAGGTCAAGAACACCGAGATCGAGGAGGCGCGGCAGGTCCTGGAGGAGCGCGCCGAGCAGCTCGCGGTCTCCATGCGCTACAAGAGCGAGTTCCTCGCCAACATGTCGCACGAGCTGCGTACGCCGCTCAACTCGCTGCTGATCCTGGCGAAACTGCTCGCGGACAACGCGGACTCCAACCTCACTCCGAAGCAGGTCGAGTTCGCCGAGACGATCCACGGGGCGGGCTCCGACCTGCTCCAGCTGATCAACGACATCCTCGACCTGTCGAAGGTCGAGGCGGGCAAGATGGATGTGTCGCCGACCCGTATCGCGCTGGTCCAACTCGTCGACTACGTAGAGGCCACTTTCCGCCCGCTGACCGCAGAGAAGGGCCTCGACTTCTCCGTACGGGTGTCTCCGGAGCTGCCGGCCACGCTGCACACGGACGAACAGCGGCTGCTTCAGGTGCTGCGCAACCTGCTGTCCAACGCGGTGAAGTTCACCGACTCCGGAGCGGTCGAGCTGGTCATCCGGCCGGCGGGCGCGGAGGTGCCGGTCGCCATCCGGGAGCAGTTGCTGGAGGCGGGCTCGCTGCGGGACGCGGACGCCGATCTGATCGCGTTCTCCGTGACCGACACCGGCATCGGCATCGCGGCCAGCAAGATGCGGGTGATCTTCGAGGCGTTCAAGCAGGCGGACGGCACGACGAGTCGCAAGTACGGCGGTACGGGACTCGGGCTGTCCATCTCGCGGGAGATCGCGCGACTCCTGGGCGGCGAGATCCATGCGCAGAGCGAGCCGGGACGCGGCTCGACGTTCACGCTGTATTTGCCGCTGCACCCGAGCGAACTGCCGCCGCAGGGCTATCCGCAGCTCGCTCCGTCCATGGCCAACGGAGAGCTTCTCGCGGCCCCGGACGACGGGGCCGGGTCCCATGTGGAGACGCCCGCCGAGGTCAAGTCGTACCAGGAGACCCAGAACGGGGCCGCCGCGCTCTTCAGGCGGCGCCGCAGGGCGATGCCCGCGGCCGAGCAGCGGCCGGCGCTGTCGGGGCAGCAGGCGCAGGCCCAGGAGCACTGGGCCGCGGGCGGCAGGGATGTGGCCGCGCAGCAGCGCGGTGTCATCCACTTCGAGGGCGAGAAGGTGCTGATCGTCGACGACGACATTCGCAACGTGTTCGCGCTCACCAGCGTTCTGGAGCAGCACGGGTTGTCGGTGCTGTACGCCGAGAACGGTCGCGAGGGCATCGAAGTGCTGGAGCAGCACGACGACGTGACGGTCGTCCTGATGGACATCATGATGCCCGAGATGGACGGCTACGCGACGACGACGGCGATCCGTCGGATGCCTCAGTTCGCCGGGCTGCCGATCATCGCGCTCACCGCGAAGGCGATGAAGGGCGACCGGGAGAAGGCCATCGAGTCGGGCGCCTCCGACTATGTGACGAAGCCGGTCGATCCCGATCATCTGCTCGCGGTGATGCAACAGTGGATGAGCGGACAGTGACGGGACGGCGGGCGTTGAGCGGTCGGCGAGGCATGATCCGATGGCGGGGCGGGCGCGCCGACTTGTTGACTGACTGTGCTCGAAGCCGTGTAGAAACCCGGGATTCGGGGAACCTTCTGGTCTCCCGCTACGTTTCTGCTACGTGCACAGTGACATCGCGGTGACAGGGTGTGGCGACAGGCGGGGTGCGGCTACCATGACCGGCACAAGGACGGGCGGCGCAAGGGAGTCGTCCCCTGGGGCGGCGCCCGGTGCACTGCCGGGGCGAGGAGGGCGGGCCATGGTGCAGAAGGCCAAGATCCTCCTGGTCGATGACCGGCCGGAGAATCTGCTGGCGCTGGAGGCGATCCTCTCCGCGCTCGATCAGACACTGGTTCGGGCATCGTCCGGGGAGGAAGCGCTCAAAGCACTGCTCACGGACGACTTCGCGGTCATTCTGCTGGACGTCCAGATGCCGGGCATGGACGGTTTCGAAACCGCCGCGCACATCAAGAGGCGAGAACGGACCCGGGACATCCCGATCATCTTCCTCACGGCGATCAACCACGGCCCGCACCACACCTTCCGGGGGTATGCGGCGGGTGCGGTGGACTACATCTCCAAGCCGTTCGATCCGTGGGTGCTGCGCGCCAAGGTCTCGGTCTTCGTCGAGCTCTACATGAAGAACTGCCAACTCCGGGAGCAGGCGGCGCTGCTGCGGCTCCAGCTCGAGGGCGGTGGCGGCAAGGCGGCACTCGGCCAGACCAAGGAGCCGGCGGGGCTGCTCGCCGAACTCTCCGCGCGGCTCGCGGCCGTTGAGGAGCAGGCCGAAGCTCTCTCCAAACAGCTCGACGACGACTCGGCGGACGCGGCGGCGGTGGCGACCGCCGCCCATCTCGAACGCAAACTCACGGGATTGCGCCGGGCACTGGACGCGTTGGAGCCCGGCACCGGGAACGGCGCAGCTTCGCTGCCCTCGCAGAACTGAGTCGGCCCGGGGTTCGCTCAGTGCGCTGCAGGGCGTGCGCGGGTTGATGGAGGCTGGTGGCGCAGCGCCTCGCGTCCCTTACGGGGGGTTTGAGGTGAACGTCGTTGTTCCCAAGTGGAATTGGTGTTGAGGTGGCGTCAGTTCGGCGCCCCTTGTGAGCGACACGAACGGGTGAAGCAGTAGGCACACGTGTCCGCAGTGGTCTCCACCGGTAACCTCACACTCATGGCCTCACGTCAGCCCGCAGCCAAGAAGTCGCCCGCGAAGAAGGCGGCCGCTCCGAAGAAGGCTGCGGCGAAGAAGGCCCCTGCGAAGAAAACCCCCGCGAAAAAGGCGCCCGCGAAGAAGGCCGCGGCCAAGAAGGCCGCGCCTCCGAAACCGGCGCCCAACCCGACCGGGGGCGTGTACAAGCTGGTACGCGCCCTCTGGCTGGGCGTCGCGCACGCGGTCGGTGCCGTGTTCCGCGGCATAGGGCGGGGCGCGAAGGGGCTCGATCCGGCGCATCGAAAGGACGGACTCGCGCTGCTGCTGCTCGCACTCGCGCTGATCGTCGCCGCCGGTACCTGGTCCAACCTCCGCGGTCCGGTGGGCGACCTCGTCGAGATGCTGGTGACCGGTGCCTTCGGCCGCCTCGACCTGCTCGTGCCGATACTGCTCGGGGTCATCGCCGCACGCCTCATCCGGCACCCCGAGAAGCCCGAGGCCAACGGCCGGATCGTGATCGGCCTCTCGGCGCTCGTCATCGGCGTGCTCGGCCAGGTCCACATCGCCTGCGGGGCACCCGCCCGCAGCGAGGGCATGCAGGCGATAAGGGACGCCGGCGGGCTCATCGGCTGGGGTGCGGCGACTCCACTGACGTACACGATGGGCGACGTCCTCGCCGTGCCGCTCCTCGTGCTGCTCACGGTCTTCGGGCTGCTGGTGGTCACCGCGACGCCGGTCAACGCCATCCCGCAGCGGCTGCGGCTGCTGGGCGCCCGGCTCGGCCTCGTACACCCGCAGGCGACGGACGACGAGTTCGTCGGCGAGGACGACGAGCGCTACGACGACCAGTGGCGCGAAGCGCTGCCCGCGCGCTCCCGACGGCGCCGGACGTCGCCTGAGACGTACGACCCGGACAGCGCCGAGCAGGAGGCCCTCTCCAAGCGCCGGAGCCGCTCCAGGCGGCCCGCGGTGCGGCAGCCCGCGCCGGACCGGCCCATGGACGCCGTCGACGTGGCCGCGGCCGCCGCGGCGGCGCTCGACGGTGCCGTCATGCACGGGATGCCGCCCTCCGCGCTGGTGGCCGATCTGACGCAGGGCGTCGGCGTGGACCGCGGCGAGCGCGAGGACACGGGCGGGCGCGAGGAGCCGACGCCGGTACCCGCCGCGCGTTCCAAGAGCGCCAAGCCCAAGCAGGAGATGCTCAAGTCCGAAGTCGCCGACCTGACCAAACCGGCCCCCGAGGCGCCGCGCGAGCTGCCGCCGCGCGCCGAACAGCTCCAGCTCTCCGGCGACATCACCTACTCCCTGCCGTCGCTGGACCTCCTGGAGCGCGGCGGCCCCGGCAAGGCACGCAGCGCCGCCAACGACGCCGTGGTCGCCTCGCTCACCAACGTCTTCACCGAGTTCAAGGTCGACGCAGCCGTCACCGGCTTCACGCGCGGGCCGACGGTCACGCGCTACGAGGTCGAGCTCGGCCCCGCCGTCAAGGTCGAGCGGATCACGGCACTCGCCAAGAACATCGCGTACGCCGTCGCCAGCCCGGACGTGCGGATCATCAGCCCGATCCCCGGCAAGTCCGCGGTCGGCATCGAGATCCCGAACACCGACCGAGAGATGGTCAACCTCGGTGACGTGCTTCGTCTCGCGGACGCGGCCGAGGACGACCACCCGATGCTGGTCGCGCTCGGCAAGGACGTCGAGGGCGGCTATGTGATGGCCAACCTCGCGAAGATGCCGCATGTCCTGGTGGCCGGAGCGACGGGTTCCGGTAAGTCCTCGTGCATCAACTGCCTGATCACGTCGGTCATGGTGCGTGCGACCCCCGAGGACGTACGCATGGTCCTCGTCGACCCCAAGCGCGTCGAACTGACCGCGTACGAAGGCATTCCGCACCTGATCACGCCGATCATCACCAACCCGAAGCGGGCCGCCGAGGCGCTGCAGTGGGTCGTACGGGAGATGGATCTGCGGTACGACGACCTGGCGGCGTTCGGGTTCCGGCACATCGACGACTTCAACGAGGCCATCAGGAACGGCAAGGTCAAGCTGCCCGAGGGCAGCGAGCGCGAGCTGTCCCCGTACCCGTACCTGCTGGTGATCGTGGACGAGCTCGCCGACCTGATGATGGTCGCGCCGAGGGACGTGGAAGACGCGATCGTGCGGATCACGCAGCTCGCGCGCGCGGCCGGCATCCACCTGGTGCTCGCCACGCAGCGGCCGTCCGTGGACGTCGTGACCGGTCTGATCAAGGCGAACGTGCCCTCCCGGCTCGCCTTCGCCACCTCCTCGCTCGCCGACAGCCGCGTCATCCTCGACCAGCCCGGCGCCGAGAAGCTGATCGGCAAGGGCGACGGACTGTTCCTGCCGATGGGGGCCAACAAGCCGACCCGTATGCAGGGCGCCTTCGTGACCGAGGACGAGGTCGCGGCCGTCGTGCAGCACTGCAAGGACCAGATGGCGCCGGTCTTCCGGGACGACGTCACCGTGGGCACCAAGCAGAAGAAGGAGATCGACGAGGACATCGGCGACGACCTCGATCTGCTGTGCGCGGCGGCCGAACTGGTCGTCTCCACGCAGTTCGGATCGACCTCGATGCTCCAGCGCAAGCTGCGCGTCGGGTTCGCCAAGGCCGGGCGGCTGATGGACCTCATGGAGTCCCGCAACATCGTCGGCCCGAGCGAGGGTTCCAAGGCACGTGATGTTCTTGTGAAACCTGACGAGCTGGACGGAGTGCTCGCGGTGATCCGTGGGGAGGCTCAACCGTAGGGAATCGGGTCGGGCCGCTTCCGTTGCGGGTGGGTTGAGACCACGTGGGTGAGCAGGTCGGGGCCACGTGGGTGATTCGAACGTGACTCACCCGTAAGGGAACGGTGAGCAACCGTTTCCCTTCGGCGAACGTCAAGTTGAGGGAGGGGACAAGCGCGTGTCCCACCATCAGGTTGTCCGGCCATTCTGATGGCGTACAAAGTCCCACCGCCCGGTTGCCCCACCCTTTCGCACCCCCCATAGACTGAACCTCCAGCACAGGTGGCTACACCCTCGAAAGGCGCCCCCGTGTCCATCGGCAACTCCCCTGACGACAACTCCCCTCAGGACGAGCGTCCCTACGAAGAGGACGATCGCCCCTCGATCGGTCGTGTGCTGCAGCAGGCACGCATCGCGGCGGGGCTGACCGTCGACGACGTCAGTAACGCCACCCGGGTCCGCATCGCCATCGTGCACGCGATCGAACAGGACGACTTCACCCCCTGCGGCGGCGACGTCTACGCGCGCGGTCACCTCAAGACGCTGGCGCGCGCCGTCCACCTCGATCCGGTCCCGCTGCTCGAGCAGTACGACGCCGAGCACGGCGGGCGGCCCGCGCCGACACCCGCGGCACCGATGTTCGAGGCGGAGCGGATCCGTCCGGAGCGCCGGGGCCCCAACTGGACCGCTGCCATGGTCGCCGCGATCGTCGCGGTGATCGGCTTCGTCGGGTTCACGCTGGTCAACGGTGACGACGGGGAGGGTACGAGGACGCAGGTCGCCGAGGGATCCACGCCCACCACCAGCAAGCCCGCCAAGACCAAGCCGACGCCGACGCCCACCGACCCCAAGCCCGATCCGTCGGACAGCGCCATCGCGGCCGCGCCGCAGGACAAGGTGACCGTCCAGGTGACCGCCCCCGACGGGCGCAGCTGGATCTCGGCCAAGGACCACAACGGTCGGCTGCTCTTCGACGGCTTCCTGGAGCAGGGCGACTCCAAGACCTTCCAGGACAAGGAGCGGATCGACCTCGTCCTCGGTGACGCGGGCGGGCTCCAGCTGTACGTCAACGGCAAGAAGATCGAGGACGATTTCCAGCAGGGAGACGTCGAGCGCCTCACGTACACGAAGGGCGACCCCGAGGTCGGATAAGGGTCTCAAGGGGCACGCGGGTACGGGGTTGGCCAAGATCGGCAGGGCCTGGTCG
>NZ_VWMY01000135.1:0-11274 GCF_008905045.1 Streptomyces albicerus
GCAGCTGCCGCAGTTTCGCGGGGACTTCCTTGCGGCCCACGATCGCGGAGGCGAACACCGGGTCGGTCGGGGCCAGGACCGCGCCGACCAGGAAGGACGTCGTCCAGTCCAGGCCGACCAGGAAGTGTGCGATGAGCGCCATGCCGACGAAGGCGAGCGGCATGCCCAGGCCGAGCGCACGGGCCGGGTTCTTCCAGTTGGCGCGCAGCTTCGGGAACGAGACGTGCATGCCGTCGGTGAACAGCACCGCGAACAGCGCCAGATCGGCCGTCACAGCCACGATGTCGCTGTCCGGTGTGATGTGGATCAGCCCGAGAAACCCGTCGCTGACCAGCGCACCACCCACGAGAAAGAGAAAGGAGGTGGACAGCACGGTCCGGGCCGCGAGGCCCGACAACAGCACCGCGATAAGCAGCGCCACCCCGAAGACCACAATGAGCACCATGGCCGAAACCCCCGATCGGAAGAGAGAGTGATCCCCTGCTCGCCGACCAGGCTTCCCGGCACACCGGAGGGAACCTTACAGGCCTTTGACGCATCTTTGACAGATCACTTATACGCGCAATGGCCTCTGTGACCTTGCCGGATCCCGGCAACCGTGAGCGCGGCGCCGACGCCGAAGCCATGACTCAGCCATGACACAGCCATGACACAGCCATGGCTACCGATCAGTTCAATCAGCGGCCGCCCGGACGGCGGCAGCCAGGAGCCGGGCCCAACCGAGGGTAAGGCGGGAGCGGCTCAGCGTCGGGCGGGTTCGAAGAGTTCGATGAGGTTGCCGGCCGGGTCGGTGAGCAGGATCTGGCGTCCGCCGGGGCCTGCGATGACTTCGCCGCGGAAGGACAGTCCGGCGGTGCGCAGCCGGTCGATCTCGGTGTCGAGGTCGTTGACGATGAGATGGATGCGGTTGCGGCCCGGTGCGGCGGAGTCGTCGGGCGTGGCCCGGGCGCCGGAGCTCGCCGGCCCGGACAGCAGCAGCCGCAGCCGGCCGCGGACGACGTCGGCGAAGGCCGGCGCGGGATGGGTGTGCAGCGTGAAGCCGAGGTGGGTGGTGTAGAAGCGGACCGCGGCGTCCACGTCGTCGACGATGTAGCGGACGCTGGCGAACTCGTCGGGTGTGGTCATGGCTGGATCTCCGGGTTCGTGGCGCGGGTGAGGACGGGCAGCAGATAGCGGATACGGGTGTCGATCTCCGCCGCCATGTGTCTGAAGGCGGGATAGCTTGCCTGGTCGTTGTCGCTGCCGACGGCCGGGTCGGGGATGCTCCAGTGGGTCCGTCGTGGCTGATGACCGAACTCCGGGTAGGCCTCGCGGACCTTGTCGCACAGGCTGATCAGGTGATCGAAACGGTGGCCCGCCACCGTGTCCAGATGGCGCGGTCGCTGGTCGGCGATGTCGATGCCGTAGTGCTCGCGCAGGACCCGCACGGCGTGGGGATGGATTCGCGGTTTGGGGTGGCTGCCGGCGCTGGTCACCTCCACGTGGTCGGCGGTGCGGTGGCGCAGCAGGGCCTCTGCGATCGGTGAGCGGGCGCTGTTGCCCGTACACGCGAACAGCACGCGAGGCCGGGCCGGCGGTTCCGCGGTCGTGGGAGGTGCTGGGGTTGCTGGGGTGGGCTCGAGGCGCAGCGCCGGGTGCAGCGCGAGGCCGGTGGCGGTCAGCGCGTGCGCGCAGCGCTCCAGATCCAGGTGGTAGTAGCTGTCGCGGGCATCGAAGCTGCTCCGATGGGCGGTGACCAGCCCACTTCGGCGCAGCAGCCGCAGATGGTAGGAGACCAGATTCTGCGGGTGGCCCAGCAGATCGACAAGTTCGCGGACCCGGTAGTCGCCTGCGGCCAGCGCTGTCAGCAGCCGCCACCGCAGTGGGTGGGCGGCCAGGCTCAGAAACGCCGGGGCGGCTTGTCCTGTCGGCACCACACGAACAAAATACATCAAACCTGCTTGATGGATCCATCGGTGGTTGGTGTTCGTGCCGCCGTCGTCCGGGGCTGCGAGAGGCCGGTGACGGCGGCGTCCAAGTCGGCCGGTTGCCCAGCACGGCCTTGGGGCCGACGGCCGAGGCGGGGGACGACAACTGCCCGACCCGCAAGGGGAAGGCGGCCGGCGACCAGATCGCCGAGTGCGTGTCACGTGCCAGGTCGGCCCGGCTCGTGCTGGAGTTGTAGCCCGCCCCGTTCAACAGCCGTGCAGTGAGGGCGGTCCCTCGGCACGGCTTGGAAGGAGAGCATCCGATGCCGGAAGTACGGCATGAGACGACAACCCTGTCCGCCCTGGTCGCGCGGACGACCGCCGGGGAACTGAGCGCGAGCGACGCGATCACCGGAGCACTGGAACGCCTCGACCGTACGGAACCCGACATCCGCGCATGGGTACGCGTCGACCGGGACGCGGCACTGCGGACCGCCCGGGAACTCGACGCCGCGCCACCGGGCGGACTCCTGCACGGAGTTCCGTTCGGCGTCAAGGACATCATCGACGTCCGCGGCCTGCCCACCGAATGCGGATCCCCCTTGCGGGAGGGCCGGGTCGCCGCGTCCGACGCCCCGCTGGTCGCCCGGCTTCGCCGGCTCGGCGCGATTCCGCTGGGGAAGACGGTCACCACCGAGTTCGCCTACTTCTCACCCGGCCCGACGAGGAATCCGCACAACCTCGCGCACACGCCGGGCGGTTCCTCCAGCGGCTCTGCGGCCGCCGTGGCCGCGGGCGTGGTGCCCCTGGCCCTGGGCAGCCAGACCGCCGGCTCGCTGACCCGCCCGGCCGCGTACTGCGGAGTGGCGGGCTTCGTGGCACCGGCCGGTGGACCGCTCGACACCGCGGGCTTCATGCGCCTGGCCCACAGCCTCGACGCGGTCGGGCTGCTCACCCCGACCGTCGCCGATCTGTGGCTCGCCTACGGGGCGCTGACCGGCGCGGACCGGCTCCCCGACGCCCCCGAACCGCCGACGGACCCGAGGCTGGCGGTGTGGACGGGCACCGAACTGGGCGAGGTCGAGGCGGACATGCGGTCGGCTCTGGTGCGGAGCGCCGAGCGCGCGGTGGCGAACGGTGCGGTGCTCGTCGACATCGACCTGACCGCGCGAACTCCCGGGCTCGTCGAGGCACACACCGCGGTCATGGCGTACGAGGCCGCCCGCGCGCTGGCTGCGGAAGCCGCGACCCCGGAGCGGCTGAGCACTCCGCTCAACGACCTCCTGGCGCAAGGCCGCGGGATCACGGCCGCGCGGTACGAGCACGCGCTGTCCGTCGCGGAGCGGGAGCGCGCCGCGATGCTGACGCTGCTCACCGAGGTGGACGCGGTCCTCGGCCCGGCCGGCCTGGGGCCTGCCCCGAAAGGGCTGACGGCCACCGGTTCGCCGGTCCTGAGCCGGCCGTGGCAACTCCTGGGCCTGCCGACGCTGACCGTACCCGGTCACCGGGACGGCCACGGCATGCCCCTGGGCCTGCAGCTCATCGGGCACCCGGAGCGGCTGGAACGGCTCTTCGCGATCGGCCACGCCGTCGAACAGGCCGCCCGCGCGAGGCAGTAGTCGCTTCGGGTGTGGTCTGCGCATACGCCGCCGTCGATGCCGTCGGTGCCTCCACGCCGACTCCGGCGCCGCAGAGCCAGAGAACCAGAGCCAGCGGCAGTACTGCCTCGTCCTCAGACCGGTTGGCCCGGGGCCGGGCGGGCGAACGCGGGCATGATCTTGTCGTGGATGAGGCGGAGTTGAGTGTTCACATCGGTCATGCCCTCGAGATCGCGGCCGGTGAACGTCTTGACGAGGCTGCGGTCAGTGATCGCGCAGATCATGTGGTTGACGCCGCTGGGCGCGATCTCCCGCTGGATCTTCTCCAGGCATTCCTCGGGCGTGCCCGCGACGGAGAGGCGTTCGGCGATCTCGGGTGTGGTCAGCTCGATGCCGCGGGCGAGGTCACCGGCGGCGATGGCGTCGATGACCGGCTTGAGTTCGCCCGGGTCGACCCCGTTGCGGATCAGCTGCTCCTCGGGCATCGAGGAGGCGTAGATGCCGACCATGCTGCGGGCGGCATCCTTGGCGGTCGCCGAGTCGGGCCCGGTGGCGAAGACGACCCAGGCACCGATGTCCAGTGACCGCCAGTCCTTGCCCGCACGCTCGGCTCCGGCCCGGATGTGCCGTACCGCGTAGTCGTACGCCTCGCGCGTATAGCTCAGCGCATGGTGGCAGCCGTCGGACAACTCGCCCGCCGCTTCGAAGGACTTGGGCCCACGCATCGCCCCGAGCATGAGCGGCACCCGGTCCTGGACCGGGCGGGCGAAGGTGAACAGCCCCTGGTAGCTGAAGAACTCGCCCTCGTACGTGATGGCCCCCTCGTCGAGCACCGTGCGCACCACGTGCAACGCTTCCTTGACCCGGGACAGCGGCCGAGTACGGGCCCAGTCGATGCCGTACTGGGCCAGGAGCCCGAAGTTGCCGCTGGACAGCACGCCCTCCGCGCGCCCGCCGGACAGCTCGTCGAGAGTGGCCAAGGCCTGGGCGATCAAGGTGGGTTCTCGCAGCGTGACCGGGGAGACGCTCGGGCCCAGGCGGATCTGGCGGGTCTGGCCGGCGGCCGCGGCGAAGAGGAGCCACAGATCCTTGTGCCAGGTTTCGTCGGCGGCGTAGCAGGCGTGGAAGCCGAGTTCATCGGCGAGCCTGATCGAGGCCAGTGACTCCTGGAGCGGGTAGTCGGGGAGCATCGCGTAGCTGAACTTCACGGGGTGCCACCTTCCGAAGCGGGATCAGCCGGGATGGACCACGAGGCCGAATCGTCTCTGCCGAGGGTGTCGACGAGGCCCTCAAGTGTCCAGAGACGTATATGAGTTGGCGTGAACTGGGCCGCTTCACGGCAACGGCGCAAGCGAGGGCCGCGGCGGCGTGCGTGGGGTGGTCCCGAACCGCCCGACCGACACGCGCGCATGCCTCTGATCCTTCAGGCCGCGTTACGCCACACCTTCACGTCCAAGGTGGCGTACGTCGTCCCGGACGAACCCTGGTACGTCACGAGCCCCACGTGCCCCGTCCCGCTGATGACGCACATCTGCCGGCCGGCGGTGAGGTCCTTGATCCAGATGTAGGTCTTGTAGCCGGTGGCCGCCCTGCACGCGTCCAGGCTGCCCTGCCGCCCCACCGGCAGCAGGGCGAGGGAGCTGCCGGAGGTGGTGCCGGGGGCGAGGACCGCGCCCGAGTCGTAGACGGCGTACGTCAGATCCTCGTCGGAGCTCCCGGAGTCCGCCTTGGCCCGCACCGGGGTGTCCGCCAGAAACAGGTCATGGCTTGCGGTCATCCGGATCCCGGAATACGTCACCGGGGCAGGGGCCTTCGGGGCCGCCGGCTCGCTGGGCGCGGCGCTCGGGGGAGCCGAGGTCGGGGCCCGTGTGGGCGTCGCGGGCCCCGAAGGGCTGGGCGGCAGCGCGGACTTGGCGGGCTTCGGCTTCTTGGACGCTTTGGCGGACGGGGAGCCGGACGCCGACGGCGACGCCTCGTCGACCGGAGCCGACTGCGACGCGGCCACCTCCTGCGCCCGGCCGTCGCTCTTGTCTCCGTCCCCCGGTACGAGCAGCAGCGTGACGCCCGCCCCGCCGGCGACAAGCACGACGGCCGCCGCCGACAACATCCAGACCCGGGCCCTGCGGCCCTTGGCATCCGCGGCTACCGAGGAGGTCTGCGCGGCGGCGGGCCCCTGCGGCTGCGGCCACGGAGTCGGGGCGTACGCACCTGGTGCGCCCGGAGCGCCCAGCACAAACGGCCCGGGCACCGCGGCATGGGACGGCGAGGTGGGGGAGTAGGCCACCGGAGGCCCGAAGCCATGGGAGCTCGCGGGCCCGAAACCACCGGAACTCCCCGGCCCGAAACCACCGGAACTCCCCGGCCCGAAGCCGTCGGAACTCCCGGGCCCATGACCGCCGGAACCATGAGCGGCCGGAGCCGCCCCCGCCTGGGCCTGATCGGCCCCTTCGGCCCGAGCCGCTATCCCCGCCGCCAACTCGCCCGGCAGCCACGCCCCGGACGTGAACCGGGCATCGTCACCACGATTCGCCTGGATGGTCTGAACGGAGCGTATGACCTCCTCGACGGAAGGCCGCTCGGCGGCGGGCTTGCGCAGACACCGTGCCACCAACTCCCGTATCTCCTCGGGCACATGGCTGAGGTCGGGCTGCTCGTGCACCACCCGGTAGAGCACCGCGTGCGCATCCCCGTCCCCGAAGGCGGCACCGCCCGTCGCCGCGAACACGGCAGTCTGCCCCAGCGCGAACACATCGGCCGAGGCGGCGGCCTCGCCGCCGAGCGCCTGCTCCGGCGCCATATAGGCGACCGTGCCGAGGGCCGTACCGCTCTGCGTCAACGGCGTGGCATCCGCCGCCCGCGCGACACCGAAGTCGATGACGCGCGGGCCGTCGGCGGCGAGCAGCACGTTCGACGGCTTGAGGTCCCGGTGCACGATGCCCTCGCGGTGCACTGCCTGCAATGCCTCCGCGACACCGGCGATCAGTCGCAGCACGGTGTCAACGGGCAGCGGCCCGTGCTCGCGCACCGCGTCGGCGAGGGACGGCCCCGGCACATAAGCGGTCGCACACCACGGAGTGGAGCCCTCGGTGTCGCTGTCCACGACCGGAGCCGTGTACAGCCCGTGCACCCGGCTCGCCGCCGCCACCTCGGCCCGGAACCGCTGCCGGAACTCGGCGTTCTCGGCCAACTCCGGCCGGATCACCTTGACCGCGACGGCCCGCCCGCCCGGCGTGCGCGACAGATAGACCCGCCCCATACCGCCGGACCCGAGCCGCGCCACCAGCCGGTAGCCGCCGACCACCCGCGGATCGCCGTCCTCCAGCGGCTGGAAACCTCCCGCGCCGGGCCCACCGTTGCTCAACACGCCCCACTCCACCCCAAGATCTGCTCTGTCGCCCCATTGCATCACGGGTCCCATGCGTCCCGCTGAGCACCCGTCAAGAGACCCCAAGATCGGAGGCGTGGGTCGAAGGGGGCCGCAATCACCAGATGCCGGATCAGTGAACGGAGAGCCCGCCGTCGACGAAGATGGCCTGTCCCGTGACGTAGGCGGAGGCGCGGCTCGCCAGGAACACCGCCGCGCCCGCGAAGTCCTCGGCCAGACCGTTGCGGCCGACCATCGTGCGCGCGGCCAGTGCCGCCACCTTCTCGGGGTCGGACGACAGCCGCGCGTTGAGCGGCGTCATCACGAAACCTGGCACCAGCGTGTTGCAGGTGACGCCGTAGGGCGACCACGCCTCGGCCTGTGAACGGGCCAGAGACTCCAGCGCCCCTTTGGACACCCCGTACGCCCCGCTCTGGACGAACGCCCGATGCGCCTGCTGGGAGGTGATGTGGATGATCCGTCCGAAGCCCCGTTCGGCCATACCGGGGCCGAACCGCTGTCCCAGCAGATAGGGCGCCTCCAGGTTCACCGCCATCGTGGTGTCCCAGACCTCCTCGCCCAACTCGCCCATCGGCGGCCGCAGATTGATCCCCGCACTGTTGACGAGAATGTCGGGCTCCCCGAATGCCTCGGCCGCCTTCTCGGCCGCCGCGCGCACGCCGTCGCGGCTACCCAGGTCGCCACTCACCCAGGCCGCCCGGCAGCCGTCGGCCGCCAGCTCACCGACCGTCGCGGCGAGTTCCGCCTCCTTGCGCGCCACGACCACGACGCTCGCCCCGGCCCGTGCGAGGGCCCCGGCGATGGCCCGGCCGATGCCGGAGCTGCCGCCGGTCACCACAGCGACCTTGCCGTTCAGCGAGAACAATTCGGAGAGGTACGTCTGCGAGGTCATGCCCGAACCCTAGACACGGCGGCCGTGGTGAAGACGCCCGGGGCGGCGCCTCATCCTCGCTGGGCTCCCATGGCCGACGCCTCACGAGCCGCCCAGGGTTCGACGCGACGGCGGGAGGGGTCCCATTGCCGGCTGGTTAGAAATGCCGAGCGGGAATCCCCTTGAAAACAGGAGGTCCAACTGATGAGTACGCGTATGCGCCGGCGAGCCGCGACGACTGCTGTCACGCTGACCATGGCCGGCACACTGGGGTTCGGCCTGATGACGCCGGTGGCGTATGGCGCCAATGGGCCCTGCTACGACGGGCGGTGCAAGACCACCGTGTCGGCGCCCAAGACCATCAAGGTCGACAGCCGCAAGTTCGGGTTCGGGAAGTTGAAGATCACGAGCATCAGCTCCCGATCCGTGAGGATGTCGGCCGCAGGCGGGAGCCTCACCGGCAGCACCAGCCCGGGCGGCACCGTCCAGTTCAACAACCTGAAGATCTGGGTGAAGTCGGTCTCCGGCAACAAGGCCAAGCTCCAACTGTTCCCCACCCGGTACTGAGTTGGTCGGTGAACCCCGGCGCGTTCGTCTCGCGCCGGGGTTCACCGTTTCCCGGACAGCAGGCGCGGCCCCAGACCGTCGGCATTGCGCCTGGATCGGCTACGTCCTCGGGATCTGTTGCTCGAACCAGACGACCTTGCCGGTGCTCAGCCTCGTCGCTCCCCAGCGGTGCGCGAGTTGATTGACCAGGAAGAGACCGCGGCCGCCCTCGTCACCCGGCTCGGCGTGTCGCATCCTGGGCACCATGGGCGAGTCGTCGGTCACCTCGCAGCGGAGCACATCGGTGCGGAGCAGTCGTAGCGCGATGGGCCGGGAGGCGAAGCGCACGGCGTTCGTCACGATCTCGCTGACCATGAGTTCCGTCGAATCGAGCAGGGGAGTCAAGCCCCAGCGGCGCAGGGCCCTGCGCGTCAAGCGGCGTGCCTGCCCCGCGGTGAGCGGGTGGGGGTCCAGGTACCAGTACCCGACGCTGTCCGGAGGGAAGCCCTCGAACCGGGCGGTGAGCAGCGCGATGTCGTCGTCCCGGGAGCCCGGGGCCAAGGTGCCCAGGACCTGATCGCACAGCAGTTCCAGCGAGGGAGTGGCGAGCCCGCGCACCGTGGCTTCGAGGCGGGCTCGCAAAGCCTCGACGCCTGTTCCCACGTCCATGTCGCGAGACTCGACCAGGCCATCGGTGTACAGCAGAAGGGTCGCTCCCGTGGGCGCGGGCATCTCCACGGGTTCGAAGACGACGCCGCCGACGCCGATGGGAGCGCCCGGCGGGACGCGGAGTACCTCCCCGTGGCCGTCCGGGTACAGGAGCACCGCGGGCGGGTGACCGGCGTTCGCCATGAGCAGCCGATGCGATATCGGGTCGTAGATCGCGTAGAGGCAGGTCGCGATGTGGTCGCTGCCAAGGCGCTGGGCCTGCTCGTCGAGGTGGTGCAGGACCTCGTCAGGGGGCAGGTCGAGCCCGGCGAGGGTCTGCACGATGGTGCGCAGCTGGCCCATGATCGCGGCAGAGGTCATGGAATGGCCCATGACATCGCCGACGATCAGCGCGACGCGGTTGCCTGGCAAGGGGATCGCGTCGTACCAGTCGCCTCCTACCTGAGCGGTCTTCGAGGCGGGCAGGTACCGACTGGCCAGCCGGACACCGGTGGGCTCGGGCAGCGACGACGGGAGCATGGTGTGCTGCAGCGTGTCGGCCACGGAGGCTTCGTGTCCGTACATCACCGCCTTCTGGATGCCGATGGCGGTGTGTGTCGCGAGCTGTGAGGCGACGAGCAGGTCGTCACCGGTGAAGGCGGATCGGGCGGGCCGGCGCAGCAGAACGACGGTGCCCATGACATGTTGGCGGCCGTGCAACGGGGCGATGATCAATCTGCGGCCCGGCGGCAGCGCCCCCGGCACACCTGCCACGGGCCCGAGGAGCTCGGCCACCGCGGGCGCGATTCCGGGCGCGTCGCCGAACGCCGGCCGCCCGGCCAGCAGCAGCTTCGCGAGTCGGCCGTTGACAGTCAGATGCACACGCTCGGCCACGTCCGAGTGGACGGGAAGGGGCGTCGGCAGGGGCGTCCGGGTCCGTTCGGTGTGCGAAGTCTCCGAGTTCCTGTCGATGCTGTGCAGCTGCAGGACGATGGGTGCGGTCGACTTCTCGTCCCCGACCGGCAACGGGTCGTGCAGATGGATGATGATCGCGTCCGCGAACGCGGGGACGGCTGCCCGGCGCAGTTCCCGGAGGGTCTCGTCCAGGTCCATCCCGCGGGCGATCCGCCGAGTCGCCACGTCGAGATACCGCAGTCGGTCGGTCTGTGGTCCGGTGCTGTCTGGCACCGTGTCCTGGGTGGATTCCGCTTGAGGTCCATCGCCTTCCGGAATACGGCGCTCGGTGTCGGAGGAAGCCGGGGCGGCCGAGCCCTTTCCGGGCTGCCCGGCCGTGCCCCCGGCGCGGCGGCCGTGGGGCGGAGATGACGGGTGCGTCCCGGTGACCCGCGGGCCCATGGAGGTGTCGGGTGCGACGGAGCCGGTCCCGCTCAGCGGGCCGCCGGACCGCCGGGCGGCCTCGGCAGGGCCTTCATGGGGGGTGCGGTGCTCCGTCACGCGTTCTGTCCCGTCCAGTGGATGCCGCCGTCCGCGTCGATCGATCGTGCGCGATCAGTCACGCCGCCTGCAGCAGAGGAAGACCTGTTCCTCGGGTGGGACGTCGGCGACCGCCGGGGCATAGGTGTAGGAGGACTCCTCCACGATGTCGAAGCCCGCGTTATCGATGACCTTGTACAGGTCCTCCCGCAGGTAACCGGAGACCCGGATCGTGCTGCCGAGGAACGGGATGGAGAAGTCGTCCACATCGGCTTCCACCATGGACAGGACGAACAGGCCACCGGGAACCAGCAGATGGCGGACCGTCCGAAGCGCGAGGGAAATCTCTGCGCGCGGCAGCATCAGCAGGGAGAAGAAGGCCGCGACGGCGTCGAAGCGGCCCAGGTCGCGAGGGCCGCCCGGTCGCAGATCGGCGAGGTCCAGCTGGTGGAACGTCGCACCGGGGACATACTCCCGGGCGAGCCTGACCATCTCGCCGGACAGGTCGACGCCCACCACCTCGAAGCCGGCGTCCGCCATCTGGCGCGCGGTCGGCACCCCGGTGCCACAGCCAAGGTCCAGCACGCGGGATTCTGCCTGCAACGAGCGGATCAGCCATTCACCGGCGGCAACCTGGCCCTCCTTGTGAGGAAAGGCCTCGTCATAGCGGTCGCCGATGGCGTCGAAGGCCTCGGCCTGACCGCTGCGGTCAGGCCCCATGTCCTCGTCATCAGCGCCATTGCTCCTGGTGATCACAAAAGTGACCTTTCGTCGCACATATTGAATTATTCCACAATCGGGTGAACACGGACCGTGAGTGATCTCCTACCGCTCCGGTGGGGCATCGGCCGGCGGCGGGGTTCGGGGCCCGGCACGTGCCGGGCC
>NZ_VWMY01000135.1:11406-14512 GCF_008905045.1 Streptomyces albicerus
GCCCGCTCCGAAGCCAGGAACGCCGCCAGCTCCGCGACCTCCCGCAACCGCGGCGAAGCCGACAGCATCCGCAGGCCGTCCAGCATGTCCAACACGCCCTGCAGCGCCTCGGGGCTCGCCATCGCCGGGTTGACCGCCCCCAGCGACTCCGGAGTCAGCGTCTCCGGCACCCCGGCCACCCACATCCCCACCGCCCGCACACCCTTCGGACCGAGCTCCTGCGCCAAGGCGCGGATCAGCGTGTCGATGGCCGCGTCCGCGGGGCATGTACCGCCCATCAGCGGGCTGGCATGCGCGGAGCCGCTGTTCAGCGCGAGGATCACCCCGGACCCCTGCTCCGCCATGCGACGCCCGGCAGCCCGGGCGGTGATGAAGTTGGTGGTGATGCCGTTGGTCACCGGGGCCGTGTAGTCCGCCACCGACATCTCCACCACAGGCGTGCCCTGCACGTCGTTACGGGTGATGAGGTTCAGCGAGACGTCGATCGAGCCCGCCTGCGCCACCACGGCGTCCGCGTGCTCCTCCACCGCCCGCTCGTCGAGGGCGTCGACCACGGCCGCGTGCGCCCGGCCGCCCGCGGCCTCGATGTCCTTGGCCACCGCCTCGAGCTTCGCCGCCGTCCGCCCGGCGAGGAAGACTCGTGCGCCCTCCCGGGCGAAGGTGCGGGCGACGGCCCCGCCGATGTTCCCGCCGGCACCGTAGATGATCGCGTTCTTGTCCTGCAGCAGCATGATGGCTCCTCGTCCGCGGCTGTCGTCATCGGAAGATGTCGGCCATACAGACGCACGCGAGGCGTGCCGCTCATCGCTCCTGCGCGGAAATCCTCAGCGGCAGGCCGAAGGCCGGCAGCAGGTGCGGCTCGAACGTCGTGATCTCCACGATCCGGCCGTCCTCGACACGCAGCACGTCGAGGTTCTGCGCCCGGTAGACGGTCGTGCCCGGGCGCTGCACGTAACCCGCCACCGCCGGCTGCCCGTTCGCCCACGTCGGGAGGTGCCGCCAGCGGCCGAAGAACTGCGGCGACTCCGGGTCGAGAGTCTGCGCGACGAAGTCGAGGATCGCCTCGCGGCCCACGAACCAGTACGGGTTCGGCGGCATCGTCAGCTTCGCGTCGGCCGCCAGCAGCTCCGCCATCGCGGGCAGATCGAGCCGCTCGGCCGCGACCCGATAGCGCTCGACGACTTCGCGCTCCTCCTTCGTCGGGGCGGTCGCCGGGGCCCACTCCGTACGGCGGTCCGCGGGCAGTTGCTCCCGCAGCGCCGGACGGGCGCGCTGCAGGGCGCTGTTGACGGAGGCCGTGGACAACTCCAGAAGCTCGGCGGTCTCCGCGGCCGGGAGCCCGACCACGTCCCGCAGGATCAGCACCGCCCGCTGCCGTGGCGGCAGGTGCTGCAGCGCGGCGAGGAAGACCAGCTCGACCGTCTCCCGCGACAGGACCTGCGACTCGGGGCCCGCCTCCGCCGCCGGGATGTCGGCGAGCAACTCGTCGGGGTAGGGCTGCAGCCACTCGATGCGTACGGGCGGCTCGCCCTCGCCGTGGTCCATGCCGGGCAGTCGCCCGTACCGGCGCGGTGTGCGCTGATGGCGGCGGAGGTGGTCCAGGCAGGCGTTGGTGGCGATGCGGTACAGCCAGGTGCGTACGCTCGCCCGGCCCTCGTACGCGTCCCGGCTCCGCCAGGCCTTCAGGAAGGTCTCCTGGACAAGGTCCTCGGCCTCGTCGTAGGAGCCGGTCATGCGGTAGCAGTGTGCCTGCAGCTCGCGGCGGAACGGCTCCAGTCGCTCGGCGAAGTCGGCGTCGGATCCGGCGGTCTGCTGCGGCACGGCGAAGCCTCCCGGTCGACGGCAACTCGGGGCTGGTGCCCCGACATTGTGCCAGCCGGTCGGCGTCGGTGCGGGCGTCGCGATCTGCCGACTGTGGGCCGGGGCGGCACTGAGGCCCATGCTCTAGGGAGCCTCGACTCCGGATATCCGGTACTTGCTCACCTCGGCGTCGCGGATCTGGGCTGTCTGCTCGGGCTCCGGGCCCGCGCCGCGGAAGCGTTGAAGGTCCTCGTCGGTCTCCCAACGCTCGTACACGTTGATCCGATCCGGCTCGTCCGGATCGGCCGACAGAGCGAAATCGAGGCAGCCGGGTGCGGCCCGGGCCTGCTCGACGACCTTTGTGCATCCGGCCAGGTACGCGTCGCGGGCAGCGGCGTCCACGTACAGCTTTCCGGCAATGATGATCACGGTGCTCCCCAACTTGCGGATCGTCCCCCGCGGCGTCGCGGGGCCGCATTTCGCCACGGCCACAGCCTTGCGCCATGGCCACTGCGGAGGTAGACCGCAGCGGCCCACCAAACTCATCGCGGCGCCGACCGCTCCGGCCACAGGACGCGGGAGGGGTCCCGAGTCTTCGCACGGATGATGCCGACCATGCCCCGGTGAGCCCACCGCGGGGCCGCCGGACTGCAACGTGAGGAGGGCGCCCATGACTGGGCCGACGGACGAAGGAATGCGGACGGAGCTCCCGGCTCGCCGCCCCAGGGAGGTCGCTGCGGCCGTCGTACTGCTGATCACATCCGCGGTCATCGGCGCCTCGATCGCCGCGAACGACCCGGAGATGACGCAGTTCGTGAGCCTCCTGCTCATCGTCGCCGTCGTGTCGGCGATCCGCGTCCGGCGCGGTGGGCGGAAGGCCCGAGTCACGGCAACGGTCACGGCCGTACTGTTCTTCCTCTATCTGGTACCGCACGCGGTGTGGGGCTTCGTGTCCCCAGGCGGTGTGTTTCAGCCGGACTATGCGGTGCGGGGCATCATCGCCATCGCCGCATCCGGGGCCGGAGTGATCCTCCTCTACACGCCCACAAGCCGCGCGTACTTCCGCGCACCGCAGCGGGAGACCACCCGGTGACGCGGCCGTCGCCGCACCGGCGCACCGCCGCACGGACGCACATCCGCACCGGCTGACGGTGCGGCGTGAGGACGGCTTGGACGAGGCCGGTGATCCGGGTGGCGGAAACCGCTCCCAGCGGCCCGCTAGGGGGTGTCTTCAAATGTCACGCCCACATCAGGAGCGATGCGAGGGTGACGGCTGCTTGGTAGGACTCGGCGGTCTTCTCGTAGC
>NZ_VWMY01000136.1 GCF_008905045.1 Streptomyces albicerus
ACGCGAGGGTGCACATATGGAGCAAATACCTCAAACCTGACGGCCGTGAAAGTCACTTACCGCCATAGAGCATCTCTAAATGCCCACTTAGTGGGCATCTAGGCATAGCTTGCGACGTTACGTCGCTCTTGCGGCTCGTGCTCTTTGTGGTGTTTTGCTTCCTACATACAGCTTCACGGCGTTCCAAGCACTGCCTCGGCGCCCTTTTACTCCGTGTCTCGCACCCAGATTCCGTCTGGTCTATGGACATCACGGAAACGCCCAGCTGGTCAAGTAACGCTGTCGGTGGCGCTGTTCGTGTATGAGCCCTTTCGTGAGCCAGCGGAAGCCGTGCCCCAGCGACCTGTCCGACGCCCGATGGGCGTTGATCGAACCGACCTTATCCGCCTGGAGGAAAGCCTGACTTGATCGCTCGCGGCCCTGCGGCGGCCGGATGGCCTCCCCACCAGCCCCATCCTCGCCGTCGACGGTTTCCACGTGCCCTTCGGCGTTGATGGGGATCTTTAAAATCGGCCAGGGACGCTCGTCGCCTCATTCGGTACGTCGTTCCACGCAGTGGAGAGCTTCAGCGAGCGCCCACGCGCATTGCCGGACCGGATCGCCCGGTGGTGACGTGTGCGGGTGGCCTCGTAGGTGAGTTTCGGGAACGTCTGTTTCTTCAACTACGTGATAGCCCCGTTTGACTACGGGGCGCCGTCATAGGACGCGCCCTGGCGGTACAAACGACCGGATAGCGCCGGTGTGGCGGGCCTGTCGCCGACGGGCCGAATGCGATGCAGCGGTGGGCAGGGGCGGGACACTCCAGGTGGCGGGGGCGGGGGCTAGGGTCGGCGTCACGACCACCAGCAGCAGGAGATTCCATGCCGTCAGGGCACACGCAGCGGGACGCCGGCCAGGCCCGGCCGACCGGGCCCCGGCCACTGGCTCCGCTTCCCTTCGACGTCGAGGCAGTCTTTCCGGAGCTGATCGGTACGGCGCGCGAGGTCACCCTGCTGTACCCCCGGGCCGGGAAGCCGGGCCCGGGTGACAGCTCCATCGGCGGCCCGCTGCTGTGGCCAGCCGACGAGCCCTGGCCGATGTGCGCCGAACCGGACCACTACAAGCCGCTCGACGCGCCCGTCGGGCCGGAGGCGGTCGCGATGGTCCCGGTAGTCCAGCTGTACGCACGGGATGTGCCCGGCCTTGCCTTCCCCGCCGGCACCGACCTGTTGCAGATCCTGTGGTGCCCGCTCGTTCACGAGGACGACCAGGCCGCGGCCAACCCCCGGCTCCACTGGCGCAGCACGACGCTGACGGCCACCGACGCCGCTGCCGGGAAACCACCTCGCCCGCACACCGCGGAGGAGGACTACCTGCCCCGCCCGTGCACGGTGTCCCCCCCTCCGGCCGTGGAGTACCCGAACTGGGACCTGCCGGAAGGACTCAGCAAGCTGCTCGACCAGCGGTTTGAGGCCCTGAAGGAGGAACGGGGCTACGACTACTTCGAGGTGGCCACCACGCAGCAGAGCAAGGTCGGCGGCTACCCGGGTGGACCCAGCCGCCCGACTGGCCCGACTGCGCAGGCTGCGGCACTCGCATGGAACACGTGCTCAGCGTCACCGCGACTGAACCAGGAATGGGCCGGTGGCTTCCCCTGGACGACTGGGACCCCCGCCAGGACGGGGCCGCGATCCCGTCCTGGCGGGCCGAGGCCGATTCCGTCGCCCTCGACGCGTTCGGGCACGACATGGGCCTGGGCGACTTCGGCGGCATGTACTTCTTCGTCTGCCGCATCTGCCCTGACATCCCGTACACCCACCGCTACGACTGCTGAGGGCCGCCTGGTCGGCTCGCGCGCCCGCGACGCAGCCGGCCGTCGGGCGGCCCTCCCTGGCGACTGGCCGCAGGTCAGTGCGGGTCTGCCTGGGGAATCAAGCTGAGCAACTCTGAGGACACCCCCCAGAACCGGGTGAGGAGATTCAGATATCGCCATCACCATGAGGGCGCGGACGGAGTTCCGCGTCAGCCCTGGCCGAGGACGCAGAACTCGTTGCCCTCCGGGTCGGCCAGGACGACCCAGGAGACGTCACCCTGACCTACGTCGGCCCGTATCGCGCCGAGGCCTTCGAGCCGGGCGACCTCCCTCGCCTGATCCTCGACAGGGTCGGACATCACGTCGAGATGGACGCGGTTCCATACGACCTCGTCGTCGGGCGTACGGCGGAACTCCAGGTATGGACCGACGCCCTTGACTGAGCGCAGCAGGGCGCGGTCGTCGGTGAGCTCGTGGACGGTCCAGTCGATCGCCTCGCCCCAGAACCGCACCATGGCCCGTGGGTCGGCGCAGTCGACGACCACGGCGGCTATCGGCCCGGTGTCCCGGTAGAGCTCCCGGGGCTCCAGGACGCTGAACACGTTGCCTTCCGGGTCGGCCATCACCGTCCACGGCACGTCGCCCTGGCCCACATCGGCGGGCGTCGCCCCGAGTTCCTTCAGACGTGCGACCAACTCCGCCTGATGGGCGTCGGAGGTGGTGGCGAGCTCGATGCGCACGCGGTACTCCACCGTCTCCGGGTCCGGGACGCGGACGAGATCGATGCAGACGGCGGACGGGTCCGGCCAGTCGAAGCCCACGGGTTCCAGGTTGGTGACGCCGGGCCCTTCGCTGGAAACATCCCAGCCGAGCGCCTCCGCCCAGAACTGGCCGAGCGCCGAGTCGTCCCGGGCCTTGAAGTTCACCTGAACAAGTTGCAACGTCATGCCGCGTACCTTAGGTGATCCCGCATCGGGCAGGCATGCGAACAAAATCCGCTGACACCCTTTGCCCGGTTCCGTATATGACTGGCGCGGACAGCCATACAGGGGAGGGCAGCCGGTGGGTAAGGCGGCGTCGGGGAAGCGCGCGGCCAAGGAAGGCGGTACCCGGGGTCACACAGTGCCGCAGATGTACCTGAGGCACTTCGCTCGGCACGTGGCACGCCGCAAGTACGAGCTGAAGGTGCGGCGGCTGGACAAGGTCGACGAGCCGTTTCCGGTGACGCCTACGGGCATCGGGTGCCGAGACCGGCTACTACTGGTGGCTGGGACGGCGTTCAGCGGGCTCTGGCACAGATCTTGGGGAGTGGTCGCGGAGCGTCACCACGTCTCCCGTCTCAAGCGATCTGGTCCCTGTCCCAGTTGATCTGATCCCCGGGGGGGGCGGGGCGGGGACGGGGAAGCTGCGCCGGCTGTATCCCCGCGCTCAGGGCCAGCGACTGTTCTTGAGTTAACTCGGGGCCAGTTGACGAGATCCCGTCCAATCTGTTGATCGGGCGGGATCTTTGCATGTGCTGGGCTTGTTCGAGGCGGAGTCTGAACGCAGGGATGGGCGGGGGGCCTTGTTCGGTGGGGTTTCGCGCTGGGCGCGAGGTGATGTCGGGTGCGGCAGGCGGTCCGGTGAGCGCGGCGGCTTCGTGAGTGGTCGCGGTCGGCTCGGGCCAGGGTCCGCTGGACCGTCCTCAGCCACGGGAAACGATCACACGGCAGATGGGAAGCGACGGTCGAACCGGAAGGGCCTGTGGACGCGCCGGGAGAGCGTGGTCCTGGCGTGACCGCCGGCCCTGCTGCCGTGAGTTCCTGTGTGCGATCCCGCTCACTCGGACTGAGCCATTTGTGCCGGGCGTCAGGCTTGCACGGTGGGCCGGACGACGATCTCGCTGATGTCGATGCCGGCGGGCTGCTCGATCGCGTAACCGATCGCGGATGCGATGGCGGAGGGCGGGATGGCGATCTCGTCGCGCTGTTGGGCGGCCGCTGCCGCTGCCGCGGGACTCGCCCCCTTGATCACACCTTCCGTGTTGGTGAACCCCGGCGAGACGAGGGAGACACGCAGGTGGGGTCCCGATTCCTGCCGCAGGCCCTCGGTCAGCACCTTCACCGCCGTCTTGGTGGCCGCGTAGACGCCCTGCGGGGATTTCACGACGTAGGCCGCGGTGGAGGCGACGTTGACGAACTGGCCGGAGCGCTGCTGTCGGAAGACGGGAAGCGCCGCCCCGATACCGTTCAGCAGGCCGGTGATATGTGTTGCGACCATGGCGTCCCAGTCGTCCTGGCGCAGCTCGTCAAACGGTGACACCGCCATCGTGCCGGCGTTGGAGACCAGGACGTCGAGCCGGCCGAACCGGTCGACCGCCGTGTCCGTCAGGCGCTTGAGGTCCTCGCGGCGCGTCACGTCGATGACGGCCCTGACGGCCGAGCCGCCCTGCGCCGTGATCTGGTCCACCACCGCGTTCAGCCGGTCCTCCCGTCGGGCCCCGAGCACGAGCCGGGCCCCTTTCTCGGCGAGGTGGATCGCCGTCGCCACTCCGATGCCGCTGCTGGCACCTGTGATCACTACGACCTTGCCCTCGACACCTGACATGATCAACGTCCTTCTGAGGGGTATGTGCACAGGTCAGCCCATGACCTACATTGGAAGTGGGGGAGCCTCCACTTATCTCAGGCTAAGTGGGTGCGCCTCCGTTTAGCAAGTTGCAGGAGACCGGAGAGAGGAATGGCGACCGCTGATGGCCGGCAATGCATCACGCCCGTTGCGAGCTGACGCGCGGCGTAACAGAGACAAGATCCTCGCGGCCGCGGTGCGCGTGTTCGCCGAGAAGGGGCTGGACGCGCACCTGGAGCACATCGCCAAAGAGGCGGGCGTGGGCAGCGCAACCCTGTACCGCAGCTTCCCCACCCGGGAGGCTCTGATCGAGGAGGTCTACCGCAACGAGGTGGCCCAGCTGTGCGACGCGGTCCCCGGTCTGCTCGCGGCGAAGCCGCCCTACGAAGCCCTGTACGCCTGGACACGCCTCTTCCTGGACTACGTCACCGCCAAATTCGGCATGGCCGACGCCTTGCGTGCCATCGCCGCCGCGGGAAGCAACCCCTACGGCCACAGTCGGGACATGATCCAGGCCGCCATCACCTCCCTGATGGACGCATGTGCGGCGGCCGGGACGATCCGCACCGACATCAGCCCCACCGACATGGGTGCCGCCCTTGAAGGCATCGCCCTCACCTCGGCGAGCCCCGAACAACGACCGCAAGCCGAACGCCTGCTCGGCCTCACCCTGGACGGCCTGAAGGCCCGTTCGTGAGGGCGGTTCTGCGTGGGTCACGCGGCCCCGCACTCCGGGCACTCGGCCCAGTCGGCACCGCTCAACTCCGCGGCCACCCGCATGCGCCACTGTCGAGCCCGACGCCACGGCCTGGACCGGCAGGCTGCCGAGCAGAACCTGGCACGAGCTAGAGAACTCGGCCAAGTTCGGGAAACGATCACCCGGAATCTGGGAAGCGATCTTCAACATCCTGCGACGGCGCAGATCGGCCCCACTCGTGAACACCCCAGCCAGAGAGCCTCGCTTGATGCGTTGTCGCTGGTGGATGCAATGATCGGCGTTGCTGGCGTGAGCACGGTGATTTCACAACGGTAGTCCCTCGTGCGAGCTCACGAGCCGTTCCGCGACACCAGCAGCAAACACGCCGAGTGCCCCAGGCGCCATGGCCTTCAGCCGCTCCTCCACCAGCGCTGAAAGCTCCTGCCGCGTGTCCATATGAACCATCCCCGACACGGACGAGCAGGCGCCGTTCACCGTGGGCCTTCGCCCCCTGTTGACCGGCACGCAGACTGTAGACAGCAAGGTCGAGCTGCCCGTCACAGTGGTGCCGACCGGCCGTCGAGCCGAGCGGATGCGGGCCCATCATGCCCTGGTCCACGGCCTGTTGAGCGAGAGTATGGGCTTGCGGGCCAGCCATCGCCCGCCACCTGGACTGGGGACGCCATACCGTCCAGCGGTACGCACGGGCCGCCCGCTGGCAGGACATGGTCACCGGACGCCGAGCCCGTTCCAGCCGCCTCGACGTGCACCAGCAGCCTGCGGGACTGGGCCCGCAGCCGCCTGGAGTGGCGGCGACGCACCCGTTCCGGCCGTCGCGGGGCCGTCCGTGCGCACCGTCGTCGGCTGGATCACCCACCACCCCGACACCGTCACCGAAGAAGAAACCACCCAGCTCAAGGCCATTCTCGACTCCTGCCCCGAGCAGGATCAAACCCACCAACTCGTACGCGCCTTCGCCGAGATGCTCGCCCGGCGCACCGGCGCACCGACCTGCCGGACTGGATCAGCACCGCCCGCGCCGTACGGCTGCCGGGGATGACCGGCTTCGCTCGCGGACCCACCGCCGACCTGGAAGCCGTGATCGCCGGACTCACCGTGCACTGGAGTTCCGGCGGCACCGAGGGTGCCGTGAACAGGGTGAAAAAAGATCAAGAGGCAGCTATACGGACGTGCCGGATTCGAACTCTTACGGAAGATGATCCTGCTCCAGTGACGCTCCGCGACCACTCCCCTAGACCTGTGCCAGAGCCGTTCAGCGGCCCATCAAGGCGACCCCAACTGGCCCCAGTTCACGCATGATTCGTGAAGATCAGGCGCCGTGAAGTGGCTCCGGAGTGCGGTTCGATCTGGGGCCACCAGGCCGCTGATCAGGACGTTGGCACCCAGTAACGACGCTTGTCACTGACCCTGTCGATGAACTGACCGCCAGCCGTTTCGATCACGTGCTGGGAGGCGGTGTTCGTCTCGTCGCAGGTCAAGGGGGCCTGCGTGATGGGTCGGGAAGCCTCAGTCTCCTCGGATGCGGGCATGCAGATGCATGTCGTGTCGGCCATCGTCATGCAGGGCGGCGCTGCGCTTGGTGCCTTCCAGGAGGTAACCGGACTTGGTGGCGACCCTGCACGAAGCATGGTTGCGGGTGGAGTGGTCCAGCTCCAGACGCTGGAAGCCGATCTCGTTCAGGGCCCAGACGGTGAGCGCCCCGAGGCCGTGCGAGGCGACACCGGCGCCGCGGGCGGCCGGGAGTACCCAGTAGGCCACGCCGGCTATGCCGTCGTCGAAGTCCAGGCCGCGTAGCGCCAGTCGGCCGAGTACCTCGTCGCTGTCGCGGGTGATCGCCCAGTGGCCGCCCTTCTCGCGCCTCCAATCCCGGCGGTATGCGTCGAACCATTCCCGGACCTGGGCCTCGGAGGACGGCCGCCGCGTGTGCCAGCGGCGGATCTCATCATCCTGGTAAGCAGACAGGAACGCTGGTGCATCGGCTTCTTCCCAGGGGCGCAACAGCAAGCCCCCGGTGGCGGGGAGCACGGGTTGGGGTGAGATCCCGAGCAAACCGGAGGCAATGACGGGCGGCGTCGACAGGGCGCGAGTCATGCACCATGATCGCCCGACGCTGACCACCCACGTCAACAATGAGCCGGTCGCCAACGCGTCACGACCGCCACGGCAGTTCGCCACGCCCCGCGGGTTCGCGTGCTGGGCACTACTTGATCCCGTTGGTCTTGTTCGCTTTGCTGCGGGCCAGGCGGTAGGACTCCGTTCCGGAGCGGGTGACGACAAACAGATCTGGTGGTCGACGCTGCAAGGCGGCGGCGCAACGTCAGCCAGCGCGGCCAGGTGGTCGCCGCAGCAGGCGACTTCCTACCAGACTGACACGTTCCCGACCTTGTCCTCATTCAAGGATCGGCTGTCCATGTACTGGCTGTTCATCTACTGGAGGAGGTACAGCACCAACCCCGATCCGAACTCCCGTGACCGGATGATGAGCCGAGCACCAAGGGCTGCGGTACCTGGCGTGGCGCGGCAGGGGTACGGACACGCGCATTCACTGACATTGGTTTGACGGCACGGACGCGCAAGACGGGGCGAGTACTGACGAGCAACAGACGAACGCAGTGCCTTCCCTCATGTCCGACGGCACCACATTGCATATGGCTTGGCGCAACGTCGAGGATGACCACATCAGCTGGTCAACGCATACAGGCCTTCCGGAGCGCCCCAGGTGGAATCCTCGGATTGTGCTCAACGACCGACGCACCGTGGGCAGTCCAGCACTTGGGGCGTCCGATCCGGGGAGTGCAGTCATGGTCTGGGTGGGCGCGGCGGGCGATACCGCGCTGTGGTGGTCAATCTTCAGAAACGGCCAGTGGGGTCCACAGGAGGCATTCACTGACCGTCACCTCGATATCCCGATGAGGGCCGGACTTGTCTAGTTGTTCCCGCTGGCTACTGAAGGGTGCCGTCGCAGTGCCTCTCGGCCTGCAGGTGTCTTGGCATGGTCAGAGGTGTCCAGCCAGGCGCGGATGAGCGTGATGGCTTCGTCCACGATGGTGGGCGGGGCGCCGGAGGACTCGATCGATGTGCGGGCTATTGCGGCGAGTTGGTGGTCGCTGAGGGCGAAGGCTGAGCGGGCCGTTTCGTACTCCTCCAGCAAGCCGGGGCCGAAGAGGAGGGGGTCATCGGCGTTGAGGGTGCAGCGGATGCCTGCGTCCAGCAGCAGCGGGAGGGGGTGGGCGGACAGGGACTCCACGACGCCGAGGGCGACGTTAGAGGTGGGGCAGACGTCGAGGACTACGCCTTCCGCAGCCAGGCGAGTGAGGAGTGCCGGGTCCTCCACCGCTCGCACGCCGTGGGCGATGCGCCGCGCGCCGAGGACGTCGAGTGCGGCGCGTACGCTGGCTGGGCCGGCGAGTTCGCCTGCGTGCGGGGCGGAGATCAGCCCGGCGTCCCGGGCGATGGCAAAGGCCCCGGCGAACGGCTCCGGAGAATACCGGGCTTCGTCCCCGGCCAGGCCGAATGCGACCACCCCGTTGTCTGCCCGGCGGGCCGCGAGCCGGGCGGTCTCGATGGCCTCGGAAGGATCGGCGTTACGCCGGGCGAACACCACCACGCCGAAGCCGATGCCCAGCCGGGCAGCCGTTCGGCGGCCTTCGTCGATCACCGCGTCCAGCACGTCGAGCGCGGCATGGGGATCGGCCTCGTAGGTCAGGGGGTTCACGTGTGGCTCGATCCATACCGCTCCGTCCGCGGCGGCGTCCTCGACTACTTCCCGCACCAACCGCAGCAGGTACTCCCGTGGGCCCTCACGGACCAGCCGCGCGGCGACACGCCACAAGGCGCTGAAGTCCTCGAACGACGCGAAGTCGCCGCGCAGGCCCGGCGGTTGATCGCCATGCTCGTCGGCCAGTTCCGCGAGCGTGGCAGGGCGCATCGCGCCCTCGAGATGCAGATGGAGATGGGCCTTCGGCAGACCGGCCAGGCTTCGCATGGCGCATCACTCTACGGCCATGCCGATGAGGAGCATTTGAAGTGCGACGATCGCCATGTGACTGGTGTGATTGCGGCGTCGAAGCCCTCCTGGATAGTCCCGTTCACCGGGTTGAGCCCGTAGTTGTTCCGCAAGCTGGTGACCGCACTGCGCCGTGAGGACGTTTGCTGCGGTGAGGCCGGGAAGGCCCTGGAGCCTGCCGTTGCAGGACCGCGTGCTGCTGGTGGCCGCCTACTGGCGCACGAACCTGACCTGCGGCTGCTTGCTCCGCGGTTCGGCGCAAGTACCGCGGCAAGGGAGCAACAGCTTCGCCTGGAGCGGCTACCGCGACCTGGTTGTGCGCGCCCACATCCAACTCAACGCCCCCATCGTCCTCGTATGGGACAACCTCAACACCCACCTCGCCGCCGGGATGCGCGAGTACGCGGACACCCACGGCCGGCTCACCACCGTCCAACTTCCCTCCTACGCACCGGACTTGAACCCGGCGGAGGGCATCTGGTCACTGTTACGGCGCGGCCCGCTGGCCAATGTCGCCTTCACCGACGACGACCACCTCGAACGCACCCTCCGTCGGGGCCTGCGCCACATCCAGCACCGCCCTCACTCATCGACGGCTGCCTTGCCGGAACCGGACTCGCCCTCACCCACCAGCCGACAACAAACCGAAGAGATCGGTAGGGCTTCTTAGGGCGTTTCTGGCGGCTCTTGAAACTGACTCCTTCGAGAGGCCCCGAGTGCCGGACAGACATCACGCCGCGGAGCCCGAGTTGCAGCGGTCGTCAGAGGGGCCTGGCTGCACTTTCGATGGCGGAGCTTGAACCTGACTCGTTGCGCGCGGGGAGGTGCCAACGACACCGTCGCCTCGAGACCGCATGTCACGGGCGGGCGAGCTGTCCGGTCTCTTGATCTGAAGGCCGTACCACCCAAGCGGTGCGGCGGACGGTCTGCGGTCGATGCTCCACACGCATCCCCGCTCCCCGAGAGAGGAGTGCCCGTGCAGCATCACGTGGATCATCCGATGGGGCACCGCAAGGAGCGCAGCACGGCCGTGCTCGAACTGGGCGGGCCTCGCTGGGCATCCCAGCAGAACGTCGCCGTCTCCGTCCTGGGGCGCCGACCAGGGGTACTGGAGGTCGAGGTCAATCCGGTGTCGGAGACGGCGACCGTGGTCTTCGACCCGAACCTCACCTCGCTGGCCGAGCTGCGCCGCTGGGTGGAGGAGTGCGGTTACCACTGCGCGGGCCAGTCCGTTCCTGCCCATCTGTGCGATCCGATGGCCAAGCCGGACCTGCCGCACGCCGACTCGGCAGCCGCGCACGCCGGCCATGACGGGCATACGGCAACCGCCCAGCCGCCAACTCCCATTGCTCACACGGGACATGTCGCCCTCGCCGAGCACGAAACGCACGCCGCACCGGAGGCGATGCCCTCTCCGCACGAGGTGATGGGCCACGGTGGGCACGAGGGCATGTCGATGGCCCAGATGGTGGCGGACATGCGCAACCGCTTCCTCGTCGCCGTACTCTTCTCCATCCCCATCGTCATCTGGTCACCGATCGGCGAGGATGTCTTCGGCCTGGACGCGCCGGTCCCGTTCGGCCTGCGTGAGGACGTGTGGGCGCTGCTGCTCAGCCTGCCGGTCATCTTCTACTCGTGCACGATCTTCTTCGACGGCGCCGTACGCGCGCTCCGCGCCCGCACCCTGGACATGATGGTGCTGGTCGCGGTCGCCGTCGGCTCGGGCTGGACGTACTCACTGATCGTCACGCTCACCGGCGGCGGCGACGTCTTCTACGAGGCCGCCACCGTGCTGGCCTCCTTCGTGCTGCTCGGCCACTGGTTCGAGATGCGCGCCCGGGGCGGCGCCAACGACGCGATCCGTACGCTCTTGGATCTCGCCCCGCCCAAGGCGCTGGTGGTGCGTGACGGTGAGTCGGTCGAGGTGCCCACCGCCGAGGTCCTCGTCGGTGACCTGCTGCTGGTCCGCCCCGGCGCGAAGATCGCCGTCGACGGGGTAGTAGAGGAGGGCGAGAGCGAGGTCGACGAGTCGATGGTCACCGGCGAGAGCCTGCCGGTGCACAAGGCTCCTGGCTCCCAGGTCGTCGGCGCGACCATCAACGCCAACGGCACCCTGCGCATCCGGGCCACCAAGGTCGGCGCCGACACCGCGCTGGCCCAGATCGTCCAGCTGGTGCAACAGGCCCAGAACTCCAAGGCCCCGGGACAGCGGCTCGCCGACCGGGCCGCCTTCTGGCTGGTCTTCGTCGCGCTGATCGGCGGCGCCGCGACGCTGGCCGTCTGGCTGCTGGCCACCGACCGGTCCCTGGGCACCGCGATGTTGTTCGCCATCACCGTGGTGGTGGTCACCTGCCCCGACGCCCTGGGCCTGGCCACCCCCACCGCGATCATGGTCGGCACCGGGCTGGGCGCCAAGCGGGGCGTGCTGTTCAAGAACGCCGTGGGCCTGGAGACCTCGGCCCGTATCCAGGTCGTCGTCATGGACAAGACCGGGACCCTGACCAAGGGCGAACCAGAAGTGACCGACGTGGTCACCGCCGACGGGACGGACGAGAGCGAACTGCTGCGGCTGGTCGCCGCGGTGGAACGGGAATCCGAGCACCCGCTTGCCGAAGCCGTCGTCGGGTACGCCGATGCGCGCGGCGTGGACAAGGTGCGCGCGGAAGGCTTCGAGAACGTCCCCGGGCACGGCGCGATCGCCGAGGTCGAGGGTCACCGCGTACTCGTCGGCAACCGCCGTCTGGCCGAGCGGGAAGAGATCGATCTGGGTGAACTGGCCCAGCATCGCAAGGAGTTGGCCGCCACCGGCCGCACCGTCGTCGTCGCCGCCGTCGACGGACGCGCCGCCGGCCTGATCGGCATCGCCGACGCGCCCCGGGAGACCTCCCCACAGGCCGTGGCCGAACTGCACGCGCTCGGCGTCGAGGTGGTCATGCTCACCGGCGACAACCAGGCCACCGCCGAGCGCATCGCCGAACAGCTCGGCATCGATACGGTGATCGCCGAGGTCCTCCCCGGCGACAAGGCCGCCAAGGTCGCCGAGCTACAGGCGGACGGCCGCCACGTTGCCATGGTCGGCGACGGCGTCAACGACGCCCCGGCACTCGCCCAGGCCGACCTCGGCATCGCCATCGGCGCCGGCACCGACGTCGCCATCGAGACCGCCGACCTGGTGCTGATGCGCTCCGACCCCCTCGACGTCCCCACCGCCCTGCGCATCGGCCGCGGCACCCTGCGCAAGATGCGCCAGAACCTCGCCTGGGCCATCGGCTACAACTCCATCGCCCTTCCGATCGCCGCCGGCATCTTCGAACCCGCCCTCGGCCTGGTCCTGCGCCCCGAGATCGCCGCCCTGTCCATGTCCGGCTCCAGCATCATCGTCGCCGTCAACGCGCTCGCCCTCAAACGACTGCGGCTGCCCGCAGTTGCAGCCTCCCCGGCCGAGCCGGCGCCGGGCACACCCGCGGCGCCGCGAACCGCCCACGGCGCCTGAACGGCCGACACCCCCCGCCCTCCGCCGCCCACCGCCGGAATCCGGCCGGTGACCTTGCCGAAGCGGTGCACGCCGACAGGGGCCCATGCCCTGGGCGAGGCGGGCAGCGGCCTGCCGGTACGGCTCACCCATCCGGCCGGACTTCAAGCCGAGGCGTTCTGGCGCGAGCCAGATCATCAACGACAACCGCCCATGGCCGGAGCGATCCGTGAGAAACGCCCCAGGTCCGACCGAGTTCATGAGGCGTCCGCCCGATGCCCATTACCGTCTTCGTAGAGCCCGGTTCGGGGCTCGTGGCCTTCGGGGCCGGTATGACTCGTTGCCCCTGTCCTTGATGATCCGG
>NZ_VWMY01000137.1 GCF_008905045.1 Streptomyces albicerus
CTCGCCGGGGCGCTGGTGGAGCTGGCCGGGGCGGGTGCTCCGGCGGCCGCGCTGGCGGCGGGCGGTGACGTGGCACGCCGGGTACGGCGGCTAATGGACCCACACCGGCCGCTGCGCCGGGCCGTGGTGTGGGCCGGGGCGCTGGCGGCGGTGACGGTGCTCGCGCTGCCCGTGGTGCTGGCGGTCGAGCCCGCGGTGGCGTCGATCGGCATGAACGCCTGCCCGCTGATGGACGCGCCGGGGACCGCGGACCCGGGCGCTGTCTGACCCAGCGGCGAACCCGGCTTCGGCAAGGTGCTGCTCGTCAAGCTCGTCCTGGTCGCCACGGTCTGCGCGCTCGCGCTGGCCGCCCGCCGCCGGATGGCGCACGCGGCGCCCCGCACGCTGGTACGCGTCGAGGCGTCGGCGCTGGTCGCGGTGCTGGCGGTGACGGCCTGGCTGTCGGTCACCCGCCCGCCCCGGGACGCGAACGCCACGCTGCCGTTCGCGCCGCCGACCTCCGGCGCCGCGATCACCGTGGGCGGCCGGGCCGACGCCACCGGCCGCGCGCGGACCGTGGCCCTGCGCGGCTGCGGCGACGGCTGCTTCTACGCGCCCGTGGCCTGGAAGACGGGTGCCAACCTGCTGACCGTGCGCGCCACGGCCCAGGGGTGGGGCGGTGGCAAGGAGACCCTGCGAGTGATGTGGCCCGCCCGACCGGACACCGGCCAACTCGCCCGCACCGTCACGGCGATGCGCGCGGTGAAGAATTTCACGCTGCACGAGCAGGTCGCCAGCGACACCGCAGGTGCCGCCATCGCGCCGACCCGGCTGGAGCTGTCCGGCGATCGCTTCGTGGACTCCGAGCCGTACGCGCGGGGCAAGGCCACCCAGACGTCACGGTTCACCGACGCCGAGGGCCACACCGTGCTGGCCCTGGGGTACCCGGGCGAACGGCTCGCGCTGGAGCTCACGCTGGACGAGCAAGATCGGGTCGTGCGGGAGACCCTGGTCGCCCCCAACCACCTGATCCGCCGCTCCTTCACCTACCCGGAAGCCGGCGAATGAAATGACGCGGCGGCAGCGGACCGGCTTTGTGGTGCTGGGCTTGTTGATCGCCCTGGCCGCGGTGCTGGGCGCGGCGTGCCTGTACACGCATGGGCACGCCATGCCGGTCGCCGCCATGCCGTCCGCCGCCTACCACGAGCCGGAGGGCGGCCATCACGAGCACGCCTGCGTCTCCCCCGGCCATGAGCAGTGTGGCGCCAAGACCGCAGTGGACACTCCCACGACCGGCCCCGGACCATACCCGCACCCTGAGGGCCTGCCCGTCCTGGCGGACGCCCAGCCGGCCCCGGCCATCGCACAGGCCACGGCGTACGGGGCCGCCTCGCGCCCGCCGAACCTGTACGTCCTTCAAGTACTGCGGAACCAGACCGGATGCCGCCCTTCCTCCAACACCGGCATCCGTCAACTTCCGCTGTACGCAAAGGACTTCCCATGGGTTCCGCCAACTCCAAGAACAAGGCCGCGGCCCGCCGCGCCCGCATAGGAGAACAGCGCCGCGCCGAACGGGCCCGCGAACGCCGCAACCGGATCATCACCATCGCCGCGAGCACGGTGATCCTTGTCGGGGTGGTGGGCGGCGGCTGGTACCTGGTCGACACCGCCAACGACAAGGAGCAGGCCAAGGCCGCGCCGGTCTCCGGCGAAAAGACCTGGTCGAAGCTGAGCCAGAACCACGTCGACAATGACGGTGACCTACCCCATGACACCCGCCGCCGACGGCGACCACGCCCCGGCCTGGCAGGACTGCATCGGCAACGTGTACGACAAGGAGATACGCCAGGAGAACGCCGTGCACTCCCTCGCACACGGCGCGGTCTGGGTCACCTACAACGACAAGGCCGACACTGTGGACACCAAGACGCTGGCCGCCAAGGTCACCAAGACCCCGTACACACTGATGAGCCCCTACCAGGACGAGCCGTCGCCGATCACGCTCGTGGACGAGACGAGCGTGGACGAGCGGCTGTGGCCGTCGAGCTAGCGCGGCCGCGCCCGACAGGGCCGACAGGGCGGAGGTCGCGCGCTTGGCCGAGAGTATCGTCCAAGGCCAGGAGTCGGAGATGAAGCTCATGGCGGACATGTTCACCGAGCGCGGCGCCGCGAGGTGACCGCCGCCGCGCTCCCGGCTCAAGGCGCCTCGACCGCAGACAGGTGAGGAGAGCGATGGCACACCCCCAGACCTCGTCCGGTGCGCTGGGTCGCGCCCGGTGGCTGCCGCAGGTTCGGCTGGGCTGGGAGACGCGGAACACCCGCTGGTGGTGGCTGGGCGCGGCCGGCGCCGTCGTGGTGGCGGCCGGGGCGGCGATGGCGGTGTGGGGGATGTTCCCCGTCGACCTGCACGAGCCGTCACACCGCGCCGGGATCATGGCGCCGACCTGCGGGCTCACCCGCTCTGTCGTGGCGGTCTTCCGCGGTGATATGGCGCTGGCCTGGCGCTACAACCCGGCCGGGCTCCTGGTCGCCGCGGTATCCGTCGCCGTCCTGGCCCGCCTGCTGGCGGGAGCCGTCGTAGAACGCGGGCCTGTGCTGCGCGTGCGCCCCGGCCGCATCGGATGGATCGTCCTCGGCCTGGCCCTGGTAGCGCTGGAGGTCCGCCAGCAGGGCCAGGCGGACCTGCTGATGACCACGGGGCTGCGCTGACCGGGAGTGCGTAACTGGTCACCGGCCCCGTTTCATGGCTGTCTCCGTCTGACCGGGCGCCCCGCGGGGGTGCCCCCTATGGGTTTCGTCAACCCGTGGGGCGGGTTGGAAGTCGAAGAAGGTGCCGTCGCGGAGCATCGCGAAGAGGACGGCAGGGAGCGAACGGAACACGTACCCGCAGCGTCTGAGGTGCATGAAAGTATCGCGCCAGGCCGCCGTCCTGCTCCTGAGCGCCGGGCTGTTGCTCTCCGGCTGCTCGTCCTCGTCCGACAACCCGGGCGACGAGGGGGACCCCGGACCCACTCTGCCTGCCCGCACCGTCGCGAAGGACAAGTGGCAGGAAGGGCCAGCCGAGCCCAAGCTGCACAAGCCGTATCCATACGACATCCATACGCACTGCGGGGTCAAGTGGGTGAAGTTCGGCGGGCGTTGGTGGGTCCTCGACGCCGTGTTTCCCGGTGTCGAGCAGGTCGAGGGGGAGCCGCCCTCGCAGGACAGCCAGCGGCTCGCCGGCTACATGACCCTGATCGGCCCGGACACCGCCAACTTCGACGCCGCCGGGATGCCCACGATGCAATTCGTACCAGCCGAGGACGAACCGCCGGGCTGCGCCTAGGTTGTATGGCGGATCTTGCCAAGGGGGCGGCTGAGTGGTCTCACTGCCGGATCGCTGTCCCCAGGATGTGCAAAACGTTCGGGATGAGCATGGACGGGGAGAAGCCGAACCGCTCGATGTGGGTGATGGCGAATCCGGCGGCCTGGATGGCGGCTTCGGTGTCGCGGTTGGGGTGGCAGCCTCCCCCGGCCCGTCGCCACAGCGGGGTGATGGCGTCCTCGAGCCGCCCTGCCCACGGGCGGGGCGAGCGCACATGCTCGTAGAAGCGCAGCTCGCCGCCGGGCCGCAGTACCCGGGCGATCTCCGCGAGCGCGCGGGCCTGGTCGCCGACCGTGCAGAGCACCAGGGAGGCGATGACCGCGTCGAACTCGCCGTCCTTGCCGGGCAGTTGTCCGGCCTCACCGGCGACGACCGTCACCCGCACCGGCGCGGAGGCGGCGGCCTTCTCGGCGGCCGTGCGCAGGGTGTCGTCGGGTTCGAGGGCGACGACCTCCTCGACGGTGTCCGGGTAGTGCCGGAAGTTGCGGCCCTGGCCGGCCCCGACTTCCAGAACGCGTCCGGTCAGCCCGTCGAGCAGGCGGTGGCGGTGTTCGGTGCCGCCGCGCCGGTCGGCTACGGCGGCCATCTTCAGGTACTGGCGCGCGAAGCGCGGGTGCTGCAGTTCCTTGCGTCCGATGGCCATCACCTGGCCTCCTTCATGACTGCTGCTTCTCTGCTGCGATCCCTTCAATGATGGGGAGGAATCCCCGGTAGGTCAGCGGGCCGATGGAGTACGCGGCCACCTTTCCCGTGCCATCCAGCACATATGTGGTGGGCACGGCCCGGGGAGCCAGCTGCTTGAAGCCCAGCAGCACCCGGCTGTCCGGGTCGAAAATGCTCGGGTAGCCGATTCCGTAGTTCCGCTCGAAGGCCACGGCCGCACTCTTGCTGTCGCGGATGTCGACCCCGAGGAACCTCACCCCCAGCACTCCGGTGTCCTTGGCGAGACGGACTAGTTCCGGGGCCTCCTTGCGGCATGGTGCGCACCAGGAGCCCCAGACGTTGATGACCACAACGCTGCCGCGCATCCGCGTGATGTCGGCTTCGTTCCCGTTCAATGTGGTGCCCGTGAGGGTGGGCGTGAGGGTGCGCTCTGTGGGCTTGAGGTAGTGCGAGGAGCTTCCCTTGGCCGCCCCGAGGGCCGTGGCGTCGCCGTTCTTGTCCTGGCCTTGGAGGCTGCCGCAGGCGGTCAGCGTCCCGGCGGCCAGGGCCAGCACCCCGGTCAGGGCGGTGCGCCGCGACGTTCCCTCAGCGCAGGGGACGGCCCGCCGCGGCCAGGTGGCAGGCGTGTTCACAGCGGGTCCTCCTTGTCGAGCGGCACGGCGGCCCGAGGGGCCAGGTCCGCTTCGTGGCGCAGCAGTTGGACTTCTTCGCGCAGGCGCTGGATCTCGTCGTCCGTCTCCGCCGACGTAGCGGGTGGCGGTTGCGCGCTCATGTGGCAGGAGCCGCCGCGGCGCATCGGGCGGATGCAGAAGACGTACGTCAGCGCGGCCGCCGCCACGGTCAACAGCAGCGGCAGGACATACGCGGTCACGGCGTGCGCTCCCGCTCCGGTGCGCCGGACCGGGGCGTGACCTGGGTGCGCAGGCCGTCGATCTCCTTGCGCAGGGCGGCCAGTTCCTGCTCGCGCGGGTCGGCACCGGCCGGTGGCGTGGTGGTGTTGCGGCCGGACCGCATCATGAACCACATCATGAGCCCCATGCCGACCGGGCAGGCCAGGGCGGGCAGGGCATAGAGGAACTGACTCATGGTGAACTCCTGTCAGAGGTACGGGAAGCGGAAGGTTCCGCGCTGTTGAGGGCGCGGCGCAGGCGGCGCTCGGACAGCCGCCCGGAGCCGAAGGGCCGGCCATCGAGCAGGACGCCGGGGGCGAAGAACACGCCGGCCTCGACGGCGAGGCGTCGACCCTCGTCGCTGCCGAGGTCGATCTCGGTGATGGTCAGGGGGCGGTCGGCACCGACCTCGGCCAGGACTTCCTTGGCGTGCGCGCACCGCGCGCAGTCGGCCTGGGTGAGCAGCGTGGTCTCGCGGGCTGCCCAGCAGGGCTGGCAGGTCAGCCCTTCCTGGAAGTACAGCAGGACGGTCTTGCCCTTCCACGCGGGCAGGCTCGTCGTTCCGCCCGCGCTGGAGGCCAGGGGGAAGCCGGGCGCGGTCGTGCCGATGCCGGGGCTGCCCACGTCGTAGCCGACCGCCTTCGACTGCGCGAAGCGGCCGAAGAACGACGCCGGCAGCGTCGTCCCGAAGAGCACATCGCCCATGGACCGGCCTTTCCGGCACCCCGGAATTCGACATTCCGAGATCACCTATGCACCTTAGGACCTAAGCTACATAGGAGATAGAGTTCGTGTCGACCCGCCTCCCCCGTCGCGGCCCTCGCCCCCCGGGCCGAACCTCCAGGAAAGGCGCCGCCTTGTCCGCCGACATCGCCCAGACCATCAGCTCGGGTTCCCTGCTGCTGGCCGCCCCGATCGCCCTGGCCGCCGGGGCGATCACCGTTGCCTCGCCGTGCTGCCTGCCGCTCGCACCCGGCTATCTCTCGTACGCCACCGGCATGGCGGGCGCCGACGCACAGGCCACGCAGGCCGACGGGCGGATACGACGCCGGGCCCTGCTCGGCACGACACTCTTCGTGGGCGGCTTCGCGGCCCTCTTCACCGCGTACGGAGCGCTGTTCGGGTCCCTGGGCAATGTGCTGTTCGCGCAGCAGGAGACCGTGACGCGGGTGCTGGGGGTGCTCACCATTGCGCTCGGGCTGATGTTCATGGGCGTCCTGGACCGCGTCCCGCTGCTGTCGCGTACCCTCAAGCCGCGTTTCACGCCGCGGGCCGGGCTGGCGAGCGCCCCACTGCTCGGCGTGATGTTCGGGCTCGGCTGGACCCCGTGCATCGGCCCCACCCTGGCCGCCGTCCTCTCGCTGTCGATGACCACCGGCTCGGCAGGCCGGGGCGCCCTGCTGTCCTTCCTGTACGCGATGGGCATCGGCATCCCCTTCCTGCTCCTGACCCTCGCGCTCGGCAAGTCGCTGCGCGCCTTCGACTACACCCGCCGCCACACCCGCGCCGTCATGGCCGTCGGCGGCGGCCTCCTCGTCCTCGTCGGCATACTCCAGGTCACCGGCGTCTGGACCTGGATGATCGGCGAGCTGCGCTACTGGATCGGCAGCTACCAGCTCCCGCTCTGACCTCCCGTCACGTTCAACTCCTACGGAAAGCTACCCGCATGAAGCCCCGCCTCCGCCCCGTCACCGCCGTCACCGCCGCGCTCCTCGCGGCCGCACTGACCGCCTGCTCCTCCGGCTCCGACGAGGAGGCAAAGAGTTCCAGCTCCAGCGACCTGGCCGTCAGTCACGTGCACGGTCTCGGCATCGACCCGGCCGACGGACGCCTGTACGTCGCCACCCACGAGGGCGTCATCGCCGTGACGGCGGACGGCAAACCGAAGCGGGTCGGCGACCAGGCCGACTACATGGGCTTCACCGTGATCGGCGCCAAGACCTTCCTCGGCAGCGGCCACCCGGCCCAGGGCAGCGGCGGCGATGCCAACCGCGGCCTGATCGAGTCCACCGACGCCGGCAAGACCTGGAAGACCCTTTCCCTGGGCGGCAAGACCGACTTCCACGCCCTGAAGTACGCGCACAACACCGTCTACGGCTACGACAGCACCAGCGGCGTCCTGCGTGTCAGCAAGAACCGCACCACCTGGGACGCCCGCGCCCAGCTGGCCGCCCTTGACATCGCCGTCAGCCCGAAGAACCCCGACACCGTGCTCGCCACCACCGAGGACGGCATCGCCCGAAGCGGCGACGGAGGCAAGACCTTCGCCGCCGGCTCCGCCCCCGTGATGGCCTTCCTGTCCTGGCCCGAGACCGACGCCCTGTACGGCATCGACACCGCCGGCGGCCTGCACCGCAGCACCGACGGCGGTACCACCTGGCACAAAACCGGCACCGCGCCCGGCGGCCGGCCCCAGGCCATGACCGCCGTCGATGCCGACCGCATCCTCGCGGCCACCCGGAACGGGGTGTACGAATCCCGCGACGGCGGCAAGACCTTCACCGAGCGGCTGCCCATATCCGCAGCCGAGGGGCACTGAACGCGCAGCGCCCGACACTCGGTTCAGCGGCCCGACCGGGACGCCCCTGGCCCCGCGCGGGATGCCGGCCAGCCCCGCCCCCACAGGCGACGCAGAACGCCAGCGGCCGGTGATGTCAAAAGACCGACGCTTCGGCGCCGACGTCGACCGTCGACGCGCTCGCCGAGGACTGCCGGCTGCGCGAAGTCCACGCCTTGGAGGAGGGCGAACTCCCGCGCCGCCGCTGGCGGATCGCCCAGGTCAAGGACTGACGACACCCCTGGAACCGTGGCCCCCGCACTGTGGCGGGCATCAGCTCGGCGGACGCAATCCGGCCAGCGTGACCGCGGCAAGTCGGCGCACCGCGGCTTCGGAGGACAGGTTGCCGGCTGCGCCGAGGGCGTGTAGGCAGTAGCGCGCGAGTTCCCCGGGCGGAATGTCATCGCGCAGGCCGCCGGTTTCGGCGACCTCCGTCAGCAGACCTTGGAACAGGGCGCTGAGCTGCTGCTGCGCGTGGGCGACGTGTTCGGGACGATGCAGCAGGGCCGCGATTTCTTCGGTGCCGTGACGCCCACGGTGGTAGCAGATGAACGCGTAGTGCTCGACAACCGCCTCAAGCCGCTCGCCCGCGTCACCCGGCCGATCCCGGAGCTCGGCGAGCTGCTCCAGGTGACTGGTGACGTGACGCTCGTGCTGGGCGACCAGGATCGCCTCGACGTCCGGGAAGTACTTGTACAGCGTCGCCCGCCCGATGCCGGACTTCTCGGCGATCTGCGTCATCGTCACCGACATCAGCCCGCGCTCGGCCACCAGCGCCCAGGTGGTTTCCAGGATCGCCTCGCGCACCGCGTGGCGGTGCGCCTCGATCGTCTCGTTCCACAGCTTCGGCACCCGCGCAGTATACGTGACGATATTGTCGTGACACTCTGACCTGCTGTAGACACAACGTCTCGTAAACTCTCCTTCCGTTCGGGAATCCTGCCGCCCAGTGCACACCGGAGGACACTCATGGCCGACCCGCTCCGCCACCCCGCCACCGGCGACAACACCGGCGTGGGACCCGACCGCGGATCACCCCTCAGCACACCGCCCAGGGCACCACGCTGGGTCAAGGCGTCCGCGATCACCGTCGGCGTCCTGATCCTGCTGGTGGTGATCATGAAACTCACCGGCCTCGGCGGGAACCACGGCCCTGGCCGACACATGGGGGCCGGTGACCCGACGTCGGTCGGCGTCACAGAAATCCAGGCCGCACCCGGCGGCGACTCGGGCGACCGCACGCTGCTGGAAGGCAGCTACTGATGATCATGCCGCCCCGCCTCCGCAAGACCGTACTCACCGCACACGTCGCCACCTCGGTCGGCTGGCTCGGCGCGGTCATGGCCTACCTCGCCCTCGACGTCACCGCTGCGACCAGCCAGGACATACCGACGGTACGAGGCGCCTACGCCGCGATGGAGGTGACCGTTCTGTATGCCATCGTCCCGCTGGCCCTCGCCTCGGTGCTCATCGGGATCGTCAACGCACTGGGCACCCCGTGGGGCCTGTTCCGGCACTACTGGGTACTGGTGAAACTCCTGCTCACCGTCCTCGCCGCCACCGTCCTGCTGATCGAGACCCAGACCGTGAGCCACCTGGCCGAGCAGGCTGCATCCAGCGCCGATCCCCGCGAACTGCCCGGCACACTGCCCCACTCCATCGGCGGCCTGGTGGTACTGCTCATCACCCTGATCCTGTCGATGTTCAAGCCCCGAGGCATGACCCGGTACGGATGGCGCAAGCAGGACGAACAACGGCGAAACCAGCACGCCCGGCCCACGGCGCCCGTCGGGTAGACGCAACGGCTCCAGCCAACTTCGACCGAGCCAACCGACCGATCCCGCACGACACCCACCCCGGCACAGCACCGGCTCCGAAACCAACACCCTGCACGGTTCCGGCGTCCCTCGGTAACCGGCCCCGATGCCACTGCCGAGCCGACCGGCATCTACTGGCGGAGCCGACCATAAGGAGGGATCCGTAAAAAACGTCGCACCCGCTCCTAGAAGCCGTACTGCACCTGGCGCTGGCCACCCCTGACATCCTGGGCGCCCTGCGCGCCGACCCGAGCGGCCAGGCCGCCACGCGCCTGCGCCTCCGGGCACTCGCTGACGCCGACGAGATCACGGCGGCAGCCTGCGGCGAGTACCGCGCCTATCTCACATGTTCCGCCTCGAACGCGTCCTCCGAGGAGACCACACCGCACCAACCCGCCGGCTCCGGCCTGGTGGCCGCACTTGCGGTGCTCACGCCACCGGTGGCCGCCTCGTCCGCCGCTGTCCTGCTCATCCTCGGCTACATGCTCCAGCTGACCGGCGTTCGGGGCACACTGCCCGGCTCACTCATAGCCGTCGGCTGGATCCTCTCTCGTCGCAGCCGTGAGCGCTCTCATCGCCCTTGCCACGCTGCTGGGCACGGCGATACGCGGGCGCGGCGGCTCCGTGACCCCCGCCGCCCGGCTGGAGCAGGCCGACTGGACTGGCAGCAGGCCCGGCTAGAGCGCGGCATGCTGCCCCACCTGCGCCGGGCAATCAGCGAGGATCCATCCCTTCACCCCCATCCGCCCACGACACCGTCCCCCGCCACCCCCACCACCGACTCCAAGAGCAGCCCCCCGCTCACCGGCTAGCAGCCGTGCCGGTCCGGACGGACGAGCGAGCGCGCGAGCGGACAGTCCCGGACAGTTCCCTCAACATCATCAAACCCGAAGGAGAAGCACTCTCATGTCGGTCAACATGGCCAAGGGCCAGCAGATCAGCCTGAGCAAGGCCGACGGCAGCGCCCTGAGCTCCGTGCGGATGGGCCTGGGCTGGCAGGCCGCGCCCCGCAAAGGCTTCCTCGCCAAGCTCACCGGAGGCGGAATCGACCTGGACGCCTCAGCCGTACTCTTCACCGCCGGACAGCAGGTCGACGTTGTCTACTTCCAACACCTGGTCAGCGATGACGGCTCCGTCCGGCACACCGGCGACAACCTCACCGGCGGGGCCGGCGCCGGAGGTGACGACGAAGCCGTCCTCGTCGACCTGGCCAGCGTCCCCGCCCAGGTCGACCAGATCGTCTTCACGGTCAACTCCTTCACCGGCCAGACCTTCGCCGAAGTACAGAACGCGTTTTGCCGCCTGGTCGACGCCCAGCCTGCCCCAACCATCACCACGGTGACCGACACCACCCACTAGGCCGTGTTTGAGATGTTGATCAAGGTCGTGAAATGATCATGGAATGGCTCGGGGCGATCTGACGGACGACCAATGGCAGTGGCTGGAACCGCTGTTGCCGCCGATACCGAAGATGGGCCGACCGCCTCGGGACCGGCGGCAGGTCTTGGACGGGGTCTGGTGGAGGGCCCGGACTGGCTCGCCCTGGCGAGACGTGCCGGAGCGGTACGGACCGTGGGAGACCGCGTACACGCTCTTTAGGCGCTGGCAGATCTATGGCACCTGGGCGACGATTCTGAGGAAGCTGCAGACCAAGGCCGATGCGGCCGGGCACATCGAGTGGGAGGTGTCGGTCGACTCCACTGTCTGCCGGGCCCACCAGCATGCCGCCGGGGCCCGCAAAAAAGGCCTCACGATCCGGGCCGGACGCCTCCCGACGGCCTGGCGGCCGAACCGGACGACCATGCGCTCGGCCGCTCGCGCGGTGGCCTGACCACCAAGATTCACCTCGCCGTCGACGCGTCCTTCCACGTCCTGGCGGCGGTGGTCACCGCCGGGCAGCGGGCCGATGCCCCCGTGTTCACCGAGGTCATGGACCGCATTCGCGCCCCGCGGATCGGCGGTGGGCACCCGCGCACCCGGCCGGACCATGTGCTGGCCGACCGGGCCTACTCGTCCCGGCAGATCCGTGCATATCTGCGTCGGCGGCAGATTCCGCACACCATTCCGGAGAAGCGTGACCAGGCCAGACACCGTATGCGGCGCGGCACCGCCGGCGGACGACCACCCGGCTTCAACCGCGAGATGTACAAGCGCAGGCACAAAATCGAGTGCCGGATCGGCCTGCTGAAACAAGCCCGCGGTGTCGCGACCCGGTTCGACAAGCTGGCCGTCCGCTACGAGGCCACCGTCCAACTGACCCTGATACGCCAGGCGTTGTGAGCCCATCTCAAACACGGCCGAGCTCAGAATGCGTCGGCGCCAGCGCCGCGTTCTACGACGCCGTTCTCGCTCCGCTCGGCGGGGAGCGATTGATGGATCTCGGTGAGGTCATCTGCTATGACGCCGCTGAGCCGGCGGCGGCGGGGCGGGCGAGACGCACATGCCGTTCGCGGCCGACGAAGGAGTGATCGTAGTGCCACACCGGGTGCGACGCGCGTTCGTGCTCGACCTAACGGCAGCGATGCGCTGCCGGGAAAGTACTTGCCGGTTGGGAAACCCCACGCTACTTTCCTTGCAGGAAAGTACTGCGAGGAGGGCAAATGACTGACCAGGTACGGCCGGAAGAGGCCGCGCGCGCGCTCACCGAGATCGACCAGCGGCAGGAGCAGATCATCCGGATGGCCAGCCTTCCCCGCTGGTTCTGGGGGGCCATCGCCTTCCTGATGGTCGCGTTCGCAGCGGTCGTCGACACCACCCAAGGTGGTCTCGTCCAGGGGATGGCCACCGCCTTGTTCGTGGCCGGTGTGCTCACCACTGTTGGGTTGGTGGCGTTCCGCTCGGTTCGTAGCGCCCAGCCGCACAACAGCCTGTTCGGCCCCCGAATCATGGCCGCGGACCTAGCCTTCGCGGCCGTCATCGTCGGCGTATCGCTGGCGGACACGCTCATCCTGAAGGCGTCCGGGGTTTCGTACGCCGCGACCATTGGTGCCTCGATCACCGCCGTGATCCTTGTCGTCGGTGGACCGATGTACACGCGGTACCGTCAGGGCCTCATGCTCGCGAACCGGTCCGGGAGCCGACGGTGATCACGCCTAAGTTCGACGAGCTGATCCACGCACCCACCCGACTCTCGCTCGTCTCCCTGCTCGCGGCCACCGAGTGGGCGGACTTCCAGTTCCTGCGCGACAGCGCCGGCCTGTCGGACTCCGCCCTGTCGAAACAGCTCACGACGCTTGAGGGCGTCGGCTACATCGAGATCCGTAAGGGTTTCGTCGGAAAGCGGCCGCGCACGTCGGCGAGGCTCACCAGCGTCGGCCGGGCGGCCTTCGACCAGCACGTCGCGGCTCTGCAGGAGATCATCGCCAAGGCGGGCGCGTCAGTGCTCCCCTCGACCTGAGAGGCGCAAGGAAGGCGCCCTTGACGGCAACGGTGACGGCAACAGCGGCTCCAGCCACTGCCATTGGCCGCCCGTCAAATCACCCCGAGGCATTCCAGGATCGCTTAACGACCTTGATCAACATCTCAAACACGGCCTAGGCGGTGTCTTCAAATGATCTTGAGTGGTGGATCATGGTCGGGTGATACGTCGACATGAACTGTCGGATGCCGAATGGGAG
>NZ_VWMY01000138.1 GCF_008905045.1 Streptomyces albicerus
AGTTCCCCGCGCCCCTTGAAGGCGCGCCTGCAGCCCGGCCGCGCCCCAAAGGGGCGCGGGGAACTGCGCGACCAGCCCCCGCCGGCCCGCAGGTGAACTCAGCCCGACGCCGCCCCATCGCCGAGCCGGCCTCCGCCCAGTCGGAAGTCCAGCGCCGTGCACCTTCGCCCCGCGGAGACCGTCCGAACCGCCTGGCCCAAGGCCTTCCGGGAGCCGACCAGCACCACCAACTTCTTGGCCCGAGTCACCGCCGTGTACAAGAGGTTGCGCTGGAGCATCATCCAGGCGCCCGTGGTGACCGGGATGACGACGGCCGGGTACTCGCTGCCCTGGGAGCGGTGGATGGTCACCGCGTACGCATGGGCCAGCTCATCCAGTTCGTCGAACTCGTACGGCACTTCCTCGTCCTCGTCCGTGAGAACCGTGAGGCGCTGGTCGTCGAGGTTGAGCGAGGTCACCACCCCCACCGTGCCGTTGAAGACACCGTTCTCGCCCTTCTCATAGTTGTTGCGAATCTGGGTGACCTTGTCGCCGACCCGGAAGACCCGGCCGCCGAAGCGCTTCTCGGGGAGGTCGGGGCGTGCGGGCGTGATGGCCTGCTGGAGCAGGCCGTTGAGGGTGCCCGCGCCCGCCGGTCCGCGATGCATGGGGGCCAGGACCTGGACGTCACGGCGGGGGTCCAGGCCGAACTTGGCCGGGATCCGCCGCGCCGCCACGTCCACCGTCAGCCGCCCCGCCTCCTCCGTGTCGTCCTCCACGAAGAGGAAGAAGTCCTTGAGCTTGTCCGTTATCGGCTGCTGCCCCGCGTTGATCCGGTGCGCGTTCGTCACCACCCCCGACTGCTGGGCCTGCCGGAACACCCGGGTGAGCCGGACCGCCGGAACCGGACCGCCCTCGGCGAGCAGATCACGCAGCACCTCGCCCGCACCGACGCTCGGCAACTGGTCGACGTCCCCGACGAACAGCAGATGCGCCCCCGGAGGCACCGCCTTCACCAGCTTGTTGGCGAGCAGCAGATCCAGCATCGACGCCTCGTCCACGACCACCAGATCGGCGTCCAGCGGCCGGTCCTTGTCGTACGCCGCGTCACCCCCCGGCTTCAGCTCCAGCAGCCGGTGCACCGTCGAGGCATCCGCCCCGGTCAGCTCGGCAAGTCGCTTGGCGGCACGCCCCGTCGGCGCCGCCAGCACGACCTTCGCCTTCTTCGCCCGCGCCAGCTCCACGATCGACCGGACCGTGAAGGACTTGCCGCAACCGGGCCCGCCCGTCAGCACCGCGACCTTCTCGGTGAGCGCGAGCCGGACGGCCTCCTCCTGCTCAGGAGCCAGCTCAGCCCCCGTACGGTCCCTGAGCCACGCCAGCGCCTTGTCCCAGGCCACGTTCCGGAAGCCGGGCATACGGTCCTCGTCGGTCCGCAGGAGCCGCAACAGCTGGGCGGAGAGGGACAGTTCGGCCCGGTGGAAGGGGACCAGGTAGATGGCCGTCACCGGGTCGCCGCCGTCCTGGCCCGGCACCCGCTCCCGTACGACACCCGGGTCCTCGCCGTCCTCGGCCGGCGTCGCCAGCTCCGCCAGGCATTCGATGACCAGGCCCGTGTCCACCTGGAGCAGCTTCACCGCGTCCGCGATCAGCTGCTCCTCGGGGAGGTAGCAGTTGCCCTGGTCGGTGGCCTGCGAAAGGGCGTACTGGAGGCCTGCCTTGACGCGCTCCGGGCTGTCGTGCGGTATGCCCACGGACTGGGCGATCTTGTCGGCGGTGAGGAAGCCGATGCCCCAGACGTCGGACGCGAGGCGGTACGGCTGGTTCTTGACGACCGAGATCGACGCGTCGCCGTACTTCTTGTAGATGCGGACCGCGATCGACGTCGACACCTCGACGGTCTGGAGGAAGAGCATGACCTCCTTGATCGCCTTCTGCTCCTCCCACGCCTCGGCGATCTTCTTGGTGCGCTTGGGGCCGAGGCCGGGCACCTCGATGAGCCGCTTCGGCTCCTCCTCGATGATCTGGAGGGTGTCCAGCCCGAAGTGCTGCGTGATGCGGTCGGCGAAGACCGGGCCGATGCCCTTGACCAGGCCGGATCCGAGGTAGCGGCGGATGCCCTGGACGGTGGCCGGGAGGACGGTTGTGTAGTTCTCCACCGTGAACTGCTTGCCGTACTGCGGATGTGAGCCCCAGCGGCCCTCCATGCGCAGGGACTCCCCCACCTGGGCACCGAGCAGCGCACCGACGACCGTGAGCAGGTCGCCGCCGCCTCGGCCGGTGTCGACGCGGGCGACCGTGTACCCGTTCTCCTCGTTGGCGTATGTGATCCGCTCCAGTACGCCCTCCAGAACCGCCAGGTTCCGAACCCCGCTCCCCGCCACCTGATTGGACATGATCCGACGCTACCGCCCGCCTCTGACAGCGCGGAGAGCCTGTGGACAACTCCGGCTGCCCGTGCGGGCGCCCTTCATCACGATCCGGTCTCAGGGGCTTGTCAACTTTCATGTAATCGATTCCAATCCTCCTCGTAGGCGCATGTAATCGATTCCACGAGGAGGTGGGTGTCGATGGCGAGCATCAAGGACGTCGCCGCCGAGGCGGGGGTGTCCGTCGCCACGGTCTCGCGTGTCCTGAACGACCATCCGTCGGTCAGCCCAGCGGCGCGCACCCGCGTCCTCGCCGCCGTCGAAGCTCTCGGATACCGGCCCAACGCGGTGGCCCGCTCCCTGCGCACCGACCAGACCCACACCCTCGGCCTGGTCATCAGCGACGTACTCAACCCGTACTTCACCGAGCTGGCCCGCTCCGTCGAGGAGGAGGCCCGCGCCCTCGGCTACAGCGTCATCATCGGAAACGCCGACGAGCGGCCCGAGTTGCAGGACCACCACGTCCGTACGCTCCTCGACCGCCGTATCGACGGACTCCTGGTGTCCCCCACCGACGGCGGCTCGCCGCTGATGCTCGACGCCGCGCGCGGAGGGACCCCGATGGTCTTCGTGGACCGCTGGATCCCGGGCGTGGACGTGCCCGTCGTCCGGGCGGACGGGCGCGCGGCCGTACGCGATCTCGTCGCCCATCTGCACGGCCTCGGCCATCGCAGGCTCGCCATCATCGCGGGACCGGCGGCCACCACGACCGGCAGCGAGCGCGTGGAGGCCTTCCGGGAGGCCCTGCGCGAGTACGGACTCCCGCTGCCCGACACGTACATAGGGCAGGGCGACTTCCAGGCGGCCAGCGGCCGTCGGGTCACCGAGGAGTTCCTGGGCCTCCCCGAGCCGCCCGAGGCCGTCTTCGCGGCCGACAACCTGATGGCCCTGGGCGCCCTGGACGCCATCCGCGCGCGCGGGATGCGGGTTCCCGACGACATCGCGCTCGCGGCGTTCGACGACATCCCGTGGTTCGTGCACACCGATCCGCCCATCACGGCGATCGCCCAGCCGACCCCCGAACTGGGCCGGGCCGCCGTACGCGCCCTCGTCGACCGCATCGAGGGGCGGCCCCCGCAGTCCGTGACCTTCGCCGCCCGTCTCGTCGTCCGCCGCTCCTGCGGCGAGCCCGCAGCCACGAACGTCACGCGATGAATGCCACGCACAAGAACGTCACGCAAAGGAGCAATCCGTGAGCGATCCGGACGAGTTGCTGCGTATCGAAGCGATACGCAAGACCTTCCCCGGCGTGGTCGCGCTCGACAGCGTCGACTTCGATCTGCGCCGCGGCGAAGTGCACGTACTGCTCGGTGAGAACGGCGCCGGCAAAAGCACCCTCATCAAGATGCTGTCCGGCGCCTACCGGCCCGACTCCGGGCGTGTCGTGGTCGGCGGCAAGGAGGTCCGCATCCATGGCGCCCAGGACGCCGAGCGCCTCGGAATCGCGACCATCTACCAGGAGTTCAACCTGGTCCCCGATCTGACGGTCGCCGAGAACATCTTCCTGGGCCGCCAGCCGCGCCGCTTCGGGATGATCGACCGGAAGCGGATGGAGGCGCAGGCCGCCGAGCTCCTCGAGCGGGTGGGCGTAAACGTGTCCCCACGCGCGCGGGTACGTGAACTCGGCATCGCCCGCCTCCAGATGGTCGAGATCGCCAAGGCGCTGAGCCTGAACACGCGCGTCCTGATCATGGACGAGCCGACCGCGGTACTCACCTCCGAAGAGGTCGAAAAACTCTTCCGGATCGTGCGCCAACTGCGCGAGGACGGCGCCGGCATCGTCTTCATCACGCACCACCTGGAGGAAATCGCCGCCCTGGGGGACCGGGTCACGGTCATCCGGGACGGCAAGAGCGTCGGCCAGGTCCCCGCGTCCACACCCGAGGACGAGCTCGTACGCCTCATGGTGGGACGGTCCATCGAGCAGCAGTATCCGCGCGAACGAGCCGACGCCGGGACCGCGTTGCTCACCGTGGAGGGGCTCACCAGGGACGGTGTCTTCCACGACGTGAGCTTCGAGGTGCGGGCCGGTGAGGTCGTCGGCATCGCGGGGCTCGTCGGAGCAGGACGTACCGAGGTCGTACGGGCGGTCTTCGGGGCCGATCCGTACGACAAGGGGTCCGTGGCGGTCGCGGGCACGCGTCTGCCGCGCCACGACGTCGGCGCGGCGCTGACCGCCGGGATCGGGCTGGTCCCCGAGGACCGCAAGGGCCAGGGCCTCCTCCTGGACGCCTCCGTCGAGGAGAACCTCGGGCTGGTCACCCTGCGTGCGGCGACCCGCGGCGGGCTCGTCGACCTCAAGGGCCAGCGGACGGCCGCCGCGAAGATCGCCGAGCAGCTCGGCGTACGCATGGCCGGGCTCGGCCAGCACGTCCGTACGCTCTCAGGCGGCAACCAGCAGAAGGTCGTCATCGGCAAGTGGCTGCTCGCCGACACCAAGGTGCTGATCCTCGACGAGCCGACGCGCGGCATCGACGTCGGCGCCAAGGTCGAGATCTACCAGCTGATCAACGAACTCACGGCCGCCGGACACGCCGTCCTGATGATCTCCAGCGACCTGCCCGAGGTGCTCGGCATGAGCGACCGCGTGCTGGTCATGGCCCAGGGCCGGATCGCCGGCGAACTCACCGCCGCCGAGGCGACCCAGGACTCCGTGATGGCACTCGCCGTCAGCACCCCCATCACCACCGCTACAACCGTGGAGGGCTCCCGTGGCCACTGACACGCTCAAGAGCCGGGCGGGCGCGAGTGGCGCCCCGGGCGGCCTGCGCCGACTCCTGCTCGACAACGGCGCGCTGACCGCGCTCATCGTCCTCGTCATCGCGATGTCGGCCCTGTCCGGCGACTTCCTGACGACGGACAACCTGCTCAACATCGGCGTCCAGGCGGCCGTGACCGCCATCCTCGCCTTCGGCGTGACCTTCGTGATCGTCTCGGCGGGCATCGACCTGTCGGTCGGTTCCGTGGCCGCCCTGTCCGCCACCGTCCTCGCCTGGACGGCGACTTCGGAGGGCGTACCGGTCTGGATCGCGGTAATCCTCGCGATCGCCACCGGCATAGCGTGCGGCCTGGTCAACGGCATCCTGATCTCGTACGGGAAGCTGCCGCCCTTCATCGCGACCCTCGCCATGCTGTCGGTGGGCCGGGGCCTCTCCCTGGTGATCTCGCAGGGCAGCCCGATCGCCTTCCCCGACTCGGTCTCGCACCTCGGTGACACGCTGGGCGGCTGGCTGCCCGTGCCGGTCCTCGTGATGATCGTCATGGGGCTGATCACCGCGCTGATCCTCGGGCGTACGTACATCGGACGCTCCATGTACGCGATCGGCGGCAACGAGGAAGCGGCCCGCCTCTCCGGCCTCCGGGTGAAGAAGCAGAAGCTCGCGATCTACGCCCTCTCCGGGCTCTTCGCGGCCGCCGCGGGCATCGTGCTCGCCTCCCGCCTCTCCTCCGCGCAGCCGCAGGCCGCGCAGGGCTACGAACTGGACGCGATCGCCGCGGTCGTCATCGGCGGCGCCTCCCTCGCGGGCGGCACGGGCAAGGCGTCCGGGACGCTGATCGGCGCGCTGATCCTGGCGGTGCTGCGCAACGGCCTCAACCTCCTTTCCGTGTCGGCGTTCTGGCAGCAGGTCGTCATCGGTGTGGTCATCGCGCTGGCGGTGCTCATGGACACCCTGCGGCGCAAGGCGGGGGCGACTCCGGTCGCGTCCGGTGCCGGGGGCGCGGCCGGCAGGAAGGGCCCACAGGTGATCAAGTACGGGCTCGCGGCGGTCCTCGTGGCGGCGGTCGTGGGCGGTCTGACCCTCGTCAACAACGGCTCGTCCTCCGCGGCGAACCAGAAGGTCGGCCTCTCCCTGTCCACCCTGAACAACCCTTTCTTCGTGCAGATCAAGGAGGGCGCCCAGGCGGAGGCGAAGAAGCTCGGCGCGGACCTGACCGTCACGGACGCCCAGAACGACGCCTCGCAGCAGGCCAACCAGCTGCAGAACTTCACCAGCGAGGGCGTCGACTCGATCATCGTCAACCCGGTGGACTCGGACGCGGCGGGCCCGTCGGTGCGCTCCGCGAACAAGGCCGACATCCCCGTGGTCGGCGTCGACCGGGGCGTCAACAAGGCGGAGACGGCCGCGCTGGTGGCCTCCGACAACGTCGCGGGCGGCAAACTGGGCGCCAAGGCGCTCGCCGAGAAGCTGGGCGGCAAGGGCAAGATCGTGATTCTGCAGGGCCTGGCCGGCACGTCCGCGAGCCGTGAGCGCGGCGCGGGCTTCGCGGAGGGCCTGAAGGCCTACCCGGGCATCGAGGTCGTCGCCAGGCAGCCGGCCGACTTCGACCGCACCAAGGGCCTCGACGTGATGACGAACCTCCTCCAGGCCCACCCGGACGTCCAGGGCGTCTTCGCCGAGAACGACGAGATGGCACTCGGCGCGATCAAGGCACTCGGCTCCAAGGCCGGAAAGTCGGTCCAGGTCATCGGCTTCGACGGCACGCCCGACGGTCTGAAGGCCGTCAAGGAGGGCACGATGTACGCCTCCGTGGCGCAGCAGCCGAAGGAACTCGGCAGAATCGCGGTGGAGAACGCGCTCAAGGCCGCCGAGGGCGAGAAGGTGCTGGAGACGGTGAAGGTGCCGGTGAAGGTGGTCACGAAGGAGAACGTGGACGAGTTCACGGCTGACAACTGACAGATGACAGATGACGACTGACAGATGACAGATATTGAAATCTGTCATCTGTCAGTCGTCACTCCACCCCCACCTGTACAGGGAGACACTTCATGTACGACTACGACCTGCTGGTCGTGGGATCCGCCAACGCCGACCTGGTCATCGGTGTCGAGCGGCGGCCGGGTGCCGGGGAGACCGTGCTCGGCTCCGACCTGGCCATCCACCCGGGCGGCAAGGGCGCCAACCAGGCGGTCGCAGCCGCCCGCCTCGGAGCCCGTACGGCGCTCCTCGCCCGGGTCGGTGACGACGCGCACGGCAGGCTGCTGCTCGACTCGCAGCGGGCGGCCGGGGTCGACACGGCCGGCGTCCTGGTCGGCGGGGCGCCCACCGGGGTCGCGCTGATCACGGTGGACCCGTCCGGCGACAACAGCATCGTCGTGTCGCCCGGCGCGAACGGCCGCCTGACCCCGGACGACGTCCGCGCGGCCTCGGCCCTCCTCGCCGCCTCACAGGTCGTCTCGGTCCAGCTGGAGATCCCGCTGGAGACGGTCGTGGAGGTCGTACGGGGCTTGCGGCCCGGCACCCGTTTCGTACTGAACCCGTCCCCGCCACGGGAGTTGCCCGAGGACGTGCTCGCGGCCTGTGACCCGCTGATCGTGAACGAGCACGAGGCGCGGGTCGTACTGGGCGCGGACGCGGGCGAGACGCCCGAGCAGTGGGCCGAGGCGCTCCTCGCGCTCGGCCCGCGCTCGGTGGTCGTCACGCTGGGTGAGGAGGGCGCGCTGGTCGCGGACGCCACCGGCACGGTCGCCCGGGTCCCGTCCGTGAAGGTGAACGCCGTGGACACGACGGGTGCGGGCGACTCCTTCACCGCCGCGCTGGCCTGGCGGCTGGGCGCCGGGGAGTCCCTCGCGGACTCGGCGGCGTACGCGGCGCGCGTGGGCGCCGTGGCCGTCACCCGGGAGGGCGCCCAGGCCTCCTTCCCCACCGCCGAGGAGGTCGCGGCCCTGTGAAGAAGGCTGGAATCCTGAACCGTCACCTCGCGGGTGCGATAGCCGAACTGGGCCATGGCGACGGCGTACTGATCTGCGACGCGGGCATGCCCATCCCAGCCGGGCCGCGGGTGGTGGACCTCGCCTTCCGCGCGGGGGTCCCGTCGTTCGCGGAGGTCCTGGACGGGCTGCTGGAGGAGCTGGTCGTGGAGGGCGCGACGGTGGCGCGAGAGGTACAGGAGTCGAACCCGGCGGCGGCCAAGCTGCTGACCGGCCACTTCCCGAGCCTGACCCTCGTCTCCCACGACGAACTCAAGACCCTCTCAGCGAACGCCCGTCTGGTCGTACGAACCGGTGAGGCCCGCCCGTACGCGAACGTGCTGCTGCACTGCGGGGTCTTCTTCTGAGGGCCGGGCCGTGAGTGCCACGACAGCTTCGAGAGTGGTCGGACAAACTTCGAGGGGGCCCGGTCCGTCGACCGGGCCCCCTCGGTTTTCCCTCCCCCATCAGAACCCCCGCGATCCCCCCAGATCCCCCTCCAGAAGTCCTGATGCCAAGTACGACCCACGGGGTACTGGGAGGGTTGCACGGCCACACCAGAATTTTCTCGGCGTGCCGCGGCGGCTCATACTGGCTCACACCGCGGCGATGCCCTCCATGCCGGATTCGCCGAAGGCGGGCAGGCCCTCGGCCGTGGTGACCTTGGTCAGGGAGCCGTCGTCCTCGACGCGGAAACCGTCGACAGTGCCGGAGACCGCGTTCTGGACGTAGACGTAGCTGTCGTCCTCCGTCACCGCGAGGTCGATCACACCCTGGGAGTTCGCCGACGGCGGAGTGGCGAGACCGACGTCGTTGGTGAGGGCGAGCTTGCCGCTGTCGTCCATGCGGTATCCGCTGACGGTCGAGTTGCCGGTATTGCCGCCGTAGAAGAAGTCCCCCGCACGCTCCAGCCAGCACAGGGTCTCCTGACCGTTGGCGAGCGGTTCCTGGACGGCCTTCAGCTTGCCGCCGCGCTTCACCTCGTAGGTGCTGACCGTGGACTTCTCGGCCTCCGCGACCAGCATCCGCCCGGCGTCGTCGAAGCTGATCGCGAACGGCACGCCGCCCGCGGACTCGTTGACGACCGGCTCGTCGACGGCCGGGAGCCCTCGCTTCATCGGGAAGACCTCGACGGTGTTGTTCGACTTGGTGGTGACGACCAGGTTGCGGCCGTCCGGAGTGAACTCGACCTCGCCGGGCGAGCTGGAGAACAGCGGCACGTCCTCGTTGTCCAGGCCCAGTGAACGATGCGAGCCCTTCAGTGGTTTGAGCCCCTTCTTGGTGATCTTGAACCCCTGGACGCTGCCCTCGCCGCCCGCGTTCATGACATACGCGACCTTGCCGGACACCGCGATGCTGGCGGGGAACTCGCCTCCTGAGTCGACGACCTGGGGATCCGTCAGCTTCTGCCCCTGCACGCGGAAGGAGGTCACCGTTCCGCTGCCGGCGTTGACGGCCAGTAGCATCCCCGACCGGTCGTCGTAGACAAGGGAGCCCTGGGAGGCGAGCGAATCGGTCGGCGCGTCGGTCTGGTGGCCGCCCTTGCCGCCGGTCTCGTACTCTCCCGCCGCGGTCAGCACCCCGTCGTCATCCCGTTCGAAAACATGGATGGTATTGCCGTCCAGCTCGTTGCCCTGCACGAAGACCGCGTGGTCGGCCTTGGCCGCCCGGTCTCCGGAGCCCGCGTACTGCCCGGCATTGGCCAGGGTCCCCGCCGTCGCGATGCCCGTCGTGGCGAGGAGCCCGGCCCCGATCAGAGCCAACGGCTTCTTCGACTTCGCCTTGTGGTTGCTCGACTTGTGGGCGCTGCGCTGGTGGTTTCCGCTCATGTCCGGCTCCGGTCTCTCGGAAGGTCTCCGCCGCCCTCACGGTTCGGGGGCGGCCAAGACCAGAGTTGCCGGTGGGTCAGACGTGGCGGCCGTGCTTGACCGCCGCGTCAGGGTCTCGTAAGGAGTCTTACGTGTCTCACGTAAGGAGTCGCTGCACAGCGCCTCCGGCGACGACTGCGTCGAAGTCGCCATCTCTCTCCCCCCCCCGGAGAGCACCGATTGGAAAGTTTGGGACAGTCAGCCGCCCGAAAAGGCCGTCCTGCGTGTCCCAAACCTTCCAATCCCTCCGGCCGAGAGCTGCGGTGGCGGCGTTCAGGTTGGTGCTTCCCGCCTTCAGTTGCCCTCGGCGCGGACGCGGTTGGCGATGCCCTGGGTCAGTTTCTCCTCCTGGTCCTGGAGGTTCCACTTGCCGTCCTGGTAGGCGTGGTTGCTCACCCAGTAGACGAGGACTCCGTCGCGCAGTGACCTGGAGAGGTACGCCAGCGACCAGTCGTTGCCGCCGTTGTGCCAGACGACCCGGCCGTCGGGGGTCTCGCGGACGGCCCAGCCGTATCCGTACGAGTCGTCGTGTCCGGGTATCCGCACGCGGGGCGCGAACAGCTGCTGCCTGGCCCGCGCCGGCAGGATCTCGTCGCCCAGGAGGGCGCGGTGCCAGCGGAACATGTCCTGTGCGGTGGAGAGCATGCCGCCGTTGCCACGCAGGTTCCAGTACGGCCCGTCGGCGGCCCAGGGGTGGTCGAAGGGCCTGCCCTGGCTCCGGCCCTTGCTGTCGTACTCCACCGCGACCAGGTGCCGCGGCCATCGGGGCAGTACGTATCCGGTCGCGTCCATCCCGGCCGGGGCGAACAGGTGCCGGGCCAGGAACGGCTCGTAGTCCTCTCCGGAAGCCTCTTCCACGATCACGGCGAGCAGGCTGTAGCCGGTGTTGGAGTAGAGGAACTCCTTCCCCGGGGCGGACTCCGGCTTCGATGCGAGAGCCCGCCGCACGAGTTCGTCGCGCGTGAGGGGGTCGTAGTCGTCGCCGAGCCCCTCGACCATGCCCGACGTGTGCGTGAGCAACTGCTCGATCGTGATGTCGCGTTTGTCCGCGGGCACCGGCCCGAGGAACCGGCTGATCCGGTCGCTCACCCGTAGCCGCCCCATCGCTTCCAGCTTCAGGATCGCGGCGGCGGTGAACTGCTTTGTGATCGACCCTGTGTCGTACACGGTCCGGCAGCTCGCGGGGGTGCCGGCGGCGCGGTCCGCCGTCCCGAAGCCTCCGCAGTACGCGAGTTCGTCGCCGCGTGCGGCGATCACGGTGCCGCTGGCCCCTGCGGGGAGCGTGCGGTGGAGGAAGTCGGCGACCGACTCCCCGTCGCGCGCCTTCGGGGCGGCCGCGGCGGACCCGGTGGCCGGTCTCCCTGCGGCGGGCTCTTCGGCGCACGCGCCGATCATCAGCAGAGCCGCCAGGGCGGTGACGGCGGCGCCGGTACGACGGCAGCGGGGCAGACCCATATGACCTCCAACATCGGGAATCCGCACCGAGGTTGACCGCCGCTGTCGCCGTTCCTCAAGCTGTCAGGGTGTTCGAGCTTGTGCGAACCCGTGTATGTCCAGCTCACCAGGGGGACCATCGTCATGACCACCGCACCGCCCACTCCGCCGGACACCGACGCGGCCGCCTTCGTGGCGGCGCTACGGCGCCTCAAGGCCTGGTCGGGCCTGAGCTACCGCCAGCTGGAACGCCACGCGGCGGCCGCGGGCCACTCCCTGCCGTACTCCACGGCGGCGACCATGCTCGGCAGGGAAAGGCTTCCCCGGGAGGAACTGGTCGCCGCGTTCGTGGCGGCGTGCGGGGTACGGGGCGACGAGGCGGAGGCATGGCTGGACGCCCGCACCGGCATCGCGTGCGGGCCCGCGGACGCCCCGCCCGTACAGGACACGGGGACAGTGCGAGACGTACGGAACGCGGCCGCTCCACCGGCGCGGAGCAGGAGTCCGTGGCGGCCGCGGTGGACACTCGTCGGTGCCGCGGCGCTCGTCGCCGCGCTCCTCGGCGGGGCGGCGGTGTCCGGCACGTTCGCCGACGACGAAGAGGTGCACGAGACACGGACGTCGGTTCGCCTGTGAGGGATCACAGGTGAACCGACGTCTCCGAGGGCGTGCCGAACGTACGGAACTATCCGCCCGAACTCCTGGACCCCGTGCCGCCCGGTTCGGCGGGGGCCCAGTCAGGACCTGCGGAGGCCTCCTTCGGGTCCGGCTCGTTGAGGACGATCCCCCAGGCGTCGTCCTCGCCGATCCGCGCGGTGATCTCCTTGGTCTGCCGGGACTTCGCGAAGTAGAGCACCACGGTCTGGCGGGTGGAGCCCTCGTCGTAGAAGTCCGCGGTGACCTCGCCCTTGGCGGCCTTGTCGGTCTGGTAGGCCGACGTGGTGTCGTCGGACGAGCAGGCCGTCACGGTCAGCAGGGCGCCCGCGGCCAGTGCGCACCCCCACAGGGTTCGCCTCATGATCAGCTCCTCGACTTCGGGCGGAGGATGACCACGCGCTCGATGTAGTTGGCCTTGTTGCGGTAGCGGGCGATGGCGGCGCTCAGTGTGGTCTTGCTGACCCCGCCGTGCTGGCGGAGCTGGAGGTCACGGCCGTTGTTCCCGACGACGACCGCCGCGTGGTTGTACACCCTCTCCTTCTTCCATCCCTGATCTTGCGTGGGTATCCCCGGCTTCAGCCGGGGAGGGAAACGCGTCCTTGGCCCGGAGGCGCGAAGCGCCGGAGTTCTCTGCGCCTCTGGGGTAGCGGTCAGAGGGGGCGCTTCTGGCCCTCGATGTACTGACGCATCACAGTCAGCGGCGCTCCGCCGCAGGAACCCGCGAAGTAGGA
>NZ_VWMY01000139.1 GCF_008905045.1 Streptomyces albicerus
AGTTCTCAAGGAACGGACGCTTCCTTCGTACTCACCCGAGAGACTCTCTCGCGGCTTTCCTCCGGGCGCTTCCCTTCGGTGTTTCCAACCTTACCAGATCCGTTTTCCGTTCCGTTTCCGGTCGGAATTCATTTCCGGTGGCCCGTTGGGAGGCCCTGCCTATTCGATTGCCTTGCGGCTCTCTTTCGGCGGATCCGACTTTATCAGAAGTTTTTGACCGGACTGACCGGCCACTCGTTCCTGAATTATCGGGAGGTGCTTCTCTGGAATCGCGTTCCAGGAAGCTCATAGATACTAACCGCTGCCACCGAGGTTGTCCACCTCTAGGCAACCGTTTAAATCTACCTCCCCACATGTCCCGTGTCAACGGTCCTGTGGGGCGGAGAGGAGACTAGCAGCTCAGACGGTGTGCCCGCACATCAGGCGGCGGTCGGTATCGAGGCGCTGCGTTCGGCCTCCTCGACGTCGCCCGTCTCGCCGGCCCGCGCCGCGCGACCGCCCAGGACATAGACGTACGCGAGGAAGACCAGCTCGGCGGCTATGCCTATGCCGATGCGGGCCCAGGTGGGGAGGCCGGACGGGGTGACGAAGCCTTCGATGGCGCCTGAGACGAAGAGGACCAGGGCGAGGCCTATCGCCATGCCCAGGGCGGCGCGGCCCTCCTCGGCGAGGGCTGTACGGCGGGTACGAGGGCCCGGGTCGATGAGGGTCCAGCCGAGGCGTAGTCCCGTACCGGCCGCTACGAAGACAGCGGTCAGTTCCAGGAGGCCGTGCGGGAGGATCAGGCCCATGAAGGTGTCGAGGCGGCCGGCCGAGGACATCAAGCCGATGCCCACGCCCAGGTTGAGCATGTTCTGGAAGAGGATCCAGATGACCGGCAGGCACAGGAAGGCGCCGAGGACCAGGCACATCGCGGCGGCCTGGGCGTTGTTCGTCCACACCTGGGCCGCGAAGGAGGCCGCGGGATGGCTCGAGTAGTACGTCTCGTACTGGCCGCCGGGGCGGGTGAGGTCCCGCAGTTCGCTGGGGGCCGCGATCGAGGACTGGACCTCGGGGTGGGTGCCGATCCACCACCCCAGGAGGACGGCGACCGCCGTGGAGAGGAGCGCGGTGGGGACCCACCAGTGGCGTGAGCGGTAGACCGCGGCGGGGAAACCGTAGGCAAGGAAGCGGGTGACATCGCGCCAGGAGGCGCGGCGGGTGCCTGTTACTGCACTACGCGCGCGTGCCACGAGTTGGCTGAGGCGGCCGGTGAGCTGAGGGTCCGGGGCACTGGACTGGATCAGGGAGAGGTGGGTCGCAGTGCGCTGGTAGAGGGCGACGAGTTCGTCGGCCTCCGCTCCGGTGAGCCGGCGTTGGCGACGTAGGAGTGCGTCGAGCCGGTCCCACTCGGCGCGGTGGGCGGACACGAAGACGTCGAGGTCCATCGGGTTGCCTGCTCCTCGGCTGCTCGTCGTGTGGTCAGCTTGTCGCACTGCGGCGCTATGTGCCCTCAGCTTGGCAGACTGGCTGTCCTAGGGGCAGTTCGGGGAAGGACGGCGGGCGTGAGTGAGCTTGTGACGGGCGAGGCGGTGGCGCTGGAGTTGCGCCCCGCGAAGCTGCCGAGCCGGGTGCTGGCCGTGTTCATCGACCTGGTGGTGGCCGTGGCGGCGTATCTCGCCGTGACTTTGGCCCTGGTGGCGTCCACGTCCGCTCTCGACGAGGCGGCGCAGATGGCGGTGTCGATCGCCGCGTTCATTCTTGTGCTGGTGGGCGCACCGATCGCTGTCGAGACGCTCAGTCACGGGCGGTCGCTCGGGAAGCTTGCCTGCGGGCTGCGCGTGGTGCGGGACGATGGCGGGCCGATCCGGTTCCGGCATGCGCTGGTGCGTGGGGCGGTCGGTGTGGTCGAGATCCTGATGACGTTCGGGGTCGTGGCCTGCATCGCGTCGCTCGTGTCGGCGCGGGGGCGGCGGCTCGGTGATGTGTTCGCGGGGACCCTGGTCGTACGTGAACGGATTCCCGCGGGACGTACGGCATTCGTTCCTCCGCCGCCGCCATGGCTGGCGGGGCGGTTTTCCGGGCTTGATCTGTCCGGGGTTCCGGATGGGCTGTGGCTGGCTGTCAGGCAGTACCTGACGCGGATGCAGCAGCTCGATCCGCAGGTCGGCTGGGCGATGGCGGAGCGGCTCGCGGCCGGTGTCGCGGAGCGCACCGGGGCTCCGGCGCCGCAGGGTGTGCCACCGGCGGCGTATCTGGCGGCGGTGATGCAGGAGCGGCAGTCGCGGGAGGCCCGGCGGGCGTTCGGTGGCGGGGCTGCCGGTGGTGGTCCTGCCGCGGGTGGGCAGATGGCCGGTGTGCCGGGCGGGGGCGGTCCGGTGATGCCGTACGGCGCGGGGCAGATGCCGGGATCGGCTTACCCCGCGGCTCCGTCTTGGCCCTCCTCTTTCGGTCATACGCCCTCCTCCTCGGCTACCGAGCCGACCGCACCGCCCGGGGCTCCGGCGGGTGCGGCCCGGGCGCCCGAGCCGGCTCCGGCGAAAGCTCCGGCTCCGACGGCTCCGCAGGATGCCGGCGCGGAGCGTCCCGCCACCGGGTTCGTCCCGCCCGCGTAACCCGAGGACTCCCCCGCGACACCGTCGTCAGGTGAACACCGACGGCGGTGATTCAAGGTCCTCGAGCTCGATGCCGGGCGCGGCGAGCACCACGTCGCCGGAGAGGTGAACGGTGTGCTGCTCACCGGTGTCCAGGGCTGTGACCTGGTATTCCTCCACGGTCAGAGGGCCGTTGTCAGTGGCGTGTGTTTCTCTCGTGATCAGGGCCCAGGACTGGTCGAGGGTGCGCGGGGCGAGGACCGGGTCCGTGAAAGCGACGAGGCGTACGCGAGTGGCGGAGGCATCGGGGGTGAGGCGCAGCAGACGTGCGGTGGCGATGAGGAACGCCGGGGATGTGCCGGTGAAGGCGTGGGCGCGGACATTGCCTTCGGTGGCGTGAGTTCCCGTGGGGTCGGTGCGGACCCAGGTGACGCCGTCGAGGGCAGCGCCGCGGACCTGCCAGCCCGAAGCGTGGAGTTCGAGACGGATGGGGCGGCCGAGGTCGTCGATGGCAAGGTCGACGGAGCCGGCGCGGTCGTCGGAGGGGGTGGTCAGTTGGGAGACGTAGCGCCAGCCGGAGGGGCCGGGCGCGCAGTGGAAGTGTTCTTCGGCGAGGGGGGTGTGATCGTGCGGATCATGGAGCGAATATCGGCCGCGGGGCATGGTGGCTCGGGTCCTCGTAGGGGGCAGGCCCCCGCCGATGACGGCGAGGGCCTGCTGACAACCGTGTGCTGAGCGCTGGGCCCAGTCTGAGCGGTGGGCTCAGTAGCGGTAGTGGTCCGGCTTGTACGGGCCCTCGACCTCGACACCGATGTAGGAGGCCTGCTCGGGGCGGAGCGTCGTGAGCTTCACGCCGAGCGCGTCGAGGTGGAGGCGGGCGACCTTCTCGTCGAGGTGCTTGGGCAGCACGTAGACGTCGGTCGGGTACTCCTCGGGCTTGGTGAACAGCTCGATCTGGGCCAGCGTCTGGTCCGCGAACGAGTTGGACATCACGAACGACGGGTGGCCGGTGGCGTTGCCCAGGTTCAGCAGGCGGCCCTCGGAGAGGACGATGAGCACCTTGCCCTCGGGGAACTTCCAGGTGTGGACCTGCGGCTTGACCTCGTCCTTGACGATGCCCGGGATCTTCGCGAGGCCGGCCATGTCGATCTCGTTGTCGAAGTGGCCGATGTTGCCCACGATCGCCTGGTGCTTCATCTTGGCCATGTCCGAGGCCATGATGATGTCCTTGTTGCCGGTCGTCGTGATGAAGATGTCGGCCTTGTCGACGACCTCGTCGAGGGTCGTGACCTGGTAGCCGTCCATCGCCGCCTGGAGGGCGCAGATCGGGTCGATCTCGGTGATGATCACGCGGGCGCCCTGGCCGCGCAGGGACTCCGCGCAGCCCTTGCCCACGTCGCCGTAGCCGAAGACGACGGCGGTCTTGCCGCCGATGAGGACGTCGGTGGCGCGGTTGATGCCGTCGATCAGGGAGTGGCGGCAGCCGTACTTGTTGTCGAACTTCGACTTGGTGACGGCGTCGTTCACGTTGATCGCCGGGAACAGGAGGGTGCCCTCGCGCTGCATCTCGTACAGGCGGTGGACGCCGGTCGTGGTCTCCTCGGTCACGCCGCGGATCTCCGACGCGACCTGGGTCCACTTCTGCGAGCCGTTGGAGATCGTCCGGGTCAGGAGCTCCAGGACGACGCGGTGCTCGTCGGACTCGGCGGTGTCGACGGACGGGACCTTGCCGGCCTTCTCGTACTCGACGCCCTTGTGGACGAGCATGGTGGCGTCGCCGCCGTCGTCCAGGATCATGTTCGGGCCGCCGGTAGGGGTGTTCGGCCAGGTCAGCGCCTGCTCCGTGCACCACCAGTACTCCTCCAGGGTCTCGCCCTTCCAGGCGAAGACCGGGATGCCCTGGGGGCTGTCCGGCGTGCCGTTCGGGCCCACCGCGATGGCGGCGGCCGCGTGGTCCTGGGTGGAGAAGATGTTGCAGGAGGCCCAGCGGACCTCGGCGCCCAGGGCGGCCAGGGTCTCGATGAGGACGGCGGTCTGCACCGTCATGTGCAGGGAGCCGGTGATGCGGGCGCCGGCCAGGGGCTGCGCCTCGGCGTACTCCTTGCGGATCGACATCAGGCCGGGCATCTCGTGCTCGGCGAGCGTGATCTCCTTGCGGCCGAACTCGGCCAGGGAAAGGTCGGCGACCTTGAAGTCCTGTCGGTTTTCGACAGTGGTCATGCGAGCTGCTCCTCGGGTTGGGACGAGGTGGGTTCGGCTGGTCTGCGCGGCGGCGGGCGCGACTGGCGCCCACGGGGCACACGAATGCCCGGTGCCTTGCGCAGCGCAGTCCGTCGGAGGCCCTCTCTCCCTCGGCCGGCCCCGCGCGGGGCCGCCCGACCGCCATCAGCAGCGACGTCTGGCTCGGTTACGAATCTACACCGATCGGCCCAGCGGGCCCCAGTCCCCCTCCGGACAGATGAAGCGGAGTGCGAGCGTCCATCAAGCCGGGGACAGGGGCCAACAAGCTTGGACAATCAGGGACTTTTGAACTTTTGATCCTGCGCCGGGGTCTGTTGCAGGATGCCGGGGATCGGGACCATGTGCGCGAGCTCGCGGATCGCGATCCCCCCACAACAAAGGCGTTAGGAGATCGACGTGACCAGTCCGGCCGGCCTTCCCCCCACGGGCGGCGGTGGCGAGCGGCAGCGGTTGAGGCTGCTCGCGGTGACCGCCTGCCCGACCGGCATAGCCCACACCTACATGGCGGCCGAGAAGCTCTCGCAGGCGGCGGAGCGGCTCGGCGTCGATATGAAGGTGGAGACGCAGGGCTCGATCGGGGCCGAGAACGTACTCTCTGACAACGATGTCAATGCCGCTGACGGCGTCATCGTCGCGGCCGACAAGGACGTCGACCTGAGCCGGTTCGCCGGGAAGCGGGTCGTGACGGTCGGGGTGGCCGAGGGGATTCACCATCCCGAGCGGCTCATCGAGCAGGTACGGAGCGCGCCCGTGCACGGCGGGGGCGCGACGGCCGGCTCCGGGGCCGGAGCGTCCGTACCCGCGAGCGGCGGAGGCGCGGGGGGCGGCGGCAGGGAGCGGAGTGTCGGGTACAAGGCGCTGATGAACGGCGTCAGTTACATGATTCCGTTCGTCGTGGTCGGTGGGCTGCTGATCGCGATCTCGCTGTCGCTCGGCGGGCACACCGATCCGTCCGGCGGGCTGGTCATCCCGAAGGACTCCTTCTGGATGGACGTCAACAACATCGGCGTCATCGGGTTCCAGCTGATGGTGCCGATCCTGTCCGGCTATATCGCGTATGCGATCGGGGACCGGCCCGCGCTGGTGCCCGGCATGATCGGCGGGTGGATCGCCAACACCGGTTCGCTGTACGACTCCGAGGCGGGCGCGGGCTTCATCGGGGCGATCGTGACCGGGTTCCTGGCCGGTTATCTGGTGCTGTGGATCAAGAAGGTCGAGGTCGGGAAGTTCGTACGGCCGATCATGCCGATCATCGTGATCCCGATTGTGGCGACGACGGCGCTCGGGCTGTTCTTCATCTTCGTGATCGGCAAGCCCATCTCCTGGGTCTTCGAGAATCTGACGGACTGGCTCAGCGGGATGACGGGGACCAGTGCCGTGCTGCTCGGCGCGATCCTGGGGCTGATGATCGCGTTCGACATGGGTGGGCCGGTCAACAAGACGGCGTTCCTGTTCGGTACGGGGCTCATCGCGACCGGCAACCAGGACGTCATGGGCATGTGCGCGGCCGCGATTCCGGTGATGCCGCTCGGGCAGGGTCTCGCCACGCTGATCCGCAGGCGGCTCTACACGGAGCAGGAGCGCGAGACGGGGCTTGCCTCGTTGTTCATGGGTCTGTTCGGGATTTCCGAGGGCGCCATCCCGTTCGCGGCCGCGCGGCCCGCGCAGGTCATCCCCGCCAACATGCTGGGCGGCGCGGTGGCCGGCGCGATCGCGGGACTGGCCGGAGTCGAGGACGCGGTGCCGCACGGCGGGCCGATCGTGGCGGTGCTGGGGGCCGTGGGTGGCGTACCGATGTTCTTCGTGGCTGTGGTGATCGGGACCGTGGTGACGGCGTTGACGACGGTTGCGCTCGTCGACCTCAGTGAGCGGAAGCGGGGAGAAGGGCGGCAGCCGGCGACTGACGGGGCCCCCGTGCCGGCCGAGTCGGCGCTCGTCGGTGCCGGTGCGGGTGCCGCCGCGGCTGGTGGTGCGGGCGCCGGGGGCGGGGCGGCCCGCCTCGTGGCTCAGCGGACCGCCTCCACCGAATCAGCCGCCGACGCCGAGCCGGGCGCTGATACCGAACCGGGCGCGGGTACCGAACCGGGCGGTGGTACCGCGCCGGGCTCGGGCTCCCCATCGAGGGCTGCCGCCGAATCGAGGGCTGCCGCCGAATCGACCAGCGCATCCCGGCCGGCGGCCGAAGCCCCTGCCTCGGCCGACAGGCCCAGCACCGCACCAGTGGCTGAATCTGCCCCGGCCGGCCGGCCCGGCGCCGCACCAGTGGCTGAAGGAACTCCTCCCGCCGGGGCCGTCGGCGCGTCAGCCGACGAAAGGCCCGAGGGCGCGTCCGCGGAACCGGCAGCCGAGGCTCCCGCCGAGTCGACCGAGGCCGAAGCCGCTGCCCCTGCACCTGCCCCTGCACCTGCACCTGCCCCGGACGAAGTCCTCTCCGGCTACCTCACCGCCCGGACCGTCAAGGTCCGGCTCGACTCCACCGACAAGGACTCCGCGATCCGGGAGATGGCCGGGCTGCTGACCGGCACCGGCAAGGTCGCGGATGTCGAGGAGTTGGTGCGGACGGCGCTGCGGCGCGAGGAGCAGGGCACGACGGGGCTCGGTGAGGAGATCGCGATCCCGCACGCCAAGACCGACGCCGTGACCGCGCCTGTGGTCGGGTTCGCGCGGTCGGCGGAGGGGGTCGAGTGGGGTTCGCTCGACGGTACGAAGGCCAGGCTGGTCTTCATGATCTCCGTGCCGGAGGCCGCCGCCGGGGACGAGCATCTGCGGATTCTGGCGCTGCTGTCGCGGAAGTTGATGGACGCGGGCTTCCGGGAACGGCTGCTGGCCGCTCCCGACGAGGCGGCGGTTCTCGACGTGCTGCGCGAGGTCAGGTAGCCACGGGACAGCGCGGGCCTCGCATCTCCAGGAGGTGCGAGGCCCCCTTCCGTTTACCGGCACCCCTTACGCTCCGCACTCGCGGACGTGCCGCAAGGGGAGGGAACAAAGATGCGCGAGGGACGAAGACTGGCGCTCACGGCCTGGGTGTTGGGGCCGTTGGGACTCGTACTGCTGGTCGGTTCCGTGCTGTATGTGCGGTCGGCCTATACGAGGGTCACCGTGATGAGCACGAGCATGTCGCCCACGTACATCGCCGGGGAGCGGCTGATCGTTGAGCTGATGGACGGGGGCCAGGTGCGCCGTGGAGATGTCGTCCTCGTCACCTCACCTCGGGCGGGCGTCGACAGGCCGGTTCTCCAGCGGGTCGTCGGCATCGGCGGCGACCGGGTGGCGTGCTGTGAGGGCAAGGGCACGGACGAGCGGGTGACGCTCAACGGACGGCCGCTCAAGGAGTCGTACGTGCTGGACGGCGTCGCCGACGGCGTGGGGCGGCCGTACGACGTGAAGGTGCCCGAAGGGCAGTTGTTCCTGCTCGGCGATCACCGGGTGAACTCGCTGGACTCCAGGTTCTACGGGAGCGGCGACACGGCGGGGACGGTGTCGGCCGGGGCCGTGCAGGGGCGGGTCGTGGAGGGCCTTGGAGGCGTCCTTCCCGCTTTCCTGGCTGCCGTGCTCGGGCTCGTTCTCGCGCTCGTCGGACTGGGCTGCGGGATCGCCGCGCCGATCGTACGGCGGCGGTCGGCGCCCCCTGTGCCGCCCTGGCCCGTACACGCGTAGGACGGCACCTACGCGCAGGGACGCGGAGGGGCCCGCCGAATCGCTCGGCGGGCCCCAGCCACGTACGAGTACCAGGCCCCAGCCACGTACAAGTACGAGGAGAGGAAAAAGTGGGCGCCCCTCCTCGTACGGGAGATCAGTGCTCGGCGGTGTGCGCCGGGCCGCCGGGCGTGGCCTCGCGGTCCGGGCCCTTCGCGGCATCGGCCTCGCTGTAGATGTCGGGCTCGAGGTAGATGACGCGGGCGATCGGGACGGCCTCGCGGATGCGGGACTCGGCTGCGTTGATCGCGGAGGCGACCTCGGTGGCCGTGTCGTCGTGCTGGACGGCGATCTTGGCGGCGACCAGGAGCTCCTCGGGGCCGAGGTGGAGCGTGCGCATGTGGATGACGCGGGTGACCGTGTCGCCGTCGACGATCGCGGCCTCGATCTTCTGGACCTCCTCCACGCCCGCGGCCTCGCCCAGGAGCAGCGACTTGGTCTCGGCGGCCAGGATGATCGCGATGAGGATGAGCAGGACGCCGATGCACAGGGTGCCGATGCCGTCCCAGACGCCGTCGCCCGTGGCCAGGGCCAGGCTCACGCCGCCGAGGGCGAGGATCAGACCGACCAGCGCGCCCAGGTCCTCGAGCAGGACGACCGGCAGCTCGGGCGCCTTGGCATGGCGCACGAACTCCTTCCAGGACTGCTTGCCGCGCGTCAGGTTGGACTCCTGGATGGCAGTCCGGAAGGAGAAGGTCTCGGCGATGATCGCGAAGACCAGGACACCCACCGGCCAGTACCAGTGGTCGATCTCGTGCGGGTGCTTGATCTTCTCGTAGCCCTCGTAGATCGCGAACATGCCGCCGACCGAGAAGAGGACGATCGAGACGAGGAAGGCGTAGATGTACCGCTCGCGGCCGTAGCCGAAGGGGTGTTGCGGGGTCGCCTCGCGCTGGGCCCTCTTGCCGCCGAGAAGCAGCAGGCCCTGGTTGCCCGAGTCGGCGAGCGAGTGCACGGACTCGGCGAGCATCGACGACGATCCGCTGAAGAGGAACGCCACGAACTTCGCTACCGCGATCGCGAGGTTGGCGACGAGTGCCGCCACGATCGCCTTGGTGCCGCCTGACGCGCTCATGTGCTCCCGATGTCCCTTCGTCTGCCGTCCCGGGCGCCTGATCTGCCGTCCCCGGCTTTGCCCGCCCTTTGCGGTGGGCCATTGTTGCAGCCCGGGCCGACAACAGTGCGCCGGGCCGCCACAGTGACTGTTTCAGGCCACGGGGACGGCTGCCTCGACGGCCCCGCGGCGGGCCGCTGTCGCGGCGGTGTCAGGCGACGACGGTGGCCCGGAAGACCGTTCCGTCCCCGGACACCTCCGCCTTCTCGCCCGCCGGTACGAAGACGGACTCGCCGGGAGCGAGCGTGTGTTCGCCCGCCTGTACGGAGCCCGCGGTGCACAGCAGGATCTGCGGGGTGGCGAGGGTGAGGTCGTGGGGTGCGCTGCCCTGCGGGAGGACGTACCGGGAGAGGCGAAACTCGTCGATGGGGGTCTCGTAGACCTCCTCGCCGTCGGGGGACGCCTCCGGGCGCAGTACGCCCGGGTCGCTCGCCTCGAAGCGGACGATGCGCAGGAGCTCGGGGACGTCGACGTGCTTGGGGGTGAGGCCGCAGCGCAGGACGTTGTCGGAGTTGGCCATGATCTCGACGCCGAGGCCGTTCAGATACGCGTGCGGGACGCCGGCGCCGAGGAACAGGGCCTCGCCGGGCTGCAATTGGACGTAGTTGAGCAGCATCGCGGCGATGACGCCCGGGTCGCCGGGGTAGTGATGGGCGAGATCGGCGTACGGGGCGTGGGCGCCCCCGAGTCGTGTGCAGGCCGCGGCGGCCTCAGTGACCGTGGTGGCCATCTGCTCGCGGTCCGCGGTCAGCACGGCCGTCAGCACCTCGCGCAGCGCGGCCTCTTCGGGGTGGGCGTGCAGCAGGTCGACGTACGGCTTGAGGGAGTCGACCTCCAGGGCCGCGAGCAGGTCGGCGGCCTCCAGCGGGGACCGGAAGCCGCACAGACCGTCGAACTCCGTGAGCGCGCAGATCAGTTCGGGCTTGTGGTTGGCGTCCTTGTAGTTGCGGTGCGGGGCGTCGATCGGGACACCGCGACGCTCCTCGTCCTCGTAACCCTCCCTGGCCTGGTCGAGGTCGGGGTGCACCTGGAGGGAGAGGGGAGCGCCCGCGGCGAGGATCTTCAGCAGGAACGGCAGGCGCGGGCCGAACTTGGCGACGGCCGCCCGGCCGAGTTCCTTCTCGGGAGCCTCGTCGATCACCTCGGTGAGCGGGCCCCGCTCGGTGCGCGAGGGTGCGCCCGGGTGGGCGCCCATCCACATCTCGGCCTGCGGCTCACCGGTCGGCTCGACGCCGAGAAGCCGCGGGATGGCCGTGGTGGAGCCCCAGGCGTAGGGGCGGACGGTGTTGTCGAGGCGGTCCATCGTCTGTCTTCTTCTCCGTACGTACGCTGCTCAGCGGGCGCTGGTCACCAGGCGTGGCTCAAGATCAGGCCCCCGAGGCGAGCGCCAGGTAAACGGCGGCGAAATCCGTGATGGCGATCAGCTCGGCGAGGGTCTCCAGGTCGCCGCCGTCCTCCGGTTCGAGCTCGCTGATCGGCGTGTCATGGCTGAGGGCCAGGTCACGGGCGGCCGGGGCGGCACTGAGACCCCCGATGGGGCGGTCGCGGAGGAGGACCACGCGCGCGTGCATGACGGTCGGCTCGTCGACGCGGTCGCGGAAGAAGTCCTCGGGGTCGGCTCCAGCGGCCAGCGCGCCCGAGAGCAGGACGCTGTGCGCGGCGAGCGCCTCGGGGAGTTCGGCGACGAGCACGGGACGGCCCGCCAGTTCGGCCAGCGCGGCGGCGAAACGGCGGCCGGCCGGGCCCGCGGACTGCCCCTCGGTCCAGATCACCGGGAGCGCCTCGGCCAGCTCGGCCGCGAGGGTCTTGGCGGCATTGCTGTATGTCGCGATGGCCGGGCCGCAGCGCTCCGCGATCTGGTCGAGGCGGTCGGCGACCTTCTGCAGGGCCTCGGGCGGCGCGGTGACCAGGCCGGTGCGGTCGAGGAGCGCGAGCAGCGGGGTGAGCAGCGCCCACAGGACGCCGGGGGCGGACGCGGCGGCGGGTGCCTCCGGCTCGTACGGGGCGGTCGCCATCTGTACGAACAGGCCGTGGGCGCCGTCCACCGCCTCGGCCAGCGGGGAGTGGGTCGGAGCCACGGCGGCGACCGTGCAGCCGCGGCGGTAGGCCTGCTCGACCAGGAGCGAGAGGCCGGGTTCGCTGCCGTCGGGGGTGGCGACCAGGAGCAGGTCGACGGGGCCCACCCAGCCGGGCAGCTCCCAGCGCATGGCGCCGGCGGCCGGGGCGACGCCGGTGGGGGCCAGGCGGGTGACGGGTGAGCCTGCGCCGGCCAGGGTGCCGAGCAGGTCGGCGACGCAGATCGCGGCGGCGCCCGGGCCGGCGATCAGGACGGCGCGCGGGCGGCCGTCCGGCTTGAGTTCGGGGATGCCCGCCTCTGCGGCGTGCCGGGCCGCTGTGCGGACTCGGGCGCCCGCTTCGGCTGCGCCGCGGAGCAGGCCGCGGCGGTCTGCCCGCGTCAGTGCCTCTGGGGCGTCGAGCAGCGATTCGTCGAGCATGTGCGGCAGCCTCCGATCGCCGGTTCGTCCTTGTGACTCGTCTTCGCGACTCGTCGTTGCGAATCGTCGTTGCGACTCGTCCTTGTAACGGGCCTTACGCCGGGCGGCGGGCCTCGTCCACCAGGAGGACCGGGATGCCGTCTCGGACGGGGTACGCCAGGCCGCAGTCCTGGCCTGTGCAGATCAGCTCGGTGTCCTGCTCCTTGAGGGGGGCGTGGCAGGCCGGGCAGGCGAGGATCTCCAGGAGGCCGGCTTCGAGCGGCATTGGGGTGTCCCTTCGAACGGGTCGGTGTGCGGGTGGGTGTACGGGTGGATGCGGCCTGGTCAGAGTACCGCTGTGGGGGGCTGGGCGCCGGGAGTGTTCGCCCCCGCCGCCCCTACCCGTCCCATCCCTGGGGGCTGCGCCCCCAGACCCCCGGCTTCATCGGCCCGAACGGCCTCGTCCTCAAACGCCGGACGGGCTGGTGGGTGGGGGTGCGGGTTGGGTG
>NZ_VWMY01000014.1 GCF_008905045.1 Streptomyces albicerus
CGCCACCGAACGGATCGCCCGGCTGGGCGTGGGGCGTACCTTCCAGACGCCGTCGCTGCTGCCCGGGCTCAGCGCGCTGGAGAACGTGGTGCTCGGCGCCTACGCCCGGCAACGGGCCGGTGTCGCCACCTGTGCGCTGGCGCTGCTCCGTCAGCCGCTCTGAGCGGCCCGCGGGACCGTGTCGTCGCCGCGGAGGCGCTGCATGCTTTCGGCAGGGCGCTTGATCCACTTGCGGCGCAGCGCGAGCAGTTCGTTCGAGGCGGAGAGACCGCGGAGGGCGATGTCGAGGTCCGCCGTCCAGACGTCCGCACGCCAGTGCCTGCGACCGGTGTCCGCCATGTACTGGTCCAGGAAGGCGATGAGCTTGGGGTCGTAGTCTCCGAACAGGTGGGAGATCAGCGCGCACAGGTCGTCGACGGCGGTGTCGTCCCCTGCCGGGCGCGTGAGGTGATCGATACCGTGACGCAGTCGTCTGAGCGTGGATCCGTCGCCGTAGGGCTCGACGATCATCACGTTCTTCGGAGAGCGAAGGTATCCGGTTGTGTCGACGATGTGCCAGAAGAGGAAATCGTCGCTGCCCGGGATCTCGTTGAGCAGCTTGCCGAGCGCGAACTTGCGCGCCGTCCGGTCGTTGCTGAAAGTCATGTGAACCGCCTGGAGATGGTGAAGTCGGAGCTGTCGCTGCGGCCCCTGTGCCGCCTGGCCGCCGGCCGTTCCGGCGCCTTTCGTGGGGAGGCATCAGAACCGGCGCCGCGGAGGAGGTCGTCCGCACCGGGCACTACGGCCTCGCACGCTGTCCGGTTCACCGGTGGACGCCGCAGCACGGCTGTGAACGACGACGGACACGAAAGACGCCGCCTGTGCCGCGGAGCGCTTGCCGCCCGCGCCGGGCCGTGGCCGCGATGAACCGGATCGACTCCATGGGCGTAGGTCTGAGCGCAGTCGCCCACGCGCCGCGCCGGGAGCGGCACAGCGCGCCGCGTGAAGAGGACGCGACTCCCGACCATCCAGGCCAGACCGGACGACGGCGAAGGACACACATGAACGCTGCGCACGCAAGCACTACCGGCAGAACGAGCGATGCCCACAGCACCGTCTGCGGTCTGCGAAGCGGTGACACGGTACTGGTCACCCGCACACTGCCTGACGGCCAGGTGTTCCGCTTTCGCGGCATTCTGGATGTCTCGGGTCCCGCGGACGGGTTCACTGTCACCGGCGAGGACCTGGACACCGGATTCCGGACCACCGGGTACTTCGCCGGCGAAGACACAACCGCGGGCGTTCTTCAGCAGGTTGAGCGGCTCGGCGCAGCCGCCGGGTGACGGCCGGACAGGGCCCGTACCGCCACCGCTCGGCCGGTCGGGCCCTGTTTGCGCCCCACTGTCCGCGGACGAAGTCACCGCCGGGGGAAACCCTCACTCAGCTGTGACCGAGCCGGGTCACCAAATGGTCACCCAGCACTGCTGGGCGAGCAGGACGCATGCGGCAGCGTTCAGCAGCTTGCGGGACATGACGACGGCGGTGAACTCCCGCAGGGTCGCGCTGGGCAGGAAGTACCGGGAGGTCGGCGAACCGAGCACCTGCCCCCGCACTCCGGTGGCACGTGCGACGAGGGCCGAGCGAAAGACGTGGAAGTTGTTGGTGACGACGGCACAGTGGTAGTCGGGACGGGACAGCTCCATGATCGCCTTGCTGAAGCGCAGGTTCTCCTCTGTCGTACGGGACTTGTCCTCTCGCACGATGAAGTCCTCGGGGAAGCCCCGCTCGACCAGGTACTGCGCCATCGCATGCGACTCCGGCAGGTCCTCGTCCGGACCCTGCCCGCCGGAAGTGATCAGTATCGGGGTGCGGCCGTGCAGCGTGGCCTGGCCTTCCCAGACGGCACGACCGCGTTCGAGCCGGCTCGCCAGCAGGGGCGGGACACGCTTGCCTCCGAGGAGTCCGGAACCGAGGACGATGACGTAGTCCAGCGGTTCGCGGACCTTGATGCGCCCATAGAGGAACCCGTACCCGACGAAGCACACGAAGAGGAAGGCGAAGTAGCTCACCAGGACGAAGGTGATCCCGGCCGCGATCGACAGCGGACGCAGACCTGTGCCGATGGCGACGAGCAACAGGGCGCCGATGGCGAGAATGCCCGTCCCCGCCAGGAGGGAGAGGAGGTTGGCGAGGCGCCTGCCCTCCTTGCGCACCATCCGCACGCCGTTCCCGATGAGGTAGCAGGCGAGCAGCGTGACCGCGGCCACCAGGACCACGATGAGGGTCGCCCTGATCAGTTCGGACACCGGCCCGGGGGCGGCTTTGACGGCCTCGCCTATCAGCCCGATGGTCAGCAGGGCGACAGCGAGGCCGAGAAAGACGGCGTTGCTGAAGCGGCGCGGATCATTGAGGACTCCGAGAGCGAAGAGCAGCGTGGACACCGCTGCGAGGACATAGATCAGCACGGCGTGGACATCCCTGTTGGTTCGGCTGGACGTTGCGGTCGTGCGAAGGCCGCCGGCCTCATGAGGAGCCCGGCGAGCGGACGGACACGGAGCCGCTGCCCAGGGGCGAGGGTTCGTGTTCCCGTTCTACATACGGGTGGTGGTGCCGGTTCGGTGACGCCGACGATGGTGCGCCGCGCATGCGGGTGCGCTTTCCTCACGACCCGTCATGGCCTGCATGGCCTGCATGGCTTGTCACGGTCTGTTGGCCTGTCACGGTCTGCATGGCCTGTCACGGTCTGTCGCGCAGTGGGGCGTAGGCCGATTCGTACATGCGCTCCGCGCCCAGGCGGAGGAGGAGATTGCGTACGCCGGGCGGCATGCCCCGGGTGCGGTCCCGCTTGCGGGCCTGGGCCTGCACCCAGCGGGTTCGCGGGAGACGGCGTCTGCGGTACTCCTCGAGAAGGTCCCGCGTCTCGCCGGGCCGGTCGAGGCACTCGGCGAGGACGAGAGCGTCCTCGACGGCCATGGCCACCCCCTGCGCCATGTTCGGTGACGTGGCGTGCGCCGCGTCACCGACGAGGACGGTGTGCGCGGTCGCCCACCGTCGGGGGGACACCTCCTCTATCGGTGAGACGTACGAGTCCTGGGCCTCGGGAGTCTCCAGCAGGTGCGCGACGACGGGGTGGAACCCCGCGAAGCGGTTGGCGAATCGCTCCGCGGACCATGCAGCCACGTCACTCGCTTCCCCGCCCTGCGGCGAGGGGGCCGACAGGTCCGCGCAGCAGTACAGGCGGTCCTTGCTCACGGGTACGGCCAGGAAGGTCGTTCCGCGGCCCAGCCACACGGTCCACCGGTCGATGGCGTGGTGATTGTCCGTCAGGAAACGCCGGCAGATCTGACCCGCGTACCGCGGCTCTGCCCCGGGACTGACGGTTCGGCGCAGTTGCGAGCGGATTCCGTCCGCTCCGACGACGAGGTCGTAGTCGCCGCTGCCGCCGCCGGTGAAGTCGACATGGACGCCCGAGTCGTACTCGGTCAGGGACTGCACCGTCGTGCCGGTACGGACGGGCACCCGCGCGGCTCCGGCCAGGGCCGCCCGGAGGTTGTCATGGGTGATTCCCACACACTCCCCGGTGTCCTTCCACAATGCCGACAGGTAGATCTCCGCGAGGGTGGCCCCACGGCTGTCGCGCAACTGCTGGGAGCGGACCGGCGTGCCGAGGTGGGCCACACGGTCCTGGAGCCCCAGTTCTGCGAGCGCGCGCACCGCGTTGGCCGGCAGGAACAGGCCCATCCCCGAGGCGGGCCGGGATCTGCGCTCGATGATCTCCACCGACATGCCTCGCCGCGCCAGCGCCCGGGCGACCGACAGGCCGGCGATACCCGCGCCGACCACCAGAACGTTGCGTGAACTGGACATGCTGTGTCCTTAAGAATGTTGGCAAGAGTGTTGGCGGTCCGGTCCGCAGGGCCCCGTGACGGATCAGGGATCGGGACGTCGTCAGGGCGTCGGCAGTTGGAACAGTCGTCAGGGCGTCGGCAGCTGGAACAGCTGATACTTCGCCACCGTTTCGAATCCCATCCGCAGGTAGACCGGCTCCCCCATCTCGCTCGCCTGGAGCGTGCCGACCCGCAGTCCGCGTTCCTGGCCGACGCGCAGGGCCGCCGAGGTCAGAGCCGCGCCGATGCCCTGGCGACGGTGGGCCTCGGCGGTCGTGACCACGTAGATGCCCGCCACTCCGTGCGCTTCGAGCATGAGGGCGGTCCCCACCACCTCCCCGTCGAGCCGTCCGGCCAGCCGGACGATGCCGGCGGCGTCCGGCCGTCCGGCCTCGATGCGCAGCGAGTCGTCCCAAAGCTGCAGGTCGACGCCGAAGGACGGGCTGTAGGCGTGCACCCATTCGGCGAGGGCCCCGGCGCCGTCGACCGTCTCGATCTTCAGCCCGGCAGGGCCGTCCAGGTCGGCGAGCCGGTCCAGCCGGATGGCCATGACCGGCATCTCGCCCACCTTCGCCGCCCCGTGCTCGGCGAGTACGTCCACGACGCCCGGCGCGCTATCGGGCCCCACCCACCACATCCACGGGACCCCGGCCAGGCGCTCGGTGACGCGTTCGACAGCGAGCCCCGCCTGCTTCGTACTCCGCAGGCGCAGCACCCCGTTGAGATTGGGATGCGCCAACCCGCTGCGGTAGTAGGTGAGATCCTCGTCCTGGTGCTCCTCTGCTCCCCAACCGAGCCCGTAGGCACGGCAGTTGGCCAGCAGGGGCGCTATGTCCGTCAACATGTCCGTCACGTCGTTCGCTCCCTTGTCCTTGACTCAGCGGTAGCCCCCTGCGCACCGCGGTCTACGCGGCTCGTGCGCGAGGGGGATCAGCGACATGGAGAGGCCGGATACCCGGGCAGCGCGTGTGCCCGACCGCTCCTCGCGTCCTGTGGCCGGCCCCGGCGACCGGGGCCTTCGACATGAGGGCGCGGCCTCTTCCGCTCCGTCCTACGGTGGTGGACACCGCACGGTTCACTGCCTTCAGTGCCTTCAGTGCCTTGTGGCGTTCAGTGCGTCGGCCGGTGAGAAGGGCTCGCGCCGCGGCTGCTTGTTGATACGGCGCCGCAGTTCGGCCGAGCGACGGTAGACCTCCCTGCGGAGGCGGTTCAGTTCGCCGAGCGGCTCGTGCTCCGGCCGCGTACGCCAGGGGTTGATCGCTGTCGCGTCAGCTGCCTCGATGTTGCGCTCGTCCGAGATGTTCTGGGCCGGAATGCGCAGCCGCGCGACCGCGCGGAAGGGGGAGAGCTCCTCCGGCCAGGCCACGGAGCTGTTGTCCACCGGCGTCGTCGAGAGGTCGGCGCACAGCTGGGCCTCCAGGGTGAAGGTGTGGGCACGCTCGGCGGTCTCGGCCACGAGCGTCCTCCGGAACGGCTCGTCCTCGGCGTCCGTGTCGACGCGGCGGTGCACCACGGAGCCGGTCGTGCCCGCCGTGGGGGCGATACGGAGCCGGGCGATGTAGCGCCCGAAGCGGAGGGCGCCGATGTTGTAGTAGCGGTACAGGAAGAGGTGCTGCCTCTCGATGCCCAGGAGGGATACGAAGGCGAGCAGTTCGTCCCATCGCCAGTCGTCCGGTTCGGCCGTTCCGCCGCTGGTGAGCAGGTTCCGCAGGACGTTGTTGCGCGATGCCGCGGTGGCCAGCGAGTCCGGGAGGTCCTCCAGCAGCCGCTGGGTCGTGAGGTAGTCGTGCGCCGTGTTCGCGAAGAACACCGGGGAGTTGACCAGCGGGATGTCGAGCGTTCCGCTGTTCTCGCCGTCCAGCAGCGACCGTCCCGGTACGCCGAAGAGCTTGATGCCCATGCCCAGGATGGGACCGAGATACCGGTCCGCACGGATGTGCGCGACACCGTTCGAGTACCGGACGACGGCGTCGTACGTGCGGGGGTGGGCGAAGAGTCCCTGGGCGTACTGCTTCGGCAGGCCGTCGAGCACTTCGAGCTCGCCCGCGACCAGGCCGAACGATTCGGCGTGCGCGCCGCGCAGGGCCCGGCCGGCGTCCTCGCCCCGGACTCGGCCGCGCATGAAACTCTCCATGTCGTCGACGAGGCGCTTCTCGTCGGCGTGGTAGTCGGGGGGCAGGCTCTGCCGATAGGCGGAGAAGGGGACGAATGACATGGCTCTCTTTCCGGTCTCTCCGGCTGTATCGCCGGGTAGGGCCTGCCCCCGCGTCGGATGGGCGAGGGCGTGGGGCAATGCGGCGCATCGGTGCCGGCCGGGGTGGTGCGTCAATACACGGGGCACGCGCGCACGGCCAGAAGGTGGCCGCGTAGGCACAACGGCCGGCCCGGAGTGCGGGTTCAACGGACCCGGCGATACGGGCCGCACGCCCAGGAGGTGGGCTGCCGCGGCGCGGCCGAACGGTGCTCCGCCGCTCTCTGCCCGGGATCACGGTCAGGGGTCGCGCTCACGCCGTGCCTGTCCATGGCATGGACAGGCACGCCGTAACCTGGGGCGGAGTGCTCGCCGGGGGGAGAGATCATGGAATCGATGAGCAGGGGCGAAGGTGTCATCGACGACAGCCTGGCCGCCGGCCGGGACCGTGCCTTCGTCGGGCGCCACGCGGAACTCTCGTTGTTCAGGGCCGCGTTGGCGGGCCACGCGGGCGCCTGCCCCATCCACTACCTGCACGGGCCGGGCGGTATCGGCAAGTCGACGCTGTTGCGCCGGCTCGCCAGAGAGGCCCGCCTGGCGGGCCGTACGGTCGTCGACGTGGACGGCAGGACCGCCGCCCCGACGCCGGAGGGCTTCGCGGAGGCGGCCGGGCCGGAAGTGCAGGCTCCGGGAGTGGTGCTGCTCGTGGACACCTTCGAGAAGTGCCAGGGACTCGAGGGCTGGCTGTGGGAACGCTTCCTGCCGCAGCTGCCCGCCGGCGCGATCGTGGTCGTGGCGGGGCGCGCCGCCCCCGATCCGCGCTGGGCCGCCGATCCCGGCTGGGACGGCCTGTTGCAGGTGACGTCCCTGCGGAACCTGGCGCCCGAGGACGCCGCCGCGTTCCTCACCGCGCGGGGCGTACCGTCCCAAGTCCACACCACGCTGCTGTCGTTCACCGGCGGCAACCCGCTCGCCCTCGCCCTGGCGGCCGCCCTCGCGGTGAAGGACGGGGCGTCCGCACCCAGTTGGCGGCCGGATCAGGACGCCGTCGCCTTCCTCCTGCCCCTGCTGATCGGGGACACGCCGAGCCCCCTGCACCGCCGGGCGCTGGAGATCTGCGCCCATGCGTACGTCACCTCCGAGTCCCTGTTACGGGCTCTCATGGGCGACGACGCGCCGGAGTTGTTCTCCTGGCTGCGCGTCCAGCCGTACGTCGAGACGTCGGCCGCCGGGCTCTTCCCGCACGACGTCGTACGGGAGTCACTGGAGGCGGACCTGCGGTGGCGGGACCCGGACGGGTTCGCCGCGATGCACGGGCAGATGCGCCGGTACTTCCTCGATCGGCTCAGCTCCGCGCCCGAGTCCCGGATACTCCAGGCCACCGGCGCGCTGACCTACCTCTACCGCAGTGACGGCCACATGTCGGAGTTCAACGGCTGGCGCGAGGTGGGCCTGGTCGAGGACCAGCCGTACGCTCCGGCCCATCGCGAGCGCGTGCTGGAGCTGGCGCGCAAGGCCGAGGGCGAACAGTCCGCGACAGTCGCCGCCTTCTGGCTGGACCGCCGGCCCGAGGACTTCCGCGTGTACCGGTCGAACCGGACCGGTGAGGTCCTCGCGTTCTCCGCCTGGCTGCGCATCGAGGAGCCGGAAGGCCTGGACGTCGATCCGGTGGTCGCCGCGGCCTGGCGGCACGCGCGGGCGAACGGGCCGCTCAGACCGGGCGAGCACCTGGCACTGGCCCGCTTCTCGGTGTATCCCGAGCAGTACCAGCTCCCATCGGCGCCGATGACGTTCATGCAGTGGCGTGCCACCGCGGAATACGTCCGGGCCGACGGGCTCACCTGGTCGTACGCCGTGTTCCAGGACAACGGATCCTGGAACGACTATCTGCGGGACCTCAACATGCTGCCCGCCGACGAACGGCCCGCGGTCGGCGACCACCGCTACGCGCTGTTCGCCCATGACTGGCGCGCGCAGCCGGCCGACGCCTGGCTGACGGAGAAAAGCAACGCGATGCTGTCGGGCGCAGCCATGCCCCCTTCGCCGTCGCCGGCGGACGGCGGGCTGGTCGTACTGTCACGGCCCGAGTTCGACGCGGCGGTCCGGGAAGCACTGCGTACGCTGCGCAAGCCGGCGGTGCTCGCCGACAATCCGCTCAACCGCAGCCGCCTGGTCATCGAGAGCGGGCGCGGTCTGTCCGAGGTTCTGGCGGCCGCCGCCGAGGGCCTGCTCGGCGAACGGAGCGGCGAGAAGCGCCATCGTGCGGTGACCGCCACCTACTTCCGGGGAGCGCTCACCCAGGAGGCAGCGGCGGAACGGCTCGGGCTGCCCTTCAGCACGTACCGACGGCATCTCACGTCCGCGCTGGAGCGGATGAGTGACCTGCTGTGGCACCACGAACTCCGGGGCACCGCGCTGCCGTCGGGGCCGGCCGGGGACGGGAGCGGGGAGCCGGCCCGGCCGGCCTGACAGCCGGTCACGTCGGCGGTTGCCGCTGTCGGGTGGACCGCCCGGTACGGCGTACGTACGCGACGGCTCCTCCGATCGCAAACGGGGACGCCGTCAAGCTCGTGCGCGGTGAGCCTCACGGCCCGCGGCCGATGACAGTTCACCGCGCAGCCGTGGCCCCGCGCAGCCCCGTTCCGACCGGTGGGTGAACCAGGCACCCATTTTCTACGTTGCAACGCTGCGTAACCAGAAGTCAGGACGTGGAGCCACCGTCCACGGCTGGAGGAGAACCATGTCCCGTACGAGATCGCACCACCGCGCCGCGGCCCGGATACTTCGCACCAGGACGACCGTGCTGTTCGCCTCCGTGACGAGCGCCGCCGCACTGGCCTACGGCTGTCTGCCGGAACGGCAGAAGGATGACGTGGACGTGAGGCGTCCTGCTGTGGCGGAGGAGACGTCCGCGTGGTCGGAGGAGCGGCCCGCGCCGGACGAACCGAGCGAGCCGACCGGTTCGCCGATCCCGGTCGACGGATCCGGGGAGTTCGCCACCGCGCGTGAGAGCCTCGGGCCCGTCGGGGACGGCACGCCCCGCCGGTACCGGGTGCAGATCGAGGACTCCCTGGACCTTCCGCTGTCGGAGGCCGCACGCGAGGTGAACGCGGTCCTCGGGGATCCGCGCGGATGGACGGCGAGCGGGGAGGCCTTCCAGCTGGTCGCGTCCGGACCCACGGACTTCACGGTGAAGATCGCCACCCCCGCGACCGTGGACGCCATCTGCGGCGCCGCCGGCCTGGACACCGAGGGCAAGGTCAACTGCACCGTGGGCTCGACGGTGGTCGTCAACCTCCGGCGGTGGCAGCTCGGATCACCGCAGTTCGACGGCCCGATCGAGGAGTACCGCGCTCTGATCATCAATCACGAGGTCGGGCACCGCCTGGGACACGGACACGAAGGCTGCCCGGGCCCGGGGAAGCTCGCTCCCGCGATGATGCAGCAGATCAAGGGCCTCGACGGCTGCAAGGCCAACGCATGGCCCTACGACCGCGAGGGCCGGTACATCGAGGGGCCGTCGGTCGACTGAGCCGCGGGCCAGGGACGTACGGCCCGGTGCCGGACCGAGTTGAACCGATCCGTGCCCCGTGTCGTAGAACCGTGCGGCCCCGCGACCGTGGAGCCCGGCAACGGCAAAGGGAGTCACCACGCTCATGGAACTGCCCCGGACACCGGCGGCCCACGAGGGCCGCCTCTCCGCGAGCGCGCCGCTCCAGGACGAGCTCTGCTTCGCCCTGTACGTGGCGGCGCGGGCGTCGGTCGGCCACTATCGTCCGCTCCTGGCCGAGCTCGGACTCACGTATCCGCAGTACCTGGTCATGCTCGTGCTGTGGGAGCAAGGGCCGGTCACCGTCAAGGACCTGGGCGAGGTGCTCAGTCTGGACTCCGGCACCCTGTCCCCTCTCCTGAAGCGCCTGGAGGAGGCGGGAATCGTCGACAGACGGCGCAATCAGAGCGATGGACGCCAGCTCGAGGTGTCCATCACGGAGACGGGGGACGCCCTGCGGGAGCGAGCGCGTCGCGTCGCGGAGTCGGCCCGGCAGGAACTCCACTACTCGCCGGAGCAGTACGACGCCCTCGTCCGTTCCCTGCACGACCTGGCCGGGCGCCCGCGCGTGCGGGCGGGATCCCGGTCGGCCGGACCGTCGGTGTCGCCCTGGAGGTCGACGGCCTCTTGAGGGGACGCGCGGGGCGCGGGGCGCCCCGTGACGGGGTCTGCCGTGGCAGCGGGCCCATAGGGTAGGAAGGACTCCGGCGTCACCTCTCGGCGGAATGCCGCCGTACCGGCCATGACGCCGACGGTCGGACCGATCGGTTTCGGAGGGTCCTGTGGATTGCGAGCACGCCCGTATCGCCCTCACCGCGCAGGTGCTCGGCATCCTCGAAGGGGCGGAGCGTGACAGCCTGCGGGCGCATCTCGACCAGTGCCCGTCGTGCCGTTCCGAGCGGGAGGAACTTCTCGGCGTGCTCCCGCTGCTCGACACGGTGATGCCCTACGAACTGGACGGCGTGCCGACACCCGATCCCGCGCGGGCCATCGAGGCCGCGCGCCGTGCGGCGGCGGACCGGGACTGACGCGTACGCGCCGGGCAGCCGGTTTCCCGAAAGCCGCGCGTTCGGGCTCTCACCTCCAGGCGGATGCCCCGTCAGACCACGTCATGGCCTGGGGGGATCAGGGCGGCCCGAGTACCTCCGGTGCGGTCAGGGCGCGGGCGGTATCGGAGAAGTACGACTCCGGAGCCGCTTCGGCCGGGCCGAGGACGACTCCCTGACTGAGGCCGACGAGGAGTGCTCTGAGCGCGGTGGCCAGGCGTTGCGCCTGCCGTGGCGTCACCGTGGCTCCATGGTGCGATCTGCCGGCGAACAGCGCCGCCAGGCGTTCCTCGTGGGCCCGGATGGACGCGGCGAGCCTGGTCTGCAGTTCGGGGTCGCGCAACGCCATGTCCTGCAGGCTGATCTCGAACGACAAGTGCCGCAACGCGTCGGGGTCGTCGCACACGCGCCGGTAGTAGCGGGCGAAGGCACCGACCGCCTCCACCAGGTCGAGTCCGACGGGGGCGGCCTGCTCCATGCCTTCGTAGTGCGGACCGAGGTAGTCGGTGACCAGTGCGGTCATCAGGCCGTTCTTGCTGCCGAACAGCGAGTAGACGGCGCCGGTGGTCAGGCCGGCCTGCTCGGCGATCTCGTCGAGCCGGGCGCGGTGGCCGTCCCTGGCCACGGCCTGGCGCGCGGCGTCGAGCAGGGCGCGGCGATTGCGTTCCTTGGTCTCGGCCCTTGTCATTCTCATAATCCCATTATTACAGTAATTTGATTATGAATGTTGGAGAGTACATGAGCCGGGTGCCCGGCTATGCGGTGTTCCCGTCCGTCGACGTCATCCACGCCGAGCTCGACGCGGTGGCCGCCGCCCACCCCGGCCTGGTACGACTACGGCGTGTCGGGACCTCACGCCTGGGTGAGCCGCTGCGCGTGCTGACCGTCGGCGACGGGCCCGCGGACGCGGTCGTCATCGGTGGGCCGCATCCCAACGAGCCGGTCGGGACCCTCACCGTCAGCGCCCTGATCGAGCTGCTCTGCGAGGACGCCGCACTGCGGGCCGAACTGGGCCACCGCTGGCACTTCCTGCCGTGCGCCGACCCGGACGGCGCCAGGCTCAACGAGGGCTGGTACGGCCGTCCCGGCGACCGCCGCGCCTACGTCGAGCACTTCTACCGGCCCAATCTGCCCGACCAGGTCGAGTGGACCTTCCCGCTGATCGACGAGGACTACCACTTCGACCGCACCCTGCCGGAGACGGCGGCGCTGATGCGGCTCATGGACGAGGTGGAACCGTCCCTGGTCTGTTCCCTGCACAACGGGGAGTACCAAGGGGCGTACTTCTACCTGAACCGCGACGATGCTCCGCTCGCCGAGCAACTGGCCGAACTGCCCGGCCTGCAAGGCCTCCCACTGCATCACGGCGAGCCGGAACTGCCCGGCTCGAAACCGATCGCCCCGGCCGTCCACACCACTCCGAGTGGGGCGCAGGTGGCCGCCGCGTTCGGGGCGGGCGGCAGCAGCGCCGACTACGCGGCCCGGTTCGGTGCGCTCCACCTGGTGACCGAGGTGCCCTACTGGACCGACGCGCGTGTGTCCGACCGGACCGGATCCGGCCGCACCCACCAGGCGATCGCCACCGCCGGGGCGACGGCCCGGCGTGAGCTGATCGAGACGCTCCAGGCGGCCCTGCGAGCCGTCTCGGACGACCTCACCGTGCGGTCGCCGTTCCGCCGCTCCACCGAGAGCACGCTGGAGACCTTGCGCAAGCTCGCCGAACAGCCAGAAGCGCCGGCCGGCCTCGACCGGCTGGCCACGCTCGCCGAGGAGTTCGACAGCCGTCAGGCGGTGCATCTGCTGCGGCTCCGCCTGCTCGGGGTGTTCCTGCGCATGTTGGACGCCGAGATCACCGCGGGCAACCCGACACCGGCCATCCGCGCGCAGCACCGCCTCCTCACAGAGCGGTTCGACCGCTGGTTCGGGGAAGCCGAGGCCGAGTCCCCGGGCCCCGCGATCGAGATCCGCAGGCTGGTCGCGGTGCAATTGGGCGCCGTCCTGCTCGCCGCCTCCCGAACGGCGGGCGGTACCGCCGCCACACGACAGGCCGCACCATGACGGGCGGAAACATGAACGGGCTGCCGTGCCTCATGAACAGGCTGCCGTGCCTGTGGATCGGAGCGGGACCACCCGTCCTGCTGTTCACGCCCGAGGCCGCCGAACCGACCGGCCTGGCACGCCGACACACGATGCGGCCCCGATCCAGAGCGCGTTCGCGCCCCCCGGAAGGCCGCGTTTGAGCAGGAAACCGGTCTGGGAAGTGAGCAGCGGAAGCCGCCATGCTCACACCGTCCAGATCGGCGGAGGGCTGTGTGATGCATGTCGTGGTGTGCGGTGCGGGTCCGGTGGGCGCGGTGGTCGCCCTGTTGCTGGCGGCGGGGGGCCATCGGATAACAGTTCTGGACCAGCGGCCTGTCCGTCCCCCGCCGGCGGACCCGGGCACCCGAGGGCAGCTCCGGACCGTGTCCGACCGGCTGCGCGCGACCAGAGAACCCCCTCTTCTGATGCTTCCCGGAGCCATGCGCATGGTGTCCCGCGAGCTGCCCGGCATCGCCCGGAAACTGGCATCGGCGAGCACCGTCATCGAGGGGGGAACGGACTTGGTCGCGCATCGGGCGGTCGTCTCGTCGATGCTGAGCGAGGAGTTGTCGCGTACGCGGGGCGTCAGGACCGAACGTGGCGTCGGTGTCGCCGCCCTGCTGACGACCGGCACGGAACGTATCCCCGGCAGGCCGCACATCCAAGGGGTCCTGACGGACGCGGGCGAGGCCGTACTCGCCGATCTGGTCGTCGACGCGGCCGGCCGCGAGTCGCGGATGGTCAGGCTGCTGAGCGAGGTGGGCGCGCCCCGACCGCTCGAGGAGCGCCAGGACACCGGCTTTCGGTTCTACACCCGCCATTTCGGTTCGGCCGAGACCTCCGCCGGACGGGCGAGGTGGTCTCTTCACCACTTCGACGGCGTTTCCGTCGGTGTGCTGTCCGCAGGCGACGGCCACTGGTCGATGACGCTGTGCATCGGCGACGAAGACCTGGAGCTGTACCTGCTCGCGGGACCGTCCGCGTGGAACCGGGCGGCCGGGCTGTACGCGCCGCTGCTGCCGCGCCTCGGCGGAAGCCCTCTTCCCGGTGTGTGGGTCACCTCACGCCTGGAGAGCTGCTACCGGCGTTTCGTCCTGCGTGGCCGCCCGGTGGCGACCGGAACGGCGAGCGTCGGCGACGCGTGGGCCGCGACCAATCCCCTGCTCGGTCTGGGGCCGTCGATGGGACTGCTGCACGCCGTCCTGCTGAGGGACGCCGTGCAGCAGGGCGGCCCGGAGGAGGTCGCCGTACGGCTCGACCGCCTCACCGAGGATCTGCTGGCGCCGCTCCACCACCGGATCACCGACTGGGAGGAAGGACTACAGGCAGGAGACGGCTGGTCTTCGGACGGCCCGGGGAACCGGCGGGGCCTTCCCGGGGCGGCTGCCGTATCCGGGGCGCTGCCCGGACCGGACACGAAACCGGCGGGTCTCGCCCGCGATCTGCTGGCCCGGTTCTCCGCGGTGGCGGCCGACGCCGCCTCCTCCACTCGGGCGGGCCCGTCCCGCGCCCAGCTCGTGGAGACGCTCGCGCGAAGCGGCACCGGCGTATGAGGAGGACTGGTCCACTGATGAGCAAAGGGTCTCAGAACATGAGTCGGACTCCGGAAGCCGGGACATCGATACCCGGTGCCAGTCCCGGCCCTCCGCGGTCCGACGACTGCGAGGAATTCGTACGTGCCCTCTACCACCACCACGCCACCCCGCTGCTGCGCTACGCGGCCCGCCTGCTGGGCGGCGACTGGCACAAGGCGGAGGACCTGCTGCAGGAAGCCACCGCTCGCGCGTGGCGGCAGTTCGCCTCCGCCGGCACAGATCCGGTGTCCATCCGTCCTTGGCTGTTCACCGTCGTGCGGAACCTCGCCATCGACCACCACCGCGCTCAGCTCATCCGGCCGTCGGAGACCCAGGCCATCGAGGATCTCGATCTGCCGGTCGACGATGCCATCGATCGCATACTCACCACGCAGATCGTGCTGGACGCGCTCAGCCTGCTCACCCCGGCCCAGCGCAAGGTGCTCACCCTGACGTACTACCGCGGCTACAGCGTCGTACAGGCCGCCGAACACCTCGGCATCCCACCGGGCACCGTCAAATCACGCAGCTACTACGCTCTGCGGGCACTGCGCGACACCCTCCGGGCACGCGGTGTCGTCCGGTCCTGACCCTTGGAGCAGCCGCGCGCCGAACACGGACGCAGGGCGCGGCGCCACGGCGAGGACGACCGCCGCGGCCGTGGCGAGCAGGGCGACGAGGGCGGCGTACGCATGGGCCGCGGTCCGCAGCCCGTACAGCTCCGTGAGGAGGCCCGCGCCCACCGCGGGCAGGCTCATCGCCACATAGCTGAGGACGTAGTACGCGGCCAGGGTGGTGCTCCGGTCCGGCTGCGGGACCGGGGCGAGAACCATGCGCAGCGAGCCCTGCGACACCGCGCCGAAGGCGACGCCGGCCAGCACGGCCGCGGTGAACACGGCGGGCAGATGCATCAGCCGCAGGGCGGTCAGGGACAGGGCGACGGCGGGCAGGACCGCGGCGCAGCCGAGGAGCGTGGCGGTCACGGGTCGCAGTCCGCGCGTGGCCCACACCGTGAGGGCCGCGGACAGGGCCAGGGTGAAGAAGACCATGCCGCCCGCCGCGCGCGGGGCGTCGGGAGCCAGCAGGCGGACGAAGGCCGGGCCGAGGGACGAGTAGAAACCGCCCAGCGCCCATACGGCGACGACGCCCCCGCCGCTGAGCAGAAAGGCGCGGCGGGACACGGGCGGCACGGTGACGCGCGGGCGCAGGGAGCGCCAGGCCCCGGTGTGCGGACGGGCTGTCTCCGGAGAGAGCGCGGCGGCGACGGCCTGCGCGGTGAACACGAGCATCAGCACGACATACACGGTGGAGGTCGGGCCGGGTGCGTAGCGGATGAGCAGCGTGGCCACGAGTACCCCGGCCGCCATGCCGGCCGCCGGGGCGATGCTGTTGGTCAGCGCGGACCGGCCGGGACGCGCCGGTTCGTCGAGATCGACGAGCGCGGCGCCCGCCGCGCTGGTGGCCGCGCCGGTGGCAAGTCCCTGAAGAACGCGGGCGGCGATGAGCGCACCCGTGCCGTCGGCGGCGGCGAAGGCGGCCATCGAGGCCGCTTCCAGGGCCAGCGCGCCCACCAGGACGGGGCGTCGGCCGACGTGGTCGGACAGCGCGCCGGTGGTGAGCAGGGCTGCCAGCAGAGCCATGGTGTACGCGCTGAAGACCACCGTCACGACCAGGGCGGACAGGTCCCACCGGTCCTGGTAGACGGGATAGAGCGGAGTGGGCGCGCTGGACGCCGCCAGCAGAGTGATCAGGATCGACGCGTCCAGAACGAACGGTATACGCCGCGCGGGGGTGCGGCGCCCCAGGGCGCCTCGGGCTCCGACTGTGGGAGCGCTGGTCATGGGAGTCCTCACTTAAAGCAATTGGTTTGCCTTAGTGAGGCTAGGGCCACTCTCACCGTGAAGCAATATCTTTGCTTTAAGATAGATGCATGAGTCGCAAATCGATGGTGCGCCCCGGCGGCCGCAGCGCCCGCGTCCAGGCGTCGGTCCACTCCGCGGTGCGCGAGCTGGAAGCGGAAGTGGGCCGGCCGGCGCTGACCGTTCCCCTGGTCGCCGCCCGTGCCGGCGTCACTCCCTCGACGATCTATCGCCGCTGGGGCGACCTCCAGGAACTGCTGTCGGACGTCGCCGTGGAACGTCTGCGCCCGGAGGCTCCGCCGGAGGACCACGGATCCCTGTCGGCGGACCTGCGGAACTGGGCCGAGCAGTTCCTCGACGAGATGGCCTCTCCCGGGGGCCGCGCCTACATCCGCGACGCCCTGCTCGGCGACCCCGACGGTGACAACGCGGGCCGGTGCTCGGCGTACGCGGCCGAGCAGATCGGCATCATTCTCGGCCGGGCCACGGAGCGCGACGAGGACACTCCGGACGCCGAGACCGTCATCGACCGGGTCGTGGCACCGATCATGTACCGCATCCTCTTCCGTCCCGACGGTCTGGCCGCCGCCTACGCACACCGTCTGGTCGGGGAAGCGCTGGAGCGACGCGGCACGGCCGGCTGACCGGCCGTTACGCCGGCGGGGCGTCGGCTAAGCGGCCTTGGTGAAGTCCGGTGCAGTATGGCGCGCCCCGTAGGGGCGCGGGGAACTGCGCGACCAGCCCCCACCGGCCCGCGGGTTCATCACTGTGCTTCCAGCGGAGCGCTTAGTTCGCCTCGGTGATCCTCGTTCCGTTCAGCTCGCTGCGCCACAGGAGGTCGGTGAGGCGGTCGATCCCGCTCGTGAGGTGTCTGCGGTAGGTGCTGAACGGGACGCCGAGGCGTTCGGCGGCGGCCTCCTGGCTCGGGGTTCCTTCGAGGTACGTGATGCCGAGGGCCCGGTGATGCTTGTCGCCCGAGCGTCCTTCCCGGACGGCATCGACGGCGGAGGCGAGCAGTCCGGCGAGATTCGTACCGCTCTCGGTGACCAGGCGGCTGCGGTTGAGGGGGTTGGCGGCGAGCGCGTCCGGACGCCGGAGGGCGCGCAGGGCGTCGCGGACCGCGGTGTCGAACTCCGGTCTGGACAGCACGACCAGTTCCTCGTCGTGTTCCGGTGTGCGGGACGGTGTCCTCGACGCGGGGTCATCGGTCAGGGTGGCGTTCGACCTGGCCTCCAGCCACGAGCCGACCGGTTGAGCCCGCCAGTCGTGGCTGAAGAGCGCATAGGCGTGCTGCCCGACGTGGGGCCGTCGGGCAGCGGGCGGCATGGCGAAGTAGCTCAGGTAGTCGTCCCAGTACCCGTTGTCGCGCATGACGACGAACGTCCAGGCCAACCGGTCGGCCCGGAAGATCTCACCCAGCGCACGCCAGTGCATCAGGTCCATCGGCGCCGAGGTGCGCTGATAGAGCGGCGGATGCACGGAGAAACGGGCCAGCGCCAGGTGCTCGCCGGGCCTCAGCGGGGCCGCGGAACGCGCATGCTCCCAGGCGGCGTCGACAACCGGGTCGACGTCGGTGTCCAGCGGCTCACGCAGTCGCAGCCAAGCGAAGAAGGCGACGATCTCGCCGGTCTGCGTGGAGCGGAAGACACGGAACGCCTCGGGCTGCCGGTCGAGCCAGAACCGGCAGATGGCCGCGGACTCCTCGCCCTCGGCGGTTTCGGCCAGCTCCAGCACGCGTCCCCGGTCGGCCGCCTCGTACGGCTCGTCCTCGACATGGCCCCCTTCCCGCCACTTGCGGAAGTTCGCCGAGGCCTCCCTGCGGTAGAGGTAGAGCAGGGTGCTGGTGGCCGGGAGCATCTGCTCCTCCGGTGCGGTACGGACGCGCTCCACAAGCTGCTGGTGAACAGTTCTGTGCATGTCGGCGAATCCTTCCGGGTCGCGCCAGCGCAGATCGGCCTCGAGTGCCTCGCGGACCACGTCGTGCGGGAAGAGACCGGCGTCCGTCGACTCGATGAAGGGCTGTTCGCGCAGCCAGGCGAACAATTCGGGCGCCCCTTCGCCCATGAGGGCACGGAGCAGCGCTTCCGAGGTGACATAGGTGTGGGCGCAGATCTCCAGGGCCCTGCGGTGCGCCGCGCTCGGTATGTCGCCCAGCAACGTGGCCAGCAAGGTGGCTATAACGTCCTGGCTCGGCTTCCAGCCGGACTTGGCTCCCTCCGCCCTGCCTCCCTCCGCCCGGGCTTCCTCTTCCTTTACGGCCACCGCCGCCGCCAGCGACAGGGCCAGCGGGTTGCCGCCGGTGAAGGACAGCAGTGCCTGGTGGGCTTCCGGCCGCAGGCCACGGGCGTGCAGCAACCGTGCGGCGTCGTCGGGGGGCAGGTTCCGCAGGGCCGTGACCCGAAGCAGGTCCGCCCAGCCCGGGTCGGACGTCCAATGGGGGTCCGGTGCCAGGCGCCCGGCGATCACCACCACGCTGCCCGTCGGCAGGCCGGGCAGGAACTGCTCGGACAGCCAGCCCTCCAGACCCTGGCAGCGCTCGAAGGTGTCCACCATCAATACCAGTCCCGGTTCCCCGACCGCCTCGCCGACGGCCGCGGTGAAGCCCTGCGGCGTCGGGGCGACCGTCCGGCCGTCCACCTCGACGACCGGGCGCCCCGCCCGGCGGCCCTCACGCGTGAACCGGCGCAGGAGAGTCGACTTGCCGATTCCCCCGGGACCGTGCAGGTAGTGGACCGGGCAGGCACCCGAATCACCCGTCAATGCGGACCGGAACAGGGCGAGTTCGACCGCCCGTCCCACAAACGCCCGGTCCCTCGCGGCTCCCAGGACATCGCCCAGCGCACCGCCCTCACGTAACCCCATGCTCTCTCCCCCTCCGTAGTCACGTGATCCACACCCCAGTCACGTGATCCACACCCCATGGGCAGGCTAACCCGGCAACTCGCCGAAGCCGGGCACTCGGCCCAGCCCGCCCCGCACTCCGGTGAACCCGATGGGCCGCTTCCTCGTGGCAAGCGCCGCGAGGTACGCCTCGTACCCCAGACCGGGCATTCGGACAGAGCGGGAAGCCTTCGCCATGCAGATCAATTACTCCGGGGCGATGATCGGCGTCGTCGTGATCGCCCTCGCGGTCGTCGTCCTCGCCCGAGGGCGCTGGAACGGTCCGGTGTGGCTCGTCGCCGTCGGGGCGGTACTGGCCCACCCGTTCGCCCACCCGCTCATGGACCAGGTCGACAACGCTCCGGACGGCTGGCTCCGCTGGTCCTTCCAGGTCGCCTGCGGCGTGCTCTTCGCGACACTGGCGGGCCCAGTGGTCCGGGGATGCCGGCACCACGGGAACGAAGCGCCGTCGTTCCGTACGGCCTCCGGCACGGCGTCCAGGTCCTCACGGGCTGCGTCCTCGGCCGATTCGCCGACCGACTGAGTCCCCTCTCCCCCACACTCCCCACACTGAAGGTCTTCACATGCCCAAAACCCACCACCGCCGACAACGTCCGTACTCGACGGAGGGCTGGTAGATGCGTGTCGTGGTCTGCGGGGCAGGTCCCGCGGGCTCGCTGGTCGCGCTGCTGCTGGCCGCGGAGGGCCATGAGGTGACCGTTCTCGACCGCCGCCGGTCCGCCGAGCCTGCGGTCTCCGCCGACACCGCACCGAGTGGTACGCCGCGCGGCGCGGACGGACCCCATCTGCTGTTCCTGCGCGAGGCGTTGCGCCTGCTGTCGGATGAACTGCCGGGAGCCACCCGGGAACTCCTCTCGGCGGGCGCCGTCACCGCGGCGGGTGCGAATGTCGTCGCGACCCGCGCGGCCGCCACGTCGGCACTGGCCGCGGAGCTGTCCCGGACGGAGGGCATCACCACCGTGCACGGGGTCGGCGTCGGTGCCCTGCTGCCCGGCTGGGAGCGCACACCCGGCCGACCGCATGTGCGCGGCGTCCGCACCGATACCGGAGAGACCGTGCTCAGCGATCTGGTGGTCGACGCGGCGGGACGCGACTCCCAGATCGTCGCGATGCTGGGCGAGATCGGCGCCCCGCAGCCGGCCGAGGAGCGGCCGAACGCCGGTTTCCGCCTCTATACGCGGCGCTTCGCCGCGCCACCGGGCACCGGCGCACACCACGCGGGGTGGTCGGTACGCCATTTCGACGGCGTCTGCGTGGCCGTGCTGTCGGCCGGTGAGCGGACCTGGTCGATGACGCTGGGCATCGACGACGAGGACCGCGAACTGCGCCCTCTGGCCGGACCGTTCGCCTGGAACCGAGCGGCGGCCCTGTACGAGCCCCTGATGCCGCGGCAGGTCGGCAGCCCGCTGCCCGGCGTCCGGATCACCTCGCGGGTGAAGGGCCGCCACCGACGGTTCGTCCTCGGCGGGCGGCCGGTCGCGACCGGCGTCGTCAGCGTCGGAGACGCCTGGGCGGCCACCGACCCGCTGCTCGGACTGAGTCCGTCCATGGGCGTGCTGCACGCCCTGCTGCTGCGGGAAGCCGTGCGGGACGGCGGCTCCTTCCTGGACGAGGTCGCCGTACGGTTCGACCGGCTCACCGAGGAGACTCTGACGCCGGTCTACCGGCGCGTCGCGGACTGGGAGGAACGGCACCGGACGCGGCGCGGGGCACGGTCCGGTGCGCCGTCGGCCGCCGTGCCGGCCGGGCCGGCACTCGACTCGGCGGGCCTCGCTCGGGATCTGCAGGACCACTTCTCCGGCGTGGCGGTACGGGCCGCGAGGACATCCCGTACGGGCCCCGCGCGCGCCGATCTCCTGGCGGCGCTCACCGGCGGCAGGACCAGGACTGCCTGGTGAGGGGGCGTCGGGCGAGGCACTCCCCGCGGTCGTCCCGCCGCCGAGAAACCGGGGGCCCGGGTCACGCACGGGTCAGACCGTGGCGAGGGCCGGGCCGTCGGCGCGTACCGGCTCCAGTCGGTAGGCGTTCCCTCGGGTGACCACTCGGCCGGCGGTCGGCGCGGGGAAGTGGGTGCCCAGCACGAGCGTGCCGGTGTCGGCGAGCGAGGCGAGCAGCGCGCGGCGGGTCGCCTCCGCCTGTACGGGGTCGATGTCCACGCAGCTGCCGATGCCCGGGTGCGCCAGCTGAACCGGATGATGGACGCTGTCCCCGGTGATCAGGGCCGCGGCGTCTCCGCCGCCCACCTGGACGGCGACGTGACCGGGGGTGTGCCCCGGGGCGGGCACCAGGCGCAGGCCGGCGGCGACGGTGGCACCCTCGGCCGGCACATCGACGAGGTCGAGCAGGCCCGCCTCCTCGATCGGGTACACGGAGTCGCGGAACATGGCTCGGCGCGCCGCGTCCATGTCGTACCCGGCCCAGAAGTCGTACTCGGCCTTCGCCGTGAGGTAGCGGGCGTTGGGGAACGTGGGCACCCATCCGCCGTCCGCCGCCCGGGTGTTCCAGCCGACGTGGTCGGTGTGCAGATGGGTCAGGATCACCAGGTCGACGGAGTCCGGGGGGAATCCGGCGTCCGTGAGGCGTGCGAGGTAGTCGGTACGCAGGTTGTGCCATGCCGGGTTCGCCCGTGTCTTGCCATTGCCGATGCCGGTGTCGACGAGGACGCGCAGTCCGTCCGTGACCAGCGCGAAGCTGTGGCTGTCGAGGCGCAGGACCCCGTCGCGGTCCGCGAAGTCGGGCCGGAGCCAGTCCTGTTGGGACACAACGTCCGCGGTGGCGCCCGGCAGCAGCCAGGGGCCGGTCTGCCGGGGCAGGGGGATCTCGTCGACGCGATGCACGGTGATGCCGCCGACGGTCCAGGACGGAGAGGTGGCCGACGGCGGGGCGGTGGCGGACGTGACGGTCTCGGTGAGCGGTGATGTGCGCATGGTGGCGGTTTCCTTCACCTCAAAAGCAATTGGTTTGCCTTAAGGGACCGTAGGACCTACCGACGACTAACGCAAGCTGTTAGCTTTAAGGCTGAGCGGCAGTCGCCGCTCAGCATGATCAGGAAGACCAGGAAGGGCACAGACATGTCCGCCGCTGAGCTCACGCCCCCGGAGGCGGCCCGCTGGGCCGCACGATCCGGGCTCCCGCTTCCCCCCGAACGCCACTCGGCAGTGGCGGCCACCGCCGACCACATCCTGTCCGTCGTCTCCGTCCTGCGGGAGCTGGACTTCGGCGATACGCCGCCGTCCGCCGCGTACCGCGCGTGTGCGGGAGAGGAGCGGCACGATGGAGCCGTATGAGCTCTCCGTCGCCGACGCGGCCGTGGCCGTACGGACCCGGCAGCTGTCCCCGGTCGAGCTGGTGGACTCCGTGCTGGAACGTATCGAGCGGGTCGAACCCCGCCTGCGGGCCTACACCTTGGTGACGGCCGACCACGCGCGGAGCGCGGCGCGGCGGGCCGCGCTCGAGGTCGCCGCCGACGGCGTCAGGGGGCCGCTGCACGGCATACCCGCGGGGCTGAAGGACCTGATCGACGTGGCCGGGATGGCGACCACGGCGAGTTCCCGGGTACGCGCGGACCACCGGGCGGAGGCGGACAGCGCGGTCGCCGCACGACTGTCGGCGGCCGGCGCGGCGTTCGTCGGCAAGACCCACACGCACGAGTTCGCCTACGGCCTGACCACGCCACAGACCAGCAACGCCTGGGACCAGGGCCGGGTGGCCGGCGGCTCCAGCGGCGGCTCGGCGGTCGCCGTGGCCGCGGGGGCGGCGGCCTTCGCACTGGGCACCGACACCGGAGGGTCGATCCGGGTGCCCGCCGCACTGAACGGAGTGGTAGGCCTGAAGCCGACGTACGGGCTCGTCTCCCGGCACGGCATCACCGCGCTGGCCTGGTCGCTCGACCATGTCGGGCCCATCACGCGCACGGTGGAGGACGCCGCGCTGGTGCTGGGTGCCCTGGTCGGCCACGATCCGCGCGACCCCGCCTCCGTTCCGGCACCGTCCGTGGACTACCGGCCCGGGCCCGGCACGGACCTGACAGGGCTACGTATCGGCGTGCCCGGCAATTACTACTTCGACCGGGTCGACTCCGAGGTCGAGGCCGCCGTACGGCACGCGATCGGCCGGCTGGAGGCGCTCGGCGCGCGGCTCGTCGAGGTGGAGATCCCGATGACGCGCTACATCCAGGCGACCCAGTGGGGGCTGATGGTCCCCGAGGCCACCGCCTACCACGAGCGGACGCTGCGGACGGTGCCCGAGCTGTACGCGGCGGACGTCCGCGTCCTCTTGGAAGCGGGCGAACTCATGACCGCCGGGGACTACCTTCGCGCCCAGCGCGCCCGCACGCTCATGCGGCAGGCCTGGCAGCGCATGCTGGACACGGTCGACATGGTCGCCGCGCCGACCGTTCCCCTCACGGCCGTGAAGGCCGGCCAGTCCTCCGTGACCTGGGACGACGGCACGGAAGAGAGCGTCTCCGACGCGTATGTACGGCTGTCGGCCCCGGCGAGCATCACCGGTGTGCCGTCGCTGACCCTGCCGGTCGGGCAGGACTCGGCGGGCATGCCGATCGGCATGCAGCTCATGGGCAGGACCCTGGGCGAGGCCGCGCTGCTGCGCGCGGGCCACGCGTACGAGCGGACCGGGACCGCTCGCGGCCTGGCGCCGGTGCCGTAGGAGGAGACGGCCTGGCGCGCCCGCACGGCCCGGGCAGGCGGTTCCCTTCTCCTGGTACTCGAACCTCACACCCCACTGCCCCGTAGGTCCGTGCAGGGCATGACCCCGCGAGGTGCGACCGGGTCGTGCCCGTGGCCGACGGGCCTGACGGAAGGCCGCCCGGCGGCCGGCCGTCGCCGACACCCGAGCAGGGACGAGAGCAGTGAAGCCCACACCAGACAACGAGATGCCGGGCGGGGCAAGAGGCCTTTGGTGCGGCCTTCTGGGACCGCTGACGATCCGGCGGGCAGGGGTGGTGCTGGATCTCGGGCCGCCCAAGCGCCGCGTACTCGCCGTGCGCCTGCTCCTGGAGGAGGGGCGCGCCGTCTCCACCGACCGTCTCTGCGAGGACCTGTGGGCAGGACGCCCGCCGTCCCGGGCGGTGGCCTCTCTTCAGGCCCACATCAGCAGGCTGCGTGCCGTACTGGAACCGTTCAGGCCGCCGCACGGCAAGTCGGGTCTGCTCGTACGCGAGTCCCACGGCTACGCCCTGCGCGTGCCCGCCGAAGCACGCGACACCGTCCGCTTCGAACACGGGGTCGCCCAGGCGAGCCGCTCCCTGCATGACGGGCGGGTGAAGGAGGCCCGCCGGGAGATCGAGCACGCCCTGTCGCTGTGGCGGGGCGCGGCGCTGGAGGACGCCCGGGACCATCTGTTCGCCGCGCGGCAGGCCGCACAGCTGGAGGAGGGCAGGGTCGCCGCCGAAGAACTGCTCATCTGCACCCTGATGCACGACGGCGACGTGAAGCAGGCCGTCGGCGCGGCCGAGGCGCTGACGGAGCGGTATCCGCTCAGGGAGGTGGCGTGGGGCCTGCTGCTCTGCGCCCTGTACCTCACCGGCCGGCACGCGGACGCCCTGGCCCGCTTCGAGGAACTGCGCAAGCACCTGTCCGAGGAACTCGGCCTCCAGCCGAGCCCGTCGGTGAGCAGCCTGCAGGCGGCGATCCTCCGCCACGACCTGGGGTTCATCAGGCATACCTCCCTGTCCATCGTCACCGCGGGATACGACAGCGGCTTTCCGCCGCGGTCGCCGCAGCTCGGCGTCACAGAGGTCCGGGGCGTCACAGAGGTCCGGGGCGACCGGCCGGCGCCGCTGCCGGCTCCGGCCACCGCGGACTCCACGGCGCCGGACGAGTGGGATACCTCGGCGTCGGCTGCCGCCTCCGCCGGGCTTCCGCCGGTCCGGCCGGCCGAGCGTCCGGCGCAGCTTCCTTCGGCGTCCGCGTACTTCACCGGCCGCCGGGCCGAACTCGACGCCCTCACGGCGCTGTTGCCGCATCCCTCCGGCCAGGGTGCCGCGGACGCCACGGCCCCGGTCACCGTGATCGGGGGAGCTCCCGGCGTCGGCAAGACCACGCTCGCGCTGCGGTTCGCGCACTGGATCGCCGACCGGTTCCCCGACGGGCAGCTCTTCGCCGACCTGCGGGGCTTCGATCCGGGCGGACGCATCGCCGAACCGGCCGAGATCCTCGAGCGGTTCCTGGTCTCGCTCGGCGTCCGCTCCGGGGCGGTGCCGTCCTCCACCACCGCGCGGACCGCCCTGCTGCGCACGGTGCTGTCCGGGCGGCGCGTCCTGTTCGTCCTCGACAACGCCCGCGGCGAGGAGCAGGTCAGGCCGCTGCTGCCCGGCACCTCCGGATGCATGGTGCTGGTCACCAGCCGCAACCAACTGCACGGCCTCGTCACCACGGAGGGCGCCGCGGCGCTGACGCTCGACGTCCCGCCGGTGGCCGAGGGCCGGGCCGTCCTGGCCAGACGCCTGGGACCGCAGCGGGTCGCGGCCGAACCGCGGGCTGTCGAGGACATCATCAGCCTCTGTGCGGGACTGCCGCTCGCCCTGGCCATCGCCGCCGCGCGCGCGACACTGCACCCCGACTTCTCGTTGCGCGCCGTCGCCGAGGAGATGCGCGCCACGGAGGGAAGCCTCGACGCCTTCATCGGTACGGACAGCGTCGCCGACGTACGCGCCGTCTTCTCCTGGTCGTACCACGCGCTGACCGGTCCTGCCGCCCGGCTCTTCCGGCTGCTGGCCCTGCACCCGGGCCCCGAGGTCTCCGCCGCCGCGGCGGCGAGCCTGGCGGCGCTGCCGGTGCCCGAGGCACGCCGCCTGCTCACCGAACTCACCCGGACCCGCATGGTCAACGAGCCCTCTGTGGGCCGCTTCGCCTTCCACGACCTGCTGCGCGTCTACGCCTGGGAACTGGCCCAGGAGCAGGAGACGGAGGACACGCGCGCCGCGGCCCGTACCCGTATGTACGACCACTACCTCCAGACCGCCTCGGCCGGTGGTCCGAGCCTGATCCGTACGCCGCGGCCCGCGGTGTCACCGGTCGCCGCCGGGGTCGTCCGGCAGCACCTGCCGGACGCGGACCGGGTCATGGCCTGGTACGCCACGGAGCTGCCGGTGCTCCGAGCCGTGCTGCGGCAGGCCGCGGACGCGGGGTACGACACACACGCCTCGCAGCTGGCCTGGCGGCTCCAGGGGTATCTGGACACTCAGGGGCGCTCGTCGGAGGCGGCCTCGATCCTGGCCGTCGCGCTGGAGGCCGTCGAACGCGCCGACGACCGGGTGGAGCAGGCACGATTGCACCGGGCGCTGGCCGGCTGCCTGGGGCGCGCGGACCGGTACGAGGACGCCAGGTGCCACCTGGAGGCGGCGTCGGACCTCCTCGAATCGGCCGACGAGCCCGTCGAACAGGCCATCGTGCACCTCTCGTTCGCGGGCCTGCTGCACTCGGCCGGCCGCAACGGCCCCGCCCTGGACAGGGGTATGGAAGCCCTCGCCATCGCGCGGCGCTGCTCGGACCAGGTGCTGGAGGCGGACGCCAGTAACGCGGTGGGCTGGGTCCTGGCGGTGCTGGGCCGCCACCAGGAGGCCCTGGCCCATTGCCGGCGGTCGGTGGCGGGTTTCCGCCGGATCGGCGGCGTGCATCAGCGCGAGGCGTTCGCATGGGACAGCCTCGGTTACGTACACCACCATCTCGGCGACCACGAACAGGCCGCCTCCTGCTACCGGCACGCCCTGGACCTGATGGAAGCAGCCGGGGACTCGTACACCAGAGTCGGCACCTTGCTGCGCCTCGGAGACACCCAGCTGGCCAGGGGCGACCGGACGGCCACGAGAACCGCGTGGACTCTCGCGCTGGGACTCGCCGAGGAGCGCCCGGAGGTGCACCGGGTCCCGGAGATCAAGGAGCGGCTGGCGGGACTGGCCGAGGGCTGACCTGACCGGAGGAAGGGCCGACCGGACCGGAGGAAAACATGGAAGTCGGCGCGCCGGTGAACCTACCGGTATCCGTCCCCGTTGCATGGGTGTCACGCGGGGGCGGACAGGCGCTGGAAGTGGTCTATGGATTGCGAGCAACTGAAGTTCGGCCTTGCGGCCGAAACGCTGACCGGCCGGGGCGAGCCGCGGGACGCGGCACTTGCGTCCCATCTCCGGGGCTGCCGTACATGCCAGGAGGAGGACGTGGCACTGCGCGACGTCGCCCTCCTGCTGGCCGGTGTCGCACCGCACGAATGGGACGGCATACCGGTACCGGATCCCGGTGCGGCCGTCGCCCGGGCCCGCGGCGCGACGGCCGGTCTCTTCGCGGACGAGGACTCCGGTACCGGCACCACGACAGCTGGGGAGACCCTGCGGGCCGCGGACGCCGGAACCGGCGTACGCGCCGATGTCGCCCTGCGCGAGAAGGGCTGGGGCACCGAGGTGTCGCTCTCCCTGGGAGGGGTGCGGGGCCCGCGCACGTGTTCGCTCGTCGCGGTCTCCCGCTCCGGCCGACAGGTGGTCGTGGCCCACTGGACCGTCCCGAAGAAGGGATACGGAGTGCCTGGCGCCCCCGACGAACTGAAGCTGACCAGCGGAAGTTCCCTGTCCCCTGACGACATCGCGGCGTTCGAGGTCCTGACGTCCGACGGCGACAGAACAGACAGACTGGTACGCGTCACCCGCCGGACCTAGAAAGCCGGGCCCTTCGTCCGGAGGACCGGGACGACAGGTGAACCGGGTCGTGTCCCGGCTCGTAGCAGCGGGTGCCGGGCGAAGGCCCCCTCCTAGCCCGGCTGCCGGCTCCGGCGCCCTGTACCCCAGGCGCCGGAGCCGGGCTCGTACGGCCGGCGCGAACGCGGGAGGCGGTCAGCCGGTGACACCCCGGCAGGCCAGTTCCTTCCGCAGGGCGCGCAGGGCGTAGTAGGAGCGGGACTTGACCGTGCCCGGGGGGATGCCGAGGTGCGCGGAGACCTGAGCCACGCTGCACTCCAGGTAGTACATGAGCTTGATGATCTCGCGGTGCTGCTCGCTCAGTTCACCCAGTGCTTCGATGACAAGGTGGGACGTGAGGAGGCTGTCCGTCCCGTCCGCCACGGAAGCGTCCAGGAACTCGAACGACATGGCCTCCGCGGGTCGGATCTGCCGCGCGCGATGCTGGTCGATGACCAGGTTCTTCACGACCGTGTACAGCCACGGCCGCGCCTCGGTCACGTTCATGTCCAGTGCGGACGCGTGCTTCCAGGCGCGGACCGCGGCCTCCTGGAGAACATCCTCGGCACGGTGCCAGTCGCCTCCCAGGAGGCGTGCGGCGTAGCGCAGCAGCAGGGTTCCGTGCTCGGCGTACAGCTCTCGGATGAACTCCCCACATCTGTCGCTCAGGGCCTCGTTGAAATGCTTCGTCATACCGACGGTGTTCATGCCGGGCACGGGGTCCGTGGTCCGCCTCATCTGGTGGCGTCCTCATCCATCGATCAGGTTCGTTGTGGCGTGCCCCGGGTAGACACAAGGGCGGGTTCACACTGGCGGGACGAACTTGGACGTTTCTTGCCGAATTCTTGCGCCATCGCGTTCTTTTCCCGTTCCGCCAGGCTCCCGGGGATTTCGGAATGAGCGGCAGGCGGGCTCCGTAACCACGAAATGCCGGAGCTTGGACGAACGGGCCCGCGAGGAAGCGGACTTCACCGATCCATCCGGTCATCGCGGGGTTCTGGAAGGTCGAGCGCATACGGGAGGCCGGCCATCCCGGCCAGGAGGTGCCCGGGGACATCGCCGGGGCCCAGGGCGTGAGCGATCCCGAGCCGGCCCCGGTGGAGGCCGAGCCGCTGCCCGCGCCGTGCCACCGCACGCATCGCTGCTCAGCGCCTGGGGACACCCGGCGGTGTGGCTGGCGAGGCACTACCTCGGCGGCACCGCCAAAACCGTGTTCGACCGGGTCAGCAGCCGGTTCGCCCCGTGAGGAGACGCGCGTCGGCCGGAAAAGGTGGCTCAGCCGAAGGACACCGACGAGATCTCGTTGTCGAAGCCGACGGTGCCGAGGTCCAGGATGTCGGCGTCGACCTCGGCCGAGCGCCCCGTGCAGCCGCGCTCCGTCCAGATCTTCACCGGCGTGCCCTGAGTTGGCCGGCGAGATGTCGCGGATGGCGGACGCGACGTCATCCGGGGCGACGCTCACGCAGCCGGCGCCGGAGATGCGCCGCGCCGCGCCGGGTTGTTCTCGGACGTGTCGTTCGGTTCGGAAAGCAGCGTGATGGCACCCTGCCTGCCGCCACCCGTGTTGCCGCCATTGCCGCCACCGGTGTTGCCACCGCCGTTGTCTCCGTCGAGAGACTGGATCGCCTCGCCGTCCGCCCCGATCGCGAACCATTTGTCGTCCTGGCCCTGGCCGTTGACGTCACCGCTGCGTACGTCCCCGCTGAAGCGGTACAGCGGCCAGCCTCCCAGGGTGAGCTGGACAGTGCCGTCCGCACGCGTGACGGTGTTCACCAACGCGGGCGGCCACTTGTCGGCGCAGGCGTCATTGCAGGTGGCCTTGGATGGATTGCGGCCGTCTCCTTTGAAGAGGAGGCGACAAGGATTGCGGCACGGCTACGGAACATGATTTCCCCACACACTCGGTTCAAGAGGGCTATGTCATCCCTGCCCAACGCGCGCACCGGCGGTCTGGTTCAAAGGTTTCGCCGGGCGGGACGCCGACAGCGACGGGGACTGCTGAGGTCCCGTCAGATGTAGCCCTCGCGCAGTGCGTAGGCGACAGCGTGGGCCCGGTTGCGGAGGTTCAGGCGGGTCGTCATTCCGTGCAGGACGTTCTTGACTGTGCGCTCGGAGTAGGCCAGCTTGCCCGCGATCTCACGGGTGTCCAGGCCGTCCGCGACCAGGCGGAGGACGTCGCTCTCCCGCGCGGACAACCCCGCGAGCGGCCTGTCCTCGTCGGCCGCCCGGCGCTGCAGCTGGGCCACCTGGTCCAGCAGGCGGGCCAGCAGGTCCGGCGGCATGTCGCCCTCCCCCTTGTGTGCCGTGTGCACCGCTTGGTGCAGGCGCTGCGCGGTGGCCGCGTGCCGCCACACGATGGCCGCGACACCGCACTCGACCACGTCCAGCAGTTCGGCCTCGCGGACGGCTTCGGTGACGAGCACGGCCCGGGCGCCGGCGCCACGCACCAGGCGCCGCAGCAGGAGAATCACCGCGCTGTCGATCGTCTCCGCCGCGACGACCGCCACGGAGCCGGGCCCCTGCTGGGCCTGCGTGACGATGCGGATCGAAGGGTCCTGTCTGAGCTGGCCACTCACCCCGGCGGCGGTGATCGGGTCCGACGCGTGCACCGTCGCGGTGACGGGTCCGCCCGTTCGCGCCGGGCCGGTCACAGGCCCCGGTCCCGGCGCTTCCGCGACCGGGAAGCACGCTCCGTCGCCGCCGCCGTCACCAGGCATGCCTCGTTGCGCTGTCACGCGTTCGTCCCCCTCTGCGTCATAGCGCCTCCCGCGGGGCATCCGGCCGTGGGACGGTCGTCACACGGTCAGTACGCCCGGCAGCCGCGGCTGCTCATTGAGCCGCGCCACGCGCTTTGCCCTACAGCGGCGTCTACGAGGGCGTGCCCCACATGGTTCAGTCAGGCCTGTGCGCGGGAGCGGCCCCGGCAGCACCGGCCCGCGGGGAGGGCAGGCGGCTCCGCGACGCCCACACCTGCGGCACGGCCAGGTCAGGATCGACCCGTCAGGCTCGACCCGGTCAGGCTCGGCCGTCCTCCTGTGGCAGGGGCGCGCGCAGCACGCTGACCGCGTTCGCCTCGGCCTCGCGCTCGAAGCGGTCGGAGGGATCGGATATCCGCAGTCCGGTTCCGCTGTCGGTCCCGTCGACCGGCCCGCGGCGCTGCTGGAAACGTCTGCCCGTGGCGCGGTGAACCGATCACCGGATACCCACGTAGACAGCGCATGAGATCACCGCCCGGACCGAAGCCGGGCAGCGGACGGGCGGCACCGCAGGCCACAACGCCGCGGGCCACAACACGTCCGCCCGGTACGCCGATCGGCAGCCGAGACCAGCCGGCCTTCCCCCGCACCACCGAGGAGAACACAGCATGCCGTCCTACCTGTCGCCGGGCGTGTACGTCGAGGAGGTGGCCGGTGGGTCACGTCCCATCGACCAGATCAGTGTCTCCCCGGTCAGGCCCGCCGAGTTCGTCGTCTTCTGCCTCGCACAGTTCTCCAGCGGTGGCGGCGAGCTCGAGGAGTAGGGGGCTGGTCCTCGTCTTCGCCCCTTTCTACGCCCCTTTCTTCACTCCCTTCTTCGCCCCTTTCTACGCCGCCTTCTTCATCCTTTTCTCCTTCCTCGTCCTCCTCTTCTTCTCCGGCACGATTGCCAAGGGTTCGGGAGTCATGACTCTTCAGCCCGGCGACGCTCTCACTTCACACAATTTCGCCCTCAACATCGATGGCGTCTTCGCGGAATTCCTCCAGGAGGTCTCGAACATCGAGATCGAGCAGGACGTGATCGAGTTCCAACAGGTCACCATGGGGGGCCTTCGCAAGGTCGCCAAGACGCCCGGTGTCCAGAAGGCCGGCCAGATCACGGTCGTCCGTGGGATGACCGAGTCACCGGCGTTCACGGAATGGATCGGCTCCTCGGTACGGGGCGACATGGCCAACGCCCGCAAGAACGCCACCGTGGTCATGAACGACCACCAGAACAACCCGGTCAAGGAGTGGAACATGCGCAACGCATGGTGCTCCAAGATGTCCGTCAGCGCGCTCAAGGTAGGCGAGGCGGCAGCCCTGACCGAGACGGTCACGATCACCTTCGAAGAGATCGACATCACGTGATGCGCCGGTCACTGTCAAGATCGACTGCCAAGGCGGCCGACAGCACCGCGGCGGCCACGGATTCCGGTATGCCCGCGCCGGAAGCCGCGGCCGAGGCGGCGCCCCCACCTCCGAGACGGCCGAACAGCCGCCGCTGCGCACCGAGTTCGACTTCGAAGAGTGCTCACCCCGGCTTGCTTGATCTCCCGCATGTGAGTGACGTGGAACTGCCAGATCCCCGTCCGCCGCTGTGCGCGCATGTGCTGCCTTCTCTCGTTCCCGCGGTATCGCGATGTGCGGGGCAGAAGCGGGTGCGGTGGTGGTGGGTGGTCGAGACCGCCCACCACCACCGGCACCCACGCGCCACCACCGGCACGACATCCCGGGCCACGATGCGGTTCACACGGATGCCTCTGAGCCGACGAGCAAGGTGAACGAAGTCCGGTCCGGATCCACCGACGGGACTCCGAGGCTGGGCAGCATCACCGCGCGGAAGCAGTCCCGCAGATGGGCGGGATCGGCGTCAACACCCGTCAGGAGGTGCCTCGGCACTGGGCCCGACCACCAGTTCGACCAGGTGCGGCCGGCCCGCGCCACGGTCTCGTCGAGGTCGAGGTGCTGGTCCTGGTCGCGGGCCAGGGTGCCGACGTCCGTCGTGGCGACGGACACCGGCTCGGCGTGCGCCGGGGCCACGGCGACGAGTTGCCGCGTCCGGCCACCGCACCGCACCGCCCGTGAAGGCGAGCCGAGCGCCTCACTCACCGTCACGCGTGGCGACGAGCAGCCTCCCCCGGTGCGGGCCCGGCTCCCCGTCGCGCACGGCGGTGAGCAGCTCGGCCCGGTCGGGGCCCGGCTCGGGATAGCGGGGTGCCTCGGCGCCCAGCTGGATGACCCGCTCCACCAGGCCGGTCTCCACGAAGGCCGCGTCGGCGGTGGCGAGCATGGAACCGACGTCGCCCCAGGCGCGCAGGATCTCGGGGTCCTTCAGGAAGACGGCCTCCACCGCGGTGCGCAGCGCCCAGGCCGGGTCGTCCGTGGCATAGCGCTCGCCGCGCATCTCGGCGTCGATCTCGGCTGTACGGTGCCGGGCCCAGGCTGTGTCGTCGGCCCACCCGGGCCCGGACTCCGCGTCGATGCCGCGGTCGACGTGCAGAGCGAGCTCGACGGCGTCGTCCGTACCGAGCAGGCGCAGCGCGTCACGCAGCCGTACGGCGTGCCGCAGACCGGTCGTCATACCCATGCCGAACTGCGGGTTGGTGGTCATCCGCGCATCCCCGATGGCCAGGATCCCGGTGACGGCGGGCTGTTCGCCGGCGACCAGGCAGCGCAGGGTGTTGTGGGTGCCGCCCATCACGTGTACGTCGGTCAGCGGGACGCCTTCGTTCCAGTGGGCGGCGTGCGGGTAGAGGGCGAGCACGCGGTTCCACACGTCCACCCGGCTCAGCGGGCGGAGCTCCTGGTCGCGGTCGGAGGTGACGAGGGTGGTCGACCATGTGTCGCCGTCGCCGGGGGCGGTGATGACCGAGATGCTGTTGTGGTGGGTCAGCGGCCAGGTCCGCGGGGCCGGTACTCCCCGCTCGTCGGCGCGGAAGTACCGCGTGTAGTAGCGGAATCCGGCCTCCTCGCGGATTACTTCGGGTGCGCCACCGACCTGTGCGAGGAGCTCGGGTACGTCGGTCCGCCGACCGGAGGCGTCGACCACGAGGTCGGCCTCGATGCGCGCCCCGGAGTCGGTCACCACCCCGGCGATGTGCGGGCGGCCGGAGGTGCGGGCCTCGCCCACGAACAGGGACACCACCTTGGTCCCGCCGAGGATGCGCACGCCGGGCGTCTCGGCCGCGGTGGCGAACAGTGCGGCCTCCAGGACCGGGCGCCGGGCGGTGATGGTCTCGAAGCGTTCGTCCCCCGCCTGCCCCGGGTCGGCGCCCGGCACCTTCCAGGCGCCGGACAGCATGCTGTACGTGTAGCCGCCCGCCTCGCGGATACGGTCGACGGCGCCGGGCAGCTCCTTGTCGAGGAGCCGGTAGCCGGCCGGCATGAGGATGTGTGTGTGGCCGAACTGCTTGACGCCGGGGCGTCGCCAGTCACCGCCGATGGCGGCCTCCACCGTGCGTGCGGCGGTGGGATCCCGGTCGAGCACGGTGGCGCGATGGCCGTCCGCGGCGAGCAGGATCGAGGTGACAAGGCCGACAGGACCGGCTCCGATGATCACTACGTGGGCCATGGGAACTCCTTCGTCAGGGAATGCCCTCACCTTTCGCCGGATGACTGCTCACCTTCCAGACCGGTTTCCTGCTCAGTTGCCACGCCACGCGTCGGTCCGGGGTCGGAAACGACAAGAAGCCGGGGTCGGCACGAGAAGGAGCCGGGGTCGGCACGACAAGAAAGTGACAAGACGGCACCAAGCGTTCGGAGGCAGGGTGACGGCGGTCAACTGTCGTCGTCACAACGCAGAGAGTGGATGCCCCATGGAACGCAGCGCCTCATCACCGGAGTTCGACCTGATCCTGTGGGGGGCGACGGGATACACAGGACGTCTGGCCGCCCATTACCTCGCAGCGCGGGACACCGGTCTGCGGTGGGCACTGGGCGGCCGCGACGCGGACGCGCTGCGCCGTCTCCGTGACGAGATCGGAGCGGGTGACGGCCTTGCGCTGGTTGTCGCCGACGCCCACGACGGCGCGTCGTTGCGTGCGATGTGCGAGCGCACCGGTGCCGTGCTCAGCATGGTGGGTCCCTACCAGAGCCACGGTTCGCTGCTCGTCGGAACATGCGCGGCGACAGGCACCGACTACGCGGACCTGTGCGGTGAACCGCTCTGGATGCGCGACATGATCGACCGGTTCGAAGCGACAGCCCGCCGCAGCGGGGCACGTATCGTCTTCTCCTGCGGGTTCGACTCCCTGCCGATGGAACTCGGCGTGCAACTCCTCCAGTCCGCCGCGCTGGAGCGATGGGGGCAGCCACTGCCACAGGTCAGTTGCCGGATCGGGTTCCACGACGCCGGCGGCTTCTCGCGCGGCACGGCCGCCAGCCTGCTGGCCACCGCCGACGCGGCCCGCGCGGACGCGGCCGCGGGCGCCCTCTACAGCGATCCCTACGTCCTCACGCCTGGACTCGGCGGACCGGCGCAGCCTCATCCGACGCGACCGCGGTACGACGAAGACCTGGAGGTGTGGACGGCGCCCTGGGTGATGGGGCCGATCAACACCGGCAACCTCCACCGCTCCAACACCTTGCAGGACTACGTGTGGAGCAAGGACTTCAGCTATGACGAGATGCTGATCGCCGGTCCGGGTGAGGAAGGGCGGCGGACCGCGGAGGGAATCACCGCCATGATGGCCTCCCTCACCGCTCCGGGAGCACACCCCGACGCGGCGGCCGCCCCTGCCGGGGACGCACCTTCCTACCACCTGTACCTACGCGGACAGGACGCCGGACGCGGCATGACGGCGACCGTGGCCGGCCAGGGGATCCCGGGCTACGACGCCGCCACGAAGATGGCCGTCGAGGCCGTGGTCTGCCTGGTGCGGCGGCGGCCGCAAGCGCCGGGGGGTATGTGGACGCCTGGTGCGCTGTTGGGTGACGGGCTGATCGAGCGCCTGAGCGAACGCTCGGTGATGTCTTTCGGCGTCACCGAGCAGCCGCAAGCAGATACGCAGACGCATGGTGACCGATGACCGGCCTGCCCCTGTCCGTTCTTGACCTGGCGCCAGTCCAGGAAGGTACCCGCGCTGCCGAGGCGTTGTCCGCCACGATCGCCCTGGCTTGCCGTGCCGAGCGGTTCGGCTACCACCGGTTCTGGGTCGCGGAGCACCACAATTCGCCTGCCACCGCCGGATCAGCGCCGGCCGTGCTGATCGCCGCCCTCGCGGCCGCGACCTCGCGGATCCGTGTCGGCTCGGGCGGGGTGATGCTGCCCAACCACGTACCGCTGGTCGTCGCCGAGCAGTTCGGCACCCTCGTCGCTCTCGCTCCTGACCGCGTGGATCTGGGCGTGGGCCGTGGGCCGGGCACCGCCGACGAGACCACCGCCAGGGCGCTGCGCCGCGGCGCCGGGCCGGTGTCGGCCGAGGAGTACGCGCACGACGTGACCACTGTTCTGGGGCTGTTCACCGAGGACAGCCCCGCGCCGGTGCTGCGGGACGGCGTGCCTGAGATCTGGCTGCTCTCGTCGAGCGAGTCGGGCGCCGGGCTGGCTGCGGGACTCGGGCTGCCGCTCTCGTTCGCCCATCACCTCCGCCCTGCCGCGACCGGCGCGGCCCTGGCCCGCTACCGCGAGCGGTTCCGCCCCTCGGCCCGGCTGGACCGTCCACGCGTCATGGTGTCCGTCGAGGTGGTCTGTGCAGAGACCGACGAGCGGGCGGACCAACTGATGCGCCCGGCCGACCTCTTCGAGTACGAGCTGACCACGCGGTGGGCGGCAACACTGCCCACCCCCCAGCAGGCCCGTGCCCACCGGCTCACCGAACACGAGCGCGTATTCGTCCAGGAACGGCGCCGGTGGCAGGCTGTCGGTTCTCCGGAGACGGTCGCGCGGCAGTTGGCGCGACTCACCGAGGCGGTCCGCCCGGACGAGTTGATGCTGACGATGCCGGTGTACGACCCCGAAGACCGTGCTCGTTCTCTTGAGCTGGTCGCGGGGCTCTCCGACGTCGGAACCGCTAGTCGTTGCCGCTGAAGGCGAACAGTACCGCGATGACGAGAAGGCACAATCCGGCGATGACGTCGATGACGCGCTGACGCCGGGCGGATATGCCGAGTGCTCTCAGGCGTGAGGCGACACCGATATATCCGAAACTCACCACCAGTTCGATGCCCAGGTAGGCCACACCGAGGATTGCCGTCGCCTCGGCCCTGCCGTCCTGTTGCCCGCCTATGAACTGAGGAAGCAGCGCGGCGAAAAGGAGCAGCGCCTTCGGATTGGTGAAAGCAACGCTGAACTCCTTGAACACCAGGCCACGCAGACCCGCCGTAAAATTCTCCGACTGCGTCTCCGCATCCGGGGATTGGGTGCGTAACGCACTTCGCAGGCTCCAGAGGCCGAGGAGCATCAGATAGGAAACGCCGAACCATTTGATCACGTCGAGCGCGACGGGTGAGGCCGCCAGCGCCGCGCCGACTCCGGCCACGGCCAGCCCGATGAGCAGGCCGAGGCCGGCGAGCCGCCCGGCGACCCCCGTCAACGCGGAGGCCGCGCCGTAGCGGACCGTGTTGCGCATGCACAACAGCTGATTGGCGCCCGGCGAGACGGAAATGATCAGAGCGGCCGGAACGAAGCCGGTCCAATTAATCACGGATTTCTCTTCTCTCGAAAATGGCAGACCACATGCCGCCATCTGTCGGACACGGGCCCTGTACCGAACGCTGATCACGAGAGAATGGCCCCCCTGGTTCACCGGCCTATGAGTGAACCGGTCAGTCGGCATTACGCGGTTGCCGGTCCGCCTGCCGCACCCCGACCAGCCCGGAAAGCTCCGTCTCGAACCACGGGGCTACGCGACCCGCGTCGCGTCAACCCCGGGCCCGGGCCCGGGACGGAGGAAGTCCCGGTGCAAGGGCATGCCGGACCGGCCGGCATCGGCGGTCCTGACGGCCAGTACCTGGTTGACGCCCATGGTGTTGTTCTCGAACCCGATCGCCGAGGCAGCCATGTACAGGCGCCATACCCGGGCCCGCCCCGGCGAGGCCAGCCGGACCGCCTCGTCCCAGCGCGCTTCGAGGTTGGCCACCCACGCGCGCAGTGTGAGGGCGTAGTGCTCGCGCAGGGACTCCACGTCGCGGACCTCGAAACCAGCTTCCTCCAGCAGCGACACGGTGGAGCCGACGGGAGCCAGCTCCCCGTCGGGAAAGACGTACCTGTCGATGAAGGCGTTCATGCGGTACTCCCCCTCGTCCCGCACCGGACGGCGCGCTATCTGGTGGTTGAGCAGCCGCCCGCCGGGCTTCAGCAGCCCGTGCAGGACATCCGCGTACGAGCGGTACCGCTGCCTGCCCACGTGCTCGGCCATGCCGATCGAGCTGATCGCGTCGAAGGGGGTGAAGGGGGAGTCCGCGATCTGCCGGTAGTCCTGCACTCTGATCTCCACCAGGTGACCGAGCCCCGCCGCGGCGACACGCTCGCGCGCCGACGCGGCCTGCTCGCCGGAGATGGTGACTCCGACGACCCGTACTCCGTAGTGCCCGGCCGCGTACATGGCCAGCGAGCCCCACCCGCAGCCGACGTCGAGCAGCCACTGTCCCTCGCACAGGGCGAGCTTGCGGCAGACGAGGTCCAGTTTGGCCTCCTGGGCCTGCTCCAGCGTGTTGTCGCCGGACGACGGCTCCCCTGCCCAGTAGGCGCAGGAGTAGACGAGTGACGGGCCCAGCACCAGCGAGTAGAAGTCGTTGCCCACGTCGTAGTGGTGGCTGATGGCCGCCCGGTCGCGACGCAGGCTGTGCGCGGGCCCGAGACGGCGCGGAACCTCTTCGGCGGGCGGTCGCGGCGGGACCCAGCCGCCCGCAAGGCCGAGCGTCCGGCTGAGTGTGCGCAGGCTGCCGGGGCTGGCCAGCACGCCCAGCAGTCTGCGGACCGCCGCGGCGCGGTCGCCGGGCTCGACCCGTTCCCAGAGCAGCGACGAGATCGTGTCGAGCAGCTCGTAGAGGTCGCCGTCGACCTCCAGGTCTCCGGCGACCCAGGCGCGGGCGAGCCCCAGCTCTCCGGGCCTCCACAGCAGACGCCGCAGGGCTTCGCGGTCGCGCAGGACGAAGACCGGCCCGTCCACGGGCCCTGCCGTGCTCCCGTCCCAGAGGCGGATGCCCACGGGCAGGGGCACGCCCAGCACCTGCTCGGTGAAACGGGCCAGGATTGCGGCTGCCTCAGCCATCGGACTCCTCTTCACACCGCGTGCCGCCGGTCCTGACGGCCCGTTCGGCTCTACGGCCGCGCCCCGAGAGCGATTCACCGCCGTGCGCAGGCCCGCAAGCTGCGGCGCGATGCCCCATCGGCCCCGCGAAACTGCCCTGGGACCTTCCTCTTCGTCCATTGCCCGTCGCCGCTGCCTCGGTCACATTCGGCACAGGCGCCAACGCCTCCGCCCTGGAATGCGGAAGCCCTTCGTCCCGTGGCCCTCGGAAGGAAAGCAACCATGCACCGTGTCCACCCTCCGGCCCTTCCCGAACGGCGACACGCATCAAGGCGTCGCGGCGGAAATCCCACCCGTCCGTACAGGGCACGGCCGCCCCTGTGGGGAACGGCGCCGGGAAGCAGCTGTCCCCGGCCCAGGTTCTCGCCCTGCAGCACACCGCGGGCAACCGTGCGGCCTCCGCCCATCGTCTCCGCCCACCACCTTCACCCGCCGCTTCCACCCCGGGGCCCGGGGCCCGAAGCACGCTAAAGCTAAGTCCTTGCGTTAGCCAGTGGCAGGGTCTACGGTACTTAAAGCTAACCAACTGCTTTTAGTTGGAGGAGCCGAGCGCATGCGTGCAGCACGGCTCACCGCCAACTCCCGTACCTCATCAGGTTCTTCCCATCGAAGGGTAAGCAAATGTCTCGTGCGTCCTCGGCTCGTCGGGTGTTCGGTCGTTCTTCGGGCGGTGTGGTGGCGGTCGGCGTGGCCGCCGGTGTCCTCGCCGCTGTGTCGTTGTCCGGTACGGCGGGTGCGTCGGGCGGGTCAGGATCGGGGGCGGCGTCGGCGTCGGCGTCGGGCGTGAAGCCGACGATTGTGCTGGAACACGGTGCGTTCGCGGACACCTCCAGCTGGACCGGTGTGATCGAGCGGCTGGAGAAGTCGGGGTATCCCGTGGTGGCCGCGGCGAACCCCCTGCGCGGACCCGCCAGTGACGCCGGCTATCTGCGCAGCATCGTGGACCGCATCGACGGGCCGGTGGTGCTGGTGGGCCACTCCTACGGCGGCACGGTGATCAGTGACGCGGCCGCGGGCCACGAGGACAAGGTCAAGGCACTGGTCTACATCGCCGCGTTCCTCCCCGACACGGGCGAGACCTCCCTGGGGCTGTCGAACAAGTTCCCCGGCAGCACACTCGGCGACGCCATCGAAGCGGTGCCCTACAGCCTGCCGGGTGGCACGAGCGGCAATGACGTGTACATCAAGGCGGACAAGTTCCGCCAGCAGTTCGCCGCCGACGTCTCCCGCCGCCAGGCCGCCCTGATGGCCGCGATGCAGCGCCCCATCGCAGCGGCGGCACTGGAGGAGAAGGCCACCAAGGCCGCCTGGAAGACCATTCCTTCCTGGTCGCTGATCGCCACCCAGGACCTCAACATCCCGCCGGCTTCCCAGCGCTTCATGTCCGAGCGCGCCGACGCGCACACCGTCGAGGTCAAGGCCTCTCACGCGGTCCCCGTCTCGCGCCCCGACGCCGTCAGCCGCGTCATCCAGCAGGCCGCCACCGCAACCGCCCGCTGACTCGCCGGCGCCGGCCCGGCGGGAGAAGGCACAGCGCACGTCCTGCCGGCCCAGAGCCGGCACCCCACCTCACCCACAGCCCGTTCCCAAGAGGAGAAGCCATGCCCTTCATCACCGTAGGCCAGGAGAACAGCACCGACATCAACCTGTACTACGAGGACCACGGGACCGGACAGCCGGTCGTCCTCATCCACGGCTATCCCCTGGACGGACACTCCTGGGAGAAGCAACTGCCCGCCCTGCTCGACGCCGGACACCGTGTCATCACCTACGACCGCCGCGGCTTCGGCCAGTCCAGCCGGCCCACCACCGGCTACGACTACGACACCTTCGCAGCCGACCTCCACACGGTGCTGGAAACCCTCGACCTCACCGACACCGTCCTGGTCGGCTTCTCCATGGGAACCGGCGAAGTCGGCCGCTACCTGGGCACCTACGGTTCGGCACGGATAGCCAAGGCGGTATTCCTCGCCGCACTTGAGCCCTACCTCCTCAAGACCGAGGACAATCCGACAGGCGTCGACGGCGAAGTCTTCGAAGGCATCCTCTCGGCCGTCACCCAAGACCGGTACGCCTACTTCACCGACTTCTACCAGGCTTTCTACAACCTCGACGAAAACCTCGGCACCCGCATCAGCGAAGACGTCGTCCGCGCCAACTGGAACACCGCCGCCGGCGCGTCCGCCTACGCCTCACGTGCCGCCGTCCCGACCTGGACCACCGACTTCCGCGCCGACCTCCCCAAGATCGACGTCCCGGCGCTCATTCTGCACGGCACCGCGGACCGCATCCTGCCGATCGAAGCCACCGCCGAACCGTTCCACGCCGCGCTGCCCGAGGCCGAGTACGTCGTCGTCGAAGGAGCCCCGCACGGCCTGCTCTGGACCCACGCCGAAGAGGTCAACAAAGCCCTCCTCGCCTTCCTCGCCGCATAACCACCCCGCGTCCAGGCACCTCACCTTCGGACTCCGTGTCTCCCAACGGCACGGAGTCCGAAGGCGTCGGGAGTGTCTTTTCTCCGTGTAAGTCCTGGACCGCCCGGGGCTGAGTGTGACCTGCTGCCGCCCCGGACACCGGACGGCTCGGGGCGCCCAGGCCCCCGTCAACTCCCTTGCCCAGCCACCGGCTCCCACCTAGCCTGAGTTTGTGCCGCTAATAAACAAAGCCCGAACGCACAACGTCGTGCCGGGCAACGCCCTCACCCGACTCCGCATCGCGCTCACCGTCTTCTTCGCCCTGGACGGTTTCATCTTCGCCGGCTGGGTCGTCCGCATCCCCGCCATCAAGGAACAGACCGGCGCCTCCGCCAGCGCCCTGGGCCTCGCACTCCTCGGCGTCTCCGCCGGCGCGGTCATCACGATGACGCTCACCGGCCGACTCTGCCGCCGCTACGGCAGCCACCCCGTCACTGTCGCCTGCGGCATCCTGCTCTCGCTCAGCATCGCACTGCCCCCGCTCACCCACTCGGCGCTCGCGTTGGGCGCCGTGCTGCTGATCTTCGGCAGCGCGTACGGCGGCATAAACGTCGCCTTCAACAGCGCCGCAGTCGACTTGGTGAGGGCCCTGCAACGGCCCATCCTGCCCAGCTTCCATGCCGCGTTCAGCCTCGGTGGCATGATCGGAGCCGGACTCGGTGCACTGGTCGCCGGAGCCCTGTCCCCCACACAACACCTGCTCGGCCTCACCACGATCGGGCTGCTCGTCACCGTCCTCGCGGGCCGCACCCTGCTGCGCATCCCGCCTCCGACACAATCGGAGAACGCACCGCAGGCGGAGTCCGCGCCGCGCCGCCTGGACGCCCGCACCCGTACTCTCGTGATCACCTTCGGTCTGATCGCCCTGTGCACGGCTTATGGCGAGGGAGCCCTCGCCGACTGGAGCGCCCTGCACCTCGAGCAGGACCTGGACGCCACACCGGGCGTGGCGGCCATCGGCTATTCCTGCTTCGCGCTCGCCATGACCATCGGCCGGCTGACCGGCACGAGGTTGCTCGAACGCCTGGGCCAGACCCGTACCTTGGTGACCGGCGGCATGACCGCCGCGGTCGGCATGCTGCTCGGCGCGCTCGCTCCGTCCCTGTGGATGGCCATCCTCGGTTTCGTGATCACCGGGCTCGGCCTCGCCAACCTCTTCCCTGTCGCGGTCGAACGCGCCGGCATGCTGGCCGGCCCCGACGGAGTCGCGATCGCGTCCACACTCGGCTACGGCGGCATGCTCCTGGGACCACCCGCCATCGGGTTCATGGCGGACTGGTTCTCCCTTCCCGCCGCCCTCACCAGTGTGGCCGCACTGGCCGCGTCGGCCGCGGTCATCGGATTCGTGACACGACGTGCGGCGACAGCGGGCTGACACCACGTCCCTGCCAAGCCCCCCCCGAGGTCCCGTCTGTTCGGCAGCTTCACCACCAGGCAGAGGGCCCAACCCACGTACACAAGCACTACTGAGAGACCCATTGCGTGATCCGTTTCAGGCGACGGTTCCTTGCCCCGTCGGAGCATCCATCACCGCAGAAGCCTCACGCGGCCGGGCCTTGATCGAGAGACCGCCGGCGCCATCTCCACCAAGGAACTGCGCGAGGATCTTGCCGCCCAGGGCCGGCCGGTGCCCTACAGCAGCCTCCGCGACTGGGCCCGCAGCCGTCTGCAGCGGCCCGACGGCCCTGCCCGGCCCAGGCGGTCGATGGCTCTCACAGCCGCCGCACGCGCAGTACGGCGGTCAGCAGCGGGAGGGTGAACTCGCCGTCGGCGGTCTCCGGTCTGCCGGCAAGGAATGCACGGATCCGGCCGAGCGTGGTCTCACGTTCCTGTTCCGGCATGACCAGCACCCCCGCGCGCGTCGCGATGGTCGCGACGAGGGAGTCGGCGGTGCGGCGCTGCCCGTGCGGGAACTCGGCCTGCTTCGGCGAGCCGAACCGGGCCTCCACGCCGGTCTTTGGGAGGTGTGCGTCGGCCGTCTCGGCGCGCCAGCTGGTGGGCGTGTCACGCGGGCCGATGGCCGCGCTCCCGCTGACCCGTGCGAGCTCGGCAACCCATTCGACCTGGTCGTCCATGACGTTCCACAGGCCGGCCAGGATGCCGCCGGGTGCGAGGACCCTGGCGATCTCGGGTCCCGCGACGGCCATGTCGAACCAGTGCATGGCGTTGCCGGCCAGCACGGCATCGACGGAACCGTCCCGCAGCGGTATCGCCTCGGCGCTACCCGGCAGGGCACGGACAGTCGGCAGTGCGCGGCTCAGCTCGGTCAGCATCGCCGGGTCGGGCTCGACCGCGATGACCTCGGCGCCCAGCGCGACCAGCGTGGCGGTGAGCTTGCCGGTTCCGGCGCCGAGGTCGAGCACTCGCGGGCCCGGCGCGGGCTCAAGCGCCCAGCGCACCGCCGCCTGCGCGTAGTCCGGACGGTGCTCGGCGTATGCGACCGCCGCCGCGCCGAACGACGAGGCGTGAAGCAGCCGTTCGTCCTTTTCCACGCGGTTACTTTAACTGTGCCCAAGCCGAACCGAAGCGGGGAGGCCAGGGCCTGTCCGGCGGATCAGGTCCCGATGTCCGGCAGTTGCTGGTCAAGGTGACCCAACGTCGCACGAAGTTCGACGACGCAGCGTCGTCCGGTGTTCCTGCGTCAGTTGGCGGACGCGGCGCTTGAGGCCAGGTGTTCTCGGTGATGAACTGCTGGACGGACTCGCCGGGAACCATCAGCTCAAACTCCCGTAAGTGGCCCATGAGTTCGCCGATCCCGGCAACGCGGCCCGCTTCCTGGGCCGGGAGGGGTCCCGGTCGGGGCGGGGTTCCATGGCGACCATGATGCGTAGAACGTCATCCACCACCGTCGTCGCCGCTGTTGTCGCTGTCGTGTTCGCCACTCTCACGTCGTGTTCCTCGGATTCTTCGGACGGGTCCCCCGCCGGGGGCCGGCCCAGCGGGTCCGCCTCCGGGTCACCGGCATCCGACCCCACGCCAACTCCCACGGAGTCGGCCACTCCGTCGTCCTCGCCGACCGGGCCGTGCGCTGACGGGACGTGCGAGATCAAGGTCGCCGTGGGGGACGTCGTGACGGTGCCGGAAACGTACGGCCTCGGGCCGATCAAGGTGAACGCGATCACCGGCAGCAGGGTCGAGATGGCCGCGCCGCTGAAGGGGTCGGGCTTCAGCGTTTCGGGCTGTGCCGGTGGCGGCGGCGTGTCGTCGGAGAGCGGCGGCGGCGTCGGGCTGAGCTGCGGCGAGGGACCCGCCGCGACCATCAACGACACCATGAGCCTGAAGGTCGTCGAGATCCGCGACACCGCCGCCGTCCTCCGAATCGAACCCGCCGGGTGACGTACGGCTCGGCCCTTGGGGCAGGGATCCCTCGCGGTTCCGCACGAGGGTGCCGGTCACGCGGGCAGAGTACCGAGGGGACGGAGAGGACTGAGGGCCCGTGGGCGCGCGGGCGTCGCCTGCGACGAGAGTTCAGCCTGGCTCGTCGCCTCGCCCGGTGGCCGAACCTCAGAGTGCGGACCGGCGCGCTATGCCGCCACGGCATCGAAGATGCTGTGCGCGCCGCCCTCACCGGCGGTGACGCCCGCCAGGCGGTTCATGGACCAGCGAGCCCGGAACCAGTCGCTCCGTCCCCACGGGAACCGGTAGTCCACCCCGAGGAGCTCACGGTGTATGTGCTGCCAGTAGTCGTGCCGCTCCTTCGCCGCAGCGTCCGCTGAAGAACAACCGAATGTTGGTGGTCCCGAACCCGTCCCGTGCCGTGCCGTCCCGCCCGCTCCGGGGCCCAAGCCCGGCCCAACGAGCTCCTGCGTCCAGACAGGGCGGCGCGGCGGCGGCTGGTTCGTGAGACGGGCAGAGACGCAGCTCACAGACCTATCACGAGGGTTTTACTACGATTGCCGGATTGGCGACCTATTGCGTGAGGCATGTCTGTGCGGCGCGACGGCCATCGACAAGGAGAACCTGTGCATCGCTTTCAGCGCCGCGGCATGCCCGCCGGCACCACGCCGGCCCGTCGTCGCCGAATACGCCTCGTCGCGTTTACGGGCGGAGCGGCAGCTCTCGGTTTCGGCGGGCTCTACGTCACGGGTCTGCTGGTGTCCGGCGCGGACGTCCCTGACGGCACCCGGGTGCGCGGCGTGGACATCGGGGGGCTGAGCCGCTCCCAGGCCGAGGAGAAGCTTGACCAGGAGCTGGGCAAGACCTGGGCGTCGCCGCTGAAGGTGCGTATCGGCGACCGCAGTGCCACCGTCGACGCGCGTGCGGCCGGCCTCAGGCTGGACAGCGAGGCAACCGTCGCCCGCGCCGTCCAGCCGCGGTCCGGCCCGCTGACCGCGATCGGCCGCCTGTTCTCGTCCGGGAAGCGCGACATCGAGCCGGTGACCGGCATGGACCAGGCAAAGGCCCGCGCGGTACTGGCCAAAACGGCGAAGGAGTACGACCGCACGGCCCGCGAAGGGGCGGTCACCTTCCACGGGGGCAAACCGGTGGTCGTACAGCCGCGCAGCGGGCAGTCGCTGGATGTGGACCGCTCGCTGGCTGCCCTGGATTCCGCCGACCCCAGCCTGCGCAGCGACCCGGTCCGGCTGCCGGTGCGGCAGAGCCGACCCCGGGTCGACGCGGCAGAGGTGAACCGCGCCATGAAGGAGTTCGCCACGCCCGCGATGTCGGCGCCGGTGACGCTCACCACCGGCGGCCGGCGGATCGAGATCGGCCCGGTCACGGTCGGCAACCACCTCACGATGAAACCGGACAAGTCGAACCGGCTGGCACCCCGGCTCGACGGCCAAGGGCTGCGGGACGATCCGACGGTCGTCAATGCCCTGGGGCCGGCCACCGGCAAGGCGGTCGAGGCGAGGCTGGGTCTGGACGGCGAGCGGGTCGTGGTGGCCTCGGACGGCAAACCCGGGCAGCGGGTCACCTCCAAGGCGATCCAGCAGGCGGTCCTGCCGCTGCTGACCAAGACGGGGACGGCCCGCACCGGCGCGGTGGCCGCCGAGACGGTGCAGCCGACGCTCACCCGCGACACCGTCGGCCCGCTGGGCATCAAGGAGAAGATGTCCACCTTCACGGTCAACTTCGAGCCCGCCCCGTACCGCACGAAGAACATCGGCCGCGCCGCGGAACTCCTCAACGGGTCCCTCGTACGGCCCGGCGAGAACTGGAGCTTCAACCGCACCGTGGGCGAGCGGACCAAGGCGAACGGTTTCGTGGACGGCATCATCATCAACAACAACCAGTTCGAGAAGGCAGCCGGAGGCGGCGTCTCCGCCGTCGCCACCACGGTCTTCAACGCCCTGTTCTTCGCCGGCGTCAAACCGCTCGAGCACGGGGCGCACTCGTTCTACATCGAGCGCTACCCCGAAGGCCGGGAGGCAACGGTGGTGTGGGGCAGTCTGGACCTGAGGTTCGCCAACGACTCGGGCAACGCCATCTACATCCAGGCGTCCGCGACGGACACCTCGATCACCGTCACCTTCCTCGGCACCAAGAAATACGACGCGGTCGAAGCGGTCACCGGCCCGCGCACCGAGGTGAAGGAGCCGAGCAGCCGCCCGGGGGCCGAAAAGGACTGCCTGCCGCAGACCCCGCTGGAAGGCTTCAACGTCGCAGTCGACCGGGTCTTCACATCCGACGGCAAGGAAGTCAAACGCGAGACCTTCAACACCCACTACGCGCCCCGCGACGAGGTCACCTGCGACGCAGAGCCGGTTGACCCTAGGTGACGGCACCGATACGCAAGGTGAGTTCTCCGAGGAAATAGAGGATCATCCGTGGACTGGCCCTCCCGGCTCCAGTGCAAGGCAGGCCGTCGGTCACGGCGGCGCCGTGACCGACGGATCAGCCGTCGCCGCTGGATCGTCGGCCCGGGCGTAGCCGGGTGCCGAGGTCGCTGACCTCGTCGAGGTGGCGCAGCTTGTCGGGGTTGACGATGGAGTGGATCGCTTGGATCTGATCGTCGGCGATGTCGAGTCCCATGACCCCGACCAGTCGGTCCTGCGCGTCGTACGCCATGGCGCCGGGCTGGCCGTTGACCTCGGTGACGTGGATGCGGCCGCCGAGGCGTGCGAACGCGGCGAGCCCGGCCAGCATGGTCCGTGCCACGCGCCCCCGGCCGTTGATCGGCCGGCCCAGCGCCGGCACCTTGCCGCCGCCGTCGCCGTGCAGCGCCACGTCCTGGGCCAACAGCACCTCGAGTGCCCGCAGATCGCCCTGCTCGGCGGCGGCGAAGAAGCGCCGGGTCAGCTCCTCTCGCTGCCGCCGCGAGGCGTGGTAGCGAGGTCGGCGCGTGCGGAGGTGGTTGCGAGCCCGCGCGACCAGGTGCCGAGTGCTGTCCACATCGGTCCCGATGATCTCGGCGACCTCCGTATACGGGTACTCGAACACTTCACGCAGCAGGAACGCGGCCCGCTGGTGCGGCGACAAGCTCTCCAGCAGCACCAGGAACGCCAGCGACAGCGAGTCGGCGGTCTCGGCCTGCTCGGCCGGCGTCGGATCGGTGACCATCGGTTCCGGCAGCCATTCACCGACGTAACTCTCCCGCCGCACCCGTGCCGAGCGCAGCTGGTCGATGGCCAGCCGGGTGGCCAGGGTGGCGATGTACGCTCGCGGCGAGGCGATCGGCTCGTCCCGTTGCAGGGTCTGGTGCATCCGCAGGAACGCTTCCTGCACGACGTCCTCGGCTTCGCTGACGCTGCCGAGCATCTGGTAGGCGATGGCGAACGCCCGCGGTCGCAGCTCGCCGTACAGATCCGAGACGGACATGTCGAAGTCAGCTCAATCCCTCGGTGAAACCCGTTCGCCAGCTCGGGTACCGCTGCGTCCAGCCCAGCTCGCGTTTGGCCTTCTCGCTGGAGATCCCGCAGGCCCGCGTCATCATTTCCACCGCGCCCTTGCCGGCCAGCAGCCGGACGAGCCAGGCCGGCACGCGGCGCGGCGGCTTGGCGCCAAGCGCCCGGGCCAGCTCCAGCAGCACTTCACGCACCGGCGCCGGCTCGTCATCGGCGACATGGTAGATCCCGGGCTTGCCGCGTTCGATCGCCGCGACCGTGGCCGACGCCGCATCGGCGATATGCACCATCGACCACACCCCACCGCCGCCACCGACGATCGGGAACCTTCGCTTGCGGATCAACTCGGCCATGCCCGCGTCCGGCGCGGCCTCGATGCCGGTCCCGGGGCCATAGAAGCCACCGTAGCGAAGCACGATGCCGTCGGCCCAGGTAATGCCGGTCACCGCGTCCTCCACGTGACGCAACGCGGCCACCGCCTCCGCGAGGTCCTTGGGCGGGCTCAGATCGATCCGCCCGCTCTCGTCGAGGACCGGCCCACCGGTGCGTTCCAGCAATGCGTAGTTGCTCTGCGCCACGAACTTGCGGACGCCGACGGCGCGGCCGGCGGCCAGCAGGTGGTCGGTGCCCTCGGTGCGCAGCCGGTTGGTGGCGGCCACCATCCGCTTCACGTTTCGCATCTTCATCGGTCCGCCCAGCGCGCTGAGCTGATGGACGATCACATCGGGCTCGGCCTTGGCCACCACGTCGGCCACCGAGTCGGGGTCGAGCGCGTCGACGATGACCGGTTCGGCGCCGAGCGCGCGCAGCGCGCCGGTCTTGGCAGCCGAGCGGGTGGTGCCGACGACCACGTGGCCGCGTGCCACGAGCTGGGGAACGAGTTGGCTGCCGATCGCGCCGGACGCTCCGGCAATGAAGATCTTCATGACGTCTCCGTTCGTTGTGCTCACCAACTAGAGACGAGATGCCCCGGCGCCCCATGACCGGCAGTTACCCAGGTCACAGTCTGGCGCGGTTGCGCCGCCGGGCACTCCGAAGCGTCGGCATCTCCGAAGGCGTGCGATTCGGCCGGATCGAGCAGCCCCGAGAATCTCTCAGCTGATTCTCCCGCCTGGCCCAATGGAGCTAAGCGAACTTGGACAATGCGTGTCGGCCGCGGTGGTGGCCTGCGCGGTAACCGCGTTCCTCTATCGTAGCCACGGCGTGAGCATTAGCGAGGACGCTCTCGTTGTCCACGGTGACCGCCGTCGGCAGATTCCATGGACCGACATCCTTCGGCTGGACGTCCAGCGCACCTTGGGCGTAAGCCACGTCGCCGTGTGCACCAGGAACGGACGACGCACGATGCTGCGCGCGCCCATGTCTTTCATCGACGGGCCGTTCGACCGGAAAGCACAGATCCTTACGGATCGGTGGAGGGAGAGGCGCTGAAGTTGCTGCCCCTGAAATCGGACCAATGAAACTGAACACCTATCAGCTGATGGGCGCCGCACAGGCGATCGCATGCCTGCTCCTCACCGGGATATGCAGCTGACCTGCGGCGGCAGGAGACCAATTGCCTGGCTTTTCGGCTCCGTCCAGGACAGAGGGTCTTCGGGGCGAGCGCAGAAAAGCTCTTCTTCGATCTCTTTTGGCTTCCCATTCATGGGAGAAGGATGTGCGCGTCGACATGAGACGTCGTTGGTGGGGTGCCACCGCTGTGGTGGCCGCGGCGGTCTCCGGAGCCCTGGTCGTCCAGGGCGTCACCGGTGGGCCGACGGACGGTTCGGCGGACGACGGGAAGTCCCGGCCCGTCGAGAGCAAGGCCCGAACGGCCCAGTTGGAGGTGGCCGACGACGGCGTATCCGCCCAGCTCGGCAAACGGGACACAGAACCGTTCAGCATGCTCGGTGTCACCTGGGCGGACGCGTCCGCGAGGGTGGCGGGAGTGGTCGAGGTCCGGACCCGGGACGCGAGGACCGGCGAATGGTCGAGCTGGCTGAAGCTGGACGGGAACAGCGGCAAGGGCGAGGCCGGCGCGGCACGCGGCGGCACCGAACCGGCGTGGGTGGGGCAGTCCGACGGGGTGGAAGTACGGGTGGACGGCAAGGCGTCGGCGGGGCTGCCCAAAGGGCTGCGCCTGGACATGATCGACCCCGGGAACGCCACGGCTTCAGGGCTGGAACCGGCCGCACACGCGACGGCGGAAACCGACACACCCACCGCGGAGGAATCCACTGCGACAGCCTCGCCGGAGGTGTCCACGTCCGAGACGGCGACAACCGAGCCCTCCGCCCCGCAGTCGGCGTCCGGGAGTTCCACGCCGAGCACGTCACCCTCGGGTTCAGGCTCGGCCTCGCCCTCCCCTTCCACAAGCGTCCCCGCGGCTCCGCCTTCCATTGCGCCCAAGCCCGCGATCACCTCGCGTGCCGGCTGGGGCGCGGACGAGTCGATCAGCCCGGAGAAGCCGGGTTATCTGCCAGGCGGGAAGGTCAAGGCGGTGGTGGTTCACCACACTGCCGAGTCCAACAACTACACCTGCGAACAGGCCCCGGCGGTCGTCCGGGGCATCTACGCCTACCACGTGAAACAGTTGGGCTGGAAGGACATCGGCTACAACTTCCTCGTCGACAAGTGCGGCACCTTGTACGAGGGCCGCAAGGGCGGCGTGGACAAGCCGGTCATGGGCGCGCACGCCTACGGCTTCAACGCCGAGACCACCGGCGTCTCTGTCCTGGGCACATACGCGGACGCCGCCCCGTCGAAGGAGGCGATGACTTCGGTCGCCCGCATCGCCGCCTGGAAGCTGGGCCAATACGGCGTCGACCCGACTGGCACCACCACCCTCACCGCGGGCGCGGATGGCACGAACTACTTCCGCAAGTCCTGGGCCAAGGGCGCGAAGTTGACGTTCCCGGCCATCCACGGTCACCGAGACGGCTACAACACTCAGTGCCCGGGTGACGCCTTCTACAACCAGCTGCCCACGATCCGCTCCTGGGCAGGCGGTCAGGTCTCTGACTCACGCTGAAGTGGTCGGTTTACGACCTGTTGGCGGCAGGCTGGTTGTGCTGCGGGCGGTCGATTCGTTCGTAGAGGGTGAGGCTGCGGCCGCGTCGGATCGTGGTGGAGCGTTTGACGAAGTGTTCGCGCAGGACGCGTTGTTTGGCGCGGTCGCGGGCGTTGTGGGCAGGGCGGGTGTCTGCGTCGCTGATGAGGATGATGTGCCGTTCGCGCAGCAGTGCGCGGGCTGTGGTGTCCGGGTCTGTTTCGATGCCGTGCAGGGTGTCGGACTCGACCGGGCTCTGGGCGAGCGCGATGTCGCGCAGTCCGCGGAACGCGCCTGGGGTGACCAGGGCGGTGTCGCGTCGGGCTGAGGGAATGAAGACGACCGCGCCGCCCTGTCCACGTGCTGCGTCCACGAGGGTCGCCGCAGCCAGTACGTCGTCGACGCGGCTGTGTGCGCTGCGTACGTGCTGTTCCGCGGGTAGCAGGGCGAGGAACGCGAGTGCCGTGACGGCGGCGAGCGGAACTCCGGGGTGGGTGGGCAGGTGCGTGGCGAGTGTGGCGGTCAATGCCCCGAGGAGGAGGGCGAGTCCGATGTAGGCGAACAGTACGTAGCGGCCGACGTACAGGGGCTGCCAGGTGAGCGAGACGGCGATGAGCGTCAGCTGCGGGACGGCGCACAGCGGGACGGCCACAGCGGCCAGGCTCAGTTTCCCCGCCGCAGCCGGAGTCGGACCGGCGGGTTTGCGTGCCCGGCCCAGGAGTGCGCAGCCGCCGGCCGCGAGGATGGTGGCTGCGACTGCGTACGTCGTGCCGGGGGTGGTGGGTTGTATCCAGGAGACCTGCCTGGATTGGCCTTGGCTGGCCAGGACGAGGGGCAGGGCGCCGAGTACGGCGGTGCTTGCCGCGAGGAGCCAGTGCACCCAGATGGTGCGGTGGGGCCGGGCGAGGGCGAGCGTGGCGGCGTGCGCGAGCAGCGCGAGCAGGGAGAACCAGTTGAGCAACGCGCCGAGCAGGACGACGAGGGCGTATGCGCTCCAGGTGCGGGCGCGCGGGCGGTGCAGGGCGGCCACCAGCAACCAGGAGGCGAGTGCGACGGCGGCGGTCACCATCGCGTACGGGCGGCCTTCTTGCGCGTACGTCTGGAGGGCGGGCAGCAGTGCGCAGGCGAGCCCCGTGCCGAGCCCGCTCCATCGGCCCGCGAGTCGGGCACCGAGGTCGGCGGCGAGGGAGGCCGCCACGGCCATGGCGAGGACGGAGGGTATCCGCAGCGTCAGGAGGCTGTCGCCGAAGACCTCGAACACCACGTGCATGAGGGCGTAGTACAGGCCGTGGACGACATCCGCGTGCCCGAGCAGATGCCAGATCTCGGGCAGGCTGCGGTGGGCGACCTGCCAGGTGGCGGCCTCGTCGCGCCACATGCTGTCCTGGCGGGTGATCCCCCATAGGCCCAGGGCGAGCACGAGGCCCGCGGGCACGGCTGCCGTGAGCGCCCGGCTCGGGCCGGGCCGTGTGATGTGCAGCGGCACGGGCGGCCGCAGGACGACGGGTGGCCGGGGCGTGGTGACGGTGGGTGGGTCGAGCAGGGTGCCCGGGGACACTATGGGGGGCGGCATGTCGGATCCCGGCCGTCTCAGGTGGTGGGCAGGGCTGAGCGGCTGACGCGTATCTTCGACTGGCCGTGCGGGCGTTGCTCCCAGTCCTCCATGAAGCGCGCGTGCAGGCCGTGCTTGTGGGCCAGGGCAAGGAGGGTTTCGGTGCGGTAGTAGAAGTCCTCGCGCAGCACCTGGTGTTCGGTGCCCTCGGTGCGGTCGAAGGTGAAGTCGAAGAACCCGGTGTCGGTCAGCACGCGGCCGACATGGGTGAGGCATTCCTCGACGACGTTCAGCGGCGAGTGGGAGAAGACGCTGTGCGCGTGGATGACGTCGAAGTGGTCGCTGGGCAGGAAGTCCAGGGTGAGGTCGCCGGTGATGGTCAGGTGCGGCAGCCTGTCCTGGAGGTGGCGCTCGGCGAGGGTCTTCTTGGCGGCCATCAGGATGTCGGGTGAGATGTCGATGCCGTAGTAGTGGCCGGTGTCGAGGTGGTCGATGAAGCGCCAGCCGCCCCGCAGGTTGCCGCAGCCGATGTCGAGCATGCGGTGTTCGGGGCGCAGGCCGTGTTCGATGAGGTAGTCGAACTGCATCTGCCCGAGCGCCAGCCAGCGTTCGTGGGTCTGACTGCCGACCGCGGCTTCCGGGTTGCGGCGGGTGTCCGAGGCCATCACCGCTCGGTAGTAGCCGACGTGGTCGGGGTGCTTCAGGCGCAGCCAGGCGTCCCGGCCGGCCCGGCGGAGGTACGGGGACACGCGGCCGGGGTGGCGCAGGGCGTAGCCGACCTTGTGGGTGAGGGCGGCGCGGTTGTTGCGCAGTTTCTTCGGTGTCTTGGCGTCAGCGGGCATGGCTAATCGACCTCCGTGCAAAGGGGGCCCCGGGTGAGGGGATGAATGGATTAGGGGATTAGGGGGTGACAGCTGCGGTGGTGCGGCGCGGTCAGACGCGGCGGCGCAGGAGCAGCACGGTGAGGGCCGTGAGCAGGAGGGCGAGGCCGCCGAGGACGGCGGTGTCGATCCACTGGAAGGTCCAGTAGTCGCCGGCCGGGTTGGCCTCGTAGAAGCGGGCGACGTACCCGTGCCGGTCCATGCACTCGTTGAGCTGGGCACCTGACGGGAAGGGGCAGTTCATCACGTCGTCGCGACGGCCGGATGCGGTGATCAGGCCGTAGTGGCCGGCCGACCACTTCTCGCCCATGGGCGCCTTGGGGACGCCGCCGGCGCTGATGTAGCTGTGCGGCGGGACGAGGAGGCGCATCCTGTGTGTCCACTCCAGCACGAGCATCATCGCCCCGGTGACCAGGAGGGTCAGTGCCATGGCCTCCAGGACCCGGCGGGCCAGCAGACCCAGCAGCGTGCCGGCCGCCAGACCGAACAGGGCGGCTGCGACGGCGCGTGGGCCCGAGCCGCTCAGGGCCGTGGTCTCGTACCAGAACAGGCCGTAGCTCCGGTCGGCGGCCGGTCGCCACCACCACGCGAACACTCCCGCGAGCAGGCCGGAGAGGGCCACCGTGGTCGCCGCCGCGAGGGCGAACCGCGAGGCGAACCACTGGCCGCGGCTCACTCCCTGGGTCAGAACCATGCGGTGCGTGCCCAGTTCCCGGTCGCGGCCCAGCAGCGGGGCGCCCCAGAAGACGCCGATGATGACGGGCAGGGCGATGTTCAGCGCCCCGAGGTACTGCAGCGGCTCGATGTCCAGCAGCAGGGGCACACCGGTGTCGGGACGCGTGCAGTGAATGGGCCCGGCATCGCAGTGGTCGAACAGCCCGCTGCCCAGATCGTCCAGCATGCCCGACCGGGAGTACGCGGCGATCGCCGCAACGGCGACCAGGACGGCCGCGCCGACGCTGACCAGCACCCGCTGCTGGCGCCACGCGAGCCAGAGGCACCCGTTCCAGAGGGAGCCGTTCCGCAGGGAACCCTTCACGCCGCCGCCTCCGTCCGCTCGGCGGCCACGGAGCGCACCATGTCATCGTCCTGGAGGTACCCGATGAGGATGTCCTCCAGCTTGGGCCGCTCGACGTGCCAGTCGCCGTGCAGCGGTCCGTGCTGCCGTACGAGGGCGGTCAGCTGTCTGCCACCGGTCCGGCGGTGTACGACGGTGTGTCGTGCGGCCAGGGTGTCGGCCTGGTCGGCGTGTCCGGTCAGCATGGCGTGGCTCTCGCGCAGCGCGTAGGCGTCCTCGCTCAGCTCGATACGGCCGTTCCGCAGCAGCAGTACCCAGTCGCAGGTCTGCTCCAGTTCGGGCAGGACGTGCGAGGACAGCAGGATGCTCATGCCGCGGTCGGCGGCCTCGGCCATCAGCGCCGCCATGATCTCGCCTCGCGCCACGGGGTCGAGGTCGGCCATCGGCTCGTCGAGCAGCAGCAGTTCGGGCCGCTTGCCGAGCGCCAGGGCGAGTGCGACGCGAGTGCGCTGTCCGGGGGACAGCTCGCCGACGCGGGCGGTGAGCGGGATGCCGCCCTCGCGGACGGTCCGCTCGGCCGCCGCGCGGTCCCACGAGGAATTCAGCTTCTCGCCCATCCGCAGGGTGTCCGCCACGGTGAAGCGGGGGTAGAGCGGCTTGTCCTGGGTGAGCACGGCGACCCGGGCGCGGGCTTCGGGTGTGCCCGGTGCGGCGTCCAGTACGCGTATCTCCCCGGAGTCGGCGCGCAACAGGCCGCCCGCCAGGTGCAGCAGGGTGCTCTTGCCGGCGCCGTTACGTCCGACGAGGGCGGTGATGCGTCCGCTGGGCACGGTGAACTCGCAGTCCCGCAGGGCCCAGCCGCCCCGCTTCCGGTACCGGAATCCGAGTCCCGTGGCGCGCAGTGCGGCCGGCGCGTCAGGCCCGGTCATGCGTCCTCCTCTTTCCGCTCCCGGTCGCCCGAGGGGTGCTCGTGTTGCTCATGGTGCTCGCCTTGCTCGTTGTCGTAGGCGTCCAGGGCGGCGGTGACCAGGGCGAGGATGTCGGCCCGCTCCAATCCCGCCGCCCGCGCGCGTGCCGTCCAGTCGGTGAGCTCCGTGCGCAGGGGCGAGTCGTCCTCCGCGCCGGGCCGCGCGAGCGACCGCGTGACGAAGGTACCCAGCCCCCGGCGCAGTTCGACCAGGCCGGCCTGCTCCATATCGCGGTAGGCCCGCAGCACGGTGTTGGGGTTGATGGCGGTCGCCGCCACCACCTCCCTCGCCGTGGGCAACTTGTCCCCGACCTTCAACGTGCCCATCCGGAGCGCCCGTTCGGTCTGCTCGACGATCTGCACGTAGGCCGGTACGCCGCTGCCACGGTCGATCCGGTACTCGACCACGTCACCTTCCATGCTTCCAGTACGCTTCCATTAATGAATTAATACAAGCATGGTGGAGCGGTCGCAGAGATGTCAAACAGGAGCACTGCCCGAGCGGCTGTCGTCGCTGTTGCGCCGCCCCTCGCCGCGGTGGCCCAGCAACTCGTGCCGCTCGTCGGCCTGGGCGGGCGTGCGGTCAGACTCGTACGTCCTCCCCGCGCAGCGCCGACCGTACGGCGCGCAGGACGAATTCGGCGAGGAGCACGGTGGACGCGGTGCCCAGGCACACGGCCCATTGGGTCACGGTCAGCGGCACGGTCCCGAAGACCGTGCGCGCCCAGGGCAGGTGGACGACGGCGACCTGTACGGCGAGGACGCCGGCCAGGCACAACCACAGCGCGCGGTTGCGGAGCTGGTAACGGCCCAACAGCGGGCCGTCGTCCGCGCGGGCACTCAGGGCGTTGAACAGCTGGAACAGCACGAACGTGGTGAACGCCATGGTCAGGGCGGTGTCCGGGTCGACGTACGAGCGGGCGACGGCGAGGAGCGTCACGGTCCCCAGGGCCATGACCGCACCGGCCCGGCCGATGGCGAAGAGCCGGTGGGCGTCCAGGATCCGCTCACCCGGGTCGCGCGGTGGCCGGCGCATCACATCGTCGCGGGCGGGGTCGACGGCCAGGGCCATGGCGGGCGGACCGTCCATGATGATGTTGACCCACAGTAGTTGGGCCGCCGTGAGCGGGGTGGGCAGACCGGCGAGGGAGGCAGTGAGCAGGGTCAGGATCGCGCCGATGTTGGTGGCCAACTGGAAGCGGACGAACTTGACGATGTTGGCGTAGATGGCCCGTCCTTCGCGGACGGCCCGCACGATCGTGGAGAAGTCGTCGTCGGTGAGGACCACGTCGGCGGCTTCCTTGGCGACGTCCGTGCCGGTGATGCCCATGGCCACGCCGATGTGGGCGGCCCTGAGCGCTGCGGCGTCGTTCACCCCGTCGCCGGTCATGGCGACGATGTGGCCCCGCTTGGTCAGGGCCCGGACGATCGTGACCTTGTGCTCCGGGGCGACCCGGGCGAACACGCCGATGTCCTCGACGCGCTCGGCGAGTTGTTCCTCCGTCATCCGGTCCAGGTCGGCGCCCGTCACGACGTCGCCACCGATCTCCAGCTCGCGGGCGATGGCCGCCGCGGTGTCGGCGTGATCACCGGTGATCATCTTTACGGCCACTCCTGCCGTGCGGCACAGCGCCATCGCGTCCCGTGCCTGCGGGCGGGGCGGATCGGCGATCCCGGCGACCGACACCAGGGTCAGGCCCGGCAGCGCGGCCGGAGTGAACGCGCTCGGCGCGCCGTCCATCAGGGCGGTGGCCGCGCCCAGTACCCGCAGTCCGGTACTGCCGAGCTGCGCCGTCACGGCGAGGATCTCGTCCCTGTGCCCTTCGTCGAGGGCGCGCGCGCCGTCCTCGGTGAGGACGCCGGTGCACATGCCGAGCAGTACGTCGACCGCGCCCTTGACGTGGACGCGGGTGCGGCCGTCGGGTTCGGTGTGGAAGGTGGCCATGTACTTGGTGGCCGCGTCGAAGGGCAGCTCGCCCGCGCGCGGAAGCTCCGTCCGCAGCCGGTCGGCGTCCACACCGGCCTTGGCCGCCAGGACGACCAGCGCGGCCTCCGTCGGGTCACCGATGATGCCGCCGTCGGTCAGGCGTGCGTCGTTGCACAGGGCGAAGGGGAGCACCACATCACGGAGATCGTCGGTGGGAGACGTGTCATCCGCGCCGGGGACGCGGAGGGCGCCTGCCGTCCCGTACCCCTCCCCGGTGACCTCGTAGAGCCTGCCCGCGGTCCACAAGGTCCGCGCGGTCATCTCGTTGAGGGTGAGCGTGCCGGTCTTGTCGCTGCACACGACCGTCGCCGCACCGAGCGACTCCACCGAGGCCAGTCGTTTGACGATGGCACCGCGACGGGCCATGCGGTGCACGCCGAGTGCCAGCGTCAGGGCCAGCACGGCGGGCAGCCCTTCGGGGATCGCGGCGACGGCCAGGGCCACGGCCTGCAGCGCGATGTCCGAGAGCGACTCGCCGCGGACCCATGCGCTCAGGGCGTAGGCGACCACCGCGACTCCGCTCAGCAGCGCCAGTCGACGGCCGAGGCTGTCCAGTTGGACCTGGAGCGGGCTCGGCGGCTCCGTCCCGGTGCGCAACGCCTCGGCGATGGCGCCGAGTTCGGTGCGCATTCCGGTGGCCGTGACGATCATCTCGGCACGGCCCCGGGTCAGAGCGGTGTTCATGAACAGCATGCTGGTGCGCTCGGCAAGCGCCACCGGGGCGGTCGAGGTGTGATCGACGGGCGTCACGCTCTTTGCAACCGGCTGGGACTCACCGGTCAGGGCCGCCTCGGCCACCTCGACCGCCACGGCAACGGTCAGCCGACCGTCAGCCGGTACGCGGTCGCCGGCTTCCAGCAGGACCACGTCTCCGGGGACAAGGAACTGTGCCTCCACCACCTGCTCCGTGCCGTCGCGGCGAACCCTCGCCGTGGGCACCAGCATCCGGCGCAGCGCCTCCAGGCTGCGCTCGGCACGCCGCTCCTGCCAATAGCCGAGCACGGCGTTGATCTGCAGAACGACGGTGATCACCACTGCGTCCTTGATGTCACCGATGGCTCCGGCCACCACGGCGGCGATCAGCAGGATGATGATGAGCCAGTTGCGGAACTGGTCCAGGAACTTCAGCCACTCCGGGCGCCGGGCCGCTTCGGACAGCCGATTGGCGCCGTGGACCGCCGCGCGCTCGGAGACCTGCCTCGTGCTCAGACCCGCCCCCGGGTCGACGCCGAGCCGGTCTGCCACCTGGGCGGGAGCCTGCCGATAGGCGTCCGGCGCCCCGGCGGGGACCTGCGTCACGGTGTCTGGGCGCGCGACCTCGCTCGCGGATTGCCCGTCCAGCGTCGTCATTGCGTCATTCCTTTCAGGAGGAGCCATCACGACGGGCGCTTCGCGTGAGCGCTCCTTGGGTCAGCAGGCTCAAGGACTGCTTCCACCCATACGACCGGGCATGGGGCGTGGATGTGACACGCGAGGCCGCGGGGTCAATGCGCTCCCCAAGACCCCGAGCGCGTGAACCTCCACTGCGGAGGGACAGAGACCAGGCCGGCCCAGTTGTCGGCAGCGCGTCGGGGGCAGTTGACCTGCATCCTTGTGTCGGATACTCCCTTGCCTGGCACCTTTCTGGTGTGAAAGCGTGTGCTGCGCTTTCACCATGTACTCACTCACGTCGAAGGACTGAAGCCAATGATTGCGGCGTCCCCCGAGGGCCGTCGTCGGCACTGACCTCCCTGCTTTACGGCATGGCGGCTACCGGTGTCGTTCGCGTCCGATGACGGCGGCCCCACGATGCGGTGCCTGATGCACCGTCGTCACCTCGCGGCGCCGAGGTGATTCCTGGCCGATGCCGGGACCACAAGCCTGCGTGGCTCTCGATCCGCCTGTGCGGTGAGAGCGCGCTCCGTCATGCCATCTCTCGTGAGGTCATCCATACCGTGGACATCGACGTCCAGAGCTTTGCCGTCATCAACCTCCGCCGCCGCCCCGAAGCGATCGAAATCGGCGGTTTCATCGCAGGGTTCGACCCCGCGACCACCAGCCCCTACATCAACTACGCAACACCTCTGCCCGACGCCCGCCCGAGCCGACGGGACGTCGCAGCCCTGATCGACGCGTTCCGAGAGCACGGCCTCAAGCCACGCCTGGAGTTCGCGCCGGATGGCGCGCCCGCCGTGGACGCGGCGCTTCGGCAAGCGGGGTTCACCACGGAGGCTGTGCACGAGTACCTGGTCTGCACTCCCGTCACCCTGACGATGCCGCCGGCCGTCGGCACGGCCCGCCGCCTCAGCCCCGTTCCGCTGCAGGTCGAAGCCCCGCGTTCGGACGAGGACTACGTGTCGATCGATGCCGCACTGTCCGAGGCGTTCGCCGGGGAGTTCTCCGCGTCCGCGGACGGCGCGGCCAGGCTGCGCCGGGTCGAGGCGAGCGGCGGGGCCGTCCGGTTCGTGCGGGCCCCCGACGGTGACTGCGCCGGTGCGGCCTCCTGCTCGGCGCCCGCCGTGGGAACCGCGGAGTTGGCGGGCGTGGGTACCCGGCCTGCCTTCCGGGGGCAGGGCATCGCCGCTGCTGTCACCGCGGCGCTGAGCGAGGCCATGTTCGCCCGCGGAGCACGGTCGGTCTGGCTGGAGTACGGAGGTGAGGGGTCCCGCCGCGTCTATGAACGGGTTGGCTACCAACCCCATGGCACCCGCCTGTACATGACGCTCGAACGATGACGCCCGGGGCGGGGACGGTTTTGCCGTCCCCGCCCTGCCGCAGTGGCCCGCTGCCCAGCGCGGGCACGGCTCACGGCTGACGGCCGCTTGCGGGTTCGGGGGACGATCCACGGCACGTAACTCCGGGCTGGGTGCCGACGGTTGCCGCCGGCACCCAGCTACCCACCACTTCACCCGGGCCGCCCGCGCCAGAGGTCATCCAGCGGTCTCCGCGTCGGTGGTGACCGTCGTTTCCGTGGTCGCGTCCACCTCATCGGCCCGAGGCGGTGTCTCGGCGACGTCGTCGTTCTCGCTGTCCTCTTCCCGTTGCTTTTTCAGGGCGAGTTCCTTGGCCGTCTTCTCTGAGTACAGTCGCATTTCTGCCTCTGCCCGGGATTCGAACACCGTTGCCTCCTTTGAGCTGTGCCCTGCCGCGATCTGCGGGAGCGTCGGGGTGTGCCGTCCATCGCCAGGTGTAGGCCATGGATGGCGGTGGATGAGTCTTGTGTCTTGCGCGCTGGTCAGGCGGGTGGCGGGTCCGTCGTTCACACGTGTCCTCGGGATGCCCGGTGGTGGGATTCGCTGGTCTTTCCCGAACTCGTCGTCGGGGTGCCATCCAGGGCATCGCGGCCATGCCTGCAGCGGACCAGAGACTCCGTGCCGTCGCGGTCAGGCACCCAAGCGCCCCGACTCCTCGGCATGGCGGACATGGCCGTTGTCATGACGGTGTGCAGGCGACCGTCGACCCTCATGTGCCACCAACCTGTATGCGCCACCCGGAACTTCGTGGCAGGCCACGATGTCGCAACTCATGGAATGCTGCCGCCGCGAACAACACCGTCGGCATGCGGGACACAACGTCAGTGGCGCTCATGCTGCCCATGCCCTCCCACGTGGCTTACGTCGCCGCCCGGCACCGAGAAGGTCTCACCGGCCGCGGCTGCTCGTTGGCCTTGTTCGCAGAGTCCTTGTCCGACACTGTGCTGCACCTCCATAGGTCCGCCCCCGAACGAGCGAAAGACCGCCGTCGTGCATTCCTGGGCTCACACGACTGTCTCGAAGTGATGACCGGACACACCGTGCATCTGTGACAGTGGTTTCGCTCGGCCTGCGCCGGTCCGCTAGCCATCCGATTCCACGTGTGGCAGGGCCTGTCCCGGCGCGTCCAGGAGATCGCCGCCGCCCACCGCGGGTGCCTGCCCGCAGCTCGGCCCCGGTCCAGGCATGCGATCCGCTGTCCTGCGCGGAAGCAGCCGAGGATCCCCCGGCGGACACTCCCGCCGGCCGGCAGGCCCGACGGCGCGTCGACCTCACGGCCATTACGCAACAAGAGGTTGCGGATCGTTGGCGTGACGACTATCGTCATGCGCAACCGATGGTTGCTTATTGGAGGTCCGTGGTGGAGTTCGGAAAGTTGGAGCGCGAGATCCGCATCGATGCGGCACCGGAGATCGTGTTCGATGTGGTGAGTCGTCCCGAACACATCAAGATGTGGTGGCCCGATGACGCGTCGTTCGAGCCTGCGCCAGGCGCGATCGGCGAACTGGTGTGGGGCGAGCACGCTGGGGTTGAAACGATCACGGTGGTCGACGTCGATCCGCCCCGCAAGTTCGCGATCCGCTGGATTGCCCCTGATGGTCAGCTGCCCGATGCAGACAACTCTCTCCTGGTCACCTTCGAGCTCGAGCCCTCCGGTGACGGCACGATTCTGCGCCTGACCGAGAGCGGCTGGCGGGAGAAGGGCTGGGAGGCTGCTGTGCTCGAGGAGACCTTCCACGACCACGAGCGCGGCTGGGACATGTTCCTGCCCAGGCTGCAGAGCTACGCCCCTTCCGTGGTGGTGCGATGACCGTCGACGACGAACTCTGGTCGGCGATCGGCGACCCGATCAGGCGCCGCCTGCTCGACCTGCTGCTCGCGGAAGGAGTCGGTACGCCGACCAGCCTGAGCGATCGTCTCCCGATCTCGCGCCAAGCGGTCACCAAGCATCTGGGCGTCCTCGACCGCGCAGGCCTCGTACACGCGACACCCATGGGCCGCGAGCGGCGCTACGAAGTTGACGAGGCGCAGCTCACCCGCGCCGTCCGGCAACTGAATGAAGTCGGCAAGACCTGGGATGCACGACTGAACCGCATCAAGCGCATCGCGGAACAGATCCAGCGTCAGAAACACGACTGACCAACAGGCCGCCGGAAGCGATCCCTGGCGACCTCCTCGACCGATGTCGGCGCCCCTGTCGACGTCGCACGTGGCGTCCTCGCTGCCGGTCTCCGCAGCCACCGTGCGCATCGCGTTGGGCTCGTATCCCGGTGGCGTGGCGATCGGCACGTTCGCCGCCTCGTCTGCTGTCGTCACTGCCCCTGATCATTGCGGTGATCTCCATCTCGGTCGCCTGGGCCGCCGGCTTTCTGAAGCCTCCGGTAATTGCGGACGCGACAGAGCTCGCGGCGGCGACGGTGTGACCGTCGAGCCTGCGTAGTCATCCGGAAGAATCAATCACCTTTGGAGGACACAAATGAATGGATTGCTGCTTGACGACAAGAACGCGGTGATCTACGGGGGCGGGGGCGCTATCGGCGGCGCAACCGCACGGGTATTCGCCCGCGAAGGCGCGAGAGTTTTCATCGCCGGGCGGACGCAGGCGAAGCTCGACGCCGTGGCGCGTGATATCGCCGCCATGGGCGGAAAAGTCGAGACCGCACAAGTTGACGTTCTCGATCAACAGGCGGTCGAAAAGCACGCCGATGCGATCGCGGCGACGGCCGGCGGTATCGACATCGCCCTCAACGCCGTGAGTGTCATGCACGACCAGGGGACTTTGCTGGAGGACCTCTCGCTGGAGGAGTTCATGCGGCCGATTGACGGCTTTCTGCGGACGCTGTTCATCACAAGCAAGGCCGTGGCACGGCACATGGGCAGCGAGCGTCCTGGCGTCATCCTGACTTTGTCCGAGCCGGGTTCCAAACTGGCTGTAGGCGGCATCTTGGGGCACAGCGTGAGCGCGGCCGGCAAGGAGGCCTTCTCGCGGGTTCTGGCCGCGGAGCTGGCACCCGGCAACATCCGGGTGATCGGCATCCGTCCACACGCTGTCGTCGATGCGCCGGCAGCGGGTTCGTACACCAAGGACCTTTTCAAGCAAACCGCGGCAGCGGCCGGGCAGTCGGTCCAGGAATTGCTCGAAGGCGGAGGGATGGCGCAGGGGACGCTTCTGAAGAGGCTGCCCACGCTCTCTGAAATCGCCGAGACGGCCGCGTTCCTGGCTTCAGATCGAGCTGGAGCCATGACCGGAACAATCGCCAATCTGTCCGCCGGCGCACTTGTCGACTGAGACCGCTGTGTCCGATCAGGCCGACAAGGCCAGACTGCTTCGTTCCCTGCACATCCCGGGCGCTCCGCTGGTGCTGCCGAACGCCTGGGACGTGGGCAGCGCCCGCGCCGTCGTCGACGCGGGCTTCCCGGTGGTCGCGACCGCGAGCAACGCGATCGCCGCCGCTCTGGGCTACGACGACGGTGAGGGTGCCCCGAGCGAGGAGATGATGTTCGTCGCCCAACGCATCGCAGCCTCTGTCGACGTGCCGGTCACCGTCGACGCCGAGGCCGGCTACGGGATGGCGCCGGAGGAGCTGGTCGAACTGCTGAGCGAGATCGGAGTCGTCGGGTGCAACATCGAGGACAGTGATCACGCCAACGGCGGCCTGGTCGACGTCGATGTCCGCGCCACCTACATCGCGCAGATGCGCGCAACCGCCGACCGTAACGGGGTGCCGCTGGTCATCAATGCCCGGATCGACTCCTTCTCCCCCACCTCGCCGCTTGCCGAGAATCAGAAACGTGCCGATGCGATCAGCAGGGCTGAGGCGTACTGGTCGGCCGGCGCTGATTGTGTGTTCCCTCCCGGAGCCGGGCCGGACGACCTCCGGGCCATCGTCGCCGAGGTCGGCGCGCCGGTAAACGCCGGTCTTCCGCTGAAACGCGGGTCGCTGGACGAGCTTCGTGCAATCGGTGTGGCCCGGATCTCCGTGGGGCCCCAGCTGTACCGCAGCGCACTCGACCACCTGCACACAGACCTCCGGCCTCTCTTCGAGGCACGGAAGTGACGGACCAGCTCGACTTCTCCCACAAGCCGACGCTTCACGGGGACTGCGTCGAGCGCCCGATGTCACAGAGCCGACAGCCGACCGGGCTGCGGTCTGTTGGCGGCACGATCCCGGTGTCGGATCAGAACCGTATGGTCTTGACTCTGAGCCCGGTCCGCCGGGCCAGGCCCTGTGCCGTCGGACTGTCATAGGGACGGTTGGCGTTGCAGGTCGAAAGGCTTCGACGGTGCTGGCGGACCCTGCCGGGCCCCAGAGAGAGTCAGTGCCCAGGCCCCGTGTCGTGATCGCTCCTATGGTGGAAGCACACTGACGCTCGGCGCCGAGGCAGGCAGGACATGAGGAAACCGCAGATCGACTACGCGGCGGTCTTCCGGGCCCTGCCCGGCATGGTGGCGCTGCTCACCCCTGACCTGGTGTACGCCGATGCCAACGACGACTTCCTGCGGCTGGCCGGGCGCACCCGCGAGCAGCTGCTCGGCCGCTACATCTTCGACGTCTTCCCCGAGAACCCCAACGACTCCGCCGCGGCCGGCATGCGGGAGACCCGGGAGTCGATGCTGCGGGTGGTGGACACCGGCGAGCGCGACACCATGGCGTTGCTCCGCTACGACATCGAGGATCCCCAGCGCCCCGGCCACTGGCAGGAACACTATTGGAGCCCGGTCAACGCACCCGTCCTCGGCCCCGACGGGCATGTGGTGCTGATCGTGCACCGGGTGGAGGAGGTCACCGAACTCATCCGCGCCCGCGGCGGCCCGGGCGGCGACAGACAGGCCCGCGTACTGGAGGCCGAGCTGTACACCCGCTCCCGCGAACTGCAGGAGGTCAACGAACGCCTGCGCAAGGCGCACGCCCACGAACGCGAGGTCGCCCTGGCCCTGCAGTCCGCGATGCTGCCCGCACCCGGCCCGACCGGGCCGCACGGGGCGGCCGTGCGCTACCGGCCCGCCATCGGCTCCCTGAACGTGTGCGGCGACTGGTACGACCTGGTCGACCTGCCCGACGAGAGCCTCGCGGTCGCCGTCGGCGACGTCGTCGGCCACGGCCTGAAGGCCGCCTGCGCCATGGGACAGCTGCGCAGCGCACTGAGCGCGGCCTGTCGCGTCGCCGACGGCCCGGCCCAGGCACTGGAGGCCCTCGGCCTGTACGCCCGCTCCGTCGACGGCGCCGAGTCGACCACCGTCGTGACGACCTTCATCGACTGGAACAGCCACACCATCACCTACAGCTGCGCCGGTCACCCTCCACCCGCCCTGCTCCGCCCCGACGGCACCGTCACCTTCCTCGACCAGGCCACCGACCCCCCGCTCGCCGCCCGGCCCGAACACGTGCCCCGCCCCCAGGCCCGCACACCCTTCACGGAGGGCGCCACGCTGGTCCTGTACACCGACGGCCTGATCGAACGCCGTACGGAGGACATCGACACCGGTCTGGCCCACCTCGCCGACTCCCTCATCCGCCACCGGCGCTCCGACCCCGAGGCCCTGGCCGACGCCCTCCTGGCCGACCTTCTCCCCCGCGCCGGCAACACCGACGACACCGCGCTGATCGTCATCCGCCTGTGACGCGCTGGGCGGCCGGCTCGTTGCGCGGCCCGCCTGATCGCCGCGAGCAGGCTCCCGTACGTCGTCCACTTTCCGAGCAGAACTCTGGCCACCGGATCCGCTCGGTCCAGGCGGTGCGTCGCCGGCCTTCGCGGAACGGGGCGTTACACGTGTGCGGGACTCGGGGAGGCTTCGCGCACGTGAGTCGCGCCCGACCCGGAGGGTCCTGAATGCGGTGCTAGCAAGAGGGAAGTGCGGGTCCGTTCTCGGCTGCGTACTCTCACCGTCCGCAGACCAGAGGCATAGCAGGAGCACCGTTGGACATCGTGATCATGCGGATGCGCGTCCTGGCCGAGACGGCGTCGTGTGTGTGGATCGCGGTCAGCGGCACCCTCGGTGCCACCACGCGGCACCGCATGCACGAGCATCTGCGGGCTCACACCGAACCGGGTCACAGCGCGGCGTTCCTGGACCTGCGCGAGCTGCGCTGCGCCGACGGGATCACGGCCGAGGACGTGCGCGAGGTGTTCCTCCTCGGTCCCACGGTGTCCATCCACCTCATCGGCGCCCCGGCCGAGGTCCGCACGGGACTCGCGGAGGACCCGCGCGTCACCCTGCACGCCGGTCTGTCGTCCGCATGGGAACAGTGGGTCTGAGAGACAGCGTTGCGCCGCGGGGCCGTCGGCGCAACGCCCGGCGCCGGTCAGGCGGTCGGCTGCGTCTCCTCCCGTCGGCAGTACAGGAAGAGGTGGGGCTCGGCGACGGCGTCGGGGTGGGCCGGGGTGAACATCGCGTGGTGCTCGGACTCCACCGCGAGACCTGCCCTGTTCACGAGGGACACGAGGTCCTCGGTGGCGAAGCTCGTCGCCCGGACCTGCTGCCCCATGAACACGACCTCGACGCCCTCCACGTCGGCGGGCACGGTGGCGAGCACCAGACTGCCTCCCGGCCGCAGGCACCGCGCCAGCCTCCGCATCAGGTCCGACTGCTGCTCGCGGGACATCTGCAGCAGCGAGAAGTACACGCAGACCGCGTCGAACGAGCCGTCCCCGATCGGAACGTCAGCGATGTCGGCGTGGCGGAACGCGGCGTCAGGCACCTGCCGGGTGGCGATTTCCACCATGACGGGCGAGACGTCGATCCCCAGCACGTCGTGGCCGGCCGCGGCGAGCGTCGAGGCAGTGGGACGCCCCGTTCCGCTGCCGACGTCCAGCACCCGGCTGCCGGGAGCGAGCCTCCCGAGCAGCCACTCCAGCGATGCCCCGTGCGCCTCGGAATGGGCGAACGCCTTCTCGTACACGGGCCCGAGCACGTCGAAGACCGCCGCCGCCCGCTGCCCCTGATCCCCGTCGGCCAAGGCATGCCCTCCCGTTGCGGTGTGTGCAGTGCCGGGCATCGTCGCATCCCCGAGCGCGGGCCACAACGCCACCCGACCGGCGTTTCGGCAACCACGGCAACGCGCGCGGCGAGCGAAGGTCCCCGCGAGATGGCCGGCAGCGGCGCCGCTTGCAGGGGGATGTGATGGCACGGCAGGGTTCGGGACGTGGCCACCTTGCTGATCGTGCATCACACTCCTTCGCCCAACTGCCAGGCGATGTTCGAAGCCGTCGTGTCCGGCGCGACGGCACCGGAGATCAAGGGCGTCCGGGTCGTACGGCGCGCCGCGCTGTCCGCGACGGCGTCGGACGTCCTGGCCGCGGACGGGTATCTGCTCGGCACTCCGGCGAACCTCGGCTATATGTCCGGCGCCCTCAAGCACTTTTTCGACCAGATGTACTACCCCTGCCTGGACGCGACGCGCGGTCGCCCGTTCGGCTTCTACGTGCACGGCGGAAACGACGCGACAGGCGCCCGGCGCGGGATCGAGTCGATCACGACGGGCCTCGGCTGGCGCCGTGCGGCCGAGCCGGTGATCGTCACCGGCGAGCCGAGCAAGGCCGACATCGAGGCGTGCTGGGAACTCGGCGCGACGATCACAGCAGGGTTGACGGACTGACCGCGGGGAAGCGAGGCAGGCCTGCCTTGGTAGGCTGCCCGCGCTGATCATGAACATGCGTGACCACGCCGGCGCGACCGACCAAGCGCTGGAGGGTGGTTGAAACGTGTGGCTGGCTGGACTGGGGGCCGGTGCGAACCATGACTACTGCGGTGACGACCGCACTGACGAGTCTGTTGGTGGGGGCCGCCGTCTCGGGATGCGGTAGTGGCAACAGCGCCGAGGAGAGGTCCGCGGACGCGATACTCGAGGACGCCAACGAGACGATGCGGACGCTGACTTCCGTGACAGTCGAAGTCACCAACACTGTGGCCGGCGGCGGCACGGTGACCAGCCGCCTAGTGACCGACCTCGACACCCGGTGCACGTCAAGAACCACGTGGTCACAGGGTGGCACGCTCGAACAGATTCGGATCGGCGAGACGGACTATGTCCGCCCGGACCGCGCCTACCTCCAGAAGTGGAGCAACAGCACGGCCGTCCGCACCGAGCAGGGGCTGTGGGCCAAGACGCCTGTCGACCGGGCGCAGCCCGGCGACGGGCTCAACTCCTGCACACGGCCCTTCGGCTCCTTCGGCACGGCGACACAAGGGAAGACCACCCGTATCGACGGCAGGAAGGCACTCGAACTGACCGTGACCGACGAGGAGGACAAGGAAGGGACGTACACCTTCTACGTGGCCACCGAGGGCAAGCCGTACCTGCTCAGAACGGTCTACAAAGGCGCCGAAAACCGCACCACCACGTCGTTCGATGACTTCAACGAACCGCTGGACATTCAGCCCCCGAATCCGACCGAGGTCCTGAGCACCGACGACACCGACCGCTGACACCAGCGGCGCCCGTTCAGTCGGCGGATCTGCCGTTCGACACTCGGCACGGCGGTGGTGCCGAGCTCGATCCCGGGTGGGTACGACGAGCCGGTGGCAAGGATGATGTAGTCGGCCGTGATTCGTTGTCCGGAGCCGAGTGTGATGCCGGCGGCATCGACTCGCGTCGCACGGTCCCGCAGCACCCGCCCCCGCTTGAGTAGCCGGTCGTAGGGGAAGAAGAGCCGATCCGTCCAGCCGGGGTCGACGAGGCCGCGGAGCGCGGCGACGTTGTGGACGAACGCGTCCCGCGGTTCGATGAGGACGACGTCGGCCACGTCGTCCAGCGCGGTGGCGGCGGCGATGCCGCCGTAGCCTCCGCCGACCACGGCAACAGTGGCAGCGACGGTCTCAGTCATGGGTTACCTCCACATTGGCTGCGCGGACGCAGACGGCGAGGATTGCCGCGTCAGTCTGCTTTTCGCCCGTGGGTCTGGACGAACTGGTGGAACCAGGCGCGGAACCGTGGGTCGCGCAGCAGGTCGCAGTAGCGGCCCCCGGAACGGCTTGAGGAACCTTCAGCGGATTGGTGCGCGGAGTTCAGGATTCCCGGGTCGGGAGGAGAGCCCGGACCTCCCAGCCGTGGCCGTTCTTGGGGCCTGTGTGCAGTTCGCCGCCCAGCGCGGTGACGCGCTCTTTCAGGCCGACGAGGCCGAAGCCGCCGCCGTGCGCCGCGGCGGGGAGCTGGGTGCCGCCGCGTCCGTCGTCGGACACCGTCGTCTCCAGGCGGTCGCCGTCGTGGCGCAGGCTGACGGTGATCTCGGTGGCATCGGCGGCGTGGCGCCGTACGTTGGTCAGCGCTTCCTGGACGACACGGAAGGCGGCCGCCTGTACTTCGTGGGGAAGGCTGTCCGACACCGTGGCGTCGCGGTGCAAGGTGGCCTTCTGCGCCGGGCTCGCGAAGCCCTGTGCCCCAGGTGACGGACTCCCACATCACATGGAAGTTCCAGCGCTGAGGCGGAGGGACGCAGATCATGAGCGCCGCCCCGCTTCGCCGACGGCGGAACAACTCCTTTTGCTCTCAGTGGTGCCGTTGAGGTGCACCCAACGCGACAGATGTGTCGCAGGCGTGGGGCCCACTTGGATGTACCGAGGTAACGATCACTCCACTGATCTGGGGTTTTTGCGCTGGTTGGCATTGAAGCGCGCCTTCTTCTGACGATTCCCGCACGTGTTCATGTCGCACCATTTGCGGGTGCGACTTTGGCTGGTGTCGAAGAAGGCGGCTTGGCAGGTTGGCGATGCGCACAAGGCCAATCTTCCGTCTCGTTCGCCTGCGATGATGCTGATCGCGTCGGCGGCGATCACGCTGAGGGCATCTTCCACGCAGGAAGCCGAGCCAAGCAGCCATCGCCGCTCACCCTCGGGCGTCAGGATGGCCGCGGCCCAACCCTGAGCGCTGCAGTCATTGATGACTTGGACAGCAGACGCAGGTAGAGCGTCCTGGATCGCGGCCGCTGTCGCGGCGGCGTGAATCGACTCCCTCAGTTCCCGAGCGAGGTCGAGCTGCGGGGTGGTGCAGGACGCCACGGCGAGGCCGTTCACTGCCAACCAGTCGACAAGTCGGTGCGGCGTGGGAATGCGCTCCACGGCGTTGCCATGTCGCTCCGACAGCGTCCCCGTGAAGCTGGTCGCCAGCACGTTACCGAGGCGGAAGTCAGGGAACCTAGCGCGCATGGACCACCTTAGCAGGTTGCACGCCAAGCATGGAGGCCTGTTAGAACCGTCTAAGATGGTTCACAATGGTTCGCAGCCGGTTCCGCGATGGCCAGGAGGTCTCATGCCCCGTCCAACCAGCGACGTGCAAGCATTTGAAGCCCGCGCAACTGACGCTGACCTCGACGATCTGCGCGCGCGACTGGCCGCGGCGCGGCTACCGGAGGCTGAGACGGTCTATCGCGCCGCGCCCGACCCTCGCCGGTGGGAACAGGGCGTTCCTCTCGCCGACCTCGTCGATGTCGTGAACTACTGGCGCACCGGGTACAACTGGCGGTCGTTCGAAGAGCGCCTCAACCAAATCGGCCAGTTCCGCACGACCATTGATGATCTGGGAATCCACTTCCTGCACCGCCGATCCGCGCGCGCAGATGCCACTCCTCTGATCTTGACGCACGGCTGGCCGGACAGCATTGCTCGGTTCATCGATGTAGTGGACGAGCTGGCAGATCCGAAAGATGCAGAAGCGCCGGCGTTCCACGTCGTGGTCCCGTCGCTGCCAGGCTTTGGTTACAGCGACAAGCCGGCCACCACCGGGTGGGGAACCGAAAAGATCGCGGCCGCATGGGTGGAACTGATGGGAAGGCTCGGTTACAGCAAGTTCGCAGCCCACGGCGGCGACTGGGGAGGCAATATCACCACGGTTCTCGGCGGCAGGTTCCCGGCGCACGTTCTCGGCATCCACACAACGTTCGCGGAGGGACCGCCCGGGTTGACAACGGGCGGCCTGACGGCAATCGAGCGCAAGTGGACCGAGGAAACCCGCGATTTCTGGCGCCACCGCGCGGCGTACGCGAAGCAGCAGGCGACCCGACCGCAGACCATCGGCTACTCGCTCGTCGACTCACCGGTCGGGCTTCTTGCTTGGATCCTTGACAAGTTCGCCGAGTGGTCGGACACCGAAGACAGCCCGTTCGAGACGATTTCCAGAGACAGGGTTCTTGACGACGTCACCCTGTATTGGCTGACGCGGACCGGCGCATCGGCGGCCCGCATCTACTACGAAAGCCACAACTCGCTGGACCCCGAACTTCGGGTCGACGTCCCGTCAGCACTCACTATGTATCCCCGCGACGTCGAGAAGTGTCCGCGCCCCTGGGCGCAGGAGCGGTACCGACAGATCGTCCGATGGAAGGCGCCCGAAATCGGGGGGCATTTCCCGGCGTTGGAGGTTCCCGAGTATTTCGTCAAAGATCTGCAAGAGGGCCTCGCGGCAGTGCTGGCCGCCAATCGGTGAACGCGGCTGGGTGCCGGTACTCGATCACCGCCTGATCCGGCTCAAGGCGTTGCCCGACGGCTTCGGCCTGGATGCGGTGCTCGGACAGCTTGTCCGACACCACCACGTCGACACCCGCGAGGGCCGGCTCGCCGGCGAGCAGCAGCCCGGCCGGGCCTCGCACGTCCGCTTCGGGACTGCGTCGTCTGTCCCGGGTCGGCGAGGCAAGCAACGCGCCCGTGCCGAGTCGAAGTAGCCGACGTGGCCCGCCTGCTGGCACTCGTGGTGCCCGGCGATGAGCGGTCGTGTGCGCCGTTGACGGCCGGGGCGCCTCCCGCGCATCCGAGGCGCCCCGACAGGCCGGACTGCTGATGGTGGCACTAGCTCTGCGGGACGTCCTTGACGAACACGATTCCGTCGTATCCGGCCAGGTGGGCCGGGTCAAGTGAGGAGTAGCCGTAGTAGGGGGACACTCGGAGGGCGGGCCGCCCGTCGCCGAGGGCGGCGGCCAGCCGGGGGGTGTCGACGAGGTAGCGGTCCTCCGGGAGCGCGTACAGGAGTCCTTCGAGGGTGTCCGATGGCGGGGTGTCCACTCCCTGGTGCCGGATCGTGCCGAGGGCCGTGGCCAGGAAGGCGTACTCCCCGCCCAGGTGGGCGCTCACGAGCGCGCCGGCGCTCCACCACTCCAGCAGTGGGTGGTCCCACATGCGCATCGTGCTCTTGTCGCGCTGGAGATGGCTGTTGTGGGCATGGACCAGGGTCGGGTTCCGTGCGGCGAGGGCGAGGAGGTTGTCGGCCATCATCGAATCCCGCAGTCCGATCAGCCGCGTCATGCGGGCCGGTGAGGTGTCGGCCATCCAGAAGTGGTAGCGCAGCAGGCCGGTGGCGGTGCGCCCGTACAGGCGCGCCCGGTCCCAGTCGTCCCGCGAGGTCGCCGTGATCAGGCGCGGCGTCTGGGCGTCGAGCAGCGCCACCAGATCGTCGGCGAGCAGCCGCAGTTGCCCGGCCTCGGCCGACTGTCCGACGGACTGGGACGGGTCCATCATCGCGGCGGGATCGGTCCACCGGTCGTCGGCGCCGAGCAGGCGGTCGAGGGTTTCCGCGGTGCAGGGAAGCAGGTGCGCGTTCCCCAGGGCCGCGAGGTAGTCATGGAGTGCGGTGAGGGCCTGGCGGGGGCTTGCGGCGTCGGTGATCTCCAGCGGGCCGTCGAAACCGGCGAAGCGTAGCCGCTCGGACGCGGGCCGGCCTTCGTTGTCGGCGCGGACGTTGTAGGCACGCATCCAGCGCACGAGTTCACGGTTGGCCGCGGACGCGCCCAACCCGTGGCTGAATCCGCGCTCCATGACCTCGTCGAGGGTGCCCGTGCCCGAGGTGACGTAGTCGTCCACGACCAGGCCCGCCATGCAGTCGCTCTCGATCGTGATCGTCCGGTAGCCCTCCCGCTCGACGAGCTGCCGGAAGAGCTCGTTGCGCAGGTCGAGCAGGGTGCCCTCGCCGTGGGTGGGCTCGCCCAGGGCGAGCAGCCGCGGGCGGGCCGGGAGCAGCTTCATGACGGTGGCGGACTCGACGGCATAGGCGGTGTCCTTGATGTCAGTAGCCATGCCATAAACGCTATCGTTGAACTTACGGTTGAAACTTTCCAGCGATATCGGCAGGCTCTTGGGAAGAAACCTTCAAAACGGGGAGCAGCTCAGGCCCGTTGATCTGGCGCGCGGGCACGGTCTGTCCACGCAGGCGATCAGGAACTACGAGGAGGCCGGCATCCTTCCGGCCGCCGATCGCACACCCCACGGCTACCGCACGTACACCCCGCTGCACGCGAGGGCCCTGCGTGCGTTCCTCGCCCTGGTGCCCGGCCACGGCCACCGGACGGCGACGTCGATCATGCGGGCAGTGAACGAGGGCTCGGCCGAGGAGGCGTTCCGCCTCATCGACGAGAGCCACGCCCAACTCCTCGACGACCGCCGGACACTCCAGGCCGTGGAGAGCGCCCTGCGCGACCTGGAGCCCACCACGGTGTCCGAGCCCGGTGTGCGGTCCGAGTCGGCCGCGGTGTCCGGTCCCGGCGGCACGTTCATCGGGCCGCTGGCAGGGAAGCTCGGAATCCGGCCCGCGACGCTGCGCAAATGGGAGCGCGCCGGGCTGGTGCGCCCGCGCCGAGACCCGCTGACCGGGTACCGCGTCTACGACGAGGCCGACGTGCGGGACGCCCGGCTGGCCCACCAGCTCAGGCGGGGCGGCTACCTGCTGGAGCAGATCGCCCCGCTGATCGCCCAAGTGCGGGCGGCCGGCGGGCTGGAGCCACTGGAGGCCGCACTGTCCGACTGGCGCGGCCGGCTGTCCGCCCGCGGGCGGATGATGCTGACCGGGGCCGCCGAACTGGAGGCGTATCTCCGCGAGCGCGGATGAGACGTCGGTCGCCGGCCGAAGAGACCAAGGGTCACCAACGCCCGCGCGGCACAGCCCTGTCCCTGTGCCGCACGGGCATGCTCAGCCGCACCTGAGATCGGCGAACCTCGGAGCCGATCACGGCCTCGGCGGTGCCGGGCGAGAACTGGTGAGGCAGCGGCATTCAGGACGAACGCCTCGCGCCCTGCACACTTCCGGAGCCGCGTCAGGCTTCCAGGCGTTCCGTGTATGCCTCGGTCGGGGGAGCCGGGGTGGGACTCGTCATGCCCGCCGACCAGAATCCCGCGGTTCCGGGAACGGGTGTCACGTCGTTGAGGTACGGCGCCGTCGCCGCGCCGGCCGGGCCCCGTACGACAGTCCAGGTGCCACTGTCCCAGCGCAGATACGTGCTGCAACTCTGGTCCTGGTAGTTCCAGCCCGATATCCATGCGGGGCGGCCCTGCGCGTCGCCCGCGATTCCGCTCAACGCCCCAACGGTGAAGCCCGGTTGCACCCGCGTCCAGGCCGTGCCGTCCCAGTGGGCCAGGGCGGGGTTGCCGGGGCGTCCCGGTGGTCCGCCGATGCCGAATTCGGTACCCACCGCCCACACGTCGTCCGAACCGGCCGGGTGCAGATCGCTGATGCCCAGACGCAAGCCCGCGATCGGGGGCAGGACCGTCCACGATCCGTTCCATCGGGCCACAAGTCCTGACCACCCACCACCGGATCCCTGGTCACCGCTCACCCAGACCTCGCCCGGTGAACGCAGTACGACCCGGTACAAGTTGGCGCTCGCGACAGGCAGCGGGTCCAGCCATCGCCATTGCCGGCCATCCCCGTGCAGCAGACGGGCGGTGCCGCCGCGGCTGCCGCAGATCCACACCTGCCGGTCGGAGTCGACCGCCACCGATTCCAGCCGGACGTCCGGCTCGCCCCTGCCGGGGAAGGCCGCCTCGCGCCAGGTCGTTCCGTCCCAGCGCAGCAGCTGGCTCGCGGTCCCGGCAGGCAGCCCCACGCTCCATGCCGCGGTGGAGCAGACACCGGCGACGTCGCTCAGCCGCGTGTGGTTCAGATGCGACAGGTCGGTCTTCACCCAGGCACTGCCGTCCCACAGCATCGCCAGCGCTCGTCCCCTCGACGGCCCGGCCAGCCCCTCCTCGCCGACAGCCCAGGCCAGTTGGGGTCCGGCCGCGGCGATGCGGCGTAACTGCGCGGCCGGGGTGCTACCGGGCGCCGGTACGGCCTGCCAGCCTTGTGTACGGAGTGCCGACGCGTCGGCCCGGACCGGGCCCGAGCCGAGTGTCATCCCCGAGAGTGCGCCGATCGTCCCTGCCACGAATCGTCTTCGTCTCATGCTGATCCCTCCACGCGGATAGGAGGGACCACCGTGAACCAGCACGGCACGGAGATATAGATACTCACGTGACAAAACCCGGCAGTCCATCGGGGCGAGGTTCCGTGCACGGCAGGGCGGCAGTCCGCGGGCCTTCGCCGATTGGCCTTGACGGCTGCGGGAGATTCCCGCCATGATCGCGGCGTTCATCCAGAGGACCCGAGGGACCTGGCCAGGGCAGCTGAGGAGGACCGCAGCAGTTATGCCTTCACGCTTGTGCCCCGCGCCGACGAGGTGGGGGATTACCTGGAGGCCCAGTTCGCGCGCGTAGCGCAGGGGCTCATTCCGTTCGCGCAGATCCGGCGAACCGATGGCCGTGCGGTGGGCTGCACCGCGCATTGGGACCCTCGGTACTGGCCCGGCCGCAACGAGCTGCGCGCCGTCGAGATCGGCTTGCGAAGGGCCCGATCGTGTCAGTGAAGGACCATGCAGGCCGTGGCGCCTGAAGGGGACGGCAGCACATGGGAATGGGCATCCGTCTCAGCGGCATTGTCATCGACACCAACGACCTCGACCTGCTGGCCAGGTTCTGGAGCGGTCTGCTCGGTCTGGAGATCACCCGCCGTGAGGACGAGTGGGTCAGTCTGGGTCCTGACCTGGCTCTGCAGCTCGTTCCTGAGCCCAAGACGGTGAAGAACCGGATCCACCTCGATCTGGTCGTCGACGACTTCGCCGAGGCCGTTGCCCGCGCGGCCCGACTCGGGGCGACCCCGGTCGGCGAGGTGCGGGAGAACCTCTGGCAGGTCTGGTGCGACCCAGAGGGCAACGAGTTCTGCCTGTGCGTGTCCTGAGCCCGGCTGCTTCACGACGGCGCTCAGACCGGCCAAACGCGGCCGGCCGGCCCACGGCCGTCGGCGACCAGGGCTCTGCCGGGTCTTCGATCTGGTCAGGAATGGAGAAGCACAAGTCTCGGAGCCGCGGCTAGCGTCATTGTCATGACTTCCATCGAATCCATCACCCTCGAGGTGGCCGACCCCACCGCCGCCGGCCGCTTCTACACCACCGCCTTCGGCCTGGGCAGTCAGGTGCGCGTGCGGGCCTCGGAGACACCGACAACGGGCTTCCGCGGGTTCACACTGTCCCTCGTGGTGTCCCAGCCGGCCAACGTCAACGCCCTCATCGACGCCGCCGGGGACGCCGGCGCCACGACGCTGAAGCCCGCCGCCAAGTCGCTCTGGGGCTACGGGGGCGTCGTACAGGCCCCGGACGGGACGATCTGGCAGATCGCATCGTCGTCGAAGAAGGACACCGGCCCGGCCACCCGGCAGATCGACGACATCGTGCTCCTGCTGGGAGTCGCGGACATGGCCGAGAGCAAGCGGTTCTACGTCGACCGCGGCCTCGCCGTGGCGAAGAGCTTCGGCAGCAGGTACGTCGAGTTCGCCGCCGGGTCGGGTCCCGTCAAGCTGGCGCTGTACAAGCGCCGTGGCCTGGCCAAGCTCGTCGGCGTCTCCCCCGACGGAACCGGATCGCACCGGATCACGATCAGCAGCGATGGCGGGCCCTTCACCGACCCGGACGGGTTCGCGTGGGCGACCGCATCGGAGAACGCGTCGCTGTGAACCGGGTGACGCAGCTGCACACCGACATCGACGAAAGGATCCTCACATGTGTCACCCCGGGTGGGGCCGCGCATTCACCGCGGCGCAGCGCCTGAGCGACCTCGCGCGGCTGCGCCGCGTACGGGACCGGATCGACCGGGAGTACGCGCAGCCGCTGGATGTCGAGGCGCTCGCTCGCGGAGTGCACATGTCGGCCGGACACCTCAGCCGCCAGTTCCGGCTTGCCTACGGCGAGCCGCCGTACGCCTATCTGATGACGCGCCGCATCGAGCGTGCGACGGCCTTGCTGCGCCGGGGCGACCTCAGCGTCACCGAGGTCTGCTTCGCGGTCGGCTGCTCGTCGCTGGGTACCTTCAGCACCCGCTTCACCCAGCTGGTGGGTGTCTCGCCCAACGCCTACCGCCGCCAGACGGCGGGCCCTGTGGCGGGGATTCCGTCGTGCATGGCGAAACAGGTGACCAGGCCGGTCAGGAATCGAGAAGCCCGGACCCTCGACCCGCAGCTAGCGTGACTGCCATGGACATCACTATTCACACGAGTGCTCTCCCCCACGACGACCCGGACGCCTCCCTGGCCTTCTACCACGACACGCTCGGCTTCGAGGTCCGCAGCGACGTGGGAAGCGGCAAGATGCGCTGGATCACGGTCGGCCCCGCCGGCCAGCCGGGCACATCCATCCTCCTGGCGCCTCCGGCCGCGGACCCCGGCATCACCGACGCCGAGCGCCGCACCATCGTCGAGATGATGGCCAAGGGCACCTACGGTTGGATCCTGCTGGCCACCGCCGACCTCGACGACACCTTCGAGAAGGTGGTGGACGGCGGGGCCGAGGTGGTCCAGGAGCCGACCGACCAGCCGTACGGGGTGCGCGACTGCGCCTTCCGCGACCCCGCGGGCAACCTGGTCCGGATCCAGGAGCTGCGATGACGAAGTTTCGAACCCACGTCGAGCCTCCGGAGCCCATACGGGGCTTGGAAGTCCCTCCAGAAGTTGTGGAGACACTCGGCGGAGGCAAACGTCCGGCGGTGACCATCACGGTCAACGGGCACGCATGGCAGAGCAGGATCGCCATCATGCGCGGCCGCAACCTGCTCGGCCTCAGCAACACCAACCGGCAGGCGGCCGGTGTCGAGACCGGCGACGAGGTCGAGGTCGAGCTGGAACTCGACACCGAGCCCCGCGTCGTGGTCGAGCCCGAGGACTTCGCCCGCGCCCTGGACGCCGATCCGGTCGCCCGCACCGCCTACGACCGCCTGTCCCACAGCCGCAAGCGGCAGCACGTGCTCGCCATCGACAGCGCGAAGAAGCCCGAGACGCGCATCCGGCGGATCGAAAAGGCCCTGGCAACGCTGCGGGACCAGCAGTCGGCATGAGGCCGCACGGCCCACGCAGGCCGCGAACGCCCTCAGCCGTGCGGCACTTCGGCCATCTGCCAGGCCATGAACGGTCGTTGGTGCGAAGGTCGGACAACAGCAGTCCTGGCCTGCGTTTTCAGAGCGTGCTTGGCGGTTCCGGAACGGTGGGCGGCGGTGCGGACCTTGGTGCACCGCGGGACTTGCCACCGCGTGGATTGCCAGAGCGTGGATTGCCAGAGCGTCGGAGTCAGTCTCCGGGGTGTCGCGCCGCGAGTCGGTGGTCGACGGTGGCAATGGCCGCCAGGACGATCACGATCATGGTCATGCCCAGCCAACCGGCGAAGTACGCCGTGGCTCCCAGCGGCACGGCGCACATCGCGCCGACCACCCGGTCGGTGATCCGGCCGCTCCTCAACAAGCTTCGGTAGATCGCGTGCCCCAGGAGAAACACCGCTGTGCCGCAGCCCAACCACCACCGGTGCGCATGACCGTCGAAATGGTGGATGGCGTCGGTGATGCCTGCCGCGACGAGAATGACGCCGATGATCATCACGAGGTGCGCACCGGTGAACGCGTAGTAGGCCAGCATCTGACGGCGATACTCGGTGGCCTTCTCGAACTCCGCGTCGGCCCGCGCCTCGTCCCCGTCGAAGTACACCCACCAAAGCCCCGACGCCACGGCGATGCCCAAGGTCACGCCCAGTGCCAGGGGAGCGTCCACCGCGTGGCTCTCCGCGCTCTCGGCGCCGATCCCGATGGCTACCACCGACTCGCCCAGCACCACCAGCAGGAGCAGCGCATGCCGCTCCACGAAGTGGTGGGGTTCGATGACGAAGCCGCGGATGCGTCCCAGGAAGGGCGAGAGGTAGAGGACGGGCACGGCAGCGGCCCAGCACACCCAGCCCCACGCCTCCGGCAAGTGCGGGGCGACGAGCACGAGGACGCCGGCCGCCGCGTTGAAGGGCACGTTGCGAAGGATGGCCTGCCGGGCCGACGGGGCGTTGGCGGTCAAGTAGACGACCGCGTGGATGGCGACCACGGCCAGATACGCCAGAGGGAAGGCCCAGCCCTCGGGCGTGAAGGCGTACGGCACATCGAGACCCATGATGAAGAAGCCCGTCATCGCGAGCGTCAGCAGCAGGCGCACCTGCACCGCGTCGGGCCGCACCGCGTTGGTGAGCCACCCGAACCCGCTGAACATCCACCACACGATGACCATCGGGAACAGTGCCTTGAGGAGGCCTTCCCATCCAGGGTGGGTTTCCACCGCGTGGGTGACCTGGGTGACGAAGAAGACGAACACGAGGTCGAAGAAGAGCTCGGTCGGCGTCACCCGGCCCTGGGTCCGCTCGGAAATCCACAGCCGTCTGCGAACGGGGGAGGTCTCACTCCGTCCTGTTTCGGTCATGACCGTTCGCTTCCCCTCATCGCACGGGCGGACAACCGCCTGCCGAGCCACTCGGCGGCGGATCCTACCGCGCTGCGCGGGATCCGAAACCGCAACTGGGCGCCCGGCGCCGCACGCCACGGCAACCTGTCCCGGGAGACCGTCTACCAGCGCCTGCGTACCATCGAGCGCATCCACTGACGCCCTGCGGATCCACTGACTCCGGGTAACCCGCGCCCCTGGCTCAGGGTCGTCGGTGTAGCCGGCCGTCAGTCGGGCCGGGGGCCGGACCGCGAGCGGAAGGTGCGGCGGTAGGTGTCCGGAGGTACGCCGACCGTGCGGTTGAAGTGCCGGCGCAGCGTCGTGGCGGTGCCCATGCCGGTGGCTGTCGCGATGGCGTCGACGCTGTCGTCGGTGGTCTCCAGCAACTCCTGGGCGCGGCGGATCCGTTGAGTCAGCAGCCATTGCAGCGGGGTGGTGCCGGTCGCCGCTCGGAAGTGGCGGCCCAGATTGCGCGAGCTCATCCGTGCCCGGCGTGCCAGGTCCTCCACGGTCAGCGGGTGCTCAAGGCGTTCGATCACCCAGGGGAGCAGTGCGGCGAGCGGGTGGTCGTCCCGGGTGGGCACCGGGGCGGCGACGAACTGGGCCTGGCCGCCGGCCCGGTGCGGCGGCACGACCAGGCGGCGGGCGACGGCGTTGGCGACCGACGAGCCGCGGTCGAGGCGGACGAGGTGCAGGCACAGGTCCAGCGCGGCGGCCTTGCCTGCGGAGGTGAGCACGCTGCCGTTGTCCACGTAGAGCACGTCCGGATCGACCTCCACCTGGGGGTAGCGGGCGGCCAGGACCTCGGTGTGCGCCCAGTGCGTGGTGGCGCGCTTCCCGTCCAGCAGGCCGGCGGCGGCCAGCACGAACGCGCCCGTGCAGAGGGAGGCCACACGCGCGCCCGCCTCGTGGGCGGCACGCACCGCGCCGACCAGATCGGCGGGCGGGTCCTCGTCGACGTCCGCCCAGGCGGGGACGATCACGGTGTCGGCGCGCCGGAGCCGGTCGAGCCCGTGGTCGGGCTCCAGCCGGAACCGACCGACCCGCACGGCGCCCGACCCGCAGACGGCTACGTCGTACCAGGGGCCGGCCACACCGGCCGGGGCGGAGCCGAACACCTCGTACGCGACGGAGAGTTCGAAGTGCAGCATCCCGTCGGTGACGGCCAGCGCGACAGTACCCATGTCTGGAATTGTACGGGGCATGGCGTTCCGGACACTCACGGTGGGACGTCCGCTCTCGTCAGGATGTCCGCAGTGGATCACCACTGGATCACTGGATCATTCGAGAGCGGGGAGAAGTCATGGGATCGGCGCACACGGTGGCGGTGTTCGGCGCGTACGGGCACACCGGGCGGTTCGTGGTGGCACAGCTGCAGGATCGCGGGTTCGTCCCGGTTCTCTCCGGCCGCGACGCCGACAAGCTGAAGGCGCTGGCGGCGTCCGATCCCGGACTCGACGTCCGGCAAGCGTCGGTCGACGACGCGACGTCGCTCGACCGCGCCCTGGCCGGTGCGGCGGCTGTGATCAACTGTGCCGGGCCCTTCGCCACGACCGCCGCCCCCGTGATCGAGGCGGCCCTGCGCGCCGGGATCCCGTATGTGGATGTGGCGGCCGAGATCGAGGCCAACGTCGACACGTTCGCGCACTTCACGGACCGTGCCCGCGCCGCGGGAGCGGTGATCGTCCCCGCGATGGCGTTCTACGGCGGCCTCGGCGACCTGCTGACCACGGCGGCGATGGGCGACTGGACGGCGGCCGACGAGGCCCACATCGCGTACGGACTGAGCAGTTGGCACCCCACCGCCGGGACGCGCGCCGCGAGCAAGGCCGTCCAGGGGCGGCGGAACGGTCAACGGATCCGCTACAGGAACGGGCGACTGGAGTACCACACCGACGACCTGCCCACCCTGGACTGGCCCTTTCCCGAGCCGATGGGCGCCCGTGCCGTCATCGGGGAGTTCACGATGGCCGATGTCGTCACCATCCCCAGCCACCTGACCATCCCTGAGGTCCGCACGTACATGACGGTCGAGGCGGCCAAGGACGTGTCGGCTCCGGACACGCCGACGCCGGCCGCGGTCGACGAGCGCGGGCGGTCCGCGCAGACCTTCCTCGTCGACGTCGTCGTACGCTCCGGCGGCACTGAACGGCGCGCTGTGGCGAGGGGCCAGGACATCTACGCCGTCAGCGCGCCGCTCGCGGTGGAAGCGGTTGACCGCATCCTCGCGGGGCGGACCCGGACGGTCGGTGTCGCCTCTGCCGGCGACATCTTCGACGCTCCCGACTTCCTCCGCGCGCTGTCCGCGCACCTTTCCCTGGAAGTGCGCCAGTAGCGGACCGATCGCCCACGGTGTGCGCCGGGCTGCGACAGGTGCGGTGAGTCTTCACCGTAAGGACGGGAAGACCGACCGGTGGTGGACCGATGCCGCGGCGGTTCAGCCGGCCGTCTGCTCGCGCGGTTCCGGGGCGGCGGCCGTCCCGCGCCGTCGGCCGAGCAGGCCGAGTCCCACGGCGGCACCCGACGCGGCGAGGGCGAGCAGGCCGACGGCGCCCGCCCGGCTGCCGACGGCGGCGGTGAGCGTGAGCACCACGAGCGGGCACAGGAACTGGCCGACGAAGAAGGAGCCGGTCCACAGACCGGTGCCGCGGCCACGGTCGGCGTACTCGAGCTTGGACATGGCGAGGGTGAGCAGGCTCGGCAGCATGATGCCGCCGCCGAAGCAGTTGATCACGGCTCCGACGATCAGCACGGCGGGGTTGGGCGCGACCCAGATCACCGCGAAGCCGAGGGCGCACACGGCGAACACGGCGGGCAGCCAGGCGTCCGGGCCGCGGCCGAGCCTGGTGAAGACACCGGCGCCGATCACGGTGGCGGCGCTGGCGGTGGCGATGGCCAGTCCGATCATGCCGGTGTCGGTCACGCCCATGTCGTCCAGGAGGAAGGACATCTCCACCTGGACGGTGTAGAAGACGATGCTGCCGAAGACGGTCAGTCCGCATGTCCCGGCCAGCGGCCGCCAGGGGAAGGGCCGTTGGGCCGGTGCCGAGGCGGTGGCGGCGCTCGTCCGGCCGACCGCACGCGGCCGGGGGAGGAAGGCGGCCATGGCGGGGGCGAGCAGCAGACTCACGGCGTACGCCCAGAACGGTGCGCGCCAGCCTGCCGAGCCGGCCGCGCCGCCCAGCACGAAGAAGGCCGTCGCCGAGATCGAGGCGCACATGGTCTGCAGGGCAAGGTAGCGGTCGCGTTGCCGACCGGAGTAGTAGTCACCGATCAGCGTGGTGCAGCAGGTCATGATGGCCGCTTCGACGACGCCGACGAGCGCGCGGCTGGCGACGATGGCGCCGAGGGAGTGCAGCCAGAGCGGGGCGGTGCCGAGGAGCGCGTACAGCACGGTGGCGGTGACGAGCAGGCGTTTGCGGCCGAGCCGGTCGACGACGGCACCGGCGAAGGGGGCCAGCAGCGCCAGGGACAGGGCGGGGATCGTCAGGACCATGGGGACCAGTGCCTCGACGCCCGGCACGCCGGCGAAGTGGTCCTCCATCTGCGGCAGGACGGGCGCGATGAGCACGGCGCCCAGGATGGGCAGGCAACTGCCGGCCATCAGCAGGGTGATGCGCAGCCGGTGACCGGTACCGGCCACGGTCTGCTCGGCCGGGTCGTCCTCGATGACCGCGAACGGCGACGAGGACGAGGGCTGAGGGGACGGGGGAAGGGGGGACGGGGGCACGGACGCAGGCATGCGGAAACTCCACGTGGCGTATCGGGAGGGAGCGGTTCTCCGGTGGCGCGGCCACCGCGTGTGAGGCCGCCCGGAACACGGGGCATGGGCGGGCAGGGGCGGAGCGTGCGGCGTCGATGGACTGCCGTGGCGTCGCGCGGGGCCGGGTGTGGTGCCGGGCGCCTGCGCCGACCCGTCAGCGGTAACGGGCGGCTCCGGCGCCGGGTTGAGACGACTATGGGCCACCGGGCAGGGCCTGCCTAGACCCCGCCCGATCGAGATCGAGGATGCGGATCATTCACGCCTTGGATGCCGCGTGGCCGGCGCGGGCGCCGGAGCCGTCCGGGCACGGCGGCGCCGCGGCCGGGCCGCACACATCCTCAGTTCCGCTCCCACACAGTCAGTTCCGCTCCCATGCGGCCAGTTCCCCTCCCACCCGCGCGGCGGTCTCGCGCAGCCAGATGTGGGCCGCGTCATGGGTGTGGACCGGGTGCCACCACAGCGCCTCCTGCAGCGGGACCGCCTCGTAGGGCGCGTCCATGACCCGTACGGCGGCCACCCCGCTCAGCCGCTCGGCCAGGCGCTGCTGCACCAGGGCGATCCGGCGGGTGCCCGCGACCAGGAAGGGCAGCACCTGGAAGCTGTCGACGGAGACCTCGACGCGGGGTTCGATGCCGAGCATGCTCAGCTGCCGGGCGGCCGGAGCGTCGTAGATGCGCTGGTAGGTGACCCAGGGCAGCCGTGCCAGGTGGTCCATGGTCAGCCGGTCGCCGACCTCGTCATTGGCCTCGGCGACGAGGAAGACCCAGCGGTCGGCGAACAGCTCCACGGCGGGGAACCCGCTGATGACGCCGTGCGGCATCAGCAGCCCGTCGGCCGTGCTGAGCAGCGTCGCCGTCTCCTCCGTGACATCGGGCGGGGTCCGCAGAAAGCGCAGCCGTACGCCCGGGGCCTCGGCGTGCACGGTGCGGGCGAGTTCGGCACCGAACACCGCGATGGCGTAGTCGGAGGAGAGCAGGGTGAACTCGTGCTCCTCGCTGCCCGCGGTGAAGTCGGCCCGGCTGCTGAAGACCCGTTCCAGCAGGTCGCAGGCGGTGGCGGTGCGGTCAAGGAGCGCGCGGCCGAGGGCGGTCAGTTCGTACTGGCCGCCGACCCGGGAGAGCAGCTCGTCGTCGAAGTGGCGGCGCAGGCGGGCCAGGGCCGCACTCATCGCGGGCTGGCTGAGCCCGATGCGCTGCCCGGCGCGGGTGACGTTGCGTTCCTCCAGCAGGGCGCGCAGGGACAGCACGAGGTTGAGATCGAGGCCGGACAGGTGCACTACGCCTCCAGACCGAGGCCGCCGCCGCGAGGAGACGACTTCCGCTCGCCGACATTTACGGGATGACATTTGCACGATGGATGATCAGCATCCAAAGAATCGATTTCCCTGATTGCCGAACGCGGGGCCAGATTAGTCACATCGCAATCAGGAGGACATCCCCGTGAAACCCGCAGCCCCGTTCGCGTCCTTCTCCGGACCCTTCGCCCTCGGCACCCTATCCGCCCCTGACCAGGCACCCTTCCCAGGTCTCGTGGTCCCCGAGGGACGCGTGCTCGACCTTTGTACGGCGCTCGACGAGCCCGCCCTGACGACCCGGACGCTCTTCGAGCGCTGGGCCGAGGTGCTTCCCCGCCTGCGGACCCTCGCCGCGGACGCCTCCGCCGACTGGCGGCCGCTGGACGGCCTCCACGTCCACGCCCCCGTCGAGCCCCGCCAGGTCTTCCAGTCCGGCGCCAACTACCGCCGGCATGTGATCGACCTGGAGGTCGCCCACCGCTCCCCCGACGATCCCCGCACGGTCGAGGAGGCGCGGGCGGAGATCGCCGCGATCATGGACCGGCGGGCGGCCGAGGACCTGCCCTACGTCTTCATCGGCCTGCCCAGCGCCATCACCGGCCCGTACGACGACGTCGTACTCCCCGCATGGGCCGAAAAGCCGGACTGGGAACTGGAGTTGGCCGCCGTCATCGCCAAACCGGCACACCGGGTCGGCGTCGAGGAGGCCATGAAGTACGTCGCCGGGTACACCATCTCCAACGACCTCACCGATCGCGCCACCGTCTTCCGACGGGACATGAAGGCCATCGGCACCGACTGGCTGCGCAGCAAGAACGCGCCCGGCTTCACCCCGCTCGGCCCGTGGATCGTGCCCGCCGAGTCGATCGCGGACCCGGGCGACCTGCGGGTCACGCTTCAGCTGAACGGCCGGACCATGCAGGACGAGTCCACCAAGGACATGCTCTTCGGCGTCGCGCGGATGGTGTCGTACATCTCCCAGACCGCTCAACTCCTCCCCGGCGACCTGGTGTTGACCGGATCCCCGGCCGGCAACGGCATGCACTGGGGACGGCTGCTGCGCGACGGCGACGTGATGGACGGCTCGATCACGGGGCTGGGCGCCCAGCGCACCCGGTGCGTCGCCGAGGAGAGTCCCCGATGATCGACCGTACAACTGTGCCTGATGCAAAGGATGTCGAGGGCGCGGTCGCCGAAGCGGCCAAGTCCTGCTCGAACTGGGGGCGTTGGGGCGACGACGATGTCCTCGGCACGCTGAACTTCCTCGACGAGGCCAAGCGCCGCGAGGGCGCCGCACTCGTACGCCGGGGCGTGAGCTTCTCGCTGTCGCAGCGCTTCGACATGGACGGCCCGCAGAAGGGCTGGCGGCGCCGCACCAACCCGGTGCACACCATGCTGGACACCGGCACCGACGCGGCACTGGGCAACCAGGGCTTCCCGCACGGCTTCGGCGGCGCCGACGACGTGATCTCCATGCCGCTGCAGTGCTCCACCCAGTGGGACGGCCTGGGCCACATCTTCGACCACGGCAGGGCGTGGAACGGGCGGCCGGCCGAGCAGGTCGTCACCTCGGACGGCGACCTGGTGACCGGCATCGAGCACATGGCCCCGTACGTCGCAGGACGCGGCGTACTCCTCGATGTGGGCCACGTCATCGGTGAGGACGGCGAGTTGCCCGACGGCTTCGCCGTCACCGAGGAGCATCTGGCCGCGACCGCCGAGGCGCACGGCGTGAGAGTCGGCCGCGGCGACATCGTCGTCGTACGGACCGGCCGACTGGCGCGCGCCCGCCGCGAGGGCTGGGGCGAGTACGCGGGCGGAGACGCACCCGGACTGTCCTTCACCACGGCCGACTGGCTGCACCGCACCGAGATCGCGGCGATCGCCACCGACACCTGGGGCTTCGAGGTACGGCCCAACGAGTTCGAGCGCGCCTTCCAGCCCCTGCACCAGGTCGCGATCCCCCACATCGGCCTGCTCATCGGGGAGATGTGGGACCCGGACGCGCTCGCCGAGGACTGCGCGGCCGACGGCGTGTACGAGTTCTGGCTCACCGCCGCTCCCCTGCCCATCACCGGAGCCGTCGGGTCCCCCGTCAACCCGGTTGCCGTCAAGTGACCCGTACAGCAAAGGAGTTGACCATGGCAAGAGAGAGAACCGTCCTGGTCGTCGGAGGAGGCACCGCCGGCAACGCCATGACCGTGCTGCTGCGGCAGGCGGGCATCACGGTGGACCTCGTGGAGATCAAGCCGGACTGGAACGTCCGGGGCTCCGGCATCACCCTCCAGGGCAACGCCCTGCGCGTGCTGCGCGAGATCGGCGTGTGGGACGAGATACGCGAGCACAGCTTCTGCTTCGAGTCCCTGGGGCTGACCGCGCCCGACGGCACCGTGCTCCACGTCACCGAGGACATCCGCACCGGCGGGGACGACCTTCCGGCCACCCTGGGCATGCAACGCCCGGTACTGCAGCGCATCCTCACCGACGCCGTCCAGGCATCCGGCGCGCGCATCCGGCTCGGCACCACCGCCGAGATCCTCACCCAGGACGACAGCGGCGTCGTCGTGCGTTTCAGCGACGGCACCGAGGGCCGCTACGACCTCGTGGTGGCCGCCGACGGCCTGCACTCCACGACCCGCGCCGCCATCGGCATCGACGACAGGCCCGAGCCGACCGGCATGGCCATCTGGCGTGTCGCGGCACCCCGCCCGGCCGCCGTGCAGCGCAGCGACCTCGCCCACGGCGGGCCCTGCTACATCGCCGGCTACACGCCCACCGGCAAGGACACCCTCTACGCCTACCTGGTCGAAGCCAACCGCGACCGTGCCGCCGTCCCGCCCGAGTCCTACGCGAAGGAGATGCGCCGCCTCGCCGAGGGTTACGGCGGTGCCTGGGACGAGATCCGCGAGTCGATCACCGACCCGGCGAAGGTCAACTACACCTGGTTCGACCGGCTGCTGGTCGAGGGCTCCTGGCATCGCGGCCGGGTCGTCCTCGTCGGGGACGCCGCACACTGCTGCCCGCCCACGATGGCCCAGGGCGCGGCGATGTCCCTGGAGGACGCGTGGGTGCTGACCCGGCTGCTGACCAGCGGGGCCGCATGGGACGAGACGCTGCTCAGCGGCTACTACGAGCGGCGGATCGCCAGGGTCTGGATGGTCGTCGACGCGTCCGTGCAGATCGGGCAGTGGCAGCTCGACGGCGTACGCGGTGACGTGCCCGGGCTGATCGGCGCCACCATGGCGGCGCTCAAGGAACTGCCGTGACGCCGGACGCGCCCACGGTCGACGTGCACGCGCACATCCTGCTGCCGCAGGTCGAGGAGGCCGTCGCCGGGCATCCCGCCCTGGCCGAGGCCAGGGCCCTGGACGCCCGGCGCAACGGCCCGGCAGCCCTGGCCGTCAACGGCCCCATGGTCGCCGAGCGCGTCCCTAAGCTGACCGACGTCACCGTACGACTGGCCGCGATGGACGCGCAGGGCGTGGACGTGCAGCTGGTCAGCCCGTCCCCGTCGCACTACCACTACTGGGCCGACGAGGACACGGCCGAGAAGGTGTACCGGCTGGCCAACGAGGCGACGGCCACGCACTGTTCGGCCGCTCCCGACCGGCTGCGCGGGCTTGGACTCGCCCCTCTCCAGCACCCGGCCCTGGCCGTCGCGGCACTCGAACACGCCTTGGAACAAGGGCTGTTGGGGGTGGAGATCTCCAGTCACGCGCCGGGGCGAGAGCTGTCCGATCCCGCCTACGAACCCTTCTGGTCGCGGGCCGAGGAGACGGGCGCACTCCTCTTCCTGCACCCCTTCGGCTGCACCCTCGACGAGCGCCTGGACCGCTGGTACCTGTCCAACACCGTCGGCCAGCCCACCGAGAACGCCGTGGCACTGTCGCACCTGATCTTCTCCGGCGTGCTGGACCGCCACCCGGAGCTGAAACTGATGGCCGCCCATGGCGGCGGCTATCTCCCCACCCACATCGGCCGCTCCGACCATGCCTGGTCCGCCCGCTCCGACGCGGGGGCGGGCTGCGCCAACCTGCCCAGCAGCTACCTCAGGCGCCTGTACTTCGACTCGCTCGTCCACGACCCCCGCACACTCCGGGAGTTGACCCGCGTCACCGGTGCGGACCGGGTCCTCCTCGGTTCCGACTTCCCCTTCGACATGGGCACCGAGGACCCGCTCCGCGCACTGCGCGCCGCCCGGCTGCCCGACGCCGACTTCCACGCCGTGCGCGGCGCCAACGCGGCGGCTCTGCTGCACCTGACCTGAACCTCGCACAAGGAGGAACCCCCACCATGAGCGCACGTCTGCTCACCCACCTGCGGCACGTCGACCTCGCCGTGCCCGACTACGACAAGCAGCTCGACTTCTACGCCGGCGTCTGGGGCCTGACCAAGGTCGCCGAGGACTCCGGCATCTCCTTCCTGGCCGCCGAGGGCTCACCCGAGCAGTACGTCGTACGGCTGCGCAAGGCCGACGAGAAGCGCCTCGACCTCGTCGCGTACGGGGCCGCGAGCCCGGCCGACGTGGACACGCTCGCCGAACAACTCCTCGCCGACGGCGTGCAGTTGGTATCCCGGCCGGGCAAGGCCGACACCCCCGGCGGCGGCTACGGCTTCCGCTTCTTCGATGTCGACGGACGCACCATCGAGGTCTCGGCCGACGTCGAGGTCCGGCAGCACCGCAAGATCGAGGAGCGGGAGTCGATCCCGGTCAAGCTGTCGCACGTGGTGCTCAACTCCCCCGATCTGAACCGGACTCGGGAGTGGTACGAGCGCCACCTCGGCTTCCGCCTCTCCGACACCCTCATGCACCCGAAAATGGGCGAGGCCATGCACTTCATGCGGATCTCCAACCAGCATCACTCCATGGCCATCGCCCAGGGCCCGCACACCGCGCTGCACCACGTCTCCTTCGAGATGCGCGGCCTGGACGAGTACATGCGCGGCTCCGGCCGTGTGATCCGGTCGGGCGCCCGCAAGGTCTGGGGCCCGGGCCGCCATGTGGCGGGCGACAACACCTTCACGTACTTCCTGGACCCGCACGGCAACACCGTCGAGTACACCACCGAGTTGGAGGTCCTCGACGAGGACACCTGGCACCCGCACGTCTACGACTTCTCCGACCCCGAGGTCACCGACCAGTGGGGCACCGCCAACCCGATGAACGAGCTGGTCGCCAAGGAGTCGTTCAACGACGTCGACCGCGGCGTGTTCGTCGCCCCGCCGGTGTAAGGGGCGCCCACCATGCGTATCGCCACGTACCTGTACGAGGGGCGCCGCCACTGCGGCGTCGTGGAGGAGACCGTCGTACGGGCCCTGCCGGACGGCACCTCACCCCTCGAAGCCCTCACAGCCCTCACAGTCCGCAGAGCCACCGGTGCCCTCGGAGTCGACCCCGTCGGCCCGGCCGTCCCGCTCACGGACGTACGCCTGCTGCCGCCGCTGGAGCCGCCGACCATCCGGGACTTCGTCACCTTCGAAGAACACGTCGAGGGCGTACGGCGATCCGTGGACGGCACCACCGGGGTGCCCGAGGCCTGGTACGACGCCCCGACTTTCTACTTCACCAACCCGTACGCGGTCATCGGCCCGTACGACGACGTTCCCCTGCCCCCGGGATCGCGGGTCCTCGACTTCGAGCTCGAAGTCGCCGCCGTCATCGGCCGCGAGGGCCGCGACCTCAGCCCCGAACAGGCCCGCGACCACATCGCCGGCTACACGATCCTCAACGACTGGTCCGCGCGCGACCTCCAGTCCCGCGAGATGCACGTGGGCCTCGGCCCGTGCAAGGGCAAGGACACGGCCGCCACGCTCGGCCCGTACCTCGTCACGCCCGACGAGCTTTCGCGCTACCGCGACCCCGACGGTTTCCTGCGCCTGGCGCTCACCGCCGAGGTCAACGGGGAGGTCGTCGGCGAGGACCTGCTGTCCAACATGAGCTGGACCTTCGAGGAGATGGTCGCCTACGCCTCGCGCGGCACCGTCGTCCGCCCCGGCGACGTGCTCGGCTCCGGCACCTGTGGCAACGGCGGCTGCCTGGCGGAGCTGTGGGGCGTACGGGGTGAACAGTCCCCGCCGCCGCTGAAGCCCGGCGACACGGTCACCCTCACCGTCGAGGGCATCGGCTCCCTCTCCAACACCGTGGTGGAGGGCGTCGCCCCCCTCCGGATCCCCGCCGCCCGCCGCCGCACGCGGGAGCGGCCATGAGCTGGGCCCAGGGGAGACTGTCCGGCAAGGTCGTGGTCGTCACCGGAGCCGCCCGTGGCCAGGGTGCAGCCGAGGTCGGGGCGCTCACCCGGGAGGGCGCCCACGTGGTGCCCACCGATGTGAACCCCGAGGGCGACTGCCGCCGCCTCGATGTCACCAGCGAGAAGGAGTGGGCCCAACTGGCCGCGGAGCTGGGCGACTTGTACGGGGTGGTGCACGGCCTGGTCAACAACGCGGGCATCACCTGGCGCGCCCGCCTGGGCGACGTGCGGGCCAAGGACTTCGCCCGCGTCCACGCGGTCAACGTCACCGGCCCGCTCCTTGCCATCCAGCACCTCACGCCCCTCATGCCGCCCGGCTCGTCCATCGTCAACGTCGGCTCCACCGCCGCGCTCACCGGTCACTACCCGGTCGCGTACACGGCCAGCAAATGGGCCCTGCGCGGCCTGTCGAAGACCGCGGCCACGGAACTGGGTCCGCGGGGCATCCGCGTGAACACCATCCACCCCGGCTTCATCGAGACGGACATGACCGCCTCCGCCGCCCCGGCGTTCCGCGAGGCCAACCTCCGCGAGACCCCACTCGGCCGCACCGGCACGGTCGACGAGGTCGCCCCGCTCGTGGTGTTCCTGTTGTCCGACGCCGCGTCCTTCATCACCGGCGCCGAGATCCCGGTGGACGGCGGCCTCACCGCGCACGGCGGCGTCAAGTCCATCTCGGACGCACTGCGTCAGGAGTCGTCATGAGGCGATCTGCACCGGCGCCGGTGCTCAGGAGAGCCTCTCCCCCCGACGAGCTCGAAGCGTCTACGAGAGCAGGGACACCCAGGTCGCGGGCGAGGGGTGTGGGTTCCACACCGCGCGGGAGGCGGGTGAACAGCTCGCGTCCCGTCCCCGAGCAGAACGGCGGGCCCCAAAAGCGGCTCGATGTGCTGCACGCCTGGCTGGTGGAGGATCTGCCCGGCGGCCGGGTCCGGATCCTCACCCAGGAGACGCAGATCGGCGAGCCGGCCGCCGCGCCCCGACACCCCGGAGCGCACCCGGTCGCGTACCGCCAGGGCACAGTAGTAACCAACGACCGCATGGATCAGGAAGTTGGCATCATGACCGACAAGCTCACCGTCAGTGTCCTGGGCACCGGAATCATGGGCGCCGCGATGGCCCGTAACCTCGTGCGCGCCGGACACACCGTCCGCGCCTGGAACCGCAGCCGCGACAAGGCCGAACCGCTCGCCGCCGACGGCGCGCACATCGCCGGCACCCCCGCCGAGGCGGTCGAGGGCGCCGATGTAGTCCTCACCATGCTGTTCGACGGTGCCGCCGCGCTGGACGTGATGCGGCAGGCCGCGTCCGCCCTGCGCCCGGGCACCGCATGGGTGCAGTCGACGACCGCCGGCATCGAAGCCATCGGCGAACTCGCCGACTTCGCCCGCGACAAGGGCCTGATCTTCTACGACGCGCCCGTGCTGGGCACCCGACAGCCCGCCGAAGCCGGTCAGTTGCTCGTCCTGGCCGCCGGTCCGAGCGACGGCCGGGATGCCGTGACGCCGGTCTTCGACGCCGTCGGTTCCCGCACGGTGTGGACCGGCGAGGACGGCGCGGCGGGCAGCGCCACCCGCCTCAAGCTCGTGGCCAACAGCTGGGTCCTCGCGGCCACCAACGCGACCGGCGAGGTCCTGGCCCTGGCCAAGGCCCTCGACGTGGACCCGCAGAGCTTCTTCGACGCCATTGAGGGCGGCCCTCTCGACATGGGCTACCTGCGTGCCAAGGCCGGGCTCATCCTGGACGAGAAGCTGTCACCGGCCGCCTTCGCCGTGGCCACCGCCGCCAAGGACGCCCGCCTGATCGTCGAGGCCGGCGAGCGGCACGGCGTCCGCCTCGACGTCGCCGCCGCAAGCGCCGAACGCTTCGCCCGCGCCGCCGCCCAGGGCCACGCCGACGAGGACATGGCCGCGGCCTACTTCGCGAGCTTCGACGAGAAGGGCGGTGCCTGACCGCGGGGTTGGGCGGGCTTCCCGAGCACTGAGCCGGGCCGGGCACTTACGCGAGTGCGTCGGCCTGTTTGGGTCGGCGGACCCTGATGCTGACGCCGCACGTCGAAGTCGCCGCTGGTGGCACCGGCAAGGGCGACTTCGACGTGGCGGGCGAGTTCCTCTCCGACGCGCTCCAGGCGGGCGGGGGTGAAGCGCAGCCAGAGGGTGGCGTCGAGCCCGCGTCGAGCCCGCGGGCGCGTCTCGCAGTGCCCGCGGGCCTCGGCGTCGAAGTGCACGGTGCTGAGCGCGGGCGTGACCAGGGCGCCGTACTAGGTGTCGTGCGCGGCGAGAAACGCCTGACCGCCGGGACGGACTCGGTGCCGGACTGACTCGGTGCCGGACGTGCTCGGTGCGGGACGACCTCCGTCGCGGCACGACGAACCCCGCCCTCTTCCCCTGAAGTCCACTCCATCCGGCACACTCCCCACATGGAGATTGCGGAGCTCATTCGAACCCTCGACCAGGAAGGCCAGTTGCTGGCCAGGGCAGCCGACGAGGCCGGGGCCGATGCCAAGGTGCCGACCTGCCCGGACTGGCAGGTGCGGGACCTGTTGCGGCACACCGGCATGGTGCACCGCTGGGCCGCGGCGTTCGTCGCCGAGGGGCACACCTCGTACCACCCCGACGGGGGCCTGCCGGAGCTGGACGGCGCCGAGCTGCTGGCCTGGTTCCGGGACGGGCACCGGCGGCTCGTCGACACGCTCGCCGGGGCTCCGGCCGACGTGGAGTGCTGGAGTTTCCTGCCCGCGCCGTCGCCGCTCGCCTTCTGGGCACGGCGGCAGGCCCACGAGACGACCGTGCACCGGGTCGACGCGGAGTCGGCGCGCGGCGGCGCCCTGAGTGCGATCGCCGTGGACTTCGCGGTCGACGGCATCGACGAGCTGCTGCTCGGCTTCCACGCCCGCAGCAAGAGCAGGGTACGGACGGACGAGCCGCGCGTCCTGAGGGTGCGGGCCTCGGACACGGATGCCGTGTGGACCGTACGGCTGTCGCCCGAGCCGCCCGCGAGTGAGCGGGGTGAAGTGGCGGACCCCGACTGCGAGTTGGCGGGGACCGCCGCCGACCTCTACCTCGCGCTGTGGAACCGCCGGCCCTTCCCGGGCCTGACGGGAGACGCGTCGATCGCGACGCTGTGGCAGGAGAACTCCGGGGTCACCTGGAGCTGAGCAGTCACAGGGCATCATGCGCCGACTGCGGGCGGCCGACCGGGCGGCAGAAGAAACCACTCAGGCAGCCACGCCGCTCACCCGGCGGAGTCACCCGTCAGCATCCGCCCCAGTACCGCGCGCTGCACCGGCAGCACCTGGCCGTGCAGCGCGCGCCCCTTCGGGGTGAGGGCGACGCGTACCCCGCGTCGGTCCTCGGGGCACATGCAGCGCTCCACGAGGCCGTCCTTCTCGAGGCGGCCGATCAGCCGGGACAGCGCGCTCTGGCTCAGATGCACTCGTTCGGCGATCTCCTGGACGCGGTACGAGGGGCCGCCGTCGGCCGGCGCGCTCGTGGCCAGCACGTCGAGGACCTCGAAGTCGCTGGCGCCCAGGCCGTGTTGGTGCAGGACGCGGTCGAGTTCGCAGAGCGTGCGCGCATGCACCGCAAGGATGTCGCGCCACTGGTCCACGAGCCCTTGCTCGGCCTTCTCGACAGCCGCCATGGCCGCACCCTAGCAAAAAACGGTCTTTGTTGCATCCACATTAAATGCATTTGCATTGAATGCATGCGCATGTACCGTGTGGCGCATGACCTCTCCGCTCACCACCCCCGGGACTCCGTCCTCGGCGGTTCGCTGGACTCCGCGCCTGTGGGGCACCCTGCTGGTGCTCTGCGCCGCGATGTTCCTGGACGCGCTGGACGTGTCGATGGTCGGCGTCGCCCTGCCGTCCATCGGTTCCGAACTCGATCTCTCCACCTCGACCCTGCAGTGGATCGTCAGCGGCTACATCCTTGGCTACGGTGGCCTGCTGCTCCTCGGCGGCCGCGCCGCCGACCTGCTCGGCCGCCGTCAGGTCTTCCTGGTGGCGCTCGGCGTCTTCGCGCTCGCCTCACTGCTCGGCGGGCTCGTCGACTCGGGCCCGCTGCTGATAGCGAGCCGGTTCATCAAGGGCCTGAGCGCCGCGTTCACCGCTCCCGCGGGCCTGTCGATCATCACCACGACGTTCCCGGAGGGCCCGCTGCGCAACCGCGCCCTCTCCATCTACACCACCTGTGCCGCCACCGGCTTCTCGATGGGCCTGGTCCTGTCCGGGCTGCTCACCGAGGCCAGCTGGCGGCTGACCATGCTGCTGCCCGCGCCCATCGCGCTGATCGCCCTGCTCGCGGGCCTGAAGCTGCTGCCGCACACGGAGCGCGAGAAGAACCACCGCGGCTACGACATCCCCGGCGCCGTCATCGGCACCGCCTCCATGCTGCTGCTCGTCTTCACCGTCGTCCAGGCACCCGAGGTGGGCTGGGCCACGGCCCGTACGCTGCTGTCGTTCCTCGCGGTCGCCGTCCTGCTCACGGTCTTCGTACGCGTCGAGCAGCGCAGCCCGAGCCCGCTGGTCCGGCTCGGCGTGCTGCGCTCCGGCAACCAGATCCGGGCACAGCTGGGCGCCATGACGTTCTTCGGCTCGTACGTCGGCTTCCAGTTCCTGGTGACGCTGTACATGCAGTCGCTGCTCGGCTGGTCGGCCATGCACACCGCGCTCGCCTTCCTGCCCGCGGGTGCGCTCGTCGCGCTGTCCGCGACGAAGATGGGCGCCATCGTCGACCGGTTCGGCACGCCGCGGCTCCTCGTGACGGGCTTCGCCCTGATGGTCGTCGGCTACGCGCTGTTCCTGCGCGTCGACCTCGACCCGGTGTACGCGGCGGTGATCCTGCCGTCGATGCTGCTGATCGGCGCGGCGTGCGCGCTGGTCTTCCCCTCGCTCAACATCCAGGCCACCAACGGCGTGGACGACCACGAGCAGGGCATGGTCTCGGGCCTGCTCAACACCTCGGTGCAGGTGGGCGGCGCGATCTTCCTCGCGGTCGTGACGGCCGTCGTGACAGCTAACTCCTCCGGGAGCTCCTCTCCGCAGGCGGTCCTCGACAGCTACCGTCCCGGTCTGATCGTGGTGACCGCGATCGCCGTGGCGGGCCTCCTCATCACGGCCACCGGACTGCGCCGGCAGCGTACGCAGCAGACGACGATCCTGGTCGCCAAGTCCGAGCCCACGCAGAAGGAGGCGACGGACGAGGAGCGGGTGGCGGTCCGCGACTGACCCTTCGACGTACGCGACCGATCCTTCGACGGACGCGACTGATCCCTGACTACCGTGCGCCCGGCGGGCTTTCTTGCCCCGCCGGGCGCATGCCTGTGACACTCACGGCATGGGGCAGACCGGGGGACGGCGGACTCAGTCCGAGCGGGACGCGATGACCGTGGAGATCGGATACGCGTTGGCCAGCGCCGCGTTCACGGCGGCGGTGGTGTTCGGGGCCGTGGCCGGCCCCGCGCTGCTCTTCGACCTGCCGGGCACCGTCGAGCGGGTCCAGCTCGCCGTCGGGACCGCACTCACGGCCGTCCTCTTCCTCCTGCGGGTGGTCACCGTGCTGGTCCGTTTCCGGCAGCGGCCTCAGCCCAGCCAGCCCGGCCGCACCAACCCCGACTCGTAGGCGAGCACGACCAGTTGGGCCCGGTCGCGGGCGCCCAGCTTCACCATCGTGCGGCTGACGTGGGTCTTGGCCGTCAGCGGGCTGACGACCAGCCTGCGCGCGATCTCCTCGTTCGACAGTCCGATGCCCACCAACGCCATCACCTCCCGCTCCCGCTCGGTCAGCCGGCCGAGCGCGTCAGCGGCCGCGGGCTCCTTGGAGCGCGCCGCGAACTCGGCGATCAGCCGACGGGTCACGCCCGGCGAGAGCAGCGCGTCACCCTCCACCACCGCCCTCACCGCGCGCAGGAGTTCGTCCGGTTCGGTGTCCTTGACGAGGAAGCCGGACGCTCCGGAGCGGATGGCCTCGAAGACGTACTCGTTCAGCTCGAAGGTGGTCAGCATGACCACCTTGACGTCCTTCAGGTCCGCGTCGTCGGTGATGCCGCGGGTCGCGGCGAGGCCGTCGAGCAGGGGCATGCGGATGTCCATCAGGACGACGTCGGGCCGCAGTTCGCGCACCGAGCGCAGCGCCTCCTCGCCGTCGGCGGCCTCCCCGGCCACCTCGATGTCCCGCTGGGCGTCGAGGAGCGCCTTGAAGCCTGCGCGGACCAGCGACTGGTCATCGGCGAGCAGTACGCGGATCACCGGTCCTCCTTGAGCTCGAGGGACTTCTCGGACGTCCCGGATTTCGCGGATCTCTCAGATTTCCCGTACTTCGCGGATTTCCCGGATGGCGCCCCTGACGCGCTTGACGCCCCGGGCGAGTTCTTGAGCGGCAGTACGGCCAGCACCCGGAAGCCGCCGTCCTCGCGCGGCCCGGCCTCGATCGTGCCACCCAGGGCCGCGGCCCGCTCCCTCATTCCGGCCAGTCCGTTGCCGCTGCCTCCCGCGTCCGCGCCCGTCGCCGGGCCGTCGTCGTCGATACGGAGCCGCAACGCGTCGCCCGCGTGGTCGACCCGCACGCGCGCGTGCCGCGATCCGGAGTGCCGTACGACGTTGGTCAGCGCCTCCTGGACGATGCGGAAGGCGGCGAGATCGGCGCCGGGCGGCAGGGCCCTGCGCTCGCCCCGGGTCTCGACGCCGACCGTCAGTCCGGCGCCCGCCGCCTGCTCGACGAGTTCGGGCAGGCGGTCGAGGCCCGGCGCCGGCGCGCGCGGCGCGTCACCGGGCGTACGCAGCGTGTCGAGCACCTGGCGCACCTCCCCCAGGGCCTCCTTGCTCGCCGCCTTGATGGTGGTGAGCGCGGTGCGCGCCTGCTCCGGATCGGAGTCCAGCAGGGCGAGGCCGACCCCCGCCTGGACGTTGATGACGGAGATGCTGTGCGCCAGGACGTCGTGCAGTTCGCGGGCGATCCGCAGCCGCTCCTCGTCGGCGCGCCGCTTGGCCGCCTGCCGGCGTTCCGCCCGGTCGCGGTCCCACTGCTCACGGCGTACGCGGGCGAGTTCGGAGACCGCGCCGATGGCCACCATCCAGGTGGCGACGGCAATGTCCTCGCTCCATGGGAAGGCTGTGTCGCCGCTCGGCGGCAGCCACCGGTAGAACCAGTGCCCCACCAGGAGGTGGGCCGTCCACAGGGACCCGAGCGCCGCCCAGGCCGCGCGGCGGTGCCCGGCGACGACCGCACTGAAGAAGCCGAGCGCGACGGTGAGGAAGACCGGCCCGTACGGATAGCCGACGATGAAGTAGAGGGCGGCCGCCGCCGAGGTGCCGGACACCACGAGCACCGGATACCGCTGCCGCCACAGAAGCAGCACGGCACCCGTGAGCAGCAGCGCCCGGGCAAGCAGGTCGAGGTGCTCGCGGTCAGGCTGTTGGTGGGCCGCGAAGTTGCTGCCGACCAGCACGAACACGGTGATCAGCAGCGTCGAGCGCCACGGCCGGCGAGGACGGCTGTCCTCGTCCTCGTCGTCGCGGCGGTTCCACCACGGGGGCCCGTGCCGCCATCCGCGCGGCGGACCGCCCCATGTCCGCCACGGCGGCCCGTGCCGCCCTCGCCGCGGGGGACCGCCCCGCATCCAGGGGGGTCCACCGCACGGACGTGTGCGCTGCTCTTCCATGCCAGCCACGCTAGACGCCGCGGGCCGCCGCAGGCGTCAGCCGAGCGAGGTGATCACACGTACTCCCGGCGGAGTACCCGCTCCGGCTCGGGTGCCGCGGCCTCCCTGATCCGGAAGCGGCGCAGCTGCTTCGGCGCCCACCAGTTCGCGCGGCCCGCGAGCCGCATCGTCACGGGCAGCAGGACCACCCGGATCAGAGTCGCGTCCACGAGGATCGTCAGGGCCGTGCCGATGCCCAGCTCCTTGAGGAAGACGACACCTCCGGTGGCGTACGAGAGGAAGGACAGGGCGAGGATGCCGGCCGCCGCGGTGATCAGCGGGGCGCTGCGCCGGATGCCCTCGCCGACCGCACGCTCGGTGTCGCCGGTGCGATCGTGCTCCTCCTTGATGCGGGACAGCAGGAACACCTCGTAGTCCATCGACAGGCCGTACGCCACACAGAACATCAGCACCGGGATGCTCGGCTCGATCGAACCGGTCGCCGTGAAGCCGAGTACGCCGGACAGGTTGCCGTCCTGGAAGACCCACACCAGGCAGCCGAACATCACCGACAGGCTGAGCAGGTTCAGCACGGTCGCCTTGACGGGCAGCAGCACGCTGCCGGTCATCAGGAAGAGGATCACGTATGTCGCCACCAGGACGATCCCGGCGGCGAGGGGCAGCCGGTCGAGGAGCGTGGACCGGAAGTCGGTGGTCTCGCCCGGGTAGCCGCCGACCAGTACGCCGGCGGGTGCGGGCGCGTCGCGGACGCGTTCGACGAGCGCGGGCACGTCGCCGGACATCGCCCGCTGGGTGGGCACGAGGGCCAGGCGTACGCGGCCGTCGGGCGCCGTCAGCCGGTCCTGGCCCGGCGCTCCCGCCCGCAGCCCGTCGCGATAGGCGCCGGTCGGAGCGTCGACCTGGAACACGCCCGGGATACGGGAGAGTTGGGCGGCGTACGCGCGCGTGTCGGCCGTATTCGTGGACCCTTCCGTGAGCATTTCCGTGTCCGTGAAAACGACCTGGATGGTGTCGGTGGGTTCGGCGGGGAACTCCTTGTGCACGATTTCGGAGGTGGTGCGCGAGGAGGTCCCTTCGGGGAGCGTCCGCTCGTCGGGGAGCCCGAAGCGCAGGCCCAGGAGGGGCGATGCGGCGAGGAGCAGGACCGTGAGCACTCCGGCGCCGGCGAGCAGCGGGCGGCGCATCGCAGCGACGGCCGTGCGGTGCCAGAAGCCGGACGCGCGTGCAGCGGGCCGTTCGACGCGGTGGCCCCAGCGGGCCAGCGCCGCCGGCAGGAAGAGCACCGCGCCGGCCACCGCCGTCGCCACGACGAGGACACCCGCGTACGCGAACGAGCTGAGGAAGAAGAACGGGAACACCAGCAGCGCGCACAGCGACACCGCCACCGTCACGCCGCTGAAGACCACCGTGCGCCCGGCGACCGCGGTCGCCCGTACGACGGCGTCGGGCTGGGCGTGTCCGGCGGCGCGCTCCTCGCGGTAGCGGCTGATCACGAACAGGCTGTAGTCCACGCCGAGTCCGAGGCCCAGGACGAGCGCGAGGTTCGCCGCGAACGTCGACACCTCGGTGACCTGCGCGATCGCCCGCAGCCCTGCGAGTGTTCCGAGCACGGACAGCAGACCGACCGCGACGGTCAGCAGGGCGGCCGTGGTGCGCCGGTAGACCAGGATGAGCAGGAGTACGACGGCGGGCACCGCGAAGAGCTCCGCGCGCAGGAAGTCGGTGCGGGCCTGTTCACCGACCTGCCGTGAGATCTCCTCCTGTCCGCCTACCTGGACGGTGAGTTCGGGAGTCGTGCGCGTCAACTGGGGTGAGAGTGTGGCGAGTTGCTCGCGCGCCTCCGTGGCGCTGCCTTCGAGGCGGGCCAGTACGAGCGCCCGGTCGCCGTCGGCGCTGCGCAGGGCGGGGCTCTTCGCGTCCCAGTACGAGGTGACGTCCGTGACCAGGGGCAGTCGCTCCACCTCCCGGGCGAGCGCGCCGGCCGCACTCTCCGTGGCGGCGCTGTCGACGTCGCCGTCGCGTGCCGTGACCAGCAGCGCGAGGTTGGGGTTGCCGGTGCCGAACTCCTCGCGCAGTACGTCGCCCGCGCGCACCGACTCCGTGCCGGGCGAGCTCCAGCGCGCGAGGTCCAGGTCGTCCTGGGCGCCCGCGCCGTAGGCGGCCAGGCCGAGAAAGACGAGGAGTACGCCGATGAGGACGGCGCGGCTGCGCCGCACCGCCAGGCGGCCGAGCCGGGTGAGCATCGTGGTGGGCCTTTCGCCGGGGATCCGTGCCCGCCACCGTCGCGGCCGCCGCTGACCGTCCGCTGGAAGATCCACTGGAACGCGGTGGCCGGGCTACTCTCGACGCATGGGCGAGGGGACGCGGAACGGCCTGCGCGAGGGCGACCTGAGTGACTCGGATACCTCGGGCGACTCGGATACTTCGAGTGACGTGGGCGACTTGGGTGACGGCACGTCCAACGACCTTCGCTTCGAACTGCTCGGCCCGCTCCGGGCGTTGCGCGACGGGGTCGAGGTGCCGCTGGGCCCGCCGAGGCAGCGGGCCGTACTCGCCGTGCTGCTCCTCCAGGAAGGGCGCTCGATCTCGTACGACGCGCTGGTGGAGGCCGTGTGGGGCGGTACCCCGCCCGTGCATGTACGCAACCTCGTGCAGAAGTACGTCTCCGGGCTGCGCCGAGCCCTGGGCGACGCCGCGGAGTTGGCGTGGACCGGCAGCGGGTACCGGCTCACCGGAGCGGGCATCGACGACCTGCGCGAGCGGCGGCGGTTGGTGGACGAGGCGATCGCCGCGCGGGATGCGGGTGACCTGCGGCATGCCGGTGAACTGATCGAGCGCGCCGAGCGGTTGTGGCGCGGCGACTTCGCGGAGGGCCTGCAGGCCCCGTACTTGGCGGCGGAGCGGCTGCGCTGGGCCGAGAAGCGGCTCACGGTGCTGGAGGCCCGGCTGGCCGGAGCGATCGAACTCGGCCGGTCCTTCGAGTACGTCCACGAGCTCGTCCGGCTGGTCGCCGCGCACCCGCTGCGGGAACGGCTCGTCGAACTGCTGATGCTCGCCCTGTACCGGACGGGCCGCTCCTCGGACGCGCTGGCCGCCTACGAGGCGGCCCGGCAGCGGCTCGCCGAGGCGCTGGGCGCGGACCCGGGACCGCCGCTGCGGTCACTGCACGCGCGGATGCTGCGTCAGGATCCCGACCTGCTGCCCCGGCCGCCCGTGCCGGTGTCCTGAGGGAACACCAGGCCGACGCCATGGCCGAGTTGGGCGACCGCGTGCCGGAAGAACGGCTCGCGGTCCTCCACGAGCCGGTTGAACTGCCCGAACAGCTCGAAGCCGACCAGCCCGTACAGCTGCGCCCACGCCGCGACGAGCGCCGTGACCACCGCGGGCGGCAGGTCCGGTGCGAGGTCCTCCGCCAGCCGCCGGGCCTCGGGCTCGAGTTCGGCGGGCAGCCGAGGCAGGGCGACACCGGCGCCCTGGTGCGCGTCCCGGATGATTCCGATGAGGAGCAGCCCGACCCGGGACGCCGCCGGGACGGTCGTATCCGGTGCGGTGTAGCCGGGTACGGGCGAGCCGTAGATCAGCGCGTACTCGTGCGGATGGGCCAGCGCCCAGTCGCGCACCGCCTCGCACACCACGGTCCAGCGGCGGACGGGCCCGGCGTCGGCCACTTTGGCGTGCGCCGCCTCGGCGGTCTCGCCGAGCGAGTCGTAGGCGTCGATGATGAGGGCGGTCAGCAGGTCGTCGCGGCTGGGGAAGTAGCGGTACAGCGCGGAGGAGACCATGCCGAGCTCGCGGGCCACGGCGCGCAGCGAGAGCTTGGCGGCGCCTTCCTCGGCGAGCTGTCTGCGCGCCTCGTCCTTGATGGCCGCGGTGACCTCGATCCGGGCTCGGGCGCGTGCTCCTCGTGCGGTGCTCATGTGAGGCAGTGTGCCACGGTTTCAGAGCACTGCACACAAACGAGAGCACTGCTCTTGCTTTGGATCACCGATCTCGTGCACACTGCTCATAAGCGAGAGCACTGCTCACAAAGGGAAGCACTGCTCTCTCAAACTCTGGGGGTCACCATGTCCGCGTCCACGCACGTACAGAAGCCCGGCTGGTTCACCGTGAACGTCCTCAATCGCACCGTGGCATGGATGACCCGCCGCGGGATCAGCGTCTGGGGCTCCCGGGTTCTGGCCGTCCGCGGCCGCAAGAGCGGCGAGTGGCGCACCACCCCCGTCAACCTGCTGACCGTGGACGGCGAGCAGTACCTCGTCGCGCCGCGCGGCCACGTCCAGTGGACGCACAACATGCGAGCCGCGGGCGGCGGCGAGCTGCACCTCGGCAAGAAGAAGGAGGCGTTCACCGCGGCCGAGGTCGCCGACGACGACAAGGTCCCGCTGCTGCGCGCCTACCTCAAGCGCTGGAAGGCCGAGGTCGGGATCTTCTTCAACGGCGTCGGCCCTGACTCGTCCAACGAGGAGCTGCGGCGCATCGCCCCGGACCACCCGGTCTTCCGGATCACCGGCAAGAGCTGATCACCGGTGCGAGCTGATCGCCGTCAGGAGCCGAGCCGCGGTCACCGGCCCGGCCATCGTCACCGGTCGAGCGCGGTCAGGGCGCGCCCCGCCATCGGATGCGTGCGCACGATCTCGCCCAGGGAGGTGGAGCCGCGGGTGATGCCCGTGAACGCCTTCCAGGCGGGCCGGAAGCCGGTGAGCGCGGCGTGGAACATGCCGGGGCGGCGCTGGAAGATCGTGAGCATCCGCTTGCCGATGCTCATCTCGACGCCCAATCCCGCCTTGATCGCGAAGGCGTAGTTCAGCGCCTGCCGCCGGGTGTCCACCGCGTCGTGCGCCTCCGCGATCCGTACCGCCCACTCCCCCGCGAGCCGCCCGGAGCGCAGTGCGAAGGAGATGCCCTCGCGGGTCCACGGCTCCAGGAGCCCCGCCGCGTCCCCGCACACCAGCACCCGGCCGCGCGACAGCGGCGAGTCATCGGCGCGGCAGCGCGTCAGATGCCCGGACGAGATGCTCGGCTCGAAGCCGGCGAGCCCGAGCCGGGCGATGAAGTCCTCCAGATACCGCTTGGTGGCGGCGCCCTCGCCCCGCGCCGAGATCACACCGACGGTGAGCGTGTCGCCCTTGGGGAACACCCAGCCGTAACTGCCGGGGATGGGGCCCCAGTCGATGAGGACCCGCCCCTTCCAGTCCTCGGCGACGGTCTCCGGGACCGGGATCTCCGCCTCCAGGCCGAGGTCGACCTGGTCGAGCTTCACGCCGACGTGCGCTCCTATCCGGCTCGCGCTGCCGTCCGCGCCGACCACGGCCCTGGCCAGCAGCGTCTCCCCGTCCTGCAGGACGACGGCCACCGTGCGCCGGTCCGGGACGGCCGAGCCGTGCTGCTCCACCCGCGAGACCGTGACGCCCGTACGCAGCTCGGCGCCCGCCTTCTGCGCGTGCTCGACGAGCTGCTGGTCGAACTCGGGCCGGTTGATGAGCCCGAAGAGCATCTGCTTGGAGCGGCGGGTCCGGGTGAACCTGCCGTCGAGCGAGAACGTGACCGCGTGCACCCGGTCCTGGAGCGGCAACTCGAAGCCGGGCGGCAGCGCGTCACGGGTCGGTCCGATGATGCCGCCGCCGCACGTCTTGTAGCGGGGCAGTTCCGCTTTCTCCAGCACCAGGACGCGGCGCCCCGCGACCGCTGCCGCATAGGCGGCCGAGGCCCCCGCGGGCCCCGCACCGACCACGACGACGTCCCATACCCGCTGTGCGTCGTCCGAAGAGTTCTCGCTGCTCACGATGGTCTGCTGCTCCGATCCAGCCGCCTGCCGCACCTACTCCACGCATCCTACGGCGGCGTTCGGCGAAGACCGCTGTGGCAGGATCGGCAGCGTATGCACCGCGCACACCCGTACGCGCGCGCATCGCACCCGTACCCATCCGTACAACGTCGCACCCACGAGGAGCGTGCCCATGTCGTCGAACCCGGTCGCCGAGACCGTCGCCTCGCTGATGCCCAGGGCGAAGGCGGAGCTCACCGAGCTGGTGGCCTTCAAGTCGGTGGCGGACTTCGACCAGTTCCCCAGGAGCGAGAGCGAGGGCGCCGCCAACTGGGTGGCCGACGCGTTGCGCGCCGAGGGGTTCCAGGACGTCGCGCTGCTCGACACCCCTGACGGCACACAGTCGGTGTACGGCTTCCTGCCCGGGCCCGAGGGCGCGAAGACCGTCCTCCTGTACGCGCACTACGACGTGCAGCCGCCGCTCGACGCGGCCGGCTGGGTGACGCCGCCGTTCGTTCTGACGGAGCGGAACGGCCGCTGGTACGGGCGCGGGTCCGCCGACTGCAAGGGCGGCCTGATCATGCACCTCCTCGCCCTGCGCGCGCTCAAGGCGAACGGCGGTGTGCCCGTCAGCGTCAAGGTGATCGCGGAGGGCTCGGAGGAGCAGGGCACGGGCGGCCTGGAGCGGTACGCCGAGCAGCACCCGCAGCTGCTCACCGCCGACACCATCGTCATCGGCGATGCCGGCAACTTCCGGGTCGGCGTCCCGACGGTCACCACCGCGCTGCGCGGCATGACCCTCGTACGCGTCCGGGTCGACACCCTCGAAGGCAACCTGCACTCCGGTCAGTTCGGCGGCGCGGCGCCCGACGCGCTGGGCGCGCTGATCCGCGTACTGGACTCGCTGCGCGCCGAGGACGGTTCGACGACGGTGGACGGGCTCACGAGCGCCGAGCAGTGGGACGGTCTGCAGTACGACGAGGCGCAGTTCCGCAAGGACGCCAAGGTGCTCGACGAGGTGGAGCTGATCGGCTCGGGCACGGTCGCCGACCGCATCTGGGCGCGCCCTGCCGTGACCGTGCTCGGCATCGACTGCCCGCCGGTGATCGGCGCCACGCCGTCCGTGCAGGCGGGCGCCCGTGCGCTGATCAGCCTGCGGGTGCCGCCGGGCGTGGACGCGGCCGAGGCCACCAAGCTGCTCCAGGCCCACCTGGAGGCGCACACGCCGTGGGGCGCGCGCGTGCAGACGGAGCAGATCGGCCAGGGCCAGGCGTTCCGCGCCGACACCACCAGCCCCGCCTACGCGGCGATGGCCGAGGCGATGAGCATCGCCTACGACGGCGCGGAGATGCAGTACGCCGGTCAGGGCGGCTCCATCCCGCTGTGCAACACCCTCGCCTCCCTCTACCCGCAGGCGGAGATCCTGCTGATCGGGCTGAGCGAGCCGGAGGCACAGATCCACGCAGTGAACGAGAGCGTGTCACCCGAGGAACTGGAGCGGCTGGCCGTCGCGGAGGCACTGTTCCTGCGCAACTACGCGGCGAGCTGAGCGAGTTCGGCGGACGTGTCCTCCGTACGGTGAAGGCCGGGCGTACGGCCTTCGGAGGCCTCAGCCCTTGGGGACTCCGGCCTCCAGGTACAGGGCCGCTCCCCGCTCCTTCGCGCGCAGCGCCCAGCGCAGTCGCTCGTAGCGGACGGGGGGCAGCAGGCCGGCGGCCTCCTCCTCGGTGACGAAACGCCAGTCACGCAGTTCGGGGCCCGGCAGCAGCATCCGCCGGGCCTCCGCGCTGTTGAGCCGGCCGCCGTCGAAGAGGAGGCGCAGTCCGCCGTAGCCGGGGGGTGCGGGGGGCTCCCAGTCGACGACCAACAGGCTTGGTATGGCGTCGAGTTGGATGCCGGTCTCCTCGGCGACCTCGCGCATGCCCGCGCGTGCGGGTGCCTCGCCGGATTCGACGACGCCGCCGGGGAACTCCCAGCCGGCCTTGTACGTCGGGTCGACGAGCAGCACCCGGTCCTGCTCGTCGAAGAGGAGCACCCCGGCGGCGACGGTCTCCGAGGTGGGTTCGGGGGTCTGCACGATGTCGCAGACGGGGACGGCTCCGCTGCTTACGGCGTCGGCGACGTGTACGGCGGTCTCGTACGGGGTGAGGGTGCTGGTGTCGACGGGGTGGGCGTCCGCGGTGAGCCAGCCGGCGAGGGCGGCGCGGTAGGGCTCGATGTGGTCGTAGGACCACTGGCGCACCCGTATCTGCCCGTCGGGGAGGTCCGGCGGGACCTCCCGGTCGGCTATTCGCTCGCGCAGGATCGTTTCCGCCGGGGCGAGGAGCACATGGTGGACGGCGATCCTGCGGGCGGCGAGTGAGCCGAAGATCTCGTCGCGGTAGTCCTGGCGCAGCAGCGTCATGGGGACCACGAGAACACCCCCGAGTTCGGCGAGCATCGCGGCCGCGGTGTCGACCACGAGCCGCCGCCAGATCGGCAGGTCCCGGAAGTCGCCGACCTCGGCGAGACGCTTGGCGGGCAGCAGCTGTGTCAGCCCGGCGCCGATGAGCTCGGGGTCGAAGAGTGTGCTGTTCGGGATCAGGTCGATCAGTTCCCGTGCGGTGGTGGTCTTCCCCGCACCGAACGCACCGTTGATCCAGACGATCACGGTTCCCCCTCTGCTGTTGGCCCCCTGAGGCTTGCCCGCTCCACCCTGCCACGGAAACCAGGCCCTGATGAGGCCGCGTTCGACCGGTCGGACATATGCGGAGGCCCGGCCCAGAACGGGCCGGGCCGACGGTCGGGGTGGGCCTGGAGGGGCGGGTCAGCGCTCCTGTCCACGGGGGCTGTCGTCCGTGTCGTCCGTGGCCGGACTGCCGTCGCTGACCGCCGTGTCGACCGCGCTGAGGGAGTCCTGTACGTCGAGGTTGCCGAGGGCGTCGCTGTCTACTGAGTGAGACGGGGTGACGGCCGCCACCACGAATCCGGTGGCGAGGGACGCGATGGCGAGCATGCTGCGCTTCTTCATGCCCGGTTCAACTGCCGACCCGCCGATGGGTCACGGTCGGCCTTCCGGACGTGTTGCTCAGCCCTTCGTCGAGCCGAGGGTGAGTCCCGCGATGAAGTGCCGTTGCAGGAGCAGGAAGACCAGGATCGTCGGCAGGGCGACCAGGACCGAGCCGGCGGCGAGGAGGTTGTAGTCGGTGAAGAACTGGCCGCGCAGGTTGTTCAGGGACGAGGTGATGGGCAGCTTGTCAGGGTTGGAGATGAAGATCAGGGCCCACAGGAAGTCGTTGTAGATCCACGTGAATTCGAGGGTCCCGAGGGCCGCCAGGGCGGGCCGGCACAGCGGCAGCGTGATGCGCCAGAACTGGGTCCACACGCCCGCCCCGTCGACGATCGCCGACTCCAGGATCTCCTGCGGCAGGGTCCGCATGAAGTTGGCGAGCACGAAGACGCAGAAGCCCAGCTGGAAGGCGATGTTGACGATGATCACGGCCCAGTAGGAGTCGTACATCTTCAGGGAGTCGGACATCCACCAGGGCAGCGGGATCCGGTTGAACAGGACGTACAGCGGGGTGACGATGACCTGCTGGGGCAGCAGGTTGCCGGCCGTGAAGAACATCAGCAGGACGATGCCGCCGCGGATCCGCAGGCGGGAGACGGCGAAGGCGACGAACGCGGCGAGGAAGAGCGTGATGATCACGCCGGGCACGGCGATCAGCAACGTGTTGATGAAGTACTTGCCCATGCCCGACTCGGTGTAGGCCTCGCGGTAGTAGTCAAGGGACAGGCGCTTGGGCCAGGAGAAGTAGCCGTGCTGCGCCGTCTCCTCGTACGGCCTGAGCGAGGCGTAGACGGCGAGCAGCAGCGGGGCGAGGAAGGCCAGCGAGACGGCCGTCAGGAAGAGGTGCACTCCGAAGCGGCCACGGCGCGGCTTGTGAGGCGCGCGGGCGGGTGCGGTGGCGGCCGGGCGCGTGAGTGCGTCGGTGCGGGTCTCGGCGGTCATCGGTCGCGCGCACCTCGCAGCTCTTGGACCAGGAACGTCACGATGAATCCCAGGGAGACGGTGAGCAGGACGACCGCGATGGCGGAGCCGAATCCGATGCGGCTGGCCTCCCCGATGATGTTGTCGGTGATGAGGACGGAGAGCAGTTCCAGGCCGTTGCGGCCCTTGTTGACCGCGTAGACGATGTCGAAGGCCCGGAGCGCCTCGATGACGGTGATCACGCCGACGATGACGTTGACCGGGCGCAGGGTCGGGAAGACGACGCGGAAGAAGGTCTGGCGGGCGTTGGCGCCGTCGATGGCCGCCGCTTCCTTCAGCTCCGGGTCGACGGACTTGAGTCCGGCCAGGTAGAGGATCATGACGTAGCCGACGTGCCGCCAGCTCGCGGCGATCATGATCATCCAGAGGTTGATGCTGGAGTCGCCGAGCCAGTCGATGGGGTCGTCGCGGTTGGCGAGGATGGTGTTGATCGCGCCCTGGTCGGTGCCGAGGACTAGTTGGGCGATGAAGCCGACGACGGCGAGCGAGAGCACCACGGGCATGTAGAGCGTGGACTGGTAGAAGCGGCTGAAGCGCACGCCGCGGTCGATGAGGACGGCCAGGAACAGGCCGAACGGGGTGGCGATCAGGCCGAGGAAGAGCAGCCACAGGACGTTGTGGCGGACGGCGGGCCAGAACGCCGGGTAGTTGTCGACGAGGTTCTTGTAGTTGTCGCCGCCGACCCAGTGGATGTCGCCGATGCCGTCCCAGGCGGTGAAGGAGAGGCCGATGGAGGCGAGGGTCGGCCCCCAGATGATGACGATGTCCAGCAGGATCGGTATGCCGAGGAGCACGCCGAGGACGACGACGTCACGGCGGGTGAACCGCCGCAGCCGTCGCCGTCCGGCGCGCCGTGGGAAGGTGAGCGCCACGGAACGAATCCCCCAGTGATCAGCCGACGGGCTGCGAGAAGATGGTCTTCTTCTGCCGTTCGATGCTGTTGCAGAGCCCGTCGACGTCCTTCGGATTTCCGATGAAGTCCTGGATGGCCTTGATCATCACGGTCGAGGCGAAGTCGGGCCGGGTGTCCCGGTCGAGGAACTGCGAGATCTGCTTGGCATTCGAGACCAGCTCGACCGATTTCTTCTGCAGGGCGCTGTACGTGGACGTGTCGGCGTTCTCGTTGACCGCCACGTTGTTGGGGTCGCCCTTGAGGTAGAGCTCCTCGGCCTCGGGCGTGGCGAGGAACTTCATGAGCTCCTTGGCGCCCTCCACGTTCTTGGACTTCTTCGCGATGAGGAATCCGTCGATCGGCGCTTCGACCGCGTCCTGGCCGTACTGCGGATCGATCTCCGGGAAGGCGAAGAAGTCGATGTCGTCACGTTCGTCCGGCGGGAACTGCTGGCCCGGGTGCGGCATTCCGAAGACCGCCATGCCGGTCTCTCGCTTCTGCAGGCTCTGTCCGGCCTCCTCCCAGGTGCGGCCGAGGGCGCCCTTCTGGTAGTACGGCATGAGTTCGCGCCACAGGTCGAAGACGTTCTTGACCTTGGGGTCGGTCCACGACTCCTCGCCCGCCATCAGCGCCTTGTGGAATTCGTATCCGTTGGCGCGCAGGTTGATGTAGTCGAAAGTGCCCATCGCGGGCCAGCCGTCCTTGTCGGAGAACGCGACCGGTATCCCGTCCCCGTGCATCTGCTTGGCGAGCGCGATGAACTCGTCCCAGGTCCTGGCCTGTTCGTAGCCCTGCTTCTCGAAGAGGCTCTTCCGGTGGAAGACGGCCCACGGATAGTAGTAGTACGGCACGAAGTACTGCTTGCCCTCGTGCGTGGACTGGTCCTTGAGCGCGTCCGAGAAACCGGTGAAGTCCGTCCAGATGTCGCTGATCTCGATCAGGAGGCCCTTTTCCGCGAAGTACTGCATGCGGTATCCGGCGAACCACATGAACAGGTCGTCGGGCGTGCCCTGGAGATAGCGGTTGATGTTCTCCTGGAAGTCGTTGTGATCCTTGGTGTTGACCTTGACGGTCTTCCCGGATTCCTTCTCGTACGCCGTGAAGGCCGCGGCGTAGGCCTTCTTGGGGACGGGATCCGAGGCGTTGGACCCCACGGTGACTTCGTCCTTGTTGCCACCCGGCCCCTCGCCGCACGCCGACAGCAGGGCGGGAAGCGTGACCGCGCCGACCCCGACGGCCGCGCCACGCAAGAGATTTCGCCGGGACATCCGATGTCCTGTCGCGCTTCCGGGCACCACAAGCCCCTTGAACGATGACTGTGCCATGTCCCCCTCCCAGGGGTGCGACTCAACACAACCGAACGCGAGGCTTGGATCTCACTCCCTAGTAGGAGCATCGTCAAGGGTTCTGACGGGATATCGAACAACCGTTACCACTTCTCTTCCACCACAGTGCGACAGGTCCTACCGTAAACGCGCACGGATGACGCGGACATGTAGACATCCAACCTTTCGCGAGTACGGAGGAACGTAACGATGCGTCACCTTCTCACCCGCACAACTCGCCGAAGAGTGGTCGGAGCGCTGACCGCAGGGCTGCTCGGCACCCTGGGACTCACCGGGCCCGCCCCGGCCGCCCACGCCGAAGCGACGGCCCAGGCGCCTGCCGCACCGGCCGCACCTGCCTTGGACGACGGCCTCGCCCTCACCCCGCCCATGGGCTTCAACAACTGGAACTCCACACACTGCCGTGCGGAGTTCAACGAGGAGATGGTCAAGGGGATCGCGGACATCTTCGTCGAGAAGGGGCTCAAGGACGCCGGGTATCAGTACGTCAACCTCGACGACTGCTGGGCCCTGCCGGCCCGCGACGCGAACGGCAAACTCGTACCGGATCCGGTCCGGTTCCCGGGCGGGATCAAGGCCGTCGCGGACTACGTCCACGCCAGGGGACTCAAGCTCGGCATCTACACCAGCGCGGGCACGAAGACGTGCAACAGCGCCGGTTTCCCGGGCGCGCTGGGTCACGAGTACAGCGACGCCCAGCAGTTCGCGGACTGGGGCGTCGACTACCTGAAGTACGACAACTGCAACAACCAGGGCATGGACGCCAAGCTGCGTTACACGACGATGCGTGACGCGCTCAAGGCGACGGGCCGGCCCATCGTCTACAGCATCTGCGAGTGGGGCGAGAACAAGCCCTGGGAGTGGGCGGCGGACGTCGGCCATCTGTGGCGCACGACCGGCGACATCAGCGACAACTGGGGCTCGATGCTGTCGATCATGAAGCAGAACCTGCCGCTCGCGCAGTACGCCGGCCCTGGGCAGTGGAACGACCCCGACATGCTGGAGGTCGGCAACGGCGGCATGACGGACAACGAGTACCGCACGCACTTCTCGATGTGGTCGATCATGGCCGCGCCACTGCTCATCGGCTCCGATCTGCGGTCGGTGTCCGAGGAGACCTTCGACATCCTCGGCAACAGGGAGGTCATCGCCGTCGACCAGGACCCGCTGGGCAAGCAGGGCGCCGTGGTCTCCTCCGAGGGCGGACGCTGGGTCGTCGCCAAGGAGATGAAGGACGGCAGCCGCGCGGTGGCCCTGTTCAACGAGACCGGCAGCGCCCAGCGCATCGCCACGACCGCCGGCGCCGTCGGACTGCCGGAGGCGGACGCGTACACGCTGCGCGACCTGTGGCAGCACAAGAGCTACAACACGGCGGGCACGATCTCCGCGACCGTCCCCGCCCGCGGCACGGTCCTCCTCCGCGTCTCGGCCGACGACAAGTGGGCCAAGAACCCGCCCGCCGTCGAACTCGGCCTGGAGGGCAGCACGTTGATCGAGGCGGGCAAAGCGGCCGCGCTGACGACATCGGTCACCGACCTGGGCCGTACGCCCGCCAAGCGCGTCTCCGCCTCCCTGGGCGGACCCGCGGACTGGACCGTGAAGGCGAACTCGCCGACCACGGCGGGTGTCCTGCCGACGGGCAGGGCGCTGCGCACGAAGTGGACGGTGACCGCGCCCGCCGGCACGCCCCCGGGGTCCTACGAGCTGACGCTGAAGGCGAGTTATCGCTCGCCGAGCGGGACGCGGGCCGAGAGCGTGCTGCCGCTGACGGCTTCCGTAGTGGTGGCGCCGCCCTCGGGCACCTCGTATCTCGGTGACCTGCCCTGGCTGTCAACGACCAACGGCTGGGGGCCCGTTGAGCGCAACACCAGCAATGGCGAGAGCGCGGCGGGTGACGGCAACCCCTTGACGATCAACGATGTCGTCTACGCCAAGGGGCTCGGCGTACACGCGGAGAGCAGCATCGAGTACTACACGGGCAAGGCCTGCGAGACCGTCACCGCGCAGGTCGGCGTCGACGACGAGGAAGGCAGCGAAGGCTCCGTCGCCTTCGAGATCTGGGCCGACGGCACGAAGGCCGCCTCGACCGGCGTCCTCACCAACGCCCAGGCCGCACAAGCCCTTTCAGCCGACGTGACCGGCGCACAGGTGGTACGCCTCGTCACCACGGACGGCGGCGACGGCATCACGTCGGACCACGGGGACTGGGGGGACGCGCGGCTGACCTGCTGACGACTGCGGACCCGTAGGGGCCGGACGAACAGTTGCCGGAGCTTTTAGGGGCGCGGGGCCGTGACATATGCGGCTCCGCCGCGCGGGCGCGACCAGCCCCCACCGACCCGCACATCACAACGCGCGGGACCGACCCGTCTGGAGACCCGGCGGGCGTAAGCGGCTCAGCCGCTTACGCCCGCCGTGGTGGCACTCGGCTTCCGGCTGAGCGCGGCCGCCGCCGCACCCACCAACCCCGCGTCCGTGCCCATCTGCGCGGGCGTCACGCTGAGGCGCTGGACGAACGACAGGGTCGCGTAGTCGCGCAGGGCGGCGCGCAGGGGTGTGAACAGGATGTCGCCCGCCTTGCCCACTCCCCCGCCGATCACCGCGATGTCGATCTCCACGAGGGTCGCGGTCGCCGCGATACCGGCCGCCAGGGCCTGGGCGGCGCGCTCGAAGGAGGCCAGCGCGACGGAGTCGCCGGCGCGGGCGGCGGCGGCCACCGCCGCGGCGGACGTGTCGCCGTCGGAGCCGGGCTGCCAGCCGCCCTCGATGGCGCGACGGGCGATGTTCGGGCCGCTCGCGATGCGCTCGACGCAGCCGCGGGACCCGCACGGGCAGGGGTCGCCGTCGATGTCCACACTGATGTGACCGATGTGCCCGGCGTTGCCCGTGGGCCCGGGATGCAGCTGTCCGCCCAGGATCAGGCCGCCGCCGACGCCCGTCGAGACGACCATGCACAGCGCGTTGTCGTGGCCGCGGGCCGCGCCCTGCCAGTGCTCGGCCGCGGCGATCGCCACCCCGTCGCCGATCAGCTCGACGGGCAGCCCGCCGGTCGCGGCACGGACCCGCTCGACCAGCGGGTAGTCGCGCCAGCCGGGAACGTTCACGGGGCTCACGGTGCCCGCCGAGGCGTCCACCGGACCCGCGCTGCCGATGCCCATGGCCGTGGCGCGGCTCCACAGCGGCGAGACGGTCAGCTCGCCGAGCACGCCCTCGACGGCACGCATGATGGTGTCGCCGTCCTCCTGCGCGGGCGTGGGTCGCTGGGCGCGCAGCAGGATCCGGCCGTGGCCGTCCACCAGCGCCCCGGCGATCTTGGTGCCGCCGATGTCGAGCGCGGCCACGAGGTCGGTGTGCATCAGTGTCAGTTCTCCCGTTTGGACCATGAGAAAGGGCAGGCCGGTCTGGGGCCTGTCCGGCGGATCATGCCGCAGACGCGGGGTCCGGCACGCCCATCCGCCGGACAGGCCCCAGAGACGAAGGACGGCAGGCCGGAGAATGCGATGGACAGTCTCTCCCGCAGCTGACAACGTTGTCCAGGCTCTATGCTCGACGCCACATCCCGATCTGGCTACCTACCGAACACCCTCAGGACTGACACAGCCCCCATGGACTACAGGACAGGAAAGCGCATCGTGGCCGAGACCGCCCGCCGAACCGAGAACCGCTACGGCAACCGTCCGACGATGAAGGACGTCGCGGCGCGTGCCGGGGTCGGCCTGAAGACGGTATCGCGTGTAGTCAACGGCGAGCCGGGCGTCACGCCGGACACCGAGCGCCGGGTGCAGGAGGCGATCGACGCGCTGGGCTTTCGGCGCAACGACAGCGCGCGGGTGCTCCGCAAGGGGCGCACGGCGAGCATCGGCCTGGTCCTGGAGGATCTCGCGGACCCCTTCTACGGCCCGCTCAGCCGGGCGGTCGAGGAGGTGGCCCGCGCCCATGGCGCCCTGTTGATCAACGGCTCCAGCGCGGAGGATCCGGACCGGGAACAGGAGCTGGTCCTCGCGCTGTGCGCGCGCCGCGTGGACGGGCTCGTCGTCATCCCGGCCGGTGACGACCACCGCTATCTGGAGCCCGAGATAAAGGCGGGCGTCGCCACGGTCTTCGTGGACCGCCCGGCCGGACAGATCGACGCGGACGTCGTGCTCTCCGACAGCTTCGGCGGTGCGCGCGACGGCGTCGCCCATCTCATCGCGCACGGTCACCGGCGGATCGGGTTCATCGGCGACATGCCCCGCATCCACACCGCCGCCGAGCGTCTGCGCGGCTATCGCGCCGCCATGGCGGACGCCGGCATTCCGGTCGAGGACACCTGGATGTCCCTGGGCGTCACCGACCCGCAGCGGGTCCGCAAGGCAGCCGAGGACATGCTCGCCGGCCCCTCCCCCGTCACCGCGATCTTCGCGGGCAACAACCGCGTGACGGTCACGGTCGTCCGCGTCCTCGCCGAGCACTCCCGTTCCGTCGCCCTCGTCGGCTTCGACGACATCGAGCTCGCCGACCTCCTCCAGCCCGGGGTCACCGTCGTCGCCCAGGACGCCGCGCAGCTCGGCCGTACCGCCGCCGAGCGCCTCTTCCGCCAGCTCGACGGCACGCTCGTCCTTCCGGAGCGCATCGAACTCCCGACGCGTCTGATCACCCGCGGCTCGGGCGAACTGCCGCCCGCGGACTGACACATGGCGATCCCGGACCACCATGCCGACCACACGCTGGAAGCCCTCGGCCTCGCCGAAGCGCCGCGCGACCACCCGCTGAGCTATCCGGGCGTCTGGCCCGAGGAGTCGGGACTCCTGGACGGGGACCGGCTGCTGCCCCTCACCTGCCTCACGTTCCCGGACCGCGTCCCCGTCCTCGCGGTCGGCTCCAACGCCTGCCCCGCGCAACTCCGGCACAAGATGCGGGAGTACGAACTGTCGTCGCCGATTCCTCTGGTGAAGGCGAAGGTCACAGGGCTGGAGGTCGGTGTCTCCGCGCATGTCAGCGGGATGGGGTACGTGTCCGCGTCGCCCTTTCGCGCCGCGGGGCACACCCGGGAGTTGTTCCTGACCTGGCTGGATCCGGCGCAGCTCGCGGCGGTCGACGCGAGCGAGGGAGTCACGGCGCCGGCCGGTGCGTACGACCGCGTCCTGCTGCCCGCGGCCGACTTCCGGATCGAGCTGGAGTCGGGAGCGGTTCTTGACGGCGCCCACCTCTACGTCAGCCGGCGCGGGGTCCTCCACGACGGTGGGGGAACCCCGCTCAGGCACCCCGGTGAGCGGCCGCTGCTCACCGAACTGCTCGCCGGGTCACCGCGGTTGAGGAAGCTGTTCGGCTCCACGCCCGAGGAGTTCTGCTCCCGGGCGCGCGGCGATCTGCGGCTCTGCGCGGCGGGGACGCGGCTGTTCGCCGAGGAGGGGTGGACGACGGCTTCCGGGCTTGAGAAGTACGTACGCGGTCAGCAGACCGGCAGTCCCGGCACCGGGGCGTCGTTGTCGCCGCCCTTGATGTAGACGTCGCTGACGAAGACGTTCGTGTTGCCGCTGTCGTCGTCGGTCTTCGCCCACCAGACGTTCGTCCACTGGCCGTAGGTCTCGCGGCGGCCCAGGTTCTGCTGGCAGTAGAAGTAGTTGGTGCCCGCGTTGAGGGTGCCGGCCTCGGCGCCGGCCGCGGTGTAGGACGTGGCGGTCTTCCAGACCTCGCAGTTGTACTTGCCGCCGCCGATGGAGTGGCAGACCGGGGCGGGGCTGGGGTCCCCGCCTCCGCCGGACGTGCCGCCGCCACCTGAACTGCCGCCCGTGGTGCCGCCGTTGGTGGGCTTGGGCGAGGGGGCGGGCGCCTCGTCCGTCGGCTTGGCGTCCTCGGTGCGTTCCGGCTGCTCGCCCTTCTCGCTGGGGGCGGCGGACTCCTTGTCGTCCTTCTCCGTGGGCTTGACGTCGTCCGACAAGTCGACCGATCCGCGGCTGGCACCCTCGGACGGGGACTCGCCGGCGCCCCTGGTGGCCGAGGGCCGAGCGGAGGTGTCGGGCTCGTCGGAGCCGTTCAGCAGGGCGACGGTGACGCCGGTCGCGGCCAGCACGACGGTGACAGCCGCGGCGGCGAGGAGGGCGCGGCCCCTACGACGCCCGGGAGCGGGCGCGTCGGCGGTCCGAGCCATCGGTCCAGGCGGCCCGAAGCCGGGCCCCGCCCCTGGTGGCGGCGCTGAGAAACCGCCCGCCGGAGTGCCGTGCCCGCCCGCTTCCGCAGCTTCCGCGGCCCGGAACGCCGACGGACCTGCCTCCGGATTTCCGGGCCCGGATCCGCCCGCGCCCGAAGCGGCGGTTCCCGTCCCGGCCGCAGCCGGGGACCCAGCTCGTGCCCCGCCCGTCTCCGGCGGCCCGAAGCCGGGCCCGGGCGTCGACGGTGACGCGGAGAGACCCGTCGCCGGGGCGCCCGGGTCCGGGGCGCCGAAGACGGGTGTGCCCGCCGTCGGCGCCCCGGCGCCGGATCCGCCCGAAGGCCCGGCCTCCGTCCCGTTCGCTCCCGACGGCTCGAAGCCCGCCGCACCCGATCCCGGCGGCCCGAAACCGGGCGGCACCGACGCCACACTCCGTTCGGTCGCCTCGCGCGGGCGGGGCGCGGGCGCCCGCAGCCCCGTCGTCGCCGAGTCCGCGTCGGACCCGGACGCCACCGTCTCCAGCAGCTCGCGTGCCTCGTCGGCGTCCGGGCGGGACTCCGGCTGTTTGTGCATCAGTTGCTGCAGGACAGGGCCGAGCTGTCCGGCGCGCTGCGGTTCCGGAAGGGGTTCGACGACGATCGCGGTGAGCGTGGACCACGTCGACGTACGGCGGAACGGCGAGGCCCCCTCCACGGCCGCGTACAGCGTGGCGCCCAGCGCCCAGACGTCGGAGGCCGGACCCGGGTCGTGGCCCTGGGCTCGCTCGGGCGCCAAATAGTCCAGGGAGCCGACCAGTTCGCCGCTGCGCGTGAGACGGGTGGTGGAGCCGTCGCCGGGGTCGTCCATCGTGGCGATGCCGAAGTCGGTGAGGACGACCCGGCCGGAGCGGTCCAGCAGGATGTTGCCGGGCTTCACGTCACGGTGCAGCACTCCGGCGCGATGGGCCGCGGACAGCGCGTCCATGACCTTCGCCCCGATCCCGGCCGCCTCGCGCGCGTCGAGGGTCCCGCGCTCACGCAGGACGTCGTCCAGGGACGGCCCGTCCACCAGCTCCATCACGATCAGCGGGCGGCCGTCGACCTCGGCCACGTCGTGCACGGCGACGACTCCGGGGTGGCGCACCCGCGCCGCGGCGCGCGCCTCGCGCTGCATGCGCAGCCCCAGGTCGGCCAGTTCGGGCGCGGCCGCGTCCGTGAACGTCCGCAGCTCCTTGACCGCGACCTCACGGCCCAGGACTTCGTCGAGGGCTCTCCAGACGACGCCCATGCCGCCGCGGCCGAGTTGGGCCACGACTCGGTAGCGGCCCGCTAGGAGCCGCCCGATTCCGTCTGGCTGTTCCTTCTCCCCCGGCCGTTCGTTCTCCCCCGAAGACACCGCTGCCCCGTTCCTGTGTCACACCACTGAGTGGCGTCCACACTACGGGGCAGGAGTGACAGCCGGTGCCCAGGAGCGGTCGCTGTGACACGGCCGCTACGCGAGGGGCGCCACGGGTCGTCGCAAAGCTGCGGGCCGGTCGTGGCTGATCGCGCAGTTCCCCGCGCCCCTTAAGGGGCGCGCTCTACCTGGCCGAGTTCGTCAGGTCGGCCCGCCTCGGTGTCGCGAAGTCCTCCAGGTCCGCGCGCGTCAGGCCCGACGCCCGTGAGACCTCCGCGATGTCGAGGGCGCCGCAGTCCAGGCCGCGCAGCAGGTAGCCGCTGAGGGCCTTGGCGGTGGCGGGTTCGTCCATCACGTCGCCGCCCGCGCGGTTGGCGTAGGCGGCCAGGCGGGCCGCGGCCTGCGTGAAGCCCTCGCGGTAGAACGCGAACACGGCCGCGTACCGCGTCGGGATGTGGCCCGGGTGCATGTCCCAGCCCTGGTAGTAGGCACGGGCGAGGGCGCGGCGGGTGAGGCCGTAGTGCAGCCGCCAGGCGTCGTGGACCTTCGGTGTCGGGCCGACCGGCAGGACGTTGGTGGAGCCGTCCGAGACGCGTACTCCCGTGCCCGCGGCCGCGACCTGCATGATCGCCTTGGCGTGGTCGGCGGCCGGGTGGTCGCTGGCCTGGTAGGCGGCGGAGACGCCCAGGCAGGCGCTGTAGTCGAAGGTCCCGTAGTGCAGGCCGGTGGCGCGGCCCTCGGCGGCCTGGATCATGCGGGCGACGGTCGCGGTGCCGTCCGTGGCGAGGATGGACTGGCTGGTCTCGATCTGGATCTCGAACCCGATCCGGCCCTGCTCGAGACCGCGTGCCTTCTCGAACTCCTCGAGCAGCCGCACCATCGCGGTGACCTGCTCCGGATACGTCACCTTCGGCAGCGTCAGCACCAGCCCGTCGGGCAGCCCGCCGGCCTCCATCAGCCCGCTGAGGAAAATGTCGAGCGTGCGGATGCCCCGGTCGCGGACCGGCGCCTCCATGCACTTCATCCGGATGCCCATGTACGGGGCCGCCGTGCCGCTCTTGTACGCCTCCGAGATCAGCCGTGCCGCGCGGGCGGCCGCCGCGTCCTCCTCGGCGTCGGAGCGCGGCCCGTAGCCGTCCTCGAAGTCGACGCGCAGGTCCTCGATGGGCTCGCGCTCCAGCTTGGCGCGTACGCGGTCGTACACGGGCTCGGCGAGGTCGTCCGGGAGGCCGAGCACGGCGGCGAAGGAGGCGGCGTCGGGCGCGTGCTCGTCGAGGGCGGCGAGGGCCTGGTCGCCCCAGGAGCGGAGGGTGTCGGCGGCGAAGACGTCACCGGGGACGTACACGGTGTGGACGGGCTGGCGGGTGCCGGGGTCTCCGGGGTAGCGGCGCTCGAGTTCGGCGTCGACCGGGGCGAGGGAGGCGCTGATCTCCTCGCTGACGGCGCCCGCGAGGCTTGTCGCCACCTTCTCCTGCTGGCCCTGACCCATTCCATGCCCTCCTGTTTTCCGCTTCACGGAATCAACAATCCGTATAGCGAAGTTATCCGCGGATCTTCCCGCCGGTCAACACCCCTTCCCTCCGCGCACCACCTCGGGATACGTTCCCCGTCACCCCCACGACTTCCTCCGGGATCCACCCGGAGATCTCGACATGTTCACGCCCAGATTCGACACTGCGATGCGCACGACTCGTCCGGCATCCGCCTCAGAAGGAGCATCCCGTGCCCCATCGCAGTCGAGTCACGCGCCGTCTGGGACTGAAGACCGCACTCGCCGCCGCGGTCGCCCTTCCCGTGTCCAGTACAGCACTCTCCAGGTCGCCCGCCTCGGCGGCGGACCGCCGCGGCCATCTGGAGGTCATGTCCTTCAATCTGCGCTTCGCGAGCACCGCCGAACCCAACAGCTGGGCCGCCCGCCGTCCCGTGATGCGCGAACTGCTGCGCCAGGAGCGGCTCCACGTCATCGGCACCCAGGAAGGCCTCTACCAGCAGGTCCGCGACATCAAGACCGACCTCGGACGGCACTACGACTGGATCGGCACGGGCCGTGCGGGCGGCAGCCGCGAAGAGTTCATGACGGTCTTCTACGACACCCGCAGACTCGCCCCGGTCGAGTACGACCACTTCTGGCTCTCCGACACCCCGAACGTGATCGGCTCGAACACCTGGGGCGGCGGCTCCATACGCATGGTGACCTGGGTGCGCTTCCGTGATCTGGGCGACGCGGAGCGGCAGTTCTACTTCCTCAACACCCACCTGGACAACGCGAGCCAGAACGCACGCGCGCGTGCCGCGACCCTGATCGCCCAACGGATCGCCGGCCTCGACCGTTCCCTGCCGCTCGTGGCGACCGGCGACTTCAACGTCGCCGCCCACAAGAACCCGGTCTACGACACGATGCTGGGCGCCGGACTCGTCGACACCTGGGACACGGCGGCCGAGCGGAGCAAGCTGTACGCGACGTTCCACGGCTACCGGCCCCTGACCCCGGACGGCGACCGCATCGACTGGATCCTCGCCACGCCCGGCGTGACCGCGCACCGGGCGTCGATCAACACCTTCTCCCTTGACGGACAGTTCCCGAGCGACCATCTGCCCGTCCAGGCGTCGCTGACCCTGGCATGAGGCGAGGCCCCGGTGACCGTCACGGTCACCGGGGCCTCGTGCCTGCGAGATACCCACGAGGTACCTGCGAACGAGGTGCCTGCGAAGTCGCTCAGCCCTTGCGGGTCTTGATCTCCTCGGTGAGCTGCGGGACGACCTCGAAGAGGTCGCCGACCACGCCGTAGTCGACGAGGTCGAAGATCGGGGCCTCGGCGTCCTTGTTGATCGCGACGATCGTCTTCGAGGTCTGCATGCCGGCCCGGTGCTGGATCGCGCCGGAGATGCCGGAGGCGATGTACAGCTGCGGGGAGACGGACTTGCCGGTCTGGCCGACCTGGTTGGTGTGCGGGTACCAGCCGGCGTCCACCGCGGCACGCGAGGCGCCGACGGCCGCGCCGAGGGAGTCGGCGAGCGCCTCGATGATCGAGAAGTTCTCGGCGCCGTTGACGCCGCGGCCGCCGGAGACCACGATCGCGGCCTCGGTCAGCTCCGGGCGGCCGGTCGACTCGCGCGGGGTGCGGCCGGTGACCTTGGTGCCGGTCGCCTTGTCCGAGAACGTGACGGACAGCGCCTCGACCGTACCGGCGGCCGGGGCGGCCTCCACGGCCGCGCTGTTGGGCTTGACCGTGATGACCGGGGTGCCCTTGGAGATACGGGACTTGGTGGTGAAGGAGGCGGCGAACGCGGACTGCGTGGCCACCGGACCCTCGTCGCCGGCCTCCAGGTCGACGGCGTCGGTGATGATGCCCGAGCCGATCCGGACCGCGAGGCGGGCGGCGATCTCCTTGCCCTCCGCGGAGGAGGGGACAAGGACGGCGGCCGGGGAGACGGCCTCGTACGCGGCCTGCAGCGCGTCGACCTTCGGCACGACCAGGTAGTCGGCGTACTCGGCGGCCTCGTGCGTGAGGACCCGGGCCGCGCCGTGCTCGGCGAGCGCGGCGGCGGTGTTCTCGGCGCCGGAGCCGAGGGCGACGGCGACGGGCTCGCCGATGCGGCGGGCCAGCGTCAGCAGCTCCAGGGTGGGCTTGCGGACGGCACCGTCCACGTGATCGACGTAGACGAGAACTTCAGCCATGGGATTGCTCTCCTGCGGATTGCGAAGTCTGAGGGGCGGTAAAGGGGGGTGGGCCTAGATGAACTTCTGGCCCGCGAGGAACTCAGCGAGCTGCTTGCCGCCCTCGCCCTCGTCCTTGACGATCGTGCCGGCGGTGCGCGCCGGGCGCTCGGTCGCGGAGTCGACCTTGGTCCAGGCACCCTCGAGACCGACCTCGTCCGCCTCGATCTCCAGGTCCTCCAGGTCCCAGGACTGAACCGGCTTCTTCTTGGCGGCCATGATGCCCTTGAAGGACGGGTAACGGGCCTCGCCCGACTGGTCGGTGACCGACACGACCGCCGGCAGCGAGGCCTCCAGCTGCTCGGAGGCGGAGTCGCCGTCGCGGCGGCCCTTGACGACGCCGTCCTCGACGGAGACCTCGGACAGCAGCGTGACCTGCGGGACGCCCAAGCGCTCCGCGAGCAGGGCGGGGACCACACCCATGGTGCCGTCGGTGGACGCCATGCCGGAGATCACCAGGTCGTAGCCGGCCTTCTCGATGGCTTTGGCCAGCACCAGCGACGTACCGATGGCGTCGGTACCGTGCAGGTCGTCGTCCTCGACGTGGATGGCCTTGTCGGCGCCCATGGACAGGGCCTTGCGCAGCGCGTCCTTGGCATCCTCGGGGCCGACGGTCAGCACGGTGATCTCCGCGTCGTCCGCCTCGTCGGCGATCTGCAGGGCCTGCTCGACCGCGTACTCGTCGAGCTCCGACAGCAGGCCGTCCACGTCGTCACGGTCGACGGTCAGGTCATCGGCGAAGTGCCGGTCGCCAGTGGCGTCGGGCACGTACTTCACAGTGACAACGATCCTCAAGCTCACGCCGGCTCTCCTACTGCATCGTCTTTTCTGGGCTGCCTGCTTACGGGCAGCATAGGCGCCTGAAGCGGCCGTTCCCGGTGGGGGCGACCCGCGCTCCGAGCGAGATATTACTCGCCAGTACGCACATCTACGCTCCCGCAGGTCGTTCCCTCTAAGCAAGCGCTTTGAACTGTGACCTTTGCAACGCAGCGTAATCGGAACTCGACGCTCCCGCAGGCGAGGTGGGCCGTACGGACCGAAGGATCATTCCCGCAGCCGGTTGAAGCGCCCCTGGTGGTACAGGAGTGGACGGCCGGCACCGGCGGGGTCTCCGAGGACCACCTCGGCCAGCACGACCCGGTGGTCCCCGGCGGGCACGCGGGCGACGACCCGGCAGACGAGCCAGGCGAGGACGTCCTCGAGCACGGGGACGCCTTCGGGGCCCTCCCGCCAACGCGTGGGCGCGCCGAAGCGGTCGGCACCGCTGCGGGCGAAGGTGGCGGCCAGCTCCTGCTGGTGCTCCCCGAGTATGTGGACGCCGACGTGGTCGGTCTCGGCGATCGCCGGCCAGCTTGAGGCGCCGGTGCCGATGCCGAAGGAGACCAGCGGGGGCTCGGCGGAGACCGAGGTGAGCGAGGTGGCGGTGAAGCCCACCGGGCCTTCGACATCCTGGGCGGTGATCACGGCGACTCCGGCCGCGTGCCGGCGGAAGACCGAGCGGAGCAGGTCGGGGGAGGCGAGTCGAGGGGTGCTGAGATCGGGCGTGGCCGTCACGGAGTTGTCCTTCGGCGAGAGGCGGCGTGCGGGTCCTGGGCTGCTCAACAGCCGGGACAGCGCGCGCTCGCGCAGCGGGCCAGATCTACATGGACGCGCTCGAAGAGAAGGAGTTCCGGGGGCACACCGCCAGGCTGACGATAGGTGGTGCGCGCAGTCAAGCGCGTACCGGCATATGGGAGATGCGTCATCGGCGGCCTCCGGCCTCGCAGTCAGGGGGTTGCGACCGCCTCGCCGAGCGCGGCGATCACGTCGGCCTTGCGCGGCTGCCCGGTGGCGCGCCGCACGACGCGTCCGTCGGCGTCGAGGACGAGCACGGTCGGCGTCTTGAGGATGTCGAGTTCGCGTACGAGACCCAGGTGATCCTCGGCGTCGATCTCGACATGGGTCACGCCCGGGACCAGCTCGGCGACCTCGCTCAGGATCCTACGGGTCGCCCTGCAGGGTGCGCAGAAGGCGCTGGAGAACTGCACGAGCGTGGCCCGTTCGCCGAGGTCCTCGCCCAACTCGGCCGCGCCCAGCCGCTTTCCGCCGTCCCGCCCGCGCACTCTGACTCTCCCGCTCCGCCGCCGCTGCAGCAGTCCATAGGCGCTCGCCGCCACGAGCACCACCACGCACACCACAAGTCCGGTCATCTTCGGCTTCAGCATTCACGCGACTGCAAAGATTCCCGTGACCATGGAACGTTCCGCATGCGGAATGCTTGCTTCATGGACATCGATGCGAGAGGGCCGCGTTTCGGAGCGGCCGTGACGACCGTCGTACTGGCGGTCGTGCTGATCACCGGCAGCGCATGGCTGCTGGCCTGGCAGACGCTGGCGTTCGCGCTGGGGGCGGCGGGGGGCGTGGGGCGCTCGCCGTACGGCTGGCTGTTCCGCAAGGCCGTGCGTCCCCGGATCGGGCCGCCGACGGAGTTCGAGGCGCCCGAGCCGCCGCGGTTCGCGCAGGCGGTCGGGCTGGCGTTCGCGCTGTTGGGCCTGGTCGGTTACGCGGTGGGCCCGGAGTGGCTGGGGCTCGCGGCGACCGGGGCGGCGCTCGCGGCGGCGTTTCTCAACTCGGCGTTCGGGTACTGCCTCGGGTGCGAGATGTACCTGCTGGTTCGGCGGATGGCGGTACGCGCGAAGTAAAGACGGCTTAAAACTCCGAGGTGGATCAAGGGGTGACGTGACGAGGATCTCGCCCTTGCCGGGCACCAGGACTGGTCACTCGTCCGTTCTTGGGGCACGATCTGCGCAATGCCGTAAACCTACGGCTGCGTAACTTCCCGCCGGGAGCCCCTTCCCAGGCAGAGCAGAGAGAAGGGTCCAACCCGTCCATGGCTGAGCTTGCCTACCGTCCCGCCATCGGTCTCGCCCGCACCTTGTTCAAGGCCTGGGACCTGAAGATCGACTGCAAGGGATCGGAGAACATCCCGCGCTCGGGCGGTGCGGTGCTGGTGAGCAATCACATCAGCTATCTCGACTTCATCTTCGACGGTCTCGCCGCCCTGCCGCAGAAGCGTCTGGTCCGCTTCATGGCGAAGGAGTCGGTGTTCCGGCACAAGGTCTCCGGGCCGCTGATGCGCAACATGAAGCACATCCCGGTGGACCGCACGCAGGGCGAGACGGCGTACGCGCACGCGCTGGAGTCGCTGCGTTCCGGTGAGATCGTCGGGGTCTTCCCCGAGGCCACCATCTCGCAGTCGTTCACGCTGAAGAGCTTCAAGTCGGGTGCCGCGCGCATGGCCCAGGAGGCCGGCGTCCCGCTGATCCCGATGGCCGTGTGGGGCACGCAGCGGCTGTGGACGAAGGGCCACCCGCGCAACTTCAAGCGCAGCCACACCCCGATCACCATCCGCGTCGGCGAGGCGATCGAGGCCTCGCGCGACAAGTACGCGGGCGCGATCACACGGCAGCTGCGCGAGCGCGTCCAGGAGCTGCTGGAAGCCGCGCAGCGCGCCTATCCCGTACGCCCGAAGGGGCCGAACGACACCTGGTGGATGCCGGCGCACCTCGGCGGCACCGCTCCGACCCCCGAAGAGGTCAAGGCAGCCGAGGCGCGCTAGGCGCTCCGCGGGACGCGCGGGGTGGTCGTCTGCGGGTTCGTCGTGGCTGGTCGCGCCCACGCGGCGGAGCCGCATGATGTCACAGCCCCGCGCCCCTAGGGGGCGAAGTGCCGTCCATGCCGGGCCCATTGACGAGTCCGCCTTCCCTGCCTTGCCTCAGAGTGCGGCGGGGAGGGTCTTCCACAGGTGCGGTCGGTCGGGGGCGGCCCTGAGGGCGGTCAGGACGGCCGGGTGTGGTTCGGCGTACAGCGCCGGGTAGTCCAGCTCATTGGACTCGGGGTCGGGCGTGAAGGCCAGCTGCTCACCGTCCAGGGAGAACTGGGCGTTCACGCCGGGCTTGTTGCCGCGGGGATCCTGCCGGTGCCAGGCGCCGTTGAATCGCACGGCGACCAGACCGTGTACGACATGCCCGCTTCCGTCGTCCTGCAGGAGCGACTGGTAGCAGAACGCGGTGGGGATGTCCTCGGCCCGCAGCAGGGCGGCCAGGGCGTGGGCCTTGGCGTAGCAGATGCCGGTGCCCTGCTCCAGGACGTCGGAGGCACGCCAGGTGACGCGCGGGTCGCCGGAGTCCTGCGAGTGCGGGATGGTGTCACGCACGAAATCGAACGCGGCGCGCGCATAGGCATACGAGTCGTCCGCGCCCCGAGCGAGGCGCGCGACCGTCTCCCGCACGAGCGGATGATGGTGGTCGACGACCTCGTCGGCGGCCAAGTAGGCGGACAGGTCGGGGGTGTTCTGGATCAGCTCCATGCCCGCAGAGCATAGGAATACGATCACCCGAGAGTCAATGACTTTTCAGGTGACCGTATATCTATGCGCTATGCGGAGCGCTATGGGTTACTGGCGGGCCATCTCCTCCTTCAGCGCCGCCACGAACCCGTCGACGTCGTCCTCGGTGGTGTCGAAGGAGCACATCCAGCGGACGTCGCCCGCGGCCTCGTCCCAGAAGTAGAAGCGGTAGCGCTTCTGCAGGCGTTCGCTCACGTCGTGGGGCAGCCGGGCGAAGACCGCGTTGGCCTGCACCGCGTGGAGGATCTCGACGCCGTGCACCGCACGGACGCCCTCGGCGAGGCGCTGGGCCATCTCATTGGAGTGCCGGGCGTTGCGCAGCCACAGGTCCTTGGCGAGCAACGCCTCCAACTGCACGGAGACGAAGCGCATCTTGGAGGCGAGTTGCATCGACATCTTGCGCAGATGCTTCATGTGGCTGACGGCGTCCTGGTTGAGGACGACGACGGCCTCGCCGAACAGCGCGCCGTTCTTGGTGCCGCCGAAGGACAGGACGTCCACGCCGACCGCGTTGGTGAACGTCCGCATCGGGACGTTCAGGGAGGCGGCCGCGTTGGCTATCCGGGCGCCGTCGAGGTGCACCTTCATGCCGTGCGCGTGGGCGTGCTCGCAGATCGCGCGGACCTCGTCGGGTGTGTAGACGGTGCCCAGTTCGGTGTTCTGGGTGATCGACACGACCTGCGGCATCGCACGGTGCTCGTCCTCCCAGCCCCACGCCTGCCGGTCGATCAGCTCGGGGGTGAGCTTCCCGTCGGGCGTGGACACCGTGAGCAGCTTGAGGCCGCCCATGCGCTCGGGGGCGCCGCCCTCGTCGACGTTGATGTGCGCGCTCTCCGCGCAGATCACCGCGCCCCAGCGGTCCGTGAGCGCCTGGAGGGCCACGACGTTGGCGCCCGTTCCGTTGAAGACGGGGAACGCCTCCGCACTCGCGCCGAAGTGGCTGCGGATCACCTGCTGGAGGTGGTCGGTGTAGTCGTCCTCGCCGTACGCGATCTGGTGCCCGCCGTTGGCCAGGGCCAGGGCGGCGAGCACCTCGGGGTGAGCCCCCGCGTAGTTGTCGCTGGCGAAGCCGCGGACCTCCGGGTCGTGGCGCTGCCGCGCGTCGGTCTTCGGCGGGTTCACGGCTTCTCGGTCAGCCACAGACGCTTTCCGTTCACTTCGGAGGCGGGCCGCTCCCAGACGCCGGTGATGGCCTCGGCCAGCTCCTTGACGTCCGTGAAGCCCGCGAACTTCGCGTTGGGCCGCTCGGCGCGCATCGCCTCGTGCACCAACGCCTTCACGACCAGGATGGCGGCCGCTGACGTCGGCCCGTCCCCTCCCGCGGCGATCCCGGCTTTGCGGAAGAAGTCCGCCATGGCCAGCGTCCATGCCTCGGCCGCGGCCTTGGCGGCGGCGTAGGCGGCGTTGCCCGCGGTGGGCTTACTGGCGCCCGCGGCACTGATGAGCACGTACCTGCCCCGGTCGCTGCGCTGCAGCCCCTCGTGGAAGGCGAGGGAGGTGTGCTGCACGGTGCGGATGAGCAGCAGCTCGAGGAGGTCCCAGTCGTCCAGGACCGTCTTGGTGAAGGTCTCGCTGCCGCGCCAGCCGCCGACGAGGTGGACCAGGCCGTCGACGCGTCCGAAGTCCTTCTCGATGCGGGTGGCCCAGTCCCGGGTCGACTGCAGGTCGAGCAGGTCGACCGTGTCGCCGACGACGGTGGCGCCGCCGTGCGCGTAGCGGGCCGCGTCCACGGCCTCGGCCAGTCGCTCCGGATCGTTGTCGGAGCCGACGACGACGGCCCCCGCCTCGGCGAGCCGCAGCAGCGCCGCCCGGCCCGCGGGGCCGCCCGCGCCGGCCACCGCGATCACCGCGCCGCTCAGTGCCCCGTTCCCGTTCCCCATGGTCTTCGCCTCCTGAGCAGCAGCGTTCGCTGTATCGATGGTGCGGGGGCTCACGCAGCCACCCGCTCGGCGCTCGCAGCGGTGATGCCCTTGGTGGAGGCGATCACGTTCTTCAGCTTCTTGGAGAGCGCCTCATAGAACATGCTCAGGGGAAACTCGTCAGGAAGCACGTCGTCTACGAGCTTTCGCGGCGGCAGAGTCAGATCGAGGGCGTCCGGGCCCTTGGCCCAGCGGGAGCCCGGGTGCGGGGCGAGGTACTGGGACACCAGCTCGTACGCGGCGAACCAGTGGACCAGCTTCGGACGGTCGATGCCGTCGCGGTACAGCTGCTCGATCTCGGCGCACAGCTGGTTGGTGACCTGCGGGGCGCGCTGCCAGTCGATGGACAGCTTGTTGTCGGTCCAGCGGACGACGTCGTGCTTGTGCAGATAGGCGAAGAGCAGCTGGCCGCCGAGCCCGTCGTAGTTGCGGACGCGGTCGCCGGTGACGGGGAAGCGGAACATCCGGTCGAACAGCACCGCGTACTGCACGTCGCGGCCCTGCGGGAAGCCGTCGGCCTCCAGCTTCACGGCCTCCTTGAAGGCGGTGAGGTCGCAGCGCAGCTCCTCCAGGCCGTACATCCAGAACGGCTGGCGCTGCTTGATCATGAACGGGTCGAAGGGCAGGTCGCCGTGGCTGTGGGTGCGGTCGTGGACCATGTCCCACAGGACGAAGGCCTGCTCGCAGCGCGCCTGGTCGCCGACCATCTCGCGGATGTCGTCGGGCAGTTCGAGCCCGAGCGTGCCGACGGCGGCCTCGGTGACCTTGCGGAAGCGGGCGGCCTCGCGGTCGCAGAAGATGCCGCCCCAGCTGAACCGCTCGGGGGCTTCGCGCACGGCGATGGTCTCCGGGAAGAGGACGGCCGAGTTGGTGTCGTAGCCGGCCGTGAAGTCCTCGAATTTGATGCCGCAGAACAGCGGGTTGTCGTAGCGGGTGCGCTCCAGCTCGGCCAGCCAGTCGGGCCAGACCATGCGCAGCACGACGGCTTCGAAGTTCCGGTCCGGGTTGCCGTTCTGCGTGTACATCGGGAAGACGACCAGGTGCTGGAGCCCGTCCTCGCGGTGTGCCGCGGGCTGGAAGGCCAGCAGCGAGTCGAGGAAGTCGGGCACCTTGAAGCCGCCGTCGGCCCAGCCGCGCAGGTCCTTGACGAGCGCCTGGTGGTAGGCGGCGTCGTGCGAAAGGAGCGGGGAGAGCTCCTCGACGGCGTCCACGACACGGCGTACGGCGCGTTCGGCGTCGGCCGGATCCGGGGCGTTCTCGGCGTCGAAGTCGATCGACCCGTCCTTGGACTGCCATGGCCGGATCTGTTCCACGGCGTTCTTCAGCACAGGCCAGGCCGGGTGCTCCACCACCTTGACCCGGGGAGGAACCTGCCCCTCCGCACCTACCTGCACAAGAATTTCCGTCATGACCCATCCTCCACGGGAGAACCTCGCGTATGGACACCGTATGCGTGCAGGGTTCTCCGCCACAAGTAGAGGTCCGGGAGATTGTCCTGCCTCACCCCTACCCTCACCGCCTTTTTTCCTGTCGGATGCCGTGACGGCGATTACTTCCGCCGTCTGCTGGGTAGCGGCAGAGATCAGGTCAACGCGTTCGGGACTCGCCCACCCAGGGGTGAGGCGCAAGAGCCGCGGCACGGCCGTTCGCACGGCTGGAAGGCCTCATTCCCCACTGTCGGAGCGGGTCCAACGCCGGGCCGGGCGATTAGGCTGCGGGCTTGCCGCGTGGGCACGGGACCGCAGCGCGGCAGCCGAGCCGCCGTCGACGGAAGCGGAGTCAGTCTTGAACTTCCTCACCATCGGTCACCGCGGAATCATGGGTGTCGAACCCGAGAACACCCTCCGTTCCTTCATCGCCGCCCAGCAGGCGGGCCTCGACCTGATCGAACTCGATCTGCACCTGAGCAAGGACGGCGCGCTCGTCGTCATGCACGACGCCGACGTGGACCGTACGACCGACGGTTCGGGACCGATCGTCGAGAAGACCCTCGCCGAGCTGCGCGTGCTGGACGCGGGCCGCGGTGAGCGCATCCCGGTCTTCGAGGAGGTCCTGGACGCCGTCACGGCCCCGCTGCAGGCCGAGATCAAGGATGTGGCCGCGGCCCGCGCGCTCGCCGAGGTCATGAACCGGCGCGACCTGGCCGGCCGGGTCGAGGTCCTGTCGTTCCACGACGAGGCGATCGCCGAGATCGCGCGGCTCGTGCCCGGCGTGCGCACGGCGCTGGTCGCCAGCCGCTATGGCATCGATGTCGTCGAGCGGGCCACCGCCGTCGGCGCGACGAGTCTCGTACTCAACATCCGGCGGCTCACCCTGGAGATCGTCGAGCACGCGCGCAAGGCGGACCTGCGGATCATCGGCTGGGTCGTGAACACCCAGGACCACCTGCGTCTCGTACGCGCCCTGGAACTGGACGGCGCGACCACCGACTATCCGGAGATCAAGCGCACCGGCCGCTTCACGGCCTGACGGCTGTGCGAGTCCGCGGCGCCACGGTCATGCGAGCGGCTTCACCAGCAGCTCGAACTGCAGGTCGTCGCGCTGCGGGATGCCGAACCGCTCGTCGCCGTACGGGAAGGGGGTCATCCTTCCCGTACGGCGGTAGCCGCGCCGCTCGTACCAGGCGATGAGGTCGTTCCGTACGGAGATCACGGTCATGTGCATCTCCTGCGCGCCCCAGGTCTCGCGGGCGTGGCGCTCCGCCTCGGCGATGATCACCTTGCCGAGGCCGGCGCCCTGGAGCGTGGGGCTGACCGCGAACATGCCGAAGTAGGCGTGGTCGCCGCGGTGTTCGAGTTGGCAGCAGGCGACCACCGTGCCATCGCGCTCGACGGTCAGCAGCCGGCTGTCGGGGGACTTGATGACCGCGCGCACACCCTCCGGGTCGGTCCGCTGGCCCTCGATGATGTCCGCCTCGGTGGTCCAGCCTGTGCGGCTGGAGTCCCCCCGGTAGGCCGACTCGATCAGCGCGACGAGGGCGTCCACATCGGCGTCGGTGGCGTCGCGGAAGGCCAGTCCGGTGGCGGCGGTGTCCATGGAACGGTTCTCCGAATCTCGGGCGCGGCTCGGGCACGGATGAGCGTAACCCCGGCACTAGGGCCTGTCTGACAATTCCCGTCTGCCTCGCGACGCCATGCACGCACTCTCGCCGCACCAGGCGCAGACCCAAGTACGTCCAGTACGAGGCTCTACGCCCGGCACGCCGAGAGCACGCACCTGACGCCGCGCGGCCGCCCTCCGGGCGACGACGGGAATTGTCAGACAGGCCCTAGGCTCGGGGTGCATGGTGCATGTACTGAGCAGCCGGACCTTGCTCCGCCCCACCGATCCCGAGCGCTCCCGCGCCTTCTACGGCGAGAAGCTGGGCCTTCCCGTCTACCGCGAGTTCGGCACGGGCCCCGAGCGCGGCACCGTCTACTTCCTCGGCGGCGGCTTCCTCGAGGTCTCCGGCCGCTCCGAGCAGCCCCCCTCCCGCGCCGTCAAACTGTGGCTGCAGGTCGCGGACGTGACCGCGGCATACGAGGAGCTCGCGGCCGCGGGCGTCGAGGTGCTCCGGCCCCCGGTGAAGGAACCATGGGGGCTGATCGAGATGTGGCTCACGGATCCGGACGGCACGGAGATCGTGGTCGTGGAGGTACCTGCGGACCACCCGCTGCGGTACCGGCCGTGAGCGGCCCACCCCCTGCGGTACCGGCCGTGAGCGATCAACCGGCTCAAACAGCACCGGGCCCAGGCCACCCGATACGACAAGCGCCACTACGTCCACCTCGGCACCGCCACTGCCGCGGCACCGGTGATCCGGCTCCCCTCGTGAGGGTCAGGATCAGCCCTTATCCGTCCTCCGGCAGATGGAAGTACACGGTCCCCGACCGCCAGGGGCCGTGCTCGGTCGTCTCCGACTCGATCACCACGTCCTGGATCTCAACAGGGCCCAACGCCTCAATGGCATCGGCCAGCCGTCGCAAGAGGTCCGGAACACTGTCGCAGCCTGGGCCGGCGGGATTGGCCTGCGAGAAATGGCGCACGGTCCAATGCTTCGGGGTGTCAATCATGGGCAGATCGTAAGACCTGCCGTCAGCTGGTCAGCAGGCCGACCGCTGGGGACAGGCGACTCGGGTCCCGAGGCAGTCGAGACCGTGAACGACCGGACAGGTCCTGGGCATGCGTGCCGGGAGGAGGTTCTCTGGAACGGCGGACGGGCTGCCCCGCTCGGCGGCCCGCGCACACCGGTGAGGTGATCGCCATGCGCCGAACGACCGCCGCGGCCGGCAGCGCCGTGTTCTTCGTGCTCACGCCCGGCACGGTCGCCGGTCTCGTGCCCTGGTGGCTCACCGGCCGGTACACGGACGATCCGTACCCGCTGCCGCTGCGGTGGGCGGGGGTGCTCCTGCTCGCCGCCGGCGGCGCGGTGCTTCTTCACGCGTTCGCCCGCTTCGTCGTGGAGGGCCTCGGTACCCCGGCACCGCTCGCACCCACCGAGCGCCTGGTCGTCGGCGGGCTCTACCGGTACGTCCGCAACCCCATGTACCTGGCCGTGCTGGCCGCCATCGCCGGCCAGGCGCTGCTCCTCGGCCGCCCGGTCCTCTGGGCCTACGGGGCCGGGGTGGCCGTCGCCGTCGTCGCATTCGTCCACTGGTACGAGGAGCCCGCGCTGGCGCGCAGGTACGGCGCTCAGTACGAGGCGTACCGGAGAGCGGTGCGTGCCTGGCTGCCGCATATGACCAAGCGGTTCTGAGGCTGACCCGGCAGTTCTGAGGTGCCGGCCCGAGCCGTGCGCGTCCGCCCGGCGCGCTGCCTCAGGCGGTCATCCGCTCATTCAGGCCGGCACAGGCAGAACGGGTGGCCGGCCGGATCCGCGTACACGCGGAAGCCGCGGCTGCCGCCCGTGTCGTCCAGATCGAGCGGGGTGGCCCCGAGGGCCAGCACCTGGGCCTCGGCCGCGTCGATGTCCGGCACGGTGAAGTCCAGATGCAGCTGCTGGGAGTTGTCGTCGGCGCGCGGCCAGTCCGGCGGACGGTGGCCGGGGGCTCGCTGGAAGGCGATGCGGTGTCCGCCCGGCGCGTAGAGGTCGTACCAGTCGTCGTCGTACTGCTTGATCTCTCCGCCGAGCACGCCCGCGTAGAACTCCGCGAGGGCCGGCGGATCCTGGCAGTCCAGGGCTACGAGGCGGTAGGTGGCGATGGCCATGGTGGTCCGTCCTTTCGTTCTTTCCGCCCACAGGTCCAGCAGGTCCCGCAGGTCCCGCAGGTCTCACAGGTCCTTCAGCGCGGGCAGCAGCTTCTTCTCGGCCCAGTCCAGGAAGGGGAGTTGGTGATCGCCGCCGACCTGGACCAGGGCGATCTCGGTGAAGCCCGCGGTGGCGAAGGGGCGTACGGCCTCGACGAAGGTGTCGACGTCGTCGCCGCACGGGATCATCTCCGCGACGTCCTCCGGGCGGGTGTGCCGGGTGGCCGTGTCGAAGTTCGCCGGTCCCGGCAGTTCGGCGTTGACGGGCCAGCCGCCGAGCGACCAGCGGAACTGCTCGTGCGCCCGGCCGACCGCCGCGTCCTTGTCCGGGTCGTAGCAGACGGGCAGTTGGCCCACCTTGGGCTTGCCGCTGCCGCCGTGCCGGTCGAAGGAATCCACCAGTTCGGCCTTCGGTTCGGTGGCGATCACCAGGTCGGCCCACCGGCCCGCGAGGGCGCAGGAGCGCTCGCCCGAGACGGCGACGCCGATCCGGGGCGGCTCGTCCGGGAGGTCGAAGAGCCGGGCGTTCTCCACGTCGAAGTGAGGGCCGTGGTGGTTGACGTTCTCACCGCCGAACAGCGCGCGGATGATCTCGACGGCCTCTTCCAGCATGTCGAGCCGGATGTGCGCGGCGGGCCAACCGCCGCCCACCACATGCTCGTTGAGGTTCTCGCCGGAACCGAGCCCGAGCCGGAAGCGGCCCTCGGCGAGCAGTTGCGTCGTGGCGGCCTTCTGGGCGACGACCGCCGGATGGTAGCGGGTCGTCGGGCAGGTCACGTAGGTCATGAGGGGGATCGTGGAGGTGGCCTGCGCCGCAGCGCCCAGGACGCTCCACGCGTACGGGGCGTGCCCCTGCTCCTCCAGCCAGGGGAAGTAATGGTCGGACGTGACGGAGAAGTCGAATCCGGCCTGCTCCGCGGCCACGACATGCTGTACGAGGTCACGGGGGCCGGCCTGCTCGGTCATCATCGTGTATCCGATTTGCACCATAGTGTTCCCAGTAGCCGGTCAGGGGTACCCGAAACGTGCCCTTCGCGGGGCGGCGCCCCGAGTACCCGCCCCGCGAAGGGCCCAGTTCCATGGGCCGAGTGGAAGAAGGGACCTCATGCCCAGGCCGCAGATCAAGGACGAGAAGACCTACCGCTCGCTGCGCCGCGAGGGCACGGGCAAGGAGAAGGCGGCACGGATCGCCAACAGCCCGTCGTCCGCCTCGCGCAAGGGCGGCAAGCGCGGCACGTACGAGGACCGGTCGAAGCAGGATCTGTACGAGCAGGCCAAGCAGGTCGGTATCGAGGGCCGCTCGTCGATGTCGAAGGACGAGCTGATCAAGGCGCTGCGGAATCGGTGACTGCGGGGTCGTTCGGCCGTCGGCATCGGCCGTCGGCATCGGCTGCGGCCCGGTCGCCGACTCCGGCTCCGGCTCCGGCTCCGGACAGCCGTCGGCGAAGGGGTGTCGGCGGTCCGGTGCCGGGTACCGGCGCCGGGCGCCCCACGCGACTCGCGCGTCGTGTCCCGACGGAGGTTTTCATGGCTCTGCCCGGCAAGTCCCTGACCAGGTCCTGGCGGCACTGGCGGCGGGGAAGCGATCTGTCGGTCCCCTTGGCGTCCACGGACGTCGAGGACACGAACCGGCGGTTCCTGCTGTACGGGGTGCTGCCGCTCTGGGTCGTCCCCGCGGTCGCCGACTGGTGGATGCACCGGCGCACCCGCATCGAGCACACCACCGGCACCAAGGAATCCGCCGTGCACGCGCTCATGATGACCGAGGCCGGAATCCCCGTCGCCATGGGCCTGCTGGCCCGGATCAACCCCCTGGTGCTGTCCGTCATGGGCGGAGCCGCGGCGGCCCACAGCGCGACGGCCCTGTACGACGTGACGCTGGCGACCCACAAGCGTGAGGTCCGCCCGATCGAGCAGCACATCCACAGCTTCCTGGAGGTCCTGCCGCTGGCGGGGATCGCCTTCACGGGCTGTCTGCACGCGGACGAGGTGCGCGCCACCCTGCGCGGCGGGCGCGGCCCCGACGACTGGAAGCTGCTGCCCAAGAACAGGCCGCTGTCCGCCGCGTACCTGGCGGGCCTGGGTGCGGTGATCGGCGCCGGAGTGGTCCTGCCCTATGCCGAGGAGTTGAGGCGCTGCATCCGGGCAGAACGCTCTTCATGACACCGCGACTCTCCGTGACAGCGCGCAGCTCGGCCCCCGTGAACCTGCCCGCCCTTCGGCTGATCCCCCTCGGCGGTACGGGCCCCGAGGACGTCGTCGTCGACCATGAGGGCCGCGTGGTCACGGGGGTGGACGACGGCCGTGTTCTGCGCGTCGACCCACGTGGTCCCGCCCGTGTGGAGCAGATCGCCCGGACCGGCGGGCGGCCGCTGGGGCTCGAAGTCCTGCCGGACGGGCGGCTGTTGGTGTGCGACGCGGAGCGCGGGCTGCTGCGCGTCACGCCCGGGGCCGACTCCGAGGGCAAGGTCGAGGTCCTCGTCGACCGTGTGGCGGGCGCGCCGCTGCGGTTCTGCAGCAACGCGGCCGCGGCGGCGGACGGCAGTGTGTACTTCACCGTCTCCAGCAGGCGTTACGGGCTTCAGGACTGGCTCGGCGATCTGATGGAGCAGACGGCCACGGGCCGGCTGCTGCGGCTGCCGCCCGGCGGTGGCGAGCCCGAAGTCCTGCTGGACGGCCTGGACTTCGCGAACGGAGTCGTGCTGGCCGAGGACGAGTCCTGGGTCGCCGTGGCGGAGTCCGGCGCGTACCGGCTCACCCGGCTGTGGCTGTCCGGGCCGCGGGCCGGCCACCACGACACCCTGGTCGAGAATCTGCCCGGTTTCCCGGACAACCTCTCCCGCGGCGCGGACGGCACGGTGTGGGTCGCCCTGGCGGGCCCGCGCCAGGCGCCGCTGGACTGGCTCCACCGCGTGCCCGTCGGCGTACGACGTGCGGTGTGGCGAGCGACCCGCCCGCTGCCGATCCGCCCGCTCCCGGTCGCCCGCGTACTGGGCATCGGTCCCAACGGCCGCGTACGCCACGACCTCCGGCGCCGCAGGGCGGGCTACCGGATGGTGACCAGCGTGTACGAGCACGAGGGCACCCTGGTCCTCGGCAGCCTGCTGGAGAAGGGGATCGCCGTGTGCGAGTTGCCGGGACCGGTGTGACAGGGGTGCCACGGCTTTCCTGCAGCCTCCGTCGGCCTTCGCCGGCGCGACATCGACCGGCGGTGGACCCTGTCGCCGGACGCGTCAGGTCGGCCGACCGCGCGTCCAGCGGTCACGCGTGGCCCGTCAGTCGACCGGATGGCCGGCGACGATGTCGCGCACGTCGCTCAGGCGCAGCAGGTTCTCCCCCGCGCGGTCGCCCGCCTCGCCCGCGACGGGGCTGAGCAGGAAGCCCACGTGGTCGCCCGCGTCCGTGCGGCCCTCCACCTGGCCCACGAACCAGGCGGGCACCCCGTCCAGCACGGGCACGCCGCCGGGGCCCGCCGTCCAGGCCGCGCGGTCGAACTTGTCGACGTGGTGCCCGGTCTCGTCGACGCTGTCGCCGGTCTCGCCGCCGAACAGCTCGGCGAGCGCGTGCTGGTCGCGCCCCAGCAGATGCACCGCGAGCCGTTCGGCACAGCACGCCACCCGGAAGGTCCTGTTGGCCTTCGACAGCCACACGACGAACCGGGCCGGCCGAATCGAGCACTGCGACGCGAACCCCACCAGACACCCGGCACGCTCCCCGTCGGCCGCCGCGGTCACCACGGACACGGGGTGGTCGAGCCGGTCGACGAACGACTTCATGGCGGTCACGGCCGCGCCCCCTCACCTCGACGGACTTCGACGGACACCAGGACGGTGTCACTCGATGAGTCGAGTTCCAACCTGCCGTGGAGTGGAACCACGAAGAGCATGAGCGAGACCCGGACCGCACTCATCGTCATCGACATGATCAACACCTACGACCACGCGGACGCCGAACTGCTGCTCCCGTCGGTCCGCGACGCGCTGCCCGCGGTCGTACGCCTCCTCGAGCGCGCCCGGGAGCAGGACGTCCCGGTGATCTACGTCAACGACAACTTCGGAGAGTGGCGCTCCCACCACGGGGAGATCATGGAGACGGCGCTGGCGGGACCGTACGCCGACCTGGTCGAGCCGATCCGCCCCGACGACAAGTCGCTCTTCGTCGTGAAGGCCCGGCACTCGATCTTCTTCGAGACCCCGCTGAGCTATCTGCTGAGGCAACTGGACATCGGCCATGTCGTGATCTGCGGCCAGGTCACCGAGCAGTGTGTGCTCTACTCCGCGCTGGACGCCCATATCCGGCATCTGAGCGTGACCGTCCCGGAGGACGCCGTCGCCCATATCCATCCCGACCTGGCCGAGGCGGCACTGCGGATGATGGAGCGGAATATGGGGGCGGACATCCGGACGGCCGAGACGGCGCGCTTCTGAACGACCTGTCGTCGGGCCTGGTTCCCGCAGTGCCCGGACACACCTCCCCGCAGTGCCCGGACGCCCGGAGACACCTCCCCACAGCGCCCGGACGCCCGGACACACCTCAGAACCCGGTCGCCCGCCCCGGGTTCTCAGATGCGCCCGGTCACCGCGTCAGTGATGGCCGAGCCCGCCGCTGCCGAATCCTCCGCTGCTGTTCGTGTTCCAGACCGGCCGGCTCTGCTTCTTCGCCCGGCGGGTGGGCACGGCATGCAGCTCGTACGGGGTGAGTACCTGGCCGTCGTGCGGCATCTCCTCGGGTTCGCGCGCCTCGCGGATCTCGTGGACGGCGCCGCCGTCGGGCAGGTGGGGCTGTTCCTCCGGGCGCGGCGGCCCGGGCTCCTGGGCACGCACTCGCATGCCCCACCACACTGCGGCGACCAGCATCGCCGCGATTACCACTCCCACCACGAAGGGTGCCGTACCGGCCACGACTTCGTTGGAGACGGCAACATCCCAGCCGAAGGTGTCCATAACCTCAGAGTACCCGCGGGGGACGGCTTAAGCAGTGCTCGCGCGGGCCCCGGTACGAGCGGCTCCGTTACGGCGTGATCGTGCCCTGACCAGGGCTGGGCGCCGCCCGGCTGATGTCGGCGAGCGCCGAGTCCGGGTCCCGGTTCTCCGCGAGGTCGCCGAGGCCTCCTCGCCGGGGCCGACACACACCGGGTCCGGCGTACAGACCGAGCCCACGTCGATGACGCGCGCGTCGTCGCCGTCCGCCATCACACGCAACGCGATGTCACGGTCGGTGACCACGCCTTTCAGCGTGTTGAGGACCGCCCCGGATGCCGCCGCCCGCAGTACCCGGGAGCGGGCCCGCACAATCTTCACCACGGCAGCGCGGCGGGGGCGCGCGGGAGGACACCGGAGGCCACGCGTGCGGGCCCGCGCGGGCCGCCGCATGCCGGGGGCCGGCCCGGGTACTGGGAGGGGATGCGAATGGGTGTACTTGATGTCGGCTCGAACACGGTACGACTGGTCATCGCGGAGACGGACGGAGCGGTTCCACTCCCTGTGCACACCGCCAAGCGTCGGCTGAGACTCTCCGACCACGTCGAGCGGGGCGGTCACCTGCCTGCGGAGCAGGTGGACCGGCTGGTGGAGGCCGTCACGGCCGCCCGGGACGAGGGCAGGCGCTGGGGGGTGACCAGGCCCTTCGCCTTCGCCACGGCGATCGTGCGGGACGCCCCGAACCGCCCCGAGATCCTCGGGCAGGTCGGGGCGGAGACCGGGGTGCAACTGCACGTGCTGCCCGGTGAGGTGGAGGCGGAGCTGACGTTCCTGGCCGCGCGGCGGTGGATGGGCTGGCGCGCGGGGCCGCTGGCCATGCTGGACATCGGGGGCGGCTCGCTGGAGGTGGCCTTCGGCCGGAGCAAGCTGCCCGACTTCGCGATCTCACTGCCGCTGGGGGCCAACCGGCTGACCCGCGAGTTCTTCCGCGGCCAGGATCCGCCGTCGCCCCGCAGGACCAAGGTTCTGCGCCGGCACGTACGCCACCAGTTGCGCGATGTCGCGGCCCGTATCCGCTGGGAGGCGCCCCGTACGACGGTGGCCACCTCGCGTACGTTCCAGCAGCTGGGCCGGTTGTGCGGCGCGGCTCCCGGCCGGTCGGGGCCCTTCACCCCGCGCGCCATGGCCCGTGCCGACCTCCGGGCGGCCGTCGAGCGGCTGGCGGGGTTACCGGCCGCCGAACGTGCCCTCCTGCCGGGCATCTCCGTCGCGCGCTCCGGTCAGTCCCTGGCCGGGGCGATCGTCGCTCACACCACGATGAAGTTGATGGGCATCGACGCGGTGACCATCTGCCCCTGGGCGCTGCGCGAGGGGGTTCTGCTGCGCTGTATCGAGGACGGCAACGCCGACTGGTGGGACGGTACGGCGCCCTCCCTCCGCGATCAGGTGGCGGCACCGCCGCGGGTGCTCCGTCCCGTCGGCGGGGAGGAGACGGCGACCACGACGGTCTCGGCGACGGCGTCCGCCACCACGTCCGCCGCTCAGTTCCCCGGCGAATTGGGGTAGTTCACCGAGGTACGGGATGCCGGCGGGGGCGGGCCCTGCCGGCATCCGGTGCGCTGCGCTCGGTCGCCGCAGGATCGGTTTCGTCGCGGGCCCGCCCCGGCTGCTCTGCCTCTCAGGCCCGCCTCGACGGCTACCGCGCGGCTCTGGACCGTGCCGGGATCGCCGTATAGACGAGTCGCTGATCGAGCCCGGCGACTTCTATCAGGAGTCCGGCTTCACCGGCTGAGTTGGCCACCGAACTGGTCGTCCGGTCCAGCACGGCACCGGTACGGGCCGGGCGCGGCGACCTGTAGACCCGGGCCTCCCACTATTCAGCCCTCCGGTCGGTGCTCCCACCCCCGGTCCGTGCGGGTCAGCTCGTGGAATCCGGCGCCGGTCAGCCGCTCGATCGCTGCCGTGGCGTCGGAGGACTCGTACGCGAACAGCCGCCGCACTCCCGAGAACCGGAGCCAGTGGGCGGCCTGGGCGAGGAGCCAGTCCTCCAGGCCGTCCACCGGGTGCTCGACGTGGAAGTTGCCGATGTCGGCGATGCCGCCGCTGCGGGCATGACGTTCGGGGCGGTCCAGGGCGGTGTCGACCTCGATGAAGCCGAGGGCGCGCCCGTCGGCGCGGGCCGTGAAACGCGTGCCGCACTCGCCCAGGGTGCGGTCGGCGCAGACGCCCGGCAGGGTCCGGGGCGACGGCAGATCGGCCACGTCGGCGATCAGGATGACCTCCGTGTCGCCGGTGTGCCGGAAGCCGGCCCGTTCGTACGCGGAGCGGATGTGCGGCCAGGGCCGGGGCAGGCCGTAGACGACGGGCGCGGGCAGGGCGCCGTCGGCATAGCGGACGCGGACGTTCCAGCGGGCGAGCTGGGCCAGGCAGGCCGCCATGAGGAGATCGGCGGCCTCGTCGGAGTCCGGCCAGAAGGAGGCGGGCGGATGGCAGACGAACCAGTCGATCTCGCCGGCGTCCCGGAAGCTCTCGCCGACCTCGGTGTCGGCGCGGTAGCGCAGCAGATGCGCGCCGGCGACCACGTACCGGCGCTGCTCGGCGACGAGCGTGACCCGCTCGGCCACCCACGGGTCGGTGATGAACTCGTCCGGCTGCCGTGTCATGCCGCTGAGCACGGTGTTCACGGAGACGGAGACACCGGGGACGACGGCGGCGACATGGGCGTTCACAAGTTCGGTGAGCTGGTCGCGGTCGTCGCGGTGGAAGGGGCGCACCTTGAGCGCGGACATGCGGGGACCTCCGGGTCGGTGAGCGTGAGGAGGCCGCCATGAGGTGCGGTACGCGGGCGAGAGTACGCCTCGCCGGGCGGTCCCGCCACGGGGTTTTCCGTCGGCTGGCCGGGGTCGCGACCCGGGTTTAGCGTGCGAGGAGGGGGCGCTCCCGCCGCCCTCCCAGCGCGCTGCCGTCGGAGAGTGGGCGTCGGAAAGAAGGTTGGCCATGAAGCTGGACAAGCCGGTACCCGGCGGGCCCTGCTGGACCGAACTGGGGACCAGCGATCTGGAGGCGGCCAAGCGGTATTACGCCGAGGTCTTCGGCTGGCGCCCGGAGACCGACCCGCGCCCGGAGGCGGGCGGCTACACCCTCGCGCACCTGGGCGACGCGCCCGTCGCCGCCCTGACCCCCCTGTTCCAGGAGTCGCAGCCCGTCGCCTGGAACGTGTCGTTCGCCGTGCCCGACACGGACGCCACCGTGCGGGCGGTACGGGACGCGGGCGGCGTGGTCGTCCTCGAGCCGATGGACGTGTTCGACCTGGGCCGCTTCGCGGTGGTGGCCGACCCGGGCGGCGCGGTCTTCCAGCTCTGGCAGGCGCGCGCCTTCCCCGGCGCGGGCCTGTTCAACGCCCCCGGCTCGCTCGGCTGGGTCGAGCTGATGACGCGCGACCCCGAGGCGGTGACCGCCTTCTACACGACGGTGTTCGGCTGGAGTGTCAACGCCTCCGAGTTCTATACGCAGTGGGGCATCGCCGGCGCCGACTTCGGCGGCATGGTGGAGATGGGCGACAAGTTCCCGCACGAGGTGCCGCCGCACTGGCTGCCGTACTTCGCCGTCGAGGACGTGGACGCCACCGCCGACGCGAGTACGCGGGCGGGCGGCGGCGAGCTCATGGAACCCACCTCGGTCCCGGAGGGCCCGCGTATCGCGGTGCTCCGGGACCCTCAGGGGGCGGTGTTCGGCATCCACCGGGCGGGCGAGGAGGGCTAGGGCGTTCCCTTCGCAATGTCCTGCCCGTGATTCGGGGCACTGGCAGCAGTGCGGACTGTCAGGCAGCCGCGCGTTCGCTGAAAGGGCGGCGGCGCAGGCTCGCGGTTTCCAGGGCGGGAGGCATGTACTCCTGGTCGAGCGCGCCGACATCGGTGCCGGGCGGGACGATCTCGTCGATCCGGCCCAGGATGTCGTCGCCGAGGACGACGTCGAGGCCGGCGAGGAGGTCGTCGAGGTGGTCCATCGTGCGCGGCCCGATGATGGCGCTGGTGACGCCTGGGTGAGCGATGGTGAACGCCGTGGCGAGGTGGGTCATCGGCATGCCCGCTTCCTCGGCGAGGGGAATGAGCTGTTCGACGACGTCGATGCGGCGCTCGTCGTTGAGGTGCTTGAGGAAGCCCGCGCGGCGCAGGCCGCTCTCCTGGTTCTTGCGGACGCGGCCGGTGAGCAGCCCCTGAGCGAGCGGCCCCCACACCAAGGTGCCCATGCCGTACCGCTGGGCGACGGGCAGGACCTCGCGCTCGACGCCACGGTTGAGGATGGAGTAGTGCGGCTGCTCGGTGCGGAAGCGCTCCAGATTCCGGCGCTCTGCGACCCACTGCGCCTCGACGATGTCGGAGGCCGGGGTCGTGGAGGAGCCGATGGCGCGGACCTTTCCGCCGCGGATCAGGTCCGTGAGTGCGGAGAGGGTTTCCTCGACGTCGGTCGCGGGGTCGATGCGGTGGATCTGGTAGAGGTCGATGTGGTCGGTCTGCAGGCGGCGTAGCGAGTTCTCGACCGCGGTCATGATCCAGCGCCGGGAGGTGCCCTGCTGGTTGGGGTCCTCGCCCATCGGGCGGCTCACCTTGGTGGTCAGGACGACGTTGTCGCGGCGCCCTTTGAGCGCTTTGCCGACGACTTCCTCGGAGTCGCCGTAGGCGTCGGCGGTGTCGACGAAGTTGATGCCGGCGTCCAGCGCCTTGTGGATGACGCGGATCGAGTCGTCGTGGTCGGCGTTGCCGATGGCCGAGGCGAACATCAGCGTGCCGAGGGCGTACGGGCTGACCTTGATGCCGGTGCGGCCCAGAGTGCGGTACTGCATGGGGTCCCTCCTGGGTTGTGGAAGAGCACCCGCGGGATGCCCTACCCTGCAGCTAAGCGGAAAGCCTTTCCGGAACTATACGGAAAGGCTTTCCGGTTATGCAAACTGGAGGGATCATGACCGAGAAGACAGGGCCGCCCGGGGCGCCCCGCCGCATGCGCGCGGACGCACAGCGCAACGTGGACGCCCTGATCAAGGCTGCAAGAGCCGTCTTCGACACATCCGGCGTCGACGCACCCGCCAAGGAGATCGCCGACCTGGCCGGCGTCGGCGTCGGGACGCTTTACCGGCACTTCCCGCTGCGCTCAGACCTGGTCAAGGCGGTGGTGGAGAGCGGGATCGACGCCTGCGCAGCGGCAGGACCGCAGCTCAGCGCCGTCCACGAGCCGGGAGAGGCGCTCGCCGAGTGGCTGCGCCAGTACACCGAGTTCCTGGGGACCAAACGAGGACTGGCCCCGGCCCTCCATTCGGGCGATCCGGCCTACGAGGCTCTGCCCGGCTACTTCCTGGAGAAGGTCGGCCCCGCTCTCACGGCACTGCTCGACACCGCGGCAGCCGACGGAGCGGTTCGCGACGACGTCAGCGCCCATGACCTGCTGTACGCCATCGCCAACCTGTGCATGCCCGTACCCGGCGAAGGACCCGAGTACAACCAGCGCATGGTCGCTCTGCTCATCGATGGGCTGCGCACGCCGCACCAGGGCGTTTCGTCCGGCGACTGAGGCAGCACTCGACGGTGTTGCGTTGCTCGTAGGCGTCGCGGTCGAGGCGTGCGGTCTACCTCCGAGGGCATGGTTGTGCGGCCCGCCGGCCGGAGCCCCTGTTGACGGGCCCCGGCCTGCGTGCTGGTGGGCGCGGACGATGGTGGACTCCACCGTCACGACCCGTGCCGTCGACGGCCCACTTCCGCAGCCGCTTGTGAACGCCCCGTCAGGCGAGCGGGGTCACCGTCACCTGGTCGATGACCGGGGCGTACGGGGAGCGCTGCTGGTACTGGTTCGAGGTGTCGCCGTCGAAGTCGGGCAGTTCGTCGGCGGTGAAGGTCAGCGTGTTGGTCCCTTTCTTCAGTGTCACGGGCACGGTGAGGTCCCAGAAGTTGTTGAAGTGGAGGGTGGTGGGGAAGAGCACGCGCCGCGGTTTCGTCCCGTTGACGGAGATGTCCGCGTGGCGGCAGACCGGGTCCGGGTTGTAGTGCGTGGCCGGGGGCTGTTCTCCGTTGGAGTAGCGGATGGTCAGGGCGTGGCGACCGCCGCGTGCGGCCGTGACGGTCAGGGCGAGGGCGTTCTGTGTGCCCTTCCCGACGGCGTCGACCGCCTTGCCGCCGGTGGCGAAGGGGTATGCGGCGACCTTGGCCGCGCCCGTCAGGGTGCCCTCCTCGGCCGCGTACACCGTGCTCTTCAGGTGTCCGCGCGACGGGCCGACCCGCAGCCGGTCCAGGACCAGACGGGCCGACGTCCCGGTTACGGTGATCTTGTTGATGCCGCCGGCCAGGAAGAGCGGGACACTGCCGCGCTCGATCCGGCCCACCTTCTCGCCGTTGACGGTCAACGAACCTTCTCCCGCGCCGAGTTGATCGACCGTCACCGAGGCCTCGCCGTCGGCGGCCGCGTGCACCCAGAAGGTTGCCGTGCCCCCGCGGGGCAGCACCACGGCTCCCGGACCGGAGGCCCCGCGGTGCGCGTAGCCGACGCGGGCCCCGCCGCCGAGGGTCGCGTACTCGGCCTCGTAGAGCGCGGGCGCGGTCACGTGTTCGTCGCGCAGTGCCAGGTCGATCTTGTCGATGATGGCGTCGCCCTTGGTGACGCCGAGGTCGGGGTCCTTCGCGGCGAGGGTGATGGTGTGCTTGCCCGCCGTGAGGCGCACCTGTGTGTCGGTGTGTCCCCACACCACCCACTTGTAGCCGAGCGGCAGCCGCAACTCCTGCGGATCCTTGCCGTCCACACGCAGGAAGACGTTCGTCGGCCCCTGTTCCTTCACCAGGTCGTACTGGTTGTAGGAGTTGGCGAAGACGCTCAGGTCGTACGTGCCGTCCTGCGGGACCTCGACGGCGAAGGCGAGGACGCCGTCCGAACCGGTGCGCAGACCGCCGACGTTGTAGCCGCCGGAGGTCGCGAACTTGCCCACGTCGGACGGTGATCCTTCGGGCCCGTTCTTGGAGTAACCGCCGCCCGTGTACGTCGCGTTCTCGGCCTCGTACGACTTCCGCCAGCCCACCGAGGGCGGCGCCGCGGCCGCGCCCTTGCCACCCGGCGAGAGGATGACCTGGTAGGCCGACATCTCGTTCAGGTCGGTCAGCGACAGGGTCACCTTGCCGTCCCGGACGGGCAGTTCGAGGCTCCGGAGTCGCAACGGCTGGGCGGACGCGCCGACCTGGCCGGTCCAGGGGATCTCCTGGAGGGTCGCGTGGACGGCGGTGCCGAGGACGTCCGCGTGCTCGAAGACGACGTCCGCCGCGCCGCCCTGGCCGCCGAAGAGCGCCCGGCATTGGCGCTTGTCCGTGTCGAGTGTCGCGATGCCCTGCAGCGTGTACTGCACATTGGGGTGCGGGGCCGTGACCTGGACCGTGTGCCCGGTCATCTGCCCGTAGGCGTTGAACAGCCACCACTGGCCGTTGCCCTTGTTCGCCTCCACCGCCGAGTCGTTGAGGTTCCCGTCGATGTTCCAGTACGCCATGTCGGCGTCGATCTTCGACTCCTCGATGGCGGACATCCACTGGACGACCTGGCCCGGCACGGAGAGGTGGTAGTTGTGCGCGTACTCGTTGATGTTGATGGGAAGCGGGTCGATCCCCACGTCCTTCTCCATCTGGCGGTACTTGGCGACGTTCGTACGGATCTCCGCGGGCGAGGACAGCTCGTGCCACGTCATCACGTCGGGCAGCACACCGTTGGCCTTGGCGAACTCGAGGAAGCCCTTCACCTCGGCGTACAGGATGCTGGTGTTGGGGCCGGCGATGCGGGCGTCCGGGTCGAGGCCCTTGATCAGGTGGTAGACGTCCTGCCAGGCCGCGAAGTAGTGGGTGGGGTCCGTGCGCCAGGAGACCTTGTTGTAGCTCCACTCCCCCGTGCCGAACATGTTCCCCTCGGGCTCGTTGAAGGGGACGTACACGACATGGGACTTGTACGCGCCCATGGTCAGGACCTGCTTGACCTGCTTCTCGATCTTCGTCTTGAAGTCGGCGAGCCGCTCCTCGCCGGTGGCGCCGGGCCACTGGTAGGGGAAGCCTCGGTAGATGTCGGTCATGTAGATGTAGACGTCCTTGCCGCCCGAGTCCACGAAGGACGGCAGGACTTCGAGGGCGTCGGCGCCGGGGTGCTGGGTGCCGTCCTGGGCCTTGGTCGAGACCGTGCGCACGTGCATGCCCTCGACGATGTTGCGGCTCGGGACGCCGTCCCCGTACAGGCCGTAGAGCGTGCCGCTCGCGCCGCCGTGGAAGGCGCCGGTGTCGGTGCCCAGGTCGATGGTGAGCTTCTCCACCTCGGCGTCGGGTTCGGCTGCCACGGCATCGGTTCCCTTCATGGACGGCACAGTCACGGCGAGTGCGGTGGCCGTGGCACCGATGGTGAACGTTCTTCTTCGCATCACTCGGTCTCCTTGAGGGGGAGGTCGGTTCCGTGCGTGGTGAAGACCGGGATGCGCTCGATCGGCGCCTCGACGGTGAGGGTCCGGCCGCCCTCGTGGTCGCGGCCGGTCCAGGCATCGGTCCAGGTGCGGCCCGCGGGCACATACACCTCGCGACCGCGTGCGCCCGGTTCCGTGACGGGCGCGACGAGGATGTCGGGGCCGAACAGGAACTGGTCCTCGATGCCCCAACTCGCCTCGTCCTGCGGGAAGTCGACGAAGAGCGGACGCATGAGGGGCGTGCCCTCGGCCGACGCGATCCGCAGGTGCTCGTGGATGTAGGGGCTCGGGGGCGTGGCCGGTGGCGTCGGCATACCGTCCGTACCCCACGCCTCGGCGCGCAGCACCTCGTGCCGGTGCCGCACCTCCAGGGCGTCGTCGAGCACACGGAAGACAGGCATGGATCTCCTTGGGCACAGGGTGAGTTGAGAGCAGGGGTCAGGACTTGACGCTGCCGGCGGTCAGCCCGCCGACGATGTACCGCTGGAGCATCGCGAAGACGCACACGACGGGCACGCTGACCAGGGTGGCGGCGGCCATGAGCGGCCCCCAGTCGGTGCCGGTCTGGCCGACGAAGGTGTTGAGCAGCACGGTCACCGGCTGCACCTTCGGATCGCTGTTGAGGGTGATGCCGAAGACGAACTCGCCCCAGCCGAGCAGGAAGGAGAAACCGCCGACCGCGATCAGACCCGGCCGCATCACGGGCAGCACGATCCGCCACAGCACGCCCGGCAGCCCGCAGCCGTCCACCAGTGCCGCCTCCTCGACCTCGGCGGGCATGGCGCGCACGAGTGGCCGCAGCACGATCACCGCGAAGGGCAGGGTGAGGGTGGTGTCCGCGATCACCAGGCCGATCAGGGTGTTGTTCAGCTCCGCCTGCCGCAGCACGATGAACAGTGGCGCGGCCAGCACGATGCTCGGCAGCAGCTGTGCCACCAGCAGCGACAGGACCATCGCGCCGGAGCCGCGCATCCGGATCCGGGCGACCGCGTACGTCAGGGGCACCGCGAGGACCAGGGTCAGGGCCACCACGCCCAGCGAGATGACGACGCTGTTGAGTAGCGCCTGGCCGATCATCGGCTTGTCGAGCGCCCGTGCGTAGCTGTCTCCGGTCGGCGGCGACGGGATCCACTGCGGCGGCGAGGTCAGCACCTGGTCGGGCTTCTTCAGCGAGGTGGCGATCATCCAGTACAGCGGCAGCAGGAAGAACGCCGTGATGGCGCCCGCGACGAGCGTGAGCAGCCAGGGCCGCTTGGTGTCGGTCATGCGGCGGCTCCTTCCCTGCGCAGACGGCGTACGTAGACGATCGCGACGAGCAGCGGGACGATCAGCAGCAGCGTGCCCGCCGCCGCGCCCCGGCCGAGTTGGAACAGCTTGAAGGCGACCTGGTACACGTACAGCGGAAGGACGGTCGTGGAGTCCACCGGTCCGCCGCCGGTCAGCACGAAGACCAGGTCGAAGACCTTGAAGGTGTAGATCAGGCCGAGCAGCAGGACCGCGGCGGAGACCGGGCGCATCAGCGGGACCGTGATGTGCCGCAGCCGCTGCCAGGGCCCGGCGCCGTCGATGGCGGCGGCCTCGTACAGGGTCGCGTCGATGGACTGCAGGCCGACCAGGAGCAGCAGCATGTTGAAGGGCACGCCCACCCAGATGTTGGCGGCGATGACACCGGGCAGGGCGGTGCTCGGGTCGGTGAGCCAGTTGTGGGCGAGCGAGTCGAGGCCGATGGCGCGCAGGAGTTCGTTGTACGCGCCCGCGTCGGCGTCGAGCATCCAGCGGAACAGGGTGCCGCTGACGATCGGCGGCAGCAGCCAGGCCACCAGCATCAGCGAGCGGAAGAGCCCCGCGAGCGGGAACCGCTTCACGAACAGCAGCGCCAGGGCGAAGCCGATGGTGAACTGGAAGACCAGCGAGCCGGCCGTGAAGAGCAGCGAGACGCGGGTCGCGTGCCAGAAGGCGGACTCCGAGACCACCGAGTCGTAGTTGTCGACGCCGCTGAACTGCCAGTCCCCGGTGATGAGATCACCGATCGCGACATCGTGGACGGACGTCCAGAAGTTGTAGGCGAGCGGGAAGAGCATGGTCGCGCCGAGGAACAGCAGGGCCGGCGTCGACATCGCGTAGCCGGCCCGGGTGCGGCGTGCCGCGAGGGAACGTCCGTGCTGCTCCGCGCCGGTCTTCGCCACCCCCTTGACCGGCTCGCGGGCTTTCACCTGAAGGCTCATCCCGGGTCCTACTTCTGCAGCTTGGGAGTGATGGCGGAGGCCGCCTTCCGTGCGGCGGACTGCGGGCTGGAGCTGCCGGTGAGGGCCGCCTGGAGGGCCTCGGCCATCGCCTGTGACATCTGCGGGTAGTTGGGGCCGTAGGAGCGCGGGCGCGCCGTGCCGAACTCCTTCACGAACACCTTCAGCGTGGGGTCGCTGGCCCACTTGCCCGCGTCGGCCATGTCGGAGCGGGCGGGCAGCAGTCCGAGCCCGTCGAGGTACTTGGCGAGGACCGTCTTCTCCTGGCTGCGCTTGATGACCTCCCAGCACTGGTCGGCCTTGCCGCTGGTCTTGAGGATCACCCAGTTCTCACCGCCGAGGCAGCTCGCCGGCTCCTTGTCCACCGGGATCGGGACGACGCCCCACTTGACCTTCGTCTGCCCCTGCAGGGCGGGCAGCTGCCAGGGGCCGTTGATCTGCATGGCCGCGCGTCCGGACACGAACTGGTTGTTGGCGTCCTGCTGTGTCCAGCCGACGCACTGCTTCGACAGCGAGCCCGCGTCGACCAGTTCCTTGAGGAAGGCGAGCGCGGTGGCGCCGTCGGTGGCGAAGGTGTCCAGGTCGCCGCCGGTGGACCACAGGAAGGGCTCGAACTGGAAGACGCCCTCCTCGGTCTTGACCGCACTCATGGCGAAGCCGAAGGTGTCGCCCTTGGTGAGCTTCTTCGCCGCCTCCGCAAGCTCGTCCCAGGTCTTCGGAGGCTCGACGCCCGCCGCCTCGAGCATCTCGGTGTTGTAGTACAGGCACAGGCAGTTGGAGTTGTTGGGTACGGAGTACGTCTTGCCGTCAATGACGCCGCTGTTCCACGGACCCTCGTAGTACGCGTCCGACTGGCCCCACTCCTTCACCCGGTCGGTGAGGTCGGTGAGGAGCCCCTGCGGGACGAAGGAGTTCATCGAGGTGTTGTCGACGATCGCGATGTCCGGGAGGTCACCGGAGGCGGCGCCCTTGATGATCGCGGGTTCCAGCTCCGCGAACGGGAACGCACGTCGGGTGATCTTGACGCCCACCTGCTTCTCGACGTCGGCGATGAGCGCCTTCATACCGGGCTGGCGGGCCTCCTCCACGAGGTAGTCCCACCAGACGAGGTCCTTCCCGCCGGACGAGCCGCTGTCCGAGCCGCCACAGGCGGTCAGCGGCCCCGCCAGACCTGCGGCGAGGAGACCGGAGCCCGATATCCGCAGGAACGAGCGTCGATCGAACCGGTTCGACATGTGCTTCTCCCAGGGTATGCGTGGGTCAACTGCGGGTCGGCGCCGGGCCCGTACTGGCCCGTGCGGTGAGGTCGGGGGCGAGGAGGTGCTGCCGGGGCGTCGTCGCGGGATCGGCGAGCCGGTCGAGGAGCAGGTCGACGGCGAGCCGCCCCATCACGTCGGAGGGGACGTCGGCGCCGGTCATCATGGGCGTGACCGACTCGGCCCAGCGGGCGGCCGCGATCCCGGTGACCGAGAAGTCGCCGGGCACCGAGCGGCCCGCCGCCGCAAGTCCCCGGTAGAGGCCCACCAGCGCGGCCTCGTTGAGGGCGACGAGCGCGGTCGTGCGCGGGTCGTGGTCGAGGATCTCGCGCACGACGGCTTCACCGGAGGCCGCGTCGTCGCCGCAGTGATGGATCTCCCCGACGAGTCCCGCCGCCTCGACGGCGGTCCGGAATCCGGCGAGGGCACGGTGCGCGACTTCGTATCCCGTGGTGAACAGTTCCCGCGGCCGGCTCACCAGGGCCAGGTGCCGGTGTCCGAGCCCCGCGAGATGCCGTACGCAGCGGGCGGTGAGCTCCTCGAAGTCCATGTCGACCCAGGGCAGGCCCTCGGCGCGCCCGGGTCTGCCCATGGTGACGAAGGGGAAGCCGGTCCCGCGGAGCCGCTCGACCCGCGAGTCCTCCAGCCGGATCTCCATCAGGATCGCGCCGTCCACCCGCCGCTCCCCCACCAGCCGCCGGAACGACGCGTCCTCGTCGTCGCCGCTGCGCGACAGCAGCACGTCGTGGTCGTGGGCGGCGGCCGCGTCGACCACGCCGTTGATGAAGTCCAGCTGCATGTCGGTGTAGCGGCGGCCGGCCGTCGGGAAGACCAGGCCGAGCGTGCGGGTGCGGCCGTGCGCCAGGGCGCGGGCGCTGGCGTTCGGCAGGAAGCCGTGCTCGTCGATGACCTCCTGGATGCGCAGCCGCGTCCGCTCGGAGATGGGCCGCTTGCCGCTGAGCGCATACGAGACGGTGCTGCGGGAGACGCCCGCGAGGCGGGCGATCTCACCGATGTTGACCGATGCGCCCGTGCTGACCGGAGTGTGCGCGTTGACCGGCGTGCCTGCGCTGCCCGGCGCGCCTGCACTGACCGGCACGGAGTGGCTGTCGGCGGGATCATCGAACCGGTTCGACACTGCGGCCACGCCTCCTCGACATCAAGGTCCGTTCGAGATTTCGCACATGCGCCGGTTTACCGAACCGGCGTGCCGAACGTAGGAGTGGCGTACGTCTCATGTCAACGGTCGGTAACCGCAAAGTTTCTGACGCGGCGGAAGAGACCGGTGACCCTCGGGCGAGGTCTCAACCGCGCGGGGCGCGCAGCCGGCCTTCCAGCTGGACCAGCAACTCGCCGAGCAGCGCCGCCAGTTCCCGCTGCCCGCCGCCGTCCAGTCCGGACAGGACCGCCGTCTCGTACGAGAGCTGCTCGGGCAGGATGCCGTCGACCAGGTCGCGTCCGGCGTCCGTGAGGCGCACATGGGCGACGCGGCGGTCGCGGGTGTCGCCGCGCCGCTCGACCAGGCCGCGCTCGGTCAGCTGCTTGAGCCGCTTGGTGACGGCGGCACCGGAGGAGAACGTCTCGCGGGCCAGCTCGCCGGGGGTCAGCTCGAGGCCGGTGCGGCGCAGGGCGCCGAGGAGGTCGAACTCGGGGCGGGTGAGACCGGCGTGGCGCAATGGCGCGTCCTCGGCCTGCTGGAGGAGCGCGGCACAGCGGTTGATACGGCCGATGATCTCCATGGGCCCGGTGTCCAGATCGGGGTGGACCGCCTGCCACTGCCGCACCACCGCGGCCAGGGTGTCCCCCGCGCTCGGCCGTCCGGCTGTGACGCCTCCGGCCGTCTCGCCACGGACCGGCCCGACACTGACCGTGTCCCCGCCGGCCGCCGTCCGCCCGTTCGCTGCCGTCATGCCCGTGCGCCCTCCAGAACGTGCAGTCCCTGCCGTCGTACCGTCGCCGCGAGCGTACGGTGTCCGCTCTGCTCGGCGAGCAGCACCCGCTCCTCCGGCAGGGCGCGCTGCCACCACTCGCCGGCTGCCGCGTCGGCCGTGGCACGCAGTTCGACGAGCGCGGCCGCCAGGTGCCGGCGGGCGGACTCGAGGGCGCCCGGGTCGGGGCGGTCGGCGGCGATCAGCCGCGCGGCGCGCTCACGGGCGCGTTCCATGGTGTCGAGGGCCTCCTCGACGCGGCCGCCGGCACGCCTGTTGGTGACCGCGATCGCCGCGACGAAGCCGACCAGCGCGCCGACGAACGTGTCCACGAGCCGGTCCGCCATCAGCGCGCCGGGCTGCCGGAAGCCCGTGAACTCGGTGATCAACAACGCCATCGGAGTCACACAGACGCTGCCGAGCCAGTAGTTGCGGCTCATCAGGGCCTCAGCACCGAAATTGAAGGCGAGGCAGCACAGCACAAGGGCGGCGGGGCCGAGGTGCGCGAGCGGAGCGACGGCCGCGAAGAGCAGGACACCGATGAGGTTGCCGACGACGCGCTGCACCCCGCGGCTCCAGGTCAGCGTGATGTTCGCCTGGTAGAGCGAGGCGGCGGTGACCAGGGCCCAGAACGGATGGCCGACACCGAGCGCCAGCGACACGTATCCGGCCAGGGCACAGCCGAGCGCGGTGCGCAGGGCGAGGGGGAGCAGCGGGCCGAGCCTGCGGGTCAACGGGCGTTCCCCCGCGGCCAGTTCGACCTCCACGCCGAGAAGTTCGTCGGCCGCCGAGGCCAGGGTGACGCGCGGCACAGGGCCGGTCCCGCGCAGTTCGCGCGCCCAGGAGCGCAGTCGTACGGCGTCCGTGTCGGTCGGGGCGGCGAGCGCGACCTCGGCCCGGACGACGAGCCGTTCGAGGGCGCGGCGCGGCTCGGAGCGGGGACCGGTGGCGAGCAGTGACTGCCAGGCGGCATGCACGGCGGCGGCCGCGGCGGCCCGGGCGCCCTCGTGGCCGGTGCCGGTGCCAGTAACACCGGCACCGGCACCGGTGGCGGTGACGCACGTCTCGGCGTACGCGGCGGCCGCCTTCAACGCGCGGGCCGTGGCGCGGCGCTCGGGACCGTGCGGCCGTACGAGGCCGGGCGCCATGCCGACGAGCCAGGCCCAGACGCCCGCCGCGGCGGTCAGGGCGAGATGGCCCGGGACCTGGCCGAACGTCTGCGGGGCGAAGAGGGAGGCCGAGCTGATGAAGGCGAAGATCACCGGACCGGGCGGACCGATGCGCGTCGCGTCGCAGAGCGCCTTCTGCGCGGCGGCGAGCAGTGCGCCGACCCCGACCAGGATCACGGCGGAGGACGTGAGTGACGCCGTGACCAGCGCGATCGCGACGGAGGCGAGCATGCCCAGCACGACCCAGGCGAGGGCCCGGGCGCGGGCGGCGTAAGGCAGGTTGTGGGCGTAGAGCGCGCAGAGCGACCCGGCCATCGTGTACATCGCGAGGTCCAGCCTGCCGAGCGCCAGCAGCGTCAGGTTCGGCACGCCCGTCGCGACGACCACGCTCAGCGCGGGCTTGAACCAGATGTCGGAGGGACGGCCGACCCGAAGGACCCCGGCGAGGGGCAGTCGGCGTACCGGGGTGGGGCTGGGCGCGGTACTGCTCATGGCAGAAGATTAGCAGGTGTTTTACTAGTAAAAAATATAGGGCCAAGCCTCCCATCTGCTGCGCACCCCGCACGCTCCCCGCGTACACCCTTGCGCTCGCTTGCGCTCCGCCCGTCCCGGGCATCTTTCGACCGGACTGTCCGAACCGTCGAGCGGGGAGGTGCGCGGTGCACGGACCGGCGTCGCCCGGCTGGCTGCTCGTCGCGCTGTGCGCGGCGACCGGGGCCTACTGTCTGCTGCGGATGCGCAGCACCGTCGAGGAGCAGCGCCGTACGGCGGGCGGTGAGGCGCTCATGGGGTTCGGCATGGCCGTGATGGCCGTGCCCGCGGCGGCGCTGGCGCCGCCCCGCTGGGCCTGGGCCGGCTACGCGGCCGTGTTCGGCGCGGCCGCGCTGCGCGCCCTGTGGTCGGCGCGGAGCAGCCCGCATCATCTGCACCATCTGGTGGGCGCGTCCGCGATGGTCTACATGGCGGCTGTGATGGCGAGCGGGGCGCACGCCGGGGTTCCCGCGCTGACAGGGGTGCTGCTCGCGTACTTCACGGCCTACGTGCTGTGGACCGGCTCACGGCTGGTGCCGGTCACCGTCGCCGGGCCCGGAGGGGGCGTGCGCACGGCCACCGGCTGGGGCGACCGGCTGGAGCTGGCACGCGCCTGCCGGCTTTCGATGGGTATCGGGATGCTGGCCATGCTTCTCACACTCTGAACGGATGTTTCTCACGTTCTGAACCGCGACCTCTCACCGCCCCCGAGCCGCGGCTGCTCAGCTCGGAGCCGGGTTTACGAAACCGTGGTCTGCGTCACTTGCCGCGACAGCCCGTATCCTCCGGCGGCGCCCCGCTCATAAGCTGCACCCATGATGGTCCCCGCGGCACTGCTGCTGCTCGGCGCCCTGGCCGCCGTGCTCGCTCCGCGGCTGCTCGCCCGAACGGACTGGCAGGACCGCGAACCGGTGGTCGCCCTCTGGGTGTGGCAGTGCGTGGTGATGGCCGTTCTGCTGTGCTGCGCGCTGTCGATGACACTCAGCGCGGCCGCCGCCTGGCAGGCGGTCCGCGGCCATGTCTTCGCCCCCGCCCCGCACGCCGTCGTGGAGGCCTACGCGCTCACCGAAGGGCCCTGGGCCGCCACGACCGCCGTGACACTCGCGCTCGGCGGCGTGTGGAGCGCGGCCATGCTGGTCCGCGAGATCGTCCGGGCCCGGACCCGGCGCCGCCGGCGACGGGCCGAACTCCTCGTACGCGCCCCGCTGTTGCCCGGCGAGGAGCCCAGCGGCGATCGTCTGGTCGTCCTGGAGGCCGAGCGTGCGGACGCCTGGTGGCTGCCCGGAACCACGCCCCAACTCGTCATCACCACGGCCGCGTTGCGCCGCCTCAAGGGCAGGCAGCTGGACGCCGTGCTCGCCCATGAGCAGGGGCACGCGCGGGCCCGGCACGACTGGCTGCTGCACTCCTCGGCCGCGCTGGCCAACGGTTTCCCGCAGGTCCCGGTGTTCGCAGCGTTCCGCGACGAGATGCACCGGCTGGTCGAACTCGCCGCCGACGACATGGCGTCGCGCCGCTTCGGCCGGCTGACCATCGCCCTCGCGCTGGTCGAACTCAACGAGGACCGGGGCGTGTTCGGCCCCTGCCCCACCCCGCAGGCCCATGTCCCGCAGCGCGTCCACCGGCTGCTCACGCCCCCGGACCGCCTCACGCCCTCCCGCCGGCTGCGGCTCACGGCGGCCGCCGCGCTGGTGCCGGTGATCCCGGTCCTGGTGACCTTCGTGCCGGGTCTGCGAGCGCTCGGGTAGCCGACTTCACAGCGGACCGGACGCCCCCCGGTTCGCCTCCGGCCCCTTCGGTCGGCGAGGATCAATACATGCACTCCTCGTCCGTCGACTCGCCGCCCCGCACATCAGGCCCCGGGATCGCCGCACGCGTGGCGGGGGCTCTCGCCCTTCCCTCGGTGCTGCTGCTCGTCCTGGTCGCGGTGTCCTGGAACCCGCTCATGGACCTCGACGGCGACATCGCCCGCACCACCCACCGCTGGGCGGTCGACGACCCCGACACCACACAGGCGTCCCGCATCCTCACGGACTGGGTGTGGGACCCGTGGACGATGCGCGCCCTGTGCGCCGCCGCCGTGCTCTGGCTGGTGCTGCGCCACTCGGCATGGTGGCTCGCCCTGTGGCTGACGGCCACATGTGCGCTCGGCACACTGTTCCAGCAGGGGCTCAAAGCCGCGATCGACCGGGACCGTCCCGTCTGGCCCGACCCCGTCGACTCCGCCCACTACTCGGCCTTCCCCTCCGGCCACGCCATGACGGCCGTGGTCGTGTGCGGCCTGCTGCTCTGGCTCCTGCACCTGTACGGCGCCGGACGCGTTCTGTGGCGTATCGCGGTCGCCCTCGCGGTCGTGTCCGTCGTCGGTGTCGGCCTGACCCGCGTCTGGCTGGGCGTGCACTGGACGTCGGACGTGCTCGGCGGCTGGCTCCTGGGGGCGCTGGCGGTGGCGCTGGCGGTGGCTTCGTACCAGAGGTTCCACGGGTCCACCGAGCTGCGCTGACGGCACCGCCGGCCCGGGTACCACTTCCATTTACCGACAGGCCACCTGAAGCCTCTGCGGCAGCCGCGCGTTGGACAGAGCCGCCGGTAAAGTCCAGCGCATGGCTGCCGTGTTGTTCGACTTCTCCGGAACTCTCTTCCGTATCGAATCCACCGAGTCCTGGCTGCGCGCGGTGCTGGCCGACGCCGAAGTCTCCCTCTCCGAGAAGGAGTTGGTCCGGGCAGCGAAGGAGCTCGAGACGGTGGGCGCGCTGCCGGGCGGTGCCTTCCCGTCGGGTCCTGTGCCCGACGACGTGGCCCCGCTGTGGGGCGTCCGCGACCAGAGCGCCGAGCTGCACCGGGCCGCGTACACCGGCGTCTCCCGCCAGGTGGCGCTTCCCGATCCGGGGCTGCACGACAAGCTGTACGACCGCCACACGACCCCGGCCGCCTGGCGCCCGTACCCCGACGCGGCCGAGGTGCTGGGCGCGCTGCGCGAGCGCGGTGTCGCCGTCGGCGTGGTCAGCAACATCGGCTGGGACCTGCGGCCCGTGTTCCGGGAGCACGGCCTCGACCCGTACATCGGCGCGTACGTCCTGTCGTACGAGCATGGCGTCCAGAAGCCGGACACCCGGCTGTTCGCGACCGCCTGCGAGGCGCTCGGGGCCGACCCGCGGGACACGCTGATGGTCGGCGACGACCGGCGCGCGGACGGCGGCGCGGCCGCCCTGGGCTGCGGGGTGCACTTCGTCGACCATCTGCCGGTTGCCGAGCGGCCGGACGGGCTGCGGCCCGTACTGGGCCTGGTCGGCTGAGGACCGGGCCCGCCGGCCCGGAAGTGCGCCCCCTCAGCCCTGGTAGCCCTCGACCTCAGCCCTGGTAGCCCTCGACCTGCGACGGCGGGCGTACGCGTGCCTCGTCCGGGTTCTCGCCGAACTCGGACTTCGCGCGCCGCTGGCGCAGCAGGTCCCAGCACTGGTCGAGCGCGCGTTCCAACTCCCGGAGCTGTTCCTGCTCGGTCGCGCTGTCGATCTGTCCGGACGCGAGGGCGTCGCGGAGCCTGCGCTCGTCGTCGACCATCGTCGTGATCCTGGCCAGAATCTGCTCTTGGTCCATGTCTGTACGCCTCCTAGGCACTCGAGCCCACTGTAAGGAGGCGGCGACGGCTCGGCGACAGCGCCTAAGCGGTCTCGGGGCGGCGTGGGGGCGTGCCTCACTTCCCCGAGACCGCTTGGTCAGCTCCGGACGGCCGCGAGCCGGCGCGGGCGGCTGTACAGCGCGGCCCGGAGCGGTGGTCCCAGGATCCTGCGTACGTCCGCCGCGCCGAGCGCCGTGGCCGGCCCCAGCGGGTTCAGGTACCGCGTGAAGATGAGCCCCCCGATCACGGTGACGGCGGCGACGGCCCGCTCGGTGGCGTCAGAGCCGCCCAGGAACTCGGCGATACGGCCGACGACCTCGCGCTCCAGGAACTCCCGGAACACCCGCATGACGTCCTCGTCCCGCATCGACGCCGCGTCGAGCCGCGCCATGGCCCCGCCGTCCTCCCACAGGGAGGTGACGGCGTCGAGGAGCCGGTCGGCGACGCCCTCCGGGTCGCCCTCCAGGGCCTTGGCGATCAGCAGCGACTGCCCGCACCGCAAATTCATCGCCTCGCCGAACAGGCCCTGCTTCGAGCCGAAGTGATAGCTGATGAGCGCGGCGTCGACGTCGGCCGCCGCGGCCACGGCCCGCAGGGTGGTGCCCTGGTAACCCTGGTCCAGGAACAGCTCACGGGCGGCCGTGGCGATGCGCGCCTTGGTGGGTGGGTTGCCGCGCGGGCGGCCACGGGTTTTATTCATCAGCGTTGAATATCCGGTGGGTGCGACGGCAGTGTCAAGGCGACGCGGCAACCGAGTCCACGGAGAGTGATGTCACGCGTATCGCCGTCTTCGGAGCGGGCGGTCCCACCGGCCGACAGCTCGTCCAGCAGGCCCTGGCGGCCGGGCATGAGGTCACTGCGGTGACCCGCCGCCCGCCGGGCTTCGCACCCCAGGCCGGGCTGACCGTCACCGGCGTCGACGCCACCGACGCGGACGCCGTCGAGGAGGTGGTCGCCGGCCACGAGGCGGTCCTGTCGGCGCTGGGTGTCGCGCCCGGTCGCGGGCCTGTGTCGCTCTATTCGGCCGCCGCAGGGAACATCGTCGCGGGCATGGCGGCGCACGGCGTGAAGCGGCTGATCGTGGTCAGCTCCAGCGTCCTCGATCCCGGGTGGCGCCCCAGCGGCGCCTTCTTCTTCAACAACGTGCTGGATCCGTACGTGAACCGGGTGATCGCCCGCAGCGCGCACGAGGACATGCGCCGCATGGAGGCGCTGATCCGGGAGACCACGCTGGACTGGACATTCGCCCGCCCGTCGGGCCTGTTCGACCACCCGGCGGCCACCCGCTACGAACTCGCCGAGAACAGCGCCGACGGTGTGTTCACCGCCCGGGCCGACCTCGCCGCGAGCATGCTGCGCGAACTGACCGAGGGCGCGTACGTGCACCGGGCGATGGGGGTCGTCACGACGGACGTGCGACCGAGCGTTCCACGGCTGATCTGGCGCGAGGCGACACGGAAGCGGTAGGCGGTCGGCGATGGCCACCGACAGGGCCCGCTTCGAGAACGTGAGCGCCTTCGGGATCATGAACCCGATGTGGGCCCGCGCAACGGTTCAACCGGCACAGCCCCTGGTCACTGGGCTGAAACCACCCGCCCGGGACGATCCCCCGCGTCGCCCCGAGCGGGCAGCAGCCCGGAGATGATCCCTCACGGGAGACTCACCGGACGTCTGAGTATAGTTGGCTGGCAGCCAGTCAACGCAGGAGTACAGGATGTCCCCTCGCAGCGCCGCGGTCAATGAAGAGTTGCGGCGGCGTTCCCGCGAGAGGCTTCTGCAGGCGGCGCTCGAGCTGGTCAGCGAGCGCGGTTACGAGGCCACAACCCTGGGCGACATCGCCGACCGAGCGGGCTCGGCCCGTGGCCTCGTCTCGTACTACTTCCCGGGCAAACGCCAGCTCGTGCAGTCGGCCGTGCACCGGCTGATGCACCGCACGCTGGAGGAGGCGCTGGAGCGCGAGCCGCGCACCGAGGACGGCCAGGAGCGCATGGCGCGGGCCATCGACGCCATCCTCGGCCTCGCCCGGGACCACCCCGTGCTGATGCGCCAGCACATGGCGGGCATCCTGCAGGGCGAGGGGTTCATGCAGTGCGCGGAGCAGCAGCGCCTGGCGGAACTGCTCAGCGACACCATGGCCCGCTACGGCTCACCGGACACGGCTGCCGACTACCCGATGCTGCGCGCGCTGCTGATGGGTTCGGTGTACGCGGCGCTGGTGCCCGGAGTCCCGATGCCCGTGCCGGCTCTGCGGGCCGAGCTGTTCCGGCGCTACGGGCTCGACTGGGAGCGGGGTGTCCCGCCGGATACCGAGGCACCCGGCGGGACGTATCACGAGGACCTCTCACGGTTCTTCGCTCCCGAGGGCCCGGAGCAGAATGGTGAGCAGAGCCGTGAGGCGGACGCGGCCGGTCGGACCGCTCAGTCGAAGTAGTCCGCTCAGTCGAAGTAGTCCGGCTGCGTCTGGACGTTCAGCTCGCTCAGACGGGTCCACCTCGCCGGGTCCGTACGACGGTCGCTGATCTTCAGGACGTCGAAGCCCTTGGCCATGTCGTTCGAGTAGATGTAGCCGTTGTAGTAGTACGCCGACCAGGAGCCGCCGACCGTGAGCTTGTCGGTGGTCAGCGGGCCGCGCTCGAAGTAGGCGATCTCCTTGGGCTTCGAGGAGTCGGTGAAGTCCCAGACGGAGACGCCGCCCTGATACCAGGCCTGGACCATGATGTCCTTGCCCTTGACCGGGATCAGCGAGCCGTTGTGGGCGACGCAGTTCTCGGTGTCCGCCTGGTGGCGCGAGATCTTGAAGTAGCTCTTGAAGACGAGCTTGCGCTTGTCGCCCTTGCCGACGATGTCGTAGATGCCGTCGGCGCCGCGGTTCGGGCCGATGGCCGCGTTGCAGGTGGCGCCCACGCCACCGCCCAACTCATCGGTGAACACGACCTTGTTGGCCTTCTGGTTGAAGGTCGCCGAGTGCCAGAACGCGAAGTTGACGTTGTCCTGGACCTGGTCGATGACCTTCGGGTTCTCCGGGTCCTTGATGGAGAACAGGATGCCGTCGCCCATGCAGGCGCCCGCCGCGAGGTCCTTGGAGGGCAGCACGGTGATGTCGTGGCAGCCGGTGGTCTTGGAGACACCGGGGTTGGTGGGCGCGCCCGGGTTGCCGCCGCCGTCCGGTCCCGCACCGGGGAAGAGGACGGGGAAGTTCACAACTGCCGCCTTCTCGGGGGCCTTTCGCGGCACCTTGATGACCGAGATGCCGTCGTGCGGCGGCTGGCAGTCGGGGAACGTGGTGCTCGGCGAGTACGAGGAGACGTAGATGTAGACGTTCCTGCGCTCCGGCACCAGCGTGTGGGTGTGCGAGCCGCATGCGGTCTCGACGGCGGCGACGTACTTGGGGTTCTTCTTGTCGCTGATGTCGAAGACCTTCATGCCCTCCCACGAGGACTTCTCGGTCGCGGGCTGCGAGGTGCTGCTGCAGGAGTCGTCACTGCGCGAGGAGTCGGTGGAGAGGAAGAGCAGGTTACCGGAGACGGAGATGTCGTTCTGCGAGCCCGGGCAGAGCACCTGGGAGACCGTCTTCGGGGCCTTCGGGTTGCTGATGTCGAGGATGCGGAAGCCGTCGTAGTTGCCGGCGAACGCGTACCTGCCCTGGAAGGCAAGATCCGAATTGGTGCCGGGCAGCGCGTCCTTGGGGATGTTCGCGAGGTGCTGGATGTTGTCCGAGTGGACGATCTCGTCCTGGCCGGGTATCTCGCCGCTCGCGATCGCCGCCCTCGCCTCGGCCGCCTCACTCTTGGAGACCTTCTGCGAAGTGGTCGGCGAGTCCCCGGGGTCTGGGGTCGCGACCGCCGGACCGGCCGTCAGCAGGGCGGCCAGGAGGCCCGCCGCGGTGGCGGCAACTCCGAGACGTCTGCGCCGTGTTCGGTGGGTGTTCAACAGGGTCACTGCGTCCTCCCTTGTATCCGTTCGCAGTTGAACGGTTCAGGTACCTCCGAAGTATCGTCTTCATCATGCACAGATCAACAGGCGTCAACGCATTCGTAATGAATGTTTTTGATCAATGGCGTATGGAAGCGTGCTAGGACGGTCATCAACACTCACGAGGTGTCTGCCAATTCAAGTGCCCCAGGAGGTCGCTGTGCTCTCCCGCCGTACGTCCCGCCGTTTGACCACGGCCTCCGTGGCGGTCGCCGTACTCGCGCTCGGCGGCTGCACGGGCTCGGACGACGAGACCAAGTCCGCGTCGGGCACTGGCCCTTCGGTGATCGCGCCGGGCAAGCCGGGCGAGGCCGCCGAGACACTCTCGGCCGAGGAGGCCGCCAAGCAGCGCACCGACGACGACACCCCCAACTCGGCGGACGTCGACTATGCGCGCATGATGGTCGAGCATCACACCCAGGCCCTGGAGATGACCGAACTCGCCCCGAAACGCACCGAGTCGACCCAGGTGAAGCGGCTCGCCGAGCGGATCGCGGCCGCGCAGGGGCCCGAGATCGACTCCATGAACGCCTGGCTCGAGTCCCACGGCGGCGAGAAGAAGAACACCGGGCACGACCATGAGGCGATGCCGGGCATGGCGACCGAGGCGCAGCTGCAGAAGTTGCGCGCGGCGAAGGGCGAGGCGTTCGACGAGCTCTTCCTGAAGCTGATGATCACCCATCACGACGGGGCGGTCACCATGGCCACGGATGTGAAGGCCCAGGGCAACAACCTTCAGATCGAGGAGATGGCGGACGACGTGATCGCGCAGCAGACCGCCGAGATCAGCCGGATGCGCGACATGTCCTGATGCGCCCGGAGCCCTTCAGCGCCGGGCGTGGCGCGCCGTCAGCAGACCCGCGTCCCGCGCCCCGGCGATCAGCCTGAGCGCGCGGCGGCGGCTGTGGCCGGTCGCGGACATCACGGCGAGCACCGGATCCCGTCCCGCCTGCTGGGCCGCCCGGTACTCCCCGGCGACGAAGTACCGGCCCTCGATGCCGCGCAGCCGGGCGGGGCGCGCGTGCCGCTTTTCCGGATGCCCGGCTTCCGGGTGCCCGTCGCGGGACACGGCGCCCGCCGGTCCGGCCGCGCCTTCGCACGCTTCCAGGAGCGGGTCCTCGATCCAGTCCGCGAGCACCGCCAGATCGTCGAGCGAGAGTGCCGGCTGCGCGCGCACGTCCTCGATGGCGACGCAGCCGTCGCCCACCACGGCGAGCAGGTCGACCCGGGCGCCGTCGTCGAAGCTCAGCCGGACATTGCACCACGTCAGGGCGGCGTCGTTCTCCCGCACTTCCCAGGCAGGCCACACGGACACCGCACCATCCGGCCCACAGCGATCAGAAAGATCAAGAAAGGATGCTTCCAGCACACACGCAACGTAACCGCATGATCACATTCACTGCGAATAGGCACGCATACGATCCCGGCAGGGGCACCCCGTCGGCGCAGCGTCACGCTCCTCCCCTCCCCCGGCACGCGTTGCGGTGCGATGCTGGAACCACCAGCGATCTCCTCGTTCTCCTCGGGGAAGGGGTTCCGCCGTGCTGCAGGTCGCCGTCATCGGCTCGGGGCCGAGTGGGGTGTACACCGCACAGGGTCTCGTCCAGCAGAACCAGGTGTCCGGGGTCCGGGTCGACGTCCTGGACCGGCTGCCGTGCCCGTACGGCCTGGTGCGCTACGGCGTGGCACCCGACCACGAGAAGATCAAGTCACTGCAGAACAATCTGCGTACGGTCCTGGAGCACGAGCAGGTGCGGTTCCTCGGCGGGGTCCAGGTCGGCCCGGACGGACTGCCGGCCGCCCGGCTGCGGGAGCTGTACCACGCGGTCGTGTACTGCGTGGGCGCCGCCACCGACCGGCATCTCGGGGTGCCCGGCGAGGAGCTGCCGGGCAGCTGGTCGGCGACCGAGTTCGTGTCCTGGTACAGCGCCCATCCGGACGCCACCGCCGACGGCTTCGTGCTCGGCGCGCGGGCGGCGGTCGTCATCGGCGTGGGGAACGTGGCGGTGGACGTGACCCGGATGCTCGCCCGCGGTGCCGCGGAGCTGAGCCCCACCGACATGCCGCAGGGAGCACTCGCCGCGCTGGCCCACAGTCAGGTGCGGGACATTCAGATGGTGGGGCGGCGCGGCCCGTCGCAGGCCCGCTTCACCACCAAGGAACTGCGGGAGCTCGGCGGTCTGCCCGACACCGACGTGGTCGTGGACCCCGAGGAGTTGGCGCTCGATCCGGCGTACCTGGATCCCTCCGCGCTGCCCGCCGCGCAGCGCCGCAACGTCGAGGTGCTGCGCGGCTGGGCCGAGCGGCCGCCGCAGGGCGGCTCCCGGCGGATCCGGCTCCGCTTCTTCCTGCGCCCGGTCGAACTGCTCCCCCACGACGAGCGCGTGGGCGCCGTGCGCTTCGAGCGGACGCTGCCGGACGGACACGGCGGCGTGACGGGCACGGGGCAGTACGAGGACATCGAGGCGCAGCTGGTCCTGCGCTCGGTCGGCTACCGGGGAGTGCCCCTGGAGGGGCTGCCGTTCGACGCGGAGCACGGCACCGTGCCCCATCTCGCGGGCCGGGTCCTGCGGGACGGCGCGGTGGCACCCGGCGAGTACGTGGCCGGCTGGATCAAGCGGGGCCCGACAGGCGTCATCGGCACCAACCGCCCGTGCGCGAAGGAAACGGTGACCTCGCTGCTGGAGGACGCCCCCGCACTCGTACGGCGTGAGGTGCCGGCCGATCCGCTGGCCGTCCTACGGGCGGAGGGCCTGCACCCGGTCGAGTGGTCGGGCTGGCAAGCCATCGAACGGGCGGAGGCGGAGCTGGGGGCCTCACTGGGGCGGAGCGTGGTCAAGCTCCCCGACTGGCCGTCACTGTGGGAAGCGGCGCGGCAGGGTAGCGCCCTTTAAGGGGCGCGGGGCTGTATCGATTTGCGGCTCCGCCACGTGGGCGCGACCAGCCACAGCCGATCCGCACTCGACGTACCGTGCTTCCCCCCAGGGCGCTTAGCAGAGTGGCGCATGCTTCAGGGGGCATGACACCTGGCGGCAACAGACCGGAAATCAACAAACTGTTCAAGCCCCTTACGGTCACGTACAGTCCCCCGCTCCCCCGCCGCTCCTGGAGTACCCATGCCAACCACCACCCCGGCACGCCAAGTGCACCCCGTGGACGAGGTACCCCCCGTCCGCCAACTCGCCGCCTTCGGACTGCAGCACGTGCTCGCGATGTACGCGGGCGCCGTGGCGGTCCCCCTGATCGTGGGCAGCGCGATGAAACTGTCGCCCGCGGACATGGCGTACCTGATCACGGCCGACCTGCTGCTGTGCGGCATCGCGACGCTCATCCAGTGCGTGGGCTTCTGGCGCTTCGGGGTGCGGCTGCCGATCATGCAGGGGTGCACCTTCGCGGCCGTGTCGCCGATGGTGCTGATCGGTACGGGCGGCGGCGGACTGCCCGCGATCTACGGGTCGGTGATCGTCGCCGGGCTCGCGATCATCCTGCTGGCGCCGGTCTTCGGGAAGCTGCTGCGATTCTTCCCGCCGCTCGTCACGGGCACGGTGATCCTGATCATCGGGCTGTCGCTGCTGCCGGTGGCGGGCAACTGGGCGGCCGGCGGGGTGGGTTCGCCGGACTTCGGCGAGCCGAAGAACCTGGGGCTCGCGGCGTTCGTCCTCGCGGTGGTGCTCGGCGTCCAGCGGTTCGCGCCGGTGTTCCTGAGCCGGATCGCGGTGCTGATCGGCATCGCGGTGGGTCTCGCGGTCGCGGTGCCGTTCGACTTCACGGACTTCGGCGGGGTCGGCGACGCGGACTGGCTCGGCATCAGCACGCCGTTCCACTTCGGCGCCCCCACGTTCGAGGCGTCGGCGATCGCATCGATGCTGGTCGTGGCGCTGGTGACGATGACCGAGACGACCGGTGACTTCATCGCGGTCGGCGAGATGACCGACCGCAGGATCGAGCCCCGTTCGCTCGCCGACGGCCTGCGCGCCGACGGCCTGTCCACCGTTCTCGGCGGTGTCTTCAACACCTTCCCGTACACGGCGTACGCGCAGAACGTCGGCCTCGTCGGCATGACGCGGGTCCGCAGCCGCTGGGTCGTGGCCGTCGCCGGCGGCATCCTCGTCCTGCTCGGTCTGCTGCCCAAGCTGGGCGCGGTGGTCGCGGCGATACCCGCGCCGGTGCTCGGCGGCGCCGGTCTGGTCATGTTCGGCACGGTCGCCGCGAGCGGTCTGCGCACGCTCGCCCAAGTGGACTTCAAGGGCAACAACAACCTGACGGTGGTGGCCGTTTCGGTCGCCGTGGGCATGCTGCCGGTCGGCGTGCCGACGGTGTACGAGAAGTTCCCCGACTGGTTCCAGACGGTGATGAACAGCGGCATCAGCGCGGGCTGCCTGACGGCGATCGTGCTCAACCTGCTCTTCAACCACCTTCCCTCGAAGGGCGGTTCAGCTGCCCCCGAGGCGGACGGCCTGGCGAGCGGCGGCGGCCAGGACGCTGTCGAGAAGTCCCGGGAAGAGATCGTCTAGGTCGTCCCGCCGCAGCCCGTTCATCTTGGCGGTGCCCCGGTAGATCTGCCGGATCACGCCGGCCTCGCGCAGCACCCGGAAGTGGTGCGTGGTCGTGGACTTGGTGACGGGCAGGTCGAAGTGCGAACAGGAGAGCTCGTCGCCGTCGGCGGCGAGCTCTCGCACGACCTGGAGCCGCATCGGGTCGGACAGCGCGTGCAGCACGGCCTCCAGACGGATCTCCGCGCGCTCGGGGTGCGGGAGATCGCGGCTGCTACTGGTCGGGGCGGCAGTCGTCACGGCGGCTCCAGTCCGTCGGTTCCGGAGGTCTCCGGAGACTCCATTGTACGAGACCTCTCGTAGTTTGACATCCGCCGTACTACGATGCCTATCGTACGAGTCGTAACCCGGCCCCTTCCTGGAATGGAGTCCGCCGTGAGCGCGCTCTTCGAGCCCTACACCCTGCGCGATCTGACCGTCCCGAACCGGGTCTGGATGCCGCCGATGTGCCAGTACTCGGCCGCGCCCGAGGGCCCTTCGACCGGCGCCCCCAACGACTGGCACTTCGCGCACTACGCGGCGCGGGCCGCCGGCGGTACGGGCCTGATCGTCGTCGAGGCCACCGCGGTAAGCCCCGAGGGCCGGATCTCGCCGTACGACCTGGGCATCTGGAACGACACGCAGGTCGACGCGTTCCGGCGGATCACGCGCTTCCTCAAGGGACAGGGCACCGTTCCCGCGGTGCAGCTGGCGCACAGCGGCCGCAAGGGCTCGACCGACCGTCCCTGGAAGGGTGGGGCGCCGGTCGGACCCGACGCGTTCGGCTGGCAGCCGCTCGGGCCGAGCCCGCTCGCCTTCGACGACAACCACCCCGTGCCGACCGAGCTCACGGCGGACGGGATCCGGGAGGTGGTCGGCCAGTTCGCCGACGCCGCGCGACGGGCGCTCGCCGCCGGGTTCGAGGTCGCCGAAATCCACGGCGCGCACGGCTACTTGATCGGCGAGTTCCTCTCCCCGCACTCCAACCGGCGCACGGACGCCTACGGCGGCTCGTACGAGAACCGGGTGCGCTTCGCCCTCGAAGTCGTCGACGCCGTACGCGAGGTGTGGCCCGACGACAAGCCGCTGTTCTTCCGCATCTCGGCCACCGACTGGCTGGAGGAGAACGGCTGGACGGCGGACGACACGGTCCGCTTCGCTGCCGAACTGGCCGACCACGGTGTGGACCTGCTCGACGTGTCCACGGGCGGCAACGCGTCCGGCGTACACATCCCCGTAGGCCCTGGCTACCAGGTTCCCTTCGCGGCGCGCGTCAAGAGCGAGACGTCGATGGCCGTGGCCGCCGTCGGCCTCATCACCGACGTCGAGCAGGCGGAGAAGATCCTCGCCAACGGTGAGGCCGACGCCGTGCTGCTGGGCCGGGAACTGCTGCGCAACCCGTCATGGGCCCGGCACGCCGCCCGCGAACTCGGGGGCGAGGTACACGTGCCGGACCAGTACCACCGTTCCGTCTGACAGGACCTACCTCTGACGGTCGAGCCACTCCGTGAAGCGGGTCCCGGCGAGGTGGGCGTCGGGGCCGGGGAGGAGCTCGCGCCCCTGGGGGTGCGCGCCGAAGTAGCCGACGGACTCGTCGGTGACGACCTCGCGCGGGTCCTTCTCGGCCGCCAGGCCGGTGCGGACGAACTCGTCGAGGTGGAGTTCCTCGGGACCCGCCACCTCGGTGGTGCCGTTCAGCGGAGCCGCCGCGGCGGCCAGGGCGACCGCCGCCACCACGTCGTCGGACGCGAGGGGCTGGATGAGCGAGGAGGGCAGCCGGACCGTGTCGCCCTCGGTGGCCCCGGCCGCGATGCCCTTCACGAACTCGAAGAACTGGGTGGCGCGGACGATGGTGTACGGGATCCCGGAGTCCTTGATCAGCTCCTCCTGAGCGACCTTGGCGCGCAGGTAGCCCGAGTCGGGCAGCCGTTCGCTGCCCACGACGGACAGGGCGACGTGGTGTCCCACACCCGCCGCGGCCTCGGCCGCGAGGAGGTTGCCCGTGGACGTCCGGAAGAACTCCAGCACCGCGGTGTCCTCGAAGGAGGGCGAGTTGGACACGTCCACGACGACCGACGCGCCCTTCAGGGCAGCGTCCAGGCCCTCTCCGGTGACACTGTTGACGCCCGAGCTCGGGGAGGCCGGCAGGACCTCGTGGCCATCCGCCCCGAGCCTGTCCGCCAGCTTCGACCCGATGAGCCCAGTACCGCCGATCACTACGATCTTCATGAGGCAACCTTCCGGTTTCGTCGGACGGAATCGGATCTGCTCACCATGTAGACCGGACAGGGTTCGGTCTGTGACAGCCGGACTCGTTCTCCTGGCGCCCGCCTCCTACGGAGTGTCGCGAGGACGCGACAGCGACTCGACGTACGGGTCGAGCTTGGCGGGGTCCATCATCCACATGATCCGGTCGATGCCCTGCGCGGAGATGTCGACGGACAGCAGGGCGACTGCGCGGCCCTCGTGGGAGACGAGCACGGCGGGCCGGGCGTTCGCCTCGACCCATTCGATCGCGGCACCGGGCCAGAACCTCGGTGCGAAGGCCGCCAGGTACTTGGCCACCCGGGCACTGCCGACCACCGGGATCCTCGACGCGCCACGCGCTCCCCCGCCGTCCGAGTAGCTGACGACGTCCTCGGCGAGCAGCTCTTCGAGTGCCGCGAGATCACCCGTCTGCGCCGCCGCCAGGAAGACCTCGAGCAGCCGCAGGTGCTCACCGGCGGCCACGGGCTTCCGCCGCTCGGCGGCCAGGCGTCTGCGCGCCCTGCTGACCAGCTGCCGGACATTGGCCTGCCCCGTTTCGAGAATGGCGGCGATCTGCTCGTACGGGTAGTCGAACGCCTCTCTGAGGACGTAGGCCGCCCGTTCCGTCGGTTTCAGCTTCTCCATGAGAAGGAGCACCGCGAGCTCCAGCGCCTCGCCGCGTTCGGCCCCCACCTGCGGGTCGACGCTCGTGTCCACCGGCTCGGGGAGCCAGGGACCGACATGCGTCTCACGGCGCACCCGCGCGGACTGCGCGATGTTGATCGCCAGTCGGGTCGCCACGGTGGCGAGGTAGGCGGGCGGGTCGAGGACGACCGTCCGGTCCGTCGACTGCCAGCGCAGCCAGGTCTCCTGGACCACGTCCTCGGCCTCCGCCGCGCTGCCGAGCATGCGGTAGGCGATGCCGAACAGCTGCGGCTGTACACCGACGAAGACCGTCGCGGCCTCGTCGAGCGCGCTTTTCTCCGGCTGGTCCGACTCCATCGCCGCTGCTCCCTGCGCCGCCGTGTGCCGCTCCGGTGAACATGCGAATTGTTTCACGCGGTACCGGGGTCACGCGGGAGGCTGTGTCACGCGGGGGGGCTGTGGTGACCACGACACCAGGGTCTTCGCCCTCAGCCGGTCTTCCACCCCCACTGGGGACCGACCCGCTCCCATTCCATGTCCCACTGTTCCATCCGTCGCTGCTCCAGGCCCCCGCGGACCAGCCGCCCGCCCGCGAAGGGCAAGGCCGCGGCGCCCACGCCCACCAGCGTTCCGATCATCGCCGCGCGCAGGCGGGCCTGGGCCTCCGAGGCGGGCTTGGTGACGAGGCGGCCGTCGGGGTCGGTCCACACGGTGACCGGGGTGCCGGCCGTGCTGCCGGGCTGGACCCGGGTCTGCCCCTCGTGGGCCGAACCGTCGTCCGCGGTCCAGCGGACCTCGGCCCACACCCGCTCGGCACCGGACGCGGTGGTCCCGGGCGCGCGCTCGGTGAGCTGCGCGAGTACGGGGCGCCACTCGGCGCGCTCCCGGGCGAGGCTCTGCTCGACCGACTGCGCGGCCGCCAGACCCGCGAGCACCCCGGCGAGCAGGGTGAGCGTCCACGCGGCGAGCACGGTCCAGGCCTCCAGTGTGTCGCTGCGGCGCCGCAGCGGATTGGGCCACCAACGCCACAGCAACGCCCTCGGACCACGTAATGCCGCCATCGCAGGCCCCTCCCTCATCACGAGCACACCGGATGCCCTCCCATACGGGAGCGGCCGCCTGGTTGCTCACGAGACGTACCCCACATCTCCGATCCCCTGAAGAATCGCTCTGACCTGCGTCGATGGCGCGTCGGGGGGTGACTGTCAGTGCCGGGGTGCAGACTGGCCCGTGTCTGAGACGACGCCCTGACACGACAACCTGAGACAACGACGTCCGGAGGTGTTCGGCATGGCCGAGGTACTGCTCACGGTAGGCACGCGCAAGGGACTGTTCATCGGACGACGGCGCGGCGGCGCCTGGGAGTTCGACGACAGTGCGTACTTCAACGCGCAGGCGGTGTACTCGATCGCCATCGACACCCGGGGGGATGTCCCACGGCTCCTCGTCGGCGGGGACAGCGCGCACTGGGGCCCGTCCGTGTTCCACTCCGACGACCTGGGCCGCACGTGGACCGAGCCGGCCAAGGCCGCCGTCAAGTTCCCCCAGGACACGGGGGCTTCGCTGGAGCGGGTGTGGCAGCTGCACCCGGCGGCGGCCGAGCCGGACGTGGTGTACGCGGGCACGGAACCGGCGGCGCTGTACCGCTCGACGGACCGCGGCGAGTCCTTCGAGCTGGTCCGTCCTCTCTGGGAGCACCCCACGCGCTCGCAGTGGGTGCCGGGCGGCGGCGGAGAGGGCCTGCACACCGTCCTGACCGACGCGCGTGACCCCCGCGCGGTGACGGTCGCCGTCTCCACGGCCGGCGTCTTCCGTACGAAGGACGGCGGGGAGAGCTGGGAGCCCTCCAACTCCGGTGTCTCGGCGGTGTTCCTGCCCGATCCGAACCCGGAGTTCGGCCAGTGCGTGCACAAGATCGCGCAGGACGCGGCGACGCCGGACCGCCTGTACCTGCAGAACCACTGGGGTGTCTACCGCAGCGACGACGCGGGGGCGCACTGGACGGACATCGGCGAGGGCCTGCCGTCCACGTTCGGCTTCGCCGCGGCCGCCCACCCGCATCGCGGTGACACCGCGTACGTCTTCCCCATCACCGCCGACTCGGACCGCGTCCCCGCCGACCACCGGTGTCGGGTCTTCCGCACGGCGGACGCGGGCAAGACCTGGGAGCCGCTCTCGGCGGGGCTGCCGCAGGAGGACCACTACGGCACGGTGCTGCGCGACGCGCTGTGCACGGACGGCGCCGACCCGGCGGGCGTGTACTTCGGCAACCGCAACGGCGAGGTGTTCGCGTCGGCCGACGACGGGGACAGCTGGCAGCAGTTGGCGTCGCATCTGCCCGACGTGCTCTGCGTACGGGCCGCGGTGATCGATTGAGCCCCGGCACCCCCCTGAGGCCCGGCAGCCGTCCGCGCCCCAACACCCGCCGCCGTCACCGCACATACCACTTCGGGCCGTGCGGCGACGACCGGTTGATCGACCACTCGTGCACGGCAGTAGGGTGACGCCGTGGCACCACGACCGTTGCATGAAATCGTCGAACCGGGCTGGGCCAAGGCCCTGGAACCCGTAGCCGGACGCATCGCCGAGATGGGGGACTTCCTGCGCGCGGAGATCGCCGCGGGACGCACCTACCTCCCGGCGGGGCCGAACGTGCTGCGCGCCTTCCAACAGCCCTTCGACGACGTCCGGGTCCTCATCGTCGGCCAGGACCCGTATCCGACTCCGGGACACGCGGTGGGGCTGTCGTTCTCGGTCGCGCCCGAGGTGCGGCCGCTGCCCGGCAGCCTCATCAACATCTACCGGGAGCTGACCACCGACCTGGGCCTGCCGCCGCCGTCGAACGGTGATCTGACCCCGTGGACCCAGCAGGGCGTGCTGTTGCTCAACAGGGCGCTCACCACGGCCCCGCGCCGCCCCGCCGCGCACCGCGGCAAGGGCTGGGAAGAGGTCACCGAGCAGGCGATACGGGCGCTGGCCGCGCGGGGACGGCCGCTGGTGTCGATCCTGTGGGGGCGCGATGCCCGCAACCTCCGGCCCCTGCTGGGCGACCTGCCGTCGGTGGAGTCGTCCCACCCGTCACCGATGTCGGCGGACCGCGGCTTCTTCGGCTCGCGTCCGTTCAGCCGGGCCAACGACCTGCTGGCCCGGCAGGGCGGCGCCCCCGTGGACTGGCGGCTGCCGTGACCCGTCCCGGCGGGGTGTCGGGCGTACTGGGTGTGGACTCCGGGGGTTCGGGACTGCGTGCCGTGCTGGCGGTCGACGGCGGCCGGCTCACCTCTCCCCTGAGGTCCAAGGAGCCGGTGCGCACCGGTCCTCGCGGCATCGACGCCGGGCATCTTCTCGAACAACTGGTGCCGATGGCCCGGCAGTTGATGGTCGACAGCGGGGTGGGCACGCTCCGGGCCGTGGCCATCGGCGCCGCCGGTCTCACCACCCTGGGCGACTCGCTGCGCGCCGAATTGCCGTCGGCGCTGGCCCGCGAACTCGGCGTAGGGAGGCTCGCGCTGGTCGCCGACGCCGTCACGGCGTACACGGGTGCGCTGGGCCAGCGGGTGGGCGCGGTCGTCGCGGCCGGCACGGGGATGATCGCCGTCGGCACGGACCTGCGGAGCTGGCGCAGGGCGGACGGCTGGGGCCATCTGCTCGGTGACTGCGGCAGCGGCGCGTGGATCGGGCGAGCCGGACTCGAGGCGGCCCTGCGCGCCGACGACGGACGGCCCGGCGGCTCGGCCGTACTCCTGGCGCGCGCCGAGGCGATGTTCGGCCCGGCCTCGGCGTTGCCGGGACAGCTGTACCCGCGCTCGGACCGCCCTGCCGTGCTCGCCTCCTTCGCGCCCGAGGTGGCCGCCTGCGCCGACCACGACCCGGTGGCGGCGGACATCCTGGCCGCCGCGGCCCGGCACATCGCCGACTCGGCGGTCGCGGTGTGCCCCACCATGGCGGACATTTCACCCGAAGAAGACGCGAACGGGATCTCGGGACAGGGCTCAGGAGGGGACCCAGGACGGAGCCCGGGCGAGGTCCAAGTCGCTCTCACGGGTGGGCTGTTCAAGATGGGCGACCCTCTCCTCGTACCACTGCGGGCGGCCCTGGCGGAGCAACTGCCGTACGCGCGGCAGGTCCCGGCCGCGGGCGGCCCGCTGGACGGTGCCGTGCGTATCGCTGCGGACCTGGCCGACGGCCGGCTGACGCTGCCGCGCGACGACAGCATGTTGTACGTCGTGACGGACGCCACGGACGCGACGGGCACCCGCCCGCCGGACCACTCGCCTTGATCGGTAGATAAGCAGTGAGATCAATCCGTACGTAACTCATCAGACAAAACCGGACGGATACCGCTCACCTGCACCCTCCCCGAACAGGGGAGCCCAGGAAACCAGTAACATGCGGCGCCATGAGCTCCCCCACTGGGCCCGCGTCCGGCCTGCCAGTACGAATGCCGCGACCCCGTCAGCCCGGTCGGCACCGCCGTCCGGAACCGCTGGCGGCTCCCGAGGGCGCGCCCGCGTTCGTCCTCGCGGTGCCGGGCACGCCCAGCGCCGCCACCCGCAGCCTCGCCGAGGAGGTCGTGAGCATCGCGCGCTCCGAGCTGCCCGGCCTCGACGCCCGGATCGGGTACCTCGACGGGGACGACTCGGAGTTCCCCACACTCCAGTCCGTGCTCGTGCACGCCGCCGAGGAGCGCGTCGCGCGCTTCGAGCAGGCCCGCGCCGCCGGTGTGGACGTGACGGAGCCGGACGGCCCCGTCGCCGTGGTCGTGCCGCTGCTCGCGGGGCCGGACAGCGCGCTGCTGCGCCGGGTCCGCCAGGCCGTCATGGACAGCCGCGTGGCGGCCGACCTGACCGATGTGCTCGGCCCGCATCCGCTGCTCGCGGAGGCGCTGCACGTGCGCCTGTCCGAGGCGGGTCTGGCGCGCGCCGACCGCGCCCGGCTGTTCACCGTGGCCACCGCCGCGGACGGCATCATCCTGGCGTCCGTGGGCGGCGACGAGGCCGTGCAGGCGGCCGGGATCACCGGCATGCTGCTCGCCGCGAGACTCGCCGTGCCCGTGATGGCGGCGGCGCTCGACGAGGAGGGCGCGATCGCGGCCACCGCCGAGCAGCTGCGCTCCTCGGGCTCCCAGCAGCTGGCGCTCGCCCCGTACCTGATCGGCCCCGAGCTCGACGCGGGTCTGCTCGACGCCGCCGCGAAGGAAGCGGGCTGCTCCGCCGCCGAGGCGCTGGGCCCGTACCCGGCGATCGGCAAGCTGGCGCTCGGCAAGTACACGACCGCGCTGGGCATCGCCCCTCAGCAGCCGCAGGGCGCGCCGGTCCGCTGACCCGCCCGCGGTCACACGCGCACACACCCCGAAGGGCCCGCTCCGCTGTCCGGAGCCGGGCCCTTCGGGGTTTCGACAGGTTCCGCAGGACAGCGCGCCTGCCGGCCTAGTCGAGCACCACGCAGGACGCCGCGGGCGCCTTGACCGACCCGCCGCGACCGGGCACGCCCGTGTCCGGGTCCACCACGAACCAGGTGACGTCTCCGGAGCGCTCGTTCGCCACGTACAGGAAGCGCCCGGTCGGATCGAGGGCGAGCGCCCGTGGCCAGGCGCCGCCGGACGGCACCGTGGCGACCAGCCGCAGCCCCTCGCCGACCGGGCCGGGTACGAACACCGACAGGACGTCCTGGCCGCGCGTGGCGGTCCATACGAAGCGGCCGTCGGGCGACACGACGATGCCGGACGGGTAGGCGTCGCCGTCGGGCAGGTCCGGCAGCACGGAGGTCTCCGCGACCGGCCGGAGCACGCCGTCGGCGGCGTCCCAGCGGCAGGCGGTGACGGTGGGCGCGAGCTCGTTGAGGACGTAGGCACGCTCGCCGTCCGGGTGGAACGCCAGGTGGCGCGGCCCCGAGCCGGGCCGCAGCGCGATCTCGCGATGCAGGGCGAGCGCCCCGTCGCGCAGCGCGCACACCCGCACCGAGTCGGTCCCGAGGTCGACGCTCACGGCCCATCGGCGGCTCGGGTCGGGCTGCACGTGGTGGGCGTGCGGGCCCTGCTGGCGCTGGGCGTGCGGGCCGGAGCCCGCGTGCCGCAGCACGCCGGAGGCGGCGGCGAGGCTCCCGTCGTGGCGGACGGGTACGGCGGTGACGCTACCGGAGCCGTAGTTGGCGGTCAGGACGTGCCCGTCGAACAGGCTCAGATGGGTGGGCCCGCTGCCGCCGACCGGCACCAACGGGCCCGCCAGGGACGGCTCGTCGCCCTTCAGCCGGTACGCGGCGAGCGCACCCTGCGCCGTCTCGCTCACCGCGTAGAGCATGTCCCCGCCGGGTGACAGGGCGAGATACGAGGGATCGGCGACGCTGTTCACGGCGCTCAGCAGCGTCAGGGCACCACTCTCCTCGTCCACGGCCGCGGTGAGGACGCCGAGGCCTCCCGCCGCCGTGAACGAGCCGATGTACGCCCGTCGCTGCCGTCCGCCACCGTCTGCCACTGCCGTCCCCTCTCGGTGCCGTGCTATTCGGGGCGACGGTAGCAGCCAAAGGCCTAGACCAAGCCGGAACCCTCGTCCGTCTCGCCGCACGCCCGTGCGCGCGCCTCCGGATGGTGCACATAGGCGGGATGCCGCTCCACCGCCTCGTACGTCCGGTGGAAGACCGGTGTGGCGCTGCCCGAGATGGGCGGCACGATCCAGGACCAGTCCGCGCCGACCGAGCGGCCCCTGCGCTCCTCACGTCCGAGGTGGGCGAGGAAGCGGCGGGACTCGGTGTGGTGGTCGGTGACCGTGACGCCGGCGCGGTCGAAGGAGTGCAGCACGGAGCGGTTGAGCTCGACGAGCGCGCGGTCCTTCCAGAGGGAGCGGTCGCTGCGCGTGTCGAGACCCAGGCGGTCGGCGATGTGCGGCAGCAGGTCGTAGCGGTCGGCGTCGGCGAGATTGCGGGCGCCGATCTCCGTACCCATGTACCAGCCGTTGAAGGGCGCGGCCGGATAGCAGATGCCGCCGATCTCCAGGCACATGTTGGCGAGGGCCGGAACGGCGTGCCAGCGCAGGCCGAGTCCGCGCCACCACGTGTACTCGGGGTGGGCGAGCGGCACTTCGAGCACCGCGTCGTCCGGCAGCGCGAACCAGCGGGGCTTGTCGTCGATGCCCTGGATGACCAGGGGCAGTACGTCGAAGGGGGTTCCGGGGCCGCCCGGCCAGCCGAGCCGGCGGGCGAGCTCGGTGATGCCCGCGTTGCGCGGATCGCCGGTGACACGGCCGTCGGGGCGCCGGTAGCCGGCGTACCGGATGAGCTGCTCGTTCCAGATGCGCGGGCCCGGCCGGCCCGGCTGGTCCGGGGCAAGGACCGTGATGAGCGCGCGGATCCGGCCGCCGCGGGTCGCCTCCCGCAGATGGTCGGCGCACGCCTCGGCGACGCCCTCCGCGTCCGTGACGTCCCTGCGGTCGCGTACGCGCAGGGAGTGCCAGTAGAGCCGCCCGATGCAGCGGTTGGCGTTGCGCCAGGCGACCCGGGCGCCGAAGGTGAGTTCGTCCGTGGTGTGCCGGTACGTTCCCGAGTCCGCGATCGCCGCGTGCGCGGCGGCGATCCGGCGGGCCGGGTCCCCGAGCCGTTCCTCGGTGTGGTGCAGGACGATGAACTCGGCGGCGGCGAGGAAGAGGTGCCGGCGGACGGCCTGGGACGCGGATTCCGGTGCGGCCTGCGCGGTCGGCTGCTCGGCTGCGGCCGACGGGGGCGGATGCTCGACGAGGTGTCCGCCGGTCGTCGCGGTCGCCGGGCCGCGATCGTGCCGCTCGGCCGACGCCGAAAGGCCCGGGTGTGCGTCGTCCGAACCGCCCCGAGGGCACCGATCGGCCGGGACCCGGTCCAGCCACCCGCCCGGCCCCTCGCCCGTCGGCGACGGAACCCCCGCGCTCCCTCCGTCCCTGAGACGTTGTCCGGTTCTGCGCGGGATCTTCCGCATGGCGCACCCCCAGGCGGCTCCGCCCGCGGGCCGCTCCCGCACGACCCGCGGGCTCCGTGCGTCTGATAGCCGCGGGATTACCCGCCCCGTGGCCTGATCCACCCTCTACGTGGCCGGTGAAACTGCCTCATTCAGGGGCGAGTTGTCCAACTCGCGGGCGCTCGGCGAAGGTTCAGGCGCCCACGGCGGAGGAGCCACGCAGTGGTGTGGCCAGTGCGGCGAGCGCTCGTTCCAGGCCATGGAGATGGGCCAGAGCCTGCTCGGCCCCGGGGTGGTGGCCCTCGGCTCCAGGGTGGTGGCCCGGCACGCCCTGGGCGGCCGTCACGGCGCGTTCCGGTACCGCGCCGACCAGAACCTCCACCGCGGCCTCGACGCGCCCGCAGGCAGCGGTGAGGCGGACGTCGTGGGAGGCGTCCGGGTCGGCGGCGACGGCCGCGAGACCGCGTACCTCCCGGGCGCAGTCGTCGAGGAGCGCGAGCACCTGCCGGGCCCGGGCCTTGCGCGCCCGCATCGGGTTGAGCGGGTGGACCAGGGGCGCGAGCGCGAACCGGACCCGGCCGAGCACCGCCTCCAGCTCCGCGGCCTGCGGGGCGGGATCGGCGCCCGGATCCCCGGCGAGGCGCCGGGCCGCCGCCGCGGTGCAGCCGTGCACGGCACGCACGGCCTGGCCCACCCAGCGGTCGGTGACCGCGTGCGTGGTGACCGGCAGGATCAGGGCGACGGCGAGTGCGGCACCGAGCGCGCCGGCGCCGGTCTCGGCGAGGCGCAGCCCCAGCAGGCCCGGGTGCAGCACACCGAGCAGCCCGTACAGCAGGCCCGCCATGACGGTCACGAAGAACATCATCCAGCTGTACGAGAGCGCGGCGGTGTAGAAGATCCCCCAGACGCAGACGGCCACGATCGCCGCCGTGGGCGCGGGGGCGCCGTCCAGCGGTACGGCGATCAGCAGCCCGGCCACGATGCCGGTGACCGTGCCGACGACGCGCCGGAAGCCGCGTACGAGGGTCTCGCCGCGCGAGGAGGTGTTGACGAAGATCCACCAGGCGGTGCCGACGGCCCAGTACCAGCGCTCGTGCGACAGGACCTGGCCCGCGGCGATCGCGAAGGCGCAGGCCGCTGTCGCCTGGAGGGCCTGCCGGGTGGTCGGCCGGGCAAGCCCGCGGCCGGCCGGCGCGGCGGGCGCGAGGGGCGGCGGGGTGCGCCGTTCGATGCACCACGCGCCGAACCGCACCGCCGAGGACGCGGCCAGCGACAGCGCCATCGCGGCGTACAGCTGCGGGAGTTGGCCGGGTACGGCGTGCAGGAACTGCGTGATGAAGAAGGTCATGAACGCGAAGATGCCGAGCGCGTGTCCGCGCGGCCCCCAGCGGCGGGCGTACACCCCGCAGAAGATCACCGCGAGCCAGGTCGCGTCGCGCACGGTCGGCATCGCGTGCAGCGTGGTCGCGAGGGCGAGCACCGGGAAGCCGACGACGGGCAGCAGGGCGGTGGTGACCGCCTGGCCGCGCACGGTCGGGTCACCGACCGTGAACAGCGCGAGCAGCGCGGCGAGACCGCCCGTGATCGAGGCGGGCAGCGAGAGTCCGGCGAGCTCCGACGCGGTCACCGCGAGACCGATACCGAGCACCGCCCGCAGCGAGACCCGCAGCCGTGCCAGGCCCGGATCCGGAGCCATGAACATCTTCTTCACCGTCGGCAGCCCGCCCCCACTTCGCGTCGACCCCACCTTCAGAACAGCCTTCAGGACATGGGAATGGCGCCACGGGTCCGGATCCGGCTTCCTCGCCGTCCGGCGCTTCGCGGCGCCATGTATACCGACAAGGTAAGCAAGGAAGGGGCAGTGGCTCAACAGGCTCGTGATCGGCTGGGCCATTGGTACAGTCGGGCACGATCGGCCCAGACCGCAGGGAGGCCAACGGACCATGGCCGTCGACGAACTCGACACCCGCATCCTGCGTCTGCTCCTGGAGCAGCCCCGCACCAGCGTCCGCGAATACGCCCGCACCCTCGGCATCGCCCGCGGCACGCTGCAGGCGCGGCTCGACCGGCTGGAGCGGGACGGCGTGATCACCGGCACGGGTCCCTCGCTCTCCCCCGCCGCGCTCGGCCACCCGGTGCTCGCGTTCGTACACATCGAGGTCACCCAGGGTCATCTCGACGACGTGGGGGACGCGCTGGCCGCCGTACCGGAGATCATCGAGGCGTTCTCGATCACCGGCGGCGGGGATCTGCTGACCCGGGTCGTCGCGCGGGACAACGGGCATCTGGAGGATGTGATCCAGGCGCTGATCAGCCTGCCGGGGGTCGTCCGCACCCGCACCGAGGTGGCGCTGCGCGAGCGGGTGCCGCAGCGGGTGCTGCCGTTGGTGGAGTCGATCGGCCGGACGGCTCGGGGCTGACCATTGGCATCCTGGACGCCATGAGCACTCTCGGCAGCACTTCGGTCATCTTCGATCTCGACGGAACACTCGTGGACAGCGAGCCGAACTACTACGAGGCAGGACGGCAGACCCTCGCCGAGCAGGGCATCACGGACTTCACCTGGGCCGACCACGAGCAGTACGTCGGCATCAGCACCCAGGAGACGCTGGCGCGCTGGAAGGAGCGGTACGACCTCGACGCCCCGCTCGACGTGCTCCTCGCGGACAAGAACCGGCGCTATCTGGAGCTGGCCCGCGCATCCACCCGTGTTTACCCGGAGATGCGGAAGTTCGTGGAGCTGCTGGCCGGGGACGGTATGCCGATGGCCGTGGCCTCCGGTTCCTCGCGCGCGGCCATCGAGGCGATCCTGGAAGGCACGGGGCTGTCCGCGTATCTGCGGACGATCGTCTCGGCGGAGGAGGTCACCCGGGGAAAGCCCGCGCCCGACGTCTTCCTGGAGGCCGCGCGCCGGCTCGGGGCGGATCCGGCGGACTGCGTGGTCCTGGAGGACGCCGCGCCCGGTGCCGCGGCGGCGTACGCGGCCGGGATGCGGTGTATCGCCGTCCCGTATGTCGCGGGGCAGGCCGATGATCCGGCGTTCGCCACGGCGGGGTTGCTTCTGCGCGGCGGCCAGGCCGAGTTCACCGCTCGGACCGCGTACGACTGGCTCCGCCCGGGAGCGACTCGGTCCGCCTGACGGGCCCGGTCCCCCGGGGAGCGGAGGAAAGCGAGTCGCGAGGATGCCTGAACCGCAGCCGGGAACGTGAGTGGCCCCGCCTCGAGGGCGGGGCCACTCACGATGGGCCGGCTCAGGTCGGTCGGTTCTACGCGCCGCTCGCCTTGAGCATGTCCTCACGCTCGACGAGCTTCACCCGCTCGCGGCCCTGCGGTTCGCCCAGAGCCTTCTCCGCGGCGTCGAGGCGGTACCAGCCCTCCCATGTGGTGAAGCGGACGTTCCGCTCGTCGAGGAACGCGTCCACGGATTCCGGAGCGGGTGAAACGGGCGTTTGCAAACGGCCGTTGGCGTGGTCGTCCAGCAGGCTCGCGACCGTCTCGTTGGCGTCGCCCTTGGTGTGACCGATCAGGCCGACCGGGCCACGGCGGATCCAGCCGGTGACATACGTCGACTGCAGGTGCTCGCCGGTCTCCTCGATCACCCGGCCGGCCTTGTCCGGGACCGTGCCCGACTCGACGTCCCAGGGCAGCTTCGGCAGCTTGTCGGACAGGTAGCCCACCGCGCGGTAGACCGCGCCGAGGTCCCAGTCCTTGAACTCGCCGGTGCCCTTGACGTTGCCGGTGCCGTCGAGGGCGGTGCGCTCGGTGCGCAGACCGACGACCTTGCCGTCCTCGCCGAGGATCTCGGTGGGCGACTCGAAGAAGTGCAGGAACAGCTTGTGCGGCCGGTCGCCGACGTCGCGGATGGCCCAGTTCTCCAGGGTCTTGGCGACCATGTCGGCCTGCTTGTTGCCGCGCCGCGTCGCGATCGAGCCGTCGTCGTAGTCGATGTCCTCGGGGTCGACGATGACCTCGATGTTCGGCGAGTGGTCCAGCTCCCGCAGCTCCATCGGGCTGAACTTCGCCTGCGCCGGGCCGCGGCGGCCGAAGACATGGACCTCCAAGGCCTTGTTGGCCTTGAGACCGTCGTGGACGTTCTGCGGGATCTCCGTCGGCAGGAGTTCGTCCGCGGTCTTGGCCAGGATGCGCGCCACGTCGAGCGCGACGTTGCCGACGCCGAGGACGGCGACCTTCTCCGCCTCCAGCGGCCAGGTCCGCGGCACGTCCGGGTGCCCGTCGTACCAGGAGACGAAGTCCGCCGCGCCGTACGAGCCGTCGAGGTTGATGCCGGGTATGTCGAGGGCCCGGTCGGCCGTCGCGCCCGTGGAGAAGATCACCGCGTCGTAGAAGGCACGCAGGTCGTCCAGGTTGATGTCCCCGGGGTAGTCGACGTTGCCGAAGAGGCGGATCTGCGGCTTGTCGAGCACCTGGTGCAGGGCCGTGATGATGCCCTTGATGCGGGGGTGGTCGGGGGCGACGCCATAACGGATCAGACCGAACGGAGCAGGCATCCGCTCGAAGAGGTCGATGGACACACCGGGCTCGACAGCCACTGCGGACTTCAACAGCGCGTCGGCGGCGTAGATCCCGGCGGGACCGGCTCCGACAATGGCTACCCGCAGGGCGCGAGGCATGATCAGGTTCCCTTCGAACGATGATCGATCAGAAGTTCTCACCGGGAGCCTAAACTAAGGCATGCCTAAGTCAGTAGTCGGGCCGGATCTATGACCTCATAAGGCCGCTTTATGAGCCATCGCGCATGATGCGAGCCGGGCCAGGGGCGGCGGCCGTGCCGGCTCAGCTGTCGTAGTCGACGGCCAGGGTCTCGGAGACCGGATACGACTGGCAGGTCAGGACGTACCCCGCGTCGACCTCGGCGGTTTCGAGGGCGAAGTTGCGACGCATGTCGGCCTTACCGTCGGTGACCAGGGCCCGGCAAGTGCCGCAGACGCCGCCCTTGCAGGCGAAGGGCAGGTCGGGGCGGGTCTTCTGGGCGCCGTCGAGGATGCTCCGGTCCCGGGCGAGGGCGGAGGTCGTGGAACGCCCGTCGAGGGTGATGGTGACCTCACTGACGGGCCCCTCGGTGGCGGCCTCTTCGTGACGCACCTCTCGTACGGGCTCGTCGTCGGCGTAGAACAGCTCCTGGTGGACGCGGCCGTCGGGCACCCCGAGGCCGGCCAGGACCCGCCGGGCGTCGCGGACCATGCCGTGCGGGCCGCACAGCCACCAGTGGTCGGCGGACTTCACGTCGACCAGCGCGTCGATGAGCGCCGAGAGCCGGTCGGCGTCGAGGCGGCCGGACAGCACCTCGGCCTCACGGGGCTCGCGGGACAGCACATGGGCGAGCTGGAAACGGGCCGGGTACAGATCCTTCAGGTCCGCCAATTCGTCGGCGAACATCACGGTGTCGGTGCGCCGGTTGCCGTAGAAGAGCGTGACGGACGAGCGGGAGTCCGCGGCCAGGACGGACTCGGCGATGGAGAGCATGGGCGTGATGCCGGAGCCCGCCGCGATCAGCACGTGACGGCCGGACGTGGTGAGGTCGGGGATGAAGGCGCCGGTGGGAGCCATCACCTCGACGGTGTCGCCGGGACGTACGTCATGCACGAGCCACGCCGAGAACAGACCGCCCGGCACCACCCGCACACCGATACGCGGCACCGAACCGGCAGGGGAACAGATCGAGTACGAGCGCCGCTCGTCCCGTCCGTCGATCTCGCGCCGCAGCGTGAGCGACTGCCCGGGCTCGAAGGCGAACTCCTCGGCCAGTTCCTCCGGGATCTCGAAGCTGACGGCCGCCGCGTCCTCGCACAGCGGCTGAACGCCGGCGACGCGCAGGGTGTGGAAGGCCGGGCGACGGCGGACGCGCGGACGCACCGCCGGTGCGGGAGCAGCGGCGGGGGCGGGGCCGGCCGGGTCCATCAGGTCTCCCATCGGCTCTTCCCTCAGGCCTTCCATCAGATCTCCTTGACGTACTCGAACGGCTCGCGGCAGGCGCGGCAGCGCCACAGCGCCTTGCAGGACGTGGCGGCGAAGCGGGAGGTCTCCTCGGTGTCCGCCGAACCGCAGCGCGGGCACGCCACCGTGCGGCGGGTGGGCGACAGCACGAGCGGCACCGGACCCGCGGCGCGGCGGGGTGCGGCCCCGGGCGGGGCGATGCCGTGCTCGGCGAGCTTGCGGCGGCCTTCCGGGGTGATCCAGTCGCTGGTCCAGGGCGGGTCGAGGACCGTGCGGATCTCCACGCGCGCGTACCCCGCGTCACGCAGCCGCGCCGCCACGCCCGCGCGCATCTCGGCCATCGCCGGACAGCCCGAGTAGGTCGGCGTCAGACTCGCGACCACGGTGCCGTCCCCGGTCACCTCGACATCGCGCAGCACGCCCAGGTCGGCCAGGGTCAGCATGGGCAGCTCGGGATCCGGCACCCGCTCGGCGATGCGCCGGGCGTGCCGCGCGTCCGTCAGTACGGTCACCATGTCGCCTCCGGATGTGCACGGGCCACGCTCTGCAACTCGGCCAGCAGCGGCGCCAGATGCTCGGTGTGCTCCCCCGCGCGGCCGGCACCGGGCAGCGGCCGGTAGACCGGCATGGGCAGTCCGCCCGCCTCGGTGACCTGCCGCAGCACGGCGACGACCTCGTCCCGTACGTCGTGCGCCGTGAACAACTCGCCGAAGTACGGGGCGACTTGCTCCAGGGCCTTACGCATCCGGCGGTGGGACTCCTGCGTACCGTCACCCAGGCGCACCGCCCACTCGGCCGCGTACTGCCGGTGGTACGTCAGCTCCTTGACGCCCTTCGCGGCGATCGCCGCGAGGACGGGGTCGGGGTGCGACGAGAGCTCCTCGAAGTGCGCGAGCCGCCAACTGGACAGCACCAGCAGCCGCACGATCGAGAACGCGAAGTCCCCGCCCGGCAGTTCGGCCAGACGTACGTTGCGGAAGTCCCCCGCGTCCCGGAAGTAGGCGTACGCGTCCTCGCCGCGCCCGGAGCCGTCGACCTGGCCGGCGCGCGCGTACAGCAGGCGGGCCTGGCCGAGCAGGTCGAGACCGATGTTGGCCAGCGCGACCTCCTCCTCCAACTCGGGGGCGCGGGTGGTCCATTCGGCCAGTCGCTGGGCGGATACGAGCGCATCGTCGGCGAGGGCCACGCAGTCGGCGGCCAGCCGGCCGGTGTCGACGCCCTCGGGCACGGCGGTGTCCACACCGTGCAGGGGGTCCTCGAAGCCGGTGCCGTACGCCCAGCGGGAGTCGTCCTCGTGTCCCTCGGCGAGGGTCATGTAGACGTGGTCGTCGTTCATGCCCTGCTCCTCAGATGTGCGGGACGTCGTCGGGGATGTCGTAGAACGTCGGGTGGCGATAGACCTTGTCGGCGCTCGGCGCGAAGAAGGGGTCCTTCTCGTCGCGCGTGGAGGCGGCGATGTGCTCCGAACGCACCACCCAGATCGAGACGCCCTCGTTGCGCCGGGTGTACAGGTCGCGCGCGTGGGTGAGGGCCATGGCGTCGTCGGCGGCGTGCAGCGAGCCCACGTGGACGTGGTTCAGGCCGCGCTTGCCGCGCACGAAGACCTCGTACAGCGGCCAGTCGCCCTTGTTGGTCCCGCTCATGCCGCCGTCCCCTTCCGTGCCCGGTCCGCCTGCTTGGCCGCGTGGGCGGTGGCCGCCTCCCGTACCCAGGCGCCCTCCTCGTGGGCGGACCTGCGCCGCTCCGTCCGCTGGGCGTTGCACGGCCCGTCGCCGCCGATGACCCGCTTGAGCTCGGACCAGTCAGGTGTGCCGAAGTCGTGGTGGCCGCGCTCGTCGTTCCAGCGCAGCTCCGGGTCGGGCAGCGTGACGCCGAGCTTCTCGGCCTGCGGAACGGTCATGTCGACGAACCGCTGGCGCAGCTCGTCGTTGGTGTGCCGCTTGATCTTCCAGGCCATGGAAGCCGCCGAGTTGGGCGAGTCACCGTCGGGCGGACCGAACATCATGAGTGACGGCCACCACCAGCGGTCCACGGCGTCCTGGACCATGGCCTTCTGCGCCTCCGTGCCGCGCATCATCGTCATCAACAGCTCGTAGCCCTGCCGCTGGTGGAACGACTCCTCCTTGCAGATCCGCACCATCGCGCGCGCGTACGGCCCGTACGAACTCCTGCACAGCGGCACCTGGTTGCAGATCGCGGCGCCATCCACGAACCAGCCGATGACGCCGACGTCGGCGAAGCTCAGCGTCGGGTAGTTGAAGATCGACGAGTACTTCTGGCGCCCTTCGATCAGCCGCTCGGTCAGGTCCGCACGGTCGGCACCCAGGGTCTCGGCCGCCGAGTACAGATACAGCCCGTGCCCGGCCTCGTCCTGCACCTTGGCGAAGAGGATCGCCTTGCGACGCAGCGACGGCGCACGCGTGATCCACTCGCCCTCCGGCTGCATGCCGATGATCTCCGAGTGGGCGTGCTGCGCGATCTGCCGGACGAGCGTCTTGCGGTAGCCGTCCGGCATCCAGTCGCGCGGCTCGATCCGCTGGTCCCGCGCGATCGTCGCGTCGAAGTGCTCCTGCAACCGCTCCTGGGGTGGCGCCTCGGCGGAGTGTGTCGTCGTCATCGATACCAGCTTCCCAACCGACCATTCGTTCGGTACCAGTGTGACGTGTTTCCGGCAGCCGGGCAAGACCCGGGGACACGATCAGGGCGGTGCGGCGCTCGGGCTGCACGCCGTTGAGGCCCCTGTCACGCTGGGCCACGCGCAGAAGTCAGGCTTGTAGCGGTGACCACGGTCACGGCCGCGCGGGTAGCCGGCGTCGACGGCACACCCGCCAACGCCGAAGCCAGCCGCCCAACTGAACGATCGAATTCCTGGGGACCGGGAACTGGCCGAGCAGATGATCGAGCGGGCCCGCGTGCCAAGTGTGCCTTCAACGGGCGCGGCGCCTATGCCGAGCGGGTCAGGGCGACTCGAACCCTTCGCTAGGCCGTGGTGATCGAGTGGCCTCGCATCCCGTCGGAGTGTTCGCGAAGGAGAGCCGTGGCATCAGGGCGTCGCGTGAGTTGTCGTAGCTTGGTGCGGCTGCTGTGCTCGACGAGGATCGGCACGTAGTTGGCGATACGAGCGTTGCTGAGCGGCTGATAGCAGTCCTGCACCACGTCCCGCACGACTGCGGCTGTCAGCAGGTTGGCGTAAGAGGCCGTCAGTCGGTCTGTCAGCTCCTGAATGGTGTCAGGTAACGCAGACTCGGCCGTGTTCGCGCCCATGGCGCGCTCCTCACTGTCACTGACGGCCGACCGCGGCATCCGATCAGTATCCGGGTGCTCGGCGTCGGCCTGTCCACTTCCCACACTTGCACGGATCACGTCCTTGGAACGGCCCACCGGATTTGTTCATCAGCTCGACATCTCGGTTCGGTAGACCTGCGGGCTGGGCGGCCGACGGAATTCACGGTACCGGCAGTCCCGATTGCCTCGTTCACAGCTTCAGCAGGTCAGGCGACCGGGTGCCGCTGTCGCCTTCGGCGCCGGAGGCGCACGACTGATCGGCGCAATCCGGGGAACCCTGCGGGCAGCGGTGCAGCCACCGGGATCACGTGTGGTTCGCCGCCCACCGGCAGGAGTAGACAGATGCTGGCACTCGTCGCGGCCGCACTCTTCGTCATCGCCTTCGTCATCCGCGTCACCGAGACGTCGACAGAGGTGATCTTCAGCCCGACGAGCCTCATGCTTGTCGGGCTTGCTTTCCTCGCTGTGCACTCGGCCGGCGTGGGATCAGGCTGGTCCGCGCGGGGAAGCGGACGTCGGCGCTGAGGTGGGCGATGCGTTCCATCCACTTGTCGACGGATGCGTACGTGGAGTCGCCACGGATTGCCCGTCAGCCGGGCTGAGTTGCGCCCGGATCAGGCGATCAGCGCCTCCAGCTGGTGGCTGTCCAGATGCCGCGGAAGGGCGATGGCGCTGAGTCCTTGCCCGGCCCGCCTCGCAGTTGTTCCGCACGTCCGGGACATTCGATCACCGGCATGCCGACTGAGCCTCACGCCTCAGCTGTTTGACGCAGCGCGGCCGCCTCACCCGGGCAGTCGCGCCCGTGTCTGCCCGCCCGGGGCTCCAAGCGGTCTTGGCGAGGTCCGGTGCGGTACCGCGGCCCGTACGGGGCGCGGGGCTGTGACATATGCGGCTCCGCCGCGTGCGCGCGCCCAGCCCTCACCGGCCCACAGGTTCATCACTGTGCTTCCGGTGGAGCGCTTAGTGCACCCGGTCCTCGCCGCTCTCTGGCGTGTCCTCGTCCGGCAGGTGCACATCGTCGACGGCGATGTTCACTTCGACGACTTCCAGGCCCGTCATCCGTTCCACCGCCGCGATCACGTTCTCGCGGACTTCCGCGGCGATGTCGGTGATGCTTATCCCGTATTCGACGACGATCTGGAGGTCGATGGCGGTCTGCTTCTCACCGACCTCGACCTTGACGCCGCGCCCAGTGCTCGAGCGCCCTCCCGGGACCCGGTCGCGTACCGCGGCCATGGTGCGAGTGAATCCGCCGCCCAGTGCGTTGACTCCCGGGACCTCGCGTGCGGCGATCCCGGCTATTTTCTCCACCACCCCGTCCGCGATGGTCGTCCGGCCGCGGGTCCCCGGCGGTTCCTGAGGCCCGGGCCGTGCGGCCTGCAGCATCGTGCCCACGCCGGTGCGGGACTCATCGGGACCGGCCTTCTGCAGGGTCGAACTGTTCGGCTCCGTCATGCGAAGCCACCTCCTCGGGCGATGCACGGACTGCCCTTACGGGGCGGCCGTCGGTTGCCGCGTTTCCGCGCTGCCTTCCCAGTACCGTGCAGGGCACCGGATATGCCCGCGTTGCATCACGTCTTGGCGCCTTCCAGGCGGGGGGAACGAACGGCTTCCGGCCGTCCGTCGGACCGGGATGAGAACTATGCTGCTGTACGGACGTCCCAGACCCCGGCGGCTTGTCGTTGCCCGACACGGATGGTGCAGGGAGCGGACCTTTCGTTCGTCACCCGGCGCATCCCTGAAGAGAACTGGGTGGGTCCTCTGTCCTGTCGCACAGGCTGTCGGACCGGCCGTTGCTTCACCTCCGCCGAACGTACGTCCCTGCCGGGAGCGGGCCAGGGGGCCGGGAATCCCGGCGTCACCGTGTGCGCTGCCGGATGGTCGTGAGAACCGAGGCAGCATGCCCATCCCACAGCTCACCGTCTACCGCCATGACCGAAGGAAACGGGCACTGATCACCCTGTCCGGTGAAATCGACCTGGAATCGACTCCACTGGTGCGCACGGCACTGGAGTGGTGTCTTGGCGACGGTATCCGCACCATCGATGTCGACCTCACCCCCGTCACCTTCTGCGACTGCAGCGGCCTCAACGCCTTCCTGCACGCCTCCCGGCAGACCACCCTGACGGGCGGGATCCTGCAACTGCACCACCCGCCACCGATGCTGGCCAAGCTGGTCGACCTCGCCGGCTGCGCGTTCCTGCTCCTCGGCCTTCCGTTCGGGCACCTGTCACCTCCTCTCGGGGATGCCCCGGCCGCGCCGCACCGGCATGTTCCGATGGTGCCTGTCCTCTCGGGCGATGTGCGGTGACGGCCCGAGACCACTCTGGCGGGAGAGACTGACCTGGCCACAGCATCGCCGGCGCGCGCATCGCCGACGGATGCCTGAGCCACGGCATCCGCACCATCGATGGCGGCCTCACGGCATCCCGGGTCCCGCGACGCCTGGACACGGTCCGTAGCGGTCACCGGAGGAGTACGCTGGGGTTACCGAGAGTATTTCGCGCACCGGCCTCCAATGCTCGTGTCGTTTTCGGCGATTGGCTACGCCGGGCCGGTTCCGACCGGTCCGGAGCAGGGTTCGCATCATGACCGCGACCGTTTCGTACGCGCCGACACTCGAAGACCGGCCCTCCCCTCCGTATCTCCGCATGTCGCTGGCTCCCAGCGGTTCCGCACCGGCTCTGCTGGACGGCGCCTGGTGGCCCCGCACCCGCGATCTCGGGGCGGAACTTCCTTCACTGACAGCCGTGCTCGATCCGCTGTGGGGGCGGATCACCAAGGTCGCGGTCAATCCCGCACACTGGCCGACCGTCCCGCGCAAGGTGCCCGTCGACGGGCATGTCGTGAAGGTGGGCTCGTTCCTGGCCGAGCAGGACCCGCACCAACTGTTGCTCCTCTCCTACCGTGTGGGCCGCTGGGACCTGCTGGTGATCCCTCCGCAGACGACTCCCGTCTCGGCCGCCTGGCTGATGGCCGCCGCGAGCGACCCACTGCGCACGTCGACCTCGAGCCAGCTGATGGAGGAGGCGGCGCGCCTGCGCACAGTGTCCGAGACGGACCGGGCCGTGGAGGCGGTCTGGGACTCCGAAGGAGGCCATGAGGCAGGCGGTCCACCCTCACGTCCACGGATCCCGGCAGTCGCAGCTCCGGTACTCGGCATCCCGTCAGTCACTCCTCCGAATCCGGCCAAGGGGATGTGAGGGCCATGGAGACCTTCGTGACCGTGGTGGTGCTCCTGGCGATGGTCGCCTTGGGCGCGTTCCTGATCCACCGGCTCAACAACCAGCACGACGAGCGCATCGCCGCTTTCCGCTACAGCCGCTCCCGGCCGGCTGCCCGGGGGCCCGCGCCATCGGCCCCGCAGCAGGTTCGCGGTCGCGCCGCAACGCGCGGTACCGGTGATCGCCAAGACCATGGCGACGGGGGACGCAGGCGACTCCGGCTACGGCGCCGGGCCCGGACACAACGGAAGTGAGTCATCATGCTCCCCGCCCATCTCCTGGCAGACACCAGCAGTGAGCCGGTGCTTCCCGGCACCGCGGTCCTGCGGATGGAGACGACACCCAAGCGCACGGGAACATTCGACGGCGCGTGGTGGCCACGGTCCCGCGACATCGGAAGCCAACTGTCCGGCCTGGTCATCGCACTGACGGCCCGGCTGGGCAGCATCGCCCGCGTCGGCCTCGACACGAGCGACTGGGACGAGACTCCGGGCCATCTGGTCGTCGCGGGCCATACGGTCCGTATCGACTGGTCCGCCGTCGGGGACAACACGATGATCGTCACCCGGGGCGACAAGGACCATTTCCTGTTCCTGGTGATCCCTCCACAGACGGCCCCCTCGCCCGCCCGCGCCGCGATGGCCATGGCCGTACGGGACTACAACGCCGTCTCGGCCGAGCATGTTCTCGCCGCCGCCGGTATCACCCGGTCCCGCCGGGGTGACATACCGCCCGGCTCTCCCCACTAGCTGGACCAGCGGGAGCCGCACCGCTCAGCAATCGCACAACCCGCAGCCCAGGACCCCGGCCGCCGCACCGCAGACGACAGGCCGGGGTCTTCCCGCGCCGTGTGCTTCCCGGACCGCTCGGGTTCAGGGACACCATCGACGTAAGGAATGTGAGAACCATGGGTGTTCTGATCACCGTGCTGGCGGTGTTCGCCGTGGCCGGGCTGATCCTGCTCGCCATGAGCCTGCGCAGCGTCCAGCAGTACGAGAAGGGCGTGGTGTTCCGCTTCGGACGGCTGCTGCCGGACATCCGCGGGCCCGGCCTGCGTGTCATCCGGCCGATCGGGGACAAGATGCGGAAGGTGTCCGTACAGACCGAGGTCCTCGGCATCCCGCCACAGGGGTCCATCACTGCCGACAACGTGACGCTCACCGTGGACGCGGTCGTCTACTTCCGGGTCATCGACCCGGTCAAGGCACTGGTGAACGTACGCAACTACCCCAGCGCCGTCTCCCAGATCGCCCAGACCTCACTCCGTGCGGTGATCGGCAGGGCCGACCTGGACACGCTCCTCTCCGACCGCGACCACATCAACGCGGAGCTCAAGAAGGTGATGGACGCCCCCACCGAGGAACCCTGGGGACTGCGCATCGAACGCGTGGAGATCAAGGACATCGCCCTTCCGGAGTCGATGATGCGCTCCATGTCCAAGCAGGCCGAGGCCGAGCGTGAACGCCGTGCCCGGGTCATCGCCGCCGACGGTGAGTACCAGGCGTCCCAGCGGCTGAGCGACGCCGCGGCGACCATGGCCGACACTCCGGGCGCTCTCCAACTGCGCCTGCTGCAGACCGTGGTGGACGTCTCGGCGGAGAAGAACAGCACTCTGGTCATGCCGTTCCCGGTGGAGATGCTCCGCTTCTTCGAGCACAAGAGCCGGGAGACTGACGGCGAATCCACGCACCGGAGCATCGCGCGCCCTGCACTCCCCGAACTCCCCGAACTGACCACCCCCAGCCCGCCCACCACGCCCACCTTCTCGCTGCGTGGAGAGCCGGTCGGCTCTCTGAGCGGAGAGCGGGTCGGCTCCCGCGGCGAGCGGATCGGCAATCGTGCGGCAGCGGCCCGGGAACAGCGGGACAACTGGCCGACACCGGCGGACTCCGACTCCGGCGCGTCAAGTGCCCACAGCTGATCTCCCGCTGGTCCCCGGCAGTCGTCGGGTGGGCGCGACCCTCCGGGGCGGCGAACCGTCCGCCATGGACGCGGTGCGGTTGCGTCGGGTCAACCGCCGGCTGGCACAGGGCATGGGTGGGGAGCTGGCGGATCTGTACAAGGCCTCCCGCGCGAAGTCACCCCGTGAGGCGTACCGCCGTCCCGGCCGCCGGCACTTTCTGAACCGCCTCGCCGCCGACATCCGTCGGCCGGGGTTCGCCATGGTGATCGCGGAGACGGACCACCCGGTGGGATGCGCCTTCGGCTTCCCGATCCGCGGCGACGGCTTCCGGTGGCCAGGGTTTGACGGAGCATTACCGCACGGCATCGGGCAATTCACCGCGTCAGGAAGCGTCTTCGCGATCACCGACCTCCTGGTCCGCCCGCACCCGCAGGACCAGGACGTGGCCCGCCGGTTGCAGGAGCGGCTGCTGACCGACCAGCAGGCGGCACTCGGCGCCACCCTGGTGGACCGGACCGATCACCCCACGCTCACCGCGCTGCGCTGCTGGGGATGGCAGGACGTGGCAGAAATCTGCAGGCCGAGCAGCGCCACGGTGCTGCGGGTGCTGGTCCTGCCCGTCGGGGAACCGACCGACGCGCGGGTGGAGGGCCCGGCGCACGAGGCCTGGACGCGGTGGCGCGGGTGAGCTCCCCCCGCCGGTCGGCCCGGATCCAGGCGCTGGTCGCCGAGCAGGCGGCCCAGCGCGGCGCCCGGGTCGGCGTGGTGGACGTGTGCACCGCGGCCGTGGCCGCGCTGCCGGTCGGCGGGGCCGGGCTGTCGGCGATGTCCCGGACCGCGACAAGCCATCCGCTGTGCAGCACCGACACCATCAGCGAGCAACTGGAGGAGCTCCAGCTCACCCTGGGCGAGGGACCCTGCGTGGACGCCTTCACCCAGGGTTTTGCCATCCTGACGCCCGATCTGCTGACCGGTGCACTGCAGGACCGCTGGACCGTGTTCGCGGATGCGGCGCTGGAAGCCGGAGCGCGCGCCGTCTTCGCGTTTCCCCTGCAGATCGGGGCGATCAGCCCGGGAGTCCTGGACCTGTACGCCAACGTGCCGACCGTGCTGAACGCCGAGGAGTTGGCCGACGCGCTGGCCTTCGCCGACCTAGCCACGCTGCTCCTGCTCGATACGCGGATCGACGAGACGGGCGCGCCGACCGGCCAACCGTTGCCGGAGAGCAGCGTCGAGGAGCTGGGCGGCTACCGGGCGGAGATCGACCAGGCCACCGGCATCCTCACCGTCCAGCTCGGCGTCGGCATCGACGAAGCCTTCGTCCGGCTCCGCGCCCACGCCTATACGCAGGGACGCCGGCTCGCCGACGTGGCCGCCGACGTGGTGGCCCACCGGCTCCGCTTCTCCCCGGACACAGAACCCAGACGGACCGACGGACGGACCAACGAGGAAACCTGACGCACCGGTGCCATCCGATGAAACGTGCTGCACTTCCCGCCCCTTCCCGGCAGGACCCGTCCCAAGCGAGGGTGTCACGATGAATCAGCAGCTCCTGGCCAAGACCTTCGTCGAACTGGCCGACAACCTGGTCGCCGACTTCGACCTCATCGACTTCCTGCGCCTGCTCACCGACCGCTGCGTCGGCATGC
>NZ_VWMY01000140.1 GCF_008905045.1 Streptomyces albicerus
CGGACGGGCTGAAGATCAGCCCCTCCGGCGTTTGAGGAGCGGGGGTTCGGGGGCTGGCCCCCGACGGGGTCTGGGGCGGAGCCCCAGATGGATGGGACGGGTAGGGGCGGCGGGGGCGAGAAAAGCCGCCCCGGAGATCACGCGCCGATCGCCGTCAGCGAAGGCACGCGTGCCGCGTCGTACCGGTCGAGCAGGACCCGCGCGACCTCGGGCGCCGGTCCGAGCACGTCCGCGAGGACATCCGCCTCGGCCGCCCCCCGCGCGATCCGGTCCGGCAGGAACCCGGGCGCGAGGACATACGGGGCGACAGCGACCCGCGCGCACCCGAGCGCCCGCAGCGACCGGACGGCATCCTCCGTACGCGGCAGCGAAGCGGAGGCGAACGCGGGCCGCACGGCACACCAACCGGTGCGCCGCCACTCCCGCGCGATTGCTGCGATCACCGCGATCGCCTCCGGATCCGTGGACCCCGCCGAGGCCAGCACGACCCCGGTCGAGGACTTGTCGGCGGGGGACAGCCCCGCCTCGTACAACCGCCGTTCGAGCGCGGCCGTCAGCAGCGGCGACGGCCCGAGCACCTCGGCCTGCCGGATCCGCAGCCGCGCGGGAGCCTCGCTCAGTACCGCCGGAATGTCCGCCTTCGCATGGAAGGCCCGCGTCAGGAGCAGCGGCAGGGCGACCACATCACGCACCCCCTCCGCCGCCAGCGACTCCAACACCCCCGAGACGGAAGGGATGTTGAAGTCAAGGAAGCCGGTCTCCACGCGTACACCCGGCCGCAGGGCCCGCACCTTGCGCACCAGGGCATGCACGGTCGCGGCATGGCGCGGATCGCGGCTGCCGTGGGCGATGACGAGAAGTACCGGGCGGGGCATGGGAGTTCAGCTCTTCACGAGGAGGCCGCGGCTGCGCAGGACCCACCGCTCCAGCGGGCTGAAGATCAGCAGGTCGATGGCGATACCGACGATCAGGATGAGGAGGATGGCGAGGAACACCATGGACATGCTGTTCGCCGTGCGGCCGTTCTCCAGCAACTGGCCGAGACCGATGCCGAGTTCGGGCGAGGACGCGATGATCTCCGCGGCCATCAGCGAACGCCACGAGAACGCCCAGCCCTGCTTCAGGCCCGCGAGGTAGCCGGGCAGAGCGGCGGGCACCACGATGTGCCAGGTGCCGCGCAGCCCCGTCGCGCCCAGCGTGCGGCCCGCCCGCAGGAACAGCGGCGGCACCTGGTCGACACCGGAGACGAGCCCGTTGGCGATGGACGGGACCGCGCCGAGCAGGATCACCGCGTACATCATCGAGTCGTTCAGGCCGAGCCAGAGGACGGCCGGCGGCACCCACGCCACCGACGGCAGCGACTGCAGCCCGGACAGGATCGGGCCGATCGCCGCGCGTACGAACTTCACGCGCGCCACCACCAGACCCAGGGGTGTGCCGATGGCCAGGGCCATCAGGAAGCCCAGCAGGCCGCGCGAGACGCTGGTCCAGATGTAGTCGAGGAGCGTGCCCTGGAGCCACGCCTCGCGGACCTCGTCCCAGACCGCGGACGGCGCGGGCAGCTTGTAGCTGTCCGTGACCTTCGCCCACACCAGGATCTGCCAGACCACCAGCACCAGCAGTACGGCGACGGCCGGCGGCAGGATCTTCTCGACGAGGGTCTTGCGGAACGGGACTCGCCTGGTCTGGACGGTCTCCAGCGCGTCGAGGCCCGCTTCCAGTCCGGCGAGATCGTTGCCGTCCTTGACGGCGCTGGTCTCAGTGCTGGCCATGACGGCGGATCTCCCCACGCAGTTGTTCGGTGATCTCGACGGACAGTTCCGCCACGGCGGCGTCCTCGATGCGGCGCGGCTGCGGGATGTCGACCGTCCACTCCCGCGCGATACGGCCCGGGCGCGAGGACAGCAGCACCACTCGCTCGGCGAGCCGCACCGCCTCCCGCACGTTGTGCGTCACGAACAGCACCGACAGGTTCGTCTCACGCCAGATGCGGGTCAGTTCGTCGTGCAGCACGTCCCTCGTGATGGCGTCGAGGGCCGCGAACGGCTCGTCCATCAGCAGCAGCTTGCTGTCCTGCGCGAGCGCACGGGCCAGCGCGACCCGCTGCCGCATACCGCCCGACAGCTCGTGCACCCGCTTGCCGTACGCGCCCTTCAGCCGGACGAGCTCCAGCAGTTCCTCGGCCTTGTCGCGGCGCTCCGACTTCGGCACGCCCCGCAGCTTCAGGGCGAGTTCGATGTTCTTGCCCGCGGTCAGCCACGGGAAGAGAGCGTGCTCCTGGAACATCAGGGCCGGGCGGCCGTCGGTGCTGATGCCGCCCGCGGACGGCTTGTCGAGCCCGGCGACCAGATTCAGCAGCGTCGACTTGCCGCAGCCCGAGGCCCCCAGGAGGGTGACGAACTCGCCGGGCGCGACATCGAGCGTGATGTCGTCCAGGACGAGCTGCTGCCCGGCGGGGCCGGCGAAGGACTTCGAGACATGCTCGATGCGTGCGGCGTACTCCACCGACGTACCGGCGTCGGCGGCCTTGGCGAGGGCGGTTGCCATGGTCGTCACCTCCTGAGAACTCGTTGTTGTCCGGGCTTACTTGACGCCGAGACCGGCGTCGTCGACGGTGCTTCTGCCCTCGGCCTTGAGGACCTTGTTGAGCGGTGCGAGGTCGTAGATGCCGTCGAGCTTCGGCTGCTCCAGCAGACCCGCCTTCACCGCGTGCTCCGCTTCGGTGTTGAGGGTGGCGGCCAGCGGGTCGTCGGTGAACCGGATCGACTTCCACGCCGGGTCGAGGACGTCGGCGGGCAGCGGCTTGCCGACGAGCTCCTTGAGCTTGGCGTTCGCGGCGGCCTTGGCCTCGTCGGGGTTGGCGTTGATCCACGCGTTGGTCTTCACCGAGCCGCGCAGCACGGCCTCGACGACGTCGGGGTGCTCCTTCAGGAACTTCTGCGACACGACGATGTTCGTGATCACGAACTTCTTGTCCGGCCACAGGTCGGCCTCGTCGAGGAGGACCTTGCCGCCCTCGGCGACCAACTTGGACGCGGTCGGCTCCGGCACCCACGCGCCGTCGACGGAGCCCGACTTGTAGGCGTCCGGGGTGATCTTGTTGTCCGTGCGGACCACGGACACATCGCCCTTGCCGCTCTCGGCGTCGACCTTCCAGCCCTGCTCCGCGATCCAGTTGAGGAACGCCACGTCCTGCGTGTTGCCCAGCTGCGGGGTCGCGATCTTCTTGCCCTTGACGTCCTTCAGGGACGTGATCTTGTCCGGGTTGACCACGAGCTTCACACCGCCGGACGCGGAGCCGCCGATGATCCGCAGGCCCTTGCCGTCGGTCGTGGCGTAGCCGTTGATGGCGGGCGAGGGTCCGATCCAGCCGATGTCGATCGACCCGGAGTTCAGCGCCTCGATCTCCGCGGGACCCGCGTTGAACTGGGAGTACGAGGCCTTCGTGCCCCCGAGCTCCTTCTGCAGCAGCCCTTGCTGATCGCCCACGAGCGCGGTGGCGTGCGTCAGGTTCGGGAAGTAGCCGATCCGGACGGAGTCGAGACCGTCGATCTTCTCGCCCACGGCGGCGACGTTCGATGTGTCGTCGTCCTTGGCCTGCGAGCCGTAGCCGCAGGCGGTGGCGGCGAGCGCGAGGAGCGGCAGGGCGGCCAGGGCGGCGAGGCCGCGGCGGAGGCTACTTCGGGTGGCAGGCACGGGAGGGGTTCCTCTCGTTGGCCCGGCGGTCACGTCTCAGGTCGTGGCCGGGAGGTCGGCAGGTTTTCGTCGGTACGGGGCGCGCCGGCAGTGCGCGTACGTCATCACGCACATCGCGCCACTCCGCCCTGCCCGCTGCCGAGGGCGCCGCTGCCGACGCGGCCGCCCTCCTTCGCGAAGGTCGAGAAGATGTCGGTGGTCATGGTCAGAAGTCCCACCCGTCGTCGTCCGCCTCGGTCTTGACCGGCTCCGGCGAAGCGAAGGACTCGCCGACCATGCCCGCGGTGAGCGTGGTGCCGTCGGAGGGGTCGATCAGGATGAACGAGCCGGTGCGCCGGGAGTCGGCGTACGAGTCGACCGGCAGCGGCTCGGCGGTACGGATCTTGACGCGGCCGATGTCGTTGGCGTCCAGGTGGCCCGGGTGCGGGTGCAGGGAGAGGTCGTCGAGGGTCAGCCGGGACGGGATGTCCTTGACGATCGCCTTGACCGTGCGGGTGCCGTGCTTGAGCAGCACGCGGTGGCCGATGGTCAGCGGCGCGTCGGCGACGTGGCAGACGGTCGCCTCGATGTCCTGCGTGGTCGCGGGCGCGTCCTTGGTCGGCACGATCAGGTCGCCGCGCGAGATGTCGATGTCGTCCTCCAGCAGGACGGTCACCGACTGCGTCGTCCAGGCCACGTCCACCGGTCCGCCCAGCAGGTCGATCCCGGAGATCCGCGACGTACGCCCGGAGGGCAGCACGGTGACCGCCTCGCCGACGCGGAAGGCGCCGGCCGCGATCTGGCCCGCGTACCCCCGGTAGTCGGGGTGCTCGGTGGTCTGCGGACGGATCACGTACTGCACGGGCAGACGCGCGTGGCAGGTCGTGAGGTCGTGGCTGACCGGGACCGTCTCCAGGTGCTCGAGGAAGGTCGGACCGCCGTACCAGTCCATGTTCGCGGACGGGTCCACCACGTTGTCGCCGGCGAGCGCGGAGATCGGGATCGCGGTGATCTCGGGGACGCCCAGCTCGGACGCGTACGCCGTGAACTCCTCGGCGATCGCGGCGAAGACCGACTCCTTGTACTCGACGAGGTCCATCTTGTTGACGGCGAGCACGACGTGCGGGACGCGCAGCAGCGCGGCGATCGCGGCGTGCCGGCGGGTCTGCTCGACGACGCCGTTGCGGGCGTCCACGAGGATCACCGTCAGCTCGGCCGTGGAGGCACCCGTCACCATGTTGCGGGTGTACTGCACATGGCCGGGGGTGTCGGCGAGGATGAACCGGCGCCGGGCCGTGGCGAAGTATCGATACGCCACGTCGATGGTGATGCCCTGCTCGCGCTCGGCCCGCAGACCGTCGGTGAGCAGCGCGAGGTCGGGCGTGTCCTGACCGCGGTTGAGCGAGGCGTGCGTGACGGCCTCCAGCTGGTCGGTGAGGACCGACTTGGAGTCGTGCAGCAGGCGGCCGACGAGGGTGGACTTGCCGTCGTCGACGGATCCCGCGGTGGCGAAGCGCAGCAGGGTCGTCGCGGACAGCTGCTCGACCGACAAAGGCTCGGTGGGTTCGGTGGTGCTGGTCATCTCTAGAAGTACCCCTCGCGCTTGCGGTCTTCCATCGCGGCCTCGGACATCTTGTCGTCGGCGCGGGTGGCGCCCCGCTCGGTGAGCCGGGAGGCGGCGATCTCGGCGATCACGGCGTCCAGTGAGGTGGCGTCCGAGTCGACGGCACCCGTGCAGGACATGTCGCCCACGGTCCGGTAGCGGATGAGGCGCTTCTCGACGGTCTCGCCGTCCTTGGGACCGCCCCACTCACCGGCGGTCAGCCACATCCCGGCCCGCTTGAAGACCTCCCGCTCGTGTGCGAAGTAGATCTCCGGGAGTTCGATGCCCTCGCGGGCGATGTACTGCCACACGTCCAGCTCGGTCCAGTTGGACAGCGGGAAGACACGGACGTGCTCGCCGGGCGCGTGCCGGCCGTTGTAGAGGTTCCACAGCTCGGGGCGCTGACGGCGCGGGTCCCACTGGGAGAACTCGTCGCGCAGCGAGAACACCCGCTCCTTGGCCCGGGCCTTCTCCTCGTCCCGCCGCCCGCCGCCGAACACCGCGTCGAACCGCTCGGCCTGGATCTTCTCCGTCAGCGGCACGGTCTGCAGCGGGTTGCGCGTCCCGTCCGGGCGCTCCTTGAGAGCGCCGCGGTCGATGTAGTCCTGCACGGAGGCGACATGCAGCCGCAGCCCATGCTTCTCCACCGTGCGGTCGCGGTACTCGAGGACCTCCGGGAAGTTGTGCCCGGTGTCCACATGCAGCAGCGAGAAGGGGATCGCCGCGGGGGCGAAGGCCTTCAGCGCCAGGTGCAGCATGACGATCGAGTCCTTGCCGCCGGAGAAGAGGATCACCGGCCGCTCGAACTCGCCCGCCACCTCGCGGAAGATGTGCACCGCCTCGGACTCCAGGGCGTCCAGGTGCGACAGTGCGTACGGGTTGTCCGTCTCCTCGGAGACAGCGGCGACGGTCGTCATGCGAGACCCCTTTCAGCGAGCAGCGCGTGCAGCGCGGCCGCGGACTCCTGCACGGTCTGGGTGTGCGACTCGAGGCGCAGATCGGGCGACTCGGGCTCCTCGTACGGGTCGTCGACCCCGGTCAGCCCGGAGATCTCACCCGCCGCCTGCTTGGCGTACAGGCCCTTCACGTCCCGCTCGCTGCACACCTCGACCGGCGTCGCGACATGCACCTCGATGTACGCGGCACCGCTCGCCTGGTGGCGCTTGCGCACCGCCTCACGGCTGTCGGTGTACGGAGCGATGACCGGCACCAGCGTCTTGACGCCGTTACGGGCCAGCAGGTCCGCGAGGAAGCCGATGCGCTGCACGTTCGCGTGCCGGTCCTCGCGGCTGAAGCCGAGGCCCGCCGTCAGGAACGTACGGATCTCGTCGCCGTCGAGCACCTCGACGCGGTGGCCCTCCTCGCGCAGCCGTCCGGCCAGTTCGTACGCGATGGTGGTCTTGCCGGCGCTCGGCAGACCCGTGAGCCAGATGGTGGCTCCGGTCACTTGGTTCTCCTGGTTCATCGAAGTCGTCGAGTTCATCGAGATCGCTGCCATGGTCAGCCGTGCAGCCCGCACTCGGTCTTCGCGCGGCCCGCCCAGCGGCCGGCGCGCGCGTCCTCGCCCTCGAGCACCCGGCGGGTGCAGGGGGCGCAGCCCACGGAGGCGTAACCGTCCATGAGCAGCGGGTTGGTGAGGACCCCGTGCTCGGCCACGTACGCGTCCACGTCGTCCTGCGTCCAGCGGGCGATCGGCGAGATCTTGACCTTGCGGCGCTTCTCGTCCCAGCCGACGACCGGGGTGTTCGCCCGGGTCGGGGACTCGTCGCGGCGCAGGCCCGTAGCCCAGGCACGGTACTTGGTGAGCCCCTCCTCGAGGGGCTTGACCTTCCGCAGCGCGCAGCACAGGTCGGGGTTGCGCTCGTGCAGCTTCGGCCCGTACTCGGCGTCCTGCTCGGCCACCGTCTGGCGCGGCGTGAGCGTGATGACGTTGACGTCCATCACGGCCTCGACCGCGTCCCGGGTGCCGATGGTCTCCGGGAAGTGGTAGCCGGTGTCGAGGAACACGACATCCACGCCGGGCATCGCACGGGAGGCGAGGTGGGCGACCACCGCGTCCTCCATCGAGGAGGTCACACAGAACTGCTTGCCGAAGGTGTCGACGGCCCACTGGAGGATCTCCAGCGCGGAGGCGTCCTCCAGATCACGGCCCGCCTGCTCGGCGAGCGCCTTGAGCTCGGCGTCCTGATCGGCTTCCGGATCTGCCTGAGTATCGGTATCGGACTCGGTCTGAACGGTCGTCATATCTCGTCCCCTCCACCGTTGGTGCGCTGAACCCCCCGGGCGAGCAGCCCGAGGAACTTCAACTGGAAGGCTCGATTGCAAGCCGCGCATTCCCACGCGCCGTGACCCTGCTCGCTGGGACGCAGGTCCTCGTCACCGCAGTAAGGGCAGTAGAAGGGCGCCGCACGTTCGCTCATGACAGCGACCCCCTCTTTTTTGAGGCTCGGTTCGCACTCGCCCGGGTCACGAGAGAGCCTCCTCAGAAGCCCGCGCAGCCCACGTCGCGAAGCGCTCGTCGTCCTCGCGCTCCTCCTGGAAACGCTTCAGCACGCGCTCGACGTAGTCCGGCAGTTCCTCCGAGGTGACCTTCAGACCGCGGACCTTGCGGCCGAAGCCGGCCTCGAGGCCGAGTGCGCCGCCCAGGTGGACCTGGAAGCCCTCGACCTGGTTGCCCTCGTCGTCCAGGACCAGCTGGCCCTTGAGACCGATGTCCGCGACCTGGATACGGGCGCAGGCGTTCGGGCAGCCGTTGATGTTGATGGTGATGGGCTCGTCGAACTCGGGGATGCGGCGCTCGAGTTCGTCGATCAGGGAGGCACCGCGCGCCTTGGTCTCGACGATGGCGAGCTTGCAGTACTCGATGCCGGTGCAGGCCATCGTGCCGCGCCGGAAGGTCGACGGCCGGACAGTCAGGTCGAGCGCCTCCAGGCCCTCCACCAGGGAGTCGATCCGGTCCTGCTCCACGTCGAGCACGATCATCTTCTGCTCGACGGTGGTACGGAGACGACCCGAGCCATGCTCCTCGGCCAGTTCGGCGATCTTCGTGAGGGTCGCGCCGTCCACCCGGCCCACGCGCGGCGCGAAGCCGACGTAGTAGCGGCCGTCCTGCTGCCGGTGCACACCGACGTGGTCGCGCCAGCGGGCGACCGGCTGGTCGGGCGCCGGGCCGTCGACGAGCTTCCGCTTCAGGTACTCGTCCTCCAGGACCTGGCGGAACTTCTCGACACCCCAGTCGGCGACCAGGAACTTGAGGCGGGCGCGGGTGCGCAGCCGACGGTAGCCGTAGTCGCGGAAGATCGAGATGACGCCCTCGTAGACGTCCGCGACCTCGTCCAGCGGCACCCAGGCGCCGAGCCGCTGGCCGATCTTCGGGTTGGTGGACAGACCGCCGCCGACCCAGAGGTCGAAGCCGGGGCCGTGGTCCGGGTGGTTCACGCCGACGAACGCGACGTCGTTGATCTCGTGCGCCACGTCGAGGAGCGGGGAGCCGGAGATCGCGGACTTGAACTTGCGGGGCAGGTTCGAGAAGTCCTTGTTGCCGATGATCCGGCGGTGGATCTCGTCGATGGCGGGGGTGCCGTCGATGATCTCGTCCTCGGCGATCCCGGCGACGGGCGAGCCGAGGATGACGCGCGGCGTGTCACCGCAGGCCTCGGTCGTGGACAGTCCCACGGCCTCCAGCCGGTCCCAGATCTCCGGGACGTCCTCGATACGGATCCAGTGGTACTGGACGTTCTGCCGGTCGGTGAGGTCGGCGGTGCCCCGCGCGAACTCCTGCGAGATCTCGCCGATGACCCGCAGCTGCTGGGTGGTGAGGCGTCCGCCGTCGATCCGCACCCGCAGCATGAAGTACTTGTCGTCCAGCTCCTCCGGCTCCAGGATGGCGGTCTTGCCGCCGTCGATCCCGGGCTTGCGCTGGGTGTAGAGGCCCCACCAGCGCATCCGGCCGCGCAGATCGTTGGGGTCGATCGAGTCGAAGCCCCGCTTGGAGTAGATCGTCTCAATGCGTGTCCGCACATTGAGACCGTCGTCATCCTTCTTGAACTGTTCGTTGCCGTTGAGCGGGGTGAAGTGACCCACGGCCCACTGACCCTCGCCGCGGTGACGACTCACCTTGCGGCGGGGCGCGGCTGGATTCTGCGGGGTGGCGGCCATGGCTGATACGTCCTTCGGGACTGCGGGGGCAGGCAGGAGAGCGGCTCTGACCTGCGCATACGGGCACATACGCGAGTACGCGCGCGTCATTGCGCAAGGTTCACAAAGGGGGGAAAGCGGCGTGTGCTGCCGGGCCGGAGGCCCTTATGGACAGCGCGTCAGCTCGCCGGACAGATGGCGCTGGACATGCGGCCGAGGTCGACGTGCCGCCGACTCACCAAGGCAATTCCAGTTCCAGACATGACGGAAGCGTGTCACGGCGATCTGGACACAGTCCAGCTTCGTCCAAGATGCGGACACCCTTGTCCCGAGATGCGAGACAAGGGTGTTGTCGGTCACATGGCCGGATCCGGCCCCGTCCGGCCAGGTCAGCCGACCCGCGCCCCCGGCCAGGGCCCGGGTGCCGTCAGGTCCGGCTCCTCCTCGACCTTGGTGTCGAAGAGCTTGAAGCCGCGACGCAGATAGTTGTCCATCGCATGCTCCCCGTCCTTGCTGCATGTATGCAACCAGACGCGTTTCGTCTCGGCGCGCCCCGGCCAGCGGTCGGCCAGGTCCCAGGCCCGCGCCACGCCGTGGGAGAGGAGATGGCCGCCGATGCGCCGGCCCCGGAAGGCCGGGATCAGGCCGAAGTGGACGATCTCCACGACTCCGTCGTCCTGCGGGTCCAGCTGTACGTATCCGGCGGGCGTCCCGCGGTCGTACGCGACCCACGTCTCCACGCCCGGCCGGTCCAGGTTCTCCTGCCACTGCTCGTACGTCCAGCCGAGCCGGTCCGTCCATCGGATGTCGCCGCCGACCGAGGTGTAGAGGAAGCGGCTGAACTCCGGGGAGGGCACCTCGGCACGGACGATCCGGACATCGCCGTCAGGGGCGGCGGCGGGCAGTTGGTCGGCCGGAGAGGTCTGCTCCAGGGACCAGGTGGTCACAGCGATGCTCATGCGGGCCAGCGAACCACGAAGGCGGGCCCCGCTTCAAAACGGGACCCGCCTCCCTGCGGGGCGCCCTGTTGACGTCCGAGGTCAGGTCGTTGTGCCGTCCGAGGTCAGGTGGCTCGGGGCGCGCAGATCACTTGGATTACTCACTCGGACCACTCCGATCACTGCACCGAGCTGTCGACCGCCGACAGGGGCACCGCGTACAGCACCCGCTCCGGGATCGCTGGCAGCTCCCACTCGTTGTCCTTGTTCGCCGCCCACTCGGTCAGCGTCCACAGCTCGCCCGTCTCCTGCCAGTACGACAGTGACTCGGTGTGCTGGCCCCAGCAGGCGTACGTCTCGCCCGATCCGCACTTGGCGGCCTTGGCGGTGCTCTCGTTCTGCCGCCAGAGCGTGCCGTGTCTGTCGCGGCTGCCCGGGGCGTAGCCGGTGTACCAGTCGGCCTTGCTCGCGCCGCTCCGTTTGTGCGAGAGGACGCCCTGGAGCCCGACGGCCTTGGTCTCGTACGCCTCGTCGGCGTTCACGATGTCACTGGCGTTGCTGCCGAGCAGGCCGGTGCGGTCGCTCGCGGTGCTGAAGTAGTAGCGCCAGAGGCGGGCCGGTTCGGTGCCGCCGGAGCTGAACCACTCGTTCGCGACCAGGCTGTCAGGGGTGGATGTGCGGTCCAGGGAGATGGAGCCGAAACAGGGGACCGCGTTGTCGTTGCTCGCGGTGCAGGCTCCGCCGGTGAGGTTGTACGAGCCGATGGCCGGCATCACGTACTGGTAGCCGTGTGCCGACCAGCCGCCGCCCACCTTGCCGACCTCGGTGCTGTTGACGTCGGCCTGCAGGATGCGGTTCATGTCGAAGACGAACAGGGCGTTGTTGTGGTCCGCCCCGTTCTTCGCGGTGACGATCAGCTTGTCCTGGTACCAGACCATGCCGCCGAGGTGGGAGCGGACGGCTCCGAAGTCCTTGCCGCCGGACAGCGGGGCGACAAGCAGGACCCAGCGGTACTTGAGGTTCTTCGGGTCGTTCGCGTCGATGAAGGCGACCCGGGCGAGGCCCTTGTCGTCGGCCGGTTCGCCAGCCTTGTGGTCGTTGTGGGTCCAGCCGGCCAGGATGACGCGGTCCGTGCCCCACTTGCCGTCGTTGTCGGCGTCCCCGGAGGTGGTGACGGACTGCGGCAGCCACTTCTGTGTCGTGGCGTCCCCGCTGTCCCAGCAGTACGCGCGGGTGGCGGCCGGCTCGACGGGCAGCGCCGCCGACTCGGTGGCGGCGCAGTCGGCCTTGTTGCGCATCGGGTGGTTGGCGCTCTTGAGGACGGCGTTGACGCCGACGTTCCCGCCCATTCCGCTCTGGAGCGTGTTGAGCGTCGTCTCGCTGACCAGGTTCTCGTGCAGCTGGAGCTTGGCCCTCTCGGACGACGAGGTGAGCGGCGTCAGCGGTCCTGGATTGTCGCTCCCCGCGGCCTGCGAGGTGCTGATGATGGTCGCGGCGGCGGTGAGGGCGAGGGCGGTCCCGGACAGCGTGGCCCGCAGGGCACGCCCCTTCGTCCGGCGGCGGTGTCTGCCTCGTTGCGTCATAGGTCCTCCCGCGTTGGCGGCCAACTGCCTCCTGTGATCCGGCGGTTGAACCGGAGGAGGCGGATGTGGGGGGCCGTGGGAAGGATGGTACGTCAGGGGGTGGCGAGTCCGGTCGAATACCCCGCAATCGGTAAGGATCACGCCACCTGACCCACGAGGTTCGCGCCACGTGACGAGGACTGCCGGTTTCGCCCCCGCCGCCCCTACCCGTCCCATCCTTCTGGGGCTCCGCCCCAGACCCCGTCTCGGGGGCCAGCCCCCGAACCCCCGCTCC
>NZ_VWMY01000141.1 GCF_008905045.1 Streptomyces albicerus
CGCAGGTCCAGATCCATGGCATCTCCCGGTCCGGTGATGCCTTCAGGGTATCACCACGGCTAAAAGAAGTCTTGGACACCCACTCAGGAAAATGCGAGCCTGAATAGGTACCTATTGGGGCCGAAGCGAATTCGGCACAAGAATTCGACATCGGAACTTGATAGCAGGGCCCAGGCCCAGAATGAGCACACTGTTTTGGATACCCATCAATTCAACGGAGTGATCGTGGGAAAGCTCGATGGCAAGGTAGCGGTGATCACCGGCGGATCCACCGGCATGGCACTGGCCGGCGCCAAACTGTTCGTCGAGGAAGGAGCGCACGTCTTCATCCAGGCCCGGCGGCAGGAAGCATTGGACGACGCCGTCAAGCTGATCGGCCGCAACGTCACCGCCGTCCAGGGTGACGCGGCCGAACTGGACGACCTGGACCGCTTGTACGACACCGTCAAGCGGGAAAAGGGCTCGATCGACGTGCTGTGGGCCAGTGCCGGGATGGGCGAACCCGCCGTCCTCGGCGAGATCACCGAGGAACAGTTCCACCGCGCCTTCTCGCTCAACGCGCGCGGCACCCTGTTCACCGTGCAGAAGGCACTGCCGCTGATCAACGACAACGGCTCGATCTTCATGACCGGATCCAACGCCTCCCTCGGCGCCTTCCCCGGCTGGAGCCTCTACGCGGGAAGCAAAGCCGCCCAGCAGGCCTGGGCCCGCGTCTGGCTCAACGAACTGCGCGACCGCAAGATCCGGGTCAACGTCCTGACCCCCGGCCAGGTCGCCACCGCCAAACAGGAAGAACTGTTCGACGAGGCGACCAAGGCCGCATTCGAGTCCCTCATCCCCCGCGGAAAGATGGGCCGCCCCGAAGAAATCGCCACCGTCGCCCTGTTCCTCGCCTCCGACGACTCCAGCTACGTCAACGGCCTGGAACTGGTCACCGACGGCGGCACCACCGCCATCTGAACCACACACCAGGAATGCCGCGGGCACACCCCACAACAACCTCGAGAACAGGAAGAGAGCACACCTCATGAGCAGCATCACCCTCATCGGTACGGGGAACATGGCCCGTACCATCGGCACGCTCGCGGTGGCGGGCGGCAACACCGTCGAGGTCATGGGACGCGATCAGTCCAAGGCCGATGACCTGGCCAAGGCTCTGGGCGGCGGCGCGGCGACGGGCAAGTGGGGCGCCGTCCCGGCCGGGGACATCGTCATCACGGCCCTGTTGTACGACGGTGTCGTTCCGGTCGTCGCCGAGTACGGAGACGCCCTCGCGGGCAAGGTCATCGTCGACATCAGCAACCCCTTCAACGCCACGTTCGACGGACTGGCCCACAGCGAGGAGACCTCGATCGCGCAGGAAGTCGCCAAGGTGGCCCCGGCCGGCGCCAGCGTGGTGAAGGCGTTCAACACCATCTTCCGCAATGTCCTGGAGAAGGGCCGGCCCAACGTCTTCATCGCTGGCGACAATGCGCAGGCCAAGGCGGGCGTGGCGGCATTCATCGAGAGCCTCGGGCTGCGCCCGCTGGACGTCGGCGGCCTGAAAATGGCGCACTGGCTGGAAGGAATGGGCTTGGTCACGGTGGGCCTCGCCGGCAACGGGGTTGGCCACTGGGACTTCGCCCTCGGCGTCAACGAATTCACCGGCTGAGCCCTGGGGCCGAGCAGTCGGAGAACAGGGCGCCGTGCGCCCTGACAATGGTTGTCCTTGGGACCGGTCGGGCGCCACAGGGTCGTCTGTCGGTCGGCTGGCAGATACGGCACAGCCCTTGGGCGGCGCCGCGAACTAGGCCCTTGGGCCCAGACGGGCCGGTCTCCCGGTCCGACGCGGGTGCCGTTGTCTGCGCATACGGTCAGAGCATGGCGTACACGACCGCAGCCGCGACCGACGGCACCCCGACCCCCACCCCCACCCCCGTCCACTCCTCCGGCGAGTCACCGCGGCTCGACCTCGATGCGTATCTGGCACGTATCGGCTGGTCAGGGCGGCGTGAGGCAAGTGTGGAGACGCTGCGGTCGGTGCACCGGGCCCATGTCCAGGGCATCCCGTTCGAGAACGCCCAGGCCGTGCTCGGCTCCGCGCCCTCCCTCGAACTGGCCGACCTCCAGGCCAAGCTGGTCCACAGCCGCCGCGGCGGTTACTGCTACGAGCACAACACCCTCTTCGCCGCCGTCCTCGAAACGCTCGGCTTCGCCGTCACCCGTCTCACCGCGCGCGTCCGCGTCGGCGCACGGGGCGCCATCCGCCCGCGCACGCACATGCTTCTCCTGGTGAAAGTGCCGGGCGACTCACAGCAGTACCTCGCCGATGTCGGCTTCGGAAGCATCGGCGGCCTGCTCGACGCCATCCCGCTGACCGCCGACACCGAGGTCCACGACGGCGGCCGTACGCACCGCCTGGTCCGCGAGCCGCATCACGGTCTGGAGGACCTGTGGGTGCTGCAGACCTTCCAGGACGGCGCATGGTCCGACCAGTACGCCTTCACCCGGGAGCCGTACGAGCCCGCTGACTACGAGGTCATCAACTGGCACGTGGCGACCAACCCCCGTTCCCCCTTCCAGCACACCCTCTACGCCCAGCGCACCACGCCCGACACCCATCTCGCCCTCACCGGACGCGTCCTGGTGACCACGCGGGCCGACGGTACGAGTGAGGAGCGGGAGCTGACCGATCCGGCGGAGGCGCGGCGGGTGCTGGACTCCGACTTCGGCATCGAACTACCTGAACCAGCGGAGAAGGCACGGCCGGAGCTCTGAGGGGAGTCGACAGGGCGGGGAGCAACCGAGCCCGGCCGTCGCCGGACACGCCGCACAGACACGTGCTTGTGCCCGGTGAACGGAGCGCGCATCGTGGCCTTGCGCCATCGAGTGGAGGAGCGACCGTATGCCGCAGAACCCGGAGTTGCACATCTGGTTCCAGCCGGTCAATGGGGAAGCGCTGGCCGTCAAGAGCAGCGACTTCGAAACGCTGGAATCGGCTGTCACCACGCTGAACGACGCGCTCGAACAGGGGCATACATTGCGATTCAAGCTGATCGGCCCGGATGACTCCGACAACGGATTCGCCCTGGTCAACTTCGCCAACGTCGTGGCGGTGAAGGTGTGGCCGGAGCTGGTGAAGGGCGTCGACGACGGCCAGTACCTCTGATGGCCAGTACCTCTGACGGCCGGTACCTCTGACGGCCAGTGCGTCTGACGGTCAGTGCGTCTGACGACGGCTCAGGCCTGCCGGGTCAGGGCCTCTTGAACTCCACCGGGCCGCCGTTCATCTCGATGGTGCCGTCCGCGTGCAGGACCGGGCGGCGTTCCGTCATACGGGCGCTGTACGCCTCGATGTGCTGGATGGCCGCTCCGTCGGGGGCGGTGAAGTCGACGAGGGCGATGGCGACCCAGTAGCGGGTCTTGGTGTTCTCGAAGAGAGGGACCGTGACAGTGGAGCCGCGGCCGTCCGTGACGACGACCTTCGCACCGAAACTGCGGAAGGACCCGAAGCCGTTGCTGACCGCGGAGTACGCGCACAGCAGGACGTAACCCTGCTCGTCGGGGCGGACGATACGGACCGACTCGCAGCCCGGGACGCGGGCGTCGCCGTCGAGAAGGATGAAGGGCTGGTTCTTCAGCGAGCCGAGATGCTTGTAGTAGACGACGTCCCCGCCGCCCTTCCCCTTCTTGGCCGTGCCTCCAGTACCGCCGGTGCCGCCGGTGGCCTGAGCCGGGTCCGTCGCACCCCCTGGCCGTAGCGGCCGGCCCTGCGGAACATGGCCCGCCTTCACCAGCGTGCCCGGTATCTTCGCGCCCCCGTGCAGAGCCTTCGACGCCGGTACGAACAACGCGTACAGGTCGAGGTCCGCGCCCTTCTTCCGGCGCTGCTCGCTGCCGCCGTCCCACTCCAGGGACGCCGTGACCACCAGCTCGCGGTCCTTCTTGTCCAGACTGAGCGAGACCTGGCTGCCCTTGTCGAGACTGATGGTGCCGAGGGGCGGTTTCACCAGGCTCATCGGTGCCGCGGGCGGGGGTGGTGCGGGTGCGGGCGCAGGCGTGAACGCGGCTGCGGGCGTGGGTACCGACGCGGTCGCAGCGGTGCCGTACGGCGATCCGCCCCCGTCCGCAGCGGACGGCCCGACCGCTTCAGCCTCCTCCGGCTCGTCCACCCGTACCCCGAAGTCCGCTGCCAGCCCCGCCAGACCCTCCGCGTACCCCTGCCCAATGGCCCGGAGCTTCCACGCAGGCCCCCGGCGGTACAACTCCAGCAGGAGCACGGCGCGTTCGCCGTCCGTGAGCGGCGGCGGGCGGAAGAGAACCGGATCGGCACCGTCCTGGGCCGCACGGACCATTACGTCCTTCACCTCGCGGAAGGTGCGGGACACGTCATCGGGGTCGCAACTGCCGACCAGGATCACCCGGTCGACGTCGGCGGGCAGCGCGGACGGATCCATCTCGATGCGCTCGGGGCCGGTGGCGTCGGCGGCGAGGTGGCGGACCGCGCCGGACTCGGCGGAGGGCTGGTTGTAGAAGACCATGTCGTCGTCGGACCTGACGTTGCCGTCCGCGCCGACCAGCAGCGCGCTGAGGTCGACCGGGTCACCCACCGCATGCAGTTCGGCGGTGATACGCCCGGTCCCCACCGCCGTGTTCCCGCCCTTGCCGAGCTCTGCCATGCTCGCCACCCCCACCGGTGTCCCAGCCCGACGGCTGTCCAGCCACCCTGTCACATCAGGCCATGGCTCAAAGGAGATTCGGCATCTCTACGGGTGCGGCCGGCACGAACCGCTGCCGAGCCGACCCCTCCGACGACGTCCGACATGAACACGGAGTCCAGTACGGAAACACGGAGTCCAGTACGGACGCGAAGTCCGCTACGAACACGAAGGGGCCCCGCACCTGAAGTGGGGCCCTTTCGCGGTCGTACGTCGTACCTGGTCAGCCGCACTGGCAAGGATTGCCGGACTGGCACCCGCATCCGCAGCCCGAGCCGCAACCGCAGGCGCCGAAGAGCGGCAGGCTTTTGATCTCGACGGGCTGCTGGGTCTCGCGCTCCTGCGTCGGGTCGGGCGTGGTGGGGGATTCGGCCATGGGTCCCTCCTCGAAGGCTTGTGCCTACACCCATTGCATTCCCACCCGGTCAGGCGCATCAACGGCGCACAGAGGCTCGTACGCCCCTACGGGGATTCGATGCGCCCCACCCAACCGCCGGAGGCGAGACCGCCGGAAGCGAAGAGTTACGCCCCTTCAACCGCGGGCGCAGCCTGAATCTCATCCGCATGCTCACCGGTGACCAGGTACACCACCCGGTTCGCCACGGACACAGCGTGGTCCGCGAACCGCTCGTAGTAACGGCCGAGCAGCGTCACATCCACCGCCGTCTCGATGCCGTGCTTCCACCGGTCGTCCAGCAGGTGCTGGAAGAGCGTGCGGTGAAGCAGGTCCATCGCGTCGTCGTCCTGCTCCAGCTGCAGCGCGAGGTCGACATCCTTCGTGATGATGACCTCCGCGGCCTTGGCCATCAGGCGCTGCGCGAGCTGGCCCATCTCCAGGATCGTGGCGTGCAGGTCCTGCGGGATCGCGCGCTCCGGGAAACGGAGCCGCGCGAGCTTCGCCACGTGCTGGGCGAGGTCGCCGGAGCGCTCCAGGTCGGCGGACATACGGAGCGAGGTGACGACGATCCGCAGGTCGGTGGCCACGGGCTGCTGCCGGGCCAGCAGGGCTATCGCCCGTGCCTCGAGCTCGTGCTGGAGATCGTCGACCCTCTGGTCGCCCGCGATCACGCTTTCCGCCAGCTTCAGGTCGGAGTCGAGGATCGCCGTCGTGGCGCGACCGACCGCCGACCCGACAAGGCGGGCCATCTCGACCAGGCCCTCGCCGATCGAGTCAAGTTCCTCGTGGTACGCGTCCCGCATCAGGATGTCCCTCTCTACGTCTGCATTCGGGGGTTCAAAAGGGGGCTCGTGAACCCCACAGTCCCACGATCCGGCCTGAACGCGACGGTTTCCGCCCCCGCAAATGAACCATCACTGGCCCCCAGGTGAACTCTGGGCGACACCACCTCTTCTCCCTGGTGGGAGGCCCGCCCGTTCCGCCCGTATGAAGTGAACCGGCATCGTCTCCAGGGTGAACTCTGGGCGACGAGTGTTCGAGTCGACCCTCGGACGGCTGTGACCGGGGGGTACAGCGTGCCTAACCTGGAGCCATGGACGTGAACGCGGCGGTCGCCGCAGCGGCAGCGATCGCCGGTGTGCTCACCGGTGTCATCGCCATGCTGGCGTTCCGCTGGAGCGAGCGGGAACAGAAACGCCCCACCCGCACCTCCCTGCACACGGACCCGGTGCTTCCGCCGGGCGTGGACACGGTCCTGTCCGTGCTCCGGTCCTCCGCCGTCGTACTCGACGAGGCCGACGCCGTGGTCAAGGCCAGCTCGGCAGCGTATGCCCTCGGTCTCGTCCGAGGCGGAAAACTGGCCGTGGAGCCGATGCTCCAGATGGCCCGCGACACACGCAGGGACGGGGAGATACGGCAGGTCGAGCTGGACCTGCCCCGCCGAGGCACCGGCCGCGGCGGCGACGCGCTCGCCGTGTCCGCCCGCGTGGCGCCCCTCGGCTCCCGGCTCGTACTGCTCCTCGTCGAGGACCTCACCGAGGCCCGCCGGATCGAGGCCGTACGACGCGACTTCGTCGCCAACGTCAGCCATGAGCTCAAGACCCCCGTCGGCGCCCTCTCCCTCCTCTCCGAGGCCGTCATGGACGCCTCCGAGGACCCGGAGGCGGTGGAGCGCTTCGCCGGGCGGATGCAGATCGAGGCCACCCGCCTCACCAGCCTCGTCCAGGAGCTCATCGACCTCTCCCGGGTCCAGAACGACGACCCCCTCGAGGACGCCGAGCCCGTCCGCGTCGACGAACTGGTCGCCGAGGCGATCGACCGCTGCCGCCACCAGGCCGGCACGAAGCAGATCACCATGGCTTCGAACATGAGGGCGCCCGAAGATCTCGAGCAGGGTGGCGGGAGACGGGCGGGCGGCACCGCCGCCCTGAGTATCTGGGGCAATCGGGGTCAGCTGGCCGCCGCCCTGGGCAACCTTGTCGAGAACGCCGTCAACTACTCGCCCGCCCGCACCCGGGTGGGCATAGCCGCGCGCCGGGTGACGGCGCCCGGCGGAGACCTCATCGAGATCGCCGTGACCGACCAGGGCATCGGCATCTCCGACAAGGACAAGGAGCGCATCTTCGAGCGCTTCTACCGCGTCGACCCGGCCCGTTCCCGTGCCACAGGCGGTACGGGACTCGGGCTCGCGATCGTCAAGCACGTGGCCGCCTCGCACGGCGGGGAGGTCACGGTGTGGAGCTCCGAGGGTCAGGGCTCCACCTTCACACTGCGGCTGCCGGAGGCGGGCGCGGCCCGTGACCGCGCGACCGACCAGAAGCCCGGCCAGACGCCCGGCCTCGACGAAGACGACGAGGCCGGTCAGACCGACGGGACGACCACCGTCTCATCCCCGTACGAACCCTTTTCTGCCCCGGAGGTCCTTCCGTGACCCGAGTGCTCGTCGTCGAGGACGAGGAGTCCTTCAGCGACGCTCTGTCCTACATGCTCCGCAAGGAGGGCTTCGAGGTCGCGATCGCGACCACCGGGCCCGATGGACTCGACGAGTTCGAGCGCAATGGCGCCGACCTCGTCCTCCTCGACCTGATGCTGCCCGGACTGCCCGGCACCGAGGTGTGCCGCCAGCTGCGCAGCCGATCCAATGTCCCGGTGATCATGGTCACCGCCAAGGACAGCGAGATCGACAAGGTCGTCGGCCTGGAAATAGGAGCCGACGACTATGTGACCAAGCCCTTCTCGTCGCGCGAGCTGGTCGCCCGCATCCGGGCCGTCCTGCGCCGCCGCGGCGAGCCGGAGGAGGTCACCCCGGCCGCTCTGGAGGCCGGCCCGGTCCGGATGGACGTCGACCGCCACGTGGTCACCGTCTCCGGCTCCAAGGTCGACCTCCCCCTCAAGGAGTTCGACCTCCTGGAGATGCTGCTCCGCAACGCGGGCCGCGTCCTGACGCGTATGCAGCTCATCGACCGGGTGTGGGGCGCCGACTACGTCGGCGACACCAAGACACTGGACGTCCACGTGAAGCGCCTCCGGGCGAAGATCGAGCCGGACCCCGGTGCGCCGCGCTATCTGGTGACGGTCCGCGGCCTGGGGTACAAGTTCGAGCCGTAAACCGAAAACCGGACCATGTACCGGACCACGTGAGTACGACGAAGGGCGGGACCCCTCCAGGGGCCCCGCCCTTCGTCGTGTTGTCCATGACCCGTGGTCGTGTTGTCCACGACCCGTGTATGTCACTGACCCTGATGTACGTCAGTGGCCTGTGCAGGTCAGTGACCCGCGGCCTCTTGCGAAGCCGAGGTCGAGGCGGTCGCGCTCGACGACGCCGCGTCCGTGTCCCCGGAGCCCGCCTCGCCGGTCTCGCCCGCCGGGGACTCGGACCCGGTCGGTGAACCCGAGGGCGACTCGGAGGCCCCGGGCTCGGCCGTCGGCGTCTTCGGGACCTCGGTCGGGCCCCACTGGGAGAAGTGGCCCTCGGCCGGCACGACGAAGGCCTCCAGCTTCACGTCACCGGTCTTGCTGAAGGTGAAGGTGACCGGCTGCGCGTCCCCGTCCTTGAAGGCCTCGCGGCTGCTCTCCAGTACGGCGGAGGCGTTGCCCTTGCCGCCGAGGATCACCGAACCGCCGGCCGGGACGGTCAGCGGCCCCGAGCCCTTCGCGGGCTTGAGCGTGGCGGGCCTGTCGATGCCTTCGACCTTGATCGAGTCCAGCGTCTGGGCGGTGCGGCCGCTGTTGAACAGAGTCGCGGAAACCGCGGCCGGGCCCGTCGACTCCGGCTCGGGCTGGGTGATGACCACGGCGTTCTGGATCTTGATGTCGCCGACGCTGGTGGCGGCGTTGTCCGGCTTGATCTCCAGAGTCTGGGCCTTACTGCCGGCACCGCACGCGGCGAGCGAGGCGATCGAGAACGCGATGGCGGCGGCGGCGAGGGCGCCGCGTCGAAGGCTGCTGCTCACGGCGGCGGCAACTCCTTGAACGTGGGCGAAGCAGGGCGGCTCCTGTATAAAGCCGCCCTAAGGTCTGTCAGCGGCCTTAGGTTACCGAGCCGTTCCCACGCCACCGCACCCGACCCGCCTCTAGCGGACCGCGGACACCTTCCGCCCTGCCGGTGCCTCCTGTGTCACTCGCCGCGCGAGCGCACTGCGTGGCCGCATTGGCAGCACACTGGTTCGCCATTCACATAAGAAGCCTCAGTAAGCCCCCGGACGGCGGCTTGCGGATTTCACGTAAGGAATGCATGGCGGTCCAGGAAATCGATCTTCGGTTGATCACCGGGAGATCTCCGCTCGTTGTTCTGGTCGGCGTTCTGGTCGGCCTTCGGCTGATCTTCGGTTGATCTTCGGCCTCCGTGATCAATTCCGGATTCGTCTCGTACCCGACTCCGGCCACCGAACGGAGTAGCGCAAGACGGACTCTCGGAACCCGACAAATCCGGACGTTCGGCCACGTGGGAGCGGCTCCAAGGTGTTGTAACGTGCGCGTTTCACCTCGCGCGGAGAGCCGCTCCGACCTGCGAATACCGTCCTCCGCTACCCCTCCGAAGCACGTTCCTGTCGGGATTGTCAAGCCCCGAGATATGCCCTGACCTGCGAAAACGCCATTCAGAACACGCGGTTTCCGTGTTACCCTGGATAGCCACGGAAGGGGTACCTGTCACATGACGTTCAAGGTTGGCGACACCGTGGTCTATCCCCATCACGGGGCCGCGCTGATCGAGGCCATCGAAACTCGCCAGATCAAAGGCGTGGACAAGACCTACTTGGTGCTGAAGGTCGCCCAGGGCGACCTGACGGTGCGTGTGCCAGCGGACAATGCGGAGTTCGTCGGCGTGCGTGATGTGGTCGGTCAGGACGGGCTGGACCGGGTCTTCGAGGTACTGCGCGCGCCGTATGCCGAGGAGCCCACGAACTGGTCGCGTCGTTACAAGGCAAATCTCGAGAAGCTCGCCTCCGGCGATGTCATCAAGGTTGCGGAAGTAGTCCGTGACCTGTGGCGTCGTGAGCGCGAGCGTGGACTCTCCGCCGGCGAGAAGCGCATGCTCGCCAAGGCCCGCCAGATCCTGGTGAGCGAGCTCGCCCTCGCGGAGAACACGAACGAGGACAAGGCCGAGGCACTGCTCGACGAAGTCCTCGCGTCCTGACGCCCGTCACGCTCCGATCGCTTTCCTGACCAGGAGCGAAACGAGCGGTTCGGCGTGATGCCCAATGAAATGCCGCGGTGCCCGATGACGTAACCATTGTCGCCGGGCGCTGCGGCATGTTCGTATCCGGATACCGTGCAGTCGCAGGCCCTGATGATTCAGCCCTGATGATTCACGGGTCCGATACTGATGTACGGACCCGATACCTGGCGTGCCGGGCCCGGGCAGCTGGCTCGACCAGATGTCACGGAAGGGTCCGGTCAAGGCGTCGCGCCCGGCACGCTGTGGCCATACCCATGTCGGCCGAGTACACAAACCTGACAGGAACCGATGTCTGACGATTCGCGCCCTTCGCCTTCGGGGGCTCGTACGGCGGCCGTGATTCCGGCCGCCGGCCGGGGTGTACGCCTCGGTCCGGGCGCCCCCAAAGCGCTTCGCGCGCTGAATGGCACCCCCATGCTCATCCACGCGGTGCGGGCCATGGCCGCGTCCCGTGCCGTCTCCCTTGTCGTCGTGGTGGCTCCGCCGGACGGCGCCGCCGAGGTCAAGGTGCTTCTCGACTCGCACGCGCTGCCCGAGCGGACCGACTTCCTTGTCGTACCGGGAGGTGACAGCAGGCAGGAGTCCGTGCGGCTCGGGCTCGATGCGCTGCCGCCCGGTATAGACATCGTGCTGGTGCACGATGCGGCTCGGCCGCTGGTGCCCGTCGATACGGTCGACGCCGTTATCGAGGCTGTGCGGGACGGGGCCCCCGCCGTCGTGCCCGCCCTCCCCCTCGCGGACACGGTCAAGCAGGTCGAGCCCGCGGGTGTGCCCGGGGAGCCCGAGCCTGTTGTCGCGACGCCGGAGCGGGCGCTGCTGCGGGCCGTCCAGACTCCGCAGGGCTTCGATCGCGAAACTCTCGTACGCGCTCACGAGACCGTCACCGACAACGTCACCGATGACGCGAGCATGGTCGAGCAGCTCGGGCTTCGGGTGGTGGTCGTGCCGGGGCACGAGGAGGCGTTCAAGGTGACGCGTCCGCTGGACCTTGTCCTGGCAGAGGCGGTTCTGGCGCGTAGGAGGCTGAACGATGGCTTCTGAGGCTGGGGCTGAGGCTGGGCCGCCGCCGTTGCTGCTGCCGCAGGTCGGGATCGGGACCGATATCCACGCCTTCGAAGAGGGGCGGGAGCTGTGGTGTGCGGGTCTCAAGTGGGAAGGGGAGGGGCCTGGGCTCGCCGGGCACTCCGACGCCGACGTCGTCGCGCATGCCGCCTGCAACGCGCTCTTCTCCGCGGCCGGGATGGGGGATCTTGGGCAGCACTTCGGTACGGGGCGGCCCGAGTGGGCCGGTGCGTCCGGGGTCACGCTCCTGACCGAGGCCGCCCGGATCGTCCGTGCCGCCGGTTTCACCATCGGCAACGTGGCCGTCCAGGTCGTCGGCCCTCGCCCCAAGATCGGCAAGCGCCGCGACGAGGCGCAGAAGATTCTGTCGGAGGCGGTGGGGGCGGCGGTGTCCGTGTCCGGGGCCACGACGGATGGGCTCGGGTTTCCCGGGCGGGGGGAAGGGCTGATGGCGGTGGCCACGGCGTTGGTTGTGCGGGTGGGTTGAGCGGGGGTTTTCTTCGCCCCCGCCGCCCCTACCCGTTCCCGTCCCCTG
>NZ_VWMY01000142.1 GCF_008905045.1 Streptomyces albicerus
GCCCCTTACGGGGCCCGGGGCCCGCGCCCGAAAGACCTCCCCTCGCCCCACCCACCCAGGGGCGCGGGGAACTGCGCGACCAGCCCCCACCCACCCGCAGCCGAACCATCCAGTGCAGCCCCCCTAGCCGAATCCGCCCAGCCGGCGGAGCCCTCCGTCCACGAACCGACAACGATTCCCTCAGCCACCCGCAGGCGGTTCCAAATGCTGGGATGCTGGGGGTTGACGTACGAGCGGGGACGAACCCGGTGCACGGGCCGGGGTGGCTGGGGGGCCGAGGAATCGTGGAGGACAGGGTGCGCGTGGTCATCGCCGAGGATTCAGTGCTGCTCAGGGAGGGCCTGACCCGGTTGTTGACCGACCGCGGGCACGATGTGGTCGCCGGAGTCGGGGACGGCGAGGCGCTGATCAAGACGATCACGGAGTTCGCGGCGCAGGACGCGCTGCCGGACGTCGTGGTCGCCGACGTACGAATGCCGCCGACGCACACCGACGAGGGCGTGAAGGCGGCCGTACAGCTGCGCAAACAGCACCCGGGACTCGGGGTACTCGTGCTGTCGCAGTACGTGGAGGAGCAGTACGCCACCGAACTGCTGGCCGGCTCCAGCCACGGCGTCGGCTATCTGCTCAAGGACCGGGTAGCCGAGGTGAGGGAATTCGTGGACGCGGTCGTCCGCGTGGCCCGCGGCGGCACCGCACTGGACCCCGAGGTCGTCGCGCAGCTGCTCGGGCGCAGCCGCAAGCAGGACGTTCTCGCGGGGCTCACGCCCCGCGAGAGGGAGGTCCTGGGACTTATGGCCGAAGGACGGACGAACTCCGCGATCGCCCGGCAGCTCGTGGTCAGCGACGGCGCGGTCGAGAAGCACGTGAGCAACATCTTCATGAAGCTGGGCCTGTCCCAGAGTGATGGGGATCACCGGCGTGTTCTCGCGGTCCTCACCTACCTGAACTCCTGACGGCCTGACACTGTGTCAGCAATCCATCACGAACGAGCACCACGACAACTCGAGCACGAGAACCAAAGGATGAGCACGGAGCGTCTTCACAGGTAACGCCGGGGGGCGGATAAGTCATGGCAAATCAGGGTGTCCGGCAGTCTCAAAATGGGGTCCATCATGCGAGCGGTCAGGGGAAGGCGACCCTTACCGACGTAGGGTTGGATCTGGGAAGGCCTGCGGGAGGGCCGAGCCCAGACAGCCGCCTCGAAGGAGGTTCACTTCAGTGACCAGTCAGGTCAGCAGTCCAGCGGAGCAGGCCGACGGAGCCGTCGTAGGAGAACAGCGCAAACCGGCGGGCGAGAAGGACGTACGCCGGCTCGACCGGGTGATCATCCGGTTCGCGGGGGACTCCGGAGACGGTATGCAGCTCACCGGAGACCGCTTCACCTCCGAGACGGCATCCTTCGGAAACGACCTTTCGACACTGCCGAACTTCCCCGCCGAGATCCGCGCGCCCGCAGGAACCCTGCCGGGCGTTTCGTCTTTCCAGCTCCATTTCGCCGACCACGACATCCTCACCCCCGGGGACGCGCCGAACGTGCTCGTGGCGATGAACCCGGCCGCCCTGAAGGCGAACATCGCCGACGTGCCGCGCGGCGCGGAGATCATCGTCAACACGGACGAGTTCACCAAACGGGCGCTGCAGAAGGTGGGATACGCCGTCTCGCCCCTGGAGGACGGCTCGCTGGACGGCTACAGCGTCCACCCCGTTCCGCTGACCACGCTGACCGTCGAGGCGCTCAAGGAGTTCGATCTCTCCCGCAAGGAGGCCGAGCGCAGCAAGAACATGTTCGCGCTGGGCCTGCTGAGCTGGATGTACCACCGGCCGACCGAGGGCACCGAGAAGTTCCTGACCAGCAAGTTCGCCAAGAAGCCGAACATCGCGGCGGCCAACATCGCCGCGTTCCGCGCGGGCTGGAACTTCGGCGAGACCACCGAGGACTTCGCGGTCTCCTACGAGGTCGCCCCGGCCGCCGCCGCGTTCCCGACCGGCACCTACCGGAACATCTCCGGGAACCTGGCGCTGTCCTACGGGCTGATCGCCGCGTCCCGGCAGGCGGACCTGCCGCTCTATCTGGGCTCGTACCCGATCACGCCGGCCTCCGACATCCTGCACGAACTGAGCAAGCACAAGAACTTCGGCGTGCGGACCTTCCAGGCCGAGGACGAGATCGCCGGGATCGGCGCGGCGCTGGGCGCGGCGTTCGGCGGCTCGCTCGCGGTGACCACCACCTCCGGACCGGGCGTGGCCCTGAAGTCGGAGACGATCGGGCTGGCCGTCTCGCTCGAACTGCCGCTGCTGGTCATCGACATCCAGCGCGGCGGCCCCTCGACCGGTCTGCCCACCAAGACCGAACAGGCCGACCTGCTCCAGGCGATGTACGGGCGCAACGGCGAGGCCCCGGTGCCGATCGTCGCCCCGCGCACCCCGGCCGACTGCTTCGACGCCGCCCTCGAAGCCGCCCGCATCGCCCTCACCTACCGCACCCCGGTGCTGCTGCTGTCCGACGGTTACCTGGCCAACGGCAGCGAGCCGTGGCGGATCCCCGACACCGACGAACTGCCGGATCTGCGCGTGCAGTTCGCGCAGGGCCCCAACCACACGCTGGACGACGGCACCGAGGTCTTCTGGCCCTACAAACGCGACCCGCAGACCCTTGCCCGCCCGTGGGCGATCCCGGGCACGCCGGGACTTGAGCACCGCATCGGCGGCATCGAGAAGCAGGACGGCTCGGGCAACATCTCCTACGACCCGGCCAACCACGACTTCATGGTCCGTACCCGCCAGGCGAAGATCGACGGCATCGACGTACCGGACCTGGACGTCGACGATCCGCACGGCGCCACCACCCTCGTCCTGGGCTGGGGATCGACGTACGGGCCCATCACCGCGGCCGTACGCCGACTGCGGGCCGCCGGGGAGTCGATCGCGCAGGCCCACCTGCGCCACCTCAACCCCTTCCCGCGGAATCTCGGCACGGTGCTCAAGCGTTACGACAAGGTGGTGATCCCCGAGATGAACCTCGGACAGCTCGCCACGCTGGTCCGGGCGAAGTACCTGGTGGACGCCCACTCGTACAACCAGGTCAATGGCATGCCGTTCAAGGCCGAACAGCTCGCCACGGCTCTCAAGGAGGCCATCGATGGCTGAGACGACCACGGAAGGCTCGGACACGATCGAGGCGCTCACTCTGGTGCCCAAGGCCGAGGCCAAGCAGTCCATGAAGGACTTCAAGTCCGATCAGGAAGTGCGCTGGTGCCCAGGCTGCGGTGACTACGCGGTGCTCGCCGCCGTGCAGGGCTTCATGCCCCAGCTCGGCCTGGCGAAGGAGAACATCGTCTTCGTCTCGGGCATCGGCTGCTCCTCCCGCTTCCCGTACTACATGAACACCTACGGGATGCACTCCATCCACGGCCGGGCCCCCGCCATCGCGACCGGCCTCGCCTCCTCCCGCCGCGACCTGTCCGTCTGGGTCGTCACCGGTGACGGCGACGCCCTGTCCATCGGCGGCAACCACCTGATCCACGCCCTGCGCCGCAACGTCAACCTCAAGATCCTTCTCTTCAACAACCGGATCTACGGGCTCACCAAGGGCCAGTACTCGCCCACCTCCGAGGTCGGGAAGATCACCAAGTCGACTCCGATGGGTTCGCTGGACGCGCCCTTCAACCCGGTGTCGCTGGCCATCGGCGCGGAGGCGTCGTTCGTGGCGCGGACCGTGGACTCCGACCGCAAGCACCTGACGGAAGTGCTGCGGCAGGCGGCCGCCCACCCGGGCACCGCGCTGGTGGAGATCTACCAGAACTGCAACATCTTCAACGACGGCGCCTTCGAGGCCCTCAAGGACAAGCAGCAGGCCGAAGAGGCGGTGATCCGGCTGGAGCACGGACAGCAGATCCGCTTCGGCGCGCCACTCGAAAGCGGCCTGGGCTCCAAGGGCGTCGTACGCGACTCGCTGACGGGTGATCTGAAGGTGGTCACCGTCACGCCCGAGAACGAATCGCAGATCCTGGTCCACGATGCGCACTCCCCCTCGCCGACCACGGCGTTCGCGCTGTCCCGGCTCGCCGACCCGGACACGCTGCACCACACGCCGATCGGCGTCCTGAGGTCCGTCGACCGTCCCGTCTACGACACCCAGATGTCCGACCAGCTCGACACCGCCATCGAGCAGAACGGCAAGGGCGACCTCGCGGCGCTGCTCGCCGGGAGCGACACCTGGACGGTCGTCGGATAACGCTCGATCGACACCGAGGGCCCGGATGCTGTGCAGCATCCGGGCCCTCGGTGTCATGAGTCGTCAGGCGTCGGGGATGTCCCGCTTGGCCCGGAGAAGCGTGTCGCGGCTGATGACGACGATGCGCTCGTAGTCGGCCCGGGCGGCGTCCGCCGGGAGCATCCCGTCGAGGTCGTCGGTCCGGTCGGTCCCGATCACCGCGAAACTGCCGTCGCTTAGCTCAAAGAGGTCCGGGCACGTCTCGCCCGTGAGACTCCCTCGTTGGCGGGGCGAATCCCCAAGACGGCGGGTAATGCTGATGGCAGGGAATTCGCTGTGCACGCGGGAGCCTCTTCTTCGGCCGGACACAAGGATGTCCGACCCTTCGGGTCGGACACGGACGCCCGACCCAACTCTCGGGCGCCCCACAAGCCACGGAGATTAGCCCAAATACACTCGCCACGGCGATAGTTCTCATTCATTCAGAGGCAACTCACGTTGCTACATTGACAGTTGACGAACCATCAGGAAGGCGTCTCGTCAGACTGGCCCACGACCCACCATTCGTCGGGGTCGTCGGCCAGCTCCTCCATGATCACGTCGACGGCCTCCCCCACCTTCGCCTCCGTCGACTGCCTCGGCAGGCTCCGACGGTGCTCGCCGGTCCGCTCCCAGTACTCCGCGAACACAGCGTTCCGGCACAACACCCGCAAGTGACCGAGCAGTTCCCCCCAGTTGACAGAGCCGATGCGGTAGGCCAGCAGGATCGTCGCGTACTCGCGGTTGACGAAGAGAAGCTGGCGGCGCTTGTGGTCCGGCAGGCCCTCCAGCGTGCTCATGGCGGCCATCAACGCAGGATCCTTCATCGCTCGTTCCACCTGCCCCACGATGAGGCTCTGCAGCTGGATCTCATTGGCGTTGTGCATCTCCTCCGTCATGCGCGTGAGCTGGTGGAGGACAGCCAGGACGAGTTCCTCCTGACGTCGGCGCCGGGACGGACGCCGAAAGGGGCTGCGTACCCAGCCGAACCTTGCAGAACCGATACTTCGCGTGTCCTGATTCCGTGTGGCCAATGCGAACCCCCGAGTCACTCCGGACGCCGGTGGGCGGCCTCGTGCACAACACGAGGACCGACGTGCGGTTGGGCATATGACGCCCCGCCCTCAGCATGCCCGGCGGATCAAGAAGGCATGGGAGGCGGAAAGGGGGCGCATGGAAGGACATGCCTCGCATGCCGACCGGCGCCCTGCCCCATGTGTGCCCCGCAGGCGCCTTCCGCATTCGTTCATTCGGGGCCGAGCAGACGCATCACCCCTGATCAGAGCTGCGCTTTCGCCGCGTCGTACACCTCCCGCGCCTTCAGCACCTCGCCCATCCGCTGCTCGGTCCAGCTCGCCAGCGCGTACACCTGCTCGGCGGCCTCGCGGCCCAGGTCGGTGAGCGAGTAGTCGACGCGCGGCGGGATCACCGGCTTCGCGTCCCGGTGCACCAGGCCGTCGCGTTCCAGGGTCTGCAGGGTCTGGGTGAGCATCTTCTCGCTGACCCGGCCGATGGCGCGGCGCAGCTCGCTGAAGCGGTACGGGCGCTCCAGGAGCTGAATCAGGACGAGGACGCCCCAGCGGCTGGTGACGTGCTCCAGGACGAGGCGGTGCGGGCACATCGCCTCGCCCTCGAGGTTCCACTTGCTGACTGCGGTGGGAGTGCTGACTCCTGCATCACTTACGGCCATGCCAGTACCTTACTTCAAAGTGGGTACTTTCGCAGAGTTAGTGCAGCTCCTATGGTTAGTGGCGTACCCACCCCACAAGGAGTTGTTTCAGACATGAGCATTGTCGTCACCGGAGCCACCGGACACCTCGGCCGTTTCGTCATCGAAGGGCTGCTGGAGAAGGTCCCGGCCGACCAGATCACGGCCGTCGTCCGCAGCGAGGAGAAGGCGGCGGGCTTCGCGGCGCGCGGCGTGAAGATCGCGGTCGCCGACTACAACACTCCCGAGACCTTCGACGGCGTCTTCTCCGCCGGCGACAAGGTGCTGCTCATCTCCGGCAACGAGTTCGACAAGGGCCGCGTGGGCCAGCACAAGGTCGTCCTCGACGCCGCCAAGGCCGCCGGGGTCGCGCTCCTCGCCTACACCAGCGCCCCGGGCAGCCTGAGCGCCGCGCTGGCCGACGACCACCGGGGCACCGAGGCGGCGATCCTCGAGTCCGGCGTGACGTACACCCTGCTGCGCAACGGCTGGTACAACGAGAACTACACCGAGAACCTCGCCCCCGTCCTGGAGCACGGCGCCGTCGTCCAGGCCGCCGGCGAGGGCAAGGTCTCCTCGGCCTCCCGCGCGGACTACGCGGCCGCCGCCGTGGCCGTGCTGACCGGCGAGGGTCACGAGAACAAGACGTACGAGCTGGGTGGCGACACCGCTTGGGGCTTCGCCGAGTACGCGGCCGAGGTGGCCAAGCAGACCGGCAAGGAGATCGCGTACAGCCCTGTCTCCGTCGAGGTCTTCACGGGCATCCTGACCGGCGCCGGGCTGCCCGAGCCGCTCGCCGCGACCATCGCCGGCGTGGACGCGTCCCTCGAGAAGGGCGAGCTGGTCGTCACCAGCGGTGACCTGTCCCGGCTCACCGGCCGGCCGACCACGCCGATCGCGGAGTCGCTTGCGGCGGCGCTCAAGGGCTGACTCCCTCGAGAGCGACGGCGCGTAAGGGCTGCCCCCTCCGAGAGCGACGGCGTTCGAGGGCCGACTCCCCCTTGTCCCTCGGGCGCCGTCCTCGCCCACCCCCGCGTGTAATGACCGTATCGTGGATACGGGCATGACAGGCGGGGGCGTTCGGCGTTACCGTCTGAACGGCTGCGCGCTCGCAGCCGCGCGAGAGGGGAGAGGCCGTGCCGGTGGAGTCCAGAGGTGAGCAGCGCATAGGTCTGCTGAACGGCTTCGCGGCATACGGCATGTGGGGGCTCGTCCCCCTCTTCTGGCCGCTCCTCGAACCCGCCGGGGCGGCCGAGATCCTCGCCCACCGCATGGTGTGGTCACTCGGCGTCGTCGCGATCGCGCTCCTGGTGATTCGACGCTGGGCCTGGGCCGGCGAACTGCTGCGGCAGCCGCGCAGGCTGGGCCTGATCACGGTCGCGGCGACCGTCATCACCATCAACTGGGGCGTCTACATCTGGGCCGTCAACACCGGTCATGTGCTGGAAGCGTCGCTCGGCTACTTCATCAACCCGCTCGTCACCATCGCGATGGGCGTCCTGCTCCTGAAGGAACGGCTGCGGCCAGCCCAGTGGGCGGCGGTCGGCATCGGCTTCACCGCCGTCCTCGTGCTCACGATCGGGTACGGCAGGCCGCCGTGGATCTCCCTCTGCCTCGCCTTCTCCTTCGCGACGTACGGGCTGGTGAAGAAGAAGGTCAATCTGGGTGGTCTGGAGTCGCTGGCCGCGGAGACCGCGATCCAGTTCCTGCCCGCGCTGGCGTATCTGCTGTGGCTGTCGGCCCAGGGCGACGCGACCTTCGGCGGCGAGGGCGCCGGGCACGCGGCGCTGCTGGCCGCGACCGGTGTGGTGACCGCGGCGCCGCTCGTCTGCTTCGGAGCGGCGGCGATCCGGGTGCCGCTGTCGACGCTGGGGCTGCTGCAGTACCTGGCGCCCGTGCTGCAGTTCCTGCTCGGCGTCCTGTACTTCCACGAGGCGATGCCCGCCGAGCGGTGGGCCGGGTTCGCGCTGGTGTGGGCGGCGCTGTCGCTGCTGACGTGGGACGCGCTGCGGACGGCTCGGCGGTCGAGGGTGGTGCTGCGGGAGACGGCGATCGCTGCTGCCGCGGCGGCCCGGGAGACGGCCGCGAGCCCGAGCCCCAGCTCCAACCCAGCCCGAACGAGTAATCAGTAGTCGGTGTCCTTGCCGAGGAACAGTTCGGCGAAGCCGATCGCGGCGGCGGGCGAGACGAGGATCCGCCGCAGCCGGGCGACCGAGGTGCCTGCCCGGAAGGGATCGCCGGACGAGGTGCCGTGGTACACCTCGGAGAGCCACTGCGAGAACTCCTGGTACTGCCACACCCGCCGCAGACAGGCCGCCGAGTAGCCGCGCAGCCCGCTGTCGTCCCCCTTGCCGTAGTACGCGACGAGCGCGTCGCCGAGCAGCAGGGAGTCGTGGATCGCGAGGTTCATGCCCTTCGCACCGATCGGCGCGAGGAGGTGGGCCGAGTCGCCGGCCAGATACAGCCGCCCGTGCCCCATCGGCTCCACCACATAGTTGTGCATGGCCAGCACCCGCTTCTCGATCAGCCGGCCCTCGGTGAGCGGCTGCGCCCCGTCCGCCGCGAGCCGCTCGTGGAGCTCGGCCCAGACACGCTCGTCCGGCCAGTTCTCCGGGTCGTCGCCGGGCGGGCACTCGAGGTAGTAGCGGGTGACCTGCGGGCTGCGGGCCATATGGCCGGCGAACCCCCGCGGATGGATGCCGAAGACGACGCAGTCGGAGGACGGCGGCGCCTCGGCGAGCAGCGCCAGCCAGCCGACGCCGAAGTCGTGCCGGGCGATGGTGACGTGCTCCGACGGAAGACAGTCGCGGGTCACCCCGCGTGCGCCGTCGCAGCCCGCGATGAACTCGCAGTCGATACGGACCCGTTCGCCCGTCTCCGGATCCGTGTACGTCACCGAAGGCCGGTCCGTGTCGATCCCGGCCGGCTCGACGTCGCGGACGCCGAAGCGGATCTCGCCGCCCCGGACGTCCGCGTACTCACGCACCAGGTCCGTCACCAGCAGAGGCTGAGGATAGACGTAGTGCCGGTGGCCCGACACGTCCGCGTACGGGAACCTGTGGCGCTCTCCGGCGAACCGGAACTCGCACTCGGTGTGCGCCACGGTGTTCTTCAACAGCCCGTCCGCGAGGCCCCTCCCGTCCAGCGCGCGGACCGCCCACTCCTCCAGGAAGCCCGCGCGCGGCCGCTGTTCGATGAACTCCCTGCTCTCCGTCTCCAGCACTACACAGTCCACGGAGGCGGCCCGCAGGATGTTGGCGAGGGTGAGTCCGGCGGGCCCCGCGCCCACGACGACGACCCGGGTGCGCTGCGGGAAGGCGGACGGGACAGAGGCGTCTGCGGTCATGCGAACAGTATGGCGAAAACGGGAGCGGGACATCGTCAACTCACGGTCTGTTGCGTGGGGTTGGCGGGGGCGTCCGCAAGGGCTCCGGAAGTACCTGCGACGGGTGCTCCGGAAGTGCCTGCGACGGTGCCCCGGGCAGCTGCTCCGACCGTCGACTTCGTACGCCCTTGTCCTCGCCCTTTGCCTCGCCCTCGCCCTCGCCCTTGTCCTCGGAGGCCGAAGGAGGAGAGCAGCGCACCCAGGGTCACCATCGCCACCGGGACGATCAGCGCCGCACGGAAGGCGGACAGGGTGGACTCCGGGTCCGAACCCGTGGCCGCGCCCGAGGAGGCCAGGCCGTACACCGCCGTCACCGCCGAGATGCCGATCGCCGAGCCGAACTGCGTGAAGGTCGTCAACAGGCCGCTCGCCAGGCCCTGTTCGGACTCCGCCACACCGTCCGTCGCCGCGATCGTGAGCGGCCCGTAGGCCAGGGCGAAGGCGGTGCCCGCGATGATCAGGGTCGGGAACATCGCGGCGTACGACCAGTCCATGCCGACCGGCAGGAAGAGCCCGTACGCGGCGATCGCCAGGACGAAGCCGCCGAAGATCACCCGGGCGGGGCCGAACCGGGTGACCAGGCGAGGCGTGAGCGTGGGGGCGAGGATCGCGTCGCAGCCCAGCACCACCAGGGCGATCGCCGTCTGCAGGGAGGACCAGCCGCGCAGTTCCTGGAGATAGAGCGTGAGGACGAACTGGAAGCCGAAGAAGGCGCCCACGAAGAGGAGCGCGCCCAGGCCCGCGCGTGTGACGGAGCCGGTGCGGAGGATGCCGAGGCGGACGAGGGGGGTGGGGGTGCGGCGTTCGACGGCGACGAAGGCGGTGCCCAGGAGCGCCGCCGCGGCCGCCGCGCCGGCCGTCAGCTGCCAGCCGTCCAGGCCGTGTTCGAGACGGATGACGGCGTAGGCGGCGAGCAGCATGGCGGCCGCTGCGGCGGCGGCGCCGAGGATGTCGAAGCCTTCGGTACGACGGGGCGCCTTGAGGGGTCGTCCTTCGGCGTGTTCCTCGGTGTGCTGCTGCGTGCGTTCCTTGGCATGTCCCTTCGTACGCTCCTTCGTGTGTCCCTTCGTACGCTCCTTGCTGTGGGGCTCGGACGGGATCAGGCGTACCGCTGCCACGAGCAGTGCGCCCGCGAGCAGTACCGGGGCGAAGAAGACCCAGCGCCAGCCCAGTTGGGTGAGCAGGCCGCCGATGACCAGGCCGAGGGAGAAGCCGCCGGCCGCGGTGCCCGCGAAGACCAACAGGGCCTTGTTGCGCTGCTCGCCCTCTTCGTACGACGTCGTGATGAGGGACAGCGCGGCCGGGGTCATGAACGCAGCCGCGACGCCGGTGGCGAAGCGGGCGACGATCAGCGTCCAGCCCTCTGTGGCGAATCCGCCCAGGCCCGAGAAGGCGAGGAAGACCGTCAGCCAGGTGAGGAACATACGGCGGCGGCCCAGCAGGTCGGCCGCGCGGCCGCCGAGCAGGGTGAAGCCCGCGTAGCCGAGTACGTACGCGCTCATCACCCAGGCCGCGGTGTCGGTCGGCAGGTCGAGGTCGGATCTGATGGAGGGGATCGCCACGGCCAGCATGGCGACGTCGATGCCCTCCAGGAAGATCGTTCCGCAGAGGACGAGCAGCAGGGCCCAGGCGCGAGGGCCCATCGCGGCTCCTCGGCTGCCCGTCGTATCTCCTCGGTTGCCCGTCGTATCTCTTCGGGTGTCCATCACAACTCCTCAGGCAGGGGTGGAGACAGGGGTGGGTGGAGGCAGAGGCGGTTACCTGATTGAGGGTCGGTTCCCTCTTGTAACCGCTGCCAGCCTGCGGCAGCATTGGCAGGTATGGAAGAAGGCACTTTGAAGTCACCGAGTAACTGCGCGGGCACCGTAGGCGTGGACTACGGCGATGCAGATCCCTTCCAGTGGGACACCCGGGAGGACTGCCAGGTGCGGCAGATTCTCGACCGGGTGGCCGACAAGTGGTCGCTGCTCGTGATCGCCCTGCTCGAACATCGGCGACTGCGGTTCACCGAACTGCGGCGAGAGATCGACGGGATCAGCCAGCGGATGCTGACGGTCACCTTGCGGCAGCTGGAGCGGGACGGTCTCGTGAAGCGGACGGTGCATCCTGTGGTGCCGCCGCGGGTCGAGTACGAGCTCACTCCCCTCGGGGGCACCCTGCACGCGACCATCCGATCCCTGGTGACGTGGACGGAAACGCACCAGGGGGAGATCGCGGCGGCTCGGGCGGCTTATGACGAGCGGGAGGCGGGGGTGGCGTCGTGAGGGGATTCTTTCGCCCCCGCCGCCCCTACCCGTCCCATCCCCTGGGGCGCTGCCCCCGGACCCCCGTATCGGCCTGAACGGCCTCGTCCTCAAACGCCGGACGGGCTGGGTATCTCAGCCCCTCCGGCGTTTGAGGAGCGGGGGTTCGGGGGCA
>NZ_VWMY01000143.1 GCF_008905045.1 Streptomyces albicerus
CGGCGGTCAACTCGTGCAGATGCCAGGCCGCGTCGGCCTTCGGCCGCATGACGCGATCGAGCTGCTCGGCCGTCATGGACTCAACCACACCGTCGTCCAGGACACCCGCCGCATGCACCACACCCGTGACAGGACGCTCCAACGAGCCGAGCGCGGCAGCCAGTTGCTCCCGGTCGGCCACATCGCAGGCGATGACGCGGGCCTCACAGCCCACCGCCGCCAACTCCGCGACCAACTCGCCCGCACCCTCGGCCGCCAGGCCGCTACGGCTCAACAGCAGCAAATGCCGTACGCCGTGCGCGGCGGCGAGATGCCGGGCGAACACCGCACCCAGACCACCCGTACCACCGGTGACCACCACCGTGCCCTCGGGGCCCAGCGGCGCCGGAACGGTCAGTACGACCTTGCCGACGTTGTGGCCCTCCCGCAGATGGCGCATCGCCTCGCGGCCCTGCCGCACGTCCCAGGTCTGGATCGGCGCGAACTGGAACACGCCCCGCTCGAACAGCGCCACGATCTCGGCCAGCAGCTCACCGAGCCGCCGCGGCCCCGCTTCCCACAGGTCGAACGCCTGGTAGGCGACGCCCGGCCGGTCCGCCGCGATCAGCGACGCGTCCCTGATGTCGGCCTTGCCCATCTCCACGAACCGGCCGCCGCGCGGCAGCAGGTCCAGGGACGCGTCGACGAACTCGCCCGCGAGGGAGTTCAGCACCACGTCCACGCCGTCGCCGCCGGTGACGTCCAGGAAGGTCTCCCGGAACGCCGTCTCCCGCGAGGAGGCGATGTGGTCGTTCTTCACGCCCGCCGCCCACACCACGTCCCACTTGGACGGGCTCGCCGTGGCGTACACCTCGGCGCCGAGGTGCCGCGCGATCTGCAGGGCCGCCGTGCCCACGCCACCGGCGGCGGCGTGCACCAGCACCCGCTCGCCCGCACGCAGCCCGGCCAGGTCCACCAGGCCGTAGTAGGCGGTCGCGTACGCCACCGGCACGGACGCCGCCTGCGTGAACGACCACGTGTCCGGCATCCGCGCGACCAGGCTGCGATGGGCGACGGCCACCGGCCCGAAGGAGTCCGGCACGATGCCGAACACCCGGTCGCCGGGCGCGAATTCGGTGACGTCGGAGCCGGTCTCCAGCACCACACCGGCCGCCTCGGCGCCCAACGGCACGTCGTCGGGGTACACGCCGAGCGCGATCAGTACGTCACGGAAGTTCAGGCCCGCCGCGCGGACCCCGATACGCATCTCGTCGGCGCCGAGCGGACGACGCGCACCGGAGGACGTGACCTCCACCGCGTCCAGGGAGCCCTTGCGCGCGACGGACAGGTGCCAGGCGTCGTCGGCGGGCGCGGCGGCCACGCCGAGACGCGGCGCGAACACCTCGTCCCCGCGCACGGCGCGCTGCGGCTCGTCCGCGTCGAGCAGCGCGCCCCAGCCGGGCTCGTCACCGTCACCGTCGCCGTCCGATTCCACGTCCAACAGCAGGAACCGGTCCGGGTGCTCGGACTGCGCGCTGCGCAGCAGACCCCACACCGCCGCCTGCGCGATGTCCGGCGTCTCCCCGGCGACGGCGACGGCACGCCGGGTCACGACGGCCAGCCGGGCGTCGCCCAGGGAGGCGCCGGCCAGCCACTGCCGCACCAGGGTCAGCGCCTGCGCGGCGGCTTCCCGCGCGGCCTTGGCCGGGTCCCCGTCCGGGGTGTCGACAGCGGCGACGACCAGCTGCGGGGCCGCCGCACCGTCGGCGACGGCCTTCTCCAGCGCGGCCAGGTCCGGGAACCGCTCGACCGCACCGGCCGCGCCGCCCAGCACCGCCACCCGCACGTCCTGCCCCGCACCGACCGCGACCGGTGCCCAGTCGAGCCGGTACACCGACTGCCGGCCGCTGCGCCGTAGCCGCTCCAGCTGGGCCGGGTCAACCGGACGCATGTCAAGGCGGGCCAGGCTCAGCACCGGCTCTCCCTGCTCGCCGGCGATGTCCAGGCCGAACGCGGTCTCGTCGACCCGCCGCATCCGGATCCGCACCCGCGAAAGACCGTGCCGCGCGAGGCGCACCCCGGACCAGGAGAACGGCAGGAACGCGGTGTCGCTCGGCCCGTCCTGGAGCAGACCCGAGTGCAGGGAGGCGTCGAACAGCGCGGGGTGGATGCCGAAGCTCTCGCCGCCGGTGTCACCGGGCAGGGCCACGTCCGCGAACACCTCGTCGCCGACGCGCCAAGCGGCCCGTACGCCCTGGAAGGCGGGCCCGTAGTCGAACCCGAGGTCCGCCATCCCGGCGTAGAGCGCGTCGGCGGACAGCTCGACGCCGTCGGCCGGCGGCCACTGCGCCGGAACCCACGACACCGGCGTGGCGTCCTCGGCGGCCAGCCAACCGCGCGCGTGACACACCGTCTCGGCCTGCTCGTCGTCCCCGGCCTCGGCACGGGCGAAGACCGCGACCTCACGGCGGCCGTCCTCACCCGCGGCGTCCACGGTGACCCGCAGCTGGACGGGCGTGCTCTCCTCCAGCAGCAGCGGCGACTCCATCACCAGCTCGTCCACCACCGGCACGCCCACCCGGCGCCCGGCGACCGACGCCAGCTCCACCCATGCCGTACCGGGCACGATCACCGAGCCCAGCACCACGTGGTCACTCACCCACGGCTGCGACTCGGCGGACAATCGCCCGGTGAACAGCCACTCGTCACGGTCACCGACCTGCACGGCCGCCGCCAGCACCGGGTGCTCGACCCGCTCAAGGCCGGCCGCCGCGACATCACCGGCCTGCACCGAGGGCGTCAGCCAGAACCGCTCGCGTTGGAAGGCGTACGTCGGCAACTCGACGCGCTGGGCGCCGGTACTGGCGTAGAACGCCTGCCAGTCGACGCCGACACCGGCGGTGTGGGCGCGGCCGAGGAAGCCGGCGAAGGTCTCGCTCTCGCCGTGCTTGGCCCGCAGGGCGGGGATGAAGGCGGCCTCGGTGTCCTCGATGCACTGCCGGGCCATCGCGGACAGCACCGCGTCCGGGCCCAGCTCCAGGAACCGGCGCACGCCGAGATCCCACAGGGTGCGCACCCCGTCGGCGAAACGGACGGCCTGGCGGACGTGCCGGACCCAGTAGTCGGCGTCGAAGGCGGACACCGGCTCGCCGGTCACGTTCGATACGACGGGGATACGCGGCTCGGCGTAGGTCAGCCGTGAGGCGACGGCCCGGAATTCGTCGAGCATCGGCTCCATGCGCGGGGAGTGGAACGCGTGCGAGACCCGCAGCCGGGTCGTCCTACGCCCCTGCCACTGCGGCAGCCATTCGTCTACGGCGTCCTCGTCGCCGGAGACGACGACGGCCAGCGGCCCGTTGACGGCCGCGATCTCCAGCCGGCCCTCAAACCCGGCCAGCGACTCCGCCACCTCGGCCTCGGCGGCCTGCACGGCCACCATCGCCCCACCCGACGGCAGCGCACCCATCAACCGGCCACGCGCCACCACCAGTTCAGCCGCATCGGCCAGCGACAACACCCCCGCCACATGCACGGCAGCGATCTCACCGACCGAATGCCCGATCAGATAGTCCGCACGCACACCCAGCGACTCCGCCAGCCGGAACAGCGCCACCTCCACCGCGAACAACGCCACCTGCGTGAACTCGGTGGAATTCAGCACGTCACTGTCCTCGGCCAGGAGCTCGCGCAGTGAACGGCCGAGCAACGGGTCGACCGCGGCACACACCTCGCTCAACGCCCGCTCGAACACCGGGAACGCCGAAGCCAGCTCCAGCCCCATACCGGGGTGTTGCGAGCCCTGACCGGTGAACAAGAACGCCGACTTACCCGCGACCGCCGGCTCCCCGGCCGTCAACTCGGCCAGCCGCGCCAGCAGCTCATCCCGGTCCCGGGCGACGACCACGGCCCGGCGCTCCAGCAGTGCCCGGGACGTCACCAGCGAATACGCCGCATCCACGACCGACACCTCGGGCCGCGCGGCCAGATGGGCGCGCAGCCGCTCAGCCTGGGCCCGCAGTGCCGTGTCCGTCTGCGCGGAGAGCACCACCGGCAGCGGAGCGGCGGGCACAGCCCGCTCGGCCGTCATCGGCGCCTCGGCCGGCGGGGCCTCCTCGACGATGATGTGCGCGTTCGTACCGCTCACGCCGAACGACGACACACCCGCACGGCGCGGACGACCGTCCGCAGCCCACTCCCGAGCCTCCGTCAGCAGCCGGACCTCACCGGACTCCCAGTCCACGTGCGGCGACGGCGCATCGACGTGCAAGGTCGGCGGCAGCACACCGTTCCGCATCGCCATCACCATCTTGATCACACCGGCGACACCAGCGGCGGCCGACGTATGACCGATGTTGGACTTGATCGAACCGAGCCACAGCGGATCGCCTTCGCGCTCGCGGCCGTACGTCGCCAACAGCGCCTGCGCCTCGATCGGGTCACCCAGCTTGGTACCCGTGCCGTGACCTTCGACGGCGTCCACGTCGGCGGGCGTGAGCCGCGCGCTGGACAGCGCCTGCCGGATCACCCGCTCCTGGGACGGGCCGTTGGGGGCGGTCAGGCCGTTGCTCGCGCCGTCCTGGTTGATGGCGGTGCCGCGGACCAGGCCGAGGATGCGGTGTCCGTTGCGCTTGGCGTCGGACAGCCGTTCCAGGACCAGCAGACCGAGGCCGTCGGCGAAGCCGGTGCCGTCGGCGGACGCCGCGTAGGCGCGGCAGCGGCCGTCCTCGGACAGACCCCGCTGCCGGCTGAACTCCCGCAGCATGAACGGGCTCGGCATGAGGGTGATGCCGCCGGCGAGGGCCAGGGAGCACTCACCGGTACGCAGCGCCTGCGCGGCCATGTGCAGGGCGACCGCGGAGGAGGAGCAGGCGGTGTCGACGGACACCGCGGGGCCCTCCAGTCCGAAGAGGTAGGAGACGCGGCCGGAGGAGACGCTGCCCGAGCCGCCCGTGAGCTGGAAGCCCTCCACCTGGGGAAGGCTCTTGTCCGGTCCCACGCCGTAGTCGGTGACGCTGAGGCCGAAGTAGACGCCGGTGTCGCTGCCGCGCAGCGCGTTCGCGTCGAGGCGGGCGTGCTCGAACGCCTCCCAGGACGCCTCAAGGAGCAGCCGCTGCTGCGGGTCCATCGCGGTCGCCTCACGCGGGCTGATCCCGAAGAACTCGGCGTCGAACTCCCCGATCCGGTCCACGAAGCCGCCGCCCTTGGCGTAGACCTTGCCGGGCTGGTCCGGGTCGGGGTCGTAGAGGCCCTCCAGGTCCCAGCCGCGGTCGGTGGGCAGCCCGGAGATGGCGTCGCCGCCCGAGGCCACCAGGTCCCACAGCTCTTCCGGGGAGGTCACCCCGCCGGGGTAGCGGCAGCTCATGCCGATGATGGCCAGTGGTTCGGCCGCCCGGTACTCGTTGTCCTCCAACTGCGCCCGGGTCTCGTTGAGTTCGAGCGCGACCTTCTTCAGATACCGGACGAGCTTTTCCTGCTGATCGATGTTGTCCGTGCTATCCGTCATGTCCGTGTCCCCCGTCACTCGTCCGTCCCCCGTCGCTCGTCCGTCGCTCGTCGCTCGCGCCCACGCTCGTCCGTCACTCGTCCGTCACTCGTCGCCCAGATCGACATCGATCATCTGGAAGAGTTCCTCGGCGGTGGTGGCCGCTTCGAGCCGCTCCCTGGCGTTCTGCTTCTTGTCGCCCTGGGTGTCGCCCGCCCCGGCGCTGATGCCGGACAGCAGGGCGCGCAGGCGCTTGGCCACCCGCTGCTGCTCGTCCGCGGAACTCGCGGCGAGCATCTCTTCGAGCTTCCTCACCTCTTGGTCGATGGGGGGCTCGGCCGGCTCTCCGCCGCCGATCTCCGACAGCAGCAGGCCGGCGACCGCGACCGGGGTGGGGTGGTCGAAGACCAGCGTGGCGGGCAGGCGCACGCCGGTGGTCTGGGTGAGCCGGTTGCGCAGTTCGACGGCGCTCAGGGAGTCGAAGCCGATCTCCTTGAAGGCGCGTTCGGGGTCGACGGAGCCGGCCGAGGTGTGCCCGAGGACGCCGGCGACCTGTGCCTGGACCAGTTCGAGCACGATGCGTCCCCGGTCGGCCTCCGGTGCCCCGGCCAGCCGTTGCGCCAGGGCCGCCGTGCCCGAGTCGGCCGCCCGCGCCGGCAGCCGGACCAGCCCGCGCAGCAGCGGCGGGAGCATTCCTGCGCGTGCCTGGGCGCGCAGTGCCGTCGTCTCCAGCAGCACCGGGGCGACGACGGCCGCGTCCACGTCCAGCGCCTGGTCGAACATCGCGGGGCCGGTCTCGGCGGTGAGCGCGCTGATGCCCATGCGTTCCAGGCGGGCCAGTTCGGCCTCGTCCAGGCTCGCGGCCATGCCCGTGGTACCGGACCACAGGCCCCACGCCATGGACATCGCGGGCAGTCCCGCGGCCCGCCGGAGCCCCGCCAGGGCGTCCAGCGTGGCGTTGGCGGCGGCGTAGTTGGCCTGGCCGGGGCTGCCGATGAGCGCCGACACCGAGGAGAACAGCACGAACGCGGTGAGGTCCGCGTCGGCGGTCAGCTCGTGCAGGTGCCAGGCCGCGTCGGCCTTGGGCCGCATGACGCGTTCGATCTGCTCGGCGGACAGCGACTCGATCACGCCGTCGTCGAGGACACCGGCCGCGTGCACCACGCCGGTGAGGGGACGCTCCAACGAGCCGAGCGCGGCGGCCAGTTGGTCCCGGTCGGCCACGTCGCAGGCGACGGCCCGCGCGTGGCAGTCCAGGCCCTCCAGTTCCGCCAGCAGTTCGGCGGCGCCGTCGGCCGCCGGGCCTCGCCGGCTGAGCAGCAGCAGATGCCGTACGCCGTGGGCGGTCGCGAGGTGCCGGGCGAACACAGCGCCCAGGCCACCCGTACCGCCGGTGATCACGACGGCGCCCTCGGGGTCGAAGACCGGCGGCCGGTCGGCCGCCCCGGCGGAGGCACGCGTCAGCCTCGGCGCCAGCAGCCGTCCGCCGCGCACCGCGAGCTGCGGCTCGTCGGCGCCGAGGACGGCGCCCCAGTCGGGCTCGTCGCCGTCCAGGTCGACGAGGACGAACCGGTCGGGGTGCTCGGACTGGGCGCTGCGCAGCAGACCCCAGACCGCCGCCTGGGCCGGGTCCGGCGTCTCACCGCCGACCGACATCGCGCCCCGCGTCGTCACCACGAGCCTGGTCTCGCCCAGCCACTCACTGGCCAGCCACCGCTGCACCAGTTCCAGCGCCTCGGCGGCGGCCTGCCGGGCGGCGTCGGGCACGTTCCCGTCCGGGGTGCCGACCGAGGCCAGCACCAGCTCGGGCACGGACCCGCCGTCGGCCACGGCGCGCTCCACCTCGGCGAGGTCACCGAGCACCGCGACCCGCGCCACACCTCCGGTCTGTGGCCCGCCCGAAGTCGCCGTCACCGGCGCCCAGTCGAGCCGGTGGACCGACTGTCCGCCGCCGCGGCGCAGCCGCGACAGCTGGGCGGGGTCGACCGGACGCATGTCGAGGCGGCCGAGGCTCAGCACCGGCTCGCCCTGCTCGGACACCGCGTCCACGCGCAGCGCCGCGTCACCGGCGGGCGAGATCCGCACCCGGACCCGCGACAGGCCCGTACGCCCGATGCTCACCTTCGACCAGGAGAACGGCAGGAGCGTCGCGCCGCCGCCGGACCCCTTCTCGGCGAACGCGCTGTGCAGCGTCGCGTCGAACAGTGCCGGGTGCAGGCCGAAGCTCTCGCCTCCGGTGTCGCCGGGCAGGGCCACGTCGGCGAACACCTCGTCGCCGACGCGCCAGGCCGTGCGCACGCCCTGGAAGACGGGCCCGTAGTCGAACCCGAGTTCCGCCATGCCGGCGTACAGCACGTCGCCGGTCATCTCCACACCGCCGGCCGGCGGCCACTGCGCCGGCGCCCAGGAGACCGGCGTGACGTCCTCGGCGGCCAGCAGGCCCCGTGCGTGGCAGGTCATCCCGGTCTGCTCGTCGTCCCCGCCCTCGGCGCGGGCGAACACCGCCACCTCGCGGCGGCCGTCCTCACCCGCGGCGCCGACGGTGATCCGCAGTTGTGCGGCGGAGCCTTCCTCCAGCAGCAGCGGCGACTCCATCACCAGCTCGTCCACGACCGGCACGCCCATCCGGCGGCCGGCGGCGGAGACCAGCTCGACCCACGCCGTGCCGGGCACGATCACCACGCCCAGGACCACGTGGTCGCGCACCCAGGGCTGCGAGTCGGCGGAGACGCGCCCGCTGAACACCCACTCGTCGCGGTCGCCGACCTGCACGGCCGCCGCCAGCACCGGGTGGTCCATGCGTTCCAGGCCCGCCGCCGCGACATCGCCGGCCCGCGCCGACGGCATCAGCCAGTAGTACTCCCGCTGGAACGCGTACGTCGGCAGGTCCACGCGCCCGGCGCCCGTGCCCTCGTACACCGCGTCCCAGTCGATCCGCACACCCGCGGTGTGCGCCTGGCCGAGGGAGAGCAGGAACCGGGGCAGTCCGCCCTCGTCGCGCCGCAGGGACCCGACCACGGACACCCGGCCGCTCGCGTCCAGTGCCTCGACGTTGTCCTCCACGGCCATCGTGAGCACGGGGTGCGGGGACATCTCCAGGAAGCATCCGGCGCCGCCCTCGACGAGGGCGCGGACGGCGGGCTCGAAGCGGACCGGGTTGCGCAGGTTCCGGTACCAGTACGCGGCGTCCATCGTGGCGGTCTCGACGTACTCTCCGACCACCGTGGAGTACACGGGGATCGTCCCGGCGGCCGGCCGTACCGGCGCCAGCGCGTCCATGAGCTCCGCTTCCAGCGCCTCGACGTGCGCGGTGTGGGACGCGTAGTCCACGTTGACGCGGCGGGCCCGGATCCCGTCGCGCTCGCAGGCGGCCAGCACATCGTCCAGCGCGCCCGGTTCACCGGCGACGATCACGGCCGCCGGGCCGTTCACCGCGGCGACCGTCACACGGCCCTCGTACGGAGCGATCAGCTCCTCCACCCGTTCCACGGGCAGCGAGACGGACATCATCCCGCCGAGGCCGGCAAGCCGGTCACGCACCAACTGGCTGCGTACGGCGACGATCCGGGCCGCGTCGCGCAGCGACAGACCGCCGGCGACGTACGCGGCGGCGATCTCACCCTGCGAGTGCCCGACGACGGCGGACGGTTCGACCCCGTACGACCGCCAGAGCGCGGCCAGACTCACCATCACCGCGAACAACGCGGGCTGTACGACGTCCACCCGCTCGAAGGTCGGTGCGCCGGAGGCGCCGCGCAGGATGTCCTCCAGGCTCCAGTCGACGAACTCGCCCAGCGCCTCACCGCACGCAGCGATCTCCGCCGCGAACACCGGTGAGGAGTCGAGGAGTTCGACCGCCATGCCGACCCACTGGGCGCCCTGGCCGGGGAACACGAACACCGGCTTCGCACCGGCCGTGCTCCGGCCCTCGACGGTCACCGGCGAGGGCTCGCCGACGGCCAGGGCGGCGAGACCGGCCAGCAGCTCGTCACGGTCGGCCGCGGCCACGACGCCCCGGTGCTCCAGGTGGGCGCGGGTGGTGGCCGCGGAGAATCCGAGGTCGGCCAGGGGCAGTTCCGGCCGCGCCAGCAGGTGGGCGCGGAGCCGGTCGGCCTGGGCCCGCATCGCGGCCGGCGTGCGCCCGGACACCGGCACGGGAACGGCCGGCATCGGACGCTCCCCGGCACGGTCGGCGGCCGACTCCCCGGCCGGGGCCTCCTCCAGGATGATGTGCGCGTTGGTGCCGCTCACGCCGAACGACGACACGGCGGCGCGACGCGGCCGGCCCTCCGAGGCCCACTCCCGCGCCTCGGTCAGCAGCCGGACCTCACCGGACTCCCAGTCGATGTGCGGGGACGGCGCGTCCACGTGCAGGGTGGGCGGCAGCACGCCGTGCCGCATCGCCATCACCATCTTGATGACACCGGCGACACCGGCGGCGGCCGACGTGTGGCCGATGTTGGACTTGATCGAACCGAGCCACAGCGGCTCGCCGTCCCGCTCCTGGCCGTACGTCGCCAGCAACGCCTGCGCCTCGATCGGGTCACCCAGCTTGGTACCCGTGCCGTGACCCTCCACCGCGTCGACCTCGGCCGGGGACAGTTTGGCGCTCTCCAGCGCCTGCCGGATCACGCGCTCCTGCGAGGGCCCGTTCGGCGCGGTGAGGCCGTTGCTGGCACCGTCCTGGTTCACGGCGCTGCCCCGGATCAGGCCGAGGATGCGCCGTCCCTTGCGCCTGGCCTCCGACAGCCGTTCCACGACCAGCAGGCCGAGGCCGTCGGCGAAGCCGGTGCCGTCCGCGGACGCCGCATACGCCTTGCAGCGGCCGTCGCCGGCCAGGCCGCGCTGCCGGCTGAAACCGATGAGCAGGTCCGGCGTGGCCATCAGCGAGATGCCGCCGACGAGGGCCGTCCCGCACTCGCCGGACCGCAGCGCCTGGGACGCCATGTGCAGGGCGACGGCGGAGGACGAGCAGGCCGTGTCCACGGACACCGCCGGGCCCTCCAGGCCGAGCGTGTAGGCGATGCGGCCGGAGACCACGCTCATCGTGGTGCCGGTGAGGTGGTAGCCCTCCAGCTCGGGAACCATCGTCGCGTGGTAACCCGAGGTGACGGTGCCGCAGAAGACGCCGGTGTCGCTGCCGCGCAGCGAGGTCGGGTCGATGCCGGCGTCCTCGAAGGCCTCCCAGGACGCCTCAAGGAGCAGCCGCTGCTGCGGGTCCATGGCGAGGGCCTCGCGCGGGCTGATCCCGAAGAAGTCCGCGTCGAACTCGCCGATGCCGTCGACGAAGCCGCCGGACCGCGTGTAGACCGTGCCGGCCTGGTCGGGGTCGGGGTCGTAGAGCCGCTCCAGGTCCCAGCCGCGGTCGGTCGGGAACGGGCCCATGCCGTCCCGGCCGGACGCCACCAGCTCCCACAGCTCCTCCGGCGAGGACACCCCGCCGGGGAACCGGCAGCTCATGCCGACGATCGCCAGGGGCTCGGCGTTGTCCACGCGCCGCGAGCGCCTCGTACGCGGACGGCTCGCCTCGGCGTCCACGGTGACCTGGGACACCAGCAGGCGGGCCACCGCCGCCGGAGTCGGGTGGTCGAACACCAGCGTCGCGGGCAGGCGCACGCCCGTGTTCTGGGTGAGCCGGTTGCGCAGCTCGACCGCGGCGAGGGAGTCGAAGCCGAGCTCCTTGAACGCGCGTTCGGGATCGACGGACGTGGCCGAGGCGTGTCCGAGCACGCCGGCGACCTGCGCCAGCACGAGTTCGAGCGCGACCTGCTCACGGTCCGCCTCGGGCACGCCCGCCAGACGCCGGGCGAGCGATCCGCCGGCCTCCGCGCGACGGGCGGCGGGCGCGAGCCCGCGCAGCACGGCCGGGACGGTGCCGGTCCTGGCCTGGGCGCGCAGCACCGCGATGTCCAGCCGGACGGGTGCCAGCAGCGCGGCGTCGGAGGCGAGCGCCTCGTCGAACAGGCCGAGGGCCGGCTCGGTCGTCAACGGCTTGGCGCCCATGCGCTCCAGGCGGGCCAGTTCGGCCTCGCCCAGCTGGGCGGCCATGCCCGCGGCCTCCGACCACAGGCCCCAGGCCAGCGAGGTCGCGGGCA
>NZ_VWMY01000144.1:0-933 GCF_008905045.1 Streptomyces albicerus
GAGCCCTGGCTTCGGTGGGGCCGTGCACAGTGATGGCGCTCCCGAACGGCAGTAGTGCTCGCACGTCCTCCAGATGCAGGAAGCGGATTGTTACCTTGCGGCCGGTGGCGGATTCTTCATGGTCGTCCCAGACGAGTCGTAGGCCAAAGATCCGTTGCGCTCGCTCGATCTGGGTCTGGTCGATGGTGGCGCTGACCTCTATCGCGTGGTTGTGTTCCCACTGAGCAATGAGCGCAGCAGCGACGGTGGCCAGGGTCTGGCTCTCGCGGATCCGTCGTGGCTGGTCGACTTCTTTCCACGTCGTGATCCGTTCGAGTCGGTACATCCGTGGCACTCGGGCACAATCGGCGACGAGGTACCAGATGCCAGCCTTGGCGAACAGCCCGTAGGGATCCACGACCAGGTCGCGTGGGCATGACTCGCGTGGGCTGTCGTACTCGATCCGTAGCCGGCGACCTCGCCGCACTGCGCCGATCAGCGAAGCCGGAGTCGTGCCGAAAGCTCGTGCCTGACGCCAGGGACGGCTGTCCACGTGCACTACGTCGGTGAGCGGCAGGAGCTCATGAACTCGACGTGACTGTGTAGCGGCGATCTTGGAGAGCGCGCGCTGGCTTTCGACCGATGCGTTGAGCTCCGCACGTTGCTTCTCATCCAGCCCAGTGAGCGACAGATGATCACGCTCGCCCGGTGTGAGTCGCGTGAGGTCGAGTCCGGATCCGGGCAGCATGGTCACGCCTCCGAGGCGGCCCCGGTGTGCGGTCACCGGCAGACCGGCGTCGCGGAGCCAGTTCAAGTCCCGGGTGATGGTTCGAAGGGACACCCCGAGCGCCGAGGCGAGTTCCTGCGTGGTCACGGCATCCCTCGATTTGAGGAGCAGCATCAGGGTGAAGAAGCGGTCTGGGGTCACACACCAATTTTTTCAGGAATTGCGAC
>NZ_VWMY01000144.1:943-2607 GCF_008905045.1 Streptomyces albicerus
GATCTCGGGTGATGGTTCGAAGGGACACCCCGAGCGCTGAGGCGAGTTCCTGTGTGGTCACGGCATCCCTCGATTTGAGGAGCAGCATCAGGGTGAAGAAGCGGTCTGGGGTCACACACCAATTTTTTCAGGAATTGCGACACGATGCGGCGCATATCCCGGTCAGGCTGGTGGATGCGTACCTACCACCTGTGAGAAGGAACAACCATGACCACATCCGTCGTGTCCATCGTCTACGTGAACGACGCTCCCGCCGCAGCTCGTTTCTACGGCGACCTCCTCGGCATGAGCCCCTCGTTCGAGACTCCGGGATACATCACCTTCGACCTCGGGCCAGGCGCTGACCTCGGTCTGTGGTCTGGCCAGTTCGAGGATCTGTCACCGGACGTCCCGCGCACCAGTGAGGTGTGCCTGGCCATTGACGGTGGACGACCCGACGAGCTCAACGCGACCTTCAAGCAGTGGCAGTCCCAGGGGGTCACGATCCTGCGCGAGCCTTATGATGCGGGGTTCGGGCTGACCTTCCTCGCAGCCGATCCTGACGGGAACCGTATCCGCGTCGCACCGCAGGACTGAAAGGCCGCAATGCGGCAGGCGCGCACGACAGGTGTCGCGCCTGCCGTCGTCCGACTTCGAGAGGACGACGAGTGCCCCGCGCGAATGCGCCCCTGAGCGTCGAGGGCCGCAGGCGGCTCGTGAAGCGGTGCCAGACACGTCCCATCGCCCACGTCGCCGCTGAGATGGGCATCTCTCGCGCATGCGCCGGCAAGTGGGTAAATCGCTGGCGGCTACACGGTGATGCGGGATTGCAAGACCGGCCGTCGAGTCCGCACCGGAGTCCGAACGCGACTCCAGCATGGGTCATCGAGCAGATCGAGTCCTGGCGCCGCGAGCACAAGTGGTCCGCGCAACGGATCACCGACGAACTTGTCAGTATCGGTTTTGTGATCAACCGGCGAACTGTCAGCCGACACCTGACCCGGCTCGGCCTCGGCGAACGCCGCTTCATCGACCCAGGCGGTGAGAACAACCGGAAGCCGGGGAAGATCATCGCCCGCTGGCCCGGACACATGGTGCACCTGGATGTGAAGAAGGTCGGCCGGATCCCTGATGGCGGCGGGTGGCGGATCCACGGCCGGGACAGCGATCAGGCCAAGGTCGCTAGTCGGGCGAAGTCGGCCGGGGCAAAGCGTGGCTACGTCTACCCGCACTCCGTCGTCGATGGTTTCTCACGGCTCGCCTACACAGAACCGCTGGGCGATGAGAAGGGCGCGACGGCTGCTGCTTTCCTCGCCCGGGCGAAGGTCTGGTTCGCCGCCCACGGCATCAACCACATCCACCGGGTCGTCACCGACAATGGCGCTTGCTACCGCTCCGGCGACTTCGCCCGCATCGTCGGGCAAGGCACCCGGCATCAGAGAACCAAACCATACACACCTCGGCACAACGGGAAGGTCGAGCGCTACCAGCGCATCATGGCCGAGGAAGTCCTCCACGCCCGCGAGTTCACCAGCGAGGACGCCCGGTCAGCCGCGATCACAGTGTGGAACATCCACTACAACTACCACCGGCCGCATAGTGTCCTGCGCCAGTAGTTGATCGTTAGTAGTTGCGTGACTTCTGCTGCTGGTGCGTCAGTTCCTCGTCGGGGCCCGAAGCTTGAA
>NZ_VWMY01000144.1:2617-11524 GCF_008905045.1 Streptomyces albicerus
AAGGGCTGAAAGGCCGCAATGCGGCAGGCGCGCACGACAGGTGTCGCGCCTGCCGTCGTCTGACTTCGAGAGGACGACGAGTGCCCCACGCGAATGCGCCCCTGAGCGTCGAGGGCCGTAGGCGGCTCGTGAAGCGGTGCCAGACACGCCATCGACGGCCTGGCACCAGAACCGCAGCATCGTGAACGGCAGCACGGTGGACCCGACCTGCAGATGGGCTGGGCCCACCGAAGCTTCTGGCGCAGGGCAGCTGGCTCGCCAGCCAATCACTGAGACACAGAACACTGGGACACATGTTCCGCTTGCACAACAGGTATCCGAGGTCTTCGAGGGGGTCGCCGGGGGCGGCGGTATCGAAGTCGATGAAGGCCATCGGCCGGTCCTGGTGGAAGACAGCGTTGTTCGGGCCGGGATCGTGGTGGCAGACGACCGGATGCGCCGCGGCAAGGCGGCTGCCGCGGGTGGCCTCATGCAACGAGCGCAGCAGGGTACCGGCAGCCACCACCTGGTCGTCGCTCCAGAGCTGGAATGTGGCCGGCACCCGGCCAGGCAGGTAGGTGAACGTGTCACGGCCGGTGTCGTCGAGCCCGAGATATCGCGGTGCGCCGGTGAACCCGCGTTGTTGAAGATGGTTCAGCAATTCGGCGACGAAGGCCGATCTGGCTGTGACGGGTCGTCGGACGGTGTTGCCGATACGGACGACGCCCTGTGTGATCCGTCCTCCGGACAGTGGCACTTCGTCCTTTCCCGTGTTCATGGTTCCAGCTTCTCGTGTTCTTGGTCGATCCGTGTGGCATCCGGTTGAGGGCCGAAACACAGTCACGGAGTGAGCAGGACACGTTGCATCGAGCCGCGCCCTATCGCGCTTCTGCCGCCGACCGAGCTCGGCATCCGAGAAACCGGTCAGATCGTCGACCCGGCTTCCGCCGGGCGTGGCCCGCTCCGACGGGGCTGCGACGTCGCGGCGGGTCTGCCTCGACCGTGATGCGGGCGGGCGCCCGATCGTCGAGCAGAGTCGAGCGCAGTGCGGCGGCAAGGTCGTCGTCGGACATGGCGTGTAGGGACTGCTCGTCGCCGGACCACGCGCGCGCAGCCTCGACCTGATCCGGCGTCGCCTCGGTGCACGGCGTGGGCAGGGGGCGTACCCGTGTGTCCGTGTCCAGGGCGGCCGCCGGCGCGGAGCGGTTTCGCAGGCGGAGGGGTGCTGCTCATGCCTGAATGAACGAACAGCTCACGCGCGAACGGTGGTGAACGGCTCCAGGTGTGAACTGTCGAAGTGCGCCCTGTGGAGGTGCGAACAGGACCCGTGTGCGCAGGCAACCGTGCGGGTAGCAGGCCCCGGCCACGACGCTGTCAGGGAAGGTGCACCCGCACATGGGCCTCTCGCCGCCGCCCGCACGATTCGACGAGACGTTCTGCGAGATCCTGCCTCGGCTGTACCGCAGGGCGGTGATGCTCTCCGGGGCGCGGCACTGGGCCGAGGACGCGGTGCACGAGGCGTATTTGAAGCTCGCTGCGCGCCCTCACCGCTTTCTCGCCCATCCCGAGCCGTACGCGTACGCCTTCGCGGCCCTGCTCAGCGTCGTACGGGACACCCATCGCCGGGAGCGCCGGCAGGTGCCCGTGGAGGAGATGGACGACTTGGCGGTCGGGCCGGCGGGCGCGGTCGGGCCGGTGCGGCCCGCGGCCTGGGACGGGGGAGTGGGTCGCCGGGACGCCGAGTTGGAGGTCGTACGGCTGCTGCGGCGGCTCTCGTACCGGCAGGCGGGCGTGGTGATTCTCGTCGATCTGGACGGTTACACGATCGACCAGGCCGCCGAGATCATGCGGGTGCACCGGGGCACGGCCGCCCGGCATCGCGCGCGGGCGCTGGGCAGGCTGCGGGAGCTGTTGGAAGGGAGGGAGCCGAGTGATGAGGCCTGAGACAGGGGCGGATGGCAGGCCCGGGGAAGGGGCAGACGACCGTGTCGTTGCGTTGCTGCGCGCTCGGCTCCGCGCCGCGGACGAGGCGATCGAGACGCCGGCCGGGTTGTGGGAGAGCGTCCGTTCCGCCACCCCGCGCTCGCGCCGGTGGCCCCGACTCGCCCTCGCGGCGGCCTTGGTGACCGCCGTGCTGCTGGGCGCCTGGTGGTTCGTACGGCCGTCGGGGGACGTCTCTCCGTCCGGTGACACCTCGCCGTCCGGTGGCGGGGTGTCCGTCACCGTCTACAACGCCGAGCGGGCCTGTCGGCAGTTGCGGACACTGGAGTGCGCGCTGCGGCTGGCGAAGAACCCGTACGCGGAGTATGCGGCCGAGGACAACGCGGCGGGGCGGGTGTGGCACGGGGACCGGCCGGCCGCGCTCTGTGTGGTCACGCGCGGGACCCTGGTCAGGGACGAAGCCGGGGTGACCTCGACGCGTTGGTATCTCGTGCGGACCGAGGAGGGGGTGACCGGCTGGCTCCCCGGGGTCCGCACCCGCAACTTGGCGGACGTACGCACGTGTGCGCCGGACCTGACGCGCCAGACTCCAGGCACCGACTCTCGGACTCCTGAGTGACGGGGATCACATGCCCCGCTGTCATACGAGCGACGCCCGCCCATCGTGTGCCGGGTGCAAGGTCCGCATGACACCAACGGGGAGAATTTCCATGCGACTTCGTACTGTCCTGGGCGCGGCCGTGGCGGTGACGGCGCTGACCGCGGCTCCGGCCTCGGCGGTCGGTGAGGCCACCGGCGGGGCGTCCGACGGGACTTCGGCCCGGGCGAGCTTCACGGTCTGGGCGACCGACGTCAACGTCCGTGACAACCCTGCCGACCCGGCCACCTGCGACGGCTTCCCGTCGCCGGCCAACTGCCCGGCGGTTGCCGGGCAGTTGCAGCCGAACCAGCCCTTCGAGGCGGTCTGCCAGAAGCAGGGCGAGACCGTCGGCGGCAACCCCTGGTGGGTCTACATCAGCCGGGGCGACTCGCGCGGCTACATCGCGAGTCACTACGTGGACCACCCGGACGACCAACTGCCGGGCGTGCCGGTGTGCGGCGCCTGAGGGACGAGGGGAACAGGAAAGAAAGGAGGCAGACATCGTGAGGCTTCGTGCAGCAGGGGGAGCCGTGTCGGCCGTGGCGGTCGCCGTCATCGCGCTGACCGCCCCGTCACCGGCGGTGGCCGCGACCGCGGGCGGGACACCTCAGTTCGGTGGCAAGGCCACGCGGGTGACCGACAGTGCCGCCCAGGATCCCAGTCCGGGCCGTTACCTCGTCGACGGTGCCCGTATCCACACCCGGCCCGATCTGGCGTCGACCACGGTCGGCAAGGGCTACACCTCGCAGGACTCGACCGTGCACTGCCGTGCGGTGATCAACGACGAGGAGTGGTTCTATCACACCAACGCGGCCACCAACGTGACCGGTTGGTCCCGCTGGGATGTCCTGGTTCCGTGGCGGGCGGTATCGGACTGCTGACCACCGGACCGCCTACGTGTACGCGTACGGCAAGGGGGCCCGCCGGTTCGCCCGGTGGGCCCTCTTCCGGTGTGAAATCGTCTATGGCCGTGGCCAGTTGACCGAGGCCGTCGCCTCCCGTCACGGGAACGACCTGCGGGTTTCCGGCGGAAACGATCTCAGTGGTTGAGATTTCATCCACCCAGGTGGAGATTTGGTAAGGCTTGCCTTATATGCTGACGCGGCCTCGTTGCCGCCTCCAGCGTGCCGGGGCGTGACCATACCTTCCGCACGACAGGATCCCCATGCGCACCACCTACCGCGGCCTCGCCGCGGCCCTGGCTCTCACCCCGTTGCTGGCCGGCTGTTTCGTGTCGGGCGAGGGCGGCTCGGATGCGGATGGCGCGGCGGGATCCGCCGGTCGGCTGAGGGTGGCCCTCGCGGTGCCACCGGTGCAGGCCCTGTCCCCGTACAGCAATGACGCCACTGTGCTGAGCAAACTCTCCGTGGCCGAAGGACTCACGGCGCTGGACAAGGACGGGGCCGCCGCGCCCGCGCTGGCGAAGTCCTGGACCCGGAAGAACGCCACCACCTGGACCTTCGAGCTGCGCAAGGCCACGTTCCAGGACGGCACCGAGGTCACCGCCGAGTCCGTCGTCAACGCGCTCGACCACGCGAACGAGGCCAAGACCAAGCCCCGCGTCCTCAGCGACGTGACCCTGACCGCCCACGCCGACGACACCGACACCGTCACGATCAGCACGAAGACCACCGACCCGGTGCTCCCGCTGCGACTTGCCAGCCCCGCACTCGGCATCCTCTCCCCGAAGGCGTACGCGAAGGACGGCACCGTCAGCCCGGTCGGCACCGGAACCGGCCCCTTCGAGATCACACGGCTCACCGGGAAGACCAAGGCCACTCTCGCTCGCTTCGACGCGTACTGGGGTGGCAAGGCCAAGGCATCCGGCATCGACGTCACCTGGATCGCCGAAGGCACCGCACGCGCCAACGCCCTGCGCAGCGGCGATGTCGACATCGCCGAGTGGATCCCCACCGCCCAGGCGAAGCTGCTGGACAAGGACACCCGTCACGAGGTGCCCTCCGTGCGGACCGACAGCCTGGTCCTGAACACCGGCAGCGGCCTGTTCACCGACACCGCGCTGCGCGCGGCCGCCCGCCAGGCCGTGGACGGTTCCGCGCTCGTCGATTCGGTCTTCGGCGGGTACGCCGACCCCGCCCAGGGGCTGTTCGGGCCCGCCGTCTCCTGGGCGGCCGACAAGCGTGTCGAGGTGACCGGCCGCGCGAAGGCCGCTACCACCGCACAGGTCACGTCGAAGACCAAGGGCAGGACGTTGCGCCTGGCCAGCTACACCAACCGTGCGGAACTTCCCGAAGCCGCGACCGTACTGCAGCAGCAGTTGGAGAAGGCCGGGTTCACCGTCAAGCAGGACGTACGCGAGTACACGCAGATGGAGGCCGACCTCCTCGCGGGCAAGTACGACGCGCTCGTCTTCTCCCGCGTGACCCTCCTCGACACCGGCGACGCGGTCGCGTATCTCGCCAGCGACTACACCAGTGACGGTGTCTACAACATCGCGGGGCTGAAGGACTCCGAGGTCGACCAGGCCATCAAGTCCGCCGCCGAGGAAGGCGATCCGGCACGGCGGCAGCAGAAGGTCATGCGGGCCGAGGCGGAGATCCTGCGCACCGACGCTGTCGTGCCGCTGGTCCACGAGAAGGTCGTGCAGGGCATCGGCACCGATGTCGAGGGCGTGCTCCTCGACCCCCGCGAGCGCTCTCTGATCGACGTCGACACCCGGGTGAAGTAGCAGCGGATGAGCGTCACCTTGGGCGGTGCCGATACCCGCCCCGTCCAGTGGCGGGCGGGGGCCGGCCGCGTCGTCGCCGGGACCGTGCTGCTGACGGCCGTCGCCCTGCTGCCCTGGCTGTCCGGGACCGACGCCGCGCTGACGGTCCTGCGGGCCCGATCCGCCGACCAGGACCCGACCCCCGCACAGCTGGCCGCCGTGCGTGAGCAACTGAACCTGGACGAAGGGCCGTTCACGCATATGGCCCACTGGCTGGGCGGACTGCCGCGCGGCGACGCGGGCATCTCCTGGGTGTCGGGCGAACCGGTCCTGCCCCAGGTGACGTCCGCCTTCGCGGTCTCCTTCACGCTGATGCTCGGTGCACTGGTGGTCACGATCGCGGTGGCCGCGCTGGTCTGCGCCCGCACCCTGCATCTCGGATCCCGGCGGCGGCTGGGGCACGCGCGGGCAGGCACCGGGGCCGCCGTCCTCGCCGCGCTGCCGAAGTTCCTGCTCGCCTCGCTGCTCGCCACCGTATGCGGGGTGTGGCTGGACTGGTTCCCGTCCAGTGGCTGGGAGGGGCCGGGGGCCATGGTGCTGCCCGCGCTCGCCCTCGGTGTGCCGTCCGGGGCGATGATCGGCGGCCTGCTCGACCACTCACTGCCCGCCGCCTTCAACGAGCCCTGGGCGCGGACCTGGCACGCCTTCGGGTTCTCGCCCGGCCACATCGCCCGGCACGCACTGCGCCGCACACTGTCCGGCGTACTCCCGCAGCTCCTGCCGACCGTCGTGGCCCTGGTCGGCGGCGCGGTCGCGGTGGAGAAGATCTTCAACATTCCGGGACTCGGCCGCCTCGCCCTGGACGCCGCCATCGCCCAGGACCTCCCACCCCTGCAGACCGCGACACTGGTCCTCGTACTGCTCGGCGTCGCCGCCGGCCTTCTCATCCAGGCCCTGCGCCGCGCTCTCCTCGGCCCCGCCCTGCGGGACGGCGCCCTGCCCGCCCTGCACCCGCCGGCCCTCCCGCGGCGACGCTCCACGCTCTGGGTCGCCGGATTCTGCGCCGTCGCCCTGCTCACCCTGGTCGTAGCCGGGCTGCTGCGTGATCCCCTGCACGTGGACACGACGGCCCGGCTGCTGTCTCCCTCGGGCGCACACCCGTTGGGCACGGACTCGCTCGGTCGTGATCTGCTGGCCCGGCTGGGCCACGGGGCGCTGCGCACGGCGGGCGTGGCCCTCGCGGTGACAGCGGTCAGCATGGTCATCGGGCTGCTGCTCGGCATGGCAGCACAGGTGGGCGCGGGCCTGACCGAAGTGGTGTCGACGTTGCCGGCCGTCATCGCCGGACTGCTGACGACGGCGGTGACCGGGCCGTCGGTCTGGGGCGCCGCGTGCGCGGTGTGTCTGGTCGGCTGGAGCCCGTACGCCGCCCAGACCGCGGCGCTGCTCGAACAGGAACGGGCCAGCGGTCACATGCTCGCGTCGATCTCGTTCGGCGCCGACCGGTGGTACCTGCTGCGCCACCACCTGCTGCCCGCGGTACTGCCCTCGGTCGTGCGCAACGCCCTGCTGCGGCTGCCCACCGCGGTCCTTGTCCTGGCCTCCCTCGGCTTTCTCGGCCTGGGCGAGCAGCCCCCGACTCCGGAGTGGGGCCGCCTGCTCTCGGAGAACCAGCCGTACGTGGAGCTGGCACCCTGGACCGTACTCGGCCCGGCCGGGGCGCTCGTTCTCCTCTCCGTCCTGGCCGTGTCCGGTACGGCACTGGGACGGAGCGGAGCCCGACGCCGAACCCCCGGGCGCGAAACCCGCCTTCGAGGTTCGTCGTGAATCCGGAGCGGTGCCCGGCGCCACGAGCGCTCGGGCCGCCGCTCCTGCTCCGAGCGAGGCAGCAGGTCCGGCCTGATGCACCCGGCGTGATGCCGGACGAGCGTGTTCAGAAGCGCACGGACCACAGGCGGGGGCGGAACGCCCAAGCCCGAGGCCGGATCACGATCCTGAGGAAGGGGGCGCCGTCGGATCGTACAGGGGCTCGGAAGGCTCGTCAGAGGGCGGGACAGGCGTCGTGTCATCCGTGGGCGCCCCGGTCGGCGGCTCGCTGTCGGACTCTCCGCTCGGGGACGGCGACATGGACGTTTCCTCAACGATGGCCGGAGACTGCTGCTGAGGATCGCCGCTGTCTGTGCTGACCCCAAAGGTCAGCGCGCCGACGGCGAACGCTGCTGCTGCCCCGATCAGAAGCAGCGTCACTCCTTTTCGTATGGGCGGCGAGGCGACAGGAAGCGCAGGGACATCGTCCGGTGTCTGCCGTACGTGGCTTGCGCGGTCGTTGGTCTCATGCTTCGGCGCCATATCGGCGGCAAGAACAGGTAGTTCGACCACCGGAGTGGAGCCAGTGGACCTCGGGCCGTTCAACTCGGCAGCCACGATGTCCGCCGGCGGGCCCAGCCGGTCCAGGACGGCGCGGGTTGCCGCGGCGTGCAGTGCGTCGGCTTCTTCGAGGCCGGCGTCTATGTGCTCGAGGATCTCCTGTCTGAGCTCTTCGCGTCGATCGGCGGCAAGGAAGACAGAGGCGTTGTCAAAGCGCTGCAAGTACTCGTCTATGAGCCGGTTTCGCCTTGTGGTCACTCGTGGCTCTCCTCACTGTCCAAGAGGGTGTCAACAGCGGCTTTGAAGGAGCCCCACTCACTGGCGAATTCGGCAAGGGCCCGTCGCCCTGTCGCGGTCAGCGTGTAGTAGCGGCGTGGCGGCCCTGAGTCGGACTCCTTCCAGACGGTGCTGACCCACCCCTCTTTCCTCAGCCGTGCGAGCAGGGGATAAATGGTGCCCTCGCTGGTGGCGAGCCCGTGGGCCTCGCACAGTTCCCGCACCAGTTCGAAGGCATACCTCTCACCGTCACGCAGCAGAGCCAAGACGCAGAATTGCAGGATTCCACGCCGGAGTTGGCTCACTCCGGAATGCGCTCCGCCAGGCAGTACCATGCGACACAAGGTACCTGCTGGTGGATCGTACCGCCAGCCTTGTCGTGGCGGCGGGGGCACCTGCCACTACCTTCGATTCCACCGCGCTGCCGCAGGCTGCCTGTTCTCACGCGCGGCGAAGTCAGGCTGTTGCCTCGATGAGGCAGAACGGAGCGGCCTGCGCCAGCGGGGTCACCGAGGCGACGGACAATCCCGCTCGGCGGCACACGTCCTCGAAGTCGGCCCGGGTCCGTTCCCTGCCGCCCACGTTCACCAGCATATTGAGGTCGGTGAGGTAGGTGAGTCCGGCGGATTCGGTGTCGACGACCTCAGGCAGAACGGGCTCCACGATCAGTACGCGCCCAGCCGGCGGCAGCACCTCGCGGCAGTGGGTCAGGATCGTGACCGTCTGTTCGTCCGTCCAGTCGTGCAGGACGCTCTTCATCGGGTTACTCCTTCGTGGATACCCCGGCTTCAGCCGGGGGAGGAAACGAAGCCCCTTGTGAACCGTGAAGACCACCCACGTGAAGCGGGCGTTCAAGTACCGCTTCTATCCGACCGAGGCGCAGGCGGCCGAGCTGTCGCGCACGTTCGGGTGCGTGCGGAAGGTCTACAACCTGGCCCTCGCGGCGCGGCACGCAAGCGTGGACGCGGCAAGAGCGGGTGAACTACAACCAGACGTCGGCGATGCTGACGGCCTGGAAGAAGACCGAGGAACTCGC
>NZ_VWMY01000145.1 GCF_008905045.1 Streptomyces albicerus
CAGTTCCCCGCGCCCCTTACGGGGCCCAGGCCTCACCTACCCAGGGGCGCGGGGAACTGCGCGACCAGCCCCCACTCACCCGCACCCGGCACATCACCGCGAACCCCCACACCACCGCCCGAAGCCGACAGACAAGGCAGTCGTCACGGTGTCGCAGGCGCCGAGTTCTCCGTGTCCGAAGGTGTCGCGCCCGCGTCGTCCCCCGACGCGGCGAGCCACGTGCCCACCCCTACGGCCGCGACGAGGGCCGCCCCCGCCACCCCGAGCGTGATCCGACGCCGTCGGGCTGACGCGCGGTGGCGGGCCGAGCCCGGCCGTGGGGCACCCGCGGCGCGCGGCGCGCGGGCCGTGCCTCGGGCGCCGCCCGCCAGCTCGTCCGGCCCGGGCACCCGCATCGACGTGTGGGTGTCCCGGTTCGAGTCGGGCGCGGCCCCGGGGACCAGCGGAACGGCCCCACGACGGACCCGCTCCCGCGGAGCCTCCGGTTCCGCCGCCGGTGCGTCCTCATACCCGGCCTCCGCCTCGCTCTCCGGCTCGTCCACGTCCAGCGGCGGCATCCCGGCCAGCAACGGCAACTGCTCCCGCAACCGCTCGCCCAGTTCGGACGCCCGCAGCCGGGACGCCGGCGCCTTCGCCAGACACTGCACGATCAACTGCCACAGCTCTTCGGGAATCCCGGGCAGCGGGACCACGGTCTCGGTGACGTGCCGACGCAGAACCGCCCCCGGGTGCCCGCCGCCGAACGGCGTGAATCCCGCGAGGAGCTCGTACAGCACGGTCGCCAGCGCGTAGATGTCGACGGCCGCCCGGGGAGGCAGGCCCTCGATGATCTCCGGGGCCAGGTAGTCCGGCGTACCGATGATCTTCGTCGCACGGGTCCGCCGCGGCGAGTCGATGAGCTTGGCCACCCCGAAGTCCGTGAGGAGCGCGGGATGTGATCCACCAGGTCCGAGGGGTCCCTGCATGTCGAGCAGCACGTTCTCGGGCTTCACATCGCGGTGGACGACTCCCGCGGCATGGGCGGCGGCGAGTCCGTCCGCGACGTCGGCGACGATCGCGACGGCCGCCTCGGGCGCGAGTCGCCGCTCCCGGTCGAGCCGGGTCCGCAGATCCGTGCCGCGTACGAGATCCATGACCAGCGCGAGATCGTTGCCGTCGACCACGAGGTCCCGTACCGAGACGACATGCGGGTGGTCGAGGCCGAGCAGAGCCGTCCGCTCCTGGACGAAACGGCCCACGAGCTCCTGGTCGGACGCGAGGTCCTCGCGCAGCAGCTTGATGGCGACGGGACCCTCGGGACCCTCACCCAGCCACACCGTGCCGGCGCTGCCCCGCCCCAGAATCTGGTTCGCGGTGTACCGGCTGCCGATCTTCCGTACCAAGACTGCTCCTACGGACGCGTGTTGTCGCTAAAACTACGCGCCCGTAGCGCCAACCTTCGCTTCGGAGGCAGAAATCACCCCCCAGGTGTCGACAAATCCCCAGAACCGCACCGCGGTTCTGGGGATTTCAAGGGGCAATCTCCTGAAACACCTGAAAAGGCTTACTGCCACCTAAAAGGGCTTACTGCCCGGATCCTCCGCCCAGGTCCTCGATCCACCCGGAGACATTGCCGTACCAGTCCGACAGTTGCTCCCAGTACCCCTTGGTGGTCCCGATCCAGTCCTGGAGCGGGCTCAGCTCCCAGATCAGCCAGCTGGCCACGAACAGGATGATGATCGTGAACAGGCATCCCTTGAGGCATCCGAGCCCGGGGATCTTCATCGGGTTGGCGCTGCGCTGCCGCGGCTGACGGGGCTCCCGCGGCGGCCGCGGCGCGGGCTGCTGGGGCTGCTGCGGCGCGGGCGCGTACCGCTGGGGCTGCTGCTGAGGGGCGTACCCCTGTGGCTGCTGCGGCGGCTGGCCCTGCGGATAGCCGTACCCGGGCTGGTTCTGGGGCGGCCGCTGCTGGGGCCGCTGGCGCGGCTGCTGCGGCTGTTGCTGCGGGCGTGCGACCTGCCGCTGCGGACGCCGCCGCAGCGGATCCTGGCTCGGGTCGACATACGACTGCACCTGCGTCGGCTCATTGCGGTCGCGGGCCGCACGCAGCTGGTTCTGCCAGGGGTGCGGTTCCTCGGGCTGTCCGCCGGGCTGGTTCGGCGGCACCGGCGGCATCACCGCGGTCGGGTCGGCCGCGCCACGGTGGGGCAGTACGGCGGTGGGGTCGGCGGCGCCGGTGTGTGGCAGGACGCTGGTCGCGCCGTTCGGGTCGTACGAGCCGGCGCCCTGCGGAAGCACCTGCGTGGGATCGGCGGCCCCGGGGTCGCCCGGCACGTAGGCGGGCGCCGGGTCCGGGGCGAGCAGTACGCCCACGCCCTCGGCGGCGGCGATCTGCGCGGAGTTCGCGTGCACGCCGATGCCCTCGGCGACCGTACGCAGACCGCGGGCGAGGTTCTCGGCGCTGGGCCGATCGTCGGGGTTCTTGCGCAGGCAACGCTCTATGACGGTCCACAAGGGGTCGGGGACCGTGGAGGGGCGGCGCGGCTCGGCGCTCAGGTGCTGGTGCAGGACCTCGAGGGCGGACCCGCCGCCGAACGGCGGACGGCCGGTGACCAGCTCGTACAGCATGATTCCGGCGCCGTAGATGTCGACGGCGGAGGTCTGCGGGCGGCCCTCGGCCGACTCGGGCGCGACGTACGCGGGCGTGCCGACGAACTCGTGGGTGCGGGTCAGGCCCGGGGAGTCGGCGAGGCGGGCGATGCCGAAGTCGGTCAGCATCGGGTGCATCTGGCCGCCGTCCTGCTTGAGCAGGACGTTCGCGGGCTTCAGGTCGCGGTGCACGACGCCGTCGGCGTGGCTGGCGGCCAGCGCGTCGGCGACCTGGGCGGTGAGGAGGGCGGCGGCGACCGGCGAGAACGGCCCGTTCTGGCGCAGGTAGTGATGGAGGTCGGGTCCCTCGATCAGGTCCATGACCAGGGCGAGCAGATCGCCCTCTACGACGAGGTCCCGTACGCGCACGATGTTCGGGTGGGTCAGGCGGAGCAGAACAGAGCGCTCCCGCAGGAACCGCATCACGATGTCCGCGTCGTTGGCGAGCTCCTCCTTGAGGACCTTGATCGCCACCGTCTCGCCCGGCTGGCCGGGCACGGCCGCCTCGGCGCCCGCGGTCTCGCGCTGGCGGGCTCGCCAGACGGTGCCCGTGGCGCCGCGCCCGAGCGGCTCCTCGAGCAGGTACTTGCTGCCTACCGGCCGCACGTCATGCGCTCCCTGCTGCTTGCTTGGCTGATCCGTCCACCGTGGTACAGGTGGTTCCGACCCACTGTAGTGCCGCTGAAGCCGGCACCGGGTTGTCGTCCTGCTGCGGTTTCCCCGGCCCTGCCTGCCCATGCATTACGTAGGGCGTTCCCGTATGTGTTCGATGAAAAGACGCTCGCTTTGGGTGCTTTGGTTGCCGGACCTTGACGTGACCGATCTCAACCGGGCATTGGTCAGGCACTTTTGCGGGCAGAGCCGACCAATCAAGATCACTTGCCGGTGCGGGGCGGGCGTGTTGTCAGTGGCAGGTGCGAGGATGCCTTCAGTACTGGCCGACGTGCCCGTGTGCGGTGGGGGAATCTGCGGTGGGGGACCGCGGGCAGCCCGTCGCGGGCGCCCGCGACAGAAGGGACCGCTGACGGCGATGCAGATCCGGCTGACCGTCGTAGACCCGCTGGGGACGCGCCCCGAGGGACGCCCGGCGTCCTGCGACGTGCTGGTCACAGCACCCGCCGGGACCGCGCTCGCGGCGGTGGCCTCCGGCCTCGCCTCGGCGGTCGGAGGCGAGGGCGCCGGGGTGCTGTACGCGGGAGCGGAGCGGCTGGACGCGCAGCGCTGCACGCTGGGTGAGCCACCTCTCATGGACGGCGCCGTGCTGTCCCTGGGCGCCCCCGCGGAGCCCGGTCCCGACGTCGATCCCGCCGCGGCCCAGCTGCGCGTGGTCGCCGGGCCCGACGCCGGAGGCGTCCATCTCCTGCACGGCGGCCGGATCGACATCGGCCGCTCGGGCGAGGCCGACGTGCCTCTGGACGACCCGGACGTCTCCCGCCTGCACTGCGCCGTGACGGTCGCGGCGGACGGCCACGTCTCGGTCGCGGACCTGGGCTCCACGAACGGCACGACGCTGGACGGCAGACGCGTGGGCGAGCGCCCGGTGCGGTTCACGCCGGGGGCGCTGCTGCGGGTCGGCGAGTCGGCACTGCGGCTCGCCCCGGCGGGCGAGCCGACTCCCGTGCGGGAGACCGCACCGGACGGCGAGGGGCATGTACGGGTGGTGGTGGCGCCGGAGGAGCCCGTGCGGGAGCAGCCGGTGGTGGCACCTCACCCGGCTCCCGGCGAGGCACGGCCCGGAGCCGGAGCCGCGATAGTGCCCCACGCGCGCGACGGACGTGGCGAGAGCGACGCGGGCTCCTCGGACGCGCCCGGTTCCCAGGCCGCGCCTCCCACCGCCGAGACGCATCACGGCTACGGCACGGCCGGGTGGGGTGCCGCCGGAGGCGGGACTCACGGCGCCCAGGCGCACGCGCCCGCCGAACCGCATGTCGTGCCGGGGCAGGGCGGAGCGCCGAGGATCGAGAGCACGGAATCCGGGGCGGTGTCCGAGGAGGGTCCGGACGCCTCGGGTTCCGGTGAGGGCAGGCGGAAAGGCACTCCCCTCCGGGGGACGACCGTGCCGCGCGGAGTGCGCAGACGCGGCGGCCTCTCCGGGTGGGCCCGGCGGCTGACGGGCGGCAGGAGCGACGAGCCGGACCCGGAGGACGACGCGTACGACGAGTACACGCCCCCCTCCGCCGAGCCCCACCCCGAGGGCACGCCCGAGCCGGAGCGGTGGCCCGATCACGCCGCGCTCCTGCTGACCGCGCTCGGCCCGGGCCCTCGGCTGTGGGAGCGCGGGCCAGGCCACCCGGAGACCCTCACGGTGCGGCTCGGTACGGCGGACCGGAGCGCACCCGACGGCTCCGGCCTGCTGCCCGCGGTGCCGGTGACCGCGGACCTGCGGGAGGTGGGGGCGCTGGGCCTGGCCGGGCCGCGCGGCCGCCTCTCGGGGCTCGCCCGCGCGGTGGTGGCCCAGCTCGCCGCGCTGCACTCCCCCGACACGCTGGAAATCACCCTGATCAGCACGGACCGCTCGCGTTCCCCGCAGGAGCGCACGGCCGAGTGGTCCTGGCTCGGCTGGCTTCCCCACCTCCGCCCCACCCACGGCCAGGACTGCCGCCTCCTCCTCGCCTACGACCGCGAACAGGCGACGGCGCGTACGGAGGAGCTGGTCCGCCGTCTGGAGGACCACCTGGCGGAGACGGGCCGGGCCTGCGGGTCCTCCACCGGAGCGTTCCGCCTCGGGGGCGGCTCACCGGACGACAGCGGGGCCTTCTCGGCCGTACGGCAGTCCGGCGGCGAGCGGGAGCCCGGCGCCGAGCGGGGCCACGACGGCGGCGCGGGCGGCCACCCCGGACCCTCGTCCGGTGGCACCCGCCCGAGGCACCCGTCGGACGACGGCACGGCCCTCACCGGAGAGGTCGGCGGTTCCGGCTCCCCGGCGCCCCGGGCCACCCACCCCTCCGCCCGCGACAGCAATACCACCCACCTGGGACTCCCCAGCGGCACCCTCGCCGGTGACGCGGCGGCCCGTGGCCGGGCCCGGCGGCCCTCCTGGGCGCGGTCCGACGATCCGGCGGAGAGCGAGTGGCCCGGTCCTCACACCGTTGTCGTGGTGGACGGGGATCCCGGGTCGGCCGCTGTACGGGAAGCCGTGTCGCGGCTCGCGGCCGAGGGGCCCCAGGCCGGGATCCATGTCATCTGTCTCGCCGAGACGCCGGCCGCGTCGCCCGCCTCACCGGTGACGGACACGTACGAGGCGGCCTGCGCGACCTCGCCGGCGTTCCGCGAGTGCGGGGCCGTCGCGCTGCTCAGCGGGGATGTGGCCACGGCGCTGCGCCTGCTGCGCGTGGCTCCCGGCAAGCCACCGCACGGCGGCTCCTCCAAGACCGCGCAAGGCGGCCCCGTCGGTCACGGCACGGTCGCCGCGGTGGACGCCGTGTCCATGGCGTGGGCCGAGCGCTTCGCGCGGGCCCTCGCCCCGCTGCGCGCGGACGGCGTGGCCGGTGAGCGGCACCCGCGCGTGTCCGCGCCGCTGCCCCAAGCCGCCCGGCTGCTGGACGAGTTGGGCCTGGCGAGGGCGACCCCGGCGTCGCTGATGGCCCGCTGGGCGGACGCGGCCGACGACACGGAGGCGCTCGGCGGCCGGGCCACGGCCGTGCTCGGGGCCGGGCCGCGCGGACCCGTCTGCGTGGACCTCTCGCAGGACGGCCCGCATCTGCTCATCGAGGGCCCGTCGGGCAGCGGGCGTACGGAGCTGCTGCGTTCCGTCGCCGCGTCGCTCGCCGCCGCGGAGCGGCCGGACCGGCTCGGCATCGTGCTGGTCGACGGCCGGGACGGCACGGGCACCGGGGGCACGGCCTCGCGCGGGGACGGGCTCCAGGTGTGCACGGACCTGCCCCATGTCACGACGCATCTGGGCGCCCATGACCCCGTACGGATGCGGGAGTTCGCCCAGTCGCTGTCCGCCGAGCTGAAGCGGCGGGCCGAGTTGCTCGGCCGGCTCGACTTCGCCGAGTGGCACACCCGGCAGGAGGTGCCCGGCCGGGTCGTCGCCCAGCGCTCGGGCGGCTCGGCGACCAGGACCTCCGCGACCGGCTCCGCCTCCGGCGCCGGGGACCTCGAAGCGCCGCCCAGCTCCACTCTCCGGCTGCGTCCCGCCGCGACCCGGACGCGCCCGGACGCGGGGCCGCCGCTTCCCCGGCTCGTCGTGGTCGTCGACGACCTGGACGCCCTGCTCTCACCCGCGCTCGGCTCCCCCGGGCGGCCGGCGGCCGGGTCTGTCGTACGGGCGCTGGAGGCCGTGGCGCGGGACGGGGAGCGGCTCGGGGTGCATCTTGTGGCGGCGACGGGGGGCGGAGTCCGTACGGACGAGACGGAGTTGGCCCGGCGGGCCGCGCTCCGGGTCGTGCTGGAGGCTCCCTTGTCCGGGCCGGAGGAGCCCCAGCCCGGACGCGGTCGGCTCAGCGGCGGGCCGACCGGGCGGTCAATTCCCTTCCAGGGTGGTCGTGTCACGGGCCGTATCCCGCGTACGGCGACGCTGCGGCCCACGGTCGTGCCGCTGGACTGGGCGAGGATGGGGGACCCGCCGGCGCGCAGGCCCGTCCGCGAACTGGGCAACGGGCCCACGGACCTGGCCCTGCTGGCCAGCGCCCTGGAGCGGGCGGCACGGTCGGTGTCGGCGACGGAGGTTCCCTCGCTTCTGTAGCGCCGGGTCGCGGCTCGGACGGTTTTCGCCCCCGCCGCCCCTACCCATTCCCGTCCCCTGGGGGCTGGGGCGTGCCCCGTCAGGGGCGCGGGGAACTGCGCGACCAGCCCCCACCAACCCGCACCCGACGTCGGACGAGCAACCCTGCACACAGAAGCGGGGTCTGGGGCAGAGCCCCACGCGACCACCCCCGCCCAACCCGGACGCACTGGTCACGACGCGGTTACGATCACGCCCTTGACAGCGCAGGCGCTCTTGCCGCCGCCAAGCGTACGGGCGTACACCGGGAGCGCACGGGACAGCACCCGGACGTTCGACGGAGAACGGGGCAAGTCATGCGCAGCAGCACTCTTCGTACACGTAAATCGCACAAGAGGAGCGGGACCGCAAGGGCCGCGGCTGCCGTCGTCGCGGGGGCGATGGCGCTCACGCTCACGGCGTGCGGTGGAGACGACGACAACGGAGGCGGGGGCGGGGGCGGCAACGAGACCGGTGACAGCGCCGCCAGTGTTCAACTCCCCAAGCTCGACGGCCAGAAGCTGGAGGTCGCGGCCGTCTGGACCGGCCCCGAGCAGGACAACTTCACCAAGGTGCTGGACGAGTTCGAGAAGCGCACCGGCGCCGAGGTCAGCTACGTACCGACCGGCAACAACACCTCCACCTTCCTGGGCACGAAGATCCAGGGCGGCAAGCCGCCGAACGTGGCGTTCCTGCCGCAGGTCGGTGTGCTCCACCAGTTCGCCGACAAGGGCTGGGTCAAGCCCCTCGGCGCCGAGGTTCAGGCGCAGCTCGACAAGAACTTCTCGACCGGCTGGAAGGACCTGGGCGCCTACAAGAACAAGCAGTACGGCGTCTACGCCAAGGCCGCCAACAAGTCGCTGATCTGGTACAACACGGCTGCCTTCGAGGCGGCCGGCATCACCGAGGAGCCCAAGACCTGGGACGAGTTCGTCCAGACCGCGCAGACGCTGTCGGACGCCGGTTCGCCCGCGGTCTCCGTCGCCGGACAGGACGGCTGGACCCTCACCGACTGGTTCGAGAACGTCTACCTCTCCCAGGCGGGGCCGGAGAAGTACGACCAGCTGGCGAAGCACGAGATCAAGTGGACGGACCCCTCCGTGAAGGAGGCGCTGACCACGCTCGCCCAGCTGTGGGGCAAGGACGAACTGATCGCGGGCGGCCGGGCCGGCGCGCTGCGCACGGAGTTCCCCAAGTCGGTGACGAACACCTTCTCCGGTGACACCCCGTCCGGGATGGTCTTCGAGGCCGACTTCGTCGCGGCGAACATCAACGCCGACACGAAGGCCAAGATCGGCACGGACGCGAAGGTCTTCCCGTTCCCGGCAGTCGGCGATCAGTCTCCGGTGGTCAGTGGCGGTGACGTGGCCGTGGCCCTGAAGGACGACAAGGCCTCGCAGGCACTGCTGACCTTCCTCGCGTCGACCGACGCGGCCGAGATCTGGGCGGCGCAGGGCGGCTTCATCTCCCCCAACAAGGAGATGGACCAGGAGACCTACAAGGACGACGTGGCCCGGGACATCGCGAAGGCGCTGATCGCCGCGGGCGACGACTTCCGCTTCGACATGTCCGACCAGGCCCCGGCAGCCTTCGGTGGCACCCAGGGCCAGGGCGAGTGGAAGGCGCTGCAGGACTTCCTGAAGACGCCTTCGGACGTCGCGGGCGCGCAGCAGGCGCTCGAGGCGGCCGCCGCCAAGGCGTACCAGGGCTGACGGCAGCCGATGTCGTCGCAGGTGGCGACGGCGGGGGGCCCGGCAGGACCGGTGCCCCCCGCCGGAAAACGCAAGAGCGTGATGGGTACGCGGCCGTGGGTGGCAGGCCTGTTCCTGCTGCCCGCGCTCGTGCTGCTCGGCGCGCTCGTGGTCTACCCGATCGGGTACTCGGTCTGGCGCAGTCTGTACGACGCCGACGGTTCGGTCTTCGTCGGCCTGGAGAACTACGGCGACATCTTCGCGGACGACGCCACGTTCACCGCGGTCAAGAACACCGCGATCTGGGTCGCGGTCGCGCCCGCCCTGGTCACCGGGCTCGGCCTGATCTTCGCCGTGCTGACCGAACGGGTGCGCTGGTCAACGGCGTTCAAGATGGTCGTCTTCATGCCGATGGCGATCTCCATGCTCGCCGCGGGCATCATCTTCCGGCTCGTCTACGAGGCGGACCCCGACCAAGGCGTGGCCAACGCCGTGGTGGTGGGGGTGCACGACACCTTCGCCGAGTCGTCCGTCTATCCCAAGGCGCGCCCGTCCACGGAGAGTGATCTCAAAGCGTCCGGAGGCGGCTCCTTCACGTCCACGGGCACGGTGAGCGCGGGCTCCCCGGCCCTGCTCCCGCTGGTCGGTATCGCCCCGAACAAGCTGCCCGACTCCCCCGGGGACGCCAAGCCCGCCCAGGCCGCGGGCGACGGGGTGTCCGGCACGGTCTGGCTGGACTTCAAGCTGGGCGGCGGTGGCGCGAAGGGCGCCATCGACGCGGGCGAGAAGGCCATGCCGGGCATCAAGGTCGAGGCGGTCAAGGACGGCAAGGTCGTGGCCTCCGCCAAGGCGGGCGACGACGGTACGTTCACGCTGCCGGCCGAGGCCGCCGGTGCCCAACTCCGGCTTCCCGCCTCGAACTTCTCAGCGCCCTACAACGGCGTCGACTGGCTCGGCCCGAGCCTGGTCACACCGGCGGTCATCGGCGCGTACGCCTGGATGTGGGCGGGCTTCGCGATGGTACTGATCGCGGCGGGTCTCGCCGGAGTGGACCGCAACCTCATCGAGGCGGCCCGGGTCGACGGGGCCAACGAGTGGCAGGTGTTCCGCAGGGTCACGGTTCCCCTGCTCGCGCCGGTCCTCATCGTCGTCCTGATCACCTTGATGATCAACGTGATGAAGATCTTCGACCTCATCTTCATCATCGCCCCGCAACCCACCCAGGACGAGGCCAACGTGCTGGCCCTGCAGTTGTACAACGCGTCCTTCGGCGGTGGCGGCGACCTCGGCCTCGGCAGTGCGATCGGCATCGTGCTGTTGCTGCTCGTGCTGCCTGTGATGGTCGTCAACATCCGCCGACTGCGAAGGGAGCGACGACGGTGACCGCACCCTCCGTACCCGTGAAAGAACCCCTGGTGGCCGCAGAGGCGGCCGGTCCGCCGCGGCGCTCGCTGGTCTCCCGACTGGCGAGCGGCGCGGCCGGCGGCGTGATGCGGGTCTTCCTGATCCTCACCGCGCTGCTGTGGGTGACGCCGACGGTCGGGCTGCTCGCCTCGTCGTTCCGCGACCCGACCGACATCGCCGCCTCCGGCTGGTGGGACGTCTTCAGCCGGCCGTCCCAGATCACCACCGAGAGCTACTCGACCCTGCTCGGCAACGAGGACATCACCGACGCCCTGCTCAACACGGTGTGGATCACCGTGCCGGCCACCGCTCTGGTCGTCGTCATCGGCGCCATGGCCGCGTACGCCTTCGCCTGGATGGACTTCAAGGGCCGCGACTGGTGGTTCCTGGTCGTGGTGGCGCTGCTCGTGGTGCCGGTGCAGGTGGCCCTGATCCCGCTGGCCGACCTCTTCGGCGACCTCGGGATCTTCGGCAGCATCATCGGTGTCGTCCTCTTCCATGTGGGCTTCGGCCTGCCGTTCGCGATCTTCCTGCTGCGGAACTTCTTCGCGGAGATCCCCCGCGAACTGCTGGAAGCCGCACGGCTCGACGGCGCGGGCGAGACCCGGCTCTTCACCACGGTGATCCTGCCGCTCGGCGCACCCGCCATCGCGTCGCTCGGCATTTTCCAGTTCCTGTGGGTGTGGAACGACATGCTGGTGGCGCTGGTCTTCTCGAACACCGGCTCACGGCCGCTGACCGTCGCGCTGACGGAACAGACCCGGCAGTTCTCCGGCAACATCGAGACGCTCGCGCCCGGCGCGTTCATCTCGATGGTGATCCCGCTGGCCGTGTTCTTCGCGTTCCAGCGGCAGTTCGTGTCCGGTGTGATGGCGGGCGCGGTGAAGTAACTCCGGGGACAGCCGGGTTGGAGCACTCGGCATACACCCGTGGAGGGGCGGGCCGCCATCGGCCCGCCCCTCCACGTTCGTCCGGGGTCCCCCACATGCCGCATTCGGC
>NZ_VWMY01000146.1:0-549 GCF_008905045.1 Streptomyces albicerus
GCACGCAAGCGTGGACGCGGCAAGAGCGGGTGAACTACAACCAGACGTCGGCGATGCTGACGGCCTGGAAGAAGACCGAGGAACTCGCGTACCTCAACGACGTCTCCTCCGTTCCGCTCCAGCAGGCTCTTCGGCACCTCCAAGTGGCGTTCACCAACTTCTTCGGCAAGCGGGCCAAGTACCCGCGCTTCAAGTCGCGGAAGAAGTCGCGGAAGTCGGCGGAGTACACCACCAGCGCGTTCCGATTTCGAGACAGCAAGCTGACGTTGGCGAAGATGGCGGAGCCGCTCGACATCGTGTGGTCCCGTCCGCTTCCGGAGGGTGCGGCGCCGTCCACGGTGACTGTGTCGCAGGACGCGGCGGGACGCTGGTACGTGTCCATGCTGTGCGAAGACCCGTCCGTCCAGCCGCTCCTCGCCACCGACGCGGCCATCGGTATCGACGTCGGGCTCGACCACCTGCTGACGCTCTCGACCGGGGAGAGGGTCTCCAATCCCCGGCACGAGCGCCGTGACCGCGCACGCCTCGCCACAGCCCAGCGGCAGCTTG
>NZ_VWMY01000146.1:559-11293 GCF_008905045.1 Streptomyces albicerus
ACGCTCTCGACCGGGGAGAGGGTCTCCAATCCCCGGCACGAGCGCCGTGACCGCGCACGCCTCGCCACAGCCCAGCGGCAGCTTGCCCGTAAGGCCAGGGGCGACGGTGCGAACCGGGCCAAGGCGCGCCGGAAGGCCGCCAAGGTCTACGCCCGCATCGCCGACCGCAGGCGTGACCACCTGCACAAGCTCACCACTCGGCTCGTTCGTGAAAACCAAACGATCGTGATCGAGGACCTCGCCGTTCGGAACATGGTGAAGAACGGCAGCCTGGCCCGGGCTATCAGCGATGCGGCCTGGTCGGATTTCCGGAGCATGCTGGAGTACAAGGCTCAGTGGTACGGCCGCGAGGTGATCGCGGTCGACCGGTGGTTCCCCTCCTCCAAGCTGTGCTCCGCCTGCGGCAGTCTTCAGCAGAAGATGCCACTGCACGTCCGCACCTGGACGTGCGACTGCGGGATGACCCATGACAGGGACGTGAACGCGGCGAAGAACATCCTGGCCGTCGGGCTGACGGCGTCTGTCTGTGGAGCTGGTGTAAGACCTCAACGGAACACTCCGGGCGGGCAGTCGGCGATGAAGCAGAAACCCCAACGGCGCGAGCCGTAGGAGTCCCCCTCCTTCAGGAGGGGGAGGAAGTCAACAGTGGTGGGATCGCATACAGGCTCGGGACTGGGCCGGGGTCGGTGAGCTACTTGCCGACGACGTCGTCATCGAGTGGCCGGTCAGCGGTGAGCGGATCATGGGCCGCGACAACTACGTATGCGTCAATGCGGAGTATCCGGACGGCTGGTCGATCTGGGTGCTGCGGATCGTGGCCGCAGGCGACGAGGTGGTTTCCGAGGTGGAGGTGCCGCTCGAGACGAGGGGTGTGCACCGGGTGGCGTCGTTCTGGACGGTGAGGTCCGGGCGGATCGTTGCCGGCCGGGAGTATTGGAGCGAGCTGGGCTCGGATCCGTCACCGGAGTGGCGCGCCGGCTATGTGGAGCGCCTGTAGGGGCGGAGCGGTTGGGCGAGATCGCAGCCATCCACGGCTGCGGCTCGCGTCCGGCGGTCAGCGGCTTCGGTCGAGGAACTCGGCCTCCACGGACGCGAGTCGGCAGTCTGGGAAGCGGAGGTTGGAGCAGACGGCGTCGAGCCGCTCCCTCAGCGTGCGGGGTGTCGGGTTCCGCCTGGCGCAGACGCTGCCTGAGCGTCGTGTTTTCGGCGGAGACCCGGGAGACTTCCGCTCGACGCGGATCGGGCCGGGTCCGGCAAGGGGAACGCGGTGTCTGCAGTGGCGGGCTCCGCGAAGCCGCCGCCATACCTGGGCCGGGATCGAGGTGCGGAGTGGGTCGGTCAGCGGGCGAAGGCCTCGGTCAGGTGCACGGTGTAGCCGTCGTCTTCCATCAGGACGACGGTGACGCCGAAGGGGGAGGGGTGATCCAGCTCGAGCGGGATGAAGGAGTAGTTGACGGCGGCCTGGATCGGCGGGGCCAGTTCGCCGCCCGGCTGCGGCTCGAGCGCGGGTAGCCAGTGAAGTTCGACCGAGGCCTGGTCCTCGGGCGAGTGGGCCAGGGGGTGTTCGGTGTAGGGGAGTTGGTGCAGTACGTGGCCGTCCTGGGCGGCGTGCACCATGTTCAGGCAGGGCGCCGGACCGGTGACCGCCGACTGGCAGGCGGTGGCGACGTCGCGGGTCTCCCAGGCGAGGACGACTTCGTCGGCGCCGGCCGCCGCGGCGATGTTCGAGAGCCCGGCGATACCGGTGAGCGCGTCCTCACCGACATGGACGGGGCGCAGCCAGACCAGACCGACCAACTCGCCGCGCACCAGCGGCATGATGACCGGGCGGGGCACCGTCCCCTCGCCCAGGCCCGACGCGTAGGCGTTCTTCATCGATGCGACCAGCGCGTCCCATGTCTGCGTGTCCACGAACTCCCCTTCACCAACGGCACGTTCACGATCACGCCGACCCTACTGCTCCGCGGGCCTCACGGCCGCCGCCCTCCTCATCCTGCCGCTCGCCCCCGTCCCGGCGGCCCATGCCGCGGAGACCGTCCCTGTCGTCACTGCCTAACCCGTTCTCCCGTCCGCACCAACAAACCCGCCCGCCCCCGGCACTCCGCAGAGCGGGCCGCTCATGCTGACCGCGGAACCGCACAGCGCCGGGCCCGGGGCTTCAATCGGCAGGCAGAGCCTCCCGCATAGCCTTAGCGGTGGCAGTCGCGTCGTAGTCTTCGGGGACGCCTTCGACCAGGATGATGTCGCCCTCGATGTGCCGCGAGCGCAGCGGTGCGATCTCCTGGTAGGCGGGTGAGTCCCACCAGGCCCGCGCCTCGGCGATCCCGGGGAAGCCGATCATCACGACGTGCCCGGGCCAGCTGCCCTCCTTCACCTCGTGCTCGGTGACGTGTACGAGGAAGCGGCCGCCGTACGGCGCGAAGGTGGCGGGCATGCGCTCGATGTACTCAGCGATCTCCGGGTGCGGGGCGGCCTCTTGCAGGTGAGCTATGACGTAGGCGGGCATGGTGTCCTTCCGGTCGGTCGGGCTCCGTACGCAGTTGATCGTGGCATTCAGCTGGGCCTGGGTCGATGACCTGGCAGGTAATCGCCCCCGGCCGGCAGCGCGGACCCGCCGCTTCGGTCGGCACTACGTCGCAGACCTCGGACCGCCTCGGGCGCCACTGACAACGTGACCCGACGGAACCTCCCCGTGCCCTTGCCGTCGAGTGCACTCCAAGTCCTACAGTGACGCTCCCAACCCGCCCCCGCCTGCGACGGAGTATTGGTATGCGCTATCGAGTCCTCGGCAAGACCGGCATCGAGGTCAGCACCCACTGCCTCGGCACGATGATGTTCGGTGCCGTCGGCAACCCCGACCACGAGGACAGCGCACGCATCATCCACGCTGCGCTCGACGCCGGCATCAACTTCGTGGACACCGCCGACATGTACTCGGCAGGCGAATGCGAGGAGATCGTCGGCAAGGCGCTCAAGGGCAGACGCGACGACGTCGTGCTCGCCACGAAGGTGCACTTTCCGCTGGGGAAGGGACGCAACCGCAGCGGCAATTCGCGCCGCTGGATCCTCAAGGCCGTCGAGGACAGTCTGCGGCGCCTGGACACGGACTGGATCGACCTCTACCAGGTGCACCGCCCTGACCACACCACCGACATCGAGGAGACGCTGTCCGTCCTCAGCGACCTGGTGAGGGCAGGCAAGATCCGGACGTTCGGCTGCTCCACGTTCCCCGCCGAGGACCTCGTCGAGGCTCACCATGTGGCGGAGCGGCGCGGACTGACGCGACTGCGCACCGAGCAGCCGCCGTACTCGATTCTCGCGCGCGGCATCGAGCGGTCCGTGCTGCCCACCGCGCAGCGCCTGGGCATGGGCGTGCTGACCTGGTCACCGCTCGCCTCGGGATTTCTGTCCGGCGCCTACCGCGAGGGCCGGCCCGTCGACCTCACCACCGGTCGCGCCAAGCTCACTCCGCACCGCTTCGACCCCGCCGTCCCGGGCAACGCCGCGAAGCTCGCGGCCGTCGAGCAACTCGTCGCTCTCGCTGAGGAGGTGGGCTGCACCCTGCCGGAACTGGCCGTCGCCTTCCCGTTGGTGCACCCGGCCGTCACGTCGGTGATCATCGGTCCGCGCACCATGGACCAGCTCACCTCGCTGCTCAAGGGAGCTGACCTGCTGCTCGACGACGCGGTGCTCGACCGTATCGACGAGATCGTGGCGCCCGGCACCGATCTCTATCAGGCCGACGGTGTCTGGCAGCCGACGTCGCTCACCGAACGCGCGCGACGCAGGCGCCCGGCCGGGGAGCGGGCGGCCGCGGACTGAGGAGCCGGCACAGCTTCTCAGTGGCGCGGAGCATCCCTCGAGACCATGAGGGGAAAGTAGTGGGCCAACCGGCAAGGTTGCGTTTTTCAGGCGTCAGATTCGTCTGTGCCGGCTGAGATCGCCTGCCGGTGCGAGAGGGTGATTCGGCGTCGGGCCGGGTCGATGTCGATGATCTTGACCGGTAGGGCGTCACCGACCTCGACGGCGTGCTGCGGGCCGTCCGGGTTCCCTTCTGCCAGTTCCGAGTTGTGTACCAGTCCTTCGAAGCCGTGCTCTACCTCTTCAATGCGTACGAACACGCCGAACGGCACGAGCTTGGTGACCCGGCCGACGAGGGTCTGGCCGATCTGCCCGGTCAGCAGTGCCATCGGATCTTCCTGGAGGGCTTTGAGGGACAGCGATACGCGTTCGCGGATCAGGTCGACGCCGAGAATTCTGGCGCTGATCACCTGACCGGTGGAGACGATGTCGGAGGGGTGATTGATGGGGCGCCACGACAGCTCGGGGATGTTGATCATCGCTTCGAAGCCGCCGATGTCCACGAAGGTGACGCCGAAGCCGGCGATGTGGGTCACCGTGCCGGTGACGATCTCACCTCGGTGAAGGGTCTTGAGGAAGGCCCAGTTCCGGTCACTCGGCGTGGGCTCGGTCTGCCAGCGAGCCCGCACCACTCCGTCGCTGTCAGGCATGACAGCGGTGAACAGAGGCACGCGTTCATCGGCATACACGGACAGGAGCGCTGCGGCGTCGGCACGGGAGATCCGGGCGGCCAGCTCCGGGAACGCGCTCTCGTCGGCGACAGCACTACGGATCCGGCCGTCCTTGTCCTGCCAGACGCCTTCGACGAGACCCTCCGTGGGGAGGGCATCGAGGACCGCATGGATGTCGGAGGACAGGTCCGGCCACACCGCCAGCCGGGCGCGGGGAGCGAGCCCGGCGCGCACCGTGTCGATGGTCTCGCGGGTCAGACGGTGCCATCGTGAGACGCCTTCGATGTACGTCTCCTCCAGAAGTCCTGCGCGGTGCATGACGACTGCCCAGCGCAGACCGGCCCAGAAGTCCTCGTCGCCCGGCCGCTGGACGTCGTTCCCATCGGCCTGCACGTCATAGGGGGATGCGTCCACCGGTTCCGGGAACAGCCCCAGCGCCCAAGTGCGGGCCAGCGCCTTCTCGCAGGGCCGGCTGCTGCCGATGTAGAGGTATTGGTCCCATCCCACGTGCACTGCGAATGCGCCCTCCGCCTCAAGCCGGCACCAGGCGCCGCTGTCGCGCAGCATGACCCGCACCAACTCGAGCCCGATATCGAGCGGCACCTCTGCCCCGTCGTGGAAGCCGGCCAGGCCGGTCGGGAAGAGTCCGTCCAGCCCGAAGCCGTCCAATGGCCGCTCGACTAGTCGCGAAACGCTCCATCCATGGCGGTCGCAATTTTCGCTTCGCGTCCCGTGACCGGGTCCGGCCGGCCAAGGTCCGCCGACGCCTTCCTCACCCAACGGCGTCTGGCCCCGAGGTTGTGGCAGTAGGGCGGCGTTTGCCGAAATTCGTTTCGTGTCTTGGGGAAGCGCCCCTACTGTGGCGCGGTGGCAACTCAGATGATCATTCTCAACGGTGGTTCCAGCTCGGGGAAGTCCGGGATCGTGCGGTGCCTGCAGGCCGTACTGCCGGATCCGTGGCTGGCGTTCGGGGTCGATTCGTTCGTCGACGCGATGCCTGCGAAGATGCAGGCGTCGGACGCGGGGATCGAGATCGCGGCGGACGGCCGAGTGAGCGTCGGGGCGGACTTCCGGGCGCTGGAGGCGGCCTGGACCGAGGGCATCGTGGCGATGGTCGGTGCAGGCGCCCGGGTCATCGTCGACGACGTCTTTCTCGGCGGAGCGGCGTCCCAGCAGCGGTGGCAGAAGGCTCTCGGCGGTATGGCCGTGCTGTGGGTCGGCGTCAGGTGTGAGAGTGCGGTTGCCGCGGGCCGTGAAGTCGCACGAGGAGATCGGGTCCAGGGAATGGCCTCGTCGCAGGCAGATGTGGTTCACCGAGGGGTGATCTATGACCTGGAGGTCGACACGACGCATACCGAATCGCTGGTGTGTGCGCGAACCATCGCCGCCCACGTCAGCTGATCGGTGGACCAGTTCTCGGCCCCGCCGGGTCTGCGGCAGCGGGCAGCTCAAGCTGCGGCGGCGCTGGGCCGGCCTCCCCACCGTACGACTTTCTCGCTGCGCCGGCCGCCGGACAGAAACCGGTGACCCATCCGGTCACGGCACTGGCTGGCGCCGCTGCGGGATCGCGCAACGCCGGGATCGCGCAACGTTCAGTGGTGCCGGTGCGGATCCACCGGCGCGGAGGCGTCGACGCTCGGGGCCCGGTAGGGCTCGAGCTTCTTGAGCTGTGCGTGGGTGTGCCGGGTCCGCCGGAGGCGCTCGGGAAGAGGCGTGCGGTAGTCGGGCAGAAGGCGCTGGGCGCGGAACGCGAACTTCAGGAAGACGCGGACGAGCCGTTCGCGGCGGGGGCTGATCCAGCCGATCCGGTGGAGTCGGCAGACCCGCTCGCCGGCGAGGTAGCGGGTCAGGTCCCTGCCGAACGCCCGGAAGGGGGCAGGGAACCAGCGCCTGGCGAAGAAGTCCATCATCGCGGTCGCCACGCGATGGCCGGACTCCGTCTGCTCGTACGGCCGGGAGTCGAACTTCAGGGCGAACGTGGTCATCGCGTGCCAGTCCTCGGGGAACGCCTCGTCGGCCAAGGGACCGGACTCGCGTTCCAGGAGGTGGAAGAGCGCCTGCGCCCAGCGGTGCCACGCGGTCTTCATGGGTTCGCTCACGCCGGGCAGACCCAGCGAGGTCTGCAGGCGGTCGCCGAACGTGGCCAGCAGGACCAGGGGATAGACGAAGTCGTCGATGTCGTCGAAATTGCCGGGTAAGTGCGGGGTCTTGCGGGCGACGCTCCGGTGGATGCGGTTGAGCCGTTCGGTGGCGCTGCGGCCCGCCGCGCTGGATACGCCGTCCACCATCCACGCCATCAGGAAGTCGTTGCCGTCCTGGAAACGCCGGTGGGGCCGCCTCTCCAGCTTCGCGGTGTGGGCCAGGGTGGCGGACCCCGAACTCGGCTGCATCATGCGCATGGTGACCGGATAGACCATCATCGCCAGCGCGAACTCCGGGACGCGGTAGCTGACATAGAGCGAGATCATCCGCTCCCAATCGGTCTCCGGGTCCATCCGGGCCAGTTCGCGGTCCACCCACTTGTATCCACGGCGCAATGGCGGTTCCCCCTGTCTCGATGTCCGGAGTCCTGCGGTGGCGCAACCAAGTTGCCCGCGCCTTCAGGAGGTGTCGGGCAACGCGCACGCGACACGCCTCCGGCTCAGGTCTGGCCGGCCTGGCACTTCCTCATGATGCCGTGTCATGTTGCACAGCAGTGTCCGTTCTTCGGACAGGAAGCGGTCGCAGGGTCGACTTACTCAACCAGCGGTCGGCCGGGCGGACCATACTCCGGCGATGCGGATCCATACGCGTATGTACACAGTCGGTGCGCTCTCCCGAGGTACCGGCGCTGACCGCCAAGATGCTTGCGCCACGCGGCAGTTGACGGCATGAGGGCGTCATGCGCTCCGCTATGCTCAGCCCCGTTCGGGCGAATGATGACCGGCGGGCGCCCAGACCGCCGGGAGGGGAACGTGAGAGAGCGCGTGATATCCGGAGATGGCGATCACCAGGCGGCGACGCGTTCGGAACGCGGCTCAGGACGGCTGATCGCCGATCGGTATCTGCTCCACGACGTCCTCGGCAGAGGCGGCATGGGCACGGTCTGGCGCGCCCACGACCAGCTGCTGGACCGCCCGGTCGCCGCCAAGGAACTGCACATCCTCACCCACGGCGACGAGGAGCACCGGGTACGGGTGCGCCGCGCGATCCGTGAGGCGCGCGCGGTCGCCCGGGTGTCGCACCCGCACGTGGTGGGCGTCCACGACCTGGTCGAGTCCGAGGACCGGCTGTGGATCGTCATGGAACTCGTCGAGGGCCCCTCGCTTGCCCAGCGCATCGCCGAGACCGGACCGCTCGCACCGCAGTACGCCGCCGCCGTCGGGCTGCAACTGCTCGACGCGCTGGAAGCCGTGCACGCGGCCGGCACCCTGCACCGCGACGTCAAACCCGCCAACGTACTGCTGCGCCGCGACGGCAACGCCGTCCTCACCGACTTCGGCATCGCGGCCCTCGACGACGGCGAGTCCCTGACGACCACCGGCGAACTGGTGGGCTCCCTCGACTACATGGCGCCCGAGCGGGTGATGGGGGCGGATGTCGGACCGGCCTCCGACCTGTGGTCACTGGGCGCGACCCTCGCCACGGTCTGCGGCGGGCAGTCCCCGTTCCGTAGGCCGGCGCGGCCCGCGACGCTGCACGCGGTGGCGTACGAGGAACCCGTCCTGCCGGAGCAGCTCGGCCCGCTGCGTTCGGTCGTCGAGGCGCTGCTGCGCAAGTCCCCGGACGAGCGCCCTTCGGCGGCCGGTGCGCGTTCCGCGCTGCGGCGCGTCGCAGCGGGGGAGACGGATGCCGGGCCGCTGCCGTCGCCGACCGTGCGCGTGTTTCAGCCTTCGGCCTCGCTGACCGACGCCGACACCGTGACCAGTGGCCAGCAGCGACTCGTCCCGGCCGGGGAGACCGTACCGACGGCGCAGCACACCACGTCACTCACCCCCTCGCACCATCAGTCGCCCCGCCCGAGGGGCCGGAAGCGGCTGTGGTGGGCACTGGCCGGTACGGTCGTGCTGGCGGCAGGCGTCGCGGGCGGTCTCTTCCTCACCGGGGCGCTGCCCCTCAAGAAGGACCCGACAACGACGACCACCAGTCAGGTCGTCCGGTCCACGACCGGCTGGCAGGGCGTGACCGGGGTGCCCGTCCAGCAGGGAGACCGGGTCACCGTACGGTTCGTATCGGGGGAGTGGACGGTCGACTACCGGAACAAGCCCACGACCGGGCCGGCCGGCTACGACGCGAACATCGACAGGTCGCTGGACGGGGCGAAGAGCTGCAAGGTCAAGCCCGAGGTCCCCTTCGGCACCCTGCTGGCGCGCCTCGCGGGCGAGCAGGACTTTCCCGTCCACACCGTCGGACGGAACCTGACCTTCCGGCCGACCGGCAACGGCACCCTGCAACTGCGGATCAACGACGGCGACGGGACCTGCCTCCAGGACAACAGGGGCACGCTGACGGTGCGGGTGAGCGTCACACACCAACCGTGATGGGCGGCGTACGGAAGAACATGGTGTCGAGCGTCTTGACGACACGGGTGTCCGGCAGCGCCTGCTGAAGGTGGTCCGCGAGACCCCCGACGGGGTAGAGCAGGCCGTCGGGCATGCCGTCGGCGCCGCGGCGTGTCGCGTTGGAGACGTCATACGTGGATCTTGCCGTGCAATGCCTGCCGCAGGGCGCCCAGGCGTTCCAGAGAACTGTCGCCCGGTATGTCGTTGACGACGATCGCGCACGGCGGGCGGCCTCCTCAGGTCCGGCGAAGAGGACAGGTCGGCCTGTCCAGGCCGCCTGCGCGTCGATGGCTCCAAGGCGCCACTGGCGGCGATCGCCCGCCAGGTCGGCTACTCGACAGAATTCGCGTTCGGAGCCGCTTTCCGCCGCGAGTACGGTCGCGAGTACGGTATCGCGCCCGGTCGTTTCCGCGACCTCGAGTTCCGCCGGGCTCGTGGTGCACAGGGCCGCGTCCGACTCAGCATGAGGCCCGCCGGCCGCAGAGGGAGGACTGCTGAGCTGTTCTGCCTCCAACCGTCGGCGCATACGGTTCTGTCGGGCATTCCGCTTACGAAAGGCGCATCTGTGACCAGTGACGAGGCACTCCGCATCGAGACACTCTCTCCTGCCCACGCTGACGACTTCGATCTCATATCAGCGGTGACCGCGCTGATCAACGAGGTCTACGAAGTGGCCGAGGAAGGCTTGTGGGCCGCCGGCACGACGCGGACCAGCCGGCAGGAGGTTGCGTCGCTCACTCACGCGGGGGAGATCACCGTGGCGCGGCTGCACGAGGAGCTCGTCGGATGCGTCCGCATCCAGCAACTCGCTGCTGGTATCTGTGAATTCGGCATGCTGGCCGCTGCGCCCAAGCGGCGTGGCACAGGGATCGGCAGGGAACTGGTTCGATTCGCCGAACAGTACGGTCGGGATGCCGGACTCGATGTCATGCAGCTGGAGTTGCTCGTTCCACGCGAGTGGTCGCACCCCGCTAAGGAATTCCTGGCCGCCTGGTACGGACGTATCGGCTACCAGGTGGTCCGCACGGGTTCGATCGACGAGTCGTATCCGGAGTTGGCCCCCAGGCTGGCCACTCCTTGCGACTTCGTGATCTATCACAAGAGCCTGCACCCATAGTCCGGTTCTGCAGGCCGAGCTCACGGCGCGGACCCGCTCCGGACGCCGCACACCTCACCAGCTGGTTCAGTAAGAGGTCCTAACGTAATGACCTGCCCAGCGTCTGGTTGCTAGTGTCCGACGGTGGCCTTGACGGACCTCAGCAATGGTTTTCGTGACGATGATCAGCGGCGACGTGTCCAGGCGGTCATCCATGATCGCCTTGCAGACGACCGCGAGCCGCAGGAGTGCCGCTACCTCATGCGGTTCTGGTGGCAGCTGTGCATGTCGTACCAAGAGGTGTCGGTGGAGCAGCTCAGCCTGAACGTCCGTGAGCCGAAGCTGTGCGTGCTCGAAAGGCTGATCAGCGCCATCAGGACGTCTCATGACGAGATCGACGCATGGGTAGCCACCACGCGGGAAGCCTTCCCGGTGATTCAAGATCGTGGCTTCCGAGCGGCCTCGGACAGTAACAGCTAACGCAGCAGGCCGAGTTGCCGGTGGGTGATGAGGCAGCAGGCGAGTCTGAGGAACGCTTCGTGGATGTCGGCTCGTCGTTCCCAGC
>NZ_VWMY01000147.1 GCF_008905045.1 Streptomyces albicerus
CTGTTCGCCCTGGACCTGATGGGGGTCAAGGCGGTGGCCCGGCTGGTGCCCCGCTCACCAGCCGCCTTCGGGCAACTGGTGCGGCGCAGGTCCAAGTCCGGTGCCAAGCTCGCCCCCGCCCTGCTCGGCTTCGCCACCGTCCTCGTCCCGTGCGGGGTGACGCTCTCCGTCGAGCTGGTCGCCATCACCTCCGGCTCGGCGGTGGCCGGTGCGGCTGTGATGGCCGGGTTCGTCCTCGGCACGGCCCCACCTTTCGCCGCCCTCGGCTACGTCTTCCGCCAGGCCGGGCAGGCGTTCTCCGGGCGGCTCGGCATCATCACCGGCCTGGTGGTGCTCGCCGTCGCGGCCTGGACGATGGTCTCCGGGCTCCAGGCCGGCGGCTGGTACTCCACGGTGGACACCACCACGCCCGCCGCCGCGACGGAACCGCAGCCGGCCACGTCCGGCAAGCCCAACACGGCCGCTCTGCAAGGCCCGGTCACCCTCGACGCCGCCGGGAAGCAGACCATCATCCTGACCGTCACCGACTTCTACGAGCCCACCGCGTTCACGGCCCGGGCCGGGGCGCCCACCACCCTGATCCTGCGCGGCAAGGACTCCGGTGGCTGCGCCCGCGCCTTCACCATCCCCGAGCTCGGCGTGCAGGAGATTGCCAAGCGCGACGGGGACATCACCATCGACCTGGGTACCCGCAAGCCCGGCAAGCTGCTGTTCTCCTGCGCCATGGGCATGCAGGGCGGCGCCATCGACTTCAAGGAGGGCGCGGCGTGAAATGGCTACGCGGCAAGGCCGGTTCGGAGGAGACCGGTCCCCGAGTCGTCCTCAAGGTCGAGGGCATGCACTGCGCCAGTTGCGGCCTGCTCATCGACGACGAGCTCGAAGACGTGCCCGGCGTACAGTCCTCCAGTACCAACGTGCGCAAAGGCCGTTCCACCATCCACCTGACCGAGGACAGCGCCGTCGAGCACGCGATGCTGATCGAGGCGGTGGAGCGCGCGGGCTACCAGGCCACCCTCCTTACCTGAAGACNCTGACCGAGGACAGCGCCGTCGAGCACGCGATGCTGATCGAGGCGGTGGAGCGCGCGGGCTACCAGGCCACCCTCCTTACCTGAAGACAACTGAGGGGCGGCCCGGGCGGGAGCCTGGCCGCCCCTCACCCCGCCTGCGGTCAGCGCAGCGGCTGGAAACGGCGCAGCCGGAGGCTGTTGCTCACCACGAACACCGACGAGAACGCCATCGCCCCGCCCGCGATCATCGGGTTGAGCAGACCGGCCGCGGCCAGCGGCAGCGCGGCCACGTTGTAGGCGAAGGCCCAGAACAGATTGGCCTTGATCGTACGCAGGGTGCGCCGGGCCAGCCGGATGGCATCGGCCGCCGCCCGCAGGTTCCCGCGTACCAAAGTCAGATCGGATGCCGCGATCGCCGCGTCCGTGCCGGTGCCCATCGCCAGGCCCAGGTCGGCCTGGGCGAGAGCGGCCGCGTCGTTGACGCCGTCGCCGACCATCGCCACCACCCGGCCCTGCCGCTGGAGGCGTTCGACCTCGGCGACCTTGTCCTCCGGGTGGACCTCGGCGATCACCTGGTCGATGCCGACCTCGGCGGCCACCGCGTGGGCTGCCGCCGTGTTGTCGCCGGTCAGCAGCACGGGCGCGAGGCCGAGCCGCTTCAGGTCGGCCACCGCTGCGGCGCTGGTCGCCTTGACGGTGTCGGCGACCACCAGCGCACCGCGCACCTTCCCGTCCCAGGCGGCGAAGACGACCGTACGGCCCTCGGCTTCGGCCTCCTTCCGGGCCCGGACCAACTCTTCGGGCAGCACCTGGCTCTGCTCCTCCAGCCACACCGCCCGCCCCGCACGGACCGTACGGTCTTCGATCTGTCCGGTGACGCCCCGGCCCTGGGTGTTGGCGAAGCCGGTCACGGCGGGGAGCGGCGAACCGAGACGCTCGCGCGCGGCGTTCGTGATGGCGGCGGCGATCGGGTGCTCGCTGGCGTCCTCCAGGGCGCCGGCCAGCCGCAGCACCTCCTCCGCGTCCTCGCCGTCGGCCGGTACGACATCGACCAGCCGCATGCGGCCCTCGGTGACGGTGCCGGTCTTGTCCAGGACGACGGTGTCGATCCGCCGGGTGGACTCCAGCACCTCCGGGCCGCGGATCAGCAGCCCGAGCTGCGCGCCGCGCCCGGTGCCGACCATCAGCGCGGTGGGCGTGGCCAGTCCGAGCGCGCACGGGCAGGCGATGATCACCACGGCGATCGCGGCCGTCAGCGCGGTCGACGCCGCGGCCCCGGTCAGCAGCCACACGCCGAACGTGCCCGCCGCCAGCGCGATCACGACCGGCACGAACACCGCCGAGATCCGGTCCGCCAGCCGCTGCACCTCTGCCTTGCCGGTCTGGGCCCGCTCCACCAGCGCGGCGATCTGCGCCAGCTTGGTGTCCGCCCCGACCCGCGTGGCCCGTACGACCAGCCGGCCGTGGCTGTTGACGGTCGCGCCGGTGACCGCCGAGCCCGCCTTGACCTCCACCGGCACGCTCTCCCCGGTCAGCAGCGACTCGTCCACCGCCGAGGCGCCCTCGGCGACCTGCCCGTCCGTGGCGATCTTCTCCCCGGGCCGCACCACGAACAGATCCCCGACCGCCAACTCCTCGACGCGGATACGTACTTCACTCCCGTCGCGCAGCACCGCGACGTCCTTGGCGCCCAGGTCCATCAGCGCCCGGATCGCCTCCCCGGCCCGCCGCTTGGCCCGCGCCTCGAAGAACCGCCCGGCCAGCAGGAACGCCGTCAGGACGACGGCGACCTCCAGATACAAATGCTCCCCACCGACGGCCAGGGTGCCCGCGCTCCACAGGTACGCGGCCAGCACACCCAGGGACACCAGGGTGTCCATGGTCGCCGAGCCGTGCCGCAGATTGAGCGCCGCGGCCCGGTGGAAGGGCCACGCGCCCCATGCCACCACCGGGGTGGCCAGGGCGAGCGCGACCCACTCCCAGCCCAGGAAGTGCAGTGCGGAGATCATCGATATGGCCACCACGGGCAGCCCGAGCAGCGCCGAACCGGTCAGGCGGCGCCGCAGCCCGGCGACGTGCGCCCGCTCGGCGTCGTCGGCCTTGGCCTCCGCCGCCTCTAGCGCACCGCCGGTCCCGGCCGCCTCGGCGCTGTAGCCGATGGCCTCCACGGCGGCGACCAGCTCGGCCACCTCGACCGCCGGGTCCTCGCGGGTGACGTGCGCGGTCGCGGTCGCCAGGTTCGCCGTGGCGCTCACCCCGGGCAACTTGCCCAGTTTCTTCTCGACCCGTGCCACACAGGAGGCACAGGTCATTCCAGTGATCGCCAGTTCTATGGGGTCGTCGGGACCGGTATTCGTCGTGGTGGACATCGTGGAAGTCCCTTCCTCGTTCATTTCCGGCCCGTGGGGGTGACCACGGCGAAGCCCTGTCCGGCGGCGGGCCGCCAGCCCAGCTCGCCGGCATACAGGCGGCGCAGCACAGCGGGCGGCTGGTGGTAGCAGAAGACCGATATCCCGGCGTCGACGATGGAGGGGGTATCGAGGAACAGCGGCAGTTCGGCCAGGAAGTAACGCACCGCCCGCTCGATCTGCTCCGCATCCGGTGTCTGCCCGGCGGGCAGCTTCCCGGCCAGCACCCAGCCGGACGCCTCCCGGCAGGCGTCCCGGAAGCTGGCATCCTCGGTATACCGCTGCTGCCCGTGCGCGTGGAGCCGCCCGAAGGCCGCATTGCCCTCCAGCTCAGCCCAGCCCAGCACCCGCGCCCCGGCATCGGCCACCTGGAGCGAACCCAGCGCCGCGGCAATCTTGTTGCGGGTGTACTGACCCTGGCGGCGCGCCTTCCACGCGGCCTTCTGCGGCGTGTACCCCAACGCCTCGAAGGTGAAGGCACTCGGCACGTCCGGCACGAAGAAGTCCACCCGCTCGAAGCGGGCCAGCCCCCACGCCGCCAGCTCGCGAATCCGGGCCGTGGAGAAGTAGCTGTTGAACGGGCTGATCCCGAAGCAGGCGTGCTCGCCGCGCTCCACCACGGCCGCGCATGCGGTGCTCAGCGGCTCCACCGTCATCGCCGGACAGCCGTCCCCTTGATCGCTCCCTTGATCCGTGCTCATGCCCGGGACGCTAAAACCTTGCCCTTAGGGCAAGGTCAAGCCGACACTGGAGCCACGCCCCACGAACGGAGCCCAGACCATGTTCACCGTCGGCCGCATCGCCGCCCAGGCCGGCCTCAGCCCCAAGGCCGTCCGCCTCTACGAAGCAGGCGGCCTCATCGACCCGCCCGAGCGCACGGCGGCGGGCTACCGCACCTACACCGCCGATGCCGTCCCCGTCCTCGGCTTCATCCGCCAGGCCCAGGCCCTCGGCCTCAGCCTCAAGGAGATCAAGGACATCCTCGACCTCCAGCGCAGCGGCGAACAGCCCTGCGGCCTGGTCACTGACCTCCTCGACAAGCACCTCGCCGACATAGACCGCCGCATCGCCGACCTCCAAGCCCTCCGCACGACCCTCCAGCGCGCCCGCGCCCAGGCCGACCAGGCCGCTGACCGCGGGGACGAGGCAGTGGTGTGCCGGATCATCGAGAATGCGGCCCCGACCGCGGAGCCGTAGGTCTGCCGGGCCTGACGTCCCGGCTCTACCGTGGATTCATGACGGCACCGCTGGATGTGCTGGTGGTGGGCGCGGGCCCGACCGGCCTCGCCCTCGCCGCGCAACTGCGCGCGTACGGAATCCGGGTTCCGGATCGTCGACCGCTCCCTCGACCGGGTGCGCGAGTCCCGGGCGCTGGCGATCCAGCCTCGCACCCTGGAAGCGCTGGCCGGCTTCGGTGTGACGGACGAACTGGTCGCCCGCGGCAATCCGGCGATGCGGCTGCGAATGCACCTGCCCCGGCGCGTGGTGTCGGTGCCGCTGTTCGACATCGGGCTGGCCGATACCTCGCATCCCTTCCTGCTGTTTCGCTCGCAGGCCGAGACTGAGAAGGTCCTCTCCGAGCATCTGACCACGCAGCACGTGACGATCGAACGCGGCACCGAGCGGGTCCGGTTGGAGGCGAAGGACTCGTACGTTGGCTGTCGGCTGCGCGGCCGGGACGGTGCCGAGGAGACCGTGGAGGCGCGCTACGTCGTGGGCTGCGACGGGGCGCGCAGTACAGTGCGCGACCAGGCGGGCATCGGCTTCGAGGGATACGCCTATCCGCAGACCTTCCTGCTCGCCGACCTGGAGGTCGACGGCCTGGAGCCGGGTGCCGTGCACACGTAGATGACCGGGTTCGGGATGGTCTTCTTCTTCCCGCTCGGCTCGCCGGCGACCTGGCGGATGCTCGCGATGCGTCCGCCGAGTGCTCCGGACACCGAGGTGAAGCTCGGGCTCCTGCAGAAGATCACCGACGAGTACACCCCCGACCGGCTGGTCCTGCGGGCCCCGGTCTGGATGACCGACTTCCGGCTCCACAAGCGCGGCGCCGCCCGCTACCGCTCGGGCCCCTGCTTCCTTGTCGGCGACGCGGCCCACATCCACAGCCCGGCCGGCGCCCAGGGCATGAACACCGGCATCCAGGACGCCCTCAACCTGGGCTGGATGCTCGCCCTCGTCTGCTCGGGCAGGGCATCGGCGGCGCTTCTGGACACGTACGAGATCGAGCGCGCCCCGGTCGGCCGCACCCGACTCGCCCCGCGCCTGGCCCCGTTGGCCCTCCGCGCGACAGGACCGCGCGGGCGGGTCTTCCGTACGGTCTCCGAACTGGGCATCCACTACCGACGAAGCCCCGCCTCCACCGCGGGCTCGCGGCCACCGAGGAAGGGGCCACGAGCGGGCGACCGGCTGCCCGACCTGCCGCGCGGACTCCAGGCGCGGAGTGCGGGGCCGGGCTGGCACCTGCTCGTGTCCGGACCGCCCGCACTCTGGCCCGACGAACGCCTCGCCTCACTCCTGCCCGGACGGCACGGCCTGATCAGCGTGCACCGGCTCGGCGGGGAGAGCCCGTGGCCGGACGCGGTCCAGGGACTCGTACGCCCTGACGGCTACCTCGGTTACGTCGCGCGTGGTGCAAACCTCGACGGTCTGCGCGCTTACATCGAGCGTTGGCTGCCCGCACAACACTGCTGGTTTGTACGGACGAAGAGCCGTGGGGGTCGGTCCGGCGTCCGTACGCCCTGTGCGCAGTCAGTGCTGTGCTCGCGTCCCTGCCGGGTGGGGTCGAGGGGCGGTAGACGGTCTCGTCGGTCAGTGGCCAGAACACCCGGTCCGTCTCGGCCTTGGTCTTGTCGAACGAGTTGTGCTCGGCCGGGCTCCAGCCACTCCGGCCGGACTTGGCGATCGCCCACCGTCGCGCGTACACGTCTTCGCGCCGACGAACGACGCGCCACACCTGATCCCGAAGAGCGAGGCTCGCGCCGTCCGCTGCGAAGTCGCTGTCGCAGGCCGGTCGCATGCCGAAGCGCTGCAAGAGCAGCAGCTCCAGGAGATGGCGAAGGTGCTGACCTGGCTGGCGGACCGAGTGGGACGGAGGGACAGAGGCGCGGTCGCGACTAGAGGACGCCCCGCACGAAGCCATCAAGGAGGAGCGCACCCCCTGAACAGCTCGTATGGCAGAGCGTGACGGAAGTGCTTGCTGCCAGCTACCCCGTATGGTTCGAACCTGCGCACGTCGCCAACGGGTCCCTAAACCGCTGAGGCACGCCCTTCACCTGCGGCAATACCCTGTGCGGGCATGCCGCGGACGAGAGGTGATCTTCCTCGTTGGCTGACTTTCTGTGCACCAGAGGTACTCCCGCAGGTAGGGCCGATGTCGGCCCTGACCTGCGAAAACACGGAATGTGATCTGGTGCCCCCGGGGCGGCTCGCCTTCGCTCTCAGCAAGGGCTCCCGCATCGACACGTCCGCTGCGGTCGCGCTCATCAACCGAGCTGCTGACCTGCACGTCCAGGAACTCAATCTCAGTGCCCGCCGCCTGCAAAGCACCGTTGAGTCGCACCTTGACGCGATCACCGCAGCCCTGCCTCACGCCGGCGAGCACGAACGGGCGCTCACCATCGCTGCCGGGGAAACCGCCGCCCGGGCCGGATGGGTGGCCTGGGACCTGGGCGAGTACGACAAGGCTGGCGCCTATTACGACGTCACGACTGAGTGCGCGGCGAAGGCCGGGCATCCTCCCCTCAGAGCCTTGGCCCTCACCTATGCCAGCTACGGGGCACCGACACCGAAGAGGAAGCTAGAACTCCTGTCCCAAGCCTCCCAGGATGTGCGCGGCCACGGCAACGCCACGGCCGCAGCCTGGGTCCTCGGAAGGCACGCGGAGGAAGCTGCCGCGGTCGGCGACGAGACAGGGGCGCTGCGTGCGCTTGACCGAGCACGCTTCGCTTACGACTTCGCGGATCACACCAGCGAACAGGCATGGGTCCGCTTCGTGACGCCGTACCGGATGGATTCGTTGGCCCTTTCCGTATACGGGCAGTTGGGGCGATCCGAACTCACGGCCACGGCCGACACCGCGGTCGACCGCCTCGGGGACGAACTACCGGATGGCGGCGTCGTCGTCCTCGGTGATCTCGCCTCGGCCCTCCTGCGCGGAGGCGACGTCGAACAAGGCGTCTACGTATCGCGCCAGTTCACGGCCGCGTCACAAGCCAAGCCCAACACGATGGGCAAGGAACGCGCCGCGCAAATCGCCGCGTGGCTCCCCGACGGTGAGCGGGAACTCGCCCATCACTTGCGGCAGTTCGCGTCCTGAATCGATCCCCTCGTTCGGTACACGGGAGAGCTCAGGACACGAGCGCCGACGCGCGACACGTCGCTCGTCAGTCCCGCGTTGTCTCCTCAACAACCCACGACAGGTACGCCTCCGACCCGCCGGTCACAGGCAGCGTGATCCACTGGGGGACGTCGTACGGGTGCTTCTCGGACAGCCATGCCTCCAGCTGCTGGAGACGGTCTGTCGTCGTCATGTACGAGATACGCCACTCCCGCGCCGTCTCGACCTCGTTCTTCCACCAGTAGACGGCGGTGATCGGAGCGTCGATGTGAACGCCCGCTGTCAACTTGCTCTCAACCGCGCCCCGTGCCAGCCCTCTTGCCTGGTCCTCGTTGTCGATGGTTGTCTGCGCGATCACAATCTCGTTGGCCATGCAACTACCTCTCCAGCTCGGTGTACCACGACCCTACCCAGCCGCCTCTCGTACTCGCCCGCCTCTCCGGCGCGTCGTGTGCGGGGGCCCAGCACCTCAGGTGACGGCCTGAGCTGGCACGATTGCTGTATGACTGGGGGTGGGGAATCCGTAACCGAAGCAGCGCCTCTGACGCTCACAAAGACCCCTCAGAAGGGCTGGCGACGCATACCGATGTGAGCTGCGGTCGGCAGCGTCGTGGCCGTCGCAGCCGGCGCCACGCTTTGGGTCTGGGCTCCTTGGGCCGACCGCAGGAGGCTCCGTCCGGAGGACAGCGAGTGGTCACTCTCTTCCGACAAGGACTTGCCGGCGTGCGGTTGAACAGCAGCCGTGCCATCAGGCGTCCCATGCCCTCGATGTCCTGGTGCACGGTGGTCAGGGGCGGAGACGTTGCCACGGCGATGGGCGCCAGGTCATCGAAGCCGACGACGGCCACATCCTTCGGCACACTGCAGCCCCGCTCCCGCACCACCCGCAGGGCACCGGTTGCCATGAGGGACGAGGCGACGAAGACGGCGTCCAGACCCGGGTATCGATCGAGAAGCAGGACCATCGCGTCGGCTCTGCCCTGCAGCGTGAAGTCGCTCTTGACGATCGGCTGGTGCGGGCTGTCCAGGAGCACATCGCGGTAGCCGTCGAGACGGTCGATCGCGGAGCCTGGTTGAGAGGCCCGGTGATGGTTCCGATGTGCCGGCGGCCCTGTGACACGAGGTACCGGACGGCTTCCCTGGCTCCGCCGCGGTTGTCGGCGTCGACGTAGGTGTAGCCGTGGCTGCGGTGTCCCGAGCCGATGACCGGGCGGCCGCCGAAGACGGCAGGAAGGCCCATCAGCTCGACCATGCCCGGCAATGGGTCGTCGGCTCGCAGCGAAAACAGCAGCGCGCCATCCACGTGGCCGCAGAGCTCTGTACCAAGGCGTTCGCCCTCTTGAAACAGTCCGTGGTCTACGGCACCGCGGTCCGAGCCCTCATCCTCACAGCGATCCACCACTTCGATCAGATGCCGAGCGAATAGGAATGCCATGCAGCCTGTGACACCGAACTGGCGCACCAGCTCCTACACGGGACGGAGAACTGCGTTGAACTGGCCGACAACAACCCGAACAAGGTCATGGTCCGAGACACCAAGGACCGTGGCCGTGGGGGCATGAGCGTTCGGCCGACCTCCTGGGCGGAATGCGTTGAATTCGTCGGGCGGGAATCCATCTGACCCTCATGCAAGATCGAGGCCAATGGGTATAGGCCGGGGCTGCGGGCGTGGCATGGAGCCAATGGATTCTCTGCTGCTCCAGCCACCGGAGGACGTCGGTCTTCTTGTAGAGAATCTTGGCGTTTCTGCCGCGGCCCAGCTTGTATCCCTTCAGCCCAAGCTTCGAAGCCTCTCTGTAGACCCAGCTCGTGGACATGCTCAGGATCCTTGCTACCTCGGCCGTGTCGAGGAGGATGGGATCCACCGGGCGACGATCAGAACGCGGGGCGACTCGGGTGGAGGCTTCGTCGGCAGTGTTCTGCGGTTTCAAGGTCAGCTTGCTCCTGGATACTCGGCCGGAGATTGATCGGCGTCCCGGCTCTATATTGGTTACTGATGGGCTCTGGCTCCCGTCGCGTGCCACCGCCAAGCGTCACCGCGCGGGCAGGACAATGATCAGAGGAATCGCCGGTTTGGCTAACCGGCGATCATCGGATATGTTCCGCGCCGCTTGATCAAGCAAGTGACCTGACCTCCCCAGATCCCTATCGGCTGGGCCGGGCCATGAGCTGGGAGTGTCCTGGTGCGGACTTGATCATCCGGCCCTCATCACGCTGCTTGGCTCTTGCCGAGACAGGTGGATGCCTCGCTGTGGCGATGGTCACGAACGTCTTCGAAGCCCGTTGCGTAGGCTGGCGCCGGTCGTTCGCCGTGGGGCAGCGCAGGGGTCGGCGACGACTCCGAGCACCCCAACGCCGTGGCCTGATGCACCGTCAGGGAAGTCAGCAATCGGTCAGCATGAGTCCTGAAAAACCCAGGGAAAGCTGCCCGAACATGCGACTCATTGTAAGGTGTGAAAACAGCCCTTGACCTGCAAAAACGCAGGCAGGGAGCCGAATCCTGGGAGTGTTCGATGCTGCGTACCATGTTCAAGTCCAAGATCCACCGCGCCACAGTGACCCAGGCCGACCTGCACTACGTCGGCTCCGTGACCATCGACGCCGACCTCCTCGACGCCGCCGATCTACTGCCCGGCGAGCTGGTCCACATCGTCGACATCACCAACGGCGCCCGCCTGGAGACGTACGTCATCGAAGGTGAGCGCGGCTCGGGCGTCATCGGCATCAACGGTGCGGCGGCCCACCTGGTGCACCCAGGAGACCTGGTGATCATCATCAGTTACGCTCAGGTCTCCGACGCCGAGGCCCGCGCGCTGCGGCCGCGGGTCGTGCACGTGGACGGCGCCAACCGGATCGTGGCGCTCGGCGCGGACCCGTCGGAGCCGGTACCGGGCTCGGACCAGGAGCGCAGCCCACAGGCCGTCACGGCCTGACCCGACGCACGAGGAGAGTCCATGAACGAGATCTCGATCCGCGACGACCGGGCGGGCGGCCGCCTGGAGGCATACGCCGGTGACGAAGTCGTCGGCCACATCGAGTACTTCGTCCTCGAGAGCCCCGCCCGTGCGCTCGTCCCGGTCCACACGATCGTGGAGCCCGCCCACGAGGGCAAAGGCATCGCGGGCTCCCTCGCCCGCGAGCTCTACACCATCGCCGCCCGCGAGGGCATACCGGTCGCCCCGCTCTGCCCGTACGTCGTCAAGTGGGCCGAACGCCACCCGGACGAAGCCCCGGCGGCCGACCCCGAGCTGCTGCGCGCGGCGAAGGCATGGCTGGCGGCCCACCCGGGACGCTTCTGATGAGACCGCTCGCCCTGCTGCACACGTCACCCGCCCACGTCCCCGTCTTCGACGCGCTGCGCGACGAGGCCCATCCCGCCCTGGAACTACGGCACTTCGTGGCCGAGGAGCTCCTGGAGCGGGCCCGGGAGGAAGGACCGGAGGCGGTGGCGGACGACGTGCGCACGGCGCTCGACAAGGCCGTCGCCGACGGCGCGGGAGCAGTGCTCTGCACCTGCTCCACCATCGGCGCGGTCGCCGAGGCGGCCGACGCCGGGGTGCCGGTACTGCGGGTGGACCGCCCGATGGCCGCCGCCGCGGTGGCGGCCGGCCCGCGCATCGTCGTGCTCGCCACGGTGGAGAGCACCCTGGGCCCGACGGTGGCCCTCGTCGAGGAGGAGGCCGCCCGTGCCGGGTCCCCGGCGGACGTACGCACCCTGCTGGTGACCGGAGCCTGGGACCACTTCGCGGCGGGGGACACCGACGCCTACGTACGCGCGGTCGCGGCCGCCGCCGACACCGTCACGGACGCCGACGTGATCGTCCTGGCCCAGGCTTCGATGACCCCGGCCCAGCATCTGACCACGACCGCCGTGCCCGTGCTGTCGAGCCCGCGCCCGGGCCTGGCGGCGGGCGCGATCGCGGCGGGCGCGGCATAGACCTGCCTGGTCCACCTGGTCCCCCCTTCGTCCCGCGAGGGGGTGAGTGGGTGCGCGGGGCACGGGTACGCGTGGGAGAAGTCCAGGGCCGACGTTCCGATGGCTGGAGGACACCATGACGCACCCGTACCCCGACCCCACGAAGCCGGGCCCCGACCGCCCGGAACCCTTCCCGGAACCGGACCCGATCCCGAGCCCGAAGCCCCACCCGGTCCCGGAGCCGTCCCCGTCCCCGGTCCCGAAGCCCCCGGGCCCGGACCCGGTTCCGGAGCCCGAGCCCCAACCGGGACCAACGGGCTGAGGATGCCACGAATGACGGGCGGCCCGGTGCGGACATGTCCGCACCGGGCCG
>NZ_VWMY01000148.1 GCF_008905045.1 Streptomyces albicerus
CTTCGGCGCACCCCCGCACGGGGGTGCGCCGAAGGGCCCCTTCCGGATCTACGCTGGACGTATGTACGCGCGAAGGCGCCACGCCTACTTCGCCATGATGGGCACGTGCATCGGGCTGTTCGTCCTGGCCTGGGGAGTCGTGCGGCTCTGGTCGATCCCCGTGGCCGTCGGCATGTGCGTCGTGGCGATGGTGATTCCCCCGCTCGCGGCGATGGTGGCCAACCGGCGCGGCCCCGACGACCGCTGGTGGGACGACCCGTCCGGCGATCCCAAGTCCGACGAGTGGTGGGACGAGCTGGACGGCAAGAAGCGGCGCCAGTAGAAAAAGTGCCCATGACGCGTACGCATACGAAGGTGTCCACCGTCGTGCTCGATGCGCACGACGCGCATGAGCTGGCCGGCTTCTACAGGCGACTGCTCGGGTACGAGGTGCGCAGCGAGGAGCCCCACTGGGTGCTCATCGGACCACCGCCCGGCGAGGAGGGCATCGCGCTCTCCTTCGAGACCGAGCCCGAGTACGTCCCGCCCGTCTGGCCGACCAGGAAGCCCGGCGACCAGCAGATGATGCTGCACCTCGACATCCAGGTCGACGACCTGGCGGGCGAGACCGCGCGTGCCGTCGCCGAGGGCGCCACAGTCGCGGACTACCAGCCGCAGGACGACGTACGCGTGCTGCTGGACCCCTCCGGGCACCCCTTCTGCCTCTGGGTGGAGACGCCGGAGCAGGACGCCTCAGCACCGGAGTAGGACGTCTCGGTACCGGAGCAGGCCGCCTCGGCTCTCAGAGGTCTCAGAACCGTCAGTAGACGAGCGCCTGGGTCTCGTCGGCCAGTGCCTCCTGGACGAAGACCTGCGCGCCCGCGATCCGTACGCCCTCGATGACGTCCTTCTCCGTGATGTCACGGCGGGCCGCGCACTGCGTGCACAGGGTGACGCGGCCGCCGACCAGGAGCGAGTCGAGCAGGTCCGGGAGCGGGGCCGCGTGCGGCAGCTCGAACTCGGCGGCGCGGCCCGGCAGCGCGAACCACGCGGACTCGCCGGTCAGCCAGAGCGAGACGTCCACGCCACTGGCCACGGCGACCGCCGCCACCGTGAACGCCTGCGAGCAGCGTTCGGGAGCGTCCGCCCCCGCCGTCACCTTGATCACGAGCTTCTTCGCCATGGGGCGAATGGTAGGGCCTACCTCATAGGGAGCTTCGGTTCCGGCCCGACTACAGTGGACGCTGGCTCTGTACTGCCCGCCATCGCGTCATCCCCGAGGAGCACCCCGTGCTTGAGTACGTCTTCGAAGCTCTGCTGGTCCTGGTCTGTGTCGGCGTCATCGCCTTCACCGGGCTGGCCGTGAAGAAGCTGTACCAGGGCCAGCGCTGACCCCCATCAAGGAACTGCCGACCTCATGATCGAGATCCCGTCCGACCTGCACAAGGACCTCGTCCCCCTCGCCTTCCTGCTCGGCGACTGGACCGGTGCGGGCGTCCATGACTTCCCCGGCGCCGAGAAGTGCAACTTCGGCCAGGAAGTCAGCTTCACCCACGACGGCCGGGACTTCCTCCAGTACCAGTCGCACACCTGGGTCCTCGACTCCGAGGGCAACAAGGTGCGGCCGCTGGAGACCGAGTCCGGCTTCTGGCGCGTCGACAAGGACCGCAAGGTCGAGGTCGTGATGGTCCGCGACGACGGCGTCGTCGAGGTCTGGTACGGCGAGCTGGCCGCCCAGAAGCCGCAGATCGACCTGGTCACGGACGCGGTCGCGCGGACGGCCGCCTCGGGCCCGTACAGCGGCGGCAAGCGCCTCTACGGCTATGTGAAGAGCGACCTCATGTGGGTCGGCGAGAAGCAGACCCCCGAGGTCCCGCTGCGCCCGTACATGTCGGCCCAGCTCAAGAAGGTCGTCAGCCCGGAGGATGTCGAGCGCTGGGCCAAGGCCCTCCCGGACGACATGCCTGACGACGGGATCGCTTTCTTCAAGTAGTTCTAGACTTTCCGGTGTGGTGAGCACTGGAAGCAGCACCGAAGGCACTGACTGGAAGAGCGATCTGCGGCAGCGCGGCTACCGGCTGACGCCGCAGCGGCAACTTGTGCTCGAAGCCGTGGACACCCTTGAGCACGCGACCCCCGACGACATCCTCGTGGAAGTGCGGAAGACGGCGTCGGGGGTCAACATCTCCACGGTGTACCGGACCCTTGAGCTCCTGGAGGAGCTCGGGCTCGTCTCGCACGCGCACCTGGGGCACGGGGCGCCCACGTACCACCTCGCGGACCGGCATCACCACCTCCACCTGGTCTGCCGCGACTGCACGAACGTCATCGAGGCGGACGTCGAGGTCGCTGCCGACTTCACCGCCAAGCTCCGCGAGACCTTCGGCTTCGTCACCGATATGAAGCACTTCGCGATCTTCGGCCGCTGCGAGGACTGCGCGGCCAAGGCTGGTGCCGCCGCTGGTGCCGCCGCTGGCGCCGGCGCCCAGGGCGCCAAGAAATAAAAACGGCAACTACTCGGTCGTAGGCTATGTGGATATGAAGAGCCCTCTGCTGTCCCTGCCCGGTGCCGTCCCCGCCGAGGGCGTGGACGAAGGCGTCGCCGCCCACTACGGCGACCTGTTCCGAGAACAGCGTGCCTTCGCCGACGGCACCGGCTTCGTGGACCTCTCGCACCGCGGGATCGTCAGCGTCACCGGCGACGACCGCCTCAGCTGGCTGCACCTGCTGCTCACCCAGCACGTGAGCGACCTCCCGACGGGCCGCGCCACCGAGGCGCTGATCCTCTCCGCGCACGGTCACATCGAGCACGCGCTGTATCTCGTCGACGACGGGACCACCACCTGGGCCCACGTGGAACCCGACACCCAGGACGCGCTGATCGCATACCTGGAGTCGATGAAGTTCTTCTACCGGGTCGAAGTCGCCGACCGCACGGCCGAGTTCGCGATCGTGCACCTGCCGGCCGGTTCCATCGCCGAGGTCCCGGAGGGTGTCGTCGTACGCGAGACGCCGTACGGGCGTGATCTGTTCCTGCCGCGTACGGACCTGGAGTCGTACGCGACGAACGACGAGGGTGCCGCGAAGCACGGCCCGGCGGTCGGGCTGCTCGCCTACGAGGCGCTGCGCGTCGAGCACCACCAGCCGCGGCTCGGCTTCGAGACCGACCACCGGACCATCCCGCACGAGCTGGGCTGGATCGGCAGCGCCGTGCATCTGGAGAAGGGCTGCTACCGCGGCCAGGAGACCGTCGCCCGCGTCCAGAACCTGGGCAAGCCCCCGCGCCGGCTCGTCTTCCTGCACCTGGACGGCAGCGAGGTCCATCTGCCCCCGCACGGCACGGAGCTCCGCCTCGCGGACGAGGGCCCCGACGGCCGCAAGATCGGCTTCATCACGACGTCGGTACGCCACCACGAGCTGGGCCCGATCGCCCTGGCCCTGGTGAAGCGGAACGTGCCGTTGGACGCGCGGCTGGTGGCCGACAAGACGGCCGCCGCACAGGAGGTCGTGGTCGAGCCGTAGCGCTCAGGGCCGGTCCGGCATGATCCGCCGGACCGGTCAAGGCCTGGACGGCATGATCCGGACCGGTCCTAGATCTCCAGCAGGACGGTGAACGGGCCGTCGTTCGTCAGCGAGACGCGCATCTTCGCGCCGAACCGGCCCGTCGCCACCGTCGCGCCCAGCGAACGGAGTTGGGCCACGACCTCGTCCACGAGGGGCTCGGCCACGTCGCCGGGGGCGGCCGCGTTCCAGGTGGGGCGGCGGCCCTTGCGGGCGTCTCCGTAGAGCGTGAACTGACTGATGACGAGGAGCGGCGCGTCGATGTCGGAGCACGACTTCTCGTCGGCCAGCATCCGAATCGACCAGAGTTTGCGGGCCAGTTGGGCCGCCTTCTCCTTCGTGTCCTCATGGGTCACCCCGACGAGGACACACAGTCCCTCGCCGGTGATCTCCCCGACGGTCTCACCCTCGACGACGACACTCGCACCGTCCACTCTCTGCACCACCGCACGCATACGGACCATCATGCCGTGCGTCGGTTGACCTCGGTGTCGACCTCCGTACGGGGTCTTTCTTATTGATCCTTAACCCCCCATCTGGGGCTGATCGGGGGCACTCGGTCACATAGCGGCCACTTGGGGTGGCACGATGCTCACACACGCCGGTCGAGGGGACGGTTGAGGCACATGAGCACATCGAGTACGGGGCAGTCACCCGGGGTTGTTTCACTGATCAGGGGGGAGCCGCCGTCATCGTCGACGGCGCCGGTGCGCCCCGTCGCCGCGCGGCCGCCCACGCAGCGAACGGACAGTCCGGACGGTCCCATGCCGGAGTCACCGCCCGAGCCCGAACTGGGTGTCCTGCGGCTGCCCGAGCTGCGCACGCTGCGGAGGGAAGCGCAGCGGGACGAGGCCGATCTGAGTTATCTGCGGCGGCTGCTCCAGGGGCGGATCGACATCCTGCGGGCCGAGCTGGGGCGCCGGGGTGCCCCCCGGCGGGGCCGCGAGGCGAAGATCGCCGAGGAGTCGTCCGTCGTCGAGCGCCTGTCGGAGATCCTGACGGACGCGCCCGCGCGACAGCGGTCGTCCGCGCGACACGTGACCGTGGGCACGCCGCACGGCGAGGAGTACCGACGGCTGGCCGCGGAGATGCTCGCCGAGGTCGAGCTGTCCGACCTCCAGGCGCGTACGGATCTGGAGCTGAACACCGCGATGGGGCGGCTCGTACGGTACGAGCAGCAGGTCTCGCGGCGCCGGCAGCAGCTGCAGCGGACGGCTGACGACTGCAGCGCGGAGATCGCTCGCCGGTACCGCGAGGGCGAGGCACAGGTGGACGACCTGCTCATGTGACGGCGCTTGGGGTGGGGTGCTGGTGCTGGTCGGTTGTGGCTGGTCGCGCAGTGCCCCGCGACCCTGTGTGGGGCGCCCCGTAAGGGGCGCGGGACTGTGACATTTGCGGCTCCGCCGCGTGGGCGCGAGCAACCCAGGAGGGCCCGCGGCGGAGATACGGGCCTCGGGGGTCTGGGGGCGAAGCCCCCGGCTTCGGGAAGGGGTGGGGTTGGGGAAGCGGAAATCCACGCGACACCCCCCGGACCGTATGCCTAGCGTGGCGCCATGAGCCGGCGCCAGGACATCGACATACGCCCCATCCACGAGGACGAGATCCCGGAGTGGATCCGCGCCCTGAACACCGGGTTCCTGCGGCCACCGAGCGCCTCGGACGCGGAGGTGGCGGACCGAACCACGTACATCGTGCCGGAGCGAACCCTGGGCGCGTTCGACGGCGACCGCTGCGTGGCGACGTTCCGTTCGTTCACGCAGGAGCTCACGGCGGTGGGCGGCACACCCGTGACGGCCGACGCGATCTCGAACGTGACCGTCACCTCGACGCACCGCCGACGAGGAATCCTCACGCGCATGATGGCCCAGGACCTGGCGGCCGCGAAGGACCGGGGGGACGTCGTGGCGACACTGATCGCCGCGGAGTACCCGATCTACGGACGGTACGGCTTCGGGCGGGCCACGACGGCCGCCGAGTGGACGATCGACGTACCACGGGCGGGACTCGACCCCAGGTGGGCGGGCCCGGACGACGGCGCGCGCATCGACCTCGTGGACGGCGACGACGTACGGAAGATCGGACCGGAGCTGCACGAACGGCTCAGGCGGGCGCAGCCGGGCGCGATCGACCGGAGCGAACGCTGGTGGCAGGTCAGCACGGGGGTGCTGGTGCTGGACCGGGCCCAGTGGACCGAGCCTTTCTACGCCGTGTACCGCAACGCGCAGGGACAGGCCGAGGGACTGCTCGCGTACACGGTGGACGAGCACTGGGGAGACGCGAAGCAACCGCTCGAGACCGCGAAGGTCAAGGACATGATCGCGGTCTCGCCGGCCGCCGAGCGCGCCCTGTGGTGGTACGTGTGCTCGGTCGACTGGGTCACGAAGGTCAGGACGGGCTGGCGGGCACCGGACGACCTGCTGCCGCATCTGCTGCCGGACCCGCGGGCGGCGCGGATCACTACGCAGGCCGACTGGCTGTGGGTGCGGATCCTGGACGTCGTACGGGCCATGGAAGCCCGCACATACGGGAGGTCCGGGACCTTGGTTCTGGAGGTCACGGACCGGGACGGGCTGTCCGCCGGGCGATACCGGCTGGAGGCGGCGCCGGACGGTGCGTCCTGTGCGCCGACCACCGAGGACGCTGAACTCACACTGGATGTGGGTGAGTTGGGGACGCTGTGGCTCGGGGACGAGTCGGCGGTGCGGCTCGCGGCGCTGGGGAGGGTGCGGGAAGAACGAGCGGGCGCCGCCTCCGAGGCCGACGCCCTGCTGCGCACGTCCAGGCGACCGTGGTGCCCGGACATCTTCTGACCTGTTGGCCTGTTGGCCTGTTGGCCTCTTGGCCTCTTGGCCTCTGTCGGGTCCTGCCCTCCGTCCATGTTGGCGGCATCTGTTGCGTTGATCCGTAGCTGTTCAGTGCTGTCAGTGCTGTTCAGTTGTGATCCGTAGCGATTCAGTTGTTTTTCCGCGGATGTCGAACCGATCCGCGATGGTGCGGACTGACCGGGCTCCCGGCTCCCCTCCGGAAGGGAGCCCGGTCAGCCGGACTGCCGGACGGTGGCGCCCGATCAGCCGTTCTGGGCGAGCAGCACGACGAGGATCACAGCCCCGATGCCGCCGATCGTGGAGTTCTTTGCCTTGATGCCGATGGCCAGCGTGACGAAGGCGATGAGGCCCATCAGTCCGAACTTCACCTGGAGAAGCTGCTCGACAGCGATGGCGAGGGCGGCGACGACGATGGTGGCGATGAGCGGCATGCGGTCCCTCCTTCGGGACGGGGAGGCGGACCCCCGCTGGGACCGTCCGCCTGGTCGACAGTTACGACTCTGGCGGCCAACCCCTGGGAAGTTTGACCATGTTGCTCAAGTTGGTGACCAACTTCACTGGACTTATCTCCGCTTGGAAGCGTCTCATAACCACCTTCCCGGCAACTGCCAAAAGATGGCGCGAAGTTGTAGTGTTTGGTTGTGGACCCGGAACACGTCCCCGTCAATGGGCGGAAGAGGTCACAGCGGCCACAGAGGTCACACCGAGAGGTGGCCGACGAGTTGCGCAGCCGGATCAGCTCCGGTGAGCTGCGGCCTGGGCAGCGCATGCCCACGCAGGCCCAGTTGGCCGACGAGTTCGGCGTAGAGCGTGGGGCCGTACGGCAGGCGCTGCGCATCCTGCAGTCGGAACACCTGTTGTCCAACGTGTCCAAAGGGAGCCCGGCGACCGTCGCCCCGAATGTGGGAAAGGCTCTGACCGGGCCGGAAGCCCAGCCGCAGCCCACCATGGTGGCGCTCGCGCCGCGGATCACGGCCGCCTTCTCGGTCCCTCACGTGGAGATAGACGCCCTGTGTCTGACGGCGGTCTCCCTCACTCTCGCGATGGGCGAGCCGCTGCGTCTCATCCACGAGGGCCGACTAAAACCAGCCAGGGTCGACGTCCGGGTGCTCCTGCCGTCGAGCGATATCGACCTCGCTTTCCCGGCGCCGGTGGACGACACGGCCGACGACCGGCTGCAGCGCCGCTGGCTGGCCCACCGCAACGCCCAGGGCCAGGTCCTGAAGCACAACCTGCTGGCGCTGCGGGCCACGCACGGCATCGACGTACACGTCACCTTCCGGGCTCTGCCGTTCACTCCGCCCGTGAAGTTGTACCTGCTCAACGAGTCGGAGGCGCTCTTCGCGTACTACACGCTGACGCGGCGCGGCGAGGAGATCGATCACGAGTACCTGGAGATGTACGACGCGGAGGGGACCCAGTCGATGCTGTTCCCCTTCGAGCAGCGGGACCGGGACAGTCTGCGGGACACGACGTTCGTGGAGCAGTCGCATCTGTGGTTCAACGCACTGTGGGAGACCATCAGCTCGGAGCTGGTGCTCACGGGCTGAGGTCTCCCACGGGGGTCGGTACCGGATCTTCTGGTGTGTCGTCCTCGCAGGTCATAGGGCGGGCCCGGAGACCATCAGGGCGAGGACGACGGCACCGATCGAGCTGCAGGTCGGGCTCTTCGCCTTGATGCCGATGGTGAGCAGCAGGAGCCCGACGACCCCGCTCGGGCCGTACCGCAACTCGACGAACTGCTCGAAGCCGACGACGAAGACGGCGGCGAGGAAGGCTATGGCGGGCATGGTGGATCCTCCTTCGGGGTCTTGCGGGGACGGGCGGGAGGAGCGCGATGGTGCCTGGGGGAGCGCCGTGGTGCGGAAGTGCGGGACGGTGCCGGAGAGGCGCGGAGCCTTCCCAGCTGCCAACTACTTGCAGGAGGAGGCAAAACCTCCGCCATCTTCACCAAGTTGGTTGCCAACTATGGTTAAGTTATCCCCAGTTGGTCCCTACTTCAAAACAACTTTCAAACAACTCCCCTTAGATGGATCGAAGTTGTAGCGTTTGGTCGTGACCCAGGAGAACGTGGCAGTGAACGGCAGCAGAAGGCTCTCGCCCCAGGAGATCGCCGACATCCTGCGGGACCGCATCCGCGCGGGTGAACTGCGCGCCGGCGACCGCCTGCCCACCCAGGCCGAACTCGCCGACGAGTTCGGCGTGGAACGCGGCACGGTCCGCCAGGCCCTGCGGGCACTCCAGGAGGACGGGCTGCTGAGCAACGTCAGCAAGGGAAGTCCGCCGAGGATCGCGGAGGTCGCACCCACGCGGGACGAGCCTCAGACGACGATGGTGGGGTTGGCACCGCGGCTGGTGGAGGCGTTCACCGCACCGCATGTACGCGTCGACGCGGCCTGCCTCACCGCCGAGACCCTGATGCTGGCGCTCGGGGAACCGGTTCGCCTGATCCACGAGGGCAAGATCCGCCCGGAGTCGATCGACGTCCGCATCCTCCTGCCCTCCCGGGACATCAATCTCGCCTTCCCCGTGTCCGTCGAGGCACAGGGAGCCGACGATCCGGTCCACAGACGCTGGCTGGAGCAGCGCAATGCCCAGGGCCACGTCCTGCGCCACAACCTCCAGGCCCTGCGCTCGTCCCACGGCATCGACGTCCGAGTGACGTTCCGCGCCCTGCCGTTCACACCCCCCGTGAAGCTGTACCTGCTCAACGGAGTCGAGGCCTTAATCGCGTACTACATGATCACCAGGCGAGAGGAGGCCGGGGACAGCGGCATGCTCGACATGTACGACGCCCTGGGCTCCAAGTCCCTCTTGTTCTCCTTCGAACAGCGGACGGGCCAGCGCGACGCCGCCTTCGTCGAGCAATCCCAGAAGTGGTTCGACGCCCTCTGGGAAACCATCACGACGGACCTGACACTCTCCTAGTGACTAGTGATACGGCGAGTGATGCGGCGCAGACTGAACCGGTGGCAGAAGAGACTGAGCGACTGCGGGGACTGATCTCGAGGGCGCGTGTCGTGCTCTTCGACTTCGACGGGCCCATCTGTCGGTTGTTCGCGGGGCACAAGGCGGAGAACATAGCGGTGGAGCAGGTGCGGTGGCTTGAGGAAAGGGGGTTGCACGGCCTCCTCACCGAGAAGGAGCGGGCCGCACCCGATCCGCATGTCGTGCTGCGCGCTGTCGATCGCCGTCATCCGGGCAGTGACCTGGTGATCGAGCTGGAGGAACGGCTCACCCTGCAGGAGCTGAAGGCTGTGGGCTCGGCGTATCCCACTGCATATGTGGATCCACTGATCAGGACGTGGCACGCGATGGGTGCACGGTTGGCCATCGCGAGCAACAACTCGCCGCAGACGGTGGCGCGTTACCTGGCCACCCGTGGACTGATGGACTGCTTCGCACCGCACATCTACGGCCGCACCCAGGACCTCTCGCTTCTGAAGCCGCATCCTCACTGTCTGAAGCGCGCGTTGAGCGCCATGGGGGTCAAGCCGCCCGAGGCGTTGATGATCGGAGACGCCGACACCGACTTCCAAGCCGCGCAGCGTGCTGGGGTGCCTTTCTTGGGCTACGCGCGTAACGAGCGGAAGATGAAGATCCTGCGGGCGGCGGAGGTTGAGCATGTGGTGGGGTCGTGGTACCCGGTGTTGAAGTTGCTCAGGGGGAAGGACTGAAGGTCCGGTGGTCAGGTTCGATGACGGTGGCGGCACGGAGTTCCGGCGGGTATCAGAAGCGCTGCGTGCTCGGATTGCCGACGGGGTCTATCGCCTGGGAAGCCACCTGCCGCCTCAACGAGTACTGGCCGAGGAGTTCGGGACCTCCCGGGACACCGTGCAGCGGGTATTGAGGGAATTGGCCGACGAGGGCTGGATCGAATCACGTCTGGGCAGCGGCACACAGGTGATCAGAACGCAGCGTATCCAGCCCCTGACGCCGAGAACGCCGATGCGCGGCCGGGCCGTGACGCTGGGGTCGATCATCGGCGAAGCCTTCGAGAAGCCCGAAGTCGCCCTGGACGTCTACACGTTGACGGCGGAGTCTCTGGATGCCCACATCCGGGTGCAGGCGGAGCGGATCCGGGCCGGTGAGATCGCCACGGAGCGCATCGCCCTGCGCATGCTGCTGCCGGCCGAAGACCTGGACCTGCCGTATCCCCGGGCCAAGGACGACCCGAGCGACCCGCAGATGCGGGAACGCCTGCTGTCCATCACTCGCCGGCACACGTCGTCGCTGCGGTACGCCCTCCAGAAGCTGCAGGTCAAGGGCCTCGTTCCGCAAGTGGACTTCCGGATTCGCCACGCACAGCTGACTCCGGCATTCAAGCTCTACCTGCTCAACGGCACAGAAGCGCTGCACGGCCCGTATGAGGTGACGGAACGTCACATTGTCCTGGAGGACGGCAAGGAGATCGAGGCCCTTGACGTGCTCGGTCTCGGCGCGCCCCTTACACACCACGTCACGGACGACGACCCGGACTCGACCGGCTCAGTCTTCGTCGCCAGTAGCCAGGCGTGGTTCGGCTCCGTCTGGAACCTGTTGGCCCGCTAGTGTCCTGCGCCAGTAGTTGATCGTTAGTAGTTGCGTGACTTCTGCTGCTGGTGCGTCAGTTCCTCGTCGGGGCCCGAAGCTT
>NZ_VWMY01000149.1:0-452 GCF_008905045.1 Streptomyces albicerus
TCCCTTCTCCGCCGCACGGCGTGAAGCGGTCAAGGCCGTTCTCTGCTTCCACCACACCCCGGGTCCGCCGCCCTTCCTACCTGCCGCTGGCCTGTACGAGGCCCCTCCCGAGCATGTACAAGGGCAGAGCCTGCCTCCCAGAACATCTACCAACGGCGGAGGAACCGCTCCAACCAGGCAGTTGCCGCACACGATTCCTCAGACGCAACGAACCCGCTCCTGCCATCGACCCTGCAGACTCGGACCCGCTGCTCGAGGAACTCAGCCGCCAACTCTTCCCACCGACTGCCTCAATGCCCGATCTCGCCAGCCGCCGAGCCCACCCGCTGGCGGCCAGTCTCCCGCAAAGCGCCTGAAGCCCAGAGACAGACATAAGGTCTCGGGGACGAAATACTCTGAGCTGCTGAAATGTGGCACGGTGGGCGTGACCGACCATTTCGATGATCGTTCCC
>NZ_VWMY01000149.1:462-839 GCF_008905045.1 Streptomyces albicerus
GCTGCCTCGATGCCCGATCTGGCCAGCCGCAGAGCCCACCCGCTGGCGGCCAGTCTCCCGCAAAGCGCCTGAAGCCCAGGGACAGACATAAGGTCTCGGGGACGAAATACTCTGAGCTGCTGAAATGTGGCACGGTGGGCGTGACCGACCATTTCGATGATCGTTCCCACAGCATGAAAATGCACCGAATGCTGACCGTCGGCGCACTCGCGCTGGCTTCCGTCGCCACCCCCACCGCCGCCCAGGCCGCCGACCAGCCCTCCCCCCAGTCTGATCAGTTGCCCGTCATGGGGGTCTGGCCGCAGCTGGATGGACTCCCTGAGACTGTGGCACCGGGGGTGGTCGCTGTGGCGAAGCTGCTGGGCGTCCCGGTGGTG
>NZ_VWMY01000149.1:849-9861 GCF_008905045.1 Streptomyces albicerus
CGACCAGTTGCCCGTCGCGGGGGTCTGGCCGCAGCTGGATGGACTCCCTGAGACTGTGGCACCGGGGGTGGTCGCTGTGGCGAAGCTGCTGGGCGTCCCGGTGGTGAATCCTCCCGCCCAGTCCTGAGCACCTGCCCTTGAGGTAGCCCGGGCCCATGTGCCGAAATCGATATTCCTCGAAGCCCTCTTTCGGCTACGGCTGGTGCATCCCGAAATCGCCATTGTCTGGGCCGACTTGGCCTACGCCGGCCCGCTCGTTGACTGGACCAAGTCCTTCCTCCACCTGACGATCAAAACGGTGAGCAGGGCCAAGGGCGCGAAGGGGTTTGTGGTCCTCCCGCCCCCAGGCCGTCGCAGCGGCCTGAGCATCAGAAGTCCCAGTCCAGTTCATCCTCGTCGACTGCGACAGGCAGGTGACCGTCCGCCGCCTCGCAGGTCTCCAGAGCCGTGGCTGTCGCATCCAGGAGAGCCGTGAGCGACGCCCCATGGGGTGGCGCGAAAAGGAGCATCCTGTTTCATGATCGGCCCTGCCGATCCTTCCGCGGCGACGATAGAGACGCTGATCGATGATGAGGTAATCCCCTGCACCGTCAAAGGCGAAGGGGACCCACCACGGCCCGTATTCCCCGTCCGGGCCGCCTTCCTCCGCTCCCGCCAGCTCATCTCCGTAGAGCTTCATACGTGTCTGCCAGACACTGGTGATGCTCTGCACCTCAAGCAAAGACCAGAACGGCGGCAGCAGGTCGCAGTGGCCCATGCCGTTGTGCCGCAGCAAGGACTCCACCAAGGGCTCGGGGAACGGCTGACCGATGGCCTGTTCGGCCACGGCAATTGCCGAGCGCTCCGTCGGCGGGCCAAGAGCAGCAAACGTACGAGGCGTGTGCTGGGCGAGCCAAGCCTCTATACGGGTCCACGACTCGGATATCGACGAAGTCATCCTGGGATCACTGCGGGTGTAGGCAGGCAACGGTGCAGCGTGCGGGCTCCACCGCGGGAGCAGTCGGGGAGGGCGATGGGGTGGGCTGCCGTCGGCTGCTGCCAGGGTCAGCCGTGAGAAATGGACGGGCGGCGCGAGTCGGTGGAGCCGATGGCGGCCCGCCTCGGCGAGGACGGCAACCGCCTGCCTGCCTCCTGGGATCCCGCGTCGGAGGCCGACCGCGATAAAGTCGCCCGCCGCATGGCCAGCAGGCTCAGCCCAGGTGGGGCCTGCGGTAGTGGCTCGGACTGGTCCCGAAGGTTGCCGCAAAGGTTCTGCTGAATACCTCCGGGTTGCTGAAACCGTAGCGGCTCGCGATGTCGGTGATCGGGACCCGAGGCTCTCCCACGAGGGCTCGACGGCAAGCCGCCAGCCGACGGGTTCGGACCCAGCCGGCGGCGGTGAGTCCTCGTCGGGCGAAGAGCCGATGCAGCGTCCGAGGGGACAGGTAAAACTGCTGGGCGATCATCTGGGGCGTCAGGCCGGGGTCGCCGAGATTGTCCTCGATGAAGAGCTGGATTCGCTTGAACTTGTCGTTTTCGGGGATGACCTCGTCGGGCCGGGCTGCCTCCAGGGCAGCCGTCACGGTGAGTTCGGCGACCTGGTCGGCGACCCGGACGGCGGTGGCTGCCGAGAGCGGGTCGGACGAGTGCACGAGTTCTCGGAGGGCCGGTGAAAGGAAGCGGCCGACGCCGGTCTGGGAGGAGATCGTTGTCGCGGTGACCCGCTGGCTCTCCGGCTCTGAGAGGACGACCGCGTCACGGGGCCAGGTGTAAACGAGAAGCCGCCAATCACCGGTCATCGCCCACGTGAAGGGCCTGGCGGTCTCGTAGACGGCGAAGTCGCCGGCGGAGAGGACGCAGGTACGTCCGTCCTGGACGAGCACGCCGTGGCCCTGAGTGACCAGCCCGACCTGCAGGAGATGCCGGCCGTCCCTTGAGAACAGGTTGGGCGTGCGGGTGAAGGTCTGAGGTGTCGAGACCACCGACGAGGCAGTCATGTGACCCAGCCGTCGCGTCTCGACTGTGCCGACGAACTCCCGGGGTGCGTGCGGTGCTATGTGGAGTGAGACGAAGTGGTCACAGATGGTGTCCTTCCACGCGCTGACGGTGCGCACTTCGCTTATCCAGGCGCCTCCTGCAGCGAACGCGATGTCCTCCATGGAGCCGCACGATAGACCCGCCAAGGGCGATTGACCAGCTCCTTCCGCGGCTCCCGGCGGATGGCACGGACGGTCAAGGGGGTGTCTCCCGGGGTCAAGAAGTTTCACTGCACGACCACTAATGTCCCGGTTCTCTCGGAGAAACCTCACCAGGAGGCGACCACCATTCCCCAGTGCATCCGCGTCAGCGTCCGAGGGGCCACGTTCCAAGGCGTGGTGCACGACCTGCCCGGAAGGCGCCACCACGATGCCTTTCGCGCAATACGGCGTCAGCTCAGGGCCGCCTGAGCCATCGGAAGGGAACGCAGCCCTCGGGAAGCTGGCGGCACTCGTCACGAGTGGTGTTCTACCGGCGGTCCTCGACCGCGGTCTGCTCGCCGCCGCTACAGCCCGGTCCGCGCCACTTCGGTGGCCCACTGGGTTCGGCCTGGCGGTGTCACCCGTGCGTGTGTCGACCCGATTTCACACATAGGAGGATTGACATGGAGCTTCCATCGCGAGCCGTCGTCGAGGATCTCGCGGATGAGTTGCGGCTCGGCATCACCGCGGAGGATCTGGACGTCTACCACGGGGCAACCTCGGGGTTGCTTGGCTCGTGGGCGGTCGTTGACGACCTCTACGACCATGAGGCGGCACCGACCGTCCCGACGCGTGAGTGGTCCGAGCCGGCTGACAATCCGCTCGGTGCCTGGTACGTGACCACCCAAATCGCCGATCGCGCTGACGGCCCGCTGGCCGGCCGACGCGTCGCGATCAAGGACAACGTCGCCGTCGCCGGCATCCCCCTGATGAACGGGTCCGAGACGGTCCGGGGCTTCGTCCCCAACGCAGACGCCACCGTCGTCACGCGTCTGCTCGCCGCAGGCGCGACCATCGCCGGAAAGGCGGTCTGCGAGGACCTCTGCTTCTCCGGGGCCTCACACACGTCCAAGACCGGCCCGGTCCGCAACCCGTGGGACCGCGACCGCACGAGCGGCGGCTCGTCCAGCGGCAGTGCGACCCTGATCGCCTCGGGCGCTGTCGACCTCGCGATCGGCGGCGACCAGGGCGGTTCGATCCGGATACCAGCGTCCTTCTGCGGGGTTGTGGGCCACAAGCCGACTTTCGGGCTGGTGCCGTATACCGGCGCGTTCCCGATCGAGCAGTCCATTGACCATCTCGGACCCATCGCACCCACCGTCGCCGACGCCGCCGCGATGCTGACCGTGATCGCGGGCGCCGACGGCAAGGACCCCCGCCAGCCGACCGGCGTCACCGGGAAGGACTACGTCACCGAACTCGATCAGCTCGACCACGGTCTGCGCATCGGTGTCGTCACCGAGGGCTTCGACCAGGCCAACTCCGACCCCGGTGTGAACGCCGTCGTCAGGCAGGCCATCGAAAGCCTGACCGCGGCGGGCCACGTGGCCGAGGACGTGTCGATCCCCTGGCACAAGCACGGTGCTGCGATCTGGGACGTCATCTCCGTGGAGGGTGCCACATGGCAGATGGTGCAGGGCAACGCCTACGGCCTGAACTGGAAGGGCACCTACGACCCCGACCAGATGGCTTACTACGGACGGCGGTGGCGACACGATCCCTCGGCGTTCTCCGAGACGGTCAAGCTGGTCGCCCTCGGCGGCACCTACGCGCTTCGCAACGGTTACGGCGCCAGTTACGCCAAGGCCCGAAACCTGGAGGGTACGCTCGCGGCCGCCTACGACGCGGTACTCGAGTCCTACGACGTCCTGGTGATGCCTACGCTCCCGATCACCGCGAGTCTGATCCCGCCGCCGGACGCACCGGTCGGCGAAGTCATCGCTCGAGCTCTGGAGATGGTGTCCAACACCGCCCCGCTCAACGTGACCGGGCACCCGGCCTGCTCCATTCCCGCAGGTCTCTCCGACGGCCTGCCCGTCGGCCTGATGGTCGTCGGCAAGAAGTACGACGACGCGGGCGTGCTGCGTGCTGCCCATGCCTTCGAGCGCGCGCTCGGAACGCTCACCGCCCCCCAGCACCAGAAGGAGCTCACCGCATGAATGGAGTGTTCGACCTCGCCGGCACCGACGGTGTCGGTCCGGTCATCGTTCCCGAGGAGGAGCCGGTCTTCCGCGCCGAGTGGGAGAAGGCCGTCTTCCCGATGTTCGCCATGTGCTTCCGAGCCGGCTTCTTCGGCGTCGACCAGTTCCGCCACGGCATCGAACTCATCGACCCGGCCGTCTACTTGAAGTCGCCCTACTACGAGCACTGGGTCCACACCATCGAGCACTTCGGCGAGCAGCTCGGCAAGCTCGACATGGTTGAGCTCGACCGACGCACCGAGTACTACCTCGCAAACCCCGATGCTCCGCTCCCCGAGCACGCGGACGACCCTGAACTGCTGGCGTTCGTCGAGGCGGTCGTCCCGGTGGGCGCATCCGCCAAGCGGGAGTCGGACAAGGTCGCGCGGTTCAAGGCCGGCGACATCGTCCGGGTCGACCGCTCGGCCCCCAAGGGGCACACCCGCCGCGCCAGGTACATCCGCGGTGCCGTCGGGGAGATCGTGAGGGCCCACGGAGTTTTCATCTACCCCGACAGCGCCGGCAACGGACTCGGCGAGAACCCCGAGCACGTCTACACGGTCAGGTTCACCAACTCGGAGCTGTGGGGCGCCGAGCACGCCGAGCCCAACGGATCGGTCTACTTCGACGTCTGGGACCCCTACATCGAGCTCGCTTCCCCCGAACCCTCCGCGACGGCCCCCGAAGGAGCGCACGCATGAGCGCCAAGATTCGCACCCAGGAAGAGATCGCTGCCCGAGTCAAGGCGCTGGAATCGATGCTCATCGAGCAAGGCGTCATGACCACCCCGGCCATCGACCGCATGGTCGAGATCTACGAGAACGAGGTAGGGCCGCAGCTCGGCGCGAAGGTGGTCGCGAAGGCCTGGAGTGACGCCGACTTCAAGGCCCGGCTCATCGAAGACGCCACCGAGGCGTGCCAGGAGCTCGGTATCGGCGGCCTGCAGGGCGAGGACATGGTCGTGCTGGAGAACACCGAGGGTGTACACAACGTCATCGTCTGCACCTTGTGTTCCTGCTATCCGTGGCCGGTGCTCGGGCTTCCGCCGAACTGGTACAAGGATCCGCAGTACCGGGCGGCGATCAGCCGGGAGCCGCGTCAGGTCTTGCGCGAGTCGTTCAACTTCACGGTGCCTGACGGCGTCGAGGTACGCGTGTGGGACTCCAGTAGCGAGATGCGCTACTGGGTTCTCCCGCAGCGTCCGGCCGGCACCGAGGGATGGACGGAAGAGCAGCTCCTGCCTCTGGTCACGCGCGACTCGATGATCGGCGTCGGTCCTGTCGGCGTGGTCGCATCATGACCAGTCGGACCACCCTGCCCTCGCCGGGTTCCAGCGCGGCAGAGCTGGGTGAAGCGCGTCGAGAGATCGAAAACCTGGTCTGTGGAATGCCCGGTGGAGATCCCGACCAGATGGGGTTCCAACACCCGTGGGAGATCCGGGCATTCGCCATGGCCGTCGCGGCCCATCAGGAGCTCAAGTTCGACTGGTCGGAGTTCCAGAAGGCCCTGATCGCATCCATCCAGGACTGGCAGACAGCCAACCCCGATGCCGGTGAGAGCCCGTGGTCGTACTACCAGCACTGGGTCGCGGCGCTGGAGGCGGTCCTGGCGGACGCCGGCCTGCTGAGTCGGACCGAGGTCGACCTGCAGACCCAAGAGCTCCTGGCACTGCCGCCCAACCGCAACCACCACGAAGCGCACACCGAACCGATCGCCGTCGATCTCGCGCGCACCGTTCACGTCTGATCCGAAGGGACACACTCATGGCACTGAGCAACACCGCAGTCGCGAGCAACAAGTTTCCGACCACCGCCCTCAGCGTCGCGCTCGCCGTGTACGCGTTGTTGAGCGTCCTGTTCCTCCTCCAGGAGAACGGGCTGCTCATCTCACCCGAGGCCGCCAACTATCTCCATGAGGCCACCCACGACGCGCGGCACGCCCTCGGCGTCCCGTGTCACTGATGAGGGAGTGGGTCTCCGATGGTCTCTAGAACACTCGGTCGCACTGTCGGCCACGGCGCTGTCGCGGGCGCCGCAGCCGGCGGTGTGGGGGCCACTGCGTTGTACTGGCTCGTCGAGCCTTCGATTCGCGCCGCGATAGCCATCGAGGAAGCCGGGGGACCTGCGGGGGAAGCCGGCGGTCACAGCCATGCTGCCGGCGGTGATCACGCAGGCAGCCATGGTCTTGCGGCAGATGCACTGGTGCCGCGAGACGAACAAGTCGTCTTCGCGCTGGTCACGGTCCTGCTGGTCGGGATCCTGATCGGCATCGCATTCGCGCTGGCCCACCGGGTCCTCGGCACGAGGCTCCCGGGCAAGTCCCCAGCGGGCTCGGCGATGACGCTCGCCGGCCTCGGATTCGTCGCGTTCACGCTTGCCCCGGCAATCATCGTGCCGGCGAACCCGCCCGCGGTCGGTGATCCCGCGACCGTCAGCCTCCGGGCGGTCACCTACCTCGGGACGATCGTGTGCGCTGTCGCGCTGACAACGATCGTCACGGCTCTCGCACGCGCGAAGGAACTCGCGCCCAGGTCGCGGGCAGTTGCTGCCACGGCTCTGGGGATCGTCGGGTCGTTGGTCCTGGTCTGGGCCCTTCCCAACGCTGCGGATCCGGTGCCGGCCAACGTTCCGGCCGACCTGGTGTGGGAATTCCGGGTCGGATCGCTGACGCAGCTCGGACTGATGTGGCTCGTTCTCGGCGCCGTGTTCGCCTACCTCACGCCTTCCCAAGTGGTTACCCGCACGTCCCCGCCCACGCCAATGCGAATCGGACGGCGTCGACACTTGCAGCCGGCCTCGGTCGCTGAGGTCTGAGCCGCCGGCGTGAGCACAGCACCAATGCCGGAGCTACCCGAACTCGGGGGCCCCGGGCCGCGGATCAGAATGTGCCGGGGCTGCTGCTGCGGAACCGCACGCAAGCATCCCGAAGTTGATCACGACGGCATTGCCGAGATTCTCGAACACACGACCGGTCCGAGTGTCCAACTGCTGCGCGTCGACTGCCTCTGGGCATGCGATCTGTCGAACGTCGTCGTGGTGAACCCCAGCGCACAAGCACGCCGGCAAGGCGCCCGACCCGCCTGGATCACCCAGGTCAACACCCTTGAACGCGCCCGCGCCATCGCCGCTTGGGTGCGACGTGGCGGCCCGGGCGTCGCCGACCCATCAGAAGAACTCGGTCAGGTCCACACCGCCGCCGGGCTCCGGCGAGTCAGCTCCGGTGGTTGGTGACGTGCCAACCCCAATCGTCTGTTCCTTCCGCCCAACTCGAAGCCCGCAACGCCGGCCCATCGCAAGTTCCCTCACAGGAGGAGTCGTCCATGGAATCCGCGATCGATACCCACCTGCAGTGCCCCCGCTCCTTGTCACGTCGGGTTCCTGACGACTATCAGCCGCCGTTCCCGATGTGGGTCGGGCGCGCGGACGCCGCACTGCAGCAGGTCGTGATGGCCTATCTCGGCGTCCAGTACACGGATCAGGCGCAGCGTCCTGACGCACTCGCCGCAATGCGCCACATCGTCGCGAGTTTCGACGGCCCCGACGGAGCGGTCCACCATGACCTCACTCACCACGTCGACAACCAGAACCATCACAACCTCATGGCGGTCGGGTACTGGGCAGACCCCGCGGCCTACTGCCGCTGGCTCCGGTCGGACGAGGTCAAGGACTGGTGGGGTTCCGACGACCGCCTCTCCGACGGCCTCGGCTACTTCCGCGAGATCGTCGCCCCCCGCGTGGACCAGTTCGAGACACTGTACGCATTCCAGGACAACCTCCCGGGCGTCGGCGCTGTGATGGGTCGGATCAGCGGCGAAGTCAACGAGCACGGCTACTGGGGATCGATGCGGGAGCGGTTCCCGCTGTCCCAGACCGACTGGATGCAACCCGATCGTGAGCTGACCGTCGTACTCGGCGACCCAGCCCAGGGCGGCAGGGTGGTCGTCCGCGGGCACAACAACATTGCGCTCATCCGGTCCGGTCAGGACTGGAGGGATGCGGAGGGCGAGGAGCGCTCGTTGTACCTCGACGAGATCCTCCCGACGCTCGAGGACGGCATGGACTTCCTCCGCGACGACGGCGCGACACTGGGCTGCTACAGCAACCGGTTCGTGCGCAGCATCGATCTGGACGGCAACGAGCTCGACGAGAGCTACAACATCGGCCACTGGAGGTCGCTGGACAAGCTGGAGAGGTGGGCCGAGTCCCACCCGACCCATCTGCGGATCTTCACCACGTTCTTCCGGGTTGCCGCCGGGCTGGACAAGCTGCGGCTCTATCACGAGGTTTCGGTGTCCGACGGCAAGGAGCAGAGCTTCGAGTACATCAACTGTCACTCCCAGACCGGAATGATGCGCGACGCACGCCTTCCATCCAGTGTGTGACGAGTCGCCACAGCGACCGACGCACCGGCGCTGAAGGCAGCTGCGCGCGGCCCTGCCTCATGGGGGTTCTCAGCGTCGGCCGACGTGCTACGCCGACCTGGGAACCCGCAGCTTCCTTGAACAGATCCAGCATCCCCGTGTACCCCCGCGACCACCCAATCGGGACTCCCGTTCGATCGACAAATCCCAAGATCGGTACGACAACAGCTACTTAGGGTCGTCGTGGGCTTCGGACTTTGTCGTCCGTGCAGGGAACTTTGTCAGTCGTGCAACGTCTCAAGTTGACGCCGCATCAGGCGAGGGTCGCCCTCCAGGTGAGGTCATGCGCGACCGCCATGGCCGGTGTCAGCCCCGTACGACGGGCACAGTAGCCCGGCCCGGTCGCTGAGTGTGCCGGTCGTTTGCCCCACAAGGAACGGCCGCCGCGCACACCGGAATACGGGCAAGGCGGCGG
>NZ_VWMY01000149.1:9950-10537 GCF_008905045.1 Streptomyces albicerus
CGAGACCGCCTCTGGTTTACAGCCGCGACCTAGTTGAGCTCGACTGCCGCTACCGCTGGGACCACGAGAAACCGCCCTACGGGTCCAGCAGATCCGCGGATCGCAGCGAAGGCGCGGGGCACCGCGGAGGTCTGGGGTGTTGGGGTGTTGGTTCGACAACTTTTCGACGGCCCCGCGCAGCTTCTCGCGGCAGAATTGCCACACCACTGCGAAGAGCGGGTTCTGTGCGCACCAAGCACTCCACCAGGGCTTGAATACGAGATCAGCAGAGGTTCAAACACGGGTTCTCAGCGCGCCCTGGTCAGGGTCACCCATCGACAGGGCTGCGACTGGCTCCGTGGCCGGGCCGACCGGCTGGTCCAGGTCCAGGTGGCATCGCAGCCGTACGCCGGGCCGGCCCACGTCTTGGGTCGTACGCTCCGCTGTCGCCGTCGCCCACCGGTCGGCGAGCCACCGATGGTGGGCTGCTGGTGCTGCTGGCTGCCCGGGTCTGCGGCCGGGGCCTAGGCACTGTTTCTCGGATCATGTGCGGAGCCAGATGAGGAGGGTTGCGAGGGTGAGGGTGCCGAGGTAGATGTAGGCGCGTT
>NZ_VWMY01000015.1:0-110712 GCF_008905045.1 Streptomyces albicerus
TGAGGAGCGGGGGTTCGGGGGCAGCGCCCCCGACGGGGTCTGGGGCGGAGCCCCAGGGGATGGGACGGGTAGGGGCGGCGGGGGCGAAGAAAACCCCACGCCAACCCCGGACGGCGCGCTCCTAGAAACCCGCCGGCTCCGTATACACCCCCCACTCGTCCCGCAGGGCATCACAGATCTCCCCCAGCGTCGCCTCGACCCGCACCGCGTCGAGCATCGGCTCGATCATGTTCGAGCCGTCCCGCGCAGCGGCAAGCATCCCGGCCAGAGCCCCGCGCACGGCCGCCTCGTCACGCGCGCCCCTACGTCCGCCCAGCACCCGCACCTGCTGCCGCTCCACCTCATGACTGACCCGCAGGATCTCCAAGTCCCCGGTGACAGAGCCGTGATGGACATTCACCCCCACCACCCGCTTGTCGCCCTTCTCCAGCGCCTTCTGGTACTGGAACGCGGACTCGGCGATCTCCCCGGTGAACCACCCGTCCTCGATCCCGCGCAGGATCCCGGAGGTGATCGGCCCGATGGGATGCCGCCCATCGGGATGAGCGCGCAGCCCGCGCTCCCTGATCTGCTCGAAGATCCGCTCGGCGTCCGCCTCGATCCGGTCCGTCAACTGCTCGACGTACCAGGAACCGCCCAACGGGTCCGCGACATTGGCAACGCCCGTTTCCTCCATCAGCACCTGCTGCGTACGGAGCGCGATCTCCGCCGCCTGCTCGGAGGGCAGAGCCAGGGTCTCGTCCAACGCGTTCGTGTGGAGCGAGTTCGTACCGCCCAGCACCGCCGCGAGCGCCTCCACGGCCGTACGGACGACGTTGTTGTACGGCTGCTGGGCCGTCAGCGAGACACCGGCCGTCTGCGTGTGGAAGCGCAGCCACTGCGCCTTCTCCGACCGCGCCCCGTACACGTCCCGCAGCCACCGCGCCCAAATCCGCCGCGCCGCCCGGAACTTGGCGATCTCCTCGAAGAAGTCGACGTGCGCGTCGAAGAAGAAGCTCAAGCCCGGCGCGAAGACATCCACGTCAAGCCCGCGCGAGAGCCCCAGCTCCACATACCCGAACCCGTCGGCGAGGGTGTACGCCAGCTCCTGCGCGGCCGTCGAACCCGCCTCGCGGATGTGGTAGCCGGAGACCGACAGCGGCTTGTACGCCGGGATCTTCGTCGCGCAGTGCTCCATCAGGTCCCCGATGAGCCTCAGATGCGGCTCGGGCTGGAAGAGCCACTCCTTCTGCGCGATGTACTCCTTGAAGATGTCGGTCTGGAGCGTGCCGTTCAGCAGGCCCGGGTCGACACCCTGCCGCTCGGCGGCGACGAGGTACATGCAGAAGACGGGCACGGCCGGCCCGCTGATCGTCATGGATGTCGTCACGTCGCGCAGCGGAATGTCCTTGAACAGGACCTCCATGTCGGCCGCGGAGTCGATCGCGACACCGCAGTGCCCGACCTCGCCGAGCGAGCGCGGGTCGTCGGAGTCGCGCCCCATGAGCGTGGGCATGTCGAAGGCCACGGAGAGCCCGCCCCCGCCGTTGGCGAGGATCTTCTTGTAGCGCTCGTTGGTCTGCTCGGCGTTCCCGAACCCGGCGAACTGCCGTATGGTCCACGTCCGCCCTCGGTAGCCGGTCGCGTAGAGCCCTCGGGTGAAGGGGTACTCCCCCGGCCAGCCGATCCGCTCGAACCCGTCGTACGTCTCCCCGGGCCGCGGTCCGTACACGGGCTCCACGGGATCACCGGAGAGCGTCGTGAAGTCGGCCTCACGCTTGCGCGAGGCGTCGTAACGGGCCTGCCAGCGACGGCGGCCCTCCTCGATGGCGTCAGCGTCCATACCATCGAATTTACTAGGACGTCCTAGTAACTGTCGATGGCAGACCGCCACGGATCACCCGTGGCGGTGGTGGTGCCCCCATGCAAACGTCCAGAACGTCAGGCCGGGACGTCAGGCCTTGGCGACCGCGCCCGCGTCCTCCGCGACCTTGGCTTCCAGCTCGTGGCTCACCTTGCGCTCCACGAAGAAGGCGGCCGTGGGAATCGTGCCCGCGAGCAGCACCCACACCTGCTTGCCGACCGGCCACTTCGCCTTGGAGCCCAGATCGAAGGCGCAGACCAGGTAGACGACGTACAGCCAGCCGTGCGCGATGCCGACGATGCGCGTGAAGTCCGCGGCGCCGTCGAGGTCCAGCACGTACTTGGCGATCACACCGAGGGTCAGCAGGACCAGCAGCACACCGGTGACGTAGGCCATGACGCGGTAGCGGGTCAGCACGCTCTTTTTCATGGGTACGAGCGTAACCACCGGTTTCGCACGATCTTCGGGCGGCCCCCGGACCCGTACGACCCCGTACGGACCGGCCCCGCTCCCCCTCTACTCCTCTTCGAAGTCCTCCGCCGCCACTCTCAGCGGCCGCAGCATCGCGAAGATCTCCCTGCACTCCTCCGCGTCGTACACCCCGAGCCCGAAGTCCATCGCCATCAGGTCGCGGGTGGCGGCTTCGCAGACCTCTCGGCCCTTCTCGGTGATGGAGGCGAGGGTGCCGCGTCCGTCGTTGGGATTGGGGCGCTTGTCGACGAGTCCGGACCGCACGAGCCGGTCCACGGTGTTCGTCACGGAGGTCGGATGCACCATGAGCCGTTCGCCGATCTTGGACATCGGCAGCTCTCCGGCTTTGGAGAAGGTGAGCAGCACCAGCGCCTCGTACCGCGCGAACGTCAGCCCGTACGGCTTGACGACCGCGTCGACCTCGGCCAGCAGGATCTGGTGCGCGCGCATGATCGAGGTGATCGCGGCCATGGACGGCACGTTTCCCCAGCGCTGCTTCCAGTGTTCGTCGGCGCGAGCGATGGGATCGAAGGCAAGACTGAGCGGCTTCGGCACGGCAAAGACCCTACCGGCCGGTCATATCGTGGCCAGCCCCGTCTCGCGCTTCGGTACGCACTCCTTCCGTACGCCGCGATCCGTCCCCTTCGGTGCCCCTTGCTCCGGCCCCTGCCATGCCCTGCGCTCCGGCCCCCTCTGTACGCCGCGCGCGGGCGTCGTCCGTGCGCCGCACCTCCAGCACCAGGAGTACGCAGCCCACCGTCCCCACCACACCGACCCCGCCCACGACCGTGCTGACCGCCCAGAACTCGGCGGCTGCCCCGGCGAGCGCCATGCCCACGCCCTGGATCGTCATCAGCCCGGCCGTGTGCACGGTCATCGCCCGCCCGCGCAGCTCCTCTGGGACGGCGTCCACGAACCAGCGGTCGAGGCCGAGGGTGTACGCGCCCGCCGACCCGGCGAGGAGCAGCGCGAGCAGGATCCAGCCGAGGCCCGGGTGGAACGGATAGACGAGGAGCGGCAGCAGACCGGCGCCGGCGAGGGGCAGCACGATCCGGGAGCGGGCCGCGGGCGACAGGGCGGCGCCGGCGTACAGCTCTCCCGTGATCGTCCCGACCGGCATCGCGCACATCAGCAGCCCGACCCAGGCCGTGCCGACCCCGATCTCGTCCGCGTACGCGGCGGCGAGGGCCTCGGGCGCGACGACGAACATGGGCGGCACCCACAGGAGCAGCAGCAGCGCGCGGATCCGGCGGTCGCCGAGGACCTGCCGGGTGCCGGCGAGCGAGTACCGCACGAGCGTCCCGCCCCCGGCCCGCGCGGGCCTGCGCCGGGTGCCGAGGCGCAGGAGCAGCGCCGAGGCGAGGAAGGTGCCCAGTGTGATGAGCAGCGCCCCGCGCGGCGACATGAAGGTGAGCAGGACCCCGCCGAGCCCGAAGCCCACGAGCAGGGCGCTCTGCGACACGATCCGCAGCAGCGAGCGCCCGAGTACGAACAGGTCGCCGTCCCCGAGGATCTCGGTCAGCGTGGCCATCCGCGTCCCGCTGAACACCGGCGAGACGGCCGCGATGACGCACCGCAGCCCGAGCAGCGCCGCGACCGGTGTGGACGGCAGAGCCATCAGCGCCGCGCATCCGGCGCACACCAGGTCGCACACGACGAGCACCCGCCGCGCCGGAAACCGGTCGGCCACCCCGGACAGCAGCGTCCCGCCGACGAGGTACGGCAGGAAGCCCAGCGCGAACGCCAGCGCGCTGAGCAGCGGCGATCCCGTCAGCGCGTACACGAGCACGGTCAGCGCGATCTCGCTGACGACCACACCCAGCAGGGAAAGGGCGTGCGCGAGGAAGACGGCACGGAATTCCTTCACGGCGAAGGCACTGCGGTATCCGCCCTGCCGTGCTTCATCGGAACGGGTGGGCACCGTCGTCGCGCCCTTCGCTTCTTCTGGCATGCCCAGCAGCGTCACGCGTGCGTGCCGACCGCCCTAGAGTTTCGGCACAGGCCGAATCTCCCGCGAGGAGGCGTGATGCCGTTCCACCTCCACTTCGGTGAGGACGACCTTCTCAACTGCCGTTTCGCGGTGTCCCCTCTGTGGGAGACCCACGAAGCCGTACGCACCCTGCTGCGTCCGGATCGGCAGGGCTACCACCCCGCATGGCTGCGCCGCATCCGCACGGCGGCGGCGTCGCTGGATCTGGAACCCCTGTGGCTGCTCATGCCGCGCCACGGGCACAGCCCGGACTGTCTGATGCCGCCCCCGATCGGGCCCGCGGCCACGTTCGAGGAGGAGATCGCTGCCGTACGGGGTATCGATCCCGAAGTCGCGCGCGCCGAGATGGCGCTCTCGCTCGCGGACACCCCCGGTGCCGCCGAATCCCCGCTCGGCCGGGCGCTGCTCGCCGAGCCGGCGCGCGCGGTGCAGGAGCTGACGGCCACGCTGGAAGCGGCCTGGCGCACCCTCGTCCAGCCCGTGTGGCCAAGGCTGCGCGCCCTCCTGGAGGCCGACGTCGCCTTCCACTCGCGCCGTCTCGCCGAGGTGGGCCTGGGCGGGCTGCTGCCCGAGCTGGACCGGCGGTTCGCCTGGGACGCGGGCACGCTCACGGTCGACTGGAAGGGCGAGCACGTACGCGAACTCGGCGGCCAGGGCCTGGTGTTGATGCCCAGCGTCTTCTCCTGGCCGGACGTGGTCAGCGGCTTCGACCCGCCCTGGCAGCCGACGCTGGTCTACCCGGCGCGCGGTATCGCCGGCCTGTGGGCCGAGCCGTCCGACCGTACGCCCGAAGCCCTCGTACGACTCCTCGGGCGCGGCCGGGCCGCCGTCCTGGCGGCGCTCGACGAACCCGCCACGACCACGGCCCTCGCACACCGCCTCGGCCTCGCGCCCTCATCCGTGTCCGCGCACCTGGCGGCGCTGCGCGACGCGGGCCTGCTCGTCTCGCGCCGGTACGGGCACCAGGTGCTGTACGAGCGGACGCCGCTGGGCATCGCGCTGGCGTCGGGCGGCGCCTGACGCCCTGACGGTTCTGAGGCCCCGCCAGTTCCGACGGCCCGCCGGTTCCGACGCCCCGCCGGTTCTGACGGCCCGACAGGAAGCGTCGCCGCACGGTGTTGCATCCATGCCGGTTAAGTCCGTTATGTAACGATAGCCGGACACCGTCACTGATCGTTGCCTTCGCCCAAGGGGGCAGGATGTTCCGGCCGACCCGTACCCGTACTCTCGTGGTGCTCGCCGCGCTCGGACTCGCGGCGGGCTGCTCGTCCCCGTCCGAGGTCGACACGACCGCCGCCGCCCGGGAGACCCCCGCGCAGGTGAGCCCAGCCTCCGCTTCCCCGTTCTGGGTCGACCCGGCAAGCCCCGCCGCCCGGCAGGTCCGGCAGTGGGAGCGGCAGGGGCGCGGGAACGACGCCCGGCTGCTGAAGCGCATCGCGGACCGGCCCGCCGCCATCTGGCCCGCGGCGGACAACCCCGAGGCGAAGATCAGGGAGGCGACCGCGGCGGCGGCCCGGGAGGGGCGTACGGCCGTGTTCGTCGCGTACAACATCCCGCACCGCGACTGCGGACAGCACTCGGCGGGCGGGGCGCACGACGCGGACGCCTACCAGGACTGGATCGGGCGGTTCGCCGAGGCCATCGGCGACGGCAAGGCCCTGGTGGTGCTGGAGCCCGACGCGGTCGCGCACATCGTGGACGGCTGCACGCCGGGCGAGTACCACGGGGAGCGCGAGCAGCTGATCGCCGAGGCGATCGTGCGGCTGAAGCGGCAGCCCGGCACGCGGGTGTACCTGGACGCGGGCAACCCGGCCTGGGTCCAGGAGTCGTGGAAGCTCGTCGACCGTCTCAAGCGCGCCGGCATCGTGAACGCCGACGGCTTCGCCCTGAACGTCGCCAACTTCCAGCCGGACGAGACCACGAAGGAGTACGGCCGCCGGCTCTCGAAGGACCTCGGCGGCAAGCACTTCGTCGTCGACACCAGCCGCAACGGCAACGGCCCCCTGCACGGCGACCCCTCCCAGGCCTGGTGCAACCCGCCGGGCCGCGCCCTCGGCACCCCGCCCACCACGGACACCGGCGACCCGCTGGTGGACGCGTACCTGTGGATCAAGCGGCCCGGCGAATCGGACGGGCAGTGCCGCGGGGGCCCGGCGGCGGGGCAGTGGTGGGCGGACTACGCGTTGGGGCTGGCGCGCAATTCGAGGGCCTGACAAGCGACTCCGTCAGTCGTCGGCTCTCACGTGACCTGGATCCACTTCGCCTCGGACGGCGTCCCCTCCCCGTCCGTCACGAACAGCATGTACCAGCCGGGCGGCACCAGCGTCCGGTCCTCCGGTACGTCCACGGTCACCGAGTCCTTGGTCTTCGTGAGGCCGAGTGCGATGGACCGCTGCTCGACGTCCGTGGTGTGCGTGACCGCGCTGGGGCGCATCAGGCGGGCGTTCACGATCCGGTCCGGGTGCCGGGTGGCGAAGGTGGCGCGGCCCTCGCCGTCGACCTCCTGCGGGCCGTCGCCGAGTACGGGGCGCTTCTTGGCGTTCTTGTGCAGGGTGGGCGGGGTGTAGATCTCCATGCGCTGCTCGAAGTGGCCGAGCTTGGTGTTCTGCTGGTCGTCGAAGAGCGGGTCGGAGCCGAAGGTGGCGATCCGGCCGTCGGGCAGGAGCAGCGCCTCGGAGTGGTAGTTGCGGCCGACCCTGGGCGAGGCGGCGGCACGGAAGGAGTTGGACTTCGGGTCGTAGAACTGCGCCTTGAGTATGTTGCTGGCGCTGCGCCCCCGGTAGTCCTCGGCTCCGTTCGACGTGAACACCGAGTCGTCCGGCATGATCACGCTGTTCAGGTAGCGGGTGCCCTGCGGCAGGTCGGGGCCGTCCTCGAAGACGGGGTTGTTCTTCTTGAGGTCGACGACGGCCGTGCGCGGGGTCGACTTCTTGGACTCGCCGACGCCTCCGCCACCGAGGATCATCACCTTCTGGTCCTGCGCCGGGGGAAGGAGGAGAGAGGCGGAGGTCTCCGTCTGGTCGAGGTCGGTCAGACCCGGCACCTTCTCGAACTTGTTGGACTTCAGGTCCCACCAACCGGGTTCGCGGCCGAGTTCGGCCGGTCCGTAACCGGCGTTCGAGGCCGGGTAGAAGAGCTTGCCGCCCTTGGTGAGGAAGAGGGCGGGGTAGGTCGGGAAGTAGCGCTTGGGACCCGGAGTCCACTTCTTGGTCTTCGGGTCGTAGATCTCGTTGTCGCCCGGGTCGATCACACCGAGGTCGTCGAGTCCGGAGACCGCGAGCACCCGCCCGTCCTCCAGACCGACGAGCGTCGGATACCAGCGGGCCTTGTCCATCGGCTCGACGGGCACGTACTTCTCGGCCGTCGGGTCGAACTCATAGGCGGCCCTGATCCCCTGGAAGTCCTGCTTCTCCATGGTGATCTTCTCGGAGAGGCCGTACGTGTTGCTGGCGTCCTTGCCCTTCAGGCCGACGATCTCGTACTGGGCCTGCCTGTCCGTGACGGCCAGCGGGCCCCCCTTGGTGGCCTCGACGAAGACACGGGCCTCGCTCGCGGTGACCTTCGTCCGCCAGGGCTGCATCACGCCGGACTTGTTGTACCTGATCTCCTGTGTGCGCTTGGCCTTGGGGACGGTGACGTCGAACCTGCTGACGTACTCGACACCGGACGGCGCGCGGAAGCGGGTGCCCTTCTTGAGGACGATCGGCTTGTCCGGGTTCTCGTTCTTCACGCGCATACCGCCGCCGGCCCGCTCGACCTCGCCGTCGAGCAGTTCGTAGCGGGCGGTGCCGCCGGCCACGAGCAGGCGGCCGCTGGGGAGTTGTGCGTGACCTGAGCAGAAGAAGTCGTCGGGGGTGGGGATCTTCTTGAACGTGTCGGTCCTCGGGTCCCACAGGACGGTGTCGAAGGACCCCTCGTCGAACTTCTTCTGCTCATTGCCGGAGCCCGCGACGATCAGCACCTTGCCGGTGTGCAGGAGGGCCGCGTGGATGGCGTTGGTGCGGTACTCCTCGGGGATGTCCAGCTGCTTCCAGGAGCCGTACCTCGCCTTGTAGCCGGGCTGGGCGATCTTGTACTCGTAGTACTTCTCCGAGGCGAAGCCGATCGCGGCCGGGGCGTTGAGTCCGGCGAGCACCGCGATGCCGCCGATGCCGAGCAGGGTCTTCTTGGTCTTCTTCGAGGGGCGATAGGCCATGGCCTAGTTACCTCCTGTCGTACTTCTGGAGACCGTCCCGCTGGAGACCGTCCCGCTGGGGAGCGGGCCACTGGGGAGCGAGCCGCTGGGAACCGTGCCGCTCGGAACCGTGCCGCTCGGGACCGTGCCGCCGGCGTTGCCCGCGAGCGCGGGTGCCGGCTCGCCGCCGTTCGTGACCTGGGCGGCGGGGGCGACGCGCCGGCTGCCCTTGCGTTCCTGGACGCGGGTGGTGATCCATACGGCGACCGGCGAGAGGGAGATGCCCAGGGCGAGGACGGCCCAGGTACGCATGGCCGCGTGGGTGTGGCCGAGTACGAACGACACGACGAGCGAGGCCGTCAGGACCGCCGCCCAGAAGAGGTGGATCCGGAAGGTCAGCACGCGGTCGGGGCTGGTGTCACCGCCCTTCGGGGTGACGACGAAGCGGCTGGGGCGGCGGATCAGTGCCGCGCCCAGGGACCTGAGGTAGATCGGCGCGGAGAGGGCCGACATCGCCATGCCGGCGAGACCGCCCGAGCCTTCCGGTTCGTGCGGGGAGACGTTGTGCCGCCGGTTCCAGAGATAGAGGCCGATCTGGAGGGCGGCGGCGTCGCTGTAGAGCATCAGCCACATGGAGGCGGCGACCTGCGTACCGGACGCGCCGAACCACAGGAACAGGACGCAACTCAGGATGCCCAGCAGCCAGTTGACGGCCGTCATCGGGTAGTAGACGAGCATCAGCGTGTACGAGAAGAGCCGGCCGGGCGGCATCGTGAACGGTGCCTTCCAGTACTGCTTGAACAGCGTCTCGTACGTGCCCCGGGACCAGCGCATCTGCTGGGTGAAGAAGTCGGTCCAGGAGGCGGGCCCCTCACCGACGGCCAGCACGTCAGGGGTGTAGACGGACTCCCAGTGGTGCCCGGTCCTCGGATTCCTGTGCCGGTGCAGTTCGAACCCGGTAGCCATGTCCTCGGTGATGGAGTCGTACAGACCGCCGATCTGCTTGACGGCGGCTATCCGTACGACGTTGTTGGTGCCGACGAACATGGGGGCGCGGTAGCGGTTGCCGGCGCGCTGGATGAGGGCGTGGAAGAGGAACTGCTGGGACTCGGCCGCCTTGGTGACGGGGGCGGTGTAGTTGCCGTACACCTGCGGGCCGACGACGAACGCGACGTCCGGGTCGCGGAAGAAGCCCATCATCCGCTCCAGGAAGTCGGGGAGCGGGACGTGGTCGGTGTCGACGGAGGCGAAGTAGTCGTACTCGCCGCCGTGCATCGCGATCCACGCGTTGTAGTTGCCGTGTTTCGTACGGGCCTTGTGGACGCCCTTGGCCCGGTTCCACTCGGGGACGCCGTGGCGGGTGAAGTGGCGTACGCCGAGCTCCGCGCAGAGGGCCTTGGCCTGGTCGTCGTCGCCCTCGTCCAGGAGCCAGACGTCGAGGGGGCCGGCGTGGGTGACGCGGACGGCGCCCTCCAGGGTGGCCCGGACCATGGAGAGGGGTTCCTTGCCGGGCACGTACGTGGTGAGGAAGGCGACCCTGGTCCCTGCCTGCGGGACGACGGGTATGGGATCCCTGGCGACCATGGTCGCGTGGGCGATGGACACCACGTTGACGACCATGAACAGCTCGATCAGGCCGATGGATATGAGCATCGTGAGGTCGAGGCCGACCAGCCAGCGGGCGCCGCCCTCGCGGGTCACCCAGTGCGTGGGCCACACCAGGTAGACGAGCAGCACTCCCGTGAGCAGCGGCGCGAGCGTCATGAGCAGGACGGCCCGTATTCGGTGCGGCTCGCGCGCGAGGAGCTTGCTGTACTGCACCCGGTACGCGGTGCCGGACGGCTCCGTGAGCGGTCCGGCCAGTCGGCTGTGGGTGTCGTAGTCGTAGCCCTCCGGCCGCACAGCGCCCTCCAGTGATCGAACGAGCCGATACCCACACAAAAGTGGCTTTTCGGCGACGTGTCGAACGGAGGAGGTCCAGGAGAGTGGAGTTTGCCCCCGGCGGCTGGGCGGGATGGGGTTGCCTGTTTGGGTGCGGGCGAGTGGGGGCTTGTCACGCAGTTCCCCGCGCCCCTGACGGGGCGCGGGGCTGTGACAATTTGCGGCTCCGCCGCGTGGGCGCGATCAGCCCAAGAAGACCGGCACGTACCCACTACCTCGGGAGTCCGGGGGCAGAGCCCCCGCGCGGTCAGGCCGACAGATGACGCTCCACCGTTTCCACCTTCGATGTCAGCCCATCAGTCACGCCAGGACGGATGTCCGCCTTCAACACCACGGACACCCGCGGAGCGCGCGCCTCAACGGCCGCCACCGCGCGCTTGACCACGGCCATGACCTCGTCCCACTCACCCTCCACGGACGTGAACATCGCGTCGGTGCGGTTCGGCAGGCCGGACTCGCGGACGACACGCACGGCGTCGGCCACGTACTCGCCCACGTCCTCGCCGACGCCCAACGGAGTCACGGAGAAGGCGACGATCATGCGCTGACGCTGCCTTCCTTGCGGGCGCGCGACGCGATGACCGCGTTCTCGGCCTCACGCTTGAGCTTGCGCTCGGCGAAGAAGCCGCCGGTCGGGAGCACGGAGAGGACGAAGTAGAGGGCCGAGGTCTTCAGGTCCCACTTGGCGCGGTTCCAGGCGTCGGCCCAGAAGATCACGTACAGAATGAAGAGGATTCCGTGGACCATGCCCATCACCGGGACCGCGTTGAAGTCCGTGGTCCGCTTCAGCACCGAGGACACGAGCAGCAGCAGGAAGGACACGGCCTCCGGGGCGGAGACCAGGCGGAGGCGGCGGAGGGCGGAGGCGGTCTTGATGTCCACGAGTCACCTTCGGTGGAGAGGAGTCGGGAAAGGGGTCGGGAAGGCAGTCCATGCTGTGTGATCGGCTTTGTGAACGCGAGCACAAGCGTTTCCCATTGAAGCATCCGGGCCACCTAGGGGTGCCTTCAGGGTCGGATCATCCCGAAGGATCTGTTCGGTGGGAGGGCCCGACGGCTACCGTCTCAACCGTGGCGATGTTCCGACTCCAAGGCAGCAAGGTGCTGGCCGTCGACATGACCGGCGACGCCGTGAAGGCGAAGAACGGCTCCATGGTGGCGTACGACGGGCAGATGGCCTTCAAGAAGCTCAGCGGCGGCGGCGAGGGGATCCGCGGCATGGTGACGCGCCGGGTCACCGGTGAGCAGATGACCCTCATGGAGGTGAAGGGGCAGGGGACCTGCTGGTTCGCCGACCGGGCCAGTGAGATCAACCTCGTGAATCTCCAGGGCGACAAACTCTTCGTCGAGTCCAGCAATCTGCTGGCGACGGACTCGGGACTGCGTACGGGCACGTCCTTCACGGGCCTGCGCGGCGCCTCCCAGGGCAACGGACTGTTCACGACGACTATCGAGGGCCACGGCCAGGCCGCGATCATGTCGGACGGGCCGGCCGTGGTGCTGCGGGTCAGCTCGCAGTATCCGCTGACGGTCGACCCGGGGGCGTACATCGCCCATCAGGGCAATCTGCGGCAGTCCTTCCAGTCCGGTGTGACGTTCCGCACGTTCATGGGCGAGGGCGGCGGTGAGGCCTTCCAGATCCGCTTCGAGGGCGACGGCGTCGTCTACGTGCAGCCCAGTGAGCGCAACTCGATCGCGGGAGACGTGTGACATGCCCTTCCGTGAGGTCAACTCGAAGATGATCGAGGCCACGGTCATGCCGGGCCAGCGGCTGTTCAGCCAGCGCGGCGCGATGCTCGCCTACAAGGGCGAGGTCTCCTTCACCCCCAACATGCAGGGCGGCCAGGGCGGGGTCATGTCGATGATCGGGCGGCGGGTGGCCGACGAGGCGACTCCGCTGATGACCGTCGAGGGCTCCGGCACGATTCTGTTCGGGCACGGCGGCCACCACATCCAGGTGATCAACCTCACAGGCGACACCTTGTACGTGGAGGCGGACCGGCTCCTCGCCTTCGACGGCACGCTGGAGCAGGGCACGATGTTCATGGGCTCGCAGGGCGGGGTCATGGGCATGGTGCGCGGGCAGGTGACCGGGCAGGGGCTGTTCACCACGACGCTGAAGGGCCATGGCGCCGTCGCCGTCATGGCGCACGGCGGGGTGATCGAGGTGCCGATCAGTCCGCAGCGTCCGGTCCACGTCGACCCGCAGGCGTACGTGGCCCACCACGGGGACGTACGCAACAAGCTGTCCACGGCGCTCGGTTGGCGCGACATGGTGGGCCGCGGCTCGGGCGAGGCGTTCCAGCTGGAGCTGAGCGGCAACGGAGCGGTGTACGTCCAGGCGTCGGAGGAGAAGCTGTGACCACCTACCCGGGCGCCGGCCCCGTGATCCACGACCCGATGACGCTGCCCGCCGACGACAGCGTCAACGCGTACACCTTCTGCGTGGAGCTCAAAGGGAGCGAGTGGTTCCTGCAGAAGGGCAAGATGATCGCCTACTACGGCTCGATGGAGTTCAACGGCATCGGGCACGGGCGACTGGACCGGCTCGTGCGCACGTCGTTCCATTCGCCGTTGCACGCGAGCGACTGGGTCGTCGCCTCGGGTTCGGGCAAGATGCTCCTCGCCGACCGGGCCTTCGACGTGAACTCGTACGACCTGGAGGAGGGCAACCTGACCATTCGCTCGGGCAATCTCCTCGCTTTTCAGCCAACTCTCGCACTGAAGCAGTCGATCGTGCCCGGCTTTCTGACACTGATCGGAACCGGCAAGTTCGTGGCGGCGTCCAACGGTCCGGTGGTGTTCATGGAGCCGCCGATCCGGGTCGACCCGCAGGCCCTGGTCGGCTGGGCCGACTGTCCCTCACCGTGCCACCATTACGACCACGGGTACATGACAGGCTTGATGGGCGGTCTACGTGCGCTTACGGGCCTGGGCGGGGCCTCCGGGGAGGAGCACCAGTTCGAGTTCGTGGGCGCCGGTACGGTGCTGCTGCAGTCCAGCGAGACACTGATGGCCGAGCAGGCCACGGGGGCGGTCCCGCACGAACCCGGAGTACCGGGCGGCGGCGGGGTACCCGGCCGCCCGGGACAGCAAGCCGGCTCACCGCGCCTTCCCGGACAGCTGGGGGACCTCCAGCGTCGCTTCGGGCTGTGAGCGGTAGTCTGCGGAGTGTGACGTCGAACGTGTGCGCGCCGTCACGCAACCCTCACTAGTTCGCCTTTCAACATCTTAGGTAGAATGCATTCATGGAGACCGAGACAGCCCCACGCTGGCTGACCGATGCGGAGCAGTGCGCTTGGCGCACCCACCTGGAGGTCAACAGGCTGTTGACGTACCAGCTCGAGAGGGACCTCCAGCCGTTCGGCCTGACGATGAACGACTACGAGATCCTGGTGAACCTCTCCGAGTCGGAGGGCGTACGGATGCGGATGAGCGATCTCGCGTCCGCCACCCTCCAGTCCAAGAGCCGGCTCTCGCACCAGATCACCCGCATGGAGAACGCGGACCTGGTCCGGCGTGAGAACTGCGAGTCCGACCGCCGTGGGCTGTACGCCGTGCTCACGGACCACGGCATGGAGACGATGAAGAAGGTCGCGCCTCATCATGTGGCGTCTGTGCGGCGGCACTTCATCGACCTCCTCCCGCCGGAGGCCCTGGAAGAGCTCCACAAGTCCCTGACCCCGATCGCGGAGCACCTGCGGGGGCAGCGGGGGCGTCCGTAGCGTACGACCGGCCCTAGGGCCTGTCTGACAATTCCCGTCTGCCTCGCGACGCCATGCACGCACTCTCGCCGCACCGGGCACAGACCCAAGTACGTCCAGTACGAGGGTCTGCGCCCGGCACGCCGAGAGCACGCACCTGACGCCGCGCGGCCGCCCTCCGGGCGACGACGGGAATTGTCAGACACGCCCTAGGCCAAAGGCAGGCGGAGTTCGAACAGGGCTCCGCCTGCCGGCGCGTCCCGGACGGTGAGTGATCCACCGTGCCGCACGGCGACGTCGCGGGCGATGGCCAGGCCGAGACCGGCTCCGCCGTCGTCGCGGGCGCGGGACTCGTCGAGCCGCACGAACCGCTCGAAGACCCGCTCACGCTCGGCGGCGGGCACGCCCTTGCCGTCGTCGGTGACCCCCACGACGGCCCACTCCCCCGCGCGCCGCACGGTGACGGCGACCGACGACCGGGTGTGCCGCTGTGCGTTGTCCAGCAGATTGGCCAGCACGCGCGCCAACTGCCCACGCGACCCGGCCACTTCGACGGCGTCCGCGTCCACGGACACCGGGACACGGTCCCCGGCCCGCTGACCGGCCTCCTCGCGGACGAACGCCGCCAGATCCAAGCGCGCGTCCGCCGGCCGCTCCCCCGCGTCGAGGCGGGCGAGCAGCAACAGGTCGGCGGCCAGCCGCTGCAGTCGTACGGTGTCCTCGACGGCCCCCTCGACATCGAGCAGCTCAGGGTGCGCGGAGCCCACTTCGAGCTGGGTGCGCAGCGAGGCGATCGGGCTGCGCAGCTCGTGCGAGGCGTCGGCGACGAACCGCCGCTGCCGCTCCACGGACTGCTCCAGGGCGGCGAGCGTCTCGTTGGTCGTACGGGCCAGCCGCGCGACCTCGTCGTGCGTGTCCGGCACGGGGACCCGCCGGGTCAGGTCCTCGGACGCGGTGATCGCGGCCATCTCGCCGCGGATGCCCTCGACGGGGCGCAGGGCCCGGCGGGTGACCAGCCAGGTCACCAGGGCCACGAGGGCGAGCAGCAGGGGGAATCCGATGAGCATGACGGTCAACGCCGTGCTCACGGCGCTGTGTTCGGCGGTCAGCGGCGCGCCCGCGTACACGGTGAGCCTGCCCTTGTCCTTGGCGTTCACCGGCACGGCCGCGAACCGGTAGTCCGCCTCCTCGCCGTCGATCGTGGCCGACCCCTCGCTGTAGGTCGCCTCTCCGATCTCGCCGAGTTCGAGCGAGTGGCCGTCGTCCGCCTCGTCGTCGCTTTCGTCGTCGGCGTCGTCACCGCTGTCCGAGCTGTCCGACGGGGTCTGAGGGGTCTGCGGGGTCACGTCGTCGACCCCCGTACCGCTGATCCGCTCCAGGTCCTCGCTGACCGCGACCAGTTTCCGGGACGCGTCGACGATCTGGACCGGCCGGTCGTCGCTGTCCAGGGAAAGCTTGTCGTAGGGCCGCCCGGCGGCGAGTTCGACGGCGATCTCCCGAGCCGTCCGGTCGGCGTACGTGCCCGCCTGCCCGGTCAGGTTGGAGCGCAGCGACAGCAGCACCGCCGCCCCGGCCGCGAACAGCGCGACGGCGACCACGAGGGTCGCGGCCAGCGTGGCCCTGGCCCGTACGGACCCCAGGACGCGCCTCATCTCGCCTCCAGGCGGTAACCGGCGCCGCGTACGGTCCGGATCAGCGCGGCTCCGAGCTTGCGGCGCAGCGTGCTGATGTAGACCTCGACGATGTTCGGGTCGCCCTCATAGGCGAAGTCCCAGACGTGCTCCAGGATCTCGGCCTTGGACACCACCTCACCGGCTCGCACGACGAGCTGTTCGAGGACCGCGAACTCCTTGGTGGTGAGGGCGATCTCGTCCTCACCGAGGAAGACGCGCCGGGCGGCGGTGTCGACCTTGAGGTCGCCGAGCACATGCACGGGCGACGCCCCGCCCGCGGACCCGCGCCGCCGCAGCAGCGCCTTCACGCGGGCCACCAGGACGACGTACGAGAACGGCTTGGTGAGGTAGTCGTCGGCGCCCGTGTCGAGCCCCTCGGCCTCGTCGTACTCGCCGTCCTTGGCGGTGAGCATCAGGATCGGCACGTCGTGCCCGGCCGAGCGGAGGGTGGAACACACGCGGTACCCGTTCATGCCGGGCAGCATGATGTCGAGGATGACGAGGTCGTACGACCCGTCCGCGGCCTGGTGCAGGCCCTCCAGCCCGTCGTGGACGACATCCACGGCGAAGCCCTCGGCCGTCAGTCCCTTGGCGAGCGACAGGGCAAGTCGCTTCTCGTCCTCCACGATCAACAGGCGCATGCGTCAAGACTCGCAAACCGAACCTGAAGACGCCTTCAGGGTGCTTCAGCCTGCCTTCAGCGTCGTTCAGCCAGATTGGTCCACGTCGAAACGCACCGAAGACGACCGACACACGGTCGAAGCAGACGACTCCGGAGGAATCCTCATGAAGCGCAACATCGTCATCGCCACCGTAGCGGCCGCGGCCCTCGTCGGGGGCGGCACGGCGACGGCCCTCGCGGTCACGGGTGACGAGGACGCGCAGGTGAAGCAGTCCAGCGTGCGGGTGTCGGACGACGACCGCAGCGACCGCGACGACTCGGTCAACGGCACCGACGACGACCGCGACGACCGTCACGACAAGGCCGAGGACGGCGAGAACGCCGCCGAGGCGAAGGCCGCGAAGGTCGACGCGGCCGACGCGATCGCCGCCGCGCTGAAGAACACGCCGGGTACGGCGGTCTCCGCCGAGCTGGACGACGAGGGCAGCAGCCTGGTGTGGGACGTGGACGTGCTCTCCTCGGGCGGCAGCCGGCACAGCGTCCAGGTCGACCCGGGCACCGGCAAGGTGCTCGGCTCGCACGCCGACGCGGAGGACGCCGACGACACCGCGCAGGTCCGGGCCGCGCTGAAGGGCTCGTCCGTCTCCGCGGCGGAGGCCGCGGAGGCCGCCGCCGCGAAGGGTGCAGTCACGTCGGTCGACCTCGACGAGGACGGCCGCACCCACGCCTGGGACGTGGAGACGACCGCCTCGAACGGCGCCGAGAAGGAGTGGAAGGTCGACCTGAAGTCGGCCAAGGTCACCGCGGACACGTCCTCGGACGACGACTCCGCCGACGACAACGACTCGGCCGACAACGACTCCGACGACTGACGGTTCGGACGACCGGCGGTCAGCGGACCGGTTGCTCGGCGGCCTCCCCGGCACGTGGTGCCTCCGGGGAGGCCGCCGCATGCCATGAGACGAGTGCCGCGACCAGTGCCGTGGCGCCCGAGGCGACGAAGCACACGGCGAGCGGCAGCCGCCCGACCAGCAGGCCGACCGCCGCGGCTCCGGCCGAGGAACCCGCGTTCACCGCGGTGTTCACCCACGCGCCGGCCTGCACGCGGGAGCCGGGCGGCGCGCTCTCGTCGGCGAGCAGATACGACGTGGTGAGCGCCGGGGCGACGAACAGCCCCGCCACGGCCACGGCGGCGGAGAGCGTCAAGAGCCCCGGTGCCAGCCCGGCCGCGCCCAGGGCGAGCGCGAGGCCGACGGCGAGCAGCGGAAGCCGTACGCGGGCGGACGTACGCCAGTTGACGGCACCGTTCAGGAGCCCGCCCACCGCGCTGCCCGCGGACAGCGCGGCGAGCACCCAGGCCACGGCTTCGTCCCCGTGGTGGCGCTGTTCGGCGAAGGCCAGCACCAGCAGGTCGACGGCTCCCAGCGCGAGCCCGACCCCCGCCGCCACGACGACGGGCTGTACGAGTCCGCGGGCGCCCCGCATCCGCGCCCCCGCGCGTGACGCGCGCACAGCGACACTTTTCACGGCGGGGGATGTGACGAACGCCAGCGTGCCGAGGCCCACCAGCAGCGCGCTGGCGGCGACCCCGGCGGCGGGAGGCGCGAACCGCACGACCACGCCCACCAGCAGCGGGCCGGAGACGAACAGCAGCTCCTCGGCGACCCCGTCCAGGCTGTACGCGCGCTGCAACAGCCGCCGGTCGGTGATGAGTTCGCCCCAGACGGCCCGCATGGTGGCCCCGAGGGGCGGGGTGCACGCGCCGGCGGCGACGGCCACGGCTCCCAGGACCGCCGCGGGCGCTCCGGGGCGCCAGCTCACCGCCGCGAGTGTGCCGAGCAGGCCCGCGTACAGCGAGGCCATCGGCAGCAGCGCGCGGCGCGGGCCATGCCGGTCGACCAGAGCCGCCCTCAGGGGCGACAGGAACACGCTCGCGGCGCCGAAGAGCGCCATGACGGCGCCGGCCACGGCGTACGAGCCGGTGGCTCGGCTCACCGCCAGCATCACGGCGAGCGAGACCATTCCGTACGACAGCCGGCCGACGAGGGCCGCGGTGAAGGTGCGGGTGGCGTGGGGCATGCGGAATACCGCGGCATACGAAGGCCGCGTTGTGGACGCAGACATGCGAAGAGTTCCTCGAGGAGGGGGCGCCGAGACGGGCGCCCGGGCAGCGGGGACGCCTGTGCGCCGCGACGGCTACGCCGGATGCGCTGCCGATCGCGGGCCGGGGCGGGCCCTATGCCAAGAGGAGGAACACGCGGAAAAACGTACCAGCGGCCCCCGGCGGCCGACCAGGCTGTTTTCGCCCCCGCCGCCCCTACCCGTCCCATCCCTGGGGGCTGCGCCCCCGGACCCCCGCTTGTCGGCCTGAACGGCCTCGCCCTCAAACGCCGGACAGGCTGAAAATCAGCCCCTCCCCAGAAGGATGGGACGGGTAGGGGCGGCGGGGGCGAGGAAACCCTCCCGGGCTCAGCGCTCCGTCAAGCCCTCCACCAGGGAGTCCGCCGCCCGGTACGGGTCCAGCTCCCCCGCCACAATCCGCTCGGCCAGGGTGCTCAACCGCCGGTCACCGTGCAGGTCCCCGATCCGCTCCCGCAGCGCCGTGACCGCGATCGTCTCGACCTCGTGCGAAGCCCGGGCGAGACGCCGCTCCGCGAGCACTCCCCGCTCCTCCATCCACGCCCGGTGCTTCTCCAGGGCCTCGACCACCTCGTCGATGCCCTCCCCTCGCGCCGCGACCGTCTTGACGATCGGCGGCCGCCAGTCACCGGGGCCTCGGGACTCGCCGAGCCCCAGCATGTGGTTCAGCTCGCGGGCCGTGGCGTCGGCCCCGTCCCGGTCGGCCTTGTTGACGACGTACACGTCGCCGATCTCGAGGATCCCGGCCTTGGCCGCCTGGATACCGTCGCCCATCCCGGGCGCGAGCAGCACCACGGACGTGTCCGCCTGCGAGGCGATCTCGACCTCGGACTGCCCGACGCCGACGGTCTCGACGAGGACCACGTCACAGCCCGCCGCGTCCAGCACACGGATCGCCTGGGGGGCCGCCCAGGCGAGTCCGCCCAGGTGGCCCCGGGTCGCCATGGAGCGGATGTAGACACCGGGGTCGGACGCGTGCTCCGACATCCGTACGCGGTCGCCGAGCAGCGCCCCGCCGGAGAACGGCGAGGACGGGTCGACGGCGAGGACACCGACGCGCTTGCCCTGCCGCCGGTAGGCAGTCACGAGCGCCGACGTGGAAGTCGACTTGCCGACACCCGGCGACCCGGTGAGCCCCACGACGTACGCGTTGCCCGCGAGCGGAGCCAGCGCGGCCATGACCTCTCGGAGCTGCGGGGACGCCCCCTCCACCAGGGAGATCAGCCGGGCGACGGCCCGCGGCCGGCCTTCCCTGGCCTGGGCCACCAGCGAGGCGACGTCCTGCATCACAACTCCGTTCAGTAGATCACCAAGGTCGGCATGAAACGAACGTGCGTCAGGCCTTGGGTACCCGCACGATCAGCGCGTCACCCTGCCCGCCGCCCCCGCACAGCGCGGCCGCACCCACGCCACCGCCCCGCCGCTTCAGCTCGAGGACGAGGTGCAGTACGAGCCGGGCGCCGGACATGCCGATGGGGTGACCGAGGGCGATCGCGCCACCGTTGACGTTCACCTTTTCGGTGGAAACTCCGAGGTCCTTCATTGACTGGACCGCGACGGCGGCGAACGCTTCGTTGATCTCGATCAGGTCAAGATCCCCGACGCTCAGGCCCTCCTTCTTCAGCGCGTGCTGAATGGCGTTCGACGGCTGCGACTGCAAAGAGTTGTCGGGTCCCGCGACGTTCCCGTGGGCGCCGATCTCCGCAATCCACTCCAGGCCGAGCTCCTGCGCCTTGGCCTTGCTCATGACGACGACGGCGGCCGCCCCGTCGGAGATCTGCGAGGCCGAACCGGCCGTGATGGTCCCGTCCTTGGTGAACGCGGGCCGCAGCTTGCCGAGCGACTCGGTGGTCGTCTCGCCGCGGATGCCCTCGTCCTTGCTGAAGACGACGGGCACGCCCTTGCGCTGGGGAATTTCCACCGGGGTGATCTCGGCCTCGTAGACGCCGTTCTTCTGCGCGGCCGCGGCCCGCTGGTGCGACAGGGCGGAGAACTCGTCCTGCTCGGGGCGGAGGATGCCGAGCCGTGTGTTGTGCTTCTCGGTCGACTCGCCCATGGCGATGTTCTCGAAGGCGTCGGTCAGCCCGTCGTACGCCATCGCGTCGAGCATCTCGATCGCGCCGTACTTGTAGCCTTCGCGGGACTTCGGCAGCAGATGCGGCGCGTTGGTCATGGACTCCTGACCGCCGGCGACCACGACATCGAACTCACCTGCACGAATGAGCTGATCCGCGAGCGCGATGGCGTCGAGGCCCGACAGACAGACCTTGTTGATCGTGAGCGCCGGGACACTCATCGGGATGCCCGCCTTGACCGCCGCCTGGCGTGCCGGGATCTGCCCCGCCCCGGCCTGGAGCACCTGGCCCATGATCACGTACTGCACCTGGTCGCCACCGATCCCCGCACGGTCGAGGGCGGCCTTGATCGCAAAACCACCGAGGTCGGCACCCGAGAAGGATTTCAGGGAGCCGAGCAGCCGTCCCATCGGGGTGCGGGCACCCGCGACGATGACGGAGGTGGTGCTGTTCGTTCCAGACATGAGGAGCGATCCCCTTCCAGCTTGCACAGCTGAGGAGTGAACGAGGGTTTACTTCGAATGTACTGAGGGGTAGTCCACCCCGTCACCCGGCTGTCGGTGTGATCGCGCGCACGTTGCGTAACCGCCTCCGGAGCGCTGCACTAACAGCATGCTGACGCGAATCGACCACATCGGGATCGCCTGTTTCGACCTCGACAAGACCGTCGAGTTCTATCGTGCGACGTACGGCTTCGAGGTCTTCCACTCGGAGGTCAACGAGGAGCAGGGCGTACGCGAGGCCATGCTCAAGATCAACGAGACGTCCGACGGCGGCGCCTCCTACCTCCAGCTCCTGGAGCCCACCCGCGAGGACTCTGCCGTCGGGAAGTGGCTGGCCAAGAACGGCGAGGGTGTGCACCACATCGCCTTCGGCACGGCGGACGTGGACGCGGACGCCGCCGACATCAGGGACAAGGGCGTACGAGTGCTGTACGAGGAGCCGCGCAGGGGTTCGATGGGCTCCCGGATCACCTTCCTGCATCCGAAGGACTGCCACGGCGTCCTGACAGAACTGGTCACTTCGGCGCCTGTTGAGTCACCTGAGCACTGACCCCCGTACATATGGGCCGGTAGGGTTGGGGTCGGCCGTCGCCTCTTCGGGGCGGTCCGGGTCCTCATCGTCAGGATCCGAGGGCCGGGGTCCAGGTTTCGGGGGACGAGCGTCGGGGCAGCAGCCCGTGCTCCGCCGTTGATCTGACACCATTCCCCGGGGGCCCCGTTCGGCGGATGGACGGTGCTCGTTTGGAGAGACTTGCGACCAGGGGACGGATGGGACCGCGCAGTGCGGGGCTACGAACGCCAGGAGCGAGAGCCGGCGGCTGACGTCGACCACCTCTCTCGGTTCGAGGCCGAGATGGAGCGGCTGAAGACCGAGCGGGAGAAGGCCGTCCAGCACGCCGAGGACCTCGGCTATCAAGTCGAGGTGCTGCGCGCCAAGCTGCACGAGGCGCGGCGCAATCTGGCGACCCGGCCTGCCTACGACAGCGCCGACATCGGCTACCAGGCCGAGCAGATGCTCCGTAACGCGCAGATCCAGGCGGACCAGCTGCGCCAGGACGCGGAGCGGGAGCTGAGCCAGGCCCGCGCGCAGACCCAGCGGATTCTCCAGGAGCACGCCGAGCAGGCCGCCCGTCTCCAGGCGGAGCTGCACCAGGAGGCGGTCACCCGCCGCCAGCAGCTCGACCAGGAGCTCTCCGAGCGCCGGCAGAGCGTCGAGTCGCACGTCAACGAGAACGTGGCCTGGGCCGAGCAGCTGCGCGCCCGCAGCGAGCAGCAGGCCCGCCGGCTCCTCGACGAGTCGCGTACCGAGGCCGAGCAGGCCCTGGCCACCGCCCGCGCGGAGGCCGAGCGGGTCGCCTCGGAGGCCCGAGCGCGGCTGCAGAGCGACGCCGAGCAGGCGCGCGCGGAGGCCGAGGCGCTGCTGCGCCGGGCCCGCACCGACGCCGAGCGGCTGCTGAACGCGGCGTCGACGCAGGCCCAGGAGGCCACCGACCACGCCGAGCAGCTGCGCAGCTCGACCGCGACCGAGTCGGACAGCGCGCGCCGTCAGGCGACCGAACTGAGCCGGGCCGCCGAGCAGCGCATGACCGAGTCCGAGGCCGCGCTGCGCGAGGCGCGGGCCGAGGCGGACAAGGTCCTCGCCGAGGCGAAGGAATCCGCGTCCAAGGCCCTCTCCAGCGCGGAGTCGGCGAACGAGCAGCGCACGCGTACGGCCAAGGAGCAGGTCGCCCGGCTGGTCAGCGAGGCCACCAAGGAGGCCGAGACCACCAAGGCCGAGGCCGAGCAGGTCGTCGCGGACGCCAAGGCCGCCGCCGAGAAGATCATCGCGGAGGCCGAGGAGAACGCGCGCAGCCTCACCGCCGAGGAGACCGCCTCCCAGCTCTCCAAGGCGGCCCGGACGGCCGAGGACGTCCTCAACAAGGCGTCCGAGGAAGCCAAGAACACCACCAAGGCGGCGACCGAGGAGGCCGAGCGGATCCGCGCCGAGGCCGAGGCCGAGGCGGACCGGCTGCGGGCCCAGGCGCACGACATCGCCGAGGAGCTCAAGGGCGCGGCGAAGGACGACACCAAGGACTACCGCGCCAAGACGGTCGAGCTGCAGGAAGAGGCGCGCAGGCTGCGCGGCGAGGCCGAGCAGCTGCGCGCGGACGCGGTCGGCGAGGGCGAGCAGATCCGCTCCGAGGCCCGGCGCGAGGCCGTCCAGCAGATCGAGGAGGCGGCCAGGACCGCCGAGGAACTGCTCGCCAAGGCGAAGGCCGACGCGGACGAGCTGCGGTCGAACGCGACGACGGAGAGCCAGCGGGTCCGCACCGAGGCCATCGAGCGCGCCACGACGCTGCGCCGGCAGGCCGAGGAGACCCTGGAGCGCACCCGCACGGAGGCCGAGCGGCACCGGGCGGAGGTCGTCGAGCAGTCCGAGGGCATCAGGGCGGAGGCCGAGCGGGCCGCCCGGGAGCTGCACGAGGACACCGAGCGCGCCATAGCGGCCCGGCAGGCCGAGGCGGCCGAGGAGCTGACCCGGCTGCACACGGAGGCCGAGGAGCGCGTGGCCTCCGCCGAGCAGGCGCTGACCGACGCGCGCGCCGAGGCCGAGCGGATCCGCCGCGAGGCCGCCGAGGAGACGGACCGGCTGCGCGGCGAGGCCGCCGAGCGGATCCGTACGCTCCAGGCGCAGGCCGAAGCGGAGGCCGAGCGCCTGCGTACGGAGGCCGCGTCGGACGCGTCCGCGTCGCGTGCCGAGGGCGAGGCCATCGCCGTACGGCTGCGTTCGGAGGCCGCGTCGGAGGCCGAGCGGCTGAAGTCGGAGGCACAGGACACCGCCGACCGGGTACGGGCGGAGGCGCAGGCCGCCGCCGAGCGGCTCGCCACGGACGCCGCCGAGGCGCTGTCCGCCGCCCAGGAGGAGGCCGCCAGGCGCCGCCGCGAGGCCGAGGAACTCCTCGGCGCCGCACGGCAGGAGGCCGACCAGGAGCGGGAGCGGGCCCGCGAGCAGAGCGAGGAGCTGCTGGCCTCGGCGCGCAACCGCGTGGAGGAGGCCCAAGCCGAGGCCGTACGGCTGGTCGAGGAGGCGGACCGCCGGGCGACCGAGATGGTGTCGGCCGCCGAGCAGACCGCGCAGCAGGTACGCGACTCCGTGGCCGGGCTGCACGAGCAGGCCCAGGAGGAGATCACCGGCCTGCGCTCCGCCGCCGAGCACGCGGCAGAGCGCACGCGCACGGAGGCTCAGGAGGAGGCCGACCGGGTCCGCGCCGACGCGTACGCGGAGCGGGAGCGGGCCGCCGAGGACGGCAACCGGATCCGGCGTGAGGCGCAGGAGGAGTCGGAGGCCGCCAAGTCCCTTGCGGAGCGCACGGTTTCGGAAGCGATCGCCGAGTCGGAGCGGCTGCGTTCGGACGCCGCGGAGTTCGCCCAGCGGGCCCGTACGGAGGCGTCGGACACCGTCGCGGCGGCCGAGCAGGACGCGTCCCGCAGCCGCGCCGAGGCCCGCGAGGACGCCAACCGCATCCGGTCGGACGCGGCGACGCAGGCCGACACCCTCATCACCGAGGTGACGTCGGAGGCGGAGCGGCTCACCGCGGAGACCAACGCGGAGGCGGAGCGGGTCCGCTCCGAGTCCGTGGCGAAGGCCGAGAAGCTGATCTCGGACGCGACGAGCGACGCCGAGCGGCTGCGCGCCGAGGCGGCCGAGACGGTCGGTTCCGCGCAGCAGCACGCCGAGCGGGTCCGCAGCGAGGCGCAGCGGGTCAAGGCCGAGGCGGCCGACGAGGCCGAGCGGGTCACGGCGGCGGCGCGCGAGGAGGCCGACCGGACGCTGGACGAGGCGCGCAAGGAGGCCAACAAGCGGCGTTCCGAGGCGGCCGAGCAGGTCGACACTCTGATCACGGAGACGACCAACGAGGCCGACAAGCTGATCTCCGAGGCACGGCAGACCGCGCAGAAGACCACGGCGGACGCCGAGTCGCAGGCCGACACGATGGTCGGCGCGGCCCGCAACGAGGCGGAGCGGCTGGTCTCCGAGGCGACGGTCGAGGGCAACTCCCGGGTGGAGCGGGCCCGGACCGACGCGGACGAGCTGCTGGTCGGCGCGCGCCGGGACGCCACGGCGATAAGGGAGCGCGCGGAGGAGCTGCGCGACCGGATCACCGGCGAGATCGAGGAGCTGCACGAGCGGGCCCGCCGCGAGTCCGCCGAGGCGATGAAGTCGGCAGGCGAGCGCTGCGACGCGCTGGTGAAGGCCGCCGAGGACCAGCTGAAGGAGGCCGAGGCGAAGGCCAAGGACCTGGTGTCGGAGGCCAACTCCGAGGCGGGCAAGGTCCGTATCGCCGCGGTGAAGAAGGCGGAGGGGCTCCTCAAGGAGGCCGAGCAGAAGAAGGCCGCGCTCATCTCCGAGGCCGAGGAGATCAGGTCCGAGGCGGTGCGCGAGGCGCGGGCCGCGGTCGAGGAGGGCAAGCGCGAGCTCGAGGTGCTGGTCCGCCGCCGCGAGGACATCAACGCCGAGATCTCCCGTGTCCAGGACGTCCTCGAGGCGTTGGAGTCTTTCGAGGCCCCGTCGAGTGGCAAGGACGGTGGCGTGAAGGCGGGCGCTGCGGTCGGCGCGCCTCGATCGGGCGGCAAGCCGTCGGAGGGTTAGGGGACTCCAGTGGATCTCCGCGGAGGAAGGAGCGGCCTTGGGCGCGCCGCGAGCACGTGCCGGGCGTCGCGAGGCCGCGGAGGTCCCTTGGCAGCCCCCCCGGCCAAATGGCCAATTTCCGTGGGTGTAAGAGGCCTTCAGTGAAGTCTCTGGCAAGCGGTCCGGCAGTTAGCCACCAAAAAGGGTGTCATTCTCCATATCAATCGGGCTACTGCTCGATGACACACCGTCTTGACCCCTAGGATTCCCCCTATCACCTCACCGGTCTCATTCGACAGGAACCCCATGAGCGACACTTCCCCCTACGGCTTCGAGCTTGTGCGGCGTGGATACGACCGCGCTCAGGTGGACGAACGCATCTCGAAGCTCGTCTCCGACCGTGACAGCGCTCTGGCCCGTATCACTGCTCTGGAAAAGCGCATCGAGGAGCTCCATCTCGAAACGCAGAACGCCCAGGCCCAGGTCAGCGACGCCGAGCCGTCGTACGCGGGTCTCGGCGCGCGCGTCGAGAAGATCCTCCGCCTCGCCGAGGAGGAGGCGAAGGACCTGCGCGAGGAGGCCCGTCGCGCGGCGGAACAGCACCGTGAGCTCGCCGAGTCGGCGGCCCAGCAGGTGCGTAACGACGCAGAATCGTTCGCTGCGGACCGCAAGGCCAAGGCGGAGGACGAGGGCGTCCGGATCGTCGAGAAGGCCAAGTCCGACGCCTCTCAGCTGCGTGCCGAGGCGCAGAAGGACGCGCAGTCCAAGCGCGAGGAGGCGGACGCCCTCTTCGAGGAGACCCGTGCGAAGGCCGCTCAGGCCGCCGCCGACTTCGAGACGAACCTTGCCAAGCGCCGCGAGCAGTCCGAGCGCGATCTGGCGTCGCGTCAGGCCAAGGCCGAGAAGCGTCTCGCGGAGATCGAGCACCGCGCGGAGCAGCTCCGCCTGGAGGCCGAGAAGCTGCGTACGGACGCCGAGCGCCGCGCCCGCCAGACGGTGGAGACGGCTCAGCGCCAGGCCGAGGACATCGTGGCGGACGCGAACGCCAAGGCGGACCGGATCCGTTCGGAGTCCGAGCGGGAGCTGGCGGCTCTTACTAACCGCCGCGACTCGATCAACGCTCAGCTCACCAATGTGCGCGAGATGTTGGCGACGCTCACGGGGGCGGCGGTCGCTGCCGCGGGCACGCCGGAGCAGGACGAGCCGATCTCTCGTGGGGTGCCGGCTCAGCAGTCCCGGTAGGTGCGGGTTCGTGGGGAGCTGCGGGTCCGATTGGGCTGGTCGCGCAGTTCCCCGCGCCCCTTACGGGGCTGTGGCTGGTCGCGCCCGCGCGGCGGAGCCGCATATCGATACAGTCCCGCGCCCCTGAAGGGGGCGCCCCATTGAACCAAGTTCAAGGTCAAGGCCCCCTGTCGCTGAAGTGGCAGGGGGCTTTGTCGCGTTTTAGCGTTGGCGCGTGATCGAGCTCGAGGGGCTGACCAAGCGGTACGGCGAGAAGATGGCGGTGAACCATCTGACGTTCGCCGTGCGGCCGGGGATCGTCACCGGGTTCCTGGGGCCGAACGGCGCCGGGAAGTCCACGACGATGCGGATGATGCTCGGGCTCGACCGGCCGACCGCGGGGGACGTGCGGATCGACGGGCAGCACTACGACCGCCTCAAGGACCCGCTGAAGTACATCGGCGCCCTCCTCGACGCCAAGGGCATGCACGGCGGCCGCAGCGCCTTCAACCACCTCCTGTGCCTCGCTCAGAGCAACGGCATCCCGCGAAGTCGCGTGCACGAGGTCCTCGACACGGTCGGGCTCACGGCGGTGGCCCGCAAGAAGGCGAAGGGTTTCTCGCTCGGCATGGGCCAGCGGCTCGGCATCGCGGGCGCCCTGCTCGGCGATCCGCGCATCCTGATGTTCGACGAGCCGGTCAACGGGCTCGACCCCGAGGGCATCCACTGGATCCGCAACCTGATGAAGTCCCTGGCCGCCCAGGGCCGTACGGTCTTCGTCTCCTCCCATCTGATGAGCGAGATGGCGCTGACGGCCGACCACCTCGTCGTGATCGGCCAGGGCCGGCTGCTCGCCGACACGTCCATGGCCGACTTCATCCAGCGGAACTCACGGTCGTACGTACGGATCCGGTCGCCGCAGCGCGAGCGGCTGCTCGACGTGCTGTACGGGGCCGGGATCACCGTCGTGGAGACCGACGGCGGGACGCTGGAGGTGGACGGCGGGAAGCCGGAGCGCATCGGTGAGCTCGCGGCGCAGCACCAGATCGTGCTGCATGAGCTGAGTCCCCAACAGGCCTCGCTGGAGGAGGCGTTCATGCGGCTGACGGCGGAGTCGGTGGAGTACCACGCGCACGCGGACCCGTCTCTCGCCGACCCGTCACTCGCCGGCACACCGTCGCCGTCGGCTCCGCCTCCGCCCTCTGGGGGACAGGGGCGGCAGGCGTGGGGCAGCGACTGGAAGAAGGGCTGAAGCCATGGCCGCGACCCAGGTCGTCCGGTCCGAGTGGACCAAGATCCGGTCGGTGGCGTCCACGGTGTGGACGCTGAGTCTCGCCGCGGTGGTCACGATCGCGCTCGGCATGCTCATCTCGCTGCTGTCCAAGAACGAGTTCGACACCATGAGCAGGCAGGACCGGCTCTCCTTCGACCCGACGTTCATCAGCTTCGCCGGGATGAGCCTCGGTCAGCTGGCGATGATCGTGTTCGGCGTGCTGGTGGTGTCCAACGAATACAGCACCGGCATGATCCGCACCTCGCTCGCCGCCGTCCCGCAGCGCGGCACCTTCCTCTTCAGCAAGATCGCGGTGGCGACCGGGCTCGCCTTCGTCGTCGCCCTGGCCACCAGCTTCGTCGCCTTCTTCCTCGGCCAGGCGATGCTCGGCTCGCACCGGGCGTCGATCGGCGACCCGGGCGTCCTGCGCGCGGTCATCGGCGGCGGTCTCTACATGACCCTCATCGCCGTCTTCTCCATGGGCGTCGCCACGATGCTCCGCAGTCCGATGCTGTCCCTCGGCATCCTGATGCCGTTCTTCTTTCTGATCTCGGCCATCCTCGGCAACGTCGACGCCACCAAGAAGATCGGCCGGTACCTCCCGGACCAGGCCGGCAACAAGATCATGCAGGTGGTGACCCCGGTCGACGACGACACCCCGTACGGTCCCTGGGGCGGCCTGGGCATCATGGTCCTGTGGGTGGTGGTGGCGGTGGCGGGCGGATACGCGCTGCTGAAGAAGAGGGATGCGTAGGTCAACGATTTTGCATGGTCTTGGGGGGAACCGTCAGCGCCCGGCTATCCTCCTAACCCTTACGGGGGCGTGCGCCCCGACGTCCTGAACCTTTCGATGGGTGCGGAGAATGATCGAGGCAGTCGGCCTGACGAAGCGCTACGGCGACAAGACAGCCGTGTACAACCTTTCCTTCCAGGTAAGGCCGGGTTCCGTCACCGGCTTCCTCGGGCCCAACGGGTCGGGCAAGTCGACGACGATGCGGATGATCCTCGGGCTCGACAACCCCAGCGCCGGGCAGGTGACGATCGGCGGCTACCCGTACCGCAAGCTGCCCAACGCCCCCCGCCAGGTCGGCGCGCTCCTCGACGCCAAGGCCGTGCACGGCGGGCGGCACGCCCGCAACCACCTGCTGTGCCTCGCGCAGCTGTCGGGCATCCCGGCCCGTCGCGTGGACGAGGTGCTGGGCGTCGTCGGGCTCCAGGACGTGGCACGAAAGCGCTCCAAGGGCTTCTCGCTCGGTATGGGCCAGCGGCTCGGTATCGCGGCCGCGCTGCTCGGCGACCCGCAGGTGCTGCTCTTCGACGAGCCGGTCAACGGGCTCGATCCCGAGGGCATCCTGTGGGTGCGGAACCTGATGAAGTCCCTGGCCGCGGAGGGCCGGACCGTCTTCGTCTCCTCCCACCTCATGAGCGAGATGGCCCTCACGGCCGACCACCTCATCGTGATCGGCCGCGGCCAGATGCTCGCCGACATGAGCATCGGTGACTTCATCTCGCACAACTCCGCCGACTTCGCGCGCGTACGCACCCCGGACACCGATCCTCAGCAGCGCGAGAAGCTGACGGCCGCGCTGACCGAGGCGGGCGGCCAGGTGCTGCCGGAGCAGGACGGCGCGCTGCGCGTCACCGGCCTGCCGCTGCCCCGCATCAGCGACCTCGCGCACGGCGCCGACGTACGCCTGTGGGAGCTCTCCCCGCACCAGGCCTCGCTGGAGGAGGCATACATGCGGATGACGCAGGGCGCCGTCGACTACCGCTCCACCATCGACCAGCGCGCGGGGCTGCAGCAGGAGCTGCAGCCGGGCATGATGCCGCCGCAGCAGATGCCGGTGCCGGGCCAGGGCCAGCCGGGCTGGTACGCCCCGCCGCCGCCCCAGCAGGGCGGGCAGCCGTTCGCGATGCCCCAGGGACAGCCGCCCGCGGGCCCGTACGGCGCCCCGGCCGCCCCCGGAGGGGGAGAGCCCAACCCGTACGCCCAGGCCGCCCCCGCGCGGCCCTCCGCCGCCCCCGAACTGACCAAGCCCGAGGACGCCCGATGAGCACGCCCCAGCACCAGATGCAGCAGCAGGCCGCCCCTGCCCCCAACTGGCAGGCGGCGCCCGGGACTTCGTACACCTCGCCGATTCCCGTCACGCGCACCCACCTCGGTCACGCGCTGGCGTCCGAGTGGACGAAGATCAAGTCCGTGCGCTCCACGATGTGGACGCTCGGCGTCTTCCTGCTCCTGGTCGTCGGCATCGGCCTCCTGGTCGCCGCCCAGACGAGCGACGCCGACTACGCGGAGGTCCCGTACACCATCCCCGCCTTCTTCGGCCTGATCCTCGGGCAGATCTGCCTGATCACGCTGGGCGTGCTGGTGGTCTCGTCGGAGTACGGCACGGGCATGATCCGTACGACGTTCACGGCGTCGCCCCAGCGCTACCGGGTGCTCACCGCCAAGCTGTTGATCTTCTTCGTCGTCGCGTTCGTCGTGTCGGCCTTCGCCATCGGGTTCGTCGGACTCGCCACGTCGGGCATGCACGGCGGGGCGTCGGACAACAAGTGGGGCGGGACCGTCCTGATGGGCGCGCTGTACGTGTCGTTGCTGGGCGTGCTCGCGCTCGCGGTCGGCTCGATGCTGCGGCACTCGGCGGGCGCGATCACCTCGATGCTCGGTGTCGTGCTGGTGCCGGCGATCCTGCCCGCGTTCCTGATGATGTCCGAGAGCATGCGCACCATCGGCGAGAAGATGCAGGAGTACAACGCTCCCAACGCACTCGCCCAGATCTTCGAGCTCGACAGCGACAACGGTGGCGGCGGCCCCCAGCTCGCCCTGCTCGCCGGCGTGACCGCCGCGGCGATCGCCGGGGCCTACGCGCTGCTGGAGAGGCGGGACGTGTAGGCCGGCCGGGGACTCAGAACCGTGGCGCGTTCCGGGACCGCTGCACCCGCGTGGTGCGGCGGTCCTTCGCGTTCCAGCACGCCCTGTGCCAGTGGCGGCGGTCGTCCACGCCGGAGTGCTCGGGCCAGGCCACGACGTGCGGGACGCCGGAGGGAATCTGCTGCTCGCAGCCGGGGCAGCGATACGTCTTGCCCTGCGCGCTGGCGCCCGCCACATGCCGCACGCTCCACGACTCGCCCCGCCAGCTCTCCGTGGACTGCCAGCCGCCGTAACGGTCGGACGGATCCGTCTCCGCGCTCCGGCCGGAGTCACCGGCACCCTTGGGACGGTTGCGACGCGGGGACACAGGACACCTCACGGAGCTATACAGGGAGCAGGGGCGGCGTCCAGCCTACGCGGGGCGCCCAGGGGTAGTCGTACCTCGACAACCCGCACAGTCCCCCGCCCGACCGGCTCATTCTGCACACAATCCGCCAATCTCCCCGCCAGGCCGTGTCCTTGGCACGTGTCAGACGGTTATGCGGGATGGGGGAGCCGCGTCGGCACAAGGAGGCAGGAGTGCGATGCGTGTAGGAAGTTTTGTACTGGCGGCCCAGTTCCCGGGACAGGGCCAGGGGGAAGCACTGCACCGCGCGGTGCGGTCGGCCGAGGTCGCCGAGGAGGCGGGGCTCGACGCGGTATGGCTGGCCGAGCACCACTTCGTGCCGTACGGGACCTGCCCGTCGGCCGTCACGCTCGCCGCGTTACTGCTCGGCCGCACCCGTCGTATCCGCGTCGGCACGGCGGTCAGCGTGCTGCCCACCGTGCACCCCGTGGCGCTCGGCGAACAGGCCGCGCTGCTGCACGTGACATCCGGCGGACGCTTCTCGCTGGGGGTCGGGCGCGGCGGCCCATGGGTCGACCTCGAGGTCTTCGGGACAGGGCTCGACGCGTACGAGAAGGGATTCCCGGAATCACTCGATCTGCTGGTGCGCTGGCTGCGCGAACCGTCCGTCGCGGGCGGATCCGAGCGCTTCGGCTTCCGTGAAGTCCCCGTCGTACCAAGGCCTTCGGAGGCCCTGACGGGCGGTGAGGGCCCCGAGGTCGTCGTCGCCTGCACCTCACCGGCGAGTGTGCGGCTGGCCGCCGAGCGCGGGCTGGCGATGCTCCTCGGCATGCATGTCGGGGACGAGGAGAAGGCCGAGATGGTCGCGCTGTGGCGTAAGTACGCGCGCGCCGCCGGTCACTCGCCCGACGAGATCGCGGCCGCGGCCCATGTCTCGGCCGGTATCGCCCAGGTCGCGGACCGGCGCACGGACGCCGTCGAGACGCTTCTGAAGGCCATGCCGGGCTGGTTGAAGCAGGGGCTCGACGCCCATATGACGGTGGACGGCCGCGCCCGCTCGATGCGGGACCCGCTGGCGTACACCGAACTGCTCTGCGGGCTCCACCCGGTGGGCACCCCGCGCCTGTGCGCCGACCGCCTCGCGGCGACCTCCGAGCGCACGGGGATCACCCGCTTCGCGCTCCTCGTGGAGGGCTCCGGCGACCTGGCGGCGACCGAGGAGAACGTACGGCGAATGGGGGGCGAGGTACTGCCACGGCTGCGGTGAGCGGGGCTGCGCCCGAGCCGAGGGGCGCGACACCCCGGCCGAGCCGGGCTGCGCCCGGGCCGAGCAGGCCCGGGCCACGGGGAGCTTGCCGCCCCAGTACAAAAGCACCTCCCGCGTACGGGGCGGCAAGCCGTGCGGCATCGCAGCCTCAGCAGTCCCGGAACTCCGGCGACTGGTTCAGCAGCTGACTGCGCACCGAGGTGAAGCGGGCCAGGGTGTCGTCGACCGAACCGTCCAGCGGGAACACCGCCACCCGATGGCAGTTCTGGAAGGCCAGCCGCACTCCGAAGTGCCGCTGCAGCGCACCGCGTATCGCGTCACTCGCGAGCGCACGCAGCAACTGGCCACGCGCCTGCTCGTCCGGCGGAGGCGTCTGGTTGTCGGCGAACTTGCCGCCGTCCACCTTCAGCTGGGCCACCAGGGAGCTGATCATCTCCCATGCGTAGGGCAGGGAGGTCCGGACGCAGTCGACGAATTCCGCTTCGTCGACCTCGCCTCGCTCGGCCTTTTCGAGTAGGGCCGGTGAGACGTCCAGCGACATGGGTTCTCCTCTCGCACCCCCTCTGTGGAGGGGGTTGACGGACAGGGAAGGAGACCGCGATGTCGAACACGCTGGGTACATGCATCGCGACCTCCCGTTTATACGGTAAGCAACTGGTCGTGGCCGCACCAGGACATTGAGCACACAGAGGAGACTCAACCTGCTCACAACCGGCCACTTCCGAACAGGGCTTATACGGGGAAACAGGGGCGACAGGAACAGCGGCGGTCAGGGAAGTTGGAGACAAAGGGGGCGAACCGCGGGTTCTCAGTTGAGGCGGTGCTGGGAGACGGGTGGGCGGATCGCGTGAAGCCGTATCGGTCGAGTAGCGTTGCCGACCATGCGTCTCGTCATTGCCCGCTGCTCCGTTGACTACGCGGGCCGGCTCACCGCCCATCTCCCGTCGGCCCCCCGCCTCATCCTCGTGAAGGCGGACGGCAGTGTCTCGATCCATGCGGATGACCGGGCCTACAAGCCCCTCAACTGGATGTCGCCGCCCTGCACCCTGAAGGAGGGTTCGGGAGACGACGAGGGAGTCTGGACCGTCATCAACAAGGCGGGCGAGAAGCTCATCATCACGATGGAGGAGATCCTCCACGACTCCTCGCACGAACTCGGTGTGGACCCCGGCCTGATCAAGGATGGCGTGGAAGCACACCTTCAGGAGCTCCTCGCCGACCGCATCGAGACCCTCGGCGAGGGCTACTCGCTGATCCGCCGCGAGTACATGACGGCCATCGGCCCGGTCGACATCCTGTGCCGCGACGCCGACGGCCAGACCGTCGCCGTGGAGATCAAGCGCCGCGGCGAGATCGACGGCGTGGAGCAACTCACGCGCTATCTGGAGCTGTTGAACCGCGACCCGCACCTCGCGCCGGTCCGCGGCATCTTCGCGGCCCAGGAGATCAAGCCGCAGGCCCGCGTCCTCGCCACAGACCGCGGCATCGGCTGCGCTGTCCTCGACTACGACGCGATGCGCGGCATCGAGGACGACAAACTGCGGCTGTTCTGACGGCAACCGGGTCGTTTCGCACGGCTCGTTCATCACGGCTTGTTCATATGGCACGACAGTGGGCCGGGTCCTGCACACAGGACCCGGCCCACTGTCGTGCCATGCCGTACGCGGCTGCCGTACGCCGCCTCTCAGATCACCTGCGACGTGCTGGTCGTACCGGAGCCGGTGGGCGACTCGGGCGCGCTGCTGTCCGCCGGGCCGCTCGCGGAACTGCTGCTCTCGGCCGGGCTGGATGCCGGGCCGCTGGCCGAGTCGGAGGTCTCCGGTGACGACGGAGGGGCGCTCGTCGGCGGCTCGGAGGTCGGCGGCTGGGACGTGGGCGGCTTCGAGGTCGGCGGCTCGGACGTCGGCGGCCTCGACGAAGACGGCGGCCTCGACGAAGACGGTGGCCTGGACGACGACGGCGGCTTCGTCGTCGACTTCGTCGGGCTCGGGTCCTTCGACCCGCTCGGATCGTCCGACGGCTCCGTGCTCGAACTCGGCGTCGGGTCGTCCGAGGTGCCGATGACCCCGTCCTCCCCCGGGTCCGTCGGAAGGCTCGTCGAGTCCGCGTCGCTGCTGCCCTTCCTCGGGCGGTCGGCGCCGAGTCCGTCGCCGTCCTCGCCCGCGCTGGCCGAGGGGTTGACGCCGACCTTCTCCGACGGGGTGTTGTCGTCGGGGTTCGACGTCGCGCCGAGCGTCACCACCGTGCCGAGTACCGCGGCGAGGAGTGCGCCCGCGCCCGCGGCCACCAGATTGCGCCGGGTGCCGTTGACCAGGCCCTTGATGCGGCCGGGCTTCGCCGAGGAGGCGGGGCCCGTCCGGTGCGTGATCAACGTGGCGGGTTCGCCGGGCTGTTGGAGCGACGGCACCGGCGTGAATCCGGCCGGTACGCCACCGGGCGGCGACGCCGACTCCTCGTACCGCGCGTCGGGCACCTCCTCGCCCGCCGTCGAACCGATCCCGACCGGCGGCGTGGTGCCGGACCGGTCCGCGACCAGTGCGAGCGCGCGGCGGCCGGCGACGGTGCCGCGCTTGTCGGCGAGGGCGCCGCGCAGCCCGATCGAGGCCTCCAGTTCGGCGCGGGCCCGGTCGAGCTGCCCGCCGCAGAGCGCGAGGATGCCCAACTCGTGGTGGAAGTAGGCTTGATCCGAGACCTCACCGGACAGCCGGGCGGCCTCTGTGCCGGCGCGCAGCGTGCGCTCCCAGGCGCTCCAGTGCTGCCCCGCGGCGAACGCGGGCGCGGCCGTCCGGGCCAGCCGCACGGCGGTGGCGCTCTCCTCCTCCTCGGCGGGCGGCACGGTGACCGGCACCAGGGCGGCCAGCGCCGCGAGCACGGCGTCCGCCTCGGCGGCGACCCGCTCCGGGGTGACCGAGGGATGCCCGGCCCACCAGGCGTAGTGCTCGGCGGCGGCGCGCACCCGGTCCTCGGCGTCGGACGCGTACCCGACGGCCTCCAGCTGGGTCTGTACGCCGGCCGCGAGCCGGTAGTGCGAGCCGACCGGGGTGACGAGCGCGCAGCCGACGAGCTCCGCGAGCGCGGCGTCCGCGTGCGTGTCCCCCACCAGGGCGGGCAGATGGGCCTGGTGCGGCACCTCGCCGCCCAGCGCGGCCGCGAAGCGCAGCGTGGCGCGCGCGGACTCGCTGAGCCGGGACGCGAGCAGCGCGGCGGGCGCGGCGCCCTCGGCGAGGGACGGCAGCGGTACGTCATGGCCGTCCTCGGCGTCGAAGGGCGCGTCCACGGGCGCGTCCTCGTAGTAGCCGAACTCGTCGAAGGCGTTCGGGTCGGCGCGCAGCTGGTCGCGCTGCCGCAGCAGCGCGCCGGCCTGTACGAAGCGCAGCGGCAGCCCCTCGGACTCGAACCAGAGGTCGCCCGCCCAGTTCGCCTCGTCCTCGGTCAGTACGCGTCCTACGGCGCGCTCCAGCAGTTCGAGACCGCCGCCGCGGCCGAGGCCGCCGAGGAAGACCTCTTCGAGGAGCGAGTCGCTGGACGGCGCGGGGATGTCGGGCGTCGCGGAGATCAGGAAGGCGCACTCGGGTGTGGCGTCGAGCAGCTCGTCGAGCGTGCCGCCGCCGAACTCCACGTCGTCGAGGACGACGACGGCGCCGATCTCGTGGACGAGTGCGAGCAGTTCGTCCCGTTCCGGCCGGTACAGCGGTGCGTTGTAGACGTTGGCGAAGAGATCGTGCAGCACGTCGTCCACCGTGCGGCGGTGGCCGCTGAGGCGGACCACGCCGTCGGGCGCGAGATCCGCGCAGTCGTCGGCGACGGCGTCCAGGAGCACAGTGCGGCCCGAGCCCGAGGGCCCGGTGAGCCGTACGGAGCGCCCGCGAGCGAGCAGGCGCACAAGCCGCTCACGCTCCTCCTGACGCTCCAGCAGCGGCAGCCTGGGCAGCGAGGCCCCGGGTGGTACGGGCGGACGTGCCGCGCGCGCCAGTTCGGCACGCTCGGCCGCGCTGAACTTCGTGGGCCGCGGCGGCCGCTCCCCCGGTGGGCAGAGCTCGATCTCACTGCCGTCGACGGGATTGACGGTGAGCAGATGGTCGCCCGACACGAGTTGGACGGTGCGGGCGAGTGCTGGTGTGTGCTGGGCGCTTCCCTGCCCCAGGGCGTGCGTCAGCGGATCGCGCGGTGGTCGCTGTCGCGCCGCCGAGCCGTCGTCGTGGCCGTGCTCTTCGGGTCCCCGGTTCATCGGGTCCATAGGTCCAAGCCCCCCAAAAGCGTGGTGTGCCGAGCCCCTCCCGGCCTTGCTGCACACTGCGCTGTCGCTTCTGGTCCGGTGCCCACTCGCGGGTTCGTCAAGCAGCGGGCAGCCGAACCCTAAACCTTCGCACAGTATCTACGAACACACGGGGTACCGCGCCGTCCGAGACGTCACAGCTTCGTGAGGATTGTGCGCGGCATGCGCTTCGTACGCCGCTTTCCTACCTGATCTTCACTCTTTGCGGCAGTGACGCCCGGTTACACCCGAGGCAGTGATTCGACCCCGATGCCGCCCTCGATCGCCAGGATGCGGTGGAGCCGGGTGGCCACCAACAGGCGCTGCATCTGCGGCGGAACGCCGCGCAGCACAAGCCTCCGGCCGCACCGCCCCGCCCGCCGGTGGGCCCCCATGATGACACCGAGCCCGGTGGCGTCCCAGGAGTCCAGCTCTGACAGGTCGAGCACCAGGTCGCCGGCTCCGTCGTCGACGGCCGAGTGCAGGACCGTACGGGCGTCCGCCGCGCTGCGGACGTCGAGGCGGCCCCCGACGACCAGCTCGGCGTGGTCGCCCCTGATGTGCATATGCGCTCCCCGAGAGTGCGTTTTCGTATCAGCGTCTTCTCGTGTCCTGTGTTGCCAGGACTGACTGCCGTACCGGGGCAGAAGTTGCCCTCTGTAAGCGAACCGATACCGAATTCACCCCGAGGAGTGATCAGGGAAAGATCGCCGCAGAGTCAGTACGTGTATCAGTACGTGTAGAAGCCCTGCCCGCTCTTGCGCCCGATGTCACCGGCGTCAACCATCCGGCGCATCAGTTCCGGCGGGGCGAACTTCTCGTCCTGTGACTCCGTGTAGATGTTGCTGGTCGCGTGCAGGAGGATGTCGACGCCCGTCAGATCGGCGGTGGCGAGCGGCCCCATGGCGTGACCGAAGCCCAGCTTGCAGGCCAGGTCGATGTCCTCGGCGGTGGCCACGCCGGACTCGTACAGCTTGGCCGCCTCGACGACGAGCGCCGAGATGAGCCGGGTGGTCACGAAGCCGGCCACGTCGCGATTGACGACGATGCAGGTCTTGCCGACCGACTCGGCGAACTCCCGTGCGGTGGCGAGGGTTTCGTCGCTCGTCTTGTAGCCGCGGACGAGTTCGCAGAGCTGCATCATCGGGACCGGCGAGAAGAAGTGGACGCCGACGACCCGCTCCGGGCGCTCGGTGGCCGCCGCGATCTTGGTGATCGGGATGGCGGAGGTGTTGGAGGCGAGTACGGTCTCGTCCTTCACCAGCTTGTCGAGCGTGCGGAAGATCTCGTGCTTGACTTCCAGCTTCTCGAAGACGGCCTCGACGACGATGTCGGCGTCGGCGGCCGCGTCCAGATCGGTGGTCACGGTGATGCGGCCCAGGGCCTCCTCGGCCACGCCGGCGTCCAGCTTCCCCTTGCTCACGAACTTGTCGTACGAGGCCTTGATGCCGTCGGTGCCACGGGCCAGCGCCTCGTCGGTGACATCGCGCAGGACGACGTCCCAGCCGGCCTGCGCGGAGACCTGGGCAATACCGGAACCCATGAGTCCGGCTCCGATGACGGCGAGCTTCCGTGCCACTCCGACTCCCCTAACACGCTGTTTATATCTGCCTCTCCGGCGGACCCTAGCGCTCGTGAGGGGCTGTGTGACCGGTAAGTAATGCGCGTCACGTCTCAACTGACGGACATCACACCGACCGGGTCATTCCGTCGCCCGTACGGCGTAGTTGAGGACCTTCTCACTCAAAAGGTCCTCCATGTCGTCGAGCAGCGTCAGCACCTCGCGGGACACTTCGACCGGATCGCGTTTGGCCATCATCTCGCGGCCGATGGTGGCCATGACCGTCTCGTGGATCCAGCCGATCTGGCCGGCCATCAGGCCCGGCACCGGATCACCGGGGGCCGCGCCCGTGTCCTCGCGCAGGGCCGTCTCCAGGTCGTCGCGGATCTCCTGCTGGAGGCTCCACAGGTGGGACCGGAGGGCGGGCGCGCCGTGGATGACGCGCATGAAGCGGTCGTACCCCTCCATCAGGCCGACCCGGGGCGAGACCGCCTCGACCTCCTCGCGCAGCTCGCGCAGGACGGCGGCGACTGCCGACTCGCCCGCGCCCCGGCCGCGCACCCAGCGTGAGAGGCGGTCGACGACGCCGCTGCTGCGGTCGAAGAAGAGGTCTTCCTTGGCCGGGAAGTAGTTGTACACGGTGTTCACGGAGACGTCGGCCGCGTCCGCGACATCGGCCATGGTCACCGTGACGAACCCGTGCTCCAGGAACAGTCCGGTGGCGATGTCCGAGATGCGCTGCCTGGTCTCGCGCTTCTTCCGCTCCCTGAGCCCCTCTGCCATGGCTTCATCGTAGGCCGGATCAGGATTTTTGACGTTGCTGAAATTTTGGTGACGTTGCAAAATTTAAGTCCCTCTGTTTTTCTTGGCGCATGCCCATCATCAGCACGGCCGGCCTGGCCCGGACCTTCCAGACCAAACGCGGCCCCGTCGAGGCGGTCCGCGGCATCGACCTCACCGTCAAGGAGGGCGAGATCCTCGGCTTCCTCGGCCCGAACGGGGCGGGCAAGACGACCACACTCCGGATGCTCACGACTCTGCTCGCCCCCACCGGCGGCGCCGCCACCGTCGCGGGCCACGACCTGGCCACCGACCCGGCGGGCGTGCGCCGCGCGTGCGGTTACGTGGCCCAGTCGGGCGGCGTCGACCCCCAGGTCTCCGTACGCGAGGAGCTGGTCACCCAGGGGCGGCTGTACCGCCTGACGAAGGATCAGGCAGCCGAGCGCGCCGAGGAGCTGGCCCGCGACCTGGGGCTGACCGACCTCCTGGACCGCAGGACGTCGGCGCTCTCCGGCGGCCAGCGGCGCCGTCTCGACATCGCCCTCGGCCTCACCCACCGCCCGAAGGTGCTGTTCCTCGACGAGCCGACCACGGGTCTCGACCCGGCGAGCCGCGCGGACCTCTGGGACCTCGTGCGACGCCTGCGCGACGAGTACGGCACCACGGTCTTCCTCACCACGCACTACCTCGACGAAGCGGACGCGCTCGCCGACCGGCTCGTCGTCGTCGACCAGGGCGTCGTGGTGGCCGAGGGCACCCCGAGCGCGCTGAAGCTCCAGTACGGAGGGTCGATCGACGCGACGCTCCAGGACACGTTCCTCGCCATCACCGGCCGGGGCCCCGCGCCGGCCGACTCCGCCCCCGTAGCGGTCTAGCCGGCCGTTCAGTCGTTTAGGACGTCACAGTCATGCTTCTTCAGGACACCGCGCTGATCTTCGGGCGCTATGCCCGCCAGACCCTGCGCTCCAGGTTCGCGATGCTCTTCGGCGTACTGATGCCGCTGCTGTATCTGCTCTTCTTCGGTCCGCTGCTCACCGATCTGCCGCTGGGCGGCGAAGGCAGCTCCTGGCAGGTCCTCGTGCCCGGGCTGCTGCTCCAACTCGGGCTGTTCGGGGCCGCGTTCGCGGGCTTCATGATCATCGTCGAGAAGAACCACGGGATCGTGGAGCGCATGCGCGTCACGCCGGTCAGCCGACTCGCGCTGCTGCTCGGCCGGGTGCTGCGCGACGCCGCCGTCTTCGTCTTCCAGGCGGTCCTACTGGTCCTGGCCGCCGTGGTAATGGGCCTGCGCGCGCCGGTCGGGGGCATCCTGATCGGCTTCGCGTTCGTCGCGCTGCTGACCGTCTCGCTGGCCTCGCTGTCGTACGCGCTGGCCATGAGGAGCAGCTCGCCGCAGGCGTTCGGCCCGACGATCAACGCCGTGACCATGCCGTCCATGCTCCTGTCCGGGCTCATGCTGCCCATGTCGCTGGCGCCCGGCTGGCTGGACGCCCTCTCGCACGTCATGCCGTTCCGCTATCTGGTGGACGCGATGCGCGACGCGTACGTCGGCTCGTACACGACCGCCTCCATGCTGTACGGCGTCCTGGTGGCCCTCGGCTTCGCGGGACTCGCCGTGACGGTGGGCACACGAGTGTTCCGGAAGGCCGGAGCGTAACTACGCTGGCCGCATGGTCAATCTGACGCGCATCTACACCAGGACCGGCGACCAGGGCACGACGGCCCTCGGCGACATGAGCCGGACCGCCAAGACGGATCTGCGGATCGCGGCGTACGCCGACGTCAACGAGGCGAACGCGGTCATCGGCACGGCGATCGCCCTCGGCAACCTCGGCGAGGAGATCGTCAAGGTCCTCACCCGCGTCCAGAACGACCTGTTCGACGTGGGCGCCGACCTCTCCACCCCGGTCGTCGAGAAGCCGGAGTTCCCGCCTCTGCGGGTCGAGCAGTTCTACGTCGACAAGCTGGAGGCGGACTGCGACCACTTCAACGAGCAGCTGGAGAAGCTCCGCTCCTTCATCCTCCCCGGCGGCACACCGGGCGCGGCCCTGCTGCACCAGGCGTGCACGGTGGTCCGCCGGGCGGAAAGGTCGACGTGGGCGGCCCTGGAGGCCCACGGCGAGGTGATGAATCCCTTGACGGCGACCTACCTCAACCGCCTGTCGGACCTGCTGTTCATCCTGGCGAGGACGGCCAACAAGGAGGTCGGGGACGTGCTGTGGGTCCCGGGCGGCGAACGCTGAGGTTTTTGGGCGCGCGGCCCCTCTGGCAGCACGGGTCGCGCCCCGGCCTTTAGGGGCGCGGGGCTGTGACATTGTGCGGCTCCGCCGCGTGGGCGCGACCAGCCCCCACACACCCGCACTCCACACTCAACGCATCTTCGCCGACTTCACCGACTCCCGCTTGGGAAACAACGTGTAGCTGAGAGCGATGACCACGTTGATCCCGACCAGCCACACCATCCGCAACTGCCACTCCCGCAAAGACCCGGTCTCGCCGCCGGCCCCCACGTACCAGATCGCGGCCTGAAGCAACCCCATCGCCACCACAGCCGCCAGAATCCACCGCCCTGCGACCTTCCACTCATGCACGGCCCGAGCCACCCCGTACTTCGGTGGTTTCACAGGCCGAGGCCCACCCGCGAACCGGTACGCAACCCACCCGTCGGCCCACTTGATCGTCGAGTGCCCCAGCCCCACGGTGAAGCCGATGTACACGGCGGCAAGCCCGTGCTTCCAGTCCGGCTCCGCCCCGTTCTTCAGGTCGATCGCCGTGACGGTGAAGAGCACCACCTCCAGCAGCGGCTCGCACAGCAGCAGCCCAAGACCGACCCGCGGCATCCTGAACAGATAGCGGAAGGTCAGCCCCGCGGCCAGCAGCACCCAGAAGGCCACTTCACAGACGACGATCAGCGTGACGATCACGGCTCGCTCCTCTCGGTCACCCTTCCAGGCTCCCGGCGCGGCCGACCGCGATCGTCGTCGCCAGTGAGGAAAGGCCACTGCATCCTTCGATGTAGCCGAGGACCGTTCTCCGGGATCAGGCGACGCGACCGCGCGCCGTGTTGGATGGAGTCATGGCCCGCTCCCTCCCCCGCCCGCACCGCTTCGACGTGCACCTCGCCGTCGGCGGGCTGCTCGGTGGGCTCGTGTTCTGGGCGCTCGGGCTCTACACCCAGGGCGGCGGCCTGTTCTCGCAGACGTGGGGCCTGATCCCGCTGGCCGTGATGGCGGGCCTTGAGCTGCTGCGCCGCACCATGTCGCGGACCGCGCTGTGCGTCGGCACGCTCGCCCTGGCCGCCGACCAGTGCACTCTGGGCAACGCGGCGACGATCCTGATGTTCACCGATCTCGCCTACTCGGCCGTCCTGTACGGCACCCCGGCCGCGGCCCGCCGCATCCCGGTCATCACCGGACTGATCACCCTGGGGACGACACTCGGCCTGCTGGTCTGGTGGCGCGAACCGCAGGCGGTGCTCGTCGGTCTGGGCACCGGCATCGTGTTGTTCGGCCCGGCTGCCACGGGCGCTCTGGTCCGCAACCACCGCGACGCCGCCGAGGCCGCCCGGCTGCGCGCCGAACAGACCGCCTTGCTCGCCGAGATGGACCGCACCCAGGCGGTCACCGCCGAACGCGCGCGCATGGCACGGGAGTTGCACGACATGGTCGCCAACCACCTCTCGGCGATCGCCATCCACTCCACGGCCGCGCTCTCGCTCGACGACCCCGACACCTCGAAGCAGGCCCTCGGCGTCATCCGCGAGAACAGCGTCGAGGGGCTCGCCGAGATGCGCCGCCTCATCGGCATCCTCCGCGACAGCAGCGGCGACACGGAGCCGGTCGCCGCCCCCACCCTCGACGGACTCGGCGCGCTCGTGGACCAGGCCCGCGCCAACGGTCTCGACGTCGTCCTGGACTGCACGCACGCGGCGCTCCCCGCCCCGGTCGAGCTGGCCGCCTACCGCATCGTGCAGGAGTCCCTGACCAACGCGCTCAAGCACGCCTCCCCCGGCAGCGTCACCGTCGCCCTCGCCCAGCGCGACCACTCCCTCGACGTGCGGGTGACCAGCCCGTACGGCGGCACCCGGGACGACGGCCCGCGCGCCCCCGGCTCGGGCGCCGGCCTGGTCGGGATGCGCGAGCGGGTCGCCCTGCTGCACGGCACCTTCGAGGCGGGCCCCATCGAGGACCCGGCCTCCGCCGACGGCAAGACCTGGACCGTACGCGCCACCCTCCCGATCACCGAAGGAGAATCCGAATGATCCGCGTGCTCGTCGCCGAGGACCAGTCCGCCGTACGCGCCGGTCTCGTCCTCATCCTGCGCAGCGCCCCCGACATCGAGGTGGTCGGCGAGGCCGAGGACGGCGAGCAGGCGGTGGCCCTGGCCCGGGAGCTCAGGCCGGACCTCGTCCTGATGGACGTCCAGATGCCCCGCCTCGACGGCGTCTCCGCGACCCACCAGGTCGTCTCCGAGAACCTCGCCGACGTGCTCGTACTGACCACGTTCGACCTCGACGAGTACGTCTTCGGCGCGCTCCGCGCGGGCGCCTCCGGCTTCCTCCTCAAGAACACCGAGGCGCGCGGGCTCCTGGAGGCGGTCCGAACCGTGGCCCGCGGCGAGGGCCTGATCGCGCCCGCGGTCACCCGCCGCCTGATCGCCGAGTTCGCCGCGAAGCCCGTACGCGCGCCTTCGAGCGATCCGGCCGTCCTCGACTCGCTGACGCGGCGGGAGCGGGAGGTCCTGTCCTGCCTCGGGGAGGGGCTGTCCAACGCGGAGATCGCGGTGCGTCTCGACATGGCGGAGGCGACCGTGAAGACCCACGTCAGCCGCCTCCTGGGGAAGCTGGAGGTGCGCAGCCGCGTCCAGGCGGCCGTCCTGGCACAGGAGTTGGGCGTGTAACAAGTAACCGCCCCACTCTCCTCAGTGGTCTGGACCTATTGACCTATGGTCCAGACCTTTCTATTGTCCTGCGCACCTCATCAAACTCCCCTAGGAGACGCGGATGCGCCTCAGACACAGACTCCGACACAGAGCCGTGGCAGGGCTCACCACCCTGCTGCTGCCGTTCGCCGCCCTGGTCGGGCTCGCGAGCCCCGCCTCCGCCGCCACGTCGGCGACCGCCACGTATGCCAAGACCCAGGACTGGGGCACCGGCTTCGAAGGCAAGTGGACCGTCAAGAACACCGGCACCACCAGCATCAGCTCGTGGACCGTCGAGTGGGACTTCCCCTCCGGTACGTCGGTGACATCGGCCTGGGACGCCGACGTCACGTCCTCCGGCACCCACTGGACCGCCAAGAACAAGTCCTGGAACGGCAGCCTCGCCCCCGGCGCGTCCGTCTCCTTCGGCTTCAACGGCTCCGGCCCCGGCTCCCCCGCCAACTGCAAGCTGAACGGCGGCAGTTGCGACGGCGGCGGCACCGTCCCCGGCGACAAGCCGCCCTCCGCGCCGGGCAAGCCCACCGCCTCCGGCATCACCAATACCTCGGTCAAGCTCTCCTGGAGCGCGGCCACCGACGACAAGGGCGTCAAGAACTACGACGTCCTGCGCGACGGCGCCAAGGTCGCGACCGTGACCGGGACGTCGTACACCGACACCGGCCTCACCGCCGGCACCGACTACTCGTACACGGTCCAGGCCCGCGACACCGCCGACCAGACCGGCCCGGTCAGCGGCTCGACCGCCGTGCACACCACCGGTGGCACCGACCCGGGCCCCGGCCCCGGTGACAAGGTGAAGCTCGGCTACTTCACCGAGTGGGGCGTCTACGGCCGCAACTACCACGTGAAGAACCTGGTGACCTCCGGCTCCGCGTCGAAGATCACGCACATCAACTACGCGTTCGGCAACGTCAAGGGCGGCAAGTGCGTCCTGGACGACGCCTACGCCGCCACCGACAAGGCGTACACCGCCGACCAGTCCGTCAGTGGCACGGCCGACACCTGGGACCAGCCGCTACGCGGCAACTTCAACCAGCTGCGCCAGCTGAAGGCCAAGTACCCGCACATCAAGGTCCTCTGGTCGTTCGGCGGCTGGACCTACTCGGGCGGCTTCGGTGAGGCCGCCGCCAACCCGGCCGCCTTCGCCGCCTCCTGCAAGGCCCTGGTCGAGGACCCGCGCTGGGCCGACGTCTTCGACGGCATCGACATCGACTGGGAGTACCCGAACGCCTGCGGCCTGACCTGCGACACGTCCGGCTTCGGCTCCTTCAAGACGCTGAGCCAGGCACTGCGCAGCGAGTTCGGCTCGAACTACCTGGTCACCGCGGCCATCACCGCCGACGGCTCCTCCGGCGGCAAGATCGACGCGGCCGACTACGGCGGCGCCGCCCAGTACCTCGACTGGTACAACGTGATGACGTACGACTACTTCGGCGCCTGGGCGAACACCGGCCCGACCGCCCCGCACTCCCCGCTGACCTCGTACAGCGGCATCCCGACCGCCGGCTTCAACTCGGCCGACGCGATCGCCAAGCTCAAGGCCAAGGGCGTACCCGCGGCCAAGCTGCTGCTCGGCATCGGCTTCTACGGCCGCGGCTGGACCGGTGTCACCCAGTCCGCCCCCGGCGGCACGGCGACCGGCGCGGCACCCGGCACGTACGAGGCGGGCATCGAGGACTACAAGGTCCTCAAGAACTCCTGCCCGGCCACCGGCACGATCGCCGGCACGGCCTACGCGCACTGCGGCACCAACTGGTGGAGCTACGACACCCCGGCCACCATCGGTACGAAGATGACCTGGGCCAAGAACCAGGGTCTGGGCGGCGCGTTCTTCTGGGAGTTCAGCGGCGACACGGCGAACGGCGAACTCGTGACCGCCATCGCAAAGATCGACTAGGCCCTACGCGACATTGACGCGCTGACCGGGCGGGGCTGCCTCCAGCCACGCAAGAAATCCGGTCAGCGCGTCCTCGCTCATCGCCAGCTCAAGCCTCGTCCCGCGATGGACACACGTGAGGATGATCGAGTCGGAGAGCAGCGCCAGCTCCTCCTCGCCCTCGGGGGCGCGGCGGCCCGCCACCTCGATCGCCGAGCGTTCGAGGACGCGGCGCGGGCGGAGGGCGTACGAGAAGACGCGGAACCACTCGATCCGGTCACCGCTGTAGCGGGCGATGCCGTAGCCCCAGCCTTTGCCGCTGGTGTCGCTCTTCTCCGTGACGTTCCAGCGGAGGCTGCAGTCGAAGGTGCCGCCGGAGCGCTGGATCACTCTGCGCCGCAGCCCGAAGACGAAGAGTCCGATTACCACCAGCGCGACTACCAACCCGCACACAGTCAGAGCGAGGACCATCGACACCGACCTCCTCGTCTCCTAGGTAACGGATAGGGGAAAAGCACCCGCATCGCCTCAGCCGCGACCCGGTCCGGAAAAAGCTCCGGTCCTGGCCGCGGCTGAGTCACTTCCTGTGGCGCGCTGTGTTCAGCGCGCCGCCACCGCACGCAGACGGACGTCCGCGCGACGCTCGGCGTGGGCATCGCCCTCCGCCTTCGCGCGCTCGAGCTCCCGCTCCGCGCGCTGGACATCGATCTCGTCCGACAGCTCGGCGATCTCGGCCAGCAGCGACAGCTTGTTGTCCGCGAACGAGATGAAACCGCCGTGCACCGCCGCGACGACCGTTCCACCATCACTCGTACGGATGGTCACCGGGCCCGACTCCAGCACACCGAGCAGCGGCTGGTGACCGGGCATGACGCCGATGTCGCCGGACGTGGTGCGCGCGACGACCAGGGTGGCCTCGCCGGACCAGACACTGCGGTCCGCGGCGACGAGCTCGACATGCAGCTCAGCAGCCAAGGTGGGCTCCTCGGGTCACCACCCGGCCGTTGCCGCCGGGTGTTGGGTCAAAGTCTAGTAGGCGTACGAAGGAGGGCGGGACGCACCCCGCGAGGGCGGCCCCGCCCCCCTTCATGAACACGAGGTTCAGGAGACGCCGAGCTCCTTGGCCTTGGCCTTGAGGTCCTCGAGGCCACCGCACATGAAGAACGCCTGCTCCGGGAAGTGGTCGTACTCGCCGTCGCAGATCGCGTTGAACGCGACGACCGACTCGTCCAGCGGTACGTCCGAACCGTCCACGCCGGTGAACTGCTTGGCGGCGTGGGTGTTCTGGGACAGGAAGCGCTCCACACGACGTGCACGGTGGACGACGAGCTTGTCCTCCTCGCCGAGCTCGTCGATACCGAGGATCGCGATGATGTCCTGGAGGTCCTTGTTCTTCTGCAGGATCGTCTTGACCCGCATGGCGGTGTCGTAGTGGTCCTGCGCGATGTACCGCGGGTCCAGAATGCGGGACGTGGAGTCCAGCGGGTCCACGGCCGGGTAGATGCCCTTCTCGGAGATCGGACGGGAGAGCACCGTCGTCGCGTCGAGGTGGGCGAACGTGGTGGCCGGGGCCGGGTCGGTCAGGTCGTCCGCGGGGACGTAGATCGCCTGCATCGAGGTGATCGAGTGACCACGCGTCGAGGTGATCCGCTCCTGCAGCTGACCCATCTCGTCGGCGAGGTTCGGCTGGTAACCCACCGCGGACGGCATACGGCCGAGCAGGGTGGACACCTCGGAACCGGCCTGGGTGAAGCGGAAGATGTTGTCGATGAAGAACAGCACGTCCTGCTTCTGCACATCGCGGAAGTACTCCGCCATGGTCAGACCGGCCAGGGCCACGCGCAGACGGGTGCCCGGGGGCTCGTCCATCTGACCGAAGACAAGAGCGGTCTTGTCCAGAACGCCGGACTCTTCCATCTCCGCGATGAGGTCGTTGCCCTCACGGGTGCGCTCACCGACGCCCGCGAAGACGGAGACGCCCTCGTGGAGGTTGGCGACACGCATGATCATTTCCTGGATCAGCACGGTCTTGCCGACACCGGCACCACCGAACAGACCGATCTTGCCGCCCTTGACGTACGGGGTGAGAAGGTCGACGACCTTCAGGCCCGTCTCGAACATCTCGGTCTTCGACTCGAGCTGGTCGAACGCCGGGGCCTTGCGGTGGATGGACCAGCGCTCGCCCTCGTACTGCTCATCGGTGTTCAGCACCTCACCGAGGGTGTTGAACACCTTGCCCTTGGTGAAGTCGCCGACCGGGACGCTGATGCCCTTGCCGGTGTCGGTCACCGCGGCCTGGCGGACCAGACCGTCGGTGGGCTGCATCGAGATGGTGCGGACCAGGCCGTCACCCAGGTGCTGGGCGACCTCCAGGGTCAGGATCTTCTTCTCGCCGGCGTTGGCCGGGTCGGCCACCTCGACGTGAAGGGCGTTGTAGATCTCCGGCATGGCGTCGACGGGGAATTCCACGTCGACGACCGGGCCGATGACCCGGGCGACGCGGCCCGTGGCAACGGCCGTCTCAACTGTCGTCGTCATTACCTGTCACTCCCCGCGGTCGCGTCGGCCAGGGCTGCGGAGCCACCGACGATCTCGCTGATTTCCTGGGTGATTTCGGCCTGGCGGGCCGCGTTGGCAAGTCGGGAGAGCGTGGTGATCAGGTCTCCCGCGTTGTCGGTCGCCGACTTCATCGCGCGGCGGGTGGCGGCGTGCTTGGAGGCGGCCGACTGGAGCAGCGCGTTGTAGATACGGCTCTCGACGTACCGCGGCAGGAGGGCGTCGAGGACGTCCTCCGCCGACGGCTCGAAGTCGTACAGCGGAAGGATCTCGCCCTTGGCGTGCGACTCCTCCGCGACCTCTTCGAGGCTGAGCGGCAGCAGGCGGCTGTCGACCGCCGTCTGCGTCATCATCGAGACGAACTCGGTGTAGACGATGTGGAGTTCGTCCACGCCGCCGTCCGCCGTCGCCTTCTCGATGGCCTCGATCAGCGGAACGGCGACCTTCTTCGCGTCCGCGTACGAGGGCTGGTCGGTGAAGCCCGACCACGACTCCGCGACCTTGCGCTCACGGAAGTTGTAGTGAGCCAGACCGCGGCGGCCGACGATGTACGTGTCGACCTCCTTGCCCTCCGCCTCGAGACGCTCGGTCAGCTGCTCCGCCGCCTTGATGGCGTTGGAGTTGAAGGCGCCGGCCAGTCCGCGGTCACTCGTGAGGAGCAGCACCGCGGAACGGGTCGCCGTCTCCGCCTCCGTGGTCAGCGGGTGCTTGGTGTTCGAACCGGTTCCGACCGCCGTGACCGCGCGGGTGAGCTCGGTCGCGTACGGCGTGGAGGCCGCCACCTTGCGCTGCGCCTTGACGACGCGCGAGGCGGCGATCATCTCCATCGCCTTGGTGATCTTCTTGGTCGCGGTGACGGATTTGATGCGACGCTTGTAGACCCGGAGCTGGGCTCCCATGAGTCAGGTCCCTTCCGTCGTCACTTGCCCGCAGCGGCAGGGGTGTCCTCGCCGAGCAGCTTGCCGTCCGACGTCTCGAACTGCTTCTTGAAGTCCGCGATCGCGTCGGCGATGGCCTGCAGGGTGTCGTCCGACATCTTGCCGCCCTCCTTGATGGAGGTCATGAGGCCCTGCTCCTTGCGGTGCAGGTACTCCAGGAGCTCCTTCTCGAAGCGGCGGATGTCGTTGACCGGCACCTCGTCCATCTTGCCGGTGGTACCGGCCCAGACGGAGACGACCTGGTCCTCGGTGGCCATCGGCTGGTACTGAGCCTGCTTGAGCAGCTCGACCATCCGCTGACCGCGCTCCAACTGGGCCTTCGACGAGGCGTCCAGGTCGGAACCGAAGGCGGCGAACGCCTCCAGCTCACGGAACTGGGCGAGGTCCACGCGCAGACGGCCGGAGACCTGACGCATCGCCTTGTGCTGCGCGGAACCACCGACTCGGGAGACGGAGATACCGACGTTCAGCGCGGGACGCTGACCGGCGTTGAACAGGTCCGACTCCAGGAAGCACTGGCCGTCGGTGATGGAGATGACGTTGGTCGGGATGAACGCCGAGACGTCGTTGGCCTTCGTCTCGACGATCGGCAGACCGGTCATCGAGCCCGCGCCCATGTCGTCGGAGAGCTTCGCGCAGCGCTCCAGCAGACGGGAGTGCAGGTAGAAGACGTCACCGGGGTAGGCCTCGCGCCCCGGCGGGCGACGGAGCAGCAGCGACACGGCGCGGTAGGCGTCGGCCTGCTTCGAAAGGTCGTCGAAGATGATGAGGACGTGCTTGCCCTCGTACATCCACTGCTGGCCAATGGCCGAACCGGTGTACGGCGCAAGGTACTTGAAGCCGGCCGGGTCGGACGCCGGGGCGGCGACGATGGTCGTGTACTCCAGCGCGCCGGCCTCTTCGAGGGCGCCACGCACGGAGGCGATGGTCGAGCCCTTCTGGCCGATGGCGACGTAGACGCAGCGGACCTGCTTCTTCGGGTCGCCCGTGCGCCAGTTGTCGCGCTGGTTGATGATCGTGTCGACGGCCAGCGCGGTCTTGCCGGTCTGGCGGTCACCGATGATCAGCTGACGCTGGCCACGGCCGATCGGGGTCATCGCGTCGACGGCCTTGTAGCCGGTCTCCATCGGCTCGTGCACCGACTTACGGACCATGACGCCCGGTGCCTGCAGCTCGAGGGCGCGGCGGCCGGACGTCTCGATCTCGCCGAGGCCGTCGATCGGGGTGCCGAGCGGGTCGACAACGCGGCCGAGGTAGCCCTCGCCGACGGCCACCGACAAGACCTCGCCGGTACGGGTGACCGGCTGGCCCTCCTCGATACCGCTGAACTCGCCGAGGACGACCGCACCGATCTCGCGCTCTTCCAGGTTCAGCGCGAGACCGAGAGTGCCGTCCTCGAACTTCAGCAGCTCGTTCGCCATGGCCGAGGGCAGGCCCTCCACCTTGGCGATACCGTCGCCGGCGACGGTGACCGTACCGACCTCCTCGCGCGAGGCCGCGTCCGGCTTGTACGACTGGACAAAGTTCTCCAGCGCGTCCCGGATCTCCTCCGGCCGGATCGTGAGCTCCGCCATCTGGGTTCCCTGCTCTCCTTGTTGGGCCCGAAGTTTTCTTGGGGGGTCTGGGGCTGTTTCCCTCAGCGGCTACGCCGCGGGCCCCCAGGAATCCTCTGCACGGCCCAACCAGGGCCGTAAGTACTACTTGGTTACGCGTATTGAGTTGCTGCTAGCTCGCCATGCGGCGGCCGACGTCCTCGAGCCGGTCCGCGATGGAGCCGTTGATGACCTCGTCGCCGACCTGCACCCGGATCCCGCCGAGGACCTCGGGGTCCACGTCGAGGTTGAGGTGCATCTTGCGGCCGTAGAGCTTCGCGAGGGCGTCGCCCAGGCGCTGCTTCTGCGGGTCGCTCAGCGGAACCGCCGAGGTGACGACGGCGACCATGCGGTTACGACGGTCGGCGGCGAGCTTGGACAGGGACTCGAGTCCCGATTCCAGGCTACGTCCCCGGGGCGCGGTCACAAGGCGCGTGACCAACCGCTCCGTCACTGCGTCGGCCCGGCCGCCGAGCAGGCTGCGCAGCAGCTCGCTCTTGGACGCGGTGCCGGCGCCGCGGTGGGTCAGTGCGGCCCGCAGCTCGGTGTTCGAAGAGACGATCCGGCCGAACCGGAAGAGCTCGTCCTCGACGTTGTCGAGCGTGTTCGCCTGCTGGGCCGCCGAGAGGTCGGCGATGTCCGCCAGCTCCTCGACGGAGTCCACCAGGTCGCGTGACCGCGACCAGCGGGAGCGCACCAGACCGGCCACCAGGTCGGCGGTGGTGCCGCTGACCTGGCTGCCGAGGAGGCGCCCGGCCAGCTCGGCCTTCGCCTCGCCTGCCTGCGCAGGGTCGGTGAGGACCCGACGCAGCGACACCTCGCGGTCGAGCAGCGCGGTGACGGCGGCCAGCTCGCTGGCGAGCTGCGCCGCGTCCACGGACGTGTTGTCCGTCAGCGCGTCGAGACGCTCACGTGCGGCAGCCAGGGCCTCGCGGCTCGCTCCGTTCATCGCGACGCCTCGGCCTTCTCCTCGAGCTCGTCGAGGAACCGGTCGATGGTGCGGCTCTGCCGGGCGTGGTCCTCGAGGGACTCACCGACGAGCTTGCCGGCCAGTTCGGTGGCCAGCTGGCCGACGTCCTGGCGCAGCGCGGACGAGGCGGCCTTGCGGTCGGCCTCGATCTGGGTGTGGCCGGCGGCGATGATTTCCTCACGCTGCCGCTGGCCTTCCGCGCGCATCTCGGCGATGAGCGTGGCGCCCTGCTCCTGCGCCTCCTGGCGCAGACGCGCGGCCTCGTGCCGGGCCTCGTCGAGCTGAGCCTTGTACTGCTCAAGCACGCTCTGGGCCTCGGTCTGAGCGGCCTCGGCCTTCTCGATACCGCCCTCGATGGCCTCGCGACGCTCTTCCAGAACCTTGTTGATGTTCGGGAGGAGCTTCTTGGCGAGGAAGCCGAAGACGATGACGAAGGCGATCAGGCCGATGACAAGCTCCGGCCACGGCGGGATGAGGGGGTTTTCCTTCTCTCCCTCAGCCGCCAGGAATACCAGGGCGGGACTCACATCAATGCCTTTCGTCGAAAGGGTCGGTCGTCAGGGGCTCGTCTTAGTAGACGAACGGCATGACGAGACCGATGAGGGCGAGCGCCTCACAGAAGGCGAAGCCGAGGATCTGGTTGGCGCGGATCAGGCCGGCAGCCTCAGGCTGGCGGGCGAGGGCCTGGGTGCCGTTACCGAAGATGATGCCGACGCCGACGCCGGGGCCGATGGCCGCGAGACCGTAACCGACGGAACCGAGGTCACCGGTGACAGCAGCGAGGGTAGCCATGAGAGTTCTTCCTTCTCTTTACGGACCGGTGGGGGTTGGCCACCGGACGGCTATGGGTGCGAAAGCGGGGTGCTCAGTGGTGCTCGGCGAGCGCGCCCTGGATGAAGGTGCAGGTCAGGAGGACGAAGACGTACGCCTGGACTGCCTGGATGAAGAGCTCGAAAGCGGTCATCACGATGACCATCACGAACGAGACGGCCGAGTACGCGATGCCAATGCCGTTCAGCATGTACCAGGCGGCGATCGTGAAGAGCAGGAGCAGGGTGTGCCCCGCGAACATGTTCGCGAAGAGTCGCACCGCGTGCGTGAACGGGCGGACCAGCAGGTTCGAGAAGAACTCGATGGTCATGGCCAGCGGCAGCACCGGGCCGAGCGACTTGTCGTAGCCGGTGAAGTTCTTGAAGGCACCGACGAAGCCGTGGCGCTTGAAGGTCAGCGAAACCCAGGTGATGTACACGATCGCCGCGAGGACCATCGGGTACGCGATGATCGACGTCACCGGGAACGAGGCGAGCGGAACGATCGACCAGAGGTTCATCATCCAGATGAAGAAGAACAGCGCTACGGCGAGCGGAACATACTTCTCGCCTTCCTTCTTGCCGATCGTCTCGTAGACAATCCCGCGGCGTACGAAGTCGTAGCCGGCCTCGGCGACCATCTGCAGCTTGCCCGGAACCACCTTCGGCCTGGCGAACGCGGCCCAGAAGAAGCCCACCACGACGATGGAGCCGATCAGGGCGAGCAGCATGGGCTTGTTGAAGTAGAGGCCGTTGCCGTCGGCGTCGCCCCAGAGCGGCTCGAACAGGAACGAGTGCAGGCCCGGAGCCGGGAAGCCACACCCATCAAAAAGGTGGCAGTCGGTCTCGAAGGCGAGCACCTGCGTCGGGTCAGCACTCACCGCGGGCTCCTTCAGCGTGGCGCATAGGTACGGCAACCTCGTTGTGTCGGCGCGGCGCGCAGCCGCGGTTCGGCACTGGACTGGTGTTACGGATGTGGGGGCGGCAAGAGGGCATCGAGCCTCGCGCTAGAGCAGGCGTCAGCTCATATGCCCGCGCCCGCGATGCCGCAGTTGGCACCGGACGATAGCAGGATCTCTTACGCGCACTTATCCCGGCCCTACTCCTCACGACGAGTGCCCCGTCTTTTCGGGCTTGTCGCCCTTCGAGGAGTCGGGTTCGACGTAGAGGATCTTGGCCTTCATGTGGGCACGCGCCTGGGCGCCGATCCACGCGAGCGTGGTGGCGACCAGCGTGATCGCGAAGGCCTTGGGGTTGAACAGCGTGGTGTTCTTGAAGGCCGCGACGAAGATGAACAGCAGAAGAATCTGTGCCGTATAGAGCATCAGACCCATCGCCTGGAAAAGGTGCGGAAGCGTTTTGGCGGTGCGCTGCAGAACATACAGCCCGATGCCCATGAAGAGGATCACGACCAGCGTCGCGACGACCGCCCCGACCACTCCCTTGCCACCGGCGACCACACCACTGACGACGGCGGCAATCGCGCCGGCGGCAGCTGTGGGCACAGCGGCCTGGAGAAGGATCCGGACGTCATTGGACGGCATGGCGGCAACTCCGCTTACTAAGGGGGGCAGGGTGTCGTCATGGACGAGCGTAGTCCCGGGCCGAGAGAGAACCTCACGCCAATGGACCGTCGCACTGCGGTCCTTCGGCTCTGCCCCGGGGTCTCGTGAACCGTATCACAAACTATTTGATGAGGTCTTTACCTGGTTGGTGTGCCCGGCGTCACACATGAGAGTGAACCTGCACGTCTGTGCACCCGCGCGACCAGTTTGCCTGGTATTAGGGCAGTTCGCGATTGGGGCTGTCACGACGGCTCTTGCGAGATTCTTACCTCGAGTCAGCGCGACGACCCGGCCTTGCGCTCGTCCAGGAGGCGCGAACGGGATCCAACGGCCGTCGCCCCGTTGACACCTGAGACACCGACGGCAACCGGAGTGCGGTGTTCCGAGTCCTGGGCGGCGCCGTCACCATGAGCCTCGCCGTCCGCCCCGTCCTGCGTCCCGCCGCTGGTGGCGTACGCGACAGCCGGCGCGGCCTCCGCGGACACGTCCACGGCCCTACGACGGCGATAGCGGGGCGGCACGAAGTGCTCGGCCCAGCGCGGGGTGCGCGGCGTGAAGCGCGGCAGCAGGAGCAGGACGAGGCCCACCGCGCTGAGCGCCATGATGCCGAGCACGATCCACATGGCGCCCGAGTTCACCGAGTACGCGAGGGCGCCGAAGGCGACCAGGGCCGACCAGAAGTACATGATGAGCACGGCCCGGCTGTGCGAGTGGCCGATCTCCAGGAGCCGGTGGTGCAGGTGGCCGCGGTCGGCGGCGAACGGCGACTGGCCGTTCCAGGTGCGCCGCACGATGGCGAGCACCAGGTCGGCCGCCGGGACGGCGATGATCGTCAGCGGCAGCAGGAGCGGAATGTAGACCGGCACCGTCTGGTGCACGGCCTCCTTCTCGGACCCGGCGAAGAGACCCATCGCGTCGGGGTCGACCTGCCCGGTGATGGAGATGGCACCGGCCGCGAGCACCAGGCCGATGAGCATGGAGCCCGAGTCGCCCATGAAGATCCGCGCGGGGTGCATGTTGTGCGGCAGGAAGCCCAGGCACATGCCCATGAGGATCGCGGAGAAGAGGGTGGCGGGGGCGGCGGACTCCAGCCCGTAGCCGTACCAGATGCGGTAGGCGTACATGAAGAACGCTGCGGCCGCGATGCACACCATGCCGGCGGCGAGGCCGTCGAGGCCGTCGACGAAGTTCACGGCGTTGATGGTGATCACGACGAGCGCGACCGTCAGCAGCGTGCCCTGCCACTGGGTCAGCGAGACCGAGCCCACGCCGGGGATCGGCAGCCACAGGATCGTCAGACCCTGCATGACCATCACGCCCGCGGCGATCATCTGGCCGCCGAGCTTGATCAGGGCGTCGATCTCGAACTTGTCGTCCAGGACGCCGATCAGCCAGATCAGCGCGGCGCCGGAGAGCAGGGCCCTGGGTTCGTTGGAGTTCTCGAAGACCTCACTGAGGTTCGTCAGATGGTCGGCGACCAGCAGGCCGGCGCACAGTCCGAAGAACATCGCGATGCCGCCGAGCCGCGGTGTGGGTTCCCGGTGCACGTCACGTGCCCGGATCTCCGGCATCGCTCCGGCCACGATCGCGAACTTCCGCACCGGCCCGGTCAGCAGGTACGTCACCGCGGCCGTGATGCAGAGCGTCAGGAGGTATTCACGCACGGGCTTCCCCACAGGTCTCGCTGGCCATCTCAGCCCCACACCCTAGCTTCGTGCGCATACGGTTGGGGACTTCCGGGTAGAGCCGATGGTTGCACGAGTGGCTGTGCACAAGGGTCGTCTACCCCTCCCTAGCCGGGATAGGGCGGAAATCTTCCGGTCAGATCCCGTACTTCTTCACGCACGTGACGACCGGCGGACTCGTCGCGCAAGGCCGTCGCGAACAGCACGGCGATGCGGGCCAGCTCGGCCTCGCCCATCCCCTGGGTGGTGACGGCGGCCGTGCCCAGACGCAGTCCGCGCACGTCCGGGTGGGGCAGCGCGCAGGTGTCGAGGACCATTCCGGCGGCGGCGAGGCGGCCGCGCGCGGTGCGGCCGTCCACACCGAGCGGTGCCGGGTCGACGGTCAGCAGGTGGGTGTCGGTGCCGCCGGTGGTGACCGGGAGCCCTTCGGCGGCCAGACTCTGCGCGAGCACCCGCGCGTTCGCGACCACCTGATGGGCGTACGCGGTGAAGGCCGGGGTCGCCGCCTCGCCGAACGCTACGGCCTTGGCGGCGATGGTGTGCATCTGTGCCCCGCCCTGCGTGAACGGGAACACCGCCCGGTCCACCCGCTCGGCCAGTTCGCTCCCGCACAGCAGCATGCCGCCGCGCGGGCCGCGCAGCACCTTGTGGGTGGTCGCGCACACGACATCGGCGTACGGCACCGGGCTGGGCGCCGCTCCCCCGGCGACGAGTCCCATGGGATGGGCGGCGTCGGCGATGAGATACGCGCCGACCTCGTCCGCCACCTCCCGGAAGGCCGCGTAGTCGATGTGCCGGGGATACGAGATCGACCCGCACACGATCGCTTTCGGCCGGTGCGTCCGGGCCAGCGCCCGCATCTGCTCGTAGTCGATGAGCCCGCTCTCCGGGTCGACGCCGTACCCGACGAAGTCGAACCACCTGCCGGAGAAGTTCGCCGGCGATCCGTGCGTGAGGTGGCCGCCGTGCGGCAGGCCCATCGCGAGGACGGTGTCTCCCGGGCGCAGCAGGGCGGCGTACGCGGCCAGTACGGCCGAACTCCCGGAGTGGGACTGCACGTTGGCGTGATCGGCGCCGAAAAGGGCCTTGGCGCGCTCCACGGCGATGCGCTCGGCCACGTCGACGATCTCGCAGCCGCCGTGGTGCCGGGCGCCGGGGTATCCCTCGGCGTACTTGTTCGCGAGCGGCGAGCCCAGCGCGGCCAGCACGGCCGGCGAGGTGAAGTTCTCGGCGGCGATCAGCTGCAGCGTCGTCGACTGCCGCTCCAGCTCCCCGAGGAGGATTTCGGCCAGCTCCGGATCCTGCCGGCCGAGCACATCGACCGACAGCGGACCTTCAAGCGCATGTGTGACCGGCATGGCGGACTCCGGACCTCGACGGGGGAACGCTACGTCCAATGTAGAACCGTGTCCCCTGCTGCGCCCGGTGTTACGTCCGAGCAGGTGCCCGAGCCCGGAGCGACGATCCCGCCCGATCAGGTGCGGGCAGGAACGCCCGTCAGTGCCGTGACCACCGGATCCAGCGCCTGATTGATCTCATCACCCACCGAGCGGAAGAACGGCAACGGCGCCCCGTACGGGTCGTACACCTCGTCCGCTTCCGCCGTCGGGGCGAGAAGCCACCCGCGTAGAGCTGCCGCAGCGCGAACCAGGGCACGGGCGCGTTCGACCATGCCGTCGTCCAGGGGAGGGAGCGTTGCCGGGTCTATGGCGCGGACCAGGCGGGTGAACTCCTTCAGCGTGAAGGTGCGCAGGCCCGCGGAGTGGCCCATGGAGATGACCTGGGCGCGATGGTCGCGGGTGGCTGTCAGGACCAGGTCGGCCCTGATGACGTGCTCGTCGAGGAGTTCACGGCCCACGAAGCCGGAGGCGTCCGCGCCGAAGTCGGCGAGGACCGCCTCCGCGTTGGCCTCCATGGGCGCGCCCTCGTGGCCCCAGGTGCCGGCGCTCTCCACGATCAGGCCGCCCCACAGGGGGTCGCCGAGCCGGTCCGCCAGGGCATGGCGGGTCAGCCGCTCGGTGATCGGCGAGCGGCACACGTTGCCGGTGCTGACGTGGAGGATGCGGAAGGAGTCCCCCGAGGCCCCGTCGCCGTAAGCCCCTCTGTTCCCCGTCCCCGTACCTATGCCACGCCCCGCGTCAGGGGCTGTCAATTCGCCACCTCGAGGTCGGGTACGACCTTGCGCAGCTCCTCGGCCGACAGGGCGCCCGCACGCAGGAGCACGGGCACCTTGCCGGTCACGTCGACGATCGAGGAGGGGACGTTGCCGGGGGTGGGCCCGCCGTCCAGGTACACGGAGACGGAATCGCCGAGCATCTCCTGCGCGGCGTCGCAGTCCTCGGGAGCCGGGTGTCCCGTGAGGTTCGCGGAGGAGACGGCCATCGGGCCGACCTCCGTGAGCAGTTCGATGGCGACCGGGTGCAGCGGCATGCGCACGGCGACGGTGCCACGGGTGTCCCCCAGGTCCCACTGGAGGGACGGCTGGTGCTTGGCGACGAGGGTCAACGCGCCCGGCCAGAAGGCGTCGACGAGCTCCCAGGCCATCTCGGAGAAGTCGGTGACCAGGCCGTGCAGCGTGTTCGGGGAGCCGATGAGGACGGGCGTGGGCATGTTCCGGCCACGCCCCTTGGCCTCGAGCAGGTCGGACACGGCCTCCGAGCTGAACGCGTCGGCGCCGACGCCGTACACGGTGTCGGTCGGCAGCACCACCAGCTCACCCCGGCGGACGGCGGACGCGGCTTCGCGCAGACCGGTGGAGCGGTCGGTCGCGTCGTTGGTGTCGTATCGCCGTGCCATATCAGCAAGCCTCCTCGAACACGCGGGCCCCGTTGGCCGCGCATTTAACGATTTTCACGTCGTCCACGCAAGACTTCGGCCCGGTCATGGCATCGCCCTGCGGGCGGTCGCGAACCGCGGCCGGTTGTTGAGGTCGGGGTGGTCCGCGGCGTCGGCCCAGCCCCGCTCCTCGGTGAAGATCCACGGCACCTGCCCGCCCTGCGTGTCGGCGTGTTCGATGACGACGACGCCGCCGGGCCGCAGCAGCCGGTGCGCGGTGCGCTCCAGACCGCGGATGAGGTCGAGTCCGTCCTCGCCCGAGAACAGGGCGAGTTCGGGGTCGTAGTCCCGGGCCTCGGGAGCGACGTACTCCCATTCGGTCAGCGGGATGTACGGCGGATTGGAGATGACGAGGTCGACCTGGCCGTCGAGGTCGGGGAAGGCGTCCAGGGCGTTGCCCTGGCGCAGGTCGACCCTGGATCCCTGGACGTTCTTACGGGTCCACCGGAGGGCGTCCTCGGACAGTTCGACGGCGTGTACGCGGGAGCGCGGCACCTCCTGCGCCATGGCGAGCGCGATGGCGCCGGAGCCCGTACAGAGGTCGACGATGAGCGGCTCGACGACGTCCATCGCGCGGACCGCGTCTATGGCCCACCCGACGACCGACTCGGTCTCCGGCCGCGGCACGAACACCCCTGGCCCGACCTGGAGTTCCAGGTAGCGGAAGAAGGCGCGCCCGGTGATGTGCTGGAGCGGCTCGCGGGCCTCGCGGCGCGCGATCACCTCCCAGTAACGGGCGTCGAAGTCCGCGTCCTTGACGGTGTGCAGCTCGCCCCGTTTCACGCCGTGCACGAAGGCGGCGAGCTCCTCGGCGTCGTTGCGCGGCGAGGGCACGCCGGCGTCGGCCAGCCGCTGGGTGGCCTGGGCCACTTCCGCGAGCAGCAGGTTCACGCTGGTCCTCCGGGGCTGAGCTGTTGTCCGTCGTGCGGATATGTACTTGTACGTGCCTTACGCCGCGGCGAGCTTGGCGGCCGAGTCGGCGTCGACGCAGGCCTGGATCACCGCGTCGAGATCGCCGTCCAGGACCTGGTCCAAGTTGTACGCCTTGAAGCCGACACGGTGGTCGGAGAGGCGGTTCTCCGGGAAGTTGTACGTACGGATCTTCTCGGAGCGGTCGACGGTGCGGACCTGGCTGCGGCGGGCGTCCGCGGCATTCCGCTCGGCCTCCTCCTGCGCCGCGGCGAGGAGCCTGGAGCGCAGGATACGCATCGCCTGCTCCTTGTTCTGCAGTTGGCTCTTCTCGTTCTGGCAGGAGGCGACGACTCCGGTGGGAATGTGCGTGATGCGCACGGCGGAGTCGGTGGTGTTGACGGACTGGCCGCCGGGCCCGGAGGACCGGTAGACATCGATCCGCAGGTCGTTCGCGTGGATCTCGACGTCGACCTCCTCTGCCTCGGGCGTGACGAGCACACCGGCGGCGGAGGTGTGGATACGGCCCTGCGACTCGGTCGACGGCACCCGCTGCACGCGGTGCACACCGCCCTCGTACTTCATCCGCGCCCAGACACCCTGGCCCGGCTCGGTGGCGCCCTGGCCGCCCTTGGTCTTCACGGCGACCTGGACGTCCTTGTAGCCGCCGAGCTCGGACTCGGTGGAGTCGATGATCTCGGTCTTCCAGCCGACGCGCTCGGCGTACCGCAGGTACATGCGCAGCAGGTCGCCGGCGAAGAGGGCCGACTCGTCGCCGCCCGCGCCCGCCTTGATCTCGAGGATGACGTCCTTGTCGTCGCTGGGGTCGCGCGGGACCAGCAGCAGGCGCAGCTTCTCGGTGAGCTCCTCGCGCTGCTTCTCCAGCTCCTTGACCTCGGCCGCGAAGTCGGGATCGTCGGCGATGAACTCCTTCGCCGTCTCGATGTCGTCCCCGGTCTGCTTCCAGGAGCGGTACGTCGCGACGATCGGGGTCAGCTCGGCGTAGCGCTTGTTGAGCTTGCGCGCGTTGGCCTGGTCGGCGTGCACCGACGGGTCAGCGAGCTTCTTCTCCAGATCGGCGTGCTCGCCGATGAGTTCCTCGACCGCCTCGAACATCTCCGGCTCCAATGGGCTGCCCCCGGCTCCATCATGGGCTCGGGGACGTAGGTACGACGAATAAGGGCTGCACCGCAAAGCGCCGGTCCCAGCGCCCCCTGGACGGAGGCACCGGAGACCGGCGCTGTGAGCTCGCTACTTCTTGGCAGCGGCAGCCTTGCCGAAACGGGCCTCGAAGCGGGCCACACGGCCACCGGTGTCGAGGATCTTCTGCTTGCCCGTGTAGAACGGGTGGCACTCGGAGCAGACCTCAGCGCGGATGGAACCGCTCTGGATCGTGCTACGGGTGGTGAACGACGCGCCACAGGTGCAGCTGACCTGCGTCTCGACGTACTCGGGGTGGATGTCGCGCTTCAAGGTGTCTCCTAGTTTCGGGAGGGCGCCGGGTCGCTGCCGCGGGGTGCGGAGCGTGAACCGGGGCCGACGTACCAGTCTGCCAGGACTGGTGCCATCCCCCAAAACCGGGGGACGGGGTTGTCTATTCCCTGGGGGTGGGAGTGGTTCGCGGGACGGGGTGCCTCGTTGGCTCCGTGGGCGTCTGCGGGCCGTTTTTGGGCTGGTCGCGCCCACGCGGCGGAGCCGCAAAATGTCACAGCCCCGCGCCCCTTACGGGGCGCCCCCTCAGCCGCCGCTGACCACGCCCTTCGCGTCGCCCGTCGCCGTGCCCTCGGTGGCCGTCTTCGGGATGGGGCGGTCGTTCCTCAGGGCGTTCCAGACCTGCTGGGACTTGGTCTTGTCGATGAGGACGCGGTTGCCGTCCGCGGGGTCGTACTGGACCGGCATCGTGACCATGTTCATCTTCGACGAGCTGATGCCCTTGAGCCCGTTGGCGAAGGAGGCCAGTTCCCTGACCGAGCCGAGGTCGGAGTCGGTGGTGACGGCCTTGGTCGCGGAATCGGCGAGGTCGAACAGCTTCTTCGGGTTGCTCAGTACGCCGATGTCCTTGACCTGCTCGACCAGGGCCTTGATGAACGCCTGCTGGAGCTGGATCCGGCCGAGGTCGGAGCCGTCGCCGACGCCGTGCCGGGTGCGGACCAGGCCGAGCGCCTGCTTGCCGGTGAGCGTGTGCGTGCCGGCCTTCAGGTTCAGATGGCTGTCGGTGTCCTTGATGTCCTTGGTCGTGGTGAGCTTGACGCCGCCGAGCTCGTCGATGAGCTTCTGGAACCCGCTGAAGTCGACCTCGATGTAGTGGTCCATGCGGATGCCGGTCATCGACTCGACGGTCTTCACGGCGCAGGTGGCACCGCCCGTCGTGTACGCCGAGTTGAACATCGCCCCGTTGGCGGCGTCGTGCTCGACACCCTCGCTGTCGGTGCACTCGGGCCGGTCCACGAGGGTGTCGCGGGGTATGGAGACCACGCTGGCCTTCTTGTGGCCCTCGTAGACGTGCACGATCATCGCGGTGTCCGAGCGGGCGCTGCCGTCGTCGGTGCCGCCGCCGAGCTTCTTGTTGCTGCCGGAGCGGGTGTCGGAGCCGAGTACGAGGATGTCCTGCGAGCCGTTGTCGACGTCCAGGGGCCGGTCGGTGCCGAGGGCCTGGTTGATGTCGACGCTCTTGATGTTGTCGTTGAGCTTGAAGTACATGTACCCGAGGCCGGTACCGCCCAGCACCACGACACCCGCCGCCGCCCAGGCCGTGACGAGGAGCGCCTTGTGGCGCTTGCTCCGCGGCTTGCGGCGGCGGCCCTTGGCGCGGTGGCGCGGGCCGCTGGTACCGGAATCCTCCGGGGTGCCGGGTTCGGGCAGGCTCTCGGCAGGCATGTGCTCCTCAGTCCTCGGTCGTTCGGTTACCCCCTGCGGTCAGGGTCAGGCGTGGTCGTTCGCCGTGACGTCTCTGTCAAGACCCGTCTGGTCAGACGTTGAAACCGAAAGAAGGGTTGCACAACGCGCTGTGACCGGACTGTGGACCGGTGGACACGCTGTGTGAGAGGCGAGGCGGGCGGTCGACGGCTCACCTGCGCTTTCGCCGGCGGACTGCGCGCTTCCGGGCACACGTGGCGATCTTCACATCTGTGGCGAAGGTCTCTTCACCGGACGCTTTTCCACGGGCTTCGGCAACGCGAAGGGCCGCCCCCGTGTGACGGGGACGGCCCTCAGCGGTACCAGCTCTGCCGACGTCAGTCGTTGCCGTTGCCCGGCATCGGCGTCGTCTTCTGGATCTGCAGCAGGAACTCGGCGTTCGACTTCGTCTGCTTCATCTTGTCGAGCAGCAGCTCGATCGCCTGCTGCTGGTCGAGCGCGTGCAGCACGCGACGCAGCTTCCAGGTGATGGCGAGTTCGTCGCTGCCCAGCAGGATCTCTTCCTTGCGGGTGCTGGACGAGTCCACGTCCACCGCCGGGAAGATCCGCTTGTCGGAGAGCTTGCGGTCCAGCTTGAGCTCGAGGTTGCCGGTGCCCTTGAACTCCTCGAAGATCACCTCGTCCATGCGCGAGCCGGTGTCGACCAGCGCGGTGGCCATGATGGTCAGCGAGCCGCCGTCCTCGATGTTGCGCGCGGCACCGAAGAAGCGCTTCGGCGGGTACAGCGCGGTCGAGTCGACACCACCGGACAGGATGCGGCCGGAGGCCGGAGCGGCGAGGTTGTACGCACGGCCCAGACGCGTGATCGAGTCGAGCAGGACGACGACGTCGTGGCCCAGCTCCACCAGGCGCTTGGCACGCTCGATGGCGAGCTCCGCGACCGTGGTGTGGTCCTCGGCCGGACGGTCGAAGGTCGAGGAGATGACCTCGCCCTTCACCGACCGCTGCATGTCGGTGACCTCTTCCGGACGCTCGTCGACGAGGACGACCATCAGGTGGCACTCGGGGTTGTTGTGCGTGATCGCGTTGGCGATCGCCTGCATGATCATGGTCTTGCCGGTCTTCGGCGGGGCCACGATCAGACCGCGCTGGCCCTTACCGATCGGCGCGACGAGGTCGATGATGCGGGTCGTCAGCACACCCGGGTCGGTCTCCAGGCGGAGCCGGTCCTGCGGGTACAGCGGCGTCAGCTTGTTGAACTCCGGTCGCCCGCGCCCGGATTCGGGCGCCATGCCGTTGACGGAGTCCAGGCGGACCAGCGCGTTGAACTTCTCGCGGCGCTCGCCCTCCTTGGGCTGACGGACCGCGCCCGTGACGTGGTCGCCCTTGCGCAGACCGTTCTTGCGGACCTGGGCGAGGGAGACGTACACGTCGTTCGGACCGGGCAGGTAGCCCGACGTACGAATGAACGCGTAGTTGTCGAGGATGTCCAGGATGCCCGCGACGGGGATCAGGACGTCGTCGTCGGCGAGCTGCGGCTCCTGGGCGCCGAACTCGTCGCGGCCACGGCGGCCACGGCGGTCCCGGTAACGACCGCGGCGGCCGCGGCGGCCACCCTCGAAGTCGTCGTCGTCCTGCGGGCCGTTGTCACGCTGGCGGTCCTGACGGTCCTGACGGCCGCCGCCCTGCTGCTGACGGTCCTGACGGTCCTGGCGCTGCTGTCCGCCGCCGCCCTGGCCGCCTTGCTGCTCGTCGCCCTTGCCACGGCGGTCGCGGTCCCGGCCACCGCGGTCACGCTCGCCGCGGTCACGGTCGCCCCGGTCACGCTCGCCGCGATCACGGCGGTCGCGGCGGCCCTGACGGCCCTCGCCGTCACCGGCGTCGCCCTTGGCCTCACCCTGGGGCTGAGCCTGGGTCTGGGTCTGGACGGGCGTCTCGGCCTTCGGCTCGCTCTTCGCCTCGGCAGTGACCGTCTCGGGGCTGCCTGCCTCGGCGGTCGCACGACGCCGGCGGCGCTCGGCCGGGGCGTCGTCACTCGCGGGCTGGCCGGGGATCTCGATCTGCTGCTGAGCCACGGCCTTCTCGGCCTTGGCCTCCGCCTTCTTCTCGGCGGGAGCGGCTTCATCGCCCGTACGGGCCTTCGAGGTGGTACGGCGCTTGGGCTTGGTCTCGGTGGCTGCCTCGGCCTTGGCCGGAGCACCTCCGCCCGCCTGCGCCTCCTTGATGACCTCGATCAGCTGGCTCTTGCGCATCCGCGCGGTGCCCCTGATGCCGAGGCCGGATGCGACCTGCTGCAGCTCGGCCAGCACCATGCCCTCGAGGCCGGTACCGCGGCGCCGACGGGAGCCGGCACCGGTGGCAGGCGCGGAGGCGTCCGTGGCGGGCGCGGCAGCGGTCTCCTCGACACGTGCGCCCATCAGATCGGTGGTGTCGCTCACGAAGGGTCCTTCCCTGGAGCGGACGTCGGCCTGTCTGGCTCGGCGACCGGTTGTGCTGTCCGACAGTGGTCCTTGCTGTGTGGACCGTGCCGGGGCGGTGGTCCGCCAAAAGGCGGAGGGAATATCTGGGATGGCGTTTCCCGGGGCCGTGGCACTGAGGTTCGGTGTCCATCGGCTCGGTCACGCCGGTTCCGGAGCGTGCTCAGCACCGCTCAGCGCGTAGCACCCAATGCATGGCACAAAGCAGTTTGGGAGGCTCCCGGAAGAATGGTTGTCCCGGACGGGGACACGAAGCACCTCGCCATGGTGGGGTCGGGTGCAGACTTGAGATTAACACTACCGGATCCAACAAACATTCCCCCTCTCGAAATCCGGCAACCGTGTGTCACGGAGCAAGCGGCAGCACGCTCGCTCCCGTGGCGTCGAGGCCCAGCCGGTTGGCCGCCCAGCCCTCGCCCGCCAGTCGTGCGACCTTGTCGGCCGCGGCCTCGTCGGCGAGCGCGAGCACGGTGGGCCCGGCACCGGAGATCACCGCGGGGATTCCGTCGGCCCGCAGCCGCTCCACCAGCGCCGCGCTCTCCGGCATGGCCGGTGCGCGGTACTCCTGGTGCAGACGGTCTTCAGTGGCGGGCAGCAGCAGCTCGGGGCGCCTGGTCAGGGCCTCTACGAGTAGTGCGGCGCGGCCCGCGTTGGCGGCGGCGTCGACGTGCGGAACGGTGCGCGGGAGAAGCCCGCGGGCGGTCTCGGTCAGGACCGGCTTCGCCGGTACGAAGACCACCGGAACGATGGAACCGGCGGGCTCCATCCTGATGGCGCGCGCGGCGCCGCCCTCCATCCAGGACAGCGTGAAGCCGCCGAGCAGACAGGCCGCGACGTTGTCGGGGTGACCCTCGATCTCGGTGGCGAGCTCCAGAAGCGCCTCGTCGTCGAGCTTGCTGTCGCCGCCTATGGTCACAGCGCGTGCGGCGACGATGCCGGCGCAGATCGCGGCGGACGAGGAGCCGAGGCCGCGGCCGTGCGGGATGCGGTTGGCGCAGACGATCTCGAGGCCGCGCGGCTGTCCGCCGAGCAGATCGAAGGCGGTGCGCAGCGAGCGTACGAGGAGGTGGTTCTCGTCACGGGGGAGCGTCTCGCTGCCCTCACCCGCGATGTCGATGTTCAGGCCGGAGTCGGCCACCCGGACGACCACGTCGTCGTACAGCCCCAGTGACAGGCCGAGGGCGTCGAAGCCCGGGCCGAGGTTGGCACTGGTGGCTGGGACGCGCACCCGGACGGCGGCGGCGCGGAACGCTGGACCGGCCATCGCTCGATGACTCTCCTTGAGCTTGAGCTGCGAGATTTTCGAAATCCTGCGAGACATACGGAAAATGCGGAAGACCCTCAGGCCGCAAGGACGACGCGGCACCGCGGCATATGCGGCGGGCGGGTTCAGTACAGCCTATCGAAGGAAGGTTCTGTGGCGACATAGGGCGCACAGGAGGCGCACGATGCGTGTCGTAAGCCCCTCGTGCACCCCCCCTTTTTTAGAGCTCGGTTCGCCTCCGGGGCGCTGGAGCCTGTGTCGAGAGGGCGATCGTGCTCGACCCTCCTTCGTCGGGCCTCCGCGCGTTCGCCGTCTCGACACCGGCGCGCCCCTTCGGCTCACTCGCTGTCGGCCAGTACGGGTCAAGGACCCGTGTTAGACCAGGCCGAGGCGCTCGGCGGCCGTGGCGGCGTCGACGGGGACCGTGACCGGCTGCGGGGCGCCCGCGACGGCCCAGTCGGGGTCCTTGAGGCCGTTTCCGGTCACCGTGCAGACGATGCGCTGGCCCGGGTCGACCTTGCCCTGCTCGGCGGCCTTCAGCAAGCCTGCGACGGACGCGGCCGACGCGGGCTCGACGAAGACACCCTCCTGCGCGGCCAACAGCCGGTAGGCGCGCAGGATCTCACGGTCCGTCACCTCGTCGATGAAGCCACCCGACTCGTCCCGCGCGGCCAGCGCGAACTTCCACGAGGCCGGGTTGCCGATCCTGATCGCGGTGGCGATCGTCGAGGGATCCTTGACGATCTCGCCGCGCACGATGGGCGCGGAACCGGAGGCCTGGAATCCCCACATGCGCGGGGTCTGCTCGGCGATCCCGTCGGCGGCGTACTCCGTGTAACCCTTCCAGTACGCGGTGATGTTGCCCGCGTTGCCCACCGGCAGGACGTGGATGTCGGGGGCGTCCCCGAGCATGTCCACGATCTCGAACGCGGCGGTCTTCTGGCCCTCGATACGCACCGGGTTGACCGAATTGACCAGCGCCACCGGGTAGTTGTCGGAGAGATTGCGCGCGAGGGTGAGGCAGTCGTCGAAGTTGCCGTCGACCTGGAGGATCTTCGCGCCGTGCACGAGGGCCTGCCCCATCTTGCCGAGCGCGATCTTGCCCTGCGGGACGAGAACGGCGCAGACCATTCCGGCCCGTACGGCATACGCGGCGGCGGAGGCCGACGTGTTGCCCGTCGAGGCGCAGATGACTGCCTTCGCGCCCTCCTCCTTGGCCCGCGTGATGGCCATGGTCATGCCGCGGTCCTTGAAGGACCCGGTGGGGTTCGCACCCTCGACCTTGAGGTGAACCTCACAGCCCGTGCGCTCGGAGAGCACCTGCGCGGGCACGAGCGGCGTGCCGCCCTCACGGAGCGTCACGACCGACGTGGTGTCGGATACCGGCAGCCGGTCCCGGTACTCCTCGATGATTCCGCGCCACTGGTGGGTCATTGCTGGTTACTCTCCTTCAACCCGCATGATGCTGGCGACACCCCGCACGGTGTCGAGGTTGCGCAACGCCTCGACGGTCCCGTTGAGGGACGCGTCGGACGCGCGGTGCGTGACGACGACGAGGGAGGCCTCGCCGTCCTTGCCCTGCTGGCGAACCGTATCGATCGAGACGCCGTGCTCGGCGAAGACGGTTGCCACCTGGGCGAGAACACCCGGTTTGTCCGCCACGTCGAGGCTGATGTGGTAACGGGTCACGACCTCGCCCATGGGGCTCACGGGCAGTTGGGCGTACGCCGAGTCGCCGGGGCCGGTCGCGCCGCTGAGCTTGTTGCGACAGACGGCGACGAGGTCACCGAGGACGGCCGAGGCGGTCGGGGCGCCGCCCGCGCCCGGCCCGTAGAACATGAGCTGCCCGGAGGCGTCCGACTCCACGAACACGGCGTTGTACGCGCCGCGCACGGAAGCGAGCGGGTGGCTCAGCGGGATCATGGCGGGGTGCACGCGCGCGGTGACCGATCCCCCGTCGGCGGCCCGCTCGCAGATGGCGAGCAGCTTGATGGTGCAGCCCATCTCCTTCGCCGAGGCGAAGTCGGCGGCGGTGACCTCGGTCATGCCCTCGCGGTACACGTCGTCGAGGCGCACGCGCGTGTGGAAGGCGATTCCGGCGAGGATGGCGGCCTTGGCGGCGGCGTCGAAGCCCTCGACGTCGGCGGTGGGGTCGGCTTCCGCGTACCCGAGCGCGGTGGCCTCGTCGAGCGCCTCCTGATACCCGGCGCCCGTCGAATCCATCTTGTCGAGGATGAAGTTGGTGGTGCCGTTGACGATCCCCAGCACGCGGTTGACCTTGTCGCCGGCGAGGGACTCGCGCAGCGGGCGGATCAACGGGATGGCACCGGCGACGGCGGCCTCGTAATAGAGGTCCCTGCCCTGCTCCTCGGCGAGGGCGTGCAGCGCGGCGCCGTCCTGGGCGAGGAGCGCCTTGTTCGCGGAGACGACGGAGGCGCCGTGCTCGAAGGCGGTGGTGATGAGCGAACGGGCGGGCTCGATGCCGCCGATGACCTCGACGACGACGTCGATGTCGCCCCGTTTGACCAGGGCGGTCGCGTCGGTGGTGACGAGAGACGGGTCGATGCCCTCGCGGACCTTGGTGGGCCTGCGGACGGCGACGCCCGCCAGCTCGACGGGGGCTCCGATCCGCGCGGCGAGATCGTCGGCGTGCGTCGTCATGATGCGCGCCACCTCTGAGCCGACAACCCCACAGCCCAGCAGCGCCACCTTCAGCGGACGCGTACGCATCATCCGACCTCGTTTCCTCATACCGTCACGGTGGGACCAGTCTCACTCACCGGACGGGAGTTTCTATCCCTCGTCCGGATCGTGAGATGTCTATTTCATTTGTACGCGGGCGGAAGACAGGAGATCTTCCGCCCGTCTCGGGATGGCGCCTTCGGTTCTCTCAGCCGACGTCGAGACGCAGGAGGTCCTCCTCCGTCTCCCGTCGGACGATCACCCGCGCCTCGCCCTCGCGGACCGCGACGACCGGCGGACGCAGGGCGTGGTTGTAGTTGCTGGCCATCGAGCGGCAGTACGCGCCGGTGGCCGGGACCGCGATGAGGTCACCCGGCGCGAGGTCGGAGGGCAGGAAGGCGTCCTTCACGACGATGTCGCCACTCTCGCAGTGCTTGCCGACGACGCGTACGAGCATGGGCTGGGCGTCACTCGTACGGGAGACGAGGGCGACGCTGTACTCGGCGTCGTACAGCGCGGTACGGATGTTGTCGGACATGCCGCCGTCGACGGAGACGTACGTACGCAGTCCGTCGAGGGGCTTGATGGTGCCGACCTCGTAGAGGGTGAAGGCGGTCGGGCCGACGATGGCGCGGCCGGGCTCGACGGAGATGCGCGGCATGCGCAGCTTGGCGGACTCGCACTCGCGCTGCACGATCTCGGTGAGCGCCTTGGCGATCTCGTGGGGCTCTCGCGGGTCGTCGTCGCTGGTGTAGGCGATGCCGAGACCGCCGCCGAGGTCGATCTCGGGAAGCTCGACGCCGTGCTCGTCGCGGATGTCCTTGAGCAGCCCGACGACCCGGTGCGCGGCGACCTCGAAGCCGGACGTGTCGAAGATCTGCGACCCGATGTGGCTGTGGATGCCGATGAGTTCGAGCCCCTCGAGCTGGAGGGCACGCCGTACGGCCTCGGCGGCCTGCCCCCCGGCGAGCGGAATCCCGAACTTCTGGTCCTCGTGCGCGGTGGCGATGAACTCGTGCGTGTGGGCCTCGACGCCGACGGTGACGCGAATCTGCACACGCTGCCGCTTACCGAGACTCTGCGCGATGTGCGCGACACGCACGATCTCCTGGAAGGAGTCAAGAACGATCCGCCCGACGCCGGCCTCGATGGCCCGCTGGATCTCTCCCGTCGACTTGTTGTTGCCGTGGAAGGCGATGCGGTCGGCGGGCATGCCGGCGGAGAGGGCGGTGCTGAGCTCGCCGCCGGAGCAGACGTCGAGGTTGAGCCCTTCTTCGTGCAGCCAGCGCACGATGGCGCGCGACAGGAACGCCTTGCCGGCGTAGAAGACATCGGCGTCGTGACCGAAGGCGGTACGCCAAGCACGCGCCCGGGCCCGGAAGTCGGTCTCGTCGACGAAGTAGGCGGGGGTGCCGAACTCCTCGGCGAGCGTCGTCACGTCGATCCCGCCGACGCTGACCTCGCCCGTGTCCGTACGCGTGACGGTCTGGGCCCAGACCTTCGGGTCGAGGGCGTTGAGGTCGGCGGGCGGGGCGGTGTAGTGGCCCTCGGGCAGGACATCGGCGTGACGGGGCCCGGCGGGGTGTGCGGAACGGCTCATGTCTGTATGGGCTTTCTCAGAGATGTTCGGGTGCGTCGATGCCGAGCAGGGTCAGGCCGCCGGCCAGCACCGTCCCGGCGGCTTCGGCGAGCGCGAGCCGGGCGCGGTGGGCGGCCGAGGGTTTCTCGTCGCCCAGCGGAAGCACGGTGTGCTGGAAGGCGAGCATCGCGTCGGCGGTGGTGACGAGATGCCGGGCGAGACGGTCGGGCCCGCGGTGCCGGGCCGCGGCGGCGAGGGCGTGCGGGTACGCGGCGAGGGCGTCGAGGACGCCGTGTGCGCTGCCGGCGGCGCGCGATGCGTCCCCGTCTGCGTCTACGTCTTCTACCTCTATGCCTTCTACTTCTACGTCTTCTACTTCTACGTCGCCGGGGGTGCTGGTGAAGCCGAGGGCGGCGGCGTTGCGGGTGAGCGCCCGGGTGCGGGCGTGGGCGTAACGGACCCGGAAGAGGGGGTTGGTCTCGCGCTGGACGAGGTGGTCCGCGGTGATGCGGGGGTGGTCGTGGGGCGCGGGGTGAAGGAGGGCCCAGCGGGCGGCGTCGCGGCCGAGGGGGGTGGGGTCTTCGGGGGCGGGGACGGGGCGGAGGTTGACGGTGAGGGGGGTGGGCGCGCTTGGCTTGCCGTGAGTGTCGAGGGGGGCGGCCGCGCCAGGCCTGCCGTGGGCGACGACGGTGACGCCGAGGGGTTCCGCCCACGCCGGATCGGGCTCGGCCTCGCAGGACGTACGGACCAGGGCGCCCTGGGAACGGAGGATCCGGGCGACGACTTGACCGGTGACGGCGGCGCGTACCTCGCACGGGTAGTGCAGCTGGACGAGCTCCCCGGTCGACTTGTCGCCAGCCCCGTACCCATACCCGTACCCGTACCCGTATTGCTCTCCCCGCCGCAGGATCTCCGCGACGAGGGCCTGCGCCCGTCCATCAAGGGTGATGTTGAGGAAGCCTGGGCCGGTGATCTCGACCTTGGTCACGCCCTCGGCGTCGGTGATGTGCGCCCGCAGGATCTCGGCGACCTCGCGCGAAGGACGGCCGGCGGGTCGGGCCAGCTGCAGGGCGACGTTGGTGGCGTAGTCGCCGCGACCGCCGGGGCCGGGGGGCGCGACCAGCGCGCGCTCGGGGACGGGCGCGGTGAGCTCGCCCGCGTCCACCGCACGGCGCACTGCGCGCAGGACGGTACGAGAGAGCTCGACGGGGGTCACGGGACAAGCGTAGGGGAGGAGGGGGGTGGGTAGGCGAACGGGTTTGGGGGAGGGACCGGGATGTGGACGGGGTGGGGGCGGGGGACGTCACGGAGCGCATGGCCGCCGGTCGTAATGGAACGCACGAGTGCCGGTCGTCACGGAACGTACGAGTATCGAGCGTCATGGGAGGCGGGCGATCTGCCGGTCCTCACTCAGTTGCACTCAGTTGCACTCAGCTGCCGGTGCGGCCGGCTCGCTCGGTCTCCCCTGTCCCGTAGACGCTCTCGGCACTCTCGAACGTCGTACTGGACGCATTGGCTGTCCCGGAGGCGCTGGATCCGCTGGACGCGCTGCCTGAACCGGCGACCCCCGCCCCCCTCCGCTCCATCAACTGCCGTACGAGGCGGACCAGTTCGGCAGGTTCGAACGGCTTGGCCAGGAAGGCGTCCACGCCTACGTCGAGGCCGCTTTCGACCTCGTACTGCGTGCAGGCGCTCACGATGGCGAGCGGAAGGTTGCGAGTGCGCGGGTCGGCCCGGAGCCGGGCGGCGGTCCGCAACCCGTCCAGCCGGGGCATCACGACATCCAGGGTGACGACATCGGGCCGAACCTGATGAATGACGTCCAGACACTCGACACCGTCGGCCGCGGTCACGACCTCGAAACCCTCCAGCTCGAGGTTGACCCTGATCAGTTGCCGGATGACCTTGTTGTCGTCCACAACAAGCACCCGACCCGACGCGCCTGGCACAACTCGAGAGTAGGTCGGCGCGTACGGCCGCGTCCGGCTTTTCCCCACTTCCACCCCGCTCGGGCGATCCCTGACCCACCCGTCCCCAAGATCCGAACGACCCCCGGCACCTCCTCTCCCACCCCCAAAACCGGTTCATGACGACCCCGAAAGAGCTGGTAGGGTTCTACCCGTCGCCGCGAACACCGCGCCCGACACGCCCCCGTAGCTCAGGGGATAGAGCAACGGCCTCCGGAGCCGTGTGCGCAGGTTCGAATCCTGCCGGGGGCACCCTGTATGAGGTGCCCAGAGACCCCGCCATCAGCGCTTTAGCTGAAGACGGGGTCTTGGCGTATGTGTAGTCGCATGCCGCCGAAAGTAGCCCCATGACAGTGATCACGTTGTAATAGCGTGTTGATCTCGCAGGGCGTCACAGCACGTCACCGGCCGTTTTCGGGCCTGTTCAGCGTAGAGGGTCACCGACGAACTGCGCGGGTACTGGGTGACGAAAGGGCGGCGCGCGGACCCGAAGCACTCGACCGGCGCGGACAGCTTCGAGTCGTCCATCCGTACGGCGCAGCCGGAGGTGCGGCCGGCTCACCGAGATGGTCGGCTGGGCCTGACTCTGCAAACTTGCGCGCAAGGGAGCCCAGCGTGGCGATCATCGCGATCTTCGACCAACCCGGCATGACGCAGGCCCAGTACGAACAGGTTGCCAACAAGGTGAACCGCGACCGTGGCCTGGTCAAGAGCCCTGCGGACTGGCCTGTACCAGGCCTCATCTCGCACACCTCTGCCCCCACTCCCAACGGCTGGTACGTCGCCGACGTCTGGGAGTCCGAGGAAGCGTTCCGACGGTTCAGTGAAGTCGTCCTGCCGCTCCTGCGGGAGGCCGGTGCTCCGGAGGTGGAGCCGAAGATCTACCCGGTCTTCAACCTGGTGACCCCGTAGCCGTCGGCCTACTGGTACGCGACGTGCTGAGGCATGATCCGCAAAACCACAGGTCAACGAATTTCGTCGGCAGCCCCGTAGCCGTGCAGACATGACGCAAGCCCTGGATCTCTCCAGGGCTTGCGTCCATCGGTCCTACGGACCGTTTCACTATTCGGTGTCGCCCTCCTCCCACAGGCCCTTCAAGATCCGGTCGTTCATCTCGTGCTCCTGGCCGTCGATGCATTTCGCGTAGATCTTGAGCAGCACGTCGACCGAGTGACCCGCGCCAGCGGCCACGTCGAGTGCCGGAACTCCGGAGTTGAGCCACTGCGAGACGCCCGCGTGCCGGAGGTCGTACGGCCGGAAGGCGAGCACGGACGAGACCTGTTCCGGCAGGAGCGCCAGCTCTCGCGTCTGCTTCCACACCCGCGAGTACGACGACGCAGCTACGACGTTGCCTCGCTCACTGGCGAAGAGCCGGCCGTCCTTCACCGTGCCGAACTCCTTCAGGTGCTCCCGGAGCAGCCGTACCAGCGGCGGCGGTATCGGCACGATGCGCACGATCACAAGCTCCCGTGCCTGGTGGATCCGGCCGTCCACCGCACCGGCGGACTCGGCGCCCTTGGTCGCGTACTTGGCGACGTAGCCCGCCACAGCCGCCGAGGTCAGCCGCTCCCCCGCACCGAACGCCGCGATGGGCCGGACGTCGACCTGTTCACCGAAGAACAGCACGCGCCGGCCGACGACGTCCGCGCCGCGAGCAACGAGGCGAACCCGGCCGACGGCCTCTCGTACCGCATCAGAGAGGAGGGCGGTTGTCGCCCAGCCGGGCGGGGGCGAGACCGGTCCGTCCGGTCCGTCGAGACGGATCACGGCATGGAAGTGGACCAGGCCCCGCCGCTGATACTCGGCCACCTTCGCGTACGACAGCCGAGCCACGTCCACGAATTCGGCACGCGAGAGATCAGCAAGCCGCGCGATCTCCCGGCGCAGCTCCAGACTGAACCGGTGCCAGAGCTGACCGGCATACGCCTGCCAGAGCACGGCCCCGGCGTAGTCGTAGCAGCGCGGGCACAGTGGCTCGCCGAGGCGGGGCTCATCCGCGGTATGCCGCTCATGACACCCGATCGGCACTCCGTGCGGGCAGCACTCCCCCGCCCGTCGGGGACGACAAGCCCGTACACGCCCGTCGTGTTCACGGAGAGTGTGGACCAGACCGAAGCCAGGAGCGGTGAGGGTGGCGAACACCCGAGGGTGCCCGCTCACCGACTCCGTGACGTTCTTGCCGCCGACCAGTCCGGCCCGGATCAGCTGATAGGTGTCGGCCCGGTAGATACGAGAACAGGTCGGGCAGACCGTCGCCCGCCGGTTGCCGCACGCCGTCAGTAGCCGACCGCCGTAGACATCCGACCCGTACGAGAACAGCGCCTCGCCCGTGGTCGTGTCGACGACGGTTGCCCCGCCGACCAGGTGAATCAGGTTGGTACAGCCGCCGAGGCGGACGATATTGCGCCGCCAGGCCGCGAACTCCGGCTCCGCCGCCCTGGTGACGAGGGCAGCAACGCTCTTCGGCAGAGGTTCGGTCATCGCCGACCACCGCCCCCGAACGCCTGCCACATCACGGCGGTGATCCCCTCCGGTCGGGTCTTGGCGCTGAACCGGAGCGTCGGATCGGTGAGCCAGACTGCGGCGGCATGCGCCGGACACAGATGCCGCTCGTAGCCGTCGAGCCCGACGAGGACGACCTGTTCGCGTCCTACGCAGGCCGACCGTTCGGAATCGGTGCCCCTCAGTTCACAGTCCGGCTGAGGGGATTTGCGCGAACGATGCGCGGTGGACAAAGTGTGAGTGCTCCTTTCACTGCTCATGTGGCGGATGGAGTGGGTTCCTGACGGGGTCGGGTTTGGCGACTTCGCGCCCCGTCGGGAGCCCGTCTTACGGGCGATCACTGCCGCTCCTCGGGCGGTATCGCGATCACGCTGTACGCGATCGGTCCGAAGCAGCGGCGTGCGTCGTAGTAGCCCTCGCCGATGTCCTCCACGGGGACGCCGAGCGGCGTGGCGACACGCTCCGCGCCCTCCCTGCGAGCGGCAGGGTCGGAGGGCGTCGACGAAGATGCCGAACGACGCGTTGCGCGGTACGAGGACATCGGGGTTGGCGGAGAGGAAATCCACCAGCTCGCGGAGGCCGGCGATGAACGCGGCACGGTCACCGGAACGGATGACATACGCGGGCATGGCTCACCCCTTCCTTTCTTTGATCGGGTCGATTCAGAAGCGGAGTTGGCCGAGGAAGCCGCTTACGCCGTCGAGGAACGCCTGAACCACCGGCGCGGCCACTGTCGTTGAGAGCAGGAAGCCGAAAGCTCCGCAGAGCAGCACGTCGGGCAAGCGCAGGTAGCGGATGCGCAACAGGAACCAGATCAGGAGGCCGAGCAACAGCACGGCCGACATGGACACCAGCACGGCGGCCCCCTCTCACTTCGCTTCGGCGAGCAGTTCGGGCAGGACCGGGGTCAGGTGCGCGTACTCGGCCGCGATGGCTTCCGCGTCGGCCTCGGTGACCAGGTGAGAGCGAGCGCGTTCCCAGCCGTCACCGGAGGCCAAGACCGCAGTACCGGCCTGTTCCGGTGTGATGGCTTGCGCCGCCTTGAGTGCATCGGGGTTGAGGTCTCCGAGCGCCATCTCTGCCGTACCGGGGTCGGCCACCCGGTGGCACACTCGCCCACCGAGTTGGGCCCGCAGAGCCGTGACTCCCGGCCCCAGATCGGAGCCGACCCGCTGGCCGGCCACAACGAGGAACACCCCGAGCGCCGCGCCGAGTTGAGCCAACCGGATCAGCGCCGTACCTGCCGCCTGCGCTTCGTCCTTCTCATTCCGGCTCGCGACGAGGAACAGTTCCGCGATCTCATCAACGATCACGACTACGGGGACCGGACGTTCCTTCTCGGGAAGGCCCCAGATGTTGCGTACGCGAGCCGCCCGACAGACGGTCATGCGGTCGAGCGTCAGGTCTACGAGCGCCGCCAGGAGCTTGACCGCCTGTTCACGGTTAGTCGCCAGCGCGGACAACCGGGGCTCGTAGAGCGACAGTTCCATGCCGCCCTTGCAGTCGATCCCGACCAGCGCGACCGATTGCGGAGCCAGGCCCGCCACGAGCGCGTTGATCAGCGTCGACTTGCCGGAGCGAGTGGCACCGACGATCAGCCAGTGCGGCACACGGCGCAGGTCGACCACCCATGCGGCACCGGTCTCCAGCGCACCCACCGCGACCCGGAGCAGATGGCCGGGCCCGCGTTGCTTCGGCACCCGAGGAGCCTCCAACGGATCCGCCACCGAAGCAGCGATCCGCACGGTTCCCGGCTTCCAGGAGGTCACCCGCACCGCGTGGACCTGCCAGTCCTCCGCCATGGCGGGCGCCGCCTTGACGAAGTCCTCCGGCACTTGCCCCGGCAACAGCCGGACCAATAACCAGAATCCGCCGACGGTCGGTCGTATGAGCCCTCGCCGAGGGACGCGCGGCTGAGGAGGGGGTGCCCCGTTGCCGACGAGCCCGGACACTACGGTCAGCGCCGGTCGACGACTCACGGCGAGCCCGCACCCGGCCATCAATGCCCGCCAGGTGTACGTCACCCGGAAGGCCACGGCCGGGAAGCCGAGTAACAGCCACCAGGCCACGGGGTAGTGGCGGCGCAGGGCCGGGCCCGCGATAAGCAGGCCCGACACCAGCACTGTGGCCACCAACAGAACCCAACTCGGCCAGGTCGCCCCAGCCGAAGAGGTGGAGGCCAGGATCATCACTGCCCGGCCCCCTTCCCAGCCGAAGCCGGAGCGTTCAGGGGCCGGATCTCCGCAGCACGGAAGGCGATCCCATGGCGCCCGTCGTTCTCCCACGGGGTGGCCATCAGGTCCCGCACGGCCACCGGCATACCGAGCTGCACGCCAGTCGGATCCCCGGCCACGCTCACGTTCACCACGTCCGCCGACGACCCTGCCATCAGGCAGAGGCCGACTCGGTACATGGTCTTTCCGGTCTCACGGTCAACGCGGAGCTGACCGGTCTCACGATTGGCAACCCGCGGAGTCGGGGGTACGGCGCAGATGATCCCCGTGAACTTCGCGGTGTCGATCGGAAGGCTTGCCACTGTCTGAACTCCTCATCTCTGGCACCCGAAGGCCGACCCTTCGGGCTGCTAGACCACCCGTAGTACGGGTGTCGAATCCAGAGTGCGACCCGTAGTACGGGTTGTCAACCGTCTTGTGATGGGGGATTCTGTCTTGACCGGAACACAACCTGTCTACGGAAGCGCACAGCCGAGAGACGATCACGGCCACGGAGGGCCCGCATGCCGCCGAAGAACACGCAGCCGAAGTACCGGCAGATCGCCGACTACCTGCGCGAAGGCATCCTGAACGGCACCTTCCCCGCCGGCCAACCCCTCCCGTCCGAGGAGGCGTTGGCAAAGCAGTTCGGCGTGACGCGCCCCACAGTCCGTCAGGGCCTCACGGAGCTAAGGGCCTCTGGTCTGGTCGAGGCGATCATGGGCAGGGGCACATTCGCCCGCTCACCCCAGAGCCGCCCGAGCCTCACGCGCCCGCGCGGCGTGCGCCTGGCACCCGACGGCCGCTATATGGAGGCTGACGGCATCCGATGGGAGGACGCCGAGCCCTCCGTAGCCACCCGCACGGACGCCTCCATGGCCCTAGCGGACCTACTCCGCATCCCGCCGGGCGAGCCGATGTTCACGTACGACGCCTTGCAGACAGCCGACCACGGCCGCCTCCGCCAACTCCACCGCACGTACGTGCCGTTCTCGGTACTGGTCGACACCAAGTACGAGGAGGAGGCACCGCCCCCGGCACCGGAGCTCTACGGGGCGCTCGCCGAGCTGGACCACGAACTCCACTTCACGGAGTACATCCGCACCCGCATGCCCCTCCCCGACCAGGCCCAAGCCCTGCGCCTCCCGGACGGCGTCCCGCTCCTGCACGTCATCCGCGTAACGCTCAACGAGACGGACAAGCCGCTGGCCCTTGAGGAGTTCCACCTCCCTGGCGACGACTTGGAACTCTCGTTCAGGTTGTAGCCGGACACCCGAGCGGAACCCCGGTTGGCTCAGACTTTCTCCACGTCATCAAGGGCCCGCGCAAAGCGCGGGCTGGCCCCTTGGGCTCGGCCCCTCTGCGCCTTCGGCGCCGGGGCCGGCCCCTGGGGCCGCAAGCATGTTACGGCCCAGAAGTAGAAACCTAGACGGGCACGCCACGGTCAGAACGAGCCTCCGGCGGGGGATCGGCCGGCACCGGGGTGGAGGGGGCGCCGTTCGAGGCCGCGGGCCCGTAGGGATGTGCGCGGGGAGCTTCCATCCCGTCCGCCATCGACCCAGGCAGAGCCGAGCAGACGCGGCCCCTGGCGTCCAGGTCGTTCGTACAGTGGCGCGCTCCACCTGGACGCCAGGAACCACGCCCGCTCCACGGTGTGTGGGTCGACGGCGGACGGGATGGAAGCTGGGGAGAGTGGTGGGTTGAGGAGCGGAGGCGGGGTGGTGGGCTTGTCCTTTTGCTGCATACGTGCCCCAACTGCCCCGTAGAGTCTGAAGTATGGAGAGCACATGGGTCGAACGCGACCTACCCGTGCTGAACGCGCTCGTTCAGCAGCTCGACGATGCGGCCGGTGCATCGTTCCCTGAGCTGAGGGATGTCACCGAGGAAACCGGCCTCGACATCTCCGAGATCACCAAAGCGGCCCTCGCCCTGGATGGCGCCCGGTACATCGAGCTGGTGAAGACCGCCGGTTCTACAGGATCTTGGTACGTAAAGAAGGTGTCCAGGGAGGCGCGCCAGGCCGTTGGCCAGTGGCCCACCGCTGAGCAGTTGCTAGACACGCTGGTTCAGCGCCTCGGAGAAGCCGCCGAGGAAGAGACGGACCCGGAGCAGCGATCGCGCCTGCGGGCGGCCGCGAGTACGGCTAGCGGAGCAGCTCGGAATGTCTTCGTAGACGTCCTGAGCAGCATGATTGCCAAGAGTATGGGTGCCTGAGTCTGTCAAGGTCACGTCTCCGGGCTGACATCACCACCTGACACCAACAGCGACGAACAGAGACGGTCGACGCCGAACCTCTACGACCGCTCACCCGGCGACTGCCAGGAGGTGACCAAGGTCATCCGACCCCAATGATCGACCTGATAAGGATGAGGCCACAGGTTCAAATCCTGTGGCTGGCAAGAGGGCCTCAACGAAAGGAGGGTCTCTGACTTGACTCGGTCATTGGGGCTCCGCCGACCTATGTCAAATCCCTGCCAGAAACCACCGCTGCGACCTACTCGAAGGGCAGTTCATCGTCTTCTGAGGTTAGACCTGAACCACTCTCCCCCTTACCCTTTACTGCCGCCTCAACCCAATTCGGATCGTAAACCCACTCGGCACGCCTCAATTCGTCAGATTTCCCAGCTTTCCAGAACTCCACTGGCGCTTTCCGCATACGCTTCTGCACCAGAGCGGCGAAGTCCACCATGAAGACCACCGTCTCCACGCCTCGCCACGTAGCCGTATTCGGTCGCGTGGTCATGATTCGATGAACGAATCGGAGATCTTCAAGTTCTACGATTTCACGACCCCAGCTAGAATCCATGTGTTCGCGGCGCACGAGAAAGAAGAAGGTGTCGCGATCCCGGACGAACCTCACGAGATCATCGAATCGGGCTTCGAGGGCAGGGGCATCACGCCCGGCATCATTGCGGAGGTCTGTCTGCTTCCGTTGAAGTCGTAAACCTGCCGCCGCCTGGACATTTTCTGCTCCGATTGTGAACGGTTCGTCGCTTCCTCCGTCACGGCGAGACGACTCCCACCCGGCGTCGGCTGCCGCGATAAGGAGGTCGAAATAGTCACGAGCAACTGCGCCGCCAGCAATCAGCACAGCCCTCTCACGAGCGGTCGTAGTGAGAACTTCGCGAATCTTGAATCCAGCAGGAGCGAGCACGCCGTTCGTAACCTCTTCGAGGAACGTTTGCGCCGTCGCGAAGTCCGCCAGACCAACATCGAGCGACAAGTGCTGGAGGTCGTGAGGTGGCTGCATGCCTAGTGGCGGATCTCCATCAGCGAACGACTGCGTTCGCGAGTGAACACTGCCAATCTTCAACCAGACGTTGCTTCGTTTTGTGATTCCGTGCAGGTGATCCAAGACAAGCGGCTGCTTGTCTTTGGCGACGAAGTAGAAGTCATCGAGCACAACGAGGAGGGACTTCCGACCCTCAAAGTTAGCTGCACTCTCCAGAACTTGAGCGATGGCCGGAGCAAGGTCGCGGAGAAAATCCTCCTTGCGACGCGTCTGCGTGGAGGTTTGCGACGTCTTTGTCTGCTTGGACCGCGAACCCCCTGCCGTGGCACTCAACTTCGCGTACTGCTTTGCAACCCCACCCTCAAGGTTAACTTTGAAGTCACTCGCCCGGGTCTCATCGCTTTCGGTATTTTGCGTGACCTCAGCACCTGCATGACGGAGAGCATCGAGGACGGCGAGTAGCTTCTTCAATTTGCGGCGAAGCCGTCGCTTAGGCTTCTGCCACCCTTGGGGCTGGATAGCCTGAAGGATGTCGATGATGATTTCGATCAGGACATCTGGATAGGAGCGAGACTTGTGTGTCTCCACGTCCACGAAGATGACCCGCGCCCCCTGCTCCTCCGCGCGCCGCTGAAGAACAGCAAGCGTTGTGGATTTGCCGACGCCCCGACGACCTGTGACGAGGTGGTTGACGGCTGACTCAAGCGTGGCAACGGTGCCAGGCCGGAGTTCAACGAATCGATCGCTTAGAACGTCATCAGCCTGGTTGGTTGTTCGCAGCGCGGCCGACAACGCCGCCTTGAATGAATGAAGGTTATCTCGGTCCAGCAAGGTCGCCCCCCGGCGTCGTAAGCTCTGGCAACCAGGCTAGATGATGCGTGCAATATTTAACCGCCTATGCCTGGAAGTCGTTTTCTTCGCGGCCCGCAGCCGCGGCGTAGTGGATCAACATGAAGCGGCATGGGCCGGCGACAGAGCCGCCGCGACCTACTGCGAGAACCTCAGGGAGTGCTCACGGCCTTGCAGTGAAGCCCGAAGAGCATCCGTCCACGAGCGCCAGCGTTGAGTGTCTAACTGCGTGACAACGCCGACGGACAACGGCGGACAACAGCGCACGCCTGCGGACAATCGCAGCAGGTGAGAGGCACACCTGCCCATGGTCAAGCGGCCACCCAAGTTGCTTCGGGACGAACAGGTCTCCTTCTCACGGCCGGTAGCTGGAGACCAGCCCGGCCGGCAGCGGACGACTGCACAAGCATCGCTACGTGGCTAAGGCCGGTGGGGGTATCACGAGACATACGCGCGCCGGTTCGTTCCGCGCACCCGCCATCGTGGCGTGCTGTCGTCGGCTGAGGTTCGAGCAGGAGATACTCAGCCCTCGCCGCCGTCCCTCACGAGCAGGACCATTCGCGCCCTGTCCCCGTGCCCGATCGTGCGGGGAAGTACGGGGAAACGCGGCGGCGGGCGGACACCGCGCAGCTCAACGGCCCCTGACCGATTGACCTGGTCAGGGGCTCACCTGCGGTGGGTGTGGGATTTGAACCCACGGTGACATCGCTGCCACGACGGTTTTCAAGATCGCTCAGGGGTGCCGCACCCATTAAGACTCCACCGGCCATCAGGGGCCGCGGGTAGACAGCAGGTCAGACACGGGACGTACCGTGATGGCATGGCAGCGTTCGAGCGTCCGGGTAACCCTGAGTACCTTCGGCAGGCGGCATTTCGAATATTCGGCGAACAGTGCCTCCGGTGTGGAGAACAGCGGCCGTTGGAGATGGCACACATCATGAACTGGCCCAGATGCGTAGCCCTCGCCGGCAAGAAGGTCAACGGCATTGCACCGCCCGAGGCCTGGCACTACGGCGAAGCCCTACGCCACTTTCATCATCTTGGCAACGTGCTTCCGCTGTGCGCCAACTGCCACACGCTCTACGACGGTATGCAGTGGGAGGATGTGACTGAGGCTGAGGTAAGAGGTTACCGGGACGCGGCGGTAGAGAAGTCCGACGTTCTGTCACGGCTGATCAATTTCGTCGGCACGGAGCTTTCGGGCCGCCCCAATCGGTGTACCCACAAGGTCGACGGCAAGCGGAAACACTCGCATGCTGTCGACGTCAATTCCTGCGTGTGGCCACTGATGTGGATTGCGCAGGGATACGAACTGGGTCTCATCACCGAGAAACCAGACCTGATCGTTTCAGCCGACTCTGAGGTCCATTATCACGTGCTCCTGACCACGACGGAGATCCGGATGTGCACCGGCGAACTCAGTGGGTGCGGCCGGGACGGCAAAGTCTGGAAGCGTCCCTGACCTGGCCGTCGCGTTGAGGCGCTTTACAGCAACGAAGTACAGCAACCCTACCGACCGCAGCCGACGGCTACCGCCCCTTGACGACCGGCTGACCAGCCGGGTACATCTCAGCGACCGTCCTGCCCGTAGTTCGCATCGAGGAGCTCAGCCAACAGAGGTTGGCTCCAGCCATTGAGACTCCGCCGATTTTTCAAGTTCACGTACTGCCGCACAAGAGAACTGGGCACCATGCCCCCATGAGACGTCGACGCCCAGGAGACCGAGACAACCCGCTCTACTGCCCGGGGCATCAAGGGGGACCCATCAACCCACGCACCCCCAGAGATCGAGCCCTTGAGCGGAACAAGCAGGGCGTCTGCGGTGTCGAAGGATGCAAATTCCGGGTTGACCGACGCGGTCGGGTGCGCGAGATCAGCGGCTCGAAGGTCGACGACGTCTTGAGAGCGCACCGTGAGGTCGTGCAGCTGGCAGGGGCGCGGCACCGGGGCCCTTGGCTCAGCGGATCGTTCTACCTGGTCGCCCTCATTGCGATGACAGCCGCCGCAATCAGCGCCAGTCGACTGGCGCCTCCGTGGGCCGTGCCCATCGTTGTTGTTGGTTCCTTGTTAGGGGTCGGAACCGTCGGTGCACTGCAATTGCGCCACGATGACAGGCTCAGCGAGCGGCGTTTTGTGGAGCTCATCAAGATCACTTTCCTGAACTTGCCCACCGTACTCCGGCGATCACCTCCACCTGTCGAGCCTCCACCTAGCGGTCAGAGCAGTCAACTTGACCCAGGCCATCAGGGTGCGCCACCAAGCTAAAGTCGACACCCCACGGCTGAAGCGGCGCTCCACGCTGCACCACAACCGCACCAGATCGAGCGGGGAACAGCGGGGAATGACGGTGAAAGCAACCGAGCCTGCAGGGGCCACGAACGGGCCGTTCGCCCAGGTCAACCGTCGAACTCGCCCTAGATCACGCGCAGCTTCCCAAGCTGAGAGCGCAAATCTCCTGCTCCAGAGGAAGGCCCGGGATGGCAAGTGGATCCCCTTCCCAGACTCAGTGAAGGGTCCTGGGCATGAGCAGGAACGCCGCCGTCGATACATCGTCATCTCAACCGAGGCCGCGCGCGGTTGCGCGGGACCGACTTGCTTGTCGTATGCTGCGCAATGAGGCATTGCGGATGCCGTGCGCCAGCGCTCACCCCGACCCGACGGAGCGCGAGAGGACGCAGAAGACAGTCGAACTGACACCGTCGCTAGAAACGAATTGCGCTTGCGGGACTCCCACTCAACCGCCAAGCGTCACGGTCGGGGTGGCGCTGCGGCCGAAAGGGATCCTCCATGCGGCAGACGAGTCGAACGCGTGACGCCAAGGCTCTTTCCCTCTTTACCGGCATGCCGCTTGAGTTGGCCAACGAGGCCGTCCGTTCAAGCGAAGGCGAGCTCCTCATTCCGGAGGCCAACGCCGACCAGCGGTTGTTGGAGCAATGGGTAGTCCGACGAATCTGCTGGCCGTCGAACAGCCCCATCCACCCTTGGGGCATCAAGTACGTCTATCCACGACCTGACGGCCTCACGATTGCCGTCGAGGGTGACAACATGGCCTCCGAGTTGGCCAACACCCTCGTACCCCGATACGACCCAACCACCGGCGATGTCTACGGAGTGCCGGGGTGCCGTATCACCGAGACGGGCCGACACGGGCTTGTCCTACACCTCCTCGATACGGACGCCACGATCCACATCACCGGCATCCACCGAAAAGCGTGGCGCAGCGGCCTTGCTGAGACGGATCAGGAAATGTGTCGCACAGGACTGCGACTGTGCAGTCACGAACGGCCCCACGGGTGGACCGCCGCGGAACTCGCCTACACCGGGCACCCTGGTCATAGAGCCACCCACCGCAGTGCGGACGGGAGCACCGCTTGGCTTGCCAGCGGCCTGCTCCGGCGCATCGGACTGCTGCGAACCATGGGCATTCCCCTGTACACCACGGCGTGGACCAACCCAGCCGACGTTGGGGAGCAATGGATCCTGGAGACGCAGTACCAGCCGCTAGCTGCGCGCGCCTCGTCTCACCACGAGACATTCCTCCATCTCCTCAACTATGAGGCCTGGGGACTCAGACTCGACTGGACAGACTCGCACTGTAGTTGCGAGACCGAATACTCAAGCCAGTGCACCTTCAACGGACGGCCTCAACTCGAACAGGCCGGCGAGCTACAACTCCGCTTCCCTCGCCGAGCAGCCGAGCGCTCCGCCCGGCTGCTCGCCAACCCACAGGCCTACGACGCCCATCGTCGCATCGCCGTCCGCGTGCCTGCTCGATTCTCTCCGCGAGCCCGGCTCTCGTCGACACTCCTGCGTACCCCAGAACCAGCCCCCCGGGGACCCGCCAGGGGTAAGGCCTTCAGAGCCATCGCCAATGGTGCGAACCAGGCTACGACCGCTGACCGCACGCTGCCCTAACTGCGTCTCTCGCCTCTTCACTCAGCCTGCGAGAGCCTCCAGGGACTCAGAGTGATGTCTTCTCGCTCATTTGCAACTCTCGAGGGCCCACAGACAGCCCTAGATCTTCGTTTGGAGAATCCGGCCGTGGTCAGCAGCCTGTTACAGCTTCCATCGAATGCGATGCCATGGCTGGGCATCGCCTTTCTGCTCTTCCTCTCCACTTTGTTGGTGACCGTAGTGATCGCATTGCTTCGTGCCGACAGACGGGACATCGTGGATGTCTTGGAAGCGGCTGCCAACTGGCTTCCGTGGCGCCCACGCCGACGCAACCGGCGTTAAAGCCAACATGGAAGGTGCCGTTGAGCACCTCAGCCATGGCGTTGTCGTACGCCTCCATACCCTCACCGGTGCTGCCCGGGCCGTCTCAGTTTACGTCTCATTCAGCCCCGTTCACGATCGTTCAGACGAGGCTCACGGCCATTCCCGCATCGGCGGCGGACCGCCCATGAACGCAGGTGAACGCCTCCGCACACAGCCCGAGACCCCACCAACACAGTTGGAAAGCGTGTTGGCGGCCGAGTCGCGCACACAGGCTCCGTGGTCAGTTGAGCCCCTCTGTGGACTGTTGCCCCCAACACCTGAAAAGGCCAAAGAGCACCAAATCGCAAAGGGGAGCTTGGTAAGGTCAAGCATGACCTTGATGGACGAGTTGTCTCTTCTATGCCAATTGGTCGACCCGTACTCTGGACGTCCCGCAAGGAGCATCACTCCGCAAACACGGGGTCACGTCTTCGAAGAATGGCTGAGACGGATCCTGCGTTCTTCCACCGAGCATCCGAGGGCTAATTATCGCCCAAAGGGCGAAGAGATTGATGGCTCCTTTGGCCTCGATGGGCGGATCTACCTGCTTGAGGCAAAGTGGCACGGAAAACCCCTCCCCGCCTCATCGATCTATCAGTTCCGCGGCAAAGTGGATGGAAAGCTCGTAGGAACAATTGGCGCGTTTATATCAATGTCGGACTACAGCACGGAAGCGGTAGAAGCCGTCCGGGTTGGGAAGGTTCTTAACGTCACCCTGTTCGGTCCGGACGACATAAAAAGCGCTGCGCAAGTCGGATTCGCTGAGGTGCTTCGCTTTAAGCTTCGCGCAGCTACCGAAGAGGGCGAGATCTACATGCCGTACGTAACGACGGATGCCTTGAGCCATCTAACAATCCTGGTAGAGGGGAAGCTGGACCAGGAAATCACTCACACACTTCTCCAAAAAGCACTTAGCGAGACTCCAAATACTCGACCCTACTCGGTAGTACCCACCATGGGCCGAATGGGAATACCGAGCATTGCGGCAGTTCTTTCGCTAGGGGAGGGTGATGAAATTGCCGCACTGGATGAAGGCGGCCGGACTGACCCACGGCGGCTTCTACAAGCAGTTCGCCTCCAAGGAGGCACTCGTCGACGAGGCCACCGCCCACGCCTTCGCGGAACTCGCCCGGCGCCACACAGCCGGGCTCGAGCGTCACGGCGGGCAGCGCGAGGCCACCCAGCAGGCACTGATCGACACCTATCTCTCCGTCGCACACCGGGACGACCCGGGGGATGGCTGCCCGGTCGCCGCGCTCGCCAGCGACATGGCGCGCGAGGGCGCTGACGGCGAGGCCCGTCGCGTCTATACCGAAGGGGTGGTCGACTTCGCCGAGTGGCTCGCCACGGACGACCAGGACGGTCTCGTCCGGCTGTGCACCCTGTTCGGCGCCCTCGTCCTGGCTCGCGCCACCAAGGGGTCACCCCTGTCGGAGGAGATCCTCGCCACCGCGCACGCGGCCCTGACCGGGCCCGAGCCCGCACCGGCGACGTCACGGTAACCATCGCCGCTGCCGTAGCTGCGGCTGGCTGTATCCGTACCTGTCGGCGTCAGCGGGGCAGGATGGCGCCGATCTGGGCCCGGACGTCCCGCAGGATCTCGTCGGTGCTCGCGGTGGCGTTCGGGCCGGCCGCCATGGCGAGGAACAGGACGGCGGACACGACGCGAGCCAGCGTCTCGGCATCGGCCTGTCCCGCGCGGCCTTTGTTGTGCAGTACATCGGCGATCGCCGCCTCGGTCCGCGCGGTGATCTCCAGGGCCTCGCGATGGCGCGGCTCGGCGGGATCGCCGAAGACCATCTCGCGCAGGTAGGTGCGGCCGTTGTCCACATGGGCGCGGTTGCACTCCACGACCGGGCGGGCGATCGCCAGCACCGCGTCGAGCGCATCGGGGATCTTCTCGGCGTCCGCCCGCCCCCGTTCCAGCGCCTCGGTGTAGAGGGAGTTCTGGACCAGCGCATCGAGACCCGCGAGCGCGAACTCGCCTCCCAGGCCGAGCAGTTGAGGGCCCGCATCGAAGAACTCACCCGGCAGCTCGGCGAGTTCGACCTGGCGGGCACGACCCCAGCGGTGAGGCGCGCGGGGACGGACGACTAAACGATTGGTGGTTGCTGTGCCTGGGAGGCTGCGTTCGTGGAGCTGCGCGCTGCCTTCGATACAGCGTTCATGTCGTTCGCGTCGCTGCGCCGCAACGCGAAGATCTTCGCCAGAGACAGCAAGCTGGCATGCACAGCAGGGCCGCCAGCCACCAGGCGTCTTGGGCGACGTACACCCCTGCGCCGAGCATCGCGATCGCCACGACAGCACCGACGATGAGCCCCGCCATGTGTCGGCTGTGGTTGTCGCTGCTCGCGCTTCTCCTTGGCCTCCCGCTCAGCGACTTGACCTTCTCCTGGACTTCCCACTTGGCGGTGAGTGGCCGATCGAGCTGTATGGAGGCGGCACCGAGGGCAGTGGCAACCCCTACCGGGTCGTCCAGCGGATCCTCGCCAGCATCGCTGCGGACTGGCACCGCTACTGAGGTTTTCGGTTCGAGGTGACGGTGATCTCGGTGGTGGGTGTATCCCGGTGTCATGCGGTATCCCGATGGGGGTGGCCTGACCGCGAAGCAGCGGGCCCGGCGGGAGCAAGTGCGGTTCGAGGCTGCCGAGTTATTCATGCAAGGGGTGACGCCGCCGCAGGTCGCGCGGCGGTTACGGGTCTCACGCAAGTCTGCCTATGCCTGGCATGCCCGCTGGCCCCTGGTAGGGCCGGGGGTTGGCGCGGTGGCTGATGCTCCGTTTCCAGTCCTGACCCTACTGGAGTTCGTCACGGGACAACGAGGTGGCCCGTTGGTGGGAGAGCTGCCGCCATTCGCGGGGCGTGGCGCCGTAGGTCTGACGGAAGCGGCGGGAGAAGAAGGCGGGGTTGGTGAAGCCCCAGGAGCGGGCGACGGCCTCGATCGTGCGGTGGGCGTGTTCGGGCGCGATCAGGTCGCGGCGGGCGCCTTCCAGACGTCGACGGATGATCCATTTTTCCAGGCTGAGGCCGCCTTCCTCGCACAGCCGGTAGAGGGTCCGTACGGAGATGTTGTGTGCCCAGGCGATGCGTTGGGGAGTGAGGCCGGGGTCGGTCAGATGCGCGCGGATGTAGGCGAGGACGCGGGTGAGGAGGGTGTCTTCCGCGACCGTCCGGCGGGTGTGGTCGTCGGCGGCCACCGACACGATGAGGGCACGGGTGAGTTCCAGAGTGGCGGCGGCGAGCGCTTCGGCGCCGGCTTCGGCGCTCAGCCGGCCTGCGTCACGGTGCAGGCTGCGGATGTGGTGCAGCAGTAAAGGGCCGATCCTGCTCTGGTGCAGGAGGGGAACCGCGGCGCGGATCAGGTGCTCGGGCAGGCCGAGACGGTCGGCGTCGACCATGAACGCCACGGACACTCCTGTCCCCGACCATCCGTACTCGTAGCCCGCGGTCTTGTGCGCGAGGGCCAGGTCGTCGGGCCCTACGTGCTGCTGGTGGCCGTTCCAGGTGAAGGCGCCCGTTCCCCGGCTCTGGGTGATGATCGAGACGGAGTTCATCGAGTCGAACCTGGCGTGCTGGCGCGTGCGCCAGATACGCATGCCCGTGCCGTGCGTGGCGAACAGGGTCAACGGGCCGAAATGCCAGACCTCGAGTCTCTTCCAGATACCGGCCTCGGTGTGTTCCTGCTCGATGGAGCAGCTACCGCTCTCCCCGGCAGCCACCGCATGAAACGCCTCGATCCGGTCGGCGGCCGGAATGTCCTTCGTGTCCAAGACCAGCACAGTGCCCCCCAGGGCTGGCGCAGCGGTACCCATCCGCCGCGAAACCAGTCCCCGGATTCTCCACCGAACCTTCACCTGATCGGTAGAGGGTCCACTGACGGCCGACCGGAACGGCCACCTCCGCCCTCTGCGGCCCACAGTGCGCTGCGTGGCGGGCAGGGAACAGTTTCCGGCGCGCACGGTAAAAGCCCTCCCCCGATGCGCTGCCACCATCGCCGTCATCCGAGTCGCACATCGCCTGATGACGGGAGCGCTCCCATGAGGAACACCATCACCACGAGCGACGGCACTGAGATCTTCTACAAGGACTGGGGCAGCGGGCAACCGGTGGTGTTCAGCCACGGCTGGCCGTTGAACGCCGACGCCTGGGACGATCAGCTGCACCTGGTCGCCTCGCACGGCTACCGTGCGATCGCGCACGACCGGCGCGGCCACGGTCGCTCCGGCCAGCCGTGGAACGGCAACGACATGGACACCTACGCCGACGATCTCGCCCACCTGATCGAGGCTCTCGACCTGCACGACGCCGTGTTGGTCGGGCACTCGACGGGCGGCGGCGAGGTGACCCGCTACATCGGCCGGCACGGCACCGGGCGCATCGCCAAGGCCGTACTGCTGGGCGCCGTACCGCCGTTGATGCTGAGGACCGGCGACAACCCCGACGGCCTGCCGATCGAGGCGTTCGACGCCATCCGCGCGGGTGTGGCAGCCGACCGTTCGCAGTTCTACAAGGAACTCAGCCTGCCCTTCTACGGGTTCAACCGGCCCGGTGCGAAGGTCTCGCAGGGTGTGTCGGACGCGTTCTGGCTGCAGAGCATGCAGGTCGGGCTCAAGGGAGCGCTGGACTGCATCCGCGCGTTCTCCGAGACCGACTTCACCGAGGACCTGGGGATCTTCGACATCCCCACCTTCATCGCCCACGGCGACGACGACCAGATCGTCCCGATCGTCGCGGCCGGCCCGGAGGCGGCCAAGCTCGTCAAAGACGCGACGCTGAAGGTCTATCCGGGTGCCCCGCACGGTCTCGTGGGCGCGTTCAAGGACGAGTTCAACGCCGACCTGCTGGCGTTCCTCGCCTCCTGAACCCCCACCGGCCCGGGGCCTCACCAGTCCCGGGGCACACGTCCCGACCGCACCGCCCGCCGGCACCTCCGCACCGTCCAACCCTCCTGACCGAAAGGGTTCGTCATGCGTGTTCCCGTTCCGCGCCGTCTGCTGGCGGCACTGGCCGCCGCCGTTCTCATCGTCGTCGGCGCGGTCTCCGCCCAGGCGACCTCCCACAGCCCCGGGCAGGCCGGGAAGGGGCCGAAGCCGACCGTCGTGCTCGTGCACGGCGCGTTCGCCGACGCCTCCGGCTTCAACGACACCATCGCGCTGCTGCAGAAGGCCGGCTTCCCGGTCATCGCGCCGGCCAACCCGCTGCGGGACACGGCGGGCGACGCCGCCTACATCTCCAGCGTGGTGGACACCATCCCCGGCCCGGTCATCCTGGCGGCCCACTCCTACGGCGGCATCGTCATCACCAACGCCGCCCGCGGCCACGCCAACGTCAAGGCCCTGGTGTACATGGGGGCGTTCGCGCCTGACGAGGGCGAGAGCGCGCTGCAACTGGCGGGCCAGTTCCCCGGCAGCGAACTGGCCACGGCCCTGATCCCCCGTGCCTATCCGGTGCCCGGTAGCGAACCGGGCACCGACGGCTACATCGACGCCGCGAAGTTCCGGGCCGTGTTCGCCGCCGACCTGCCCGCCTCCCGGACCCGTCTCATGGCGGCCACCCAGCGCCCCGGCAGCGTCCAGGGTCTCGGCGGCCCCAGCGGCGCGCCCGCCTGGAAGACCGTCCCGTCCTGGTACCTGATCCCGACCGAGGACAAGGTCATCCCGCCCGCCGCCCAGCGGTTCATGGCCAAGCGCGCAGGCAGCAAGGTGACCGAGATCCGGTCCTCGCACGTGGTCATGATCTCCCACCCGGAAGCCGCCGCCAAGATCATCAAGTCGGCCTACGCCGCCACCCGTTGAAGGAGCGAACGCTCATGAAACCGGACACCATCGTCCTCATCCACGGCTTCTGGGTGACACCCCGCAGCTGGGAGCACTGGATCACCCACTACCAGTCCCAGGGATTCCGGGTACTGGCCCCGGCCTACCCCGGCTTCGAGGTGGAGGTCGAGGCGCTCAACGCCGACCCCACCCCAATCGAGGAACTCTCCGTCCCCGCGGTCGTCGCATCGCTGGAGAAGCTGATCGACGGCCTCGACACCCGGCCGATCATCATGGGCCACTCCGCCGGCGGAGTGTTCACCCAGATCCTGCTCGACCACGGATACGGCGGCGCCGGAGTAGCCATCAACTCCGCACCCACCGAGGGCGTGGCGACGGTCCCGCTGTCGCAGCTGAAGGCGACCTTCCCGGTGCTGAAGAACCCCGCCAACCGGCACAAGGCCGTCGGCTTCACCTTCGACCAGTGGCGCTACGCCTTCACCAACACCTTCCCCGAGGACCAGGCCCGCGCCCTGTACGAGCGTTACCACATCCCGGCCTCCGGCCAGGTGTTCTGGGGCAGTGCGCTGGCCAACATCCACCCGGGCCACGCCGATTCGTACGTGAACTACCGCAACGACGACCGGCCTCCGCTGCTGTTCGTCGCGGGCGAGAACGACCACCTGATGCCGCCGAAGATCCAGCGGTCCAACGCCAAGCACTACAAGTCGAACACCGTCACCGAGATCGTCGAGTTTCCCGGACGATCCCACCTGATGCCCGCCCAGCAGGGCTGGCAGGAGATCGCCGACCACGCGCTGGCCTGGGCCCTCGACCACACCTGACAGACACCTGATCACCACCTCGGTGCCCGGAACGCCGGGCACCGAGGGACGGGAAGAGCCCATGACGGAAGTCCGGTTCACCCACATCGGCGGCCCCACCGTCCTCATCGAGTTCGCCGGCTGGCGGCTGCTGACCGACCCGACCTTCGATCCCCCCGGCCGCACCTACGCCTTCGGCTGGGGCACGTCCTCCCGCAAACTCACCGGCCCCGCCCTGTCGCCCGAGGCGATCGGACCGGTCGACGCGGTGCTGCTCACCCATGATCACCACGGAGACAACCTCGACGACGCCGGCCGCGCCCTGCTCGCCGACGTCACCACTGTGGTGACCACGCGTACAGGGGCGCGTCGGCTGGACAGCACGACCGTACGAGGCCTGAAGGCCGGACAGACCACCCGGTTGGAGGCGCCGGACCGGCCGCCCATCGACATCACCGCCACCCCCTGCCGGCACGGCCCGCCACTCAGCCGCCCCATCACCGGCGAGGTCGTCGGCTTCGCCCTCACCTGGCCCGGACAACACCACGGACCGCTGTGGATCACCGGCGACACGGTCCTGTACCGCGCTCTCCGCAAAACCGCCGCCACCCTGCGCCCGGGCACCGTCCTGCTCCACCTGGGCGGCGTCCAGTTCCCCATCACCGGTCCCGCTCGCTACACCATGACGGCCGCCGACGCCCTCGACCTGTGCGAAACCATCCACCCCAGGACGGTGTGCCCCGTCCACTACGAAGGCTGGCAGCACTTCCGCGAAGGCCACGAAGCCCTCGCCGCGGAACTGGCGACCGTCCCCGCCGAGCGCAGCAGGGCATTCACCTGGCTGCCCCGCGGCACCGCACACCCGATCACCGTCTGACCACCCTCCCCCGGCACTCACTTTCAGTCCCGACCACTGCACGCCCGCCGTCGGCGCCGACCGCATGGTCGAGTTCGCCCGCCTTGGCGGCACCATGGTGGCGCAACGGCCGCTGGCGCACTTTCCACCACAGCGGGCGTGCTGGCCGGCGGTATCGTCACGCGCCGTGCTCAGAATCGTCACTGGATACGCGATCAGCAACTCGCTGTCTGTCAGGAGCTGTTCATCCACTACGCCAAATTCACGATGGAGCTCAGCCGAGCGCATGCCGACCGCCGCGGATGGGATTACGACTGGAGTGCGGCCTTGAGGCGCGTGAGCCTGATCGCTCCCACGGAGGTCGCGACGGAGATCGATGATTTCGGCAGCGCCATCAATTCCTTTTTGGACCAGGCGGCAAGAGGGGAATGCAACCCACTGCACAACCCGCTGAATTCCCAGGAATTCGAGCGGGCCAGACAGGTACCCGCCCAGGCGCAGGTGAGGCTGGTCAATGCCATACGCCGCTCCCTGAGCAAGGACCACAAGGGATTTCCTTTCGAAATCGGCGGGTACGGCATAGCCCGCACTCCGCTACATGCTCCGACGTGGACGGACCAAGGCGTCACGAAAATGTGGTTAACGAAGATCCACCACTCACCGCGCCGAGGGAGACCATCAAGCATCCCCGAGGCACACGAGGCGCATCGGTCATGACACATTCGTTGCCCGTTGCCCGTCAGTGCTCGGTACCGGGACCATTGCCGTTCTCGCTTTCACGTACGAGAGCAACCAGTTCCCTGGACCGACTCGCACCGATACGCATTTCCCTGCGCAGAGACTCCGCCGAGACAGGGCGTTGATGCAGCTGCCGATGCCTGGCGTCCACCTCCCGAGCACGTCTCAGGAGAGGATCAACGACGCCTCGCGTGTCGTCACTCTTCACACCGGCGCCTCCCCCATCCTCCCGGTCGACTGTATCGGGCAACCGTCCGCCAGGACGGTGCGCCAGCAGCTCCACCGACAACAGCAACGCGACCGGCGGCCACCCGGCGACCAGCACCGGCTTCCAGGCCAGCACCGGCGCGGCCGCGATATTCGCCGCCAGAGACACCACGATCCCCAGCAAAAAAGCCAGCCACACGACGTACCGTGCCCGACGGCCACCACCCCCGGACGGCTTCAGCAGGCCGACCGTCGCCAGCAGCAGCAAACCGTCGACAGACAGCGGCCACAACGACGCACTCACCTCATCCGCACCGCCCTGCAGGGCGAACTCTCGCTGATGGACGTACGAGGCATACGCCGCAACCCCCGCGACCACCAGTGCGCAGCCACACCGCAGCCACGCATCAAGATCAGGCGACTCGCCCCTCACCGTCCGGTGCGGGCCTTCGCCCGGGACAGACCCCACGTCTGAGTCGCCCATCAATCGACCCATCCCACGCCGCAGGACGAAACCGCCCCTCCACCACAAGCCGCCCAACAAGAAACCGCTGCTCAGCCCTGCAACTATCTGCATGTGGCCCCGCCGGGGGCACCCTGTATGAGGTGCCCGAAGACCCCGCCATCAGCGCTTTGGCTGAGGACGGCGTCTTGGCGTATGTGTAGTCGGATGCCGCCGAATGCGGCTCCATGACAGAGGTCACGTGATGACGGCGTAATGATCTTGATGTGTCTCACTGCAGGTCAGGTCGGCTGCCAGAGAGGTTCCGGGTAATTCTCGCAAAGTACCTGAGCGGGCAGACGATCTTGTGATGTTCTGCTCTCCGTGGACGGTGTTCTCTCGACCCTCATCGCAGTCATCGGAACGCTGCTGGGCGCCGGCGTGACGCATCTGTTTCAACGCAGAGTGTCTGCACGCGACCAGGTGTTCGCAGCTCAGCAGCAGCTCCGTTCAGAGCGGATGGCTGTGTACAGCGACTTTGCCGGAGCACTGACCGAATACAGGCGAGGCCAACAGGATCGCTGGCACCGCAAGAACGAAGATCCGGACAGCTCGGCATGCTTCGAGGCTCGCACCGAGGCCTACCGGCTCCGCGGGGTTGCCCTCCACGCACTGTTCCGAGTTCAACTCATAGCAAGCGGGCAGGCGTTGATCGGCGCCGCGCGAGATGCCCACGAACACGCATCCAACCTCCACAAAGCGTCCGACAAGGCAGAACTGAGCACTCGCGGCGCACTCGCACGAGAAGCTCTGGAGCGCTTCATCACGCTCGCCTCATCCGACGTGCGATGAGACGAGCCGTAAACCGTGAAAGCCCCCGGCGGCTGATCGAGCTCGCCACGCAGAACGATGCCGGATTCGACCGGCGGATGTTCGCCGATGCTCTGCGCCCTGTACAGCGCTACAGCGACAAGCAATTCGCGGCCTTCGGCCTCGACGCCCAGGCGGCTGCCGCGCTGCGCCGACAGTTCAACGACCGGCAGCGTCACCTCACCCAGGCTGAGCCTGATCAACATCCGTCCTGGTGCAGCGCCGCATTGATCCTGCGAAGGTCGGTGCCGCCGTCAGCCCTGGATGGGCTGACGGCATCGGGTAACGACGTTTGTCAGTTCTCGACCACTACGTTCTCGCCCGACTACGGCACGTCCGCGGGGCGGCCGCAGAGCACGCGTCCTTCGACCGGCTTGAGCAGGGGCGTGTTCTGGACACCTCCAACGCGGTTGGCCCACCAGACAGTCAGTTCGCGTACAAAGAACATCGGCAGTCGCCGGTAGCGATGGGGTTTCTGGAAGACCCCGACGGAATCACCCCAGTAGGCGTGTTTGGCGTCAATGGCCGCGTAATTGTGCCGGATCCCCGTCATCGGCGGGAAGTCGGTGTAGGCCTCGAGCAATTCGAGTCCCGAGTACGCAGCCATGGCCCGGAACCCGTCCGGGTAGTAGCGCCAGCAATCCTGTGCATCGTGCACATGGCCGCGCGACGGTGCCGTGATGAATGCCATTGCCCTGGGCTTCAGAACCCGCGCGATCTCCATCATCGTCGCCCAGAAGAACGGGATGTGTTCGAACGCCTGGCCCGAGAGTACGAAGTCCGTGCTGTTGGACTTCACTGGAATGCGGTACGGCTTGGCCATGACCGCATCCACATTCTGCCCATCGAGCACATCGACGCCCACATAGTCGATGGCGTGCTGACCCAGCATGTCTTTATGCGTGACACTCTGTTTGTCTGACACACGCGATCCCAGATCCACGACCCGGTGCCGCCGGTTCGTCGGCATGTACTCCTTCACGCAGAGTTCCATCTGCTCGTATGCAGACCTGTGCATCGGTGTTGCCTCTCGACGTGCCCCCCCACGTGAACGGACATGTCCCACAACTCCAATCGGCAGAAGGAGTCACGCGTCTGAACTGCGTGACAGTGAGGTGGAACGCCGGCATACGAGCGTACGGACCGCCTCGGACACTCCAGAGTGAGTCGGCGGAAATCACCCGCTCACGCGAAGCGATCCGAACGTGGGGCGCTGCGCGCAACTCTGTGCGTATCCGTCAGTCAGGAGTGGGTGACCTTGATGGCGGAGATGCGGACCTCGCCGTAGTTCTTGTCGGTGCACGGGTCGGAGTTGTCGCAGTTGGCCTGCGTGTAGGCGCCTGCCTTGAAGTAGTTGGTGTCGCCGTCGTGGGAGATCGTGGTCTCCAGTTGCCCGTTGTAGTACACGTCGATCTCGCCGTCCTGCGCCACGAACTTGGCCTCGAACTCGGTGCCCAGTTCGTAGTCGTCGGTGACGAGGTGGTGGTGGCGGTCGTCGCCGTCGGTGATGTAGAGGCTGCTGCCTTCGAGGCGGAAGACCGTGACGTCGTCATCCCCGCCGTGGACCTGCGCGCCGACCAGGTGCGGCTTCTCCTTGGGGAGTGCCGTGAACGCCTCGGTGACCACGAGGGTGTGGGTGCCGTCCGTGGTGGACCACTCGGCCTCGTCCTCGCCGCCGTCGGTCATCTCCCGCAGCTCGGCGCGCGGGTAGCTGGAACCTCCCGTCGTCACGCCGTTGACGGCGGCCCGGAGCCGGACCGCGTCGCAGGCGGCGTTGACCTGGAACCAGGGATCGGCGGAGAAGGCCGCCAGCTCGGGCTGGGTGATCTCGGTGGGATCCTCGTCCTCGCCGGTGGGCAGGGTCAGCTTCCAGTTGGTCAGGTCCAGGACCTCGGACGGGTACGCGCACCGGGCGGCCGCCCGCTCGTACGGGGCCGGAGCGGCGGCCTGGGCGGACAGCGTGAGCGTGGCGGTCGAAACAGCGGCGGTGATACCCGCCAGCACGTAGGTCCGCGTGCTTGGCATGGAGGGTTTCCTTCCTGTCGGGGGTGTTCGGTGGTGTTCGGGTCGGGCCGACGTGAGTCACCGCGAGGGAGCATCCGCCTTGGTGATCCGGAGCACCGCCCGCTTCCCCTGCACGGTGACGGTCAGGTAGTACGCATCGAGTTGCAGCCCGCCCTCCGCCGACAGCAGCGTGATGGTGGAGCGCGACCCGTCGTCGCGCCGCATCTCAAGGGTCGCCTCACCATTTTCGATCTTCGTCACGTTGATGGCGGGAGCGCCGAAAGACTGCTCCGGAACCGGGACTTCGGCGCCCACCCCGACGCTGACCTCGCACTGCCCGTCGCCGCACGCCGACAGCCGCGTTCCGTCGGCCGCGGACGTCGAGGAGGGAGAGGGCGGAGTGGAGGGGGAGGAGGGAGCAGCCGAAGCCGTGGCGGGTCGTGAACTCGGCGGAGACGGAGATACCGCCGTGGACTCACGGGGCCGGGACGGCGAGGCGGACGGATCGTCCGAGCCGGAAGACGTGGAGCATCCCACGACCGCGGCAAGTGTGCCGATGGTCACGGCGACATGACGACGGGAGAAGGCCATGGCTGAAGAGTGCGGTCCTGCTCGCGGGACCGGTCCCGGGCCCCGGCCTGGGACCGGTCCCAGGCCGGGCCTCGCCCGCCGGCGCACGTGCCCGCCGACGCAGGTGCCCGCCGGTGCCGGCGCCCCCTCCGCCAGACGGCCAGGTTTCGCGCAGACGGCCAGGTTTCGCGCGGCGCGACCTCGCCCGTTCGGCCGATCCCCTCACCGCCCAGCATCCGGAAGGAGCCCGCGGCACCACCGATGTGACCCAGACCACAAAGAAAACGGTGCCGTTTCGATAGCGGCAGAGCTACGCTGAAGCTCCAAGGTGAACGAAACCGTTTCGTTCAGAAAGGGAGTGTGATGGCCGAGCAGTCGACCTCTCGTCGCAGTCGCATCACTCCCCGGCGCCCGACCCGGCCCTACGAAGTCATGCTCAACCTCGTGAACGAGGTCGAGCGCGAAGCGCTCCCCCTGCAGCGGGCAGCGGGCCGCACGAGCTACGACAACTCGGAACTCCGCCCCACAGCAGGGGACTTACCCGCGTTCCGCATCTGACCCGTTCAGCCCACCGTCAGGCTTCCCGTCACCCCGGTGGCACCCCCGCCCTCTCCCTCTTCTCCCCCGCACGACCTCACACCTCCGCCCGCCGCGCACCCCTCACGCCGTCGAGCCACCCCTTCACGCCCTCGCGCACCGACAAGCGACGCCCAGCACCAGCACCAGCACCAGCACCAGCACCAGCCCAACGACCCGACTCGACCCGATCCGACCGGGAGAACATCACCATGGCCGATCACCTGTACAGCCCCGGACGTTTCAGCCGTACTTCCGGTGCCCGCACCACCCGGTCGGGGCGCCGGTCGGCGTACGAGCGCGCCGCCCGGACCTGGGTTCGTCCCGCCAGCGGTTCCGTACCGGCCATCGGTTCCGTACCGGGCCCGGTAGGCGTTCTCGGCGAGGTGCCCGTCGCCGCCCCTCCCCCCGCGCGGAGAACACCCGGCGTGATCACGGTGCTTGTCGTCCACGACCAGGCCCTGCAGCGCATCGGATTCCGCATGGTCCTGGCAGCTCAGCCCGACCTGACCGTCGTGGGCGAAGCCGCCGACGGGGCCGAGGCGGTCCGTATGAGCGCCGAACTCCGCCCCGACGTCGTCCTGATGGACAGCCGCATCCGCGACCAGGAAGGCATCGACACCATCCGCCGCATCGCACGGCCCGAGCCCCTCCCCCAGGTTCCCGAACCCACTCGATCAGGAGGGCACCCCTCTCGATCAGGAGGGCACCCCTCTCGATCGGGAGGGCGCCCCTCACGACCAGGAGGGCACCCCTCGCGCGTACTGATCCTGACCGCCACCGGCCATGACGAGTACGCCTACGCCGCCCTGCGCGCCGGCGTCGGCGGGTTCCTCCCCGAGGACGCGACCCCCGACCAACTGACCGCGGCCGTCCGCGTCGTGGCCACCGGAGACGCCGTCATCTCCCCCGGTCTGACCCGCGAACTCATCGACGCCGTCCGCCAGGAGCGCCCCGTCCTCGCCCCCGAGCGGGAACACCGGCTCGGCGACCTCACCGAGCGCGAACGCGACGTGCTCACCGCCGTCGCCTCCGGCTGGTCCAACGCCGAGATCGCCGAGCGGTTGTCCATCGCCCCGACGACCGTCAAGTCCCACGTCAGCAGGATCCTCACCAAGATCGGTGCACGCGCCCGCGTCCAAGCCGTGGTCTTCGCCTACGAGTCGGGCCTGGTACGGCCGGCGTGACACCGGCCCGCCGGCCCACTCGGTCCGCGTGGCCCGCTCGACCCACTCGGTCCGCCCGGCAGCCGCGCCGCCGCCCCGCACGAGCTTCGCGGATGTGACGTGAAACACCTGGCAGCGTGCAAAATTTACCCGGCACAATGATTGTTCTGCGAGTCCCATGCGTACTCCCTGGCGTCCGAGCCCGCTCACACCAGGAGGCAGCATGCGCATATCGCAACGCAAGGCAGGTACCGCATTCGTGGGCGGTGGACTGGTCCTGACCCTCGCCGCGCTCGCGTACCCCGCCATGCTCGGAGTGGAGAACACGGCCACCAACCAGGAACGGATCATCGCCAACACCCCGTACGGGCCGCTGACCGAGGCCGACCGGGACTTCGTCATCAAGGTCCGGGCGGCCGGGCTGTGGGAGCATCCGCTCGGCCTGATGTCCATGGAGCGGGGCACGACCCCGGCCATGAAGGAGGCCGGCGAGCACCTCGTCGTCGGGCACGCCCGGCTCGACGCGACCTGCCGCAAGATCGCCCCCGAGCTGGGCATCACGCTGCCCAACCAGGCGTCCCCACAGCAGCAGCAGTTCGTGGCGACGGTGGACGGCAGCACCGGCAAGCAGTTCGACACGACCGCGGTCAACATCATGCGTGTGACCCACGGGCAGATCTTCCCGACGATCGCCAAGATCCGCGCCAGCACCAAGAACACGCTGGTCCGCCAGCTGGCCGACCAGGCCAACGACACCGTGCTCGACCACATCACCGTGCTGGAGAAGACCGAACTGGTCAACTACGACCAGGTCAACTTCCAGCAGACCACCCCGCCGAAGATGCCCAAGGACCAGATGACCCCGCCGGCGCCCCAGCCCGGAGCACCGGTCCTCTCGCTCCCGGAGCCCGAGGGCCTGGACGTGAACACGACCTCGCCGACGCCCAGCCCGAGCGCCGGATGACCGAGGCGTTCAGGCATCGTGTGCTGCCGCCGCGTCCACCCAGCCCAGTGGATGCGGCTCTGTGTCGTCCTCTGCCGGAGCGAGGGGTTCACCGCCCGCCTCGTTGAAGGCGGTCAGCGCCTCGACGAGTGCCGCCCGCTGCGTCCTGGTGAGCCGTTGGACGATCGCGGCGATCTCGGCCCGCCGCCGTGCGGTGATGTCCGCGGTGGTGCGCCGCCCCTCCTCCGTGAGCTGCAGCAGGGTCTCGCGCCGGTTGACGGGGTTGGTCTGCCGGTCGGCCAGCCCGGCGGCGATGAGCCGGTCGACCATGCGCATGGCGGTGGACGGCGCGACCTGGAGCAGGTCGGCAAGCGTGACCAGTTTGGTGGCGCCGCGCGTGGACAGCACCATCAGCATCCGGACCTGCGGCAGCGTGACCCGCTCCTCGACCCCGGCCAGTGAGCGTGCGGAGACCGCGACCAGCAGCCGCGAGGCGGTCAGCACCGCGCGGGTCACCGCATCGACATCATCCATGGCCCCGACAGGGGTCTCGCGCTCCGGCATGCGTCCTTTCTATCGCGCCGACGTGTCCGCCCCCTCACCTGCTCGGCACAGAATTTCCTTATTTCCCTGTCCATGACTGTCCATGACGCTGGCACGCTGGCAGCACGGCTCCAACTTCGGCGGCACGGCTCCGTGCAGTCTCAGCGGCCCGGCGCCGGCCCCGTACTGCGGCGCACGATCAGTTCGACGGGTACGACGCGATCGACAGCCGGCTCCGGCGGCCCCTCCAGTTGGGACAGGAGCAGGCGCAGGGAACGGGTGCCGATTTCGGGGAAGTCGGTGCGGACCGTGGTGAGTGGCGGCAGAAGATGGGCGGCCTCGGGGATGTCGTCGTAGCCGACCACGCTGACGTCGTCGGGAACGTGCCGGCCGGCCTCGTGGAGGGCGCGCAGGACGCCGAGGGCCATCTGGTCGTTGGAGGCGAAGATCGCGGTGACATCGGGGCGCCCGGCCAGTTGGCGGCCCAGTTCGTAGCCCGAGTCGGCGCTCCAGTCGCCGATGAGGGGCTCGGGAACCTCCGCGCCCGCCGCTTCCAGCGTGGCCCGCCAGCCCTCCTCCCGGCGGTCCGCCGACAGCCAGCCCGTGGGGCCCTGGATGTGCCAGACCGTCGCGTGGCCCAGTTCCAGCAAGTGCTCGGTGGCCTTGCGAGCGCCCGCGCGGTTGTCCGCCGTGACGAAGGACGCGTCCTTTCCGAGGTCGTTCTCCAGCACCATCAACGGGGTGTCGAGCTGTGCCTCCGCCAGGGCCCTGCCCACCCAGCGCTGCGGGGCGATGGCGATCACGCCGTCCGCGCCCTCGGCCGACAGGGTGTCCACGGCGCGTACGACGGTGGCCCGGTCCGCCGTGTCGAGCGCGATGGAGCTCACCAGGTAACCGGCGTCCTGGGCCGCGGTGTTGATCGCGGTCAGGATGGAGGCGGGACCGAAGCGGGCCGCGTCGAAGGAGATCACGCCGAGCATGCGGGTCCTGCCGCTGGCCAGGGAGCGTGCGCTGCGGCTCGGGCGGTAGCCGAGCGTGCGCATGGCGGTCAGGACGGCCTCGCGGGTCTCGGGGCGTACGGACGGATTGTCGTTCAGTACGCGGGAGACGGTCTGCTTGGAGACACCTGCCAGCCGCGCCACGTCGTCCATCACCGGGCGCGCTCCCGCGAAGTTGCGTCGGCTGCGGCCCTTGGGAACGGCGCCGCCACCGGTACTTCGGGTCATGGGGGTGCATCCTTCAGGCTCGTCCCGGCGGTCGTGCCCCGCCCGGCAGGCCCACAGGATAGGCCGCCGGGCGGAACAGTCAGGACGGGGACGGACCGGAGAACCATCGGGTACCGGGACCTCAGCCTGCCTCGGCCACCCACGTGCGAGGCCTCAGCCCGCCCCGGCCACCCACGTGCGGGCCCTCACCCATTCCACGCGCTCGACCGTCGCAGCCGCTCCCCCGGCCCCGCCCGACCCCGTCGGTACGTACACCCGGGCGTCCACGTGCCGTGGCAGCACCCTCACACGCAGACCCTCCTCACGAAGGGCTCCGGCGGGGAGCCGGTCCAGGCCGATGTCCCAGACCCGCCCCGAGTGGAACTGGTCGGCCACGAGCGTGTCCCCCACGTACGCGCGTGCCACGTCTCCGGTCCAGTGGATGCGCAGGAGAGCTCCCGTGCGCAGAAGCCCGTCCGGCACGTCGATGCGGTACTCGGCGGCAGCGGTGTCGTAGTACTTGTCCGGGGGCGCGCTCGCCCGTCCCAGCACACCCGTCATCGGCTCGGGCGCGGGGCCCGCGGGCCGGACCAGCCCGGCTGACACCTCCATGTCCACCGTGTCCACGCCCGGGCTCCCGGCCCGCATCGTGTAGCGCGTGAACACCCCGTCCGCCGTCTCCCGCACACTCGCCCCCTCCACCACCGGCGCCCGTTCCGGCGCGGGCAGCACGGCGAACGACGGCTCCTCGGACCGGCTGTGCACCCGTACCGCGTCCGCGTGCTCGTCGAAGACGACGCCGTCGCTGTCGCCGTTGCCGTCGCCGCAGAGGACCAGCCGCTCGGCTCCCCACGCGACACCGCGGTAGGCGGTACGGGCCGTCGCCGCGTCCAGGACCAGGAAGCCGACTCGTCCACCGTCCGTCAGGTCGGCCTCGACCAGGGCATCACTGCCGGGCCGCAGCCCCGTGACCAGGACCCGGCCGTGGACGGAACCAAGCTTGCCCGTGGGTGCGAAGACGGCGGTCAACGCGGCGGCGTCCAGGGCGAGTTCCACCTCGATCCCGGCGGTCGCGGCCAGCACCAGGACCGTACGTCCGTGGTCGTCGACCGTGCACACCGGCTGGGCGGTGGCCCAGTCGAGGCGCAGTCCGCCGACATCGAGGCGGAGCGGCCAGCAGAAGTAGGCACCGGAAGGGACGGTGACCGGCGTGCTGGGGAACGTGAGAGTTGGCGCGTCCGGGAACTCGACCGTGAACGACGTGTCCGGACGGGGCGGTAACGGCTCGTGCGGCTGGTGGTTGTTGACGAAGAGGAAGCCCGAGGTGGCGTCACCGCGGACGGCCCAGCGCAGGGTGTCCCGGTCGTCCTGACCCGTCGGCCGCCGCTCGGGGAGCGCGGACTCCATCGGTGCGATCAAGTGGCCGAAGTCAGCCAACAGCAGGTGCTGGAGGCGGAGTTCGTCGTACGAGGGCCGGTACTGGCCGTACTCGCCGAGCGGGGCCTGGAAGTCGTAGGTGAGGACGGGGAGGTCGTTGGGGTAGTCGGTGGCGTGGGACTCCTGAAGGGTCGTCAGCTCGCCGGACGGATTCGTGCCGCCGTGGAACATGTAGTAGCCCTGCCACACCGAGCCGCAGCCGATCTTGGTGAGGCCGAGGGCGCCCACGTCGGCCGCGTCGACGCGCGGCCTGCGGTGGTACGACACGGCCATGCCGCCGCCCAACTCGCAGGTGGCCCAGGGGAATCGGTCGGCGAGGGCCGCCGGGTCGCCGCCGCGTACCGTCGTCGGGCGCAGGTCGGCGCCGATGCCCTCGTCGTCGCGCTGGTGGGTGAAGAAGAAGTGCTTGCGGCAGGTGTCGGGCCAGCCGCCGTCCGCCTCGGTCCAGAAGGTCTCGGGGTAGCCGCCGTAGAGCGGAAGCAGTTCGTCGGGCGGGAGTTGGACCCCGCCCCAGGCCGTCGAGGTCCAGAGCGGGGCGCTCAGACCGGCCTCCTGCGCCATCCGCTTGAGTGTCAGCAGGTGGCCCGGCTGGTCGTAGAGCTCGTTCTCGATCTGGATCGCGACGATCGGTCCGCCGCTCGCCCGGTCCAGGCCGCGCAGCTGCCCGGCGATCGCCTCGTACCAGGTGCGTACGGGTGCCAGGTACGCGGGATCGTCGGTGCGCGGGGAGCGGGCGCGGGCCAGCAGCCAGTCGGGAAGGCCGCCGTTGCGGACCTCCGCGTGGCACCAGGGGCCGATGCGGGGGATGAAGTCCAGGCCGTGGCGGGCGCAGAGTTCGGCGAAGTGCCGGAGATCCCGGTCGCCGTCGAAGCGGACGCGGCCCTCGGTCTCCTCGTGGTGGATCCAGATGACGTAGCTCGCGACGGCCGTCACCCCGCCCGCCTTCATCTTCAGGAGCTCCTCCTCCCAGTCCCCGGCCGGGTAGCGGGTGTAGTGGAACTCTCCGGAGACCGGGAACCAGGGTCTGCCTCCGCGGGTGAGGTAGCGGCTGGTGACCTCGATCGGATCGGGCACGCCGGGAGCGTCGGCGAACGGGAGGTGGCCGGTCAGCGGCGGTCCGGCGGGGGCGGGGACACGAAGGCGGTGCCCCTTTTCGTGCGTCATCAGGGCTTCACCGGGCCGAGGTCGGGCGTGTCGGTGAGCAGCACGCGCGGGCCGCTGGTGGCCTGCAGCTCCAGCAGGACCAACTCGTTGGCGCCGGGACGCAGTACGGGCGCCGGGATGTACAGCGTGCGCTGCGGGCCGCGGTTCCAGTAGCGGCCGAGGTGGAAGCCGTTGACCCAGGCCTGGCCCTTGGTCCAGCCGGGCAGGGAGAGGAAGGTGTCGGCGGGCGTACGCACCTCGAAGGTGCCCTGGTGGAAGGCGGGCCCGGCGTCCTCGGGCGCGTCCTGCGAGGGAGTGAAGGGCACCGCGCCCAGGTTGTCCAGGGACAGCGGGTGGCAGTCCCAGCCCTGCAGGGCGGTGCCGTTGAAGGTGACCGGGCCGAGCAGGCCCTTGGGGGCGCCGATGCGGGGGCCGTAGTTGACGCCGCCCATGTTCTCGACGAGCACGTCCAGCGTGGCGCCGGGGTGCGGGAGGCGCACGGGCAGGCTCTCCTCGTGGCGCTCGCGTTCGAGTACGCCGACGGGGGCGCCGTCCACGAAGACCTGGGCGCGGTCGCCGACGCCGCCCGTGAAGTGCAGCACTCCGTCGCCGTGCGCCGGAACGGTGGTGCGGTACAGGACATAGCCCGCCCGCAGGCCCAGCTCCTCCATCGTCATCGGGTCGGCGTCGACGCGTACCGGCTTGGCGAGGGTGGTCACGTGCGGGAGCAGCGGGGCCCGGCGGTCCAACTCCACTGTGGTGAGGCCGAGTTTGGGGCCGGGAGCCGGAACGGGCTCATCCGGGACCGGCGCGTGGCGGGCGATCACCTCGCGGAAGGCGTGGTACTTGGGGCCGGGGTCGCCGGATTCGGTGAGCGCGGCGTCGTAGTCGTACGACGTCACGATCGGCTCGTAGGCGTGGTCGTGGTTCGCGCCGTTGGTGAAGCCGAAGTTGGTGCCGCCGTGGAACATGTAGATGTTGACGGAGGCGCCCGCCGAGAGCAGCCGGTCCAAGTCGGCGGCGGCGTCGGACGCGTCGCGCACGTGGTGCGGTTCGCCCCAGTGGTCGAACCAGCCGATCCAGAACTCCGCGCACATCAGGGGCCCTTCGGGCTGGTGGGCGCGCAGCTGCTCCAGGTTGGACGTGACCTTGCTGCCGAAGGTGGCAGTGGTGAGGATGCCGGGCAGGCTGCCGGCCGCCAGATGCTCGGGGTTGGCCTGGTCGCAGGTGAAGAGGAGTTCCTCGATGCCGCGCGAGCGCAGGGACTCGGCGAGGTGTTCGAGGTACGCGGTGTCGTCGCCGTACGCCCCGTACTCGTTCTCCACCTGTACGGCGAGCACCGGACCGCCCGACGCGGCCATGTGCGGCAGCAGCGGGGGCAGCAGCAGGTCGAGGTAGCGGTCGAGGGCGTCCGTGAAGCGGGGGTCGCTGGTGCGCAGCCGGATGTCGGGGTCGGTGGTGAGCCAGTTGGGCAGACCACCGCCGTCCCACTCGGCGCAGATGTACGGGCCGGGGCGCAGCAGCACGTGCAGGCCCTCGGCCTTGGCCAGCCGCAGATACCGGGGCAGGTCGAGGAAGCCGTCGAGGACGAGAGTGCCGGGTTCCGGCTGGTGGAGGTTCCACGGTACGTACGTCTCCACCGTGTTGAGGCCCATCAGGCGGGCCTTGCGCAGCCGGTCGGCCCACTGGTCGGGGTGGACGCGGAAGTAGTGCATCGCGCCGGAGATGATGCGCAGCGGCTCGCCGTGCAGCAGGAAGCCGTCGGAGGTGGTGGTCAGAGCGGACACAGGGGAACTTCCCTTCGGTTGGCTTGGGTTCGCCCGGGTTCGGGCCCCGGGTTCACCTGGGTTCGGACATGGGGGCGTTCTTCAGCGGGAGTCGGCGGTTCGGGTGGCACGGATCAGCCAGAGCGTGGCCGCCAGGCACAGCGCGGAGACCACGCACAGCAGGAGCGGGACGGCACGGATCCCGGACCATTCGATGGCCTTGCCGAGCGCGGGTCCTGCGGCGACCCCGCCGACCATCGACGCGGCGATGACCACCGCGCCCGCTCGACGGGCCTGCGGGGCGGCCTTGTTGAGCCAGGGCAGCCCGGTCGGGAAGATCGGCGCGATGAACAGACCGACACCCGCGTACGCGTACGGGGCGAGCCCCGGCACGGTGGCCAGCAGCAGGCAGACCGTCATGCCCGCGCAGGAGACCGTGATGATGGACTGGGCGGAGTAGCGCAGCGCGATCGGTGCCACGAGGAAGCGGCCGACGGTCATCATCAGCCAGTACACGGAGGTGGCGGTGGCGGCGACCCCGGCGCCGTACCCGACCGTCTCCAGGTGGGTGGGCTCCCAGCCGCCGACGCCCGCCTCGATGCCCACGTGCAGGACATAGAGGGTGACGAAGACGGCCAGTACGGAGCCCAGACTGCGACCGAGGACCTGCCCGCCGCGGCCGGACTCAGGATCACCGGCAGTCGGATGCGGCGCGTGATCGCGTACGCCCTTGAGGCACAGCAGCAGCGGCAGGTTGGCGGCGGCGAAGGCGAGGAAGACCGCCGGGTAGTGCTCGGCGCCGACCAAGCCGATCAGGGCCGGCCCGAGGATCGCGCCCACACCGAAGTGCGCGTTGAGGATGTTGAGCATGGCGGTCGAGCGGTGCCCGAAACCGACGGCGAACAGCTGGTTGAGGCCGTAGTCGATGCCGCCGAAGCCGAGTCCGGCGAGCAGGGCCGTGGCCAGCGCGACGGGCCAGTTCGGCGCCAGCGCGAAGCCCGCCGCACCGACGGCCATCAGCAGATACGAGGCGCCGAGGATCTGCCGGTTGCCGAGTCGGCCGTACAGCCGGTCGAAGAGCAGCACCCCGGCGACCCCGCCGACGAAGTGCGCGCTCAGGCCGAGCCCGGCGGCGGACGGCGAGAGCCCGAACTCCTCGCGGAAGGCGGGGATCGCGGGTCCGTAGAGGGCCTGGAGCACGCCGATGAGCACGAAGCCGACGCAGGAGGCGACCACCGCGGCCTTGCTGAACACGGGGGCGCCCGGGGCCACTTGGGCATACGTCGGGACGCTCGTGACCGGTTGCGCGGTCGACGGGTCTGTCACGTGGTCGGTCACACGGACTCCAGTTGACGGCCCACGCTCCCGTGGGCGACGAGCCGGCCGGGGCGTCGGCGGCAGCGCTACGAGAGCCATGATGTTACCGGTAACTCAAAGCCGTCAAGAACCCCGCACGAGGACAGTGGGGCGGGGTTGGGGTACGGCGGGGCCGGGTGCGGCCGGGCCCGCCCCGGCCGGGGCTCAGGGCGGTGAGGGCCGGCCGGGGCGGGAGTTTCGAGTCAGGACCTCGGAGTCAGGGCACCGGGGCCGGAGCCTCGGAGTCAGAACCTCGGGGTCCCGGGGACAGAGTCCCGGAGTCGGAGTCTGGACTTGGTGCCTCTGCTTCAGCTCAGCGTGGTCCGCAGGGCCGTATGGAGGCTGGCCGGGTCCGTCCAGTGCCGGGTCCTGGTCGGCGGCACCCGCCAGTGCAGGCCGGGGGCGCACGTGCGGTGCCGGGGCGGGATGGCCACGTGGGAGCCCGGGCCGAGGATCTGGGCCGGCGGCAGGTGCCACGTCTCAGCCGCACCCGGCGGGATGAGCCAGTAGAGGATGCCGCTGCCGCCGAACCCGTCCTCGATGACCGCTCCCGTACGCGGGCCCAGATGGTCGAGAATGCGGACGCCCGTGGCCAGCGGCACGCGTACCGCGTCCCACCACTCGCCGGCCGGGAGCGTCCGTACCTCCGGACCGAGGGGCCGCAGCCACCTGGGGGCGTCGCTGCTCGGCATGGTTCGGCTCCCACCGCCTCTCACCTGGGGGGCACGACCCTAGAGCGGACACCCGCCCTCAACTTGCCGGTACGCGTAGGGAACTTGACGGCATGCGCAGCACGCCTCGCGCGGTCTCGTTCGCGCACCCTACGGCCGCGTAACGTCACTCGCCGTATCGGTGTTCGAGCGGTTCGAATTTGAGTACTGGGAGGCTCCCATGTCAGAGCAGGGCTCCATCGTCATCGACCCGTCCGGTCGCGACATCCACGGCGAGGCGGCGCGGATACGGGCGCGCGGTCCGGTGACGTTAGTAGAGCTCCCCGACGGTGTGGAGGCCTGGGCGGTGAGCAGTACGGATCTGCTGAAGCGGCTGCTCACCGATCCTCGGGTGTCGAAGGATCCGCGGCAGCACTGGCCGCTGTGGATCAACGGGGAGATCTCTCCGGAGTGGCCGCTGTTCACCTGGGTCGCGGTGCAGAACATGTTCACGGCGTACGGCGGAGAGCACAAACGCCTGCGGACGCTGGTGTCCAAGGCGTTCACCGCCCGCCGTACGGCCGCGCTGCAGCCACGCATCGAGGAGATCACCAAGAGCCTGCTCGACCGCATCGAGGAGGCCGGACGGCGGGGCGAAGCAGTCGATCTGCGCGAGGAGTTCTGTTACCCCCTTCCGATCCAGGTGATCAGCGACCTGTTCGGGCTGCCCGAGGAAAAGGGCGCGGAGCTGCGGGCCGTCGTGGACGGCGTCTTCAACACCGCCGCCACCCCGGAGGAGGTCACGGACATCTATACGAGGCTGTACGCGGCCCTCGGCGAACTCGTCACCGCCAAGCGGGAGTCGCCCGGCGACGACCTCACCTCCGCGCTCATCGCGGCGCGCGACGAGGAGGGTGACACGCGGCTCAGCGAGCAGGAACTGCTCGACACGCTGGTGCTGATGATCAGCGCGGGCCACGAGACCACGGTCAACTTGATCGACAACGCCATTCACGCCCTGCTCACCCATCCCGAGCAGCTCGCGCACGTCCGCGCGGGCCGGGCCGGATGGGACGACGTGGTCGAGGAGACCCTCCGGGTCGAGGCACCGGTCGCCAGCCTGCCGCTGCGGTACGCCGTCGAGGACGTGGCGATGGGTGAACTCGGCGGCCCGGACGGCCTTGTGATCGGCAAGGGCGAGGCGATCCTCGCGGCGTACGCTGCCGCCGGGCGCAACCCGGAGGACTACGGGCCGGACGCCGACCGCTTCGACGTCACCCGCCTCGGCAAGGAGCACTTGGCCTTCGGCCACGGCATCCACTTCTGCCTCGGCGCTCCGCTGGGTCGCATGGAGGCTCGTGTTGCGCTTCCGGCCCTCTTCGAGCGCTTCCCGCACCTCGAACTCGCCGTCTCTGCCAATGAGTTGAACCCGGTGGCGTCCTTCATCTCCAACGGCCACCGCACCCTTCCAGTACGGCTCAACACTGCCGGCTGACTTCTCTCCACCGGCCGGTGGGGGCTGGTCGCGCAGTTCCCCGCGCCCCTTAAAGGGCCCGTTGTCGACTGCCGGCCGTCGTGGGTTGCTCGCGCAGTTCCCCGCGCCCCTAAGGGGCCCGCGCCCCTGAAGGAGCTCCCGCCCCTTGCGGGGCTTGGTGGTTCCGGCCGGAGGGGACGTGGCGGGATGTTCGGCCGCAGCGTACGACGACACCCGCCCGGGACCACCGAGCCACAACAACGCCTTACGTCACCGGCTGCGGACGGACATCCCGACACGGCCCCGCCCCC